>NZ_FMVW01000024.1 GCF_900102695.1 Afifella marina DSM 2698
TGCCACTGCCGCGCGGTCGCCCCTGACGCGCCGGGGCCACGGACCCAGCGCGACCCTGGCGCTTCATCAGCTTGATCGCAAAGCTCTCGCTCACTATCTGTACACACCAAAGTATAACGTCGCCCACCCGATCGCCGTAACGGATATAAATATAATTAGTAAAATATACGACACTACGCTTGTTTCTATTTGGTTTTATTTCATTTACATCTCCCAATATTTTTTGATATACGATGGATCAATATCTGACCCAAACAGGTCTGTGAATTTCTCATCAGTCATATCCCCGCGCTGATAGTGATCGATCAGAATCTGACGAATTTTTTCTTGAACCACCCACCTATAATATTTACTGAGCCTCCCAATATTTCTGACATATAGTTACCTAATGCTTCGTATGGTCAGATTTTGAGGTGGGGCCTCGTGGCCAGGGAGCCCACCACAATAGCGCTGCCAGGAGCAGCACCAGATACAGCCAAGGCTCAAAGCTACTCCGGTAACAGCTCGGAGCGCCGCCGCGTTCGATCATCATTCGAAACGGCGCGAAAGCACCTTGGATCGCCGGGCCGGGCGCGACGAAAACGCCGCCCTGGGACGGCTTTAACTGCAAAAGGCCTTCCGCCGCCATCGCTTCGGGCACGAAACGCGCCGCAGCACCCGGTGGCGTCTGTGACAAAATCTCCAGTGAGCGGGCACAGTAGTCGATCTCCGGCCACGGGTTAAACCCTTGCCGCCCCGCCGAGCGGAAAACATTGGCCGTATCGGCGGACGCCTCGCACGTTTCTGTGGTGCATTGTGCCACCACCATTGGCTCGAAGTCCGCACCACGTCGCTTTTCGAGATACCACAGCAGCGTGAAGACCTCAGCGAGCGCGGTCGCCATGATACGGAAGAGCGGCAGCCATCGCTCGATCACTGATTTCTCCTGACCCGCAGATCGAAGGCGTCCCATTCCGCCTGTGTGATCTCGCCGGCAGGAATACGATTGGTCTCGATATCCTCCTCAATCTCCTGGATCGCATTGTTCAGCATGTGGATGTAGAGCGTCAGACCGACGCCCGATAGGATGGTGATGCCCAGCCCGATATGGCCGCTGCCTTTGACGACGACGCCCAACCGGGCAAGCGTGGCGGCGCTGACGGCGCGTTTGGCGGCCTGCGATTCCAGGCCGCCCTTCAGCGCCTTCCCGCCTAGTGTGTTGGCGGTTCCGTCGACACCGATATAGGCCCGGATGATCGACAACAGCGCCACCCGCTTGCGCAGCCGTTCCAACTCCGGCAGCAGTTCAGCCACCGTCCATAGGGTGTAGGGGACCTTGGCCCAAGCGGGCGCCCACTGGGCCATCGCCACCTTGCCGATGAACATGGTCGAGGCCGTCGGGCTTGCTGCCCATGTCTCGGCGGCGGCGCGTTCGATCTGCGTCTTTGTGGTCTGCTGCGGCCCCGAGTGCAGGTGCCCTTTGATGCACCAGCGCAGAAAACTCTCGAACACGACCAGGGCATGGACGTAGTTCGACCCCTCAAAAGGCGGGGAGTCCCACATCGCGCGCCAATCCATGGCGTCAACGATCTCCTCGACGCGGGTTTTGGGATCAACGGAGGTAACGGGGATTGCCATCGGGACTCCTAGTTCAGGTCGATTCGCACGCCAGTCATGGCAATGGGACCAGACGTTTCAACCTTCAGGCTCTTGCCGTAGAGAGTGATGTTGCCGTCCTTGTCGATGATAATACCGCCCGCTGCGTTGACCAGTCGGATGCTATCCATGGCTCGAATACGCATGGCGCTTCCCGACTGGATGGACATCAAGCGCTGGGATTCCATCGACAACCACCTGCCGGCGGTGACGCTAACGTGACCGGTCGAGGTGATGTCGGCGATTTCGGTCGCATTCATGCCCAAATAATTTCCGGAAACCAGAGTCAGGTCACCCTGCGCTTGAACGCGAACCGCACCGCTCGCCTCGCCCCAGTCCTTGCGAGACGCCTCGTAAGTTTCCGGATGCAGGCGGAAGGTGTTGCCAGCCTGAAGAAAGGTCGAAGCCCCCATGAAGTTGCCCTCGTCTCCGACGGAAATGTCGAGATTGCCGCGCACCTCCATCCGGCTGCTCTCGTCCACTCGCTCGAACTTCTCGCCAAGGATACGGGCGGACTGGTTGCGATGAACCAGGTCGGATCGGTTGCGCAGGACGCGTACGTTCATGTCCCGTTGGGCGTGGACGAAGACTTCCTCGAGGTTGTTCTCGTCTTCAAACGACAGTTCGTTGAATCCGGCGCCCTTGTGAGTATTAGACTTAAACACGCTTCGCGTCTTATTCGTCGGCAATTCGTAGGGCACCTTCTGCCTCGGATTCGGCACGAGCCCCGTAATCAACGGGCGGTCAGGGTCGCCGTCGATGTAGGAGACCATCGCCTCCATTCCGATGCGCGGGATGATCTGGCCGCCCCAGGTGCCGCCTGCCCAAGACTGCGAGACGCGCACCCAGCAGGTGTCCGATCCGTCCTTCTTGGCGCGCCGGTCCCAGGGGAACCACAGTTTCACCCGGCCGTACTGGTCGCAGTGGATCTCCTCGCCTTCCGGGCCCGCGACGATGCCCACCTGCGCCCC
>NZ_FMVW01000008.1 GCF_900102695.1 Afifella marina DSM 2698
AATACCGCATCGGTCAGCTTCAGCCGCAGGAACCAGCGATAGGCGACATTCACCTCGATCTCGCGCACCAACTGGCGCTCAGAGCGGATGCCGAAGAGATAGCCCAGGAACAGCGCCTTGAACATCAAGGTCGGATCGAGCGCCGGGCGGCCATTATCCGGACAGTAGAGCCCCGCAACCCGGTCATGGATGAACGAGAAGTCGATCACCGCGTCGATCTTGCGAAGCAGGTGATCCTTGGGAACCAATTGATCGAGTGTCACCATCTCGATCGCAGTCTGCTCAGGGGCCGGGCTCTTCAACATGGCCCACTGAATCAAAAAGCCCCGGCTCACGCCAGGGCTTTGTCAGCAGTCTGAGGCCGCCCGGGACACCGGGCGGGCTCTTTTCATATCGCGGCAAAAAACGCTTTAGGGGAACAGCGCCAGCTGCAGGAGGCCTTCGCCCTCTTCGAGCCCGAAAGCTACATTCATATTCTGCAGGGCCTGGCCGGCGGAGCCTTTGACGAGATTGTCAATTGCCGCGATGACCAGAGCACGTCCGGGGATACGGTCGGGGAAAACGCCGATCTGCACATAATTCGAGCCGCGGACATTCTGGGTCTGGGGAACGCCGCCTTCCGGCAGAACATGCACGAAAGGCTCCGACGCGTAATCCTCCACCAGTCGCTGGCGAAGGTCGCCGGCCGTCACGCCTTCGCCAAGGCGCACATAGCAGGTGACAAGCTCGCCCCGGCTCATCGGGATGAGATGCGGCGTGAAATTCACCGTAACCGGCATTCCCGCGGCAACGCCGATTTCCTGTTCGATCTCCGGCGCATGTCGATGCTTGCCGACGGAATAGGGTGACAGCCCCTCGCCTGCCTCGGCAAAAAGCGTGTTCTGCTTGAGACCCCGTCCTGCGCCGGTCACGCCCGATTTCGCATCGATGATGAGATCGCGCGCATCGATCATGTTTTGGCGCACGAGCGGCAGGAGCGCCATCAGCACGGCCGTCGGGTAGCAGCCCGGACAGGCGATCAGCCGGGCATCCTTTATGAGCGCGCGGTAATGCTCTGTCAGGCCATAAACCGCCTCCTCCTGAAGCGCCGGCGCCTGATGCTCATGGCCATACCACTCGGCATAGACGGACGCGTCTCGGAGACGGAAATCGGCCGACATATCGATGATGCGCGCTTTCGGATTGGCGCTCAAAACCGCCGCCGTGATCTCCTGCGTCGTCCCGTGGGGGAGCCCGCAGAAAACGGCATCAAGCTCGCTCCAATCGACCTCTTCCCAGGCTTTGAGACGCGGCAAATCGAGGATTGCGAGATGCGGAAACACCGCTCCCATCTCTTTGCCGGCATGGGTGTTGGCGGTCAGTGCAGCGATCTCGACATGCGGATGGCGCGCCGCGAGACGCACCAGATCGGCGCCGGTGTAGCCGGAGGCGCCAAGGACGCCGATGCGAATCTTATCGTGCATATCAAACCCTCGCTTCAAGGCGCCGGCTTTAGCCGCCAGCCCGAGGCGAAGTCAACGAAGGTCGATACAGGGCCGCTCAACGCCAGCGGCGGACGAGATCTCCGAGATGCGCAAGACCCGCAAGCGCCAGGAAGAAGGCGATCGTCTGCCACCCCGCCCCCACGAGTGCGGCACGCAACGCCAAAATCAGCGTCGCGCCCGCGGCAAGATTGACGAGAAGATCGAGCGGGCGAACGCCGCGCCCTGTCCGGCGATAGAAGTAGACGAGCCCGACGGCCTCCGCGAGTACGAGCAGAAGGATGAGGTCGGCGATGCGCCCGCTTTCGATGAGGCCGGCCATGAGTGCGGCTCCCGAAAGGGGTTAGGAGACGCCGCGACGGGGACCGAGCTTGCTCTCCTCGTCCGGCTGAACGAGACCCAGAAGATGCGCCACATCCTTGAAGAAGACCCGCAGATGCGCTCCGGGGCGGGCGCGCACGAGCTTCTTGTTCATATAGGCTTCCCAGGTCAGTCGCTGCACGTCCGGATCGGCGCACATCGACACGAAGCGTTCGCGCCGCTTGTCGTTCTTGTACCAGAAGTACTGCATGATCCCGAGGATCCAGAAGACGCGCCCATGCTCTTTCATGAAGCGCTTGCGTGCACCCGCGAGCGCCTTCGCGTCGTTGGTGCGCAGGAATTCCTCGACGGCCTCTCCGGCGAAGCGACCGCAGACCATGGCGTAATAGATGCCCTCGCCGGAAGCTGGCGCCACGACGCCGGCGGCATCACCAGCCAAAAGCACATCCTGGTCGTTGTCCCATTTCCGGCGCGGCTTCAGCGGGATCGGCGCGCCTTCCTTGCGGATCGTTTCGGCCGCGTCGAGACCCGTGATACCGCGCAGATCGGCGACGGCGTTGCGCAGCGAAAAGCCCTTGTTGGCACTGCCGGTGCCGATGCTCGTCGTGTCGCCATGGGGGAAGACCCAGGAGTAAAAATCCGGCGACATGCGGCCATTGTAATAGACGTCGCAGCGCTTCGAATCGAAATGCGCGGCACCGTCTTGCGGCGAGCGCACGATCTCATGATAGGCAAAAACGTACGGCACCCGGCCTGCCCGCGGCACCGCCTCGCGCGCGACGGCGGAATTCGCCCCGTCCGCGCCGATCACGGCGCGTGTCCGCACCACTTCCAGCGACGCATCGCGCCCGCCGTTTTTCGGCCGGTAATGGATCCGGGCCACACCGTCGGTGTCGCGGTCGAAAGCTTCGAACGTGCCGGCGCAGCGCTCGGCGCCGGCCTCGGCAGCACGCTCGCGCAACCACTCATCGAAGTGCTCGCGATCGACCATACCGACGAAGCCGCCCTCGATGGGCATATTCACCCGCCGATCCGTCGGCGAGACGATCTCAGCGGAGGAGACCTGTGCGACGAGCATCGATGTCGGGACGTTGAAATCGCGCAGGAGGCGTGGCGGCACCGCGCCGCCGCACGGCTTAATGCGGCCCTGCCTGTCGAGCAGCAGAACCGAATGCCCTTTGGAGGCGAGATCGGTCGCAGCCGTCGCACCCGCCGGACCACCGCCGACGACGACCACATCGTATGTTTTGCTCTCAGGCATGATTACCGTCCCCCTAAACCGGCGAGCGTCTCCTCGCCCACGGCCGTCACATCCAGCGGAGCCGAGATCACCTCGCCCGCACGGTCGACCCGGTATGCAAGCCAGGCCGAAATCAAGAAGAACACGCCTTCGATCGCAAAGACCATGGCATAGGCCGGTACCGGCGAAGCGAAGATCGTGCGTGTCGTATCGATGGCCACCGTGCCCAGGAAGCCGCCGAGGCCGAAAGCCACACCCTGTGCGGCACCCCACAGGCCCATGCGCACGCCTTCGCGGCGCTCGCGCCCGGCACCCGCCAGACCCATCATCGACGCGATGGCGGCCACAGCGAAGGCGCCGTTTGCCGCACCCAGAAAAAAGACCGATCCTTTGATCGGCCAATCAGGACCCCAGAAACCTGCTGTGACCAGCCCGAACAGCGCCAAAGCGGAGGCGAAACAGCCGCCAATGGTCCAGCTCTTCATGGTGCCGATGCGCCGGCCGATCACGTTGCTGCCGAGAGCGCCGACGAGCAGCATGCCGACGAGGACGCCGCTGTGCTGGACGCCGGCGAGCTTCGTCGACTCGCCCGGCGTCATTCCAAAGACGGTGCCCGCGAAAGGCTCAAGAACAAGGTCCTGGGCGCTGTAGGCGAGCATCGACACGAAGATGAAGATGGTGAAGCGGCGCGCGGTCGTCTCGCCCCAAACCTCTTTCAGCGCCTGCCGGAATTCGGGCTTTTCCTCCGCCCCGTCCTTGCCCGCAGGATGCGCATCATCGGGCCGGGCGACGCGCTTTTCGACGCCAAAGACGGCCACGAGCGTCACCAGGAAAGCCGCCAGAGACACTCCTCCCGTCACGGCAACGAGCCGCTGGGGAGAAAACGGATCGAGGAAATGGCCGGCGGAGGTCGCCGTCACCACAAAACCGACGATCATCATCCCCCAGACGAGGGTTGCCGCCGCCGCGCGACGTCCGGGATCGACCTTTGCGGCGAGCAGGGCGAGAAGCGAGGTGCCGGCCGCACCAACGCCGATGCCGATTGCAAAGAAGCTCAACACGGCAAGCGCGATGCCGCCGGCGAGATTGACGCTCATCCAGGCTGTCGCGACCGCGGCCAGGAAGCCGCCGCCCCCGAGGACGGCCATACCTCCGACGATCCATGGGGTTCTGCGGGCGGTGATGTCCGAACCATAGCCCCACCGCGGGCGCAGCATCTGCACCGCATAATGCACGCCGACCAGCGCGCCGGGCAAAGTGGCCGGGAGAGCAAGCTCAACGACCATTACCCGGTTCAAAGTCGATGTCGTCAGGACGACGATCGCTCCAAGTGCCGCCTGCACCAGTCCGAGACGGACGATGCTTACCCAGCCCAACGTGGCTGTCTGCATGTCACGCTCCAATCGTACGCAGTGCGAAAGCCGAAATCAGCATGCCGAGAACGTAAAGCGTAGTGCCGGTGGCGTTGTACCAGGCGGCCTGCTCTTTCGGCTCACGCAACAATCGCGCCATCAGCACGAACTGCACGAGCAAGGAGACACAGACCGCGGCTGCGTAAATCGGCTTTCCCCACGAAAACAGGAGTGCAATCACAATGGCTTGCGGGAAAGCCATGACAAAACAGGCAAACCTTGCCGCGCGCGCGACGCCCAATTGCGCCGGCAGCGACCGGATCCCCATCTTGAGGTCGCCCTCGACCGCCTTGAAGTCGTTGAGGGTCATGATTCCGTGGGCGCCGAGGCTGTAGAGCGCCGCAAGCGTGATGATCCGCCAATCCGGCAGCCCGCCCACCATAACAGCGGCGCCGGTAAACCACGGAAGCCCTTCGTAGCAGGCCGCGACCGCCGAATTGCCCCACCAGCCGTTCTTTTTCAGCCGGAACGGCGGCGCGGAATAGGCCCAGGCGAGAATGAGACCGACCACCGCCGCCCAGAAAACCCAAATCCCGAGAAACGCTGCAAGGGCGAGCGACAGAGCCGTCCAAATGAGCGCGATATAAAGGCCCCAACGGCCCGGAATGCGCCCAGACGGAATCGGACGGTTGGGCTCGTTGATCGCATCGACATGGCGGTCGTACCAGTCGTTCGCAGCCTGGCTCGTCGCTGTGACCATCGGCCCTGCGAGCACGATGCCGGCCACCATCACCAGCCAGCGTTCGGAGATTGGAACGCCTGAGGACACGACGCCGCAGCCGAAGGCCCACATGGGAGCGAACCATGTGATCGGCTTCAACAATTCGAGGACGGCCGCCGGTTTCGGGCGGGTCAAAGTATCGGATGCAATCGAAGCCGAGCGAGACATGGGCGGGACAGTATTGGCCGCCTCGCGCACCGTCAACTCAACTTTACACTCGCCCCCGCGGCGGAATCTCGCGCCCCCCTGCGACGGGGAACCCGCGTCACTGCCGGACGTTGCGAGAACATTCCGAATGTTGCAGAGCAAAACGGCGGAGCGGATGAGGAGCGAGGACAAGGCGATGACATCGCAGAACGAAACTGAAGGCAGCGCATCATTGGGCAATGACGCTCAAATGCGCCCCGAGCCAGCCGCGAGAAGCGTCTCGCCGGTGAGCGAAAGCCGACCCGCCGCGCCAATGCCGTCGCTGCCCGAGGCCTTTCCCGCCGAACGGCGCGAGATCACGGGACGTGCCGGACGCCTCTCCTATTATGTCGCAGGCGAAGGAAGCCCCCTCCTCCTCCTCCACAGCATCAACGCCGCGGGCTCTGCCTACGAAGTGCGGCCGGTTTTCATGCACACGCAGACGCGCCATCGGGTCTACGCCGTCGATCTTCCGGGTTTCGGGTTTTCCGATCGCTCCGACCGCACTTACGACATTCGGCTTTTCGTCGACGCGGTCCACGACATGCTCGATCTCATCGAAGCGGAAACCGGATCACGCGCCATCGATGTGATGGCACTGTCTTTGTCGTCAGAATTTCTGGCGCGCGCCGCCACCGAACGGCAGGAAGGGCTTCGCAGCCTCACCTTCGTCACGCCAACCGGCTTCGAGACAGGATCGAGCAAACGTCGCGGCCCGGAAGGCTCGACGCGGCAGGTGCCGTTTCTCTACGAAACGCTCAACGTGCCGCTCTGGAGCAAGGGGGCGTTCCGCCTTCTCACCACCCGACCGAGCATCCGCTTCTTCCTTGAGAAAACCTTCGGCAGCAAGGACATCGACGACGGGCTTTTCAAATACGCCTATGAGACGACGCATCAGGACGGGGCTCGTCACGCGCCTTATGCCTTCGTTTCGGGATGCCTCTTCGCCAACGATATCAGGCGCATCTACGAGAAGCTGACGCTGCCGATCTTCCTCGCCCACGGCACCCGCGGGGATTTTCAGGATTTCTCAGAGGTCGATTGGCTGCGCGCGCAACCCAATTGGACGGTCAAGCCGTTCAAAACCGGTGCGATGGTCTATTTCGAGCAGCCCGAGGCCTTCCTCGCGAGCTTCGAAGAGTTTCTTGCGTCCTCGAAAGCATGAGGCATTTCGCATAGGCCTCTCGGGCCTATCCCAAGACACCAACGCGGTTCAGTGGTCGCCGCCGTTTTCCGGCGTGAAGTCCACGAGGTCGTACCGGCGAAGCTTCGAATAGAGGCTTTGCCGGCTGAGGCCGAGGATTTCGGCGGCCGAGGCGCGGTTGTCGCCGGTCAGCTCGAGAGCCGCCTCGATGCAGAGCTTCTCGATCACGTCAGTGGTTTCGCGCACGAGATCCTTGAGGGGCACGCGGCCGACGAGTTCCGTCAATTGATCGACCGAGCGGGGCAATTGTCTCGCCGCCGGGCGTTCTCTTTCCACCCGCGCGCTGACATCGCGAAGAACGAAACCAAGGCAGGGCTGCTCCCCCTCGAGCACCGAGACCGCGGCAACCTCAACATCAACAACGGATCCGTATTCGCCGCGCAGGATCGAGCGAAAATGCCGAACCGAGCCGTGTTCGCGCAGATTGGCGATGAGCACGTCGAGTTCGATTCCCTGCCGTCCGACCCAACGCTCCAAGCGCTTTCCACGAACCTGCTCAAGGCTCGCGGTCTGCGCCAAATCAAGGAAAGCGATATTGGCCGCCAGGATACGTCGGTCGGGGTCGGTCACGATGAAAGCGTCGGGCAGATGCTCCACGATATCGACAAGAAGCGACGTCGTGCCGGCATCCTGCTTCACCCGCTCGCCGTCGACCGGTGACAGTCGGATGAGGAAATGGGCTGAGGATTCCTGCCTGAAAAGCGACGCCGATAAAGTGCATTCCTGTTCGCTGAACGGCAGCCGCACACGCGCATCTTCGGCGTGGCCTGCAGCCCTCACCATCGCCAGCAGCGCTTGCACGGCACGCTCCGATTCGTCGGCAAAAAGTTTGCGCAGCGGCGCTCCGACGAGCTGTTCCGGGGACTGATCGAGCAGGCGGCTCGCGGCGGGGTTGACCTCGACAACCTTCTGGCTGTTGGCGTCGATGATCAAAACGGCCTCAGAGGCCATCTTGAAGAACAGTCGGTAGCGCGTCTCCGCCTGGCGCAGGCGTGAATATTCGCGCTCCAGCGCCACCTGCGCTTCGATCAGCCGTTGCTGCAGCGCCGACACCGGACGCAAATCGCGACCGATTGCGATGTAACGCTCGCCGCCGCCCACCTGCATGGCGAAATAACGCACGGCCACATCAGCGCCACGGCTCGAAGGGTGATTGACCTCGCGCCAGCGCGAAACGCCTTTTGCGCGCGCCTCGCTCAGAAGAGCTGTGACCTTGTTTTCGCTGTCAGGCGTGACGAGATCGCGCCACACCTTTCCGACCCAGTCGGAAACACCCTCGTGAGAGAATTCTTCGTCGCCGAAAGCGAGATCCTGAACGACGCCCTCTTTGTCCAGGACGAGGGCAATGTCTGCCGCGTGGGCGATTAGCTTTCCGGCGATCTCGGCGTCCAGGTCTCCGACCGACTTATGCGGGACCGCGAACTCGCTTGGGGCAGATTTTGTAACCAAGCCGTCCATCTGTTGCACTTAGTCCCGCATCAGGCGTGAATCATCAGCAACGCATAGCTAGGAGACCGAGCATACGCTCGGCCTGAGACACTGCACTGCGCGCATCCGTCGCTCCTACATCGGCCCCGACCGTTGCCACAAGCTCCGGATGCTCCATAAAGATCTGTCCACCAACGATTACAGCGATGGATTTGTTACGAGATTCCAGGCGGATCGCCTTTATCGTCGCCGCCAGATCATCGATCCCGCGCGCGCTCGACAGCGACAACCCGACCATCGAAAACCATTCGCGTTTGACGATCCCAACGAGATCGGCGGTGTTCGCATCGAGTTCAACAGACGCGTCCCAACCACCGCGACGGAAGAAAGCCTCCGTCAAAAAGATGCCGAAGGAATGGCGCTCGCCGGGTGCGGACGCGAGCAGGATACGCCGGCCGTCGCCGCAATCGGCCGACTGGCTGTAAAAAGCTGGGCCGAGTTCACGCAAAAGATGCTGTAGCCGTGACATGCCGATGGTCACCTCGGCGAAATCGCAGCGATCATCGTTCCAGAAATCCCAAAGTCGCGTGGCTGCAGGCGCCATCAGCTCAAGCAGAAGCGCCTCGAGCCCGACGCCGCGCGCACGCGCCATATCCACATAGGCGAAGGCGACACTCGCATCACGCGCCAGCAGAAGACGGGCGAATTCGTCGACGTCGACCGCGTCGACGCCGGTTCCCTCGACGCAATTGAGATGGGGCTCGCCCCATCCGACACGATGGGCAAGCATCAATCGCGGGATGATCTCACCTTCTATCGTCGTGAGAATACGGCCGCTCCAGGCGCTCTGGCTGGACGCCGCCTCGATGTCTGAGACCTGGATCGAGCGCATGGGAACATCGTCCCACGGCCGGGTCCCGTCCCAGCTTCCGCAGCGGTCTTCAGCATGTTGCCTAACGTCGACCATATCTCGCACCCCCGAGCTCAAACTGGCCAAAAACAGCTTTCGCCACCTCGCCTTCGCGGCAGCCGTGTCCGAACGGAGGCCTCAAACCTCCGCCATTCGACGCGCGAGTTTAAGCACTTTCGGTCCCTCAGCGATAGAGCCGGAGCGTACGCCTCGGCTCGGCAGAATGTAAAGTAAGATTTACGTCTAGTGTTGTTGACAGTAGCCGAGCCGCAGCCCTAGAGTCGGGCCTACGTTGTGCCGGTTGGGGAGACGGGGCGCGGTGAAAACGCCAAAGAAAACAGTCATTTCTCTCTATACAGAGGAAGAACGTCGGCGGCGTGACACGACCTCCTGGACGTTGGTTCAGGGTGTGTTGGCGCCGATTCAATTCCTCGTATTTCTCATCAGTTTAGCCCTTGTGATCCGGTATTTGACGACAGGCCAAGGGTATTTTGTCGCAACTGCTTCCATCGTCGTCAAAACCGCCGTCCTGTATACGATCATGATCACGGGCTCGATCTGGGAGAAAGTGGTCTTCGGCCGCTATCTCTTCGCACGAGCCTTCTTCTGGGAAGACGTCTTCTCGATGCTCGTTCTGGCCCTTCACACGGCCTATCTCGGCGCGCTTTGGACGGGTTTCCTCGATGCTTGGGGGCAGATGATCTTGGCGCTCGCCGCCTATCTCGCATACGCAATCAACGCGACACAGTTCGTTATGAAGCTGCGCGCCGCGCGGCTTCAGGAGCAGGCGATTCGCGATGCGGCGGCCGCGACCAAGACGGATATGGAGTTCGCACGATGAACCCAGCCGGCGTCGCACGCGTCACGACGGGCTGTAGTGAAGCGCCGGTCCTGCGGGAGCGCGGCCAGCGCGAGGTGTTTTGTGGTCTTACCGGCATCATCTGGCTGCACCGCAAGATCCAAGACGCCTTCTTCCTGATCGTCGGATCTCGCACTTGCGCGCATCTGATGCAGTCGGCTGCAGGCGTGATGATCTTCGCGGAGCCGCGTTTCGCAACGGCCGTCATCGAAGAACGCGACCTTGCCGGCATGGCCGATGCCAATGAAGAGCTCGACCGCGTCGTCACGCAGCTCCTAGCGCGCCGCCCTGAGATCAAGCTCCTGTTTCTGGTTGGCTCATGCCCTTCGGAAGTGATCAAACTCGATTTGTCGCGCGCTGCTGGCCGCCTCAACGAGAAATTCGCGCCGACGACGCGCATTCTGAATTATTCGGGCAGCGGCATCGAGACGACCTTCACCCAGGGCGAGGATGCGTGCCTGGCCGCCCTTGTCCCGGAAATGCCTGAAGCTCCCGCGGAAGCTCCGGCCTCCCTCCTCGTCGTCGGCTCTCTCGCCGATGTCGTGGAAGACCAGTTCCGGCGGCTGTTCGACGATCTCGGCGTAGGGCCTGTTGGCTTCCTGCCGCCGCGATCGTCGACAGAGCTGCCCGCGGTTGGCCCCAATACCCGCTTCTTGATGGCGCAGCCCTATCTTGCCGACACGCGGCGGATTCTGGGAAAGCGTGGAGCACAGGCTCTGCAGGCCCCCTTTCCCTTCGGCGCGGAAGGCACCACCGCATGGCTTAAGGCAGCGGCCGATTGCTTCGGCGTCGACGAGAGCCGGTTTAGCGCGGTGACGGCCCTCGGCCGCGAGCGCGCCAAACGCGCGCTGTCGCACTATCAACAGCAGCTCGCTGGCAAGAGCATCTTCTTCTTTCCCGATTCTCAGCTCGAGATACCGCTTGCACGGTTTCTGTCGCGGGAGCTGTCGATGCGGATCGCCGAAATCGGCACCCCCTATCTGCATCGTCAGAATCTCGCGGCAGAGCTTGATCTGCTGCCGGAAGGCGTCGTCTTGTCCGAAGGTCAGGACGTCGACCGGCAGCTCGATCGTGCGCGAGCCGCGCGCCCGGACCTGACCGTGTGCGGGCTCGGCCTCGCCAATCCGTTGGAGGCCGAAGGCTTGACCACCAAATGGGCGATCGAACTCGTGTTCACGCCGATCCAGGGCTACGAGCAGGCTGGCGATCTCGCCGAACTCTTCGCGCGGCCGCTCAACCGCGCCGCCCGGCTGGAGGTGTGAGATGCAGCTCACCGTCTGGACCTATGAAGGGCCGCCGCATGTCGGAGCGATGCGCATCGCAACGGCCATGGATGGCCTTCACTATGTCCTGCACGCGCCGCAGGGCGACACCTACGCCGATCTTCTCTTTACGATGATCGAACGGCGCAACAAGCGCCCGCCGGTGACCTACACAACGTTCGAAGCGCGCGACCTCGGCACAGATACGGCCGAAATCTTCAAGAACGCGGCACGCGAAGCGTACGAGCGCTTTCAGCCGCAGGCGATGCTTGTCGGCGCTTCGTGCACGGCCGAACTCATCCAGGACGATCCGGGCGGACTTGCCAAAGCCTTGGCACTGCCGATTCCCGTCGTTCCGTTGGAACTGCCGTCCTACCAGAGGAAGGAAAACTGGGGCGCGTCGGAGACCTTCTACCATCTCGTGCGTGCCCTTGCCGGCCCGCATGCGCCGGCGCCTGGAACGGAACGGCCGCCCCGGGACGCGGGCCGCCGGCCACGGTGCAATCTGCTCGGACCGACCGCCCTCGGCTTTCGGCACCGCGACGACGTGGCGGAGATCACTCGCCTTCTCGACCGCCTCGGCATCGATGTCGCCGTGACGGCGCCGCTCGGCGCCACTCCGGCCGACATCGCGCGGCTCGGCGAGGCCGATTTCAACGTCGTGCTCTATCCGGAAATTGCGCAAACGGCCGCCGGTTGGCTGACCCGCACGTTCCGCCAGCCAGCAACGAAAACCGTACCCATCGGCTGCGGCGCGACGATCGACTTCGTCAAAGAAGTCGCGGAGATCGCGGGCGTCGACCCGACGGCGGTTCTCGCAGGCGCGCCGTCGCGTCTGCCGTGGTACTCGCGCTCCGTCGATTCCACCTATCTCACCGGCAAGCGCGTCTTCATCTTCGGCGATGCGACACATGTCGTCGCCGCAGCGCGCATCGCCGACAAGGAGCTCGGCTTCAAGGTCGTCGGCCTCGGCACCTATTCGCGCGAATTCGCCCGCGACGTGCGCGCCGCAGCCGAAAGCTATGGCGTCGAAGCACTCATCACCGACGACTATCTCGAAGTCGAGGAGAAGGTGGCGGAGCTGCATCCCGAGCTCGTTCTCGGCACGCAGATGGAGCGCCATATCGCCAAGCGGCTGCGCGTGCCGTGCGCCGTCATCTCGGCGCCGGTCCACGTCCAGGATTTTCCGGCACGCTATTCGCCGCAGATGGGCTTCGAAGGCGCCAATGTGATCTTCGACACCCTCGTGCATCCTTTGATGATGGGCCTCGAAGAGCACCTTCTCGGCATGTTCCGCGGCGATTTCGAGTTCCACGACGAGGTCCAGCCGTCGCATCTGGGGCACGGCGCCGCACCGGCGCAGGACCAGACTCAGATCAAAGAAACGGAGAACGAAAAGGCTGAGATTGCCAACGTCGCCCAAGCTGTCACCTGGGCGGCAGAAGCGGAGCAGGAACTGCGCAAAATACCGTTCTTCGTCCGCGGCAAGGCGCGCCGCAATACCGAACGCTTCGCCGAAGAACGCGGCTTAGCGACGATCACAGTTGAGACCCTTTACGATGCCAAAGCCCATTTCGGCCGATAACGCGACGCCTCTGCGCGTCGTCATCGTGACACTCGACAGCCATCTGGCGAGCGCAGTCGAGCGCGCACGCCCGATTCTTCAGAAAGAGATCCCCGGTCTCACGCTCAATCTGCATGCCGCCACCGAATGGGGCGACGATGCGACCGCACTCGGCCGCTGCCAGGCCGACATCGCCGAGGCCGATATCATCCTCGCCAATATGCTCTTCATGGAAGACCATATTCAGGCGGTGATGCCGGCCTTGAAGGCGCGGCAGGACGAATGCGACGCCATCGTCGGCTTCATGTCGGCCGGCGAAGTGATCCGCCTCACCCGCATCGGCCGCTTTAAGATGGACGGCTCGCAGGGCGGCGCACTCGCCCTTCTCAAGCGGCTTCGCGGCTCGGACAAGCGCGACAAGGAAGGCGCCAAACAGGCTGCCAATTCCGGTGCCAAGCAAATGGCAATGCTGCGCCGGATCCCGCAATTCCTGCGGTTCATCCCGGGCACGGCTCAGGACGTGCGCGCCTATTTCCTGGTTCTGCAGTACTGGCTTGCCGGTTCGGAAGACAATATCGTCAACATGGTGCGGCTTCTCGTCGAGCGTTACGCCGAGGGCCCGCGCAAACAGCTGCGCCACCATTTGAAGGCCAAGCCGCCGGTCAATTATCCGGAGGTCGGGCTTTATCATCCGAGACTCAAGGGACGCATCACGGAACGGCTGGAAGCCCTGCCTTCCCCGTCGAAGGAGCGCAAGGGCCGCGTCGGCCTCCTCATCATGCGTTCCTATGTGCTTGCCGGAAACACGGCCCATTACGACGCCGTGATCGACGCGCTGGAGGCCCGCGGCCTGCAGGCGGTGCCGGCGTATTCGAGCGGTCTCGACAGCCGGCCTGCGGTTGAAGCTTTCTTCACCCCCAACGGGCGCCCGGTGGTTGACGCCGTCGTTTCCTTGACGGGCTTCTCGCTCGTCGGCGGCCCGGCCTACAACGATGCGAAAGCGGCCGAAGAGATGCTGACGCATCTCGATGTGCCCTATATCTCGGCACAGGCCGTCGAGTTCCAGACGCTCGAGCAATGGGAGGGTTCCGACCGCGGCCTCCTTCCGGTCGAAACGACCATGATGGTCGCGATCCCGGAACTCGACGGGGCCACCGGTCCGATGCTCTTCGGCGGTCGTTCGGAGAATGCCGAACAGACCCGCGATATGCAGGCGCATTCAGAGCGCGCCAAGATGCTTGCCTCGCGTGTCGACAAGCTCGTCAGGCTTCGTCACGCGAAGCGCGCGGAGCGCAAGCTCGCGGTCGTCCTTTTCAATTTCCCGCCGAACGCCGGCAGCACCGGCACGGCCGCTTACCTTTCGGTTTATCATTCGCTCTTCAACACGCTGAAATCCCTCAAGGATGCGGGTTACACGGTCGACGTACCGGAAAGCGTCGATACCCTGCGCGACATGATTTTGAAGGGCAATTCGAGCCGCTATGGCACGGACGCCAATGTGCATGATCGCATCGCAACCGACGATCACGTGAGGCGCGAGCGCTATCTGAAGGACATCGAGGCGCAGTGGGGCCCGGCTCCCGGGCGGCAACAGAGCGATGGCAGCTCGATCTTCGTGCTCGGCGTCCAGCTCGGCAATATCTTCGTCGGCGTGCAACCGGCCTTCGGCTATGAAGGCGATCCGATGCGTCTTCTCTTCGAGAAGGGCTTTTCGCCCACGCACGCCTTCTCCGCCTTCTACCGCTATCTGCGCGAAGATTTCCGGGCCGACGCGGTCCTGCATTTCGGCATGCACGGCGCGCTCGAATTCATGCCCGGCAAGCAGACTGGGCTTTCGGATGCCTGCTGGCCAGATCGCCTGATCGGCGATTTGCCGAACTATTATCTCTATGCGGCCAACAATCCGTCGGAAGGCTCGATTGCCAAGCGGCGTTCCGCGGCAACGCTGATTTCTTACCTCACGCCTCCCGTGGCGCGGGCCGGACTTTATCGCGGCCTCCTCGATCTCAAAGCGTCGCTCGATCGCTGGCGGGCCTTGCCGCCGGACGAGACGAAGGAGCGCGAGCAACTCGCCCCGCTCATTCAGGCTCAGGCCGCAGAGCTCGATCTGGCTGCTCCGGAACCGGCCTGGGAGGATCCCACGGCAGAGACGGCGAAGCTGAGCGAGGCCATTCTCGACCTCGAATACAGTCTCATCCCGCACGGCCTGCACGTCATCGGCGAGCCTCCTTCGGCGGAAGAGCGCATCGATCTCCTCCTCGCGGTGGCTGAAGCCCGCTTCGGCACGAAGCCGGAGAAGGAAGCCATCGAGGCACTCGTTGCAGGGCGGCAGCCGCGGCAGGCTTTGGTCGTGGGCGGAATGGAAGAGAACGAAGCGAACATCGAATTGTTCGATGAACTCGCCTCGACCAATAAGCTTTTGTCGGAAGACCACGAACTCCCGTCGCTCATCCACGCGCTCGACGGATGCTTCGTGCGCCCCGCCCCCGGCGGCGACCTTCTGCGCACGCCGGCGATCCTGCCGACGGGCCGGAATGTGCATGGCTTCGACCCTTTCCGTATGCCGAGCGCTTTCGCCGTTACGGACGGGGCACGCCAGGCGAAGCGGCTTCTCGACCGCTATGTCGAAGATGGACATCCGATTCCGGAATCGGTGGCGATGGTCCTGTGGGGCACCGACAATCTGAAGAGCGAAGGCGGTCCGATCGCCCAGGCTCTGGCGCTGCTCGGCGCACGGCCGCGTTTCGACAGCTTCGGCCGTCTCTGCGGGGCTGCTCTCATTCGCCTGGAAGATCTCGGACGGCCGCGCATCGACGTCGTCATGACGCTGTCGGGTATCTTCCGCGACCTCCTGCCCTTGCAGACCAAGCTGCTCGCCGAAGCCGCCTATCTCGCGGCCACGGCAGATGAACCGCTTGAGATGAACTATGTGCGCAAGCACGCCCTGCGCTATCAGGAAGAGCATCAATGCGACCTGGAGACGGCCGCGTTGCGCGTGTTCTCCAATGCGGACGGCGCTTATGGCTCCAACGTCAACATGCTGCTCGATTCCGGGCGCTGGGAAGACGAGGACGAGCTGGCCGACACCTACGCAAAGCGCAAATGCTTCGCTTACGGTCGCCAGGGCGCGCCCAAGCAACAGGCCGCTCTTCTGCAGACGATTTTCAGCGATGTCGAGCTCGCCTACCAGAACCTCGAATCGGTCGAGCTCGGCGTGACCACCGTCGATCACTACTTCGACACGCTCGGCGGGATCAGCCGGTCGGTGCGCAAGGCCAAGGGTGGCGAGATCCCCGTCTACATCGGCGATCAGACCCGCTCGGAAGGCATGGTTCGCTCGCTCTCTGAGCAGGTTGCGCTCGAAACCCGCACCCGCATGCTCAACCCGAAATGGTACGAGGGCATGCTGAAGCACGGTTATGAAGGCGTGCGTCAGATCGAGGCCGCGGTGACCAACACGATGGGCTGGTCCGCCACGACGGGTCAGGTCGCGCCTTGGATCTATCAGCAGATCACGCAGACTTACGTGCTTGATCCTGAAATGCGGCAGCGCATGGCCGCCCTCAATCCGGTCGCGTCGGCAAAGGTCGCGCACCGGCTTCTGGAGGCGCATGAGCGCCAGTACTGGCAACCCGACGAGGCCGTGGTGGAAGCCCTGCGCCAGGCGGGTGAAGAACTGGAAGACCAGCTCGAAGGCATACCCGTGGAGAGAGCCGCATGAACATCCCTCTGAGACCGATGCCACCGATCGCGAAGAACGAGGACGGAGAAGGCAGCGTTCAGGTCCAGCTCGATCCATCGATCCACATCGACACGGCGAAAGTGTTCGCCGTCTATGGCAAGGGCGGTATCGGCAAATCGACGACCTCATCGAACCTGTCTGCGGCTTTTTCCAAGCTCGGCAAACGGGTTCTGCAGATCGGTTGCGACCCAAAGCACGATTCCACCTTCACCTTGACCAAGCGCCTCGTGCCGACGGTCATCGACGTTTTGGAATCGGTGAACTTCCATTCCGAAGAACTTCGCGTCGAAGATTTCGTCTACGAAGGCTATAACGGCGTCATGTGCGTGGAAGCTGGCGGACCGCCTGCCGGCACCGGCTGCGGTGGCTATGTCGTCGGCCAGACCGTGAAGCTTCTCAAGGAGCATCATCTCCTGGAAGACACCGACGTCGTGATCTTCGACGTTCTGGGGGACGTGGTTTGCGGTGGTTTCGCTTCGCCGCTGCAGCACGCCGAGCGCGCGCTGATCGTCACCGCCAACGATTTCGATTCCATCTTTGCGATGAACCGGATCGCCGCGGCGATCCTCGCGAAGGCGAAGAATTACGATGTTCGGATCGGCGGCGTGATCGCCAATCGCAGCGCCGGGACCGACGAGATCGACCGCTTCAACGCAGCGACCGGACTTAAGCGTCTGGCGCATCTGCCGGATCTCGACGCGATCCGGCGCAGCCGTCTGAAGAAGTCGACGCTTTTCGAAATGGAGCCCTCCCCCGAACTGGAGCAGGTGCAGAACGAATATCTGCGTCTTGCCGCTCAGCTCTGGGCAGGCGTCGAGCCGCTTGCAGCAACACCGATGAAAGATCGCGAGATCTTCGATTTTCTGGGATTCGATTGATGCCAACAGCCTCGTATTTGGAGCGCCGCGGAGAGCTTGAGACCTATTTCGACCGCACCGCGGCCGATGCCTGGTCCAAACTCACGTCCGACGCGCCGGTGAGCCGTATTCGGGCCACCGTGCGCGCCGGCCGCGACCAGATGCGGGCGACCTTGTTGAGCTATCTGCCGGAGGATCTCTCCGGCTTGCGGCTCCTCGATGCCGGTTGCGGAACCGGTGCGCTTTCGCTGGAAGCAGCGCGCCGCGGCGGCGATATCGTCGCGATCGATCTGTCGCCATCGCTCGTCGCGCTCGCCAAGGAGCGAACCAAGGACGAGCCGGAAGCCCAGCGGATCGATTTTCATGTCGGCGACATGCTCGATCCCGAACTCGGCGATTTCGACTTCATCGTCGGCATGGATTCGCTCATCCATTACCGGGATCAGGATCTCGCCAACATCCTCGCCCGTATGGCGACGCGAGCGCGGCAAGGGGTGGTTTTTACCTTTGCGCCCCGCACAGCGCTGCTCGCGGCCATGCACATGGCGGGGCGGTTTTTTCCGCGCAGCGACCGTGCACCTTCCATCGAACCGATCAGCGAAGCGCGGCTGCGCCAGCTGGTCGCTGCGACACCTGAGCTAACGGCATGGCGGCCCGGTCGAAGCCGTCGTATCGTAAGCGGATTTTACACGTCACAGGCTATGGAGCTCGTGCCCGCATGAAGCGGCTGAACAATTCGGTAAGCGCAGCGTGGAGCCGTCTCGGCCCCCGCTTTTTGCCGTTTGCAGATGCTGCAACGGCCGAGCTTCCGCTCGGCCGCCTTTTGCGTCTGTCATTGTTCCAAGTTTCAGTCGGCATGGCGGTGGTGCTTTTGAACGGCACCTTGAACCGCGTCATGATCGTGGAGATGGGCGTGCATGCCTGGCTCGTCTCCTTGATGGTGTCGCTGCCGCTCGTGTTCGCGCCGTTCCGCGCCCTGATCGGCTTCAAGTCGGACACCCACCGCTCGCTTCTCGGTTGGCGGCGTGTGCCCTATATCTGGATGGGCACGCTGATCCAATTCGGCGGTCTCGCCATCATGCCGTTCGCTCTTCTGGTTCTTTCCGAGGGCCAGGGACCGGCTATTGTTGCAGGTCAGGCCGGGGCCGCCTTCGCCTTCCTTCTCGTGGGCGCCGGCCTGCACACGACGCAGACAGCAGGCCTTGCTCTGGCAACCGACATCGCGCCGGCTGAGTCCCGCCCGCGCGTCGTGGCGCTGCTCTACGTCATGCTTCTTCTCGGCATGATGGTGAGCGCCCTCCTCTTCGGTGTGCTTCTCGACAATTTCAGCCCGTTCCGGCTCATCCAGGTCATTCAGGGCGCCGCCTTCCTGACGATGGTCTTGAACATCGTCGCCTTGTGGAAGCAGGAGGCGCGCAATCCCGCGCTCACCGCAAAAGACGCACCAAGAACCAGTTTCCGCGAAGCCTGGGGCTCCTTCGTCAAAGGTGGACGCGCAAGCCGCCTCCTCGTCGCTGTCGGTCTCGGCACGGCAGGCTTCAGCATGCAGGACATTCTGCTCGAGCCTTACGGCGGCGAAGTCCTGCACCTGACCGTGAGCGGCACGACAACATTGACGGCTCTCCTCGCCGGAGGCTCGCTCGTCGGATTTGCCCTTGCCGCCCGCAGCCTCGGTCGGGGCCAGGATCCGCACAAGCTTGCAGCCTATGGCGCGCTTGCCGGCGTCGTGGCGTTCGTGGCCGTGATCTTCGCCGCGCCCCTCGAATCGGCGGTGCTCTTCCGGGCCGGCACCATCATCATCGGCTTCGGCGGCGGCCTCTTCTCGGTCGGCACGCTCACAGCCGCTATGGAATTGTCGGAGAATGGACAAAGCGGTCTCGCCCTCGGCGCCTGGGGCGCCGTTCAGGCGACCGCTGCGGGTCTCGCGATCGCGCTGGGTGGCGTGGTCCGCGACACCTTCTCCACACTGGCAGAACAAGGCGTTCTCGGGTCGGCTCTCACGAGCCCGGCCACCGGCTATAGCTTTGTCTACCATTTCGAAATCGCGCTGCTCGCCGTCACTCTCGTGGCGATCGGGCCGCTCGTGGGGTCGGGGGGGCGAACACGCTCCGATCCATCATCGTCCTTCGGTCTAGCCGAGTTTCCCGGCTAACCGTTGTCAATGGAGGTTATCAATGCCCGCCGGAGCACTTACAGGGTATATGGATGTGGCCCAGATGACGCTTTATGCGTTCTGGATCTTTTTTGCCGGTCTCATCATCTACCTTCGTCGCGAAGATAAGCGCGAAGGTTATCCGCTTGTTGCGGAACGCGGTGAGACCAATGACCGGATCGTCGGGTTCCCCGACGCACCGGCACCGAAATACTTCAAACTTCATGGCGGTGGCACGGCACAGTCCGGCCGCAGCGACGACCGCGACGTGCGTCTGACGCCGGCCGGCCCGTCGAACGGCGCTCCGTTCCGTCCCGTCGGCAATCCGCTGGTCGATGGCGTCGGCCCGGCTGCCTATGCCGATCGTGCCCATGAGCCAGAGCTCACGCTCGATGGCGATCCGAAGATCGTGCCGCTCTCAAGTGACGAGAGCTTCTATCTCGATCCGCAAGATCCGGATCCTCGGGGCATGCTCGTCATCGCCGCCGACGGTGAAGTCGTGGGTAGTGTCGAAGACGTGTGGGTCGATCGTTCCGACGTGATGATCCGTTATCTCGAGGTCGCTCTCGACGGCGCCGGCACCATTCTGGTTCCGTTTGTGATGTCGACCCTCAACGCACGCCAGCGTCAGATCCGCGTGAACGCCCTGGTTGCCAAGCAGTTCGCCGATGCGCCGCGTACGGCCAGCCCGAACAGCATCACCATGGTGGAAGAAGACCGTATTCAGGGCTACTTCGCCGGTGGTACTCTTTATGCGACGCCGGCACGGCAGGAGCCGCTGCTGTGAACGAATACGAATCCGAGCCTATCCGCGGCCTGCCTCAGCGCTTGCCGAAGGGGGAACGGATCCTCTGGCAGGGGGAACCGCGCTGGGCAAGTCTTGCCCGGCGCCTTTTCCACCTTCCAACCCTCGTCGTCTATTTTGCTGTTCTTCTCGCCCTGCGGGCCATTCTGGCCCTCTCGGCGGGGGGAACAGTGAAAGACGCGATCCTGTCGGCGACCTGGCTTTTGCCGGTCGCCGCTCTCGCGGTCGTTATTCTCACCGTCTATGGCTGGCTGATCGCTCGGACCTCGGTCTATACGATCACCGAGAAGCGTCTCGTCATCCGCAGCGGGGTTGTGCTGCCGATGACGCTCAACATCCCTTTCGTTGCGGTGGAATCCGCCGCATTGCGGCTCTACGGGCAGGGAATTGGCGACATTCCGCTCGTTCTTTCCCCCAACCATCGCGTCGCTTACTATGCTTTGTGGCCGCATGCCCGGCCATGGAAAATCAAGCAGCCTGAGCCCATGCTGAGGTCGGTTGCTGATGCCGAGCGCGTCGCCGAGATCCTCGCAGGCGCGCTCGCAGCAACCGCCGGACGTGGCGACCAGGCGGGGGAAACTGCCCCCGAGGCAGAGACGGACACGCACGCACAATGGTCATCGCACGCAACTGCGGTGGCATAGGAGATCAAGGTGAGCGGCTTTACGAACACTGCGCCATTTCCGCGAGGCCCCCTTCTGGCCGTTGCGGCGCTGTTGACGGTTTCCATCGTCCTTGCAGCGGTGAGCGCATTTGACCGTAGAGGCCACAGCACCGATATGCCGGGGACGACGGCCGTAGAAGTGCGACTTCTGCAGTTCAAAGATCGGGCCAACGGGGGCGTCGGCATTTTCGACGCCTCCGACGGCAGCCAGATCGCCGTTGCCGCACCTGGCACGAATGGTTTTTTGCGCGCGACCTTGCGCGGCCTCGCACACGAACGGGAACGTCGCGGCATCAGTCCCGACAGCCCCTTTCGCCTGACCTATTGGAACGACGGGCAATTGTCGCTCGAGGACCCCTCGACCGGACGGCTCGTCGCGCTTGATGCTTTCGGACCGACGAATGCGCAGGTCTTCGCCCGCTTCCTCCCGGAGACGAGGCAGGCGCAATGATCGGCAATTGGGTCGGCGGACGCGAAGAGATCGAAGTGGAGTGCACCATCGAGGTGCAAAACACCTTCGAAAGCCTGCACGCTCATGTGGACCTCGATGGTGGCATCGAGATCCGCCCGGGCGATGCGGTGCGGGTCCATGGTGAGCCGATCACCGTCCCCTACGGCGAGACGGCCACGTTTCGCCGCCGCGCGACGGTGGTGCGGGCGACCGCTTTAGAGCGGCTTTGGACACGCATGACCGGTGACATGGAGTTCATGGAACTCCTTGAGTTCAGCTTCTCTTCCGAAAGCAGGCTATGACGATCGAGACCCTCTCCCTCTCTCCGAACGACACCACCCTCAAGGCTCAAGAAAGCACGGTTTTGAGTCCGCGCTTTTATACGACGGACTTTGATGAGCTCGACGCCATCGATGTCAGTCACATTCGCCTGGAGTGGGACGCGCTCATCGCAGAGATGAAGAGCGACCCCAACAAGGGCCATTTCAAGCGAACGGACGCCTGGGACGACGTGAAGCTCTCCGATCTTCCGGAAGACCTCCAAAAGGAGTTCGTCGACTTTCTGGTGAGTTCACTCACGGCCGAGTTTTCGGGGTGCGTGCTTTATTCGGAGATGAAGAAGCGCGGCACCAACCCCGATATCTGCGAACTCTTCCGCTATATGAGCCGTGACGAGGCGCGCCATGCAGGCTTCATCAACGACACGCTCAAGGATTTCGATATCGGCGTCGATCTGGGCTTTCTGACGCGCACGAAGAAGTACACCTTCTTCCGCCCAAAATTCATCTATTACGCCACCTATCTTTCCGAAAAGATCGGCTATGCGCGCTACATCACGATCTTCCGGCACCTGGAAAAGCACCCGGAAAAGCGCTTCCATCCGATCTTCAAATGGTTCGAACAATGGTGCAACGACGAGTTCCGGCACGGCGAAGCCTTTGCGCTCCTGATGCGTGCGAACCCGCATGTGACGCGCGGCCTCAATAAGTACTGGGTCCGCTTCTTCGTCCTCGCCGTTTTCGCGACCATGTATGTGCGCGACCATGCGCGCCCTGCCTTCCACAGGGCTCTCGACATCGATCCGACGGAATATGATTTCACGGTCTTCAGGATCACGTCGGAAATCAGCAAACAGGTCTTCCCGCTGACGCTCGACATCGACAATCCCCGGTTTCGCGCCGGCCTCGAAAGGCTGCGGCAGGCGAGCGAGGGGATGGCGGCCGCCAAACGCAAAGGCGGGCTCGTCGGCGGGCTGCAGCAGCTGTTCCACGGTGCGGGCGTCGGGGTCGCCATCGCCCGTCTTTATTTCCTGCCGGTCAAGGACAATGCCCCGCCGGCCGAGAGCCGGCTCGTTCCGGCCTGGTAGGGAGGCATCAGAGTGTCGCTCTACGCTCTGCCCATCGTCTTTGCGTTGTTTACCTGGTGGTTCTCGACGGGAGCGATTCTGTATCTCGACGGCCTGCCCCGGCGCACGTTTCGCTGGAGCCTCGCTGGCGCGACAGTTCTTCTCGGCGTCGCCTTTTACGGCCTGGCGGTCTCCAGTCGGGATGCGAGCGTCTCGGGCGCCTTCATCGCCTTCACCTGCGGCCTGACCGCATGGGGCTGGCATGAGATCAGCTTTCTCATGGGCTACGTCACTGGCCCCAGAAAGAGCCTGTGCCCGAGCGACATTTCTGGCTGGAAGCGCTTTCTCTTTGCCGTCCAGACGATCCTCTATCACGAGCTCGCCATTCTCGTTTCGGCGGCCGTGATCGTCGCCCTCACCTGGGGCGGACCCAATCAGCTCGGGTCCGGGATCTTCTTCCTCTTGTGGGGCATGCGGGCCAGCGCCAAGCTCAATCTCTTCCTCGGAGTGCGCAATCTCTCCGAACAGTTCCTGCCGGACAGCCTCGCCTATCTGAAGAGCTTCATGGTTAAGAAGCCCATGAATCCCCTCTTCCCGGTGTCGATTACGGTTGCAACCGTGATCGCCGTGTTGTTTGCGCAGCGCGCCATCGCCGATGTGGCGAGCCCGTTCGAAGCGACCGCCTATACGTTTCTCGCCACACTGATGGCGCTCGCCGTCCTGGAGCACTGGTTCATGGTGCTGCCGCTGCCGGCTGAAGCGCTGTGGAAATGGGGGCTGCGGACACATGAGGTGCAGCAGCCGACAGATCAGACTTCACCGGCACGGCCGTCGACGCCCTTTTCTCCGCGGACAGCCGCAGCGTTGCCCGGCAGCCGATTGCGGACGCAGCCGGCCTTGAGCACGTATGGCGCGTCACCGCCAGTGGAGTAATCGGGAGCGATCGGGATGGCACGCGAGGTCAGCGCGGATTTGGGGAGGCGATCCATGGATTATGAGGACTTCTTTCGGCAGGAACTTGAAGCGTTGCGCCACGAAGGGCGCTACCGGGTCTTCGCCGATCTTGAGCGTCATGCGGGCGAGTTTCCGCGCGCCACGCATTACCGCGAACGCGGCCGGGCCGAGGTCACCGTGTGGTGCTCCAACGACTACCTGGGTATGGGCCAGAACTCTCTGGTCATTGATGCCATGCATCTCGCGCTCGATCGCTGCGGCGCGGGCGCGGGCGGCACACGCAACATCTCAGGGACCAACCACTATCACGTGCTTTTGGAGAACGAGCTCGCCGAGCTTCATGGGAAGGAAAGCGCCCTCATCTTCACCTCGGGCTATGTTTCGAACTGGGCCACGCTTTGCACGCTTGCAGCGAAGCTGCCGGGCTGCGTCGTCCTTTCGGACGCCAAGAACCACGCCTCGATGATCGAGGGCATCCGCCACAGCCGCGCAGACCGCATGATCTTTGCGCATAACGACCCGGAGGATCTCAACCGCAAGCTCGCAGAGATCGACCCGGCGCGGCCCAAGCTCGTCGCCTTCGAATCCGTCTATTCGATGGATGGGGATATCGCGCCGATCGCCGAAATCTGCGACGTCGCCGACGCGCATGGTGCCATGACCTATCTCGACGAGGTCCACGCCGTCGGCCTTTATGGCCCGCGCGGCGGCGGCATTTCCGAGCGTGACGAGGTTGCCCACCGTCTGACGGTGATCGAGGGTACCCTTGCCAAGGCGTATGGCGTGATGGGGGGCTATATCGCCGCCTCGACAGCACTCTGCGACTTTATTCGTAGCTTCGCCTCCGGCTTCATCTTCACGACCGCCCTGCCGCCTTCCGTCGCAGCCGGCGCACTCGCCTCCATCCGACATCTGAAGGCGAGCGAAGCCGAACGCGACAGACAGAAAGAGCGCGTTGCCACCGTGCGGCGCCGTCTGGACGAGATCGGCGTGCCGCATCTTGTGAACGAGAGCCATATCGTTCCCGTGATGGTGGGCGATCCCGTTTTGTGCAAGCAGATCAGCGATCGGCTTCTCACGCAGTACGGGATCTATGTGCAGCCGATCAATTATCCGACCGTTCCGCGCGGCACGGAGAGGCTGCGTGTCACGCCCTCGCCGCTTCATTCCGATTGGGACGTCGACCGCCTCATCAACGCCTTGAAGGCGATTTGGTCCGAGATCGGCCTCGAACGCGCCGCCTGATCTTTTCCTTCTCGTACGTCTGTCAAAGCGCCGGCACTTCGCCGGCGCTTTTTTTATGAGCGGTCAAAAGCCGAGGCGCCTCTCACGAGCAAGCCGTATACCCACTCTTCGGCACTCCCTCGCTGATCGCGGACCCCGCCATCTGAGGCTTCCCATAGTTCGACTGGAGCGTTGGCCGCTATGCAGGCCGGCTCTCGGAATCATCTCGCACGCCGCGTTCGGAGCTTTTGAAACCGCTGTTTTCCTCTTTGAGGGAATCACTTGGCCGGACCCGTTCACGTTCTGATTCACGTTTGGCGATGGTACCGAGGCGGGCTCTGTAACGCTTAGGGGGCGACCTTCAGAAATCGATTCAACTCGCCGGCTTCGAGCCAGCGGCTTGATCCTCGTCCGATCCCGTATGCAGAGCGCATAGCTCTCAGGTCCTCACACACCGCACCTGAGGCGACCGATTCTCGCAAGGGGATGCCTTACCCAGACGCGCGCACGCGGCCTCAGCACCCGTGATCCGGCGGCGAGAATGTCGCCGGTACAGGGCCTCTCACGTGCCGCAGGAGAGCGATGCTCGTCGCCACCTCTTGAGACTGCCGCACACGACGGTTCCTCACAAGCGCGATGCGGTCTCGCGCACCGTCCGCCACAGCACCCACCCTTGGCCTCACGCGCTTATCCGGGGATGCGTTCGGCCGCCGTCTCCGACTGACCATGGGTTTCAGGGATCGTCCCCAACCCGGGGCGACGCCTTCGGCAGTTCTTGTAGGTTCCGGACCGGCCTCAGAGACCGACCGGACGATGCGGCTTTCGTCCTGAACTTCATGCCGATCGAGCTGGAGCTTAACCTGCGCGTTCGCCGGCAGGCGCGGGCTGACCGGAAATCGGAACAAAAAAAATCCGGGAGATGAGACATCTCCCGGATCGAGGTTGAGGGGGCGTCCGAAGACGCCGCCGTCTTTACTGATTTTGCTGCATCTGCTCCATCTGCTGGCGCATCTGCTGCATCTGCTCCATCTGCTGCTGCATCAGCTGCATCTGCTGCTGCATCAGCTGCTGCTGCGGCGTCATCTCGCCAGACGGAGCCTGCTGGGCCGGCTGCTGAGCCTTCGGCTGTTGAGCCTGGGGCTGCTGAGCCGGGGCCTTGGGCTGAGCCGGCTGCTGTGCCTTCGGCTGCTGAGCCTGGGGCTGCTGAGCCGGAGCCTGGGCCGGCTGCTGAGCCTGAGGCTGCTGGGCCTCTGGCTGCTCTGCCGGAGCCTGCGGCTGCTCAGCCGGGGCCTGGTCAGGAGCAACCTGAGCGGAAATCAGCTCAGGATAATCCTGGACCATCGGCGCACCGCCAAGCGGCTTGGGCTCGCCCTGATGGCAGGTCGCGCAGTTCGCCTTGGGAGCGTCTCCCGTCGGGCCGAGGCGCATCGCCGGGTATTCCGGCTGCAACGGCACGAGGTAGTTCGCATTGAGATCGCGCACCAGGTCCAGACCGTGGAAGGCCGTGAGCCGCGGCGGGCTGCTCTCATTCCAAGACATGAACGACCGGCTGTCATGGCAGTAGGTGCAGTTCACGCCAAGCGCGTCAGACAGATGGATCATCAGCGCATAGGTATCTTCCGCATCCTTGATGCTCGCGCCGAGGCCGCTGCCCTTAGCCGGAAGAGCGGTCGTCGGAACGATACGAGGATTGGACGGACCGGTCAGGAACACATCCGACGGGTTGGCGGCCATCGAAGTGAGGCCAGCAACTTCGTTCGCATGGTTCTGCCCGTTCGGGCTGTAGCCCGCATAGACTGCCTTCGTGGGAGCCTCGTCCTTGAACCAGATCTCGGTCGGGACAGGGTTGCCGCGGTGGCAGGTGTAGCAGGTCACACCCGTCTGGGCGACGTGGTTCGTCCAGTCGGAATTGATGTGGCGCGTCATCTCAAGCATGCGACGCGACACGATCTTGGTGTATGGCCGCTCAGCGGCCAGGTCGTTTTCATCGTGGCAGTAGGCACAGCCCTGTTCCGGCGAAACCCACTCCGTGATCACGGTCATGACACGCAGGAACTGCTCTTCCGAAAGATCGCCGAGAACATGGACGTTCTCGTAGACTTCCGAAGCGCGGGGACCTTCAGCCGAAACCGCTGGGAACGGATCGGGGATCTGGTCCGCCGCCTTGCGCAGATCCTCAACAGACTTGACCTGCTGCATGCCGGTGCCGCGGTAACCCAGCTGCGTACCCTGAGCCAAAGGCCAGATATGATCCGGCTGCGGCAGATTAAGGGTGAACAGCAGGAGGCCGCCAACTAGCACGCAGAATGCGACGGCCATTTTCATCGCGAAGGTCATTGCGCCCCTCCTGACATAAGAGCCGGATCCTGAATGGCGTCAAAGACCTGCGGATAGGCGGGAACGAGCCCGTGCTTGATGCCCCACAGGAACCAGTTGTCGACAACTGTACCCGTGAGAAGCATGCCGATACCGCCGGTGATCGGGCAAAGAACCGCAAACCACCAGGCCCAGCGATGGATGGATTCCATGGTGGCATTGAAGCCCATGGTCCAGCGCCAGAAGAGCGCGGCGCGCTCCGCTGCAGTACCGCGATCCACAACCTGCTCAGCTTCCCGGTCGCCGCCGAAGCGGCCCACGGCCAGGATCGTCGCACCATGCATGGCGAACAGAAGCGTCGCGCCATACAGGAAGACGATCGAGAGCATGTGGAACGGGTTGTAGTACAGGTTACCGTAGCGGATCGAGAAAGCCGCAGTCCAGTCAAGGTGCGGGAAGATGCCGAACGGAACAGCCTCAGACCAGCTGCCGAGAAGCAGCGGGCGCAAGAAGCCGATCACAATCATCAGCCAGATCGCCGCCATGAACGCCCAGGCAACGTGCGTGCCCATACCGAGCGCCGTAGCCCGGCGGTACGTACGCACCCACCACAGAAGAACCGACGTCGTCATAAAGAAGCCAGCCATCTGCCACCAGCCGCCCTGGTCGAGCGGGCAAAGCACGCAGAAGCCAAGTTCGGCAGGCGGCGGCTCAAGCGCAAGCCACGGCAGTTGGCGCACGAATTCAATCGGGCTCCAGTTCACCGAGGCCATCATATTGAGACCGATGATCTCAAAGGCCAGGAAGCCGAAGATCAACGAAGCGACACCGGTCAACCCGAGATAGACGGGTCCGATCTGTGCGTCGCCGATCTTGCCTAGCCAATAGGAGACAATCGGCTGTCCTGCCCGACCGGTAGCAGAGCTAGCGACCGGGACACCGGCGTAGACAGGTCCGTGGACCTGCACCCGGTTAAAGATGTTTTGGTACTCAGCCATAATAGTCCCCCTGCCCTAGCTCCAGATCGGGAGGTTGAGCCACCAACCCCACCACTCGGGCCATCCGCGGGTCCAGAACGGACCGCTGATGACGATGCAGACGGCACTCCAGAACGCTGCCGACAGCGCCAGGAACAATCCCAGACGATGCACGCCAAGCGAACCGATGGAGTAGCCCACCACATCACGGAAGAAGGTGTTCTCGTGCTCCGGGCCTTTGACGGCCTCACCAGGCTGCGGGTTGACGGCGGAAAGGATCACGCCTCCGTGCAACGCCAACGCGAGCGTCGTCGCGAAGAAGAAGCTGACGGCGATCATGTGAGCCGGATTGTAGTGGAAGTGCAGGTACTGGTACCCGACGTTCGACACCCAATCGAGGTGGCTCATGATGCCATAAGGAAAACCGTGCCCCCACGCACCCATCAACACGGGCCGGATGACGACCAACGTGAAGTAGGCAAAGACCGCAAAGCTATAGGCGATAGGAATATGATAGCCCATGCCAAGCTTGCGGGAGATTTCGACCTGACGCAGAGCCCAGGAAACAAATGCGCCCAAGGCGCATATGGTAATGAGCTGCCAAAGCCCGCCCTCGCGGAGCGGCGCCAAGCCTAAGCCATAAGAAAGATCTGGCGGAGCAATACTGATCTGCCAGATGTTCCAGGTCGGTCCCAGCGCCGCGCCCCAGAGAATGAGCCCGGTGCCCAACGCTGAGAAGAAGACCGTCGTTACGCCAAAAAAGCCGACGTAAAGCGGCCCCACCCAAAAATCGAAGAGATCCCCTCCGATTAGCGTACCGCCACGAACGCGATACCTCTTTTCAAAGCTGAGCATCGCCATTGCTCAATCCTCCGGTCAACGAGACGAGGAGCGATGTCGCTCCTGCGTGAAGATGGCAGCGGGCTGGAAATCCCAGCGGACTGGAACCCAGTCCGCTGCCATTCGCAAAACCTTCCGTCTCGTCGATTAGGCGAGCGGCGTGATCAGCTCGACCTGGCTGGTCTGCGCCGGGGCCGTCGGGGCGCCCTGCATCCAGTTGAACCGGTCGGTGCTCAGCAGAATGAAGTGAATGAGCAGAGCCAGCACGAAAAGGAACGTGAACAGCGCGACCAGCGTACGACGCGGATCGAACAGGAGCCAAACTTTCCACATTTCTCTCTCCCCCTATGCGAGAGTTGACAGGAGCGCCGAAGCGGTCGTCGGCAAGTCTTGAAGGAACGCGTAGCCTTCCGGCCCCGGGATCCAAGGACGCCACATCCAAGCAAGAATGTGAGCGACGATTGCCACGGCGATGAAGACCATGAAGCTGGTCATGAACACACCGTGAAATTCGCGAGCCTCGCCTTCCGTCAGACCCGACAGCGAGACCGGCCTATCGATTTCAGCCATTGATCTACCCTCGTTAAAAGCAGCCTTTCGGCCGTTACCGCGCACCTCCCGCGCGGCAGGGAATGGTCACAGCTCCGCCGTGACACATCTCCGCCCAGCAATGCCGGACGAATTCTTGCGAATGCGCCTTAGCGCATAAAAGCGAATGGGATCGTCGTGTTGGCCGCGACGCGCGCCTCTTCAATCACCGACCGACGACCATTCGGTCCCGGCGGGAAGGGACGCCATTGCGGCGGCAGAAGCCGCGCAATGATGCAAACCACCAAGAAGAAGGCGAAACTCACCATCACGATGAGACGGAAATCGCGCTCTTCTTTGGATCGCAGCAGCGCTACGTTCGACTTTTCGATTGCAGCCATATGCCTCTCCACATCAAACTCTGCGGACAGCGCGCCCCCGCGCCAGTCCGGCTAAGATTTCGTGCTGCGGATGACCCCCCGTCATACGAGCTCATCTTCTTCTAAACCGGTCGCAGCCCTACGAACACATGCTATGGTGACGCGGGGCGTGCCGACGCGCCTGGCTTCGCGCTCGGCCTGATCGCGCAGCTTCTTCGCTGCAGAGATGCGTATCAGAACCGGCTGCGATTCCACCAATGAATCCAATGACTTCTTGGCATCGTCATCCCACGGCAGCTCATCGTGGAGCCGCGAGGGCGTCGCATCGACCTCGTCAAGGTCTTTTGCCAGGGGCAAAATATGGAAGAGTGCGTCGAAAAGCGCATTGCACACTTCCTGAACGAGATACGTCGCGCCCGAATAGCCCATGAACGGCGTGCCTGTGTGGCGCCGGATGATGGCTCCCGGGAACGAGGCCGGAATATAGACGCTGCGTGCGCCGATCTCGGCCAGATACATGCGTTCGTTGTAGCTGCCGAACATAACCAGCGGCGTCTTCTCTCTCACCGATTCGCGCACCGATTCGTTGTCGGGCTTGACGCCCGCGCGGCGCGAGAAGGCGAAAGTGCAAGGCAGGCCCATTTCCGATTCGAGGAAGTGGCGCACGCCCCGCGCGTAGGTTTCGTTCGCGACGATGGCGAAGCTCGCCGTGCCGAAGAAATCCTGCGTGACGGAGCGCCACAGATCCCAGATCGGCTTGATCGTCGTGTGTTTTTCGCGCGCGATGAACGGTTCCGGATCAACACCCAGAAGCTCACCCAGGGCGCGCAGGAATTTCGTGGTCGAATGCAGGCCAATCGGCGCCTGCAGATAGGGCTTTTCCAGCGCCTCACAGAGGAGCCTGCCGAACTCGCGGTACATGCAGATATTCACGTCCGCGTCGACGAGCCGTCCAACCTCGGAGATATGGCTTCCCATCGGGAAGACCATGTTCACCTCGGCACCGATTCCCTCCACCAGTCGCCGGATCTCGGCGAGATCGGAGGCCATGTTGAACATGCCGTAGGTCGGGCCGATGATATTGACGCGCGGCTTGTCGCCTTCCTTGCGGGCGCGCGCCTTCGGCATCTTGCCCTTCTTGGCGCCAAACTGATTCCACAGCCAAAACAAAGCGCGGTCGGCACTTTGCCATTGGTCTTCGTCGATCGTGCGCGGCAGGAAGCGCTGGAGATTCGTTCCCTCTGGCGTCACACCGCCGCCGATCATCTCGGCGATTGAGCCTGTCACCACGACCGCGGGCAGCGCGGGATCGAGCGTTTCATGCGCCCGGCGCATCGCGCCTTCCGTACCGGTCTGGTTGAGATTTTCTTCAGACAGGCCGGTGACGACGATCGGCAATTCGTGCGGCGGCAAGGCATCGGTGTAATGCAGCACCGAGGTGACCGGCAGGTTTTCACACCCGACCGGGCCGTCGATGACGACTTGGAGCCCTTTGATCGCGGCAAAGACGTAGACGGAGCCCCAATAGCCGCCGGCGCGATCGTGATCGAGAACCAGCATCAGACCACCGATTCCGCGACCCGTTTCGGGTCTGCGGCCTTCCGAGCTTTCTCCGCCTTGGCGAGTTCCTTGCGGCGGAAATCCGAATGGTCGGCGGGGATATCTTCCCACACGCCGGCGGTATCGCCGTGGCCGACGCCCTCAAAGAACTCGCGCATCTCGTCGAAGCGGACCTTGTTGCCGATCGCCGCATTGACGACCTGCGCAAGCGAGCCGGCGCCGGCGACACCGAAAAGCGGCCGCGCCGAAATGAGGTTGGTGAAATAAAGACCCGGGATCGCCATCTCCTTCGCCTTCTGCACGACCGGTGTCGTGCCGATGGCGAGGTCCGGCCGAAACTCTTCGACCGCCGCGATGTCCTTCTCGAGCGAGGCACGGTATTCGACATGAACGCCGCGGGCCTCGAGCCATTCGCGGTCAGCGGAAGAATAAGGCGTCTTCGGGCAGGCGGCGCCGACATAGGGCACATCCGCCCCGCTCTCGAGAAGAAGCCGAGCGACGAGGAGCTCGGAGCCTTCGTAGCCCGAAAGCGTCACGCGCCCCTTGATCGGAGCATTTTCCAGCGCTCCCTTGATCATCGGCAGGAAGCGATTTTTCGTCTGATCGACACAGTCGCGGGAGATGCCACACGCCTCGCCGATCGCGTCGAGCCAGGCGGCCGTTCCATCATGGCCGACCGGCGCGGAACCCACGATCGGGCGCCCGGCTTCCTGAAACTCACGCATACTCGCCGTATAGAACGGATGAAGCGCGGCGACCGCGGCGCAATCGAGCGCGGCATAGAGCTCGCGCCATTCGCGTGTCGGCACGACCGGGCCGGCGGCAAGGCCGAGCGGCTCCAGCATCATGCCAAGCCCCACAGGGTCGGCCGGGAACATTTCGCCCAAAAGAGTGATGGTCGGCTTGTCGCTCGGTCCGCCACGCGGCGCCTGAACAGGGCCAAGCTCGGCCTCGGTGCGCGCGTAACGCAGCATGGCACCGGAGAGGACGTCTTTCGCCTCGGCATGTGTCGGTACGCCGAAGCCCGGCACATCGATGCCGATGATGCGCACGCCGTTGATTTCTTTCGGCAAAAGCCTGAGCGGCACGCCGGAGGCCGTCGGCACGCAGAGATTGGTGACGATGACGGCGTCGTATTTATCGGGATCCGCGAGCTTATGGACGGCTTCACGAATGTCTTCGAAGAGCTTGCCGGTGACGAGCGTTTCCGAATCGAAGGGAACGTAGCCGACGGTGCGGCGCGCGCCATAGAAGTGCGAGACGAAGCTCAGACCATACACACAGCAGGCGGAACCTGAGAGGACCGTCGCAGTGCGGCGCATCCTCAACCCGACGCGCAGCGAGCCGAAGGCCGGGCACATCGATTGCGGCTGGTCGTGAGGACCCTTCGGATAATCGGCGGCGTAACGCTCTAGAATTTCGCTCTGGCCGGCCTTTTCGGCCGCAGCGCGCATTTCGGCCTGACCGCCATGGCAACCAAGGCCGTCCCCTTCTGGAGACGGAGCGTTCGAGGGGCTTTTCGTCATGCTTTCACCTGGAGCGGGCATACCGGTCCCGGACGCCGCGGCGAGATCATTCGCCATCGGCGCGGCAGCGGCACCGTCGTAGACGACTTCCGTCGTCTTGCGGTCCCCACCTTTCCGGTCTTCGGTATCTGCCATCGTCTTAGCCCCCCAAGACGGCTGTCACACTGTGTCGTATATCACTTCAAGCGACGGTTTCTCTTGGGCAGCTTTGCCGCACATGTCTTCCATGGTGGCAGGCTCCAAGACCACGTCGCGCCCGACCTCGTCGCTCTTGAAGAGACCGAGAAGGTCCTCCTGGCTGAGCGGATCGGGGCGCATCGGCGGTGCATCGGCGACGTTTTTCGCGAGCCCCTCAAACAGCGGAGCCCATTGCGTGCCGGGACGTCCGACGATCTGATAGGCGGCACTCTTGCGCCTGATGTCCTCATCCGCCGGGATGGCGGCAAGAACCGGGATGCCAACCTTTTCGGCAAAGGCGGCCGCCTCCCCTGTCCCGTCATCCTTGTTGATCACCATGCCGGCCACGCCGACATTGCCGCCGAGTTTGCGGAAGTAATCGACCGCGTTGCAGACGTTGTTGGCGACGTAGAGCGATTGCAGATCGTTGGAGCCGACAACAATGACCTTCTGGCACATGTCGCGGGCGATCGGCAGACCGAAGCCGCCGCAGACCACGTCGCCCAGAAAATCGAGCAGGACGTAGTCAAAACCCCAATCGTGGAAGCCGAGCTTTTCCAGAAGCTCAAAGCCATGGATGATTCCGCGACCGCCGCAGCCACGCCCGACTTCCGGACCACCCAGCTCCATGGCGAAGACGCCGTCGCGCTTGAAACAGACGTCGCCGATCTTCACCTCTTCGCCGGCTGCCTTCTTGACCGCCGACGTCTCGATGATCGTCGGACAGGCGCGCCCACCAAACAGCAGCGAGGTGGTGTCGCTCTTCGGGTCACAGCCAATCAGGAGGATCTTCTTCCCCTGTTGAGCCATCATGTACGATAGATTGGCGAGCGTGAAACTCTTGCCGATGCCGCCTTTGCCGTAAATGGCGATGATCTGAGTCTCGCGCGTCACGGGACCCGTCGCAACCGGATCAGGCTCGATCGCCGCCTCGTCCCGCAGATAGTCTTGCATTCCACGGCGGTTGAAGCCTGGTGCGTCGACGTCAAGGGTCATGCAGCTCTCCAATCCAGAATCATCTTGAGACAGGCGGCATCGCCAAATGCGGTTCGATAGGCGCCGTCGGCGTCCTGCGCCGGGCAGCGATGCGTGATCAAACCGTCGAGCGACAGGCGCCCCGTTTCCACCAACTCCTTGACCGCCACCAGATCCGGTTCGCGCCATTCGGCCGCGACGCGCAGTCGCGCCTCGCGCAGGAATGCCGGCGGGAAGGTGAAAGACAGCGGCGCAGAGTAGAAACCGGCGAGGACGATCTCGCCTCCTGGCGCAAGACGCGCAATCAGCCGATCCAAAATCGTCGAATCGCCGCTCACGTCATAGATCGCGCGATAATCCTGCCGAACATCCTTGTCAGGATCGATGGTGACGTAACCGAGCGCACCTTCCGCGCGTTCGGCGTTGCGCTCCCAGACAACGGGCGGCTCGGCATCGAGCGCCACGGTCACGCGCGCCAGAAGACGGCCGAGAACGCCGTGGCCGATGATCAGATCCGGCTTTCTCGCCCCTTCGGCCGCGATCGCGTGGTATGCGGTCGCGGCCAGAGCAAGCAACGTCCCCCGCTCGCCAAGATCTTCCTTGATGGTGATGGCCCGTGCCGCCGGCACGATCAGCCGCTTGGCGGCGCCACCGAAAAGACTGCGTACGTCGGCAAAGCTACGCGACCCCGGCACAAAGACCCGCTCGCCAATTCTGGCGCGAGCCCCCTCGCCTGCATCGCTCACCCGTCCGACGGATTCGTATCCGGGGACCAGCGGATATCCCATGCCCGGGAAGTCCGGCATCCGCCCCGACCAGAGCAAACGCTCCGTGCCCGTCGAGATGCCGCTCCACTCCACATCCACGACAACGTCGTCCGCGCCAGGCGTCACAAGCGCGACTTCCTTGAGAGCAAGATGCTCAGGCTGTTCCAGAACGACGGCGAGAGTGTTCAAACCGGCCTCTCCTAAATGTGTGTTCACGCTTCTGTTTTGGCGCGATTTATGGAGTGTAAGTCTAGCTTGACCCGCCAATACGTCAAGCTAGATTTACACAGTCGCCTCGTCACGGAAGGCGACCAAAGCGCGCGCCAAGACCGGGGTCGGCGTTCCAAGCTGCTGAGAACGCACAAAACCCGCCTCCCGCAACATCGCCTGAAGCTCGCCGACCGAGCGCGGCCGACCGCTGCCCATGGCGAGCAGATAGAAGCCGAAATAAGCCTCCGCAGCGGCATCCCGGCCCGGCACCGGGGCCATCGGTTCTGCGATCAACAGCATGCCGTCGCGGGGCAACGCGGCGTGCGCGGCACGCAAGAGCGTCATCACCGACGCGTCGTCGTGATCATGCAGGATGCGTACGAGCGAAATGACATCGGCACCAAGCGGCAGACGGTCGCGCAGGAAATCCCCACCGACGGCGGCGGCGCGCTGGCTCAACCCCGCCTGGGCGAAGCGCGCCTCGGCACGGGCGGCGACGCTCGGCAAGTCGAACAGGATCAGCTGAAGATCGGGAACCCGCTTCGCCACCTCCATCAGGAAAGTGCCATCGCCTCCACCGACATCGAGAAGACGCCGCCGGGTCGCGAGCGCGTTCGTCGCCAGCACCTCCTGGGCGACCATGGCCTGCGAGGCGCCCATCAAAGCGGTGTATTCATCAATCGCTTCCGCCGGCAGCGCGCGCGGATCTTCGGCCTCGGCATAGGCCCAGTATCGGGCAAGCCGCTTCTCTTGCGTCTCGCCCCTCAACAGGGCCACCGGATCGGCGAGATCGGCATAAAGATGCGCATGGTGCTCGACCATCGCGGCAACGCCCGGATTGTCGAGCATCGCAGCGCCGAGGGTTCCAAGGCCGTAGCGCGTCTCTCCGCGAACGGCGACGAGCCCCAAAGAGGCGGCAGCACGCAGAAGCCGCCGCGCCTCGTTTTCCTCCAGCTTCAGCCGTCTGGCGAGCGTTGCGAGATCCTGGGGCCCCTCGGAGAGAATCCGAAACAGGTCGAGTCGCACGCAGGCGAAAAGAACCTGCGAATAAACGAACCCCGCGCAGAGATCGAAGAGCGAACGCGCATTGTGCTGCGCGATGGGTCGCGTCAGGAGATTTCGCGAGGCCCGCTCGCGAAACTCCTTGTTCCCGACCAGACGATCACGCAGGGCGTAGATCCGGTCGAGTGCCGATGCGCGCAGTGTCGAGGCCTTCATCTTGCGGCAGACCCGGTTGCCCTCGATTTTTCCGCCGTGTCAGGCGGCGACGCGATCGGAGAGCTGTTTCGGTACGAGCCGCGTCGATTCCGACATCACGAGCGCCTTGAGCTCGTCGGACCCCTGACAATCCGGAATCGAGGCAACGGCACCCTTCACGAGATCACGCAGGCGCTCCATGGCACCAGCGAGACCGAGCTGAACGACCGCACTCGGCCGCCCCAAAGCGATGTCTCGTCCGACCGGCTTGCCGTTGTCTTCCTCAGCAGCGACGGCATCACCGATGTCATCGGCAACCTGATAGGCCTCCCCGAGGCGATCACCGAGCGCACGCCACGGCGCCGGGTCGGCACCCGCTGCGAGAGCACCAGCGGCGGTCGCGGCTACGAAGAGAGACCCCGTCTTCGCCCGCTGATAATCGGAGACAGAGACCCGCGGCTCGCTTTCCCACGCCTGACCGGCGATGATGCCGGACGGCATGCCAACAGAGCGGGCGAGCGTCAAAGTGAGACCGGCGAGCCGCTGAGGGGCGCAGGCCCCCGCCCGCGCCAGCGTCTCAAAAGCAAGCACGATGAGAGCGTCGCCGGCAAGAACCGCCAGCGGCTCGCCGAAGGCACGGTGGACCGACGGACGGCCGCGGCGCAATTCTGCATCGTCGAAGCAAGGAAGGTCGTCGTGAACGAGCGAAGCGCAATGGAAAAGCTCAATCGCGGCTGCCGCCGCATTCGAAAGATCGGGCGCATCGTCACCGCAGGCATGTGCAACGGCAAGACAAAGCCGCGGACGGATACGCGCCCCACCCGGAAATACGGAATAGCGCATCGCCTGCGCCAATTGTGGCGGGGCCCCTGGTGCTTCGGCATATGCCACAGCCATGTCGAGCGCCTGCTCGATGCGGACCAAGGCTTCCATAACGCCCCCCTTCGCGCTGTCTGTAAGTCCCCATTGTCACAGGGAGTGTCAATTACGATGGACAGATGCTAGCCTGAAGTCAACAAAGTCCTATAGGAGTAAATGTCGCGGTGCGCAGCGAGCGGGTGGTGATCGTCGGGTCCGGGATCGGGGGCCTTGTGGCGGCCCTCATCCTTTCTGCCAAAGGCTGCGCCGTGACGGTCGTGGATAAAGAAAACGCGCCTGGCGGCAAGATGCGAGAAGTCGCAGCCGGAGGCCGCCGGATCGACGCAGGTCCGACCGTGTTCACGATGCGTGGTCTGTTTGAGGAGATCGTTGCGGATGCCGGCGTCGATCTCGGCAATGCGCTCTCGCTCAAACCCCTATCGATCCTCGCGCGTCATGCCTGGAGCGCGGAGGAGCGTCTCGATCTCTTTGCCGACATCGACGAAAGCGCCGAGGCGATCTCAGCCTTTGCCGGCCCCGAAGAAGCACGCGGCTATCGCCGCTTTTGCGCGCGGGCCAGACGCATCTTCGAAACGCTCGACGAGCCGTTCATCCGCACACCGCGTCCGAGCGTCGAAAGTCTCGTGCGTGGCGTCGGCCTTTTCGGTTTGCCGGGGCTCATGCAGATCAGCCCGTTCACGACGATGTGGCGGGCACTCGGTGAGTACTTCAAAGATCCGCGCCTCAAACAGCTTTTCGGTCGCTATGCGACCTATTGCGGCTCCTCACCGTTTTCGTCGCCTGCCACGTTGATGCTCATCGCCCATGTCGAACAGGAGGGTGTGTGGCTGGTCGATGGCGGCATGCACGAAGTGGCGGAGACCTTCGCCCGCCTCGCAGAGGCCAAGGGCGCGCAGTTCCTTTATGGAGAGACGGTGACGGAAATTCTTTCCGATGGGGGCCAGGCAACAGGTGTGACGCTCGCCTCGGGTGAGCGCTTGGAAGCCGATGCCGTCATCTTCAACGGCGATGTCGCAGCGCTTGCGGCAGGGCTCGCCGGTGAGGCCTCTCGCCGCGCCGTCAGCCTCCCCGCCTCGGCCGAACGCTCCCTCTCCGCCATCACCTGGGCGATGACTGCGGAGGCCGCGGGCTTTCCCGTCATTCGTCATAACGTTTTCTTTTCAGACGATTACGAGAGCGAGTTCGACCGCATTTTCAAAGATGGGCGGCCGCCCACGGTTCCGACGGTCTATCTCTGCGCTCAAGATCGCGGCGACAATGCAGCCTCTGTTCCGGCTGGACCTGAGCGGCTGTTTTGCCTCATCAACGCACCAGCGCGCGGCGACAGCGCGCCCCTCACCGACAGCGAGATCGCGGCATGCGAGACACAGACGTTCCGACTCATGGAAAAATGCGGCCTCACGATCAAACACAGCGCAGAGGCGACAGTGATCACGGCGCCACAGGGATTCAACCAGCTTTTCCCGGCGACGGGGGGAGCCCTCTACGGGCAGGCGTCGCACGGATGGAAAGCGTCGTTCGAGAGGCCGGGGGCGCGAACGAAGCTGAAGGGGCTCTATCTGGCCGGGGGCAGCGTGCACCCGGGAGCGGGCGTTCCGATGGCAGCGCTGTCCGGCAAGATCGCCGCAACAAGCCTGATGGACGATTGTGCTTCGACACGACGGTCCCCCCGCGCGGCTATCGCTGGTGGTACGTCGATGCGCTGAGCGAGGACGGTCGGCAGGGTCTGACCATCATCGCCTTCATCGGCTCGGTCTTCTCGCCCTATTACGCCTGGGCGCGGGAGCGCGGCGAGACGGATCCCACAGATCATTGCGGATTGAACGTCGCGCTCTACGGCGAAGGCGGCAAGCGTTGGTCGCTCACCGAACGCGGACGCGGACGCCTGCAGCAGGGCCCCGACGCACTCGTCATCGGCCCGAGCGCGCTGTCCTGGGACGGGCGAACGCTCACCATTCGCATCGACGAGACCACGGTGCCAATCCCCACAAGCCTGAAGGGCACGGTGAAGATCACGCCTCATGCGATCACGCCCGGACCTTATCAGCTCGACGAGGCGGGCAAGCATTTCTGGTGGCCGATCGGACCGTGCGGTCATGCGGAGGTGGCGATGGAAAAGCCATCGCGCGCCTGGCAGGGCGAAGCGTATCTCGATTCCAATTGGGGCAGCGAGCCGTTGGAAGATGGTTTTTGCCAGTGGGACTGGTCGCGCTCCGCGCATCCCGAAGGCGCCGCGATCCTTTACGACATGCAGCGACGGCGCGGAGGCAACAAGACCCTGGCGCTTCTCTTCGACCGCGAGGGCAATGTCCGCGATTTCGACGTTCCCGCCCCCGCTCCCCTGCCTTCGACACTGTGGCGCGTTGCGCGCAGCACCCATTGCGAGGTCGGCAGCGAGGCGCGTGTGCTGGACACTTTCGAGGATACGCCCTTCTACACGCGCTCCCTCGTGGCGACGCATCTGGCAGGCGCTCCGGTCAAGGCCGTGCACGAAAGCCTGTCGCTTGACCGCTTCAAAACCAGATGGGTGAAGATGCTTCTGCCGTTCCGCATGCCGCGGTTGCGCTGAGCTTCAGCAGGGAAACAGCGCCGGCGACGAGCCTGTCGCCGACGCTCGCGATGCGCCTTAGCGCGGCCGACGGCTCTTCATTTTGTAGACGACAAAGACGATCGCCAGCGCGATCAGACCGCCGAGCGTCATCAACGTCAACGACGGCAACAATGCCATTTCACCCATTTTTCTCTCCCTGCTCTTCGTGAAGGTTTCCCCAAAGGCCTGACACACGCGGGAACAGCGGCCGATATCGCTCAGCGCGGCGGTCGCCGGTCGAGCGCCTGCTTGCTCTCTTCCTCAAGCTTTGCTTGCCTGTCCGCGCGCCGCACAGACACAATCTGCCAAATGCCGAAGACGAGGACGCCGCCGAAGAAAAAGATGAGTTCGGTCAAGACGATCGTTGTTGCATCCATGCTCTCCCCCCGGGGCAAAGATTGGCAGCCGCGGCTGCACTAGAGGCGAATTCGGCCTGCCGCTTCCCTCTCGTTGAGCTGGGCAAAGAGATCGATCACCCATTCGGCCTGCTTGCCGAACCCACGCCGCCGCACTGGCATGTCCCGGAACGGGTAGGCTGACGAGGCAGCGGCCGCTTCCACCAGGAAGCGCGTTTCCGGAAGCGGTGCGAACACCAGATGCTCCTGTGCCGATCGGCCGGCCGCGCAACACGCGAGGAGAAAAGCCTTACGAGAGGCAGGAACGACGGTGCGGCTCGACACCGAATCGAGCCCCCTGCGCTCAAGCTCACGTCCGATCTCGGCATAAAGATAACATGCGGCCCTGATGGCGGGACGGCATCGCCGCGGCAAGCGCGCGATGCCGCTCGCAGCACGCAGGTAAAGCACGTCGGCATAGTCGAGGAGCCGTTGGATGACGCTGCCGAGCTCGGGCGAGAATCTCGGATCTTCCAGCCAGAGATCAGGATCGATCCCGGCCTCACGCATCCACTCAAGCGGCAGATAGATGCGGCCTGCGCGCGCATCCTCGCCAACATCGCGGGCGATATTGGTGAGCTGCATTGCGACCCCGAGATCGCAGGCACGCGCCAGGACCGGATAATCGCATTCGCCCATCAGCACTGTCATCATCGCGCCGACTGTGCCGGCGACGCGTGCCGCATAAGCGTTGAGTTCGTCGATCGTCTCGTAACGGCGCCCCTCGACATCCCAAGCGAAACCATCGAGCAAGGCTTCCGGCAGGGCCCGAGGCAGGCCATAGCAAAGAACCATCTCGGCAAAAGCGCGATCCGCTGGAACGGCCGCCGGACGCGCCGCATAGGCCGCGTCGAGCCTGGCACGCAGACGGTCGAGCGCCTCCGCCTTGCCGTTGGAGAGATCCACGGCATCGTCGGAAAGGCGGCAGAAGCCATAAAGCGCATAAGCGGGGGCCCGCACCGCCGGGGGCAGAAGAAGCGATGCCGCAAAGAACGTGCGCGAGCCCGTGCGAATGAGCTCGCGACAGGCGGCGTGATCGGCAGGTGTGGCCAGGCGTTGCTCAGGCCAGTGCGGCAGCATCAGGAACGACCTCATCGAGAATACGGGCGGAAGAGAGAACGCCCGGCAGGCCGGCCCCAGGATGCGTACCTGCACCCACGAGATAAAGCCGGTCCACCTCTTCGCTCTTGTTGTGGGGACGGAACCAGGCGCTTTGCGTGAAAACGGGCTCCAGCCCGAAGGCGGCACCGTTGAGCGACAAAAGCCGGTTGCGGAAGTCGAGAGGCGTCGTCATGCGCGAACTGACGATATGAGATTTGAGATCCGGCAGGACCGTCTTGCTCAGATGGTCTTCGATCGTCTGGCGATAAGTCTCCGCCTCGCTGCGCCAATCGGTGTCACCACCGAGATGCGGGACCGGAGAGAGAACGTAGAATGTGTCACAGCCCTCTGGTGCGAGAGATGGATCGGTCGCCGTCGGCCGATGCAGATAGAGACTGAAATCAGGCGCGAGGCGCTTCTTCTCGAAAATATCGTGCAGCAATTCCCGGTAGCGCGGGCCGAGGAGGATCGTGTGATGCGCGACGTCTGGATAGGTGCGATCGGTGCCGAAATACCAGACGAAGAGGCTCATCGAATAGCGCGCACGATCGATCTTTTCGTTGGTCCAGCGACGCCGCTTCACGCTGCGCAAGAGCTTGCGATACGTGAAGGCCGAATCCGCATTGGAGACGACGACATCGGCGGCGATCGTCTCTCCCGAGGCGAGACGCACCCCACAGGCACGCCCATTCTCGACCAGGATCTCGTCGACCTCGGCATTGAGACGGATCTCGTTGCCCTGGTGCTCGACAAGGCCTGCCATCCCTTCGACCAGCGCGCCCGTTCCGCCCATGGCGAAATGCACCCCCCAATGCCGCTGCAGGAAGGTGATCATGGCGTAGATCGACGTGGTCCGGAAGGGATTGGCGCCGATGAAGAGCGGATGGAAGGACAGCGCGATGCGCAGGCGCTCGTCCTTCACATAGCGCGAGACGCAGGAATAAACGCTGCGGAAACTCTGCAGCCGCACGAAGTCCGGCAGCACCTTTGCCATATCGAGCAGGGAGCCGAAGGGCACATGCGCAAGCTGCTCGAACCCGACGCGGAAGATCGCCTCGCTCTCGGCCATGAAACGGTCGTAGCCGTCCACATCCTCCGGAGAGATGCGCGCCACTTCCTTGCGCATGACGTCGGGGTCGGAAAACTCTTCGAACGTCGTGCCATCGGCGAAGATCAGCCGATAGAACGGGCTCAATGACTTCAGCGTGATATCGTCGGAAAATTCACGGCCAGCGAGGCGCCACAGCTCCTCGAAGAGAAACGGCGCCGTGACGATGGTCGGCCCGGCATCAAAGGTGAAGCCGTCCTGTCGAAAGACGTAGGCGCGACCGCCCGGCTGATCGAGCTTCTCGAGAACCGTTACGCGGTATCCGCGAGCACCAAGACGGATGGCCGCAGCAAGACCGCCGAAGCCGCTGCCGATGACGATCGCATGCGGGCGACGCTCCGCCATCTCAGCGACCGGGATTGAAGCTGAAGCACGTGTCAACATAAACTGACATGTACACCTCAGAGGCCGTTTCGCGCAACGCGGCTCAAGCCATCACGGCCGCGACAATTCCGGCCCATCGCATCACCTCAAGCGTCAAAAACCCGCGTCTCTTCCTGGACTAGCCGGAAGATGAGATCCGCCATCTGCCTCGGCGCTTCCTCATGCGCGAGATGGCCGAGACCGCGGAGATACTCGACGCGGGCCGACGGCAGGATGTCTTTGACACGGAATGCGGTCGAGGGATCGATCGAACCATCCTCACCACCGGTAACGAGAACGAGTGGCGGCTTGAGCTTCGGGAGATCGCGCTCCAGCGGCCCGAGCTCCCAATTCGCCATCATGTTGATCGCCGCCCAGACATGCCCGGTGTTGCGGGCAAGCATCTCGTACCAGTCGATGTCCTGCTGGCTCAATTTCGAGCCCGTCCCGTCGATCAAGCGCTTGACGGCGTTCTCGTCCCGATCGGCGCTCCAGGAAAAAAAGCGCGCAGACAGAGACGTGCGCGCGAGGATTTTCGCCACAGGCGAGAAGAACTGCCCCGCCATTCCCGACAACGGCAGAATGGCCCCGTTGAGACTGATCAGAAGATCGGAATCCAAATGTCCGTCGAGATCCATACGCATCAGGATGGCCGCTCCCGCCGAGTGCCCGGCGACGATGGTCGGACGGACGGCAAGCGCATCGAGGAGGCCAGCGACTGCTTCGGCCATTCCCGGCATCGACAGACGATGAGCGGCGGGCGTCGAGGTGAAGCCATGTCCCGGCAGATCCATGGCCGTGACGGAGAACCGCTCGGCGAGAAGCGGAAGGATCGATCCCCAGGAATGAGTCGTTGCACCGGTGCCGTGGAGGAGGACGAGTGACGGCCCCTCCCCCATCTGCTGCACATGCCAGCGCAGCCCTGCCGCCTCGACGAAGCGGCTCGCGGCGCGGTTCGGCCAATTGCGGCCTTCCTTCTCCCAGTCGAGCTTCCTGGTCATTCGACGAATCGCCCTCGGCTCACACCACCACCCGCACTTTTCCTCGTCGCGCGTCGTGCGGACTATGCCGCTGCCGGCACATTCGAGGATACGGCACGCACCGCCTGCGAGAGGCCTTCGGCATCCGCATAGGGCAAAGGCAGATAGATCGCAGCCATTTCCCCTGCAAGCTTCTCCGCCTTCGGTTGCGGCCGTGGCGACGTATCCACGAGGACGGCGCGAAATCCAGCCAGACGAAAGGCCCTGGCAGAAGCCAAAGCATCCTCCTCGGCCTGGGGACGACCCGGCGCGCCATCACGCGCGATATTGGCGCGTCCGTCGGTCAAGAACACGACGCTCGGCGTCTGACCCTTGCGTTTGACGCTATCGGCAAGCGCCGCGGCCGCATCGATCGCCGTCGCGAGCGGCGTGCCGCCTCCGCCCGGCAGCCCCGCGAGGCTGCGCTTGGCGCGCGTCAAAGACCGCGTCGGCGGCAGGAGAAGCTCCGCCTCATGTCCGCGAAAGGCAATCAGCGCCACCTGGTCGCGGCGCACATAGCAATCAGCCAAGAGGAGCTCGACGGCACCCTTGGCCTCGGCGAGACGGTGCAAGGCTGCCGAGCCCGAGGCATCGACGACGAAGATGGTGGCCGTCTCCGACCGCTCCTTATGCCGCGAGATGCGGAAATCGTCGCGCCGGACTTCGACACGTGCCGGACGTTTGCCCGGTTCGAGCACCTCTCCGCGCGCCGTTCTGCGGATCGGCTGCCAGGGTGCGGCAGCACGCAACGTCTCCACGACATTGAGACGCATCCCGTCCCGCAAATCACCCTGTCGCGTGCCGATCGGCCGGCCGCGCGTCTTCGACTGTTTTTGCGCACCTGCCTTGCCGCCGGCAGAGGAGCCGCGGCTGTGGCGGTCGAGCCCCATCTTCAACATCGCAAGAAGGCCCGGAGGAATGGCGGCTTGCGCGGCTTCCAGGATCACATCGTCAAGCGGCTTGTCCTTGGCCTCCGATTCGTCCTTCTGCTCGGCTTCCTCCGGAGGTTCCTGCGGCTCGGGCGGTTGTTCCTCGGAGGATTCGTCCTCCGGACCCTCGATTTGCGGGATCATCGTCGCACGGGGCGCCAGAACGAGACGAGCGGCCGTCTGCAGATCCACCTCACCGACAAAATCCTCGCCGCACAAGGCGGCGTGCGCCTTGGCGGCCCGCGCAGCCAGCAGCGGCGCGCGCAGGGAGCCGATCCCAAGCGCCATCGCCGTCGTGCACAGCGCCTGCAGCGCCTCGTCTGAGAGCGAAACGGCGCTGTAGCGCGCAGCGGCGGCCGTCACCTCCTCCGCCGTCACGACAGAAGGCTCCAGGTCCCGTAAGGTGGCGCCGGAAAGATCGATATGAAAAGCGAGACGGTCCATGAGCGCGGCGGGCGGCCGCTCCTCTTGCGACAAGCCCTCGTCGAGGGCGACGACACCGAAGTGGCTCGGCGTCCGCAACGCCAAACCATCGCGTTCCAAAACGACTTCACCGGCATCGAGTGCGGCGACGAGATGGGCGGCCTTGTTCAGCTCCATGCGTTCCGCCATGGCGAGAACGACGACGCCGCCATCGGCTGCGGCGAGGATGCCACGCTCGGCCACCGGGCGCCCAGCGCGCAAGGTCGCCGTCAGATCGAGCCCGCCCAGAATACGGCTCTCGCTGGCATGCAACGGCACCCGGCGCATAGGAGCCTCATCGGGCAGAAGAGCGCGCAGGGTTTCAAGCCAGGCATCACGGCCCGGCCCCGCGAGAGAGCGTATCGCAGCACCGCCGAGCTGCGCCGGGGCAACGGCAAACAATGCCGCCGCAAGAAGCGCATCACCCCAAATCGGATCTTCTGCCGAGCGCTCGCTCATCACCGTTACACCCTTAAGCGCCGAAAAGCTCCTCGAGGGCGCGATCGACGCGCACGGAGGAACCGGAATCGTCGAGCGGGTTGCGCCGCAAGCGGTGTCGGAGTGCCGGTGGCGCCACCTGACGCAAATGCTTGTCGCCCACTTCCGAGTCGCCTTCGAAAGCCGCAAGAGCGCGAGCGGCCCGCATCAGTGTGAGCTCGCCCCGCAGACCGTCGGTGCCGAGCGCCATGCACAACTCGGCGGCACGCTCCAACGCCTTATCGGGCACGGACACGTCGCCAAGACGCTTGTGCGCCGCGGTCAGACGTGAACGCAGCTTGCCGTCTCGGCGCTTCCAGTGCTCGACGAACGCAGCGGGGTCGTGTTCATAGGTGTCGCGACGCCGGATCACGTCGATGCGGGTCGGCAGATCCGTCGGCGTCTTCACTTCGACGGAGAGACCGAAACGGTCGAGAAGCTGCGGGCGCAGCTCGCCTTCTTCCGGATTGCCGCTGCCAACGAGCACGAAACGGGCCGGATGGCGAACGCTCAAACCTTCGCGCTCGACGACGTTCTCTCCGGAGGCCGCCACATCCAGGAGAAGATCGACGAGGTGGTCCTCGAGAAGGTTCACTTCGTCGATATACAGAAAGCCGCGATGGGCACGGGCCAGAAGACCGGGCTCGAACGCCTTTTCGCCCTTCGTCAGAGCCAGCTCGAGATCGAGCGCCCCGACCACACGGTCCTCGGTCGCTCCGAGCGGCAGATCGATCACCGGAACCGGGACTTGCCGCGTCTTCAGATCGCCTTCCGCCGCCTTCTCCTTGCAGCTGTCGCAAAAAGCGCCTGGATTGGCGGGATCGCAGCCATAGGGGCAACCCACGACGACGCGCATCTTCGGCAGCAAAGCCGCCAATGCGCGCACGGCCGTCGACTTTCCGGTGCCACGATCACCAAAAACGAGGACACCGCCGATGGAAGGGTCGATCGCCGCCAGAAGCAGCGCGGTCTTCATTTCGTCCTGGCCGACGATGGCGGAGAAGGGAAACGGCATTGCCATGTTTGTTCAACCTTGCGGCTTGGGCCGATACGCGCCCGAAATATCAGCTTCGCAGCTCAACATCCGACAGGCAGGCGCCGGGCCGGACAACGACGGGCTGGCGCCGCAGCGCTCACCCAGGTTCATGAAAGGATTGAGACTTTTTCGAAAGAGAGACGCCAGATGAAACACCATCCTCACAAGCCAGGAACGCAAAATCAAGCTTTCCGCCAGCAAGGCTCAGGCATCGGCCAGAGCCTCTCGAAGAAGTCTCTGAGGCAGTTTGAAGTGAACTTTTTCTTCGATTCCGTCCAGGGTTTCTACATGAAGTGTGCGGAAAGTTCGCAGCCAGTTCAGCACCGCTTGTACGCTCGCTTCCGGCGCCGAAGCGCCGGCCGTGACGCCGAGCCGATCGACATGCCGAAGCCATGCCGGATCAAGCTCGTGCGGGGCCTCGATCAGATAGCTCGGGATACCCGACGCCTCTCCGAGTTCACGCAACCGGCTTGAATTGGAGCTGTTGGCGGAACCCACAACGACCAGCATCTCAATCTCGGCTGCAAGATCCAGCACTGCGGTCTGCCGGTTCTGCGTCGCATAACAGATGTTGCGCGTCTCCGGCCCGACGATTGATGGAAAGCGCGCCTTCAAAGCCGCGATGACATTGCGTGTGTCGAGCAGGCTCAAGGTCGTCTGAGTGATGTAGGCGACGCGCTCGGGGTCCGCGACATCGATCTCAGCCACCGCATCGGGCGTCGACAGGATATGGAGACGACCGTCGATCTGGCCGCGCGTGCCTTCCACCTCGGCATGACCGGCATGACCGATGAGCACCACGTCGTAGCCTTGCTTGGCATAGCGGCGACCTTCCCTTTGCACCCGCTGCACGAGCGGACAGGTCGCATCGACAACATCAAGCTTCTTTGCGGCGGCACGATCGGCCACTGCGCGAGACACACCATGCGCGCTGAAGACGGTGACGGAGCCGTCCGGAATCTCGTCTGTCTCCTCCACGAAGACAGCGCCGCGCTCTTTGAGCGTATCGACAACATGCTGATTGTGAACGATCTGGTGGCGCACATAGACCGGCGGACCATAAAGCGAGAGCGCGCGCTCCACGATCGTGATCGCACGTTCGACGCCCGCGCAGAAACCGCGTGGCTGGGCTAGGATCACCCTCAGAGACCGTCCTGTCGCCATGAGCCTCTTTATAGGCGATCTACACGGACGGCGTAATGTGTCACGGCGGTTTGACACTGTGACGGATTGCCGTCGTCCGGACCGCGGCTACGCCGGGCGATTAACTCCCCTTTATCTGAAAAGGTGGACAAAGCTTTTACTGCTTATCGGCAGGTTTGGCTCGGGGGAACCAAGAGGACAACGTCATGACGGCCGCCCAGATACAGGAGGCAATGTGCCCCTGCCCGGCCAATGAGCAAGAACGACTGCAGGAAGTTCTACATTACCGTTTTGCCGATGGTGGCTCGGAAAAGGCCCTCGACGAGATCTGCGGTCTTGCACACAGCCTGTTTGATGTTCCGCTTTCATTCGTCACGCTGGTAGACGCGAACGAGGAGGTCATCCTCGCAAGCTGTGGTGCCGGTGATCGCCCAATCCCCCGTGGCGACGCGATCTCCAGCTGGGCCGTGTTGTCCGATGACGTTCTCGTCGTCGAAGACGCCCTGCAGGACGCGCGGTTCCACGGCAACGAATGGGTACAGCGGCGTCATCTGCGGTTTTATGCGGGAGCGCCTCTTATCGTACGCCCCGGCGTCGCCTTGGGTACGCTCTGCCTCATCGACACCCGGCCGCGTCACTTTTCGGCGAGCGAAAGAGAGCGACTCGCGATGCTCGCCGCTCTCGCCATGAACGAATTGTCGCGCAGGCGCACGATCATCGATCTGCGCCGCCAAAAGAGGCTCCTGGCCCAGGCCACCCGCCTGACCAAAGTCGGCAGCTGGAAACTCGATGTGCGCAACGACAGTCTGACCTGGTCGGAGGAGATGTACCGCATCTTCGAGCTCGATCGCCGGGTCAACCCAACGCGCGAATTCTTCAAGCAGACGCTCTCGAGCGCGAGCGACACAGATGCACAGCAGGCCGTGACGGCCCTGGTTCAGGCAGGCAAACGCTTCGACCGTGAAGTCGAGATCACGACGGCAAAAGGCCATCGCCGCTGGATCAGGTGCCTTGCCGAAGCCGAGTGGAGCGAAGGCAGGGTCGCGCATGTGATCGGCAGCGTGCAGGACGTGACCGAGCAACACCAGCACAACGCAGAGATCGAGCGGCTGGCTTTCCGCGACGGCCTGACGGGACTTCCCAACCGGGCCCTGTTTCATGAGCGCTTGTCGGGCGCCATCGCGCATGCGCGGCAAACACGGACGAGCGTCGGGCTCATCATGCTCGATCTCGATCACTTCAAGACGGTCAACGACACGCTCGGCCACGACGCCGGTGACCTGCTTCTGTGTCTGATTGCCGAACGTCTCCAGCGCGTTTTTGGGGAAAACAACACGGTCGCCCGCCTCGGCGGCGACGAATTCGCCATCATCATGCCCGACATCAAAACGGCCGCCGATATCCACAAAGCCGTCGAGCGGGTGATGGAATTGCTTCGCCACCCCGTCGAACATGACGGACGCAACTTCTCCATTACCGCCAGCGCCGGAGCGGCGATGTGTCCCCTGCATCATGAGAATCCGACGGATCTCTTGAAGAACGCCGACATCGCGCTTTTCCGGGCGAAGCTCACAGGACGCAATCGCCTGATCGGTTTCCAACCCTGGATGCGGCTTGCCGTGGAGCGCAAGGCAGAGCTCGTACAGGATGTGCGCAGCAGCCTCACGGAGAATCATTTTAGGCTCTTCTATCAGCCGACCGTCAGTCTCGCGGCCCCCTGTCAGGTGACGGGACTTGAGGCTCTGATGCGGTGGGAGCATCCCAGCAAAGGCCTTCTCACACCCGCAGCCTTCATGGCCGCATTCGAAGATACGGAATGCGGCCATCACCTCGGTGAGCTCGCTTTCGACAGCGCCATCTTGCAAATGCGACGATGGCTCGATGAGGGCGTCGAATTCGGCCGTGTTGCGATCAATCTCTCATCGGCACAGTTCCGCACCGGCAATCTCACCGAAGTGATTCTGGACAAGCTCGCGGCGGCGGGCGTGCCCCCCTCCCGTCTCGTCCTCGAGGTGACGGAAAACACCTATATGGGGTGGAGTGCCGAAATGGTCGGGGACGCTCTGCGCGCCCTGCATATTGCCGGCATCCAGATCGCGCTCGACGATTTCGGAACGGGCTACGCCTCGCTCACCCACCTCAATCAGTTTCCGATCGACCGCCTGAAGATCGACAAGTCGTTTCTGCGTGGCACCCGTGACGGGGCCATCGTCCACGCCATCGTCACGCTTGGCGCACGCCTCGGAATGAAAGTGGTCGCAGAGGGCGTGGAGGACGCAGAGCAGCTGGCGATCTTGAGGGAGATGAAGTGCGACGAAGCACAGGGCTACTACTTCGCACGTCCGATGCCAGCCGACGACGTGCCCACGTTCCTCGCCGAGTTTCAAACCCGCTCAGATGGCGACATCCTGACAGTCCCCACAAATCCGCAGGCTCTGGCCCAGGTTGAGGAAACGCAGCAGCCGACATGCGCCTGAAGCATCCTGACGGTTTCAGGTATCGGAGGCCGTTTCTTCCATATTGATCTCGCGCAGAATCGCCTCACCGTGCTCGTTGAGCCGCGGAGAGCCCGATTGGGCCGCGAGTGGCGCCCCATCGAAGAGGATCGGGGTGCGCAGCCCAGGAAGGGTGAAAGCGCCGCCCGCCATCTCGGCTTCTATCACCATGCCGCGCTCGCGCAGTTGCGGGTCGGCAAAAACCTCCGACAATGTGTTGATCGGACCCGCAGGAATTGCCGAGGCCTCAAGACGTTGAAGGAGATCCGTCCGCGGCCAGGATGCGAGTTTCGGACAAAGAAGCCCCAGGAGCTCGGGCCGGTTTGCGACCCGTGCGGCATTGTCGGCGAAACGCGGATCGTCAGCCCATTCCTCATTGCCGAGAATGCGGCAAAGACCACGAAACTGCCGATCGTTTCCGACCGCGATGATCAGATGGCCGTCGCTGACGGCGAACACCTGGTAGGGGACGATATTGGGATGCGCGTTTCCGGCACGTTGAGGGTTGTTGCCGGTCACGAGGTAGTTCATCGCCTGGTTGGCGAGGACGCCCGTCATGGAATCGAACAGCGCCATATCGATGTGCGTCCCCTCGCCGCTCGCTTCACGCGAACGCAAGGCCGCCTGGATCGCAATGACGGAATAAAGGCCGGTGAAGATGTCGGCAAAAGCGACACCCATCTTCATCGGTTCGCCATCCGGCTCGCCCGTCAGAGACATGATCCCCGACATGCCCTGGATCATCACGTCATAGCCGGCGCGGGACGCATAAGGACCGGTCTGGCCGAAGCCGGTGATGGAACAGACGATGAGATGGGGGAAATCACGGCGGAGCGTCGCCGCGTCGAGACCATATTTCTTCAAGCCGCCCAGTTTGAAGTTCTCGACGAGCACATCCGCCTCGGCGCAAAGCCGTCGCACGATCTCCTGCCCTTTGGGCGTGGCGATATCGACCCCGATCGACCGCTTGCCCCGATTGCAGGCGTGAAAATAGGCGGCCCCCTCCGATCCCCCCTCCGGGTTGACGACGAAGGGCGGACCCCAGCGCCGCGTATCGTCGCCCTGGCTCGGCTCCTCGATCTTGATCACGTCCGCACCAAGATCGGCGAGAACCTGACCAGCGAAGGGCCCAGCCAGAATGCGGGCGAGCTCAATGACTTTGACGCCCTCAAGCGGCTTATTCATTTTCGACCCCGAGCCTCAGATCAAAAGAAAGCCTGAATACCCGTCTGGGCACGGCCGAGGATCAGCGCGTGGATGTCGTGCGTGCCCTCATAGGTGTTGACGGTCTCGAGGTTCTGCGCGTGGCGCATGACGTGGTATTCTTCCTGGATCCCGTTGCCGCCATGCATGTCGCGAGCCACACGGGCGATATCGAGAGCCTTGCCGCAATTGTTGCGCTTGATGAGCGAGATCATCTCAGGCGCCATCTTGCCCTCGTCGAAGAGCCGGCCGACGCGCAAGGCCGCCTGCAGGCCTAGAGCGATCTCCGTCTGCATGTCGGCCAGTTTCTTCTGAACCAGCTGAGTGGCGGCGAGCGGCCTGCCAAACTGATTCCGCTCCAAGGCGTAACTCCTTGCACGGAACCAACAATCCTCGGCAGCGCCCATAACGCCCCAGGCGATTCCATAGCGCGCGCGGTTGAGGCAACCGAACGGACCTTTCAGCCCCGACACGTTGGGCAGGAGATTCTCTTCCGGCACCACGACACCGTCCATGACGATCTCGCCGGTGATCGAGGCACGCAGGGACAGCTTGCCGCCGATTTTGGGTGCAGAAAGACCCGGCATGCCCTTCTCGAGAATGAAACCGCGGATCGCGCCGTCATGCTCCGCCGATTTTGCCCACACCACGAAGACGTCGGCGAGCGGAGCATTCGAGATCCAGGTCTTGGAGCCGGTGAGACGATAGCCGTCGCTCACCTTTTCCGCCCGCGTCTTCATTCCGGCCGGATCGGAGCCGGCATCCGGTTCGGTCAGACCGAAGCAGCCGATCCATTCGCCGCTCGCCAGCTTCGGCAGATATTTCTGCCGCTGCGCTTCATCGCCATAGGCGTAGATCGGATGCATGACGAGCGAGGATTGAACGCTCATCATGGAGCGGTATCCGGAATCGACGCGCTCGACTTCACGCGCCACGAGGCCGTAGGCGACGTAGGAGGCATCCGCGCAGCCATACTCTTCCGGGATGGTAATCCCGAGAAGGCCGAGCTCGCCCATTTCCGCAAAGATTTCCGGCTCGGTTCTTTCCTTGGCGTAGGCTTCGAGAATCCGCGGTGCGAGCTTCTCTTGCGCGTAATCGTGCGCCGTATCGCGGATCAGCCGCTCTTCTTCGCTCAGCTGATCTTCGAGGAAAAAAGGATCCGCCCAATCAAAGGCGGAGTGTGAATCGGTCTTCTTAACGTGTTGATCCATTACCTGCTCGCCACCGTCGCCCCTACCGGGGGCGCACTCCGTCCAAAAATATCCGAATGCAGCGGCGCAGATAGTCCTTGCGGTCATCGCCACCGCCCAATTCGGGGTCTCCCGGCGCCTTGAAGACGATGGCACCGAAGATCATGTCCATCAAAATCTTCCCAGCACTCATTGCGTCATCAATATCGATACGCCCGAGTTCACGCTGCTTGTCAAACCATTCGCCCAGCAAAGCCCGCGATCTCTCTCCGCCGCGTTGACGCGCCAATTCGTGCAACTCCGGATAATGCCGTGATTCCACCATCACGAAACGCAAGAGAGCGATGCGCTCACGATCGGCTTCTTCCGAAATGTCGATGCGGAAAATGGCTTCGAGAGCGTCCTGAAGCGACATCTTCTCGTAATCGCCCGGGAGCGCCAGCATGGTCTCTCGATGGGCGTCGATGATGGCGGCAAAAAGCTCCGTCTTGCTGGGGAAAAGCCGGTAAAGCGTGCGCTTCGAAATCCGGCACCGCGCCGCCACCTCATCCATCGTCGTGCGTGCATAGCCGCTCTCCTGGAACAGCTCGCGTGCCTTCTGGAGGATGATCGCGCTTTGCGCTTCATCCGACATGACTTTGGGACGACCACGTCCCCGAGGAGCCTCAGAGCCCCCCTCAGCCTTGCCGAGATTTAATGTTTCTTCGTCTTTTGAAGAGGCTACGGAATGCATGTCGGTCACCTGAGCGGCTTGACAGAGCGCCAGGGACACTTATAGGTACGATTGCGTTTTATATTAATGGGCACAGCTGCTCCCTCCTAATCCTTACGCTGTAGCGCCCCCCGGTCTCAACATGGCTCAAGACAGTCCTTTTCCCAAATATGGTTATCGCGGAAATAACGCCTCAGGTAAACGGCGAAATGCGCGAATGATTTTCTGCAGCCCTTCGTCAGCTGCTCATCGCAGGGATATCTTTCCTTCCGCTGCGGCGACGGGCGCCTCCGAAACTCGGCGCTGGGGGACCACTTCCGGCCCCCCTAATTCGCCCCATACCAGCCGCCTGGCTGCGCTCTACGGCAGATTGCGTCCGTTCTGTCCGAACGTCGTTGTGGGTGCCTTTGCGGCGACCTTGCTGCTCAGCGCCTGCAACCCGTCTGAGGAACAGAAAACAGCGCCGGCACAGAGCAGTTCTCCGCAAGTGAGCGTGATTGTTCTCCACCCGGGATCGACCACCATCACGGCTGAGCTTCCTGGGCGTGTGGCCGCTTCCCTGGTCGCGGAAGTACGACCACAGGTTGGCGGTATCATCCGCGCACGTGGCTTCGACGAAGGAAGCGAAGTCAAAGAAGGCGACGTTCTCTATGAGATCGACAGCGCCTCTTATAAGGCAACCTACGACGTGGCGGCTGCAGCACTCCAGAAAGCCGAAGCGAAGGTCCCAAGCGCAAAGGCCAAGGTCGAGCGCTATGAAGGTCTCGTGGCCCAGAACGCCGTTTCCAAGCAGGATGTCGACGATGCTCGTTCAGACCTCTTGCAAGCGCAGGCCGATGTCGCATCAGCGAAGGCCGATCTCGAATCCGCCCGCATCAACCTCGATCATACTAAGGTCAAAGCGCCGATTTCGGGCCGTATCAGCGCCTCGGCGGTCACCGTCGGTGCGCTCGTCACCGCAGATCAAGAGACGGCTTTGACGACGATCCGTACGCTCGACCCGATCAATATCGATGTCACGCAATCGAGCACGAACCTCCTCAGATTGAGACGCGCCGTCGAAGAAGGGCGCATCAAGACCTCGGGCAAGAACGTGGCGGTCAAGCTGAAGCTCGACGATGGCAGCACCTACGCTCAAGACGGAACGCTCGAGTTCATGGAATCGGTGATCGACGAGACCACCGGCACTTTCACGGTGCGCGCGGTCTTTCCAAATCCCGATCGATTGCTGCTGCCGGGCATGTATGTGCGCGGCATCCTCGAAGAAGGCGTGTCGGAGGGAAGTTTTCTTGTCCCGCAGCGCGCCGTCACCCACAACCCGGATGGCGAGGCGGTGGCGTTTTTCGTCGAGGCCGACGGCAAGGTGGATCAGCGCGTGTTGAGCGTACAGCGCAGCGTCGGCAGCAATTGGCTCGTGGATGGCGGCGTTTCGGACGGCGACCGGCTCATCGTGGAGGGCGCGCAATCCGTCAAGGATGGTGACAGCGTGCGCGCCACAGAAGTCAGCATCGACGAAGAGACTGGCGAAGTTCAGGCTCTTTCGAAGACGCCCCCCGAAAAAGCCAGCCTCTCCAACGAACGCGCTCAGAAGGGCTGACCTACACCCATGTCGCGCTTCTTCATCGAACGGCCGGTTTTCGCGGCTGTCATCGCGCTCGTCGTGATGCTGGGCGGCCTGCTCGCCCTCACCACCCTGCCCATTTCGCAATATCCGCAGATCTCTCCGACGACGGTGCAGATCCGGGCCAACTATCCCGGCGCCGATGCGGAGACGGTCGAGAATTCGGTGACCAAGGTCATCGAGCAGGGCATGACCGGCATCGATTATCTCGACTACATGACGTCGTCGTCGACATCGACCGGCTCCGCCTCCATCCAGCTCACCTTTACCAATCAAGCGGATCCCGACGTCGCGCAGATGCAGGTGCAGAACAAGCTGCAGCTTGTGGAATCGCAACTGCCCCAGGCCGTCGTCAACAATGGCGTGACGGTCACCAAGTCGACGCAGAGCTTCTTGATGGTCGTCGGATTTGTGTCGACCGACGGCTCGCAGACGACCACGGACCTCGCCGATTACGTTCAATCGACGTTGAACGACCCTTTGAGCCGCCTCGGCGGCGTCGGCTCGACCCGCCTTTTCGGCTCGGGCTACGCCATGCGCGTCTGGCTCGACCCTGCCAAGCTGCAGAAATACTCGTTGATGCCGAGCGACGTGACGGCGGCAATCCAGGCCCAGAACACGCAGGTGTCCGCCGGCCAGCTCGGCGCCGAACCGCAGGTCCAGGGACAGGCGCTCAACGTCACCCTCACCGCCAAGAGCCGCCTTCAGACCGTCGAGCAATTCGAGAACATCATCCTGAAGAGCGCGACCGGCGGATCGATCGTGCGGCTCAACGACGTGGCGCGCGTCGAAATCGGCTCGGAGAGTTACGACACGAGCTCACGCTACAACGGCAAACCCGCCGCCGGTCTCGCGATCTATCTCGCCACCGGTGCCAACGCCATCTCCACGGCGGCAGAGGTTCGCGATGTGCTCGACGCGAACGCCGGCACGCTGCCGCGGGGTGTCGAGATCGTCTATCCTTACGACACGACCCCCTTCGTCGAACTCTCCATCGAAGAGGTGGTGAAGACGCTGTTTGAGGCCATCGTCCTCGTCTTCATCGTCATGTTCGTCTTCCTGCAGAACATCCGCGCGACACTCATTCCGACGATCGCCGTGCCGGTCGTTCTGCTCGGCACTTTCGCCATGCTCTCCTTCGCCGGCTATTCCATCAACACCCTCACCATGTTCGCCATGGTGCTGGCCATCGGCCTTCTCGTCGACGACGCCATCGTGGTGGTGGAGAATGTCGAGCGTGTGATGGACGAAGAAGGCTTGCCGCCCAAGGAGGCGACGATCAAGTCGATGGGCGAGATCCAGGGCGCGCTGATCGGCATCGCGACGGTGCTGTCCGCCGTTTTCGTGCCGATGGCGTTCTTCTCCGGCTCGGTCGGCATCATCTATCGCCAGTTTTCCGTGACCATCGTCACCGCGATGATCCTCTCGGTCGCCGTCGCGCTGATCCTGACCCCGGCCCTGTGCGCGACGCTGCTCAAGCCCGTGAAGGAAGGACACAAGCAGAAAGGCGTCTTCGGCCTCTTCAACCGCTCTTTCGAACGCTTGACCAACGGGTACCGCTCAGGTGTCAGCGGTATCATCAAGCGTTCGTTTCGCTTCCTTGTCGTCTTCCTCGTCATCGCGGGGGCGACCGGATATCTCTTCACAAAGCTGCCGAGCTCCTTCCTGCCAGACGAGGATCAGGGCATCCTGATCGCCAGCGTGCAGCTTCCTGCCGGCGCGACCCAGGAGCGAACGTGGCGCGTGATGCGTCAGGTGCAGGATTACTTCCTCGACGATGAGACGGACAACGTCGCCGGCGTGATGACGGAGGTCGGGTTCGGCTTCGGCGGCCAGGGCCAGAATGTCGGTCTCGCCTTTATTCGCCTCAGCGATTTCGAGAAACGTACGAGCGAAGCTGCGAGCGCGCAGGCGATCGCCGGACGAGCGATGGGCGCACTGTCGGGAATCAAGGACGGTCGCGTCTTCGTGCTCAACCCGCCTGCCCTGCCTGGCTTCGGCGCGACGGGCGGATTCGATTTCTATCTGCAGGACCTCAACAACGCCGGCCACGAGGCCCTCAAAGGGGCGCGCAACCAGCTGCTCGGGTTGGCGGCACAGAGCCCAGTCCTGAGCGGCACCCGTCCAAATGGCCAGGAAGACACCTCCCAATACCACATCGACATCGATCAGGAGAAAGCGAGCGCCTATTCCCTCGCCCTCTCCGACATCGACAGCACCCTCTCGGTCTCGTGGGGCAGCAAATACGTCAACGACTTCATCAACAAGGGACGCGTGAAACCCGTCTATGTGCAGGGCGACTCCTCTTTCCGCATGCAGCCGGAAGACATCGAGCAATGGTATGTGCGCAATTCGGACGCCAAGATGGTGCCGTTCTCGGCGTTTGCCACCGGGACCTGGACCTATGGCTCGCCGCGCCTTGAGCGCTTCAACGGCCTGCCGGCTATGGAAATCCAGGGCTCGGCGGGTGCGGGCTACAGCTCCGGCCAGGCGATGGAGAAGGTCGAGGAGTTGATTTCCCAACTCCCCGCAGGCTTCGGACACGAATGGACGGGCTTGTCCTATCAGGAGCGCATCGCCGGCAACCAGGCCGCTTCCCTTTATGCGATATCGGTCCTTGTCGTGTTCCTGGCGCTCGCGGCGCTTTACGAGAGCTGGACGATCCCGATCGCCGTGATCCTCACCGTGCCGATCGGCATTCTGGGAGCGCTCGTCGCGTCGCTCTATTTCGGCCAATCCAATGACGTGTATTTCAAGGTCGGGCTGCTGACGACCATCGGCCTCGCGGCGAAGAACGCCATTCTGATCGTCGAATTCGCGCTGGAGTGGCAGAAACAGGGCAAAGACCTGGTGGAAGCGACACTCGAAGCGTGTCGGCAGAGATTGCGGCCGATCCTGATGACGTCGCTCGCCTTCATCCTCGGCGTTCTGCCGCTCGCCATTGCCGATGGCGCCGGGTCCGGCAGTCAGAATGCCGTCGGCATCGGCGTCATGGGCGGCATGATCGCTTCGACGACCCTGGGCGTGTTTTTTGCACCTCTCTTATTCGTTGCGGTGCGTCGTCTGTTCTCCAAGCGACGCAATTCGCAGGCTTCCTCAGCCGACACCATCCCCGCCCCAGCTTCACAGGCTTAGGCGGACAAGAAAGACCGATCGCCAGGCATGACAAAGATGATCGCTCACCCCATCGCGACACGGACTTCGTACCGTCGAGGCAGACGTACCACCGCGGCCATGCTTCTGACCCTGCCGTGGCTCGCCGGCTGCATGGTGGGGCCGGACTATCAGAAGCCTCTGATGGCACTCCCCGCCAGCTGGAGCCAAAACGGCGCCACGCAACCGAATCGCCCGCCGGAACTTGCGCAATGGTGGAGCCGTCTCAACGATCCTTTGCTCGATTCCCTCATCGACGAAGCCGTCGCAGGCAATCTCGATGTCGCCTCGGCGAAGGCGCGGATCCGCGAGGCGCGGGCAAGCTACCGCCAGAGCACCGGCGCGCTCCTCCCCTCCACCGATGGATCCGGCTCCAGCCAACGTTCCAAAAGCGGAGGCGCAAGCACGGGGGGCTCGAACACAGCATGGGGCTATAAGGCCGGCTTCGATGCGACCTGGGAGCTCGATCTCTTCGGCGGCAATCGCCGTACGGCGGAAGCCGCCCGCTACGGCGTCGACGTCGCAGAAGAAGACCTGCGCAACACGCTTTTGACATTGATCGGCGATGTCGCATCCAACTACGTCAATCTGCGCGGCTACCAGGCACGAATCGCGCTTGCCCAGCGCACTGCATCGTCGCAGCGCGAGACCGCGGACATCACCCGCAACAAGTTCGAAGCGGGCGCGGCTTCCTCCCTTGATGTGGCCAATGCCACGGGTCAGGCGGCCAGCACGGAGGCGACGATTCCATCGCTGCGCACCTCCTACGCCGAAGCGCTGCACCGGCTCGGCGTCTTGACCGGTCAGGCACCGAGCGCACTTGAGACCAGGCTCAAGAAGAGCAAGCCTATTCCGCGGCCGAAGCTGCCGATCCCGACAGGCATTCCGGCGGAAATTCTGAACACGCGCCCCGATGTGCGCATGGCTGAACGGCAGCTCGCCCAATACACGGCGCGAGTCGGGGCGGCCGAGGCCGATCGATTCCCGAGCGTCAGTCTCCTCGGCAACATCGCCACGTCTGGCGCTCAGATCGGCGATCTTGCAGATCATTCCTCGATCGCCTGGTCGTTCGGTCCCAGCCTCAGTGTTCCGCTTTTCCATGGCGGCCAGCTTGCCGCTGCGGCGGATGTCGCACGGGCTCAGCGTGACCAGTATTTCATTGCGTACAAATCGTCCGTGCTCAACGCGCTGGAGGAAGTTGAAAACGCCATCGTCGGGCTCTCCCAGGAACGCATCCGCTACGGCAAGCTTGCCACATCCACACAGGCATACCGGCAGGCGGCCGACCTTGCCCGAACGCTCTATAAGAGCGGTTCATCGAGCTTCCTCGACGTGCTCGACGCGGAGCGCTCTCTTTACTCCGCCGAGGATGCGTTGCTCGCGAGCCGCGTGGAAATCACGCAGGATTATATCGCCCTGCAAAAGGCGCTGGGTGGCGGCTGGGACGGACGGGTGCGGATCGACGAGCCAGAGATCGTCGACCGGCCGAAGACCAGGCCGGTCGTCTTCGTGCAGCATTAGAGCACAAAGATCAGCAACGTGATGGCGGCCCGCAAGCGCAAGCGCTCCAAGCTCATCTGGCTCCTTGTCGCCCTCCTCCTGATCGGTGGAGCGGGCTACTGGGTGAAGGACAATTATTTCACCGAAGAGCCGCCTGAGATCATGACGTCGCCGGTCACCCGCGGCGACATCGAGAAGACGGTCCTCGCCACGGGCATTCTCAAGCCGGCGAAACTGGTCGCCGTGGGCGCGCAGGTTTCGGGCCGCGTCACATCTCTCGACGTCGGCGTGGGCGACAGCGTCAAGGAAGGCGATCTCATCGCAGAGATCGATTCCGAAACGCAGGAGAACGATCTGCGCACCGCAGAGGCGTCGCTTGCCAACGTTCGCGCTCAAAAGGAGGAGAAGCAGGCGACGCTCGTTCAGGCCGAGCAGGCTCTCGCGCGGCAGACGCGCATGATCAACCAGAATGCGGTTTCCCGTGCCGATTACGAAGAAGCGGAAGCAACCGTAAAAGTGACCAAAGCGCAGATCTCTGCGCTCGACGCCCAGATCGCCGAGGCAGAGGTGGCCGTCGAAACGGCGAAGGTCGACCTCGGCTATACGAAAATCACCGCTCCGATGGACGGGACGGTGCTTTGGGTGGTGACGCAGGAGGGCCAGACGGTGAATGCCATCCAGTCGGCCCCGACGATCGTCATTCTCGGACAGCTCGACACGATGACCGTGCGCGCGGAAATCTCCGAAGTCGATGTCGTAGACGTCAAACCCGGCCAGCCCGTCTATTTCACTGTGCTCGGAAATCCCGACCGTCGCTACGAATCGACCCTCTCGTTCATCGAGCCCGCACCGGAATCGATCACCAGCGACAGCATGGTGGCCTCATCGTCCTCGAGCTCGAGTTCCGCCTCCGAGAAGGCGATCTATTACAACGGCATCTTCGAGGTGCCGAACCAGGATCGCGAACTGCGCACCTACATGACGGCGGAAGTCCACATCGTGCTCGGCCAAGCCCATGATGTCTTGACCTTGCCTTCGGCCGCACTCGGCAGCAAAGACGCCGACGGGAAATACTCCGTCAATGTGCTGGAGCCAGACGGCAACGTCGCCGAGCGCAAGGTGGAGATCGGCCTCAACGACAAAATCCGGGCGGAGGTTGTCTCCGGTCTTTCGGAAGGCGATCGTGTCGTCATGGGTCAGCCGGGCAGCTCCGAAAGCGGTCGACGGCGCGGGCGCCGGGGACCGATGGGGTTCTAGGCGTTGGCCACACCTCTCATCACGCTCGAAAAGCTCCGTCGGGAATTCCCCGCGGGAGAGGACACGATCGCCGTCCTCAAGGATATCGACCTCACGATCGACGCCGGAGAAATGGTTGCGATCGTCGGCGCATCCGGCTCCGGAAAATCGACGCTGATGAATATTCTCGGCTGTCTCGACCGTGCGACATCCGGAAGTTACAGGATTTCCGCGCAGGAGACGTCGGCGCTCGAACCCGACCAGCTCGCAGCGCTTCGGCGCGAGCATTTCGGCTTCATCTTCCAGCGCTATCATCTGCTTTCGGAACTGACGGCCCTCGGTAACGTCGAAATCCCGGCGATCTACGCCGGTCAGCCGCCGGCAGATCGCGAAGAGCGGGCCGAAGAGCTTTTGGCGCGGCTTGGCATGGCGGACCGGCTGGAGCACCGGCCCGGCCAGCTCTCAGGAGGCCAGCAGCAGCGCGTCTCCATCGCCCGCGCGCTGATGAACGGCGCGCAGGTGATCCTCGCCGACGAGCCGACCGGAGCCCTCGATAAGCATTCCGGCGAAGAGGTCCTGAAAATCCTCGAAGAGCTCAACCGTGAAGGCAAGACCGTCATTCTGGTGACGCACGACATGAACGTCGCGGCGCGCGCCGAGCGGATCATCGAAATCAGCGATGGCGAGATCATTTCCGACACCCGCAGCACGAAGGCGGACGGACAGAAGATTGCCGGAGAGATCGCTCAGGACCAGCGGCGCGGGCGTGTGCGCGCCGCGGTCGACCGTTTCGGTGAAGCGTTTCGGATGGCCCTCCTCTCCATGCGCGCGCACAAGCTCAGAACCTTCCTGACGATGCTCGGCATCATTATCGGCATCGCGTCCGTCGTCTGTGTCGTGGCGCTCGGCGCAGGATCGCGGCAGCAGGTCCTCTCCCAGATCTCCAGCCTCGGCACCAACACGCTGGAGGTCTTTCCCGGCAAGGACTTCGGCGACGTGCGCTCGGGCAAGATCACGACGCTCGTCGTCTCCGACGCGGATGCCCTCGCCGGCCAACCCTATGTGGCTGCTGTCACGCCGACGGTCTCCACAAGCGCCAACGTGCGCTTCGGCTCGACAGAAGCGAGCGCGCTCGTCAACGGCGTCGGCGCTCAGTATTTCGAGGCCCGGGGCACGACGCTCGCCGCCGGCAGCTTCTTCAATCAGGAGAGCGTGAGGCGGCTGGAGAAGGACGTCGTCATCGACGACAATACGCGGCAATCCCTCTTCGCTGACTTCGACGGCAGTCCTGTCGGCCAGGTCATCCTGGTCGGCAAGGTGCCCTGTCGCATCGTCGGGGTTGCAGGCGCTCAACAAAGCGGTTTCGGCGCCAGCAGCAACCTCAACCTCTATCTGCCTTATACGACGGTGCAGGCGCGTTTCCTGGGCGACCAGTCGCTCAGGAGCATCACAGTGCGCGTCGCCGACGATACGTCCACCGATACCGCCGAACAGGCCGTGACGGAGCTCCTCACCCGGCGTCACGGATCGAAGGATTTCTTCATTCTCAATACGGACGACATCCGTCAGACGATCACCGCCACGACGGAGACCTTGACCGTCCTGATCGCCTCCATCGCCCTCATTTCGCTGATCGTGGGCGGCATCGGCGTCATGAACATCATGCTCGTTTCAGTGTCTGAGCGCATCAACGAGATCGGCGTACGTATGGCTGTCGGTGCCCGCCAGAGTGACATCCTGCAGCAATTCCTGATCGAGGGCGTGCTCGTCTGCCTGATCGGCGGCGTGCTCGGCATCGCCTTGGCGCTCGGCTTCGGCGCCCTTTTCGATGCGCTCGGATCGAGCTTCAAGCTCATCTACTCGCCCGTCTCGATCGTCGCGGCGTTTCTCTGCTCAAGCCTCATCGGCATCGTCTTCGGCTATCTGCCGGCACGCAATGCCTCCAGGCTCGATCCGGTCGCCGCACTCGCCCGGGATTGACGCCGACCACGGCAAACCGCGCCGGCGACAATCAGAAGCAAGATCCAATTACGCCGCAAAGGCCGGGTCGAGGACCGTCCGCAGAACCTTCTTGTCCAAAGATTCGTAGCCGAAATAGTTGATGATGTCGTAGAGCTCGGCCCGGCTCTGCATGTCCTTCACCGTGCCGGCCGCGGTGCCCGTGGTCTTCAGTTCGGTGAAGAATTTCTCCATCGCATGCGCACAGATGCGCAGGCTCGAAACCGGCCAGATCGCCATCGCATAGCCCATCTCGGAAAACTCCCCGGCCGACGTCTGCGGCGTGCGGCCGAACTCCGTCATATTGGCAAGGAGCGGCACCTTGATGGCCGAAGCGAACTGGCGGAACTGTTCTTCGCCTTCGAGCGCCTCGGGGAAAATCGCATCGGCACCCGCCTCGATATAAAGGCGTGCACGCTCGATCGCGGCCTCGACGCCTTCGCTTGCGGCCGCGTCGGTGCGGGCAATGATCTTGAGGTCGCGCCGCGCGCGGGCGGCGGCGGCCACCTTCTGCGCCATATCCTCGGCGGAAACGAGCTGCTTGCCGTTCAGATGGCCGCATTTCTTCGGCATCACCTGGTCTTCGAGCTGGACGGCCGCCACACCCACATCCTCAAGCTCGCGAATGAGGCGCATGGCGTTCAAAGCCTCACCATAGCCCGTGTCGCCGTCGACGATGAGGGGAAGCCTCGTCACGCGGATGATTGCACGCGCCCGCCCAACAAGCTCTTCCATGGTGAGGAGGCCGAGATCCGGCAGGCCGAGAGACGCTGTAAGGGCCGCGCCGGACAGATACAGCGCTTCGAAACCCGCCTTGCGTGCGACAAGCGCGGCCATCGGGTCATGGGCACCCGCAATCTGCAGGAATTCGCCGGAGGCCCATTTTTCGGCAAGCGATGCGCCAAGGCCGCGCGGAAGCGGCTCTTCCAACCATACGGGTTTGTTCGGTGTCTCGTTCATGGGCACTCCTTGATTGTTGTCCGCTTGGGGAATTCACGATGGGTTGGGGATGCAGACCGCGCCTTCCATGAGGCGGCGCTGAGTCCGAAGGACGTGTGCGGCTTCGATAACCGGGGCGCCGGCATTGTCGCCGTTCACTTTCACGCCGACGGTCACGATGCCGCTCGGCGTGCCGAGCCGAAGCCGGCTCACATCTGTCTCCGGCTCGAGCAGCGACCGCACGACGCTGCCCTCGACCGCGGCCGCACTCGCCAAAGCGAGCGAGCAGGTGATGGGAACGGCACGGTGCGGCTGACCGGCGGAAATCATACGCACGAGAATGTCGAAGTCGCCGGGCGCGAGAGCGGAACCAGACAGATCGGCGAAGGCGGCCGGAGCGGCGACGAAGCCGATCTTCGGAATGGCGATGGTCTTTGCCGCCTCGTCGACATTTGACGCAATGCCCATGGCAACGGATGCCTGCCGGCGAAGATGCTCGATCTCCTCCAGCCCATCGCCCGCCGCATCGAGGGCGTCCGGCATGATCGTCGGGTCGATGCCGAGCGCCATCGCGGGAAGGAAACAAGTCGGGATCGCCGCATCGATGAGGCTCGCTTCGACCACACGGCCGTCGCGCTTGGTAAGTCGGGTGAGCGCCTTGCCCGCTGGCAGAAGGCCGTTGCCGCGCGTCCCGGCAGGATGCAGGAATTCCAGGCGCACCGGCGCCCCGCTCCCGGCCACGCCGGGCAAAACGGCATCGCCCTCGACCGCTGCCTCACCGCCGGCCATCCGGAAGACGGAGCGAATGATCTTGCCGGTGTTGGTGTTGTGAATTGAGACCGTCGCTTCGCCATCACGCGGCGCGGACACCATCTTCTCGTCGGCAGCAAAAGGGCCGACGGCGGAGCTCATATTGCCGCAATTGCCGCTGAAATCGACCTCATCGGTTTTCACCGAAACCTGGGCGAACGTGTAGTCGACATCCGCATCGGTGCGCGACGAAGGGCCGATGACGCAAATCTTGCTCAGGGAAGAAATGCCACCGCCGAGGCCATCGAGCTGCCTCCCGTTCGGATCGGGGCTGCCGAGCATCTTGCGAAAAAGCGACGGCCACAATGCGCGGTCCTGAGGCAGATCCTGCTCCTTCAACATGATCGCCTTCGAGGTGCCGCCGCGCATGAATACCGCCGGAATGCGCTGCTGGGTCATCGTTCCTCCTCTTGAGAGAGTTCACCGGCAAGTGAGGTCCAGCTCGCGCGGATGTGTCGGCGCATCAAAAGTCCGGCGAGTTCGCCGTCGCCGGCCGCGATCGCTTCCTGGATTCGCTCGTGTTCGATCAGCGCCTCGCGGCCCCGACCCTGCACGCGGCCATGGCGGCGACGCAGAAGGGAAAGCTGCGGATAAAGCTCCGAATCGAGAAGCCGCAGGATGAGCGGATTTCCTGAAAGCCTTGCGATGACGATGTGAAAATCCGCATCGCCACCGCTTTGGAAGTAAGCGCCCACCGGATGGGCGGCGATCTCGCCTGCGTGCTGCTTCAAAAGCGCACCGAGATCCCGTGCCTCCTCCGGCGTCGCCCTGAGTGCCGCAAGCCTCGCGGCTTCAGCCTCCAGCGCTTCACGCAGCTCATAAAGGACACGGGCGTCAGCGAGAGAGAGTTCGCGCACGCGCGCGCCGACATTGGGAGTGAAACTGACGAGCCCGGCATCTGCCAGAAGCCGCAGCGCCTCGCGGACCGGCCCGCGGCTCACCTCGAAGCGACGCGCCAGAGCCACTTCGCCAAGGCGCTCTCCAGGAACCAGACGTCCGGCCAGGATATCGGCCCGCAGGCGTTCGAGAATGGCGGCAGAGGAATCGCCGTGCCTGACTGAAATTGTCGACAATCTTCCTCCCCCAACACTAGCGGCGTTTTCTGCCCAATGACGAGACAGATTCAATTTACGGCCACAAACCTCTGTTTTGCCTCACTTAGAAGAATAGTTCGCCTCTGACAAGCGCCCCCTGTCGACCCGGACAGCACGGTCACCTTTCCCATATTGTTGACATTCTCGTCAGGCGGTGCAAATTCCGCGAAGACAACAAAAGCGGGAGGACGATTATGAAACTCACCAGACGCTCCGCATTGGCCGGCCTCGTCGCCGGCATGACTTTGCTCGGAACATCGATCTCGGCACAGGCGCAGGACGACTGGCCGAACCAGCAGATCACCTTCGTGGTGGCGCTCGGACCGGGCGGCTCGGCCGACCGCACCGCACGCATGCTGGCGCAGAAGATGCAAGATGAACTCGGCGTGCCGATCCGCGTGGTCAACCAGAAGGGTGGTGGCGGCCATGTGGGCCACACCTACTTCCTCAACATGCCCGACGATGGCAGCTTCTTCCTGGCGACCTCGATCCACCCCTACATCAGCAACGCCATCCTGCAGAAAGACGCCGACTACACGCTCGACGACTTCGCCTTCATCAACGGCCAGTGGACGGATATCGATCTCTTCGCGCTCAACAAGGATCTCCCCTACAAGACGCTCGACGAGTTCGCCGCCGCCATCAAGGAAGAGCCGGGCAAGCATTCGATCAGCGTCGTTCCCGGTTCCACGGGCTACATCAACGCGCTCCTGATGCTCGAAGGCTACGGCCTGTCGGAGGATGACGTGAACATCGTCACCTACGAATCGGGTTCAGCAGCCCGGACCGCCGCAGCCGGCGGGCAGGTCGACATGACGGTGCTCGGCGCCGACGGTTCGCTGTCGATCGCGGAATATATCCGCCCCCTCGCCGTTGCCTCCGAGAAGCGCCTGCCGGATTGGGACGCGCCGACCTTGAACGAAGCGCTCTCGGACGAAGGCGTGACCGTGCCGCCGCTCGTCGGCTCGATGCGCGGCCTCGCGGCCCATGCGACCTTCAAGGAAAAATACCCGGAGCGCTTTCAGCGCATGACGGATGCCTACGAGGCGGCTCTTGAAGACCCGGAATTCGTCGAAAGCCTCAAGAAGCAGGGCATCGGCGCGGAATGGCTCGGCCCGGAAAAGACCACCGAGATCATCAAGTCCAACTTCGAGATCCTGAAGCGTTTTAACGACGTAGCGGGCTAACCTCCCGCCTGGAGAGGGCTTTTGCCCTCTCCCCCACCCTTCCGGCAAAAATCTTTCCCGAGGTCTGTCGCAGATCATGCCGCTGCGTATCGCGCCCACTCATCTCGTCTTTCTGGTCCTCGGATCGATCACCGCGATCTATCTCAACTGGAGCGCCATTTCCGCATCGACGAGGCTTTACAATCTCATCGTCGTGGTGCCCGTCGGGATCGCTCTCCTGGTGCTTGCCGCACTCATTCTCGGCAAGAGCCTGCTGCGGCCCCACGATCCGGAAAGACTGGAAAAGACACCGCTCCGCGAGACCCTCGGAGATGTCGTACTGCTTGCCTGTTTCGGTGTCTTCTGCGTGGCGCTGACCAAGGTCGGCTTCGATCTCGCCACGTTCTTCTTCGTGTGGATCGGGGTGCATCTCAGCGGTGAAAAGCGCCTGTGGGCGCCCCCGCTCTATGCGGCCGTCTTCACAGCGCTCCTGGTGGAAAGCTTCGGCTCGCTCTTCCCCTTCCCCATGCCTCTGGCGGTCCTTTCATGATCGACGGCCTCGCACTTTCCCAGTCGCTCGACCTCCTTTTCAGCGGTTACGGCCCCTGGCTCTATGTGTTGCCAGGCCTTCTCATCGGCCTTGTCTTCGGCGCCATCCCCGGCCTGCAGATCTCCATGGCGATGGCCGTGTTCCTGCCCCTCACCTGGAACATGGATTTCCTCCAGGCGATGCTGTTCCTGACGTCGATCTTCACCGGCGGCGCCTATGGTGGCGGCGTCACCGCGATCTTGATGAACATCCCCGGTTCATCGTCGAGTGTCGCGACCGCCTTCGACGGCTATCCGATGGCGCGGCAGGGCCGGCATAACGAAGCGCTGGGTCTCGGTCTGGGCGCCTCCGTCGTCGGCGCTTTTGTGGGCTATGTCCTGCTGTTTCTCCTGATCGAGCCGCTGACCGTCGTTGTGTTGAAGCTCGGTCCGCTTGAAATGGTGATGGTGGTGTTCTGGGGTCTCACCCTCATCGCCACGCTCAACGACAGCACCATGGCGAAGGGCCTTTATGCGGGCCTTCTCGGTCTGCTTCTGAGCCAGATCGGCATGTCGACGACCGGCACGATGCGCACGACCATCGGCAATCCCTACCTCATCGACGGCATCCCGGTCGTCCCGGCGATGATCGGTATGTTCGCCGCCTCCGAGCTTCTCCGGCTGCGCGGCAATTCCTACCTCGTCGACGCCAAGGGCCTGCGCACGATTTCGCTCTCGGCGCTCCTCAAAGGCTTCCTCAAGACGTTTCGCTATCCGAAGACCTTGATCCGCGGCAGCCTGATCGGCGCCCTGATCGGGGCGGTGCCGGGCGTCGGCTCTTCGGTCGCAAACCTCGTCGCCTATGGCGAAGTGCGGCGCAGCTCCGATCATCCGGAAAAATTCGGCAAGGGCGAGCCTGAGGGCGTCGTCGCGGCCGAATCATCGAACTCATCCTCCGAAGGCGGATCGATGACGGCGCTTCTGGCGCTTGGCGTGCCGGGCGGTGCTGCAACGGCCGTCCTTCTTGCGGCCTTCTCCTTCCACAATCTCGTGGGCGGCCCGTCCTTCATCCGCGACAACCGGGACGTCGTCTACTCCATCATCATCGGCAATATGGGCCAGGTAATCCTGCTTGCGATCGTCGGCATCCTGTCGCTGCGCGTGCTCGGAATGGTGGTGCGCGTGCCGCTCAGCTATCTCGTGCCCTCCGTTCTCGCCTTGTGCGCCTGGGGCGGGTTCGGTATCACCGGCACCGTCGCCGGTCCCGTGACGGTCGCCGTCTTTGCCGGGCTCGGCTGGATGATGCGCCGGCATTCCTATCCCGTCGCAGCGACGGTCATCGGCCTGCTCCTTGGCCGCATGACAGAGGGTGAGATGGTGCGTACATTGCAGATCTCGGGCGGCAACCCGCTCGCCTATCTCGCCGAGCGGCCGATCGCGATCTTGTTCCTCATCCTGCTTCTGCTTTCCGCGGTGGTGCTACCCCTGTGGCGCCGTCATCGCGAAAATCGGCAAAGCGCGGAGGAAGCGACCGCAGGCTCGTCTTGAGCCAGAAGATATCCGGCCGAGCATCAACCCTTCTCATCGGTCTTGCCACACTCGCCGCCGGCCTCACCGGCGGCCTCACCTTCACGGCGCTGTCGATCCCACTGCCATGGGTGCTCGGGAGTTTTTCGGCAACCGGTCTCCTGTCGCTTTTCGGCGTCCGGCTCGCCCTGCCGGGTTCCTGGCGTGGCTACGCCATGGTCATCGTGGGCACGATGCTGGGCGCCGGCTTCGATCCAGAAACGGTGAAGGCGATCCCCGGCTGGTGGCCGAGCCTCGTGATCATGATCTTGTTGTCGATCGCGTTCTTCTTCTTCGCCTTTCTGGTTCTGCGGACATGGGCGAAGATGACGCCCGCAACCGCCTTTCTGGCGGCCATGCCGGGCGGTCTGTCGGTCGTCAGCGTCATTGCCGAAACCTATGGAGCGGATCCCCGCCGGGTCGTGCTCTGCCACTCCGCCAGGCTCGTCGCCCTTCTGGTGACGATGCCGATCCTCATCCACCTTCTCGGCGATTACGATCTCGCCGGAGCCTCACGCCCGGGCAGCCTGCCACCAATCGACGGGCCGCCCCTCGATCTTCTGCTGCTTCTCGGCTGTGCGATCGCCGGCTATTTCCTCGGACGGGTGATGAAAGTGCCTTCGGGCCTCCTGCTCATCCCGCTCATCCTGTCTGCGTTCGTCCACAGCCTCGGCGTCGTCGAGGCGCATGTGCCGGTGCAGATCTCGATCGTCGCCCAGATCATTATCGGCGCGAATGTCGGCGTCCGCTTCGTCGGCTATCGGCTTCGAGACATTTTGAGCGACGGCTGGATGTCGGCGATCATCGGCCTGGTGCTGTCCTTCAGCACCTTCCTCGCCGCACTTGCCGCCTCGGAAGTCACCGGGATCGATGCGGCGCCGCTGCTTCTCTCGTTCCTACCGGGCGGAGCCCCGGAGATGGGGGTGGTCGCGGTCGCCCTTCACATCGCGCCGGCGATGGTGGCCTGTCATCATCTCGTCCGTGTCGCAATCATGGTGGCGCTGATCCCGCTCGGTCTCAAACACCTCGCAAAACCCGGCAAGTCTGACTGAGGCGCTCAGGAGGCCGTCTTCTGGCGGCCGATCCGTTCCGCACTTTCCTTCAAGGCCACCAGCACCGTCTCGCGGCGCGCGTCATCAAAGCGCGTGATCAACCCGGAGATGGCGAGCGCGCCGCGCAAATTGCCGTCGGGACTGAAGACCGGGACGGCAATTGCAGCGATATCGGAATCGCGTTCGCCCAAAGAGATCGCATGCCCCACCCGGCGGATCTCTCTGTAGCGCGGATCCTCCTCGGTCCAGGCAAGAAGAAGATGGGACGCCGCCCCCGCCGTCAACGGCATGCGTGCGCCCTCCACGATGTGATGGCGGATCGCCCGGTCCGGCTCATGACGGTAGAGGCAGACACGGCTATCGCCATCGCGGACATAGAAGGATGCCGTCTCACCGATCGTCTCGGCCAGGCGGCGCAGCTCCGGGCGGATGAGGTCTGCGGCGGTGAAATTCTGCCGGTAGCGTGCCCCAAGCCGCCACACCGTCGCGCCGAGCCGATAGCGACCATCAGGCTGGCGCACGATGTAGCCGTAACGCTCCAGCGACACGCAGAGCCGCAGGATCGTGCTCTTGTAGAAGCCCGTGCGGCGGGCGAGCTCCGCCAATGTGAGCGTCAACTCTCCCTCATCGAAGCAGGCCAGGATGCGGAAGGCGCGCTCGACCGCCTCCACGCCACGCTGGCCTGCATCGTCAGAAACACCGTTTTCAGCCGCCACCGCGATTGTCTTCCCCACTTGCCGCTATACAATCGTTCTGCTACGTTGAATATACGTTCTACCTAACAGAACGCAAGAACAATGAAGAACGATCCGGAGGACAACGGCCCGACTTGCGGAATTGATTCCGCACGTTCCGCTATCCCTCTGATCGAAAAGGAGACGCCATGCTCCGGCCCCTCGCCGGTATCCGCATTCTCGACCTGACGAACGTCCTCGCAGGCCCTTTCTGCTGCCATCAGCTCGTGCATTTCGGTGCGGAGGTGATCAAGGTCGAGGCGACGGGGCGCGGTGACCTTGCGCGCCAACTCGGGGCCGATCCCGAGCTCAATGCCCGCAACATGGGCATCTCTTTTCTGGCGCAGAACGCCGGCAAGAAGTCTGTCACGGTCAACCTCAAGGACGAGCGCGGCAAAGCCATTTTCCGCCGCCTGGTGGAAAGCGCAGATGTGCTCGTCGAGAACTTTCGCCCCGGCGTGATGGAGCGGCTGGGCGTCGGCTACGAGGCGCTGAAGGACGTCAACCCACAGCTTATCTACTGCGCCATCTCCGGCTTCGGGCAAAGCGGCCCCTGGATCGGACGCCCCGCCTACGACCAGATCATCCAAGGCGCGTCCGGCGTCATGTCGATCACCGGCGACAATGATTCAGGCCCGTTGCGCGTCGGCTACCCGATCGCCGACACGATCGGCGGATTGACCGCAGCCTTTGCAATCGCCGCGGCCCTCAATGCCGAAGAGCGCGGCGCGTTTCTCGATGTTTCCATGCTCGAAGCGACGATCGCCACCATGGGCTGGGTCGTCTCGAATTATCTGATCGGCGGCGTCGAGCCTTCGCCGAAGGGCAACGAGAACATGACGTCTGCCCCCTCCGGCTCGTTCCAGGCGCAGGATGGGCTCCTCAACATCGCGGCCAACAAGGACGAGCAGTGGCAGCTCCTGGCGCACCATCTTGGACGCGGGGACCTGCTTCAGGATCCGGATTTCGCCACCCGTGAGAAGCGCAAGGAGAACCGCGTCCGTCTCAAGGCTGAGCTCGAAACGGCACTGACACGACGCCCCGCGCGCGACTGGGTGCGCGAATTGAACGAGATCGGCGTCCCGGCGGGTGCCGTGATGAGCGTGCCGGACATCCTGGCGCATCCGCAGATCGCCGAAAGAGGAATGCTCGGGACTTTCCAGAACGTCCCAGGCGTCGGCCGCGACATCACCGTCATCCGCACCGGTATCAAAATGAGCGGCGAGGCGCCGAGCGTCGACGCGCCCCCGCCGCAACTCGGCGAGCACAACCAGGAAGTCTATGGCGCTCTCGGCCTGCCGGCGAGCGAGATCGAGACGCTTCAGAAGGAAGGTGCGATATGAGCGACGTGTCCGATTGGTGGCGCACCTCCATCATCGAGATGGAGCCGGGCAAGATCAGTTTCCGCGGCTACCCGGTCCAGGACCTCATCGGCCAGGTGAGTTTTCCCGAGATGATCTGGCTCATGACCCGCGGCGAACTGCCGGGCCATGACGAGGCGGCCCTATTTGAGGCGGCATTGGTGGCGGCCGTCGATCATGGGCCGCAAGCTCCTTCGATCGCGGCGGCTCGCATGGCCGTCACCTGTGGCCTGCCCTTGAATGGCGCCATGGCGTCCGCGGTCAATTTCCTCGACGACGTGCATGGCGGCGCAGGCGAACAGGCCGTAGAGCTCTATCATCAGATCGACGACGCCGGCGGGCCGGAGAAGACGGCGGAAATCCTCGATCGCTGGCAGGCGGAACGCAGCCGTTTCGTGCCCGGCTTCGGCCACCGCTTTCACAAGCCGGTCGATCCCCGCGCGCCCCGCCTTCTTGGGCTTGTCGACGAGGCAGCCGCGGCCGGGACCGTTTCCGGACGCTTTGCGAAGATCGGTCGTGCAATTGAAAAAACACTGACGGAGGCGAAGAGCAAGCCGGTCCCGATGAACATCGATGGGGCAACCGCCGTCATCTATGCCGAGCTTGGCTTTCCCGCGCCACTTGCCAGAGGCCTGTTCTGCCTGTCACGTTCCGTCGGCATTCTCTCCCACGCCTGGGAGCAGATGTGTCAGGGCGGCCGCAATAAGGGCCCGACACCACCAGCCTATCGCTGGACCTTCGACGGAATGGCTCCGCGCGAAGTGCCGGCTTCCTATCGCAGCCAGAAGCTGCGTCAGAATGGTCAAATCAGGGAGGATTCATGACCATGTCATTGCGTCGTTTGCTTGTACTTGCTCTGCCGCTGGCCTTCGCCACGGCCACGCTGAGCGACCGGGCGTCGGCCTTCGAGCCGTCGTCGACCGAATGCATCGCCCCCGCCAATCCCGGCGGCGGTTGGGACTTCACCTGCCGTCAGGTCGGCAAGACCATGCAGGATCTGGGCTTCATCCCGGGTACGATGAAGGTCACCAATCTCGCCGGCGGATCGGGCGGCGTCGCCTTCGCCGAAGTCGTCAACAAGCGCAATGACGACAACAACCTCATCGTCGCAGCCTCCTCGGCAACCTCGAGTCGCCTCGCCCAGGGCGCCTATCCCGGCGGCGACATGGGCCAGGTCCGCTGGCTCGCCTCCGTCGGCGCCGATTACGGCATCATCGCGGTTGCCAAGGATTCGAAGTTCAATACGCTTCCCGAACTGTTCGACGCCATCAAGGCCGATCCTTCCTCGATCGCCGTCTCCGGCGGCTCGGCCGTCGGCGGGTGGGATCATCTGAAAGTCCTGATCGCAGCCAAGCGCGCCGGCATCGATAAGCTGCGTCAGATCAAATACGTCGCGTTCGAGGGCGGCGGCGAAGCGGTGACCCAGCTTCTCGCCGGCTCCGTTCAGGCCTTCTCCGGCGACGCATCGGAAGCGAAGGGTTTTGTCGATTCCGGCGACATCAAAGTCCTCGCCGTCCTCGCTCCGGAACGCCTGCCCGGCGATTTCTCGAAATTCCCGACCGCCAAGGAACAGGGCATCGATGCCGTCGGCGCCAATTGGCGTGGCTTCTATGCCCCGGGCGGCATGTCGGACGAAGCCTATGATTGGTGGGTCGAAACCATCGGCAAGACCTACAAATCCGACGAATGGAAGAAGACCATGGCCTCCAACGGCCTTGCCCCGCTGGATCTTCAAGGCGAAGACTTCGAGAAATTCGTGGCTGAATCCGTCGCGGAGATCAAAGAGCTCTCCCAAGAAATCGGCATCATCAAGTGACATCGCGAAGGGCCGCGCCGGACCTCGGCGCGGCCCTCCTCGATAACGGGGAGAGCTTATGAGCGATCGGATACTCGGCGTGATCGGCGTTGCGCTTGCCGCGTTCTATATCTGGCAGGCGACGCTCATCCAGGAAAGCTTCATGTCCGATCCGGTCGGACCCAAGACGTTTCCGATCATCATCGGCGTCATTCTCGGACTTTCCTCCATCTATTTCATCATCAAGCCCGATCCCGAACCGCAATGGGCGAGCTTCGGGCGCACGATGGAAGTGCTGTTCGCCGCCGCGGTGCTCTTCGGTTACGCCTATGCGCTGCCGATCGGCGGCTTTGTCCTGACGACCGCCATCACCGCAATGTTCCTGTCCTGGCGTCTCGGCGCGGGGCCTGTGCAAGCGGCAATCGCAGGTGCCACCATTTCGGTCGGCATCTACGTCCTTTTCGGCCTCGTCCTCGGCTTGTCGCTCGCGCGCGGCCCCTGGGGCTTTTGAGAAAGCGGAGGATTTTACGATGGACGCACTCTCCTCCCTTGCCGACGGTTTTGCCGTCGCTCTCACCTTTCAGAACCTGCTCCTGGCGCTCCTCGGCTGCTTTCTCGGCACGATCTTCGGCGCTCTGCCAGGATTGGGGCCCTCGAACGGCGTCGCCATTCTCATTCCGCTCGCCTTCACGCTCGGCCTGCCCGCAACGCCGGCTCTGATCCTTCTGACCAGCGTCTATTACGGCGCCATGTATGGCGGGCGCATCTCGTCGATCCTGCTCAACATTCCGGGTGACGAGCCGGCGCTGATGACGACGCTCGACGGCTATCCGATGGCCCAGCAGGGCAAGGCCGGCGAGGCGCTCGCACTTTCCGGCATCGCCTCCTTCGTCGGCTCGTTCTTCGCGACCTGGGGGCTCGTCTTCCTCGCCCCACAGCTCGTCAAGGTCGCCCTCCTCTTTGGCCCGGCGGAGTACTTCGCCCTCTTCACCCTAGCCTTTGCCACGCTCGGAGGGATCGCCAGCCGCAATCAGGCGAAGGCCGCCTTCTCCGCAGCCCTCGGTGTCGGCATCGCCATGATCGGCGTCGATGCCCAGACGGGCGTGCCACGCTTCGCTTTCGGCGAGGTGCATCTTTACGACGGCATCGATTTTCTGGTCGCGATCGTCGGCCTGTTCGCCGTCTCTGAGGTGTTCATCTTCCTGGAACACCGCGGCGAAGAAGCTCATGCAGAGGGCGCGAGCAAGCTCGTCAATCGCGTCACCGCGCCGCTTTCGATGCTCCGTAAGACCGCAGGCACGATGGGCCGCTCGACCGTTCTCGGCTTCCTCGCCGGCGTTCTGCCCGGGGCCGGCGCATCGCTCGGCTCGTTCATTGCCTATTCGGTGGAAAAGCGCGTCTCCGACCGCAAGGGCACCTTCGGCAAGGGCGACCCTCGCGGCGTTGCGGCGCCAGAAGCCGGCAACAACGCCGCCGCCGGTGGCGCCCTCGTGCCGATGCTGGCGCTCGGCGTTCCGGGCTCGGGCACGACGGCCGTGCTTCTCGCCATGCTGCTCGCCCTCAACATCACGCCGGGGCCGCTTCTCTTTCAGTCCAATCCGGATGTCGTGTGGGGCCTGATCGCAGCACTGTTCATCGGCAACATCATCCTGCTGATCATGAACATCCCGCTCGTCTCTCTGTTCGTGCGGGTTCTCCTCGTGCCGCCGAAATACCTCATGCCGGCGGTCGCGATGATCGCGTTCGTCGGCGTCTACGGCATTTCCGGCTCGACCTTCGACCTCGTCGTCATGGTTCTCTTCGGGCTCAGCGGCTGGTTGTTGCGCAAGCTCGACGTGCCGCTGGTGCCGGTGATCCTCGGCGTCCTCCTCGGAGGGCAGATGGAGGTCAACCTCCGCCGCGAGCTGACGATCTCCAACGGCGACTGGTCGGCGCTCGTCGATTCGTGGCTGTCGATCACGCTATGGGGGCTCGCGATCGTCGGCTTCATCCTGCCGATTATCGTCGGCTCGTTCTTCCGCACCAATGTCGGCAAGGGTCGTTCGCGCGAAAGCGACGATCCGGATTGATCGGTGATTTCTGCGCGGCAGAGGCTCGTTTCGCGCAGCCCTGCCCCGCCTGACGGCGACTTGCCCGGGCTTTTTCGACACGCCACCTGAAAAAGGGGAGCGGACAATCGCTCCCGTCTTTAGCTCGTCACGGGGAAGCCGTCGTCATGTCTCAAGGAACGCCGCGACCACATGAGTTCAAGCTCGCCAGCGTGCCGGCCTTCTGGCCGGTCGCGATGGCGTCCGCTCTCGTCGAGGATGAAGCGGAGCTTTATGCCCGCAACGTCAAATTCATCGAGGAAGAAATCAAGATCCATCACGAGCTGCGGCCGCAGCTTGCGACGGAGAATCGGGTCCGCCTCGAGCTTCGGACCATGCATCTGCGCGATTACGGACGCGAAGAAGGGCGCCCGACGCTCGTCGTCGCCCCGTATGCCGGGCATAGCGCCATGATCGCCGACTATCACAAGGGCCAAAGCCTCGTCCAAACACTGCTGGACGGCGGCATCGCCCATGTCGCCCTAACGGACTGGACCTCGGCGACCCCCGACATGCGCGACTTCGAGGTCGACAATTATCTGGAAGAGCTGCTCGTTGCGATCGACGATCTCGGCGGCTCCGTCGATCTCGTCGGGCTCTGTCAGGGTGGATGGGCATCGGCCATGATCGCGGCGCGCTTTCCAGAGAAGGTCAACAGCCTCGTTCTTGCAGGCGCGCCGATCGACACGGATGCCGGCGACGGCCCCATCAAACGCATGGTGCAGGCCTCTCCTCTCTCCTTCTACCGCGAACTCGTGGAACTCGGCGGCGGCCTGATGCTCGGCCGCTTCATGCTGCGCGGCTGGAAGAACATGCATCCCGCCGAGCATTACATCGACGAGCACATCGAGCTTTACGAGCACATCGACGACCCGGCCTATCTCGCCAAACGCGAGACCTTCGAGAGCTGGTATGAAAACCCGATCGACCTGCCGGGACGTTGGTATCTTCAGGTGATCAAAGAGATCTTCAAGGAGAACCGCTTCGCCAAGGGCACCTTCGTCGGCCTCGGGCGGCCGCTCAAGCTGAGCGATATCAGCTGCCCGGTCTATCTCCTTGCCGGCGCCGCCGACGACATCACCACACCGGAGCAGGTGCTGGAGGCCGATCGTCTCCTTGGAACACCTGAGGACGCGATCGTGAAGGAGACGGTGCCGGGCGGCCATATCGGGCTTTTCATGAGCGCGCGCACGCTCTCGCAAACCTGGCCGAAGATTGCGAGCTGGATCCTTCGCGCCTCCGACAGGTCATCCGCCACCTGACCACGCCCATTCGCCAGGACGGCAGGACCTCCCCGCCGCCTATTTCAACGCCTCGACGAGCACGTTCGACAGGCCCGGAAAGGCGGCGATGAGGATGAGGCCGATGAGACTCGTGATCAAAAACGGCACGGCGCCGCGCGCGATCTTCTCCAGCGGCAGCGACGTCATATTGGCTGCCACATAGAGATTGATGCCAACGGGCGGCGTGAAGAGCCCGATTGCCAGATTGACCATCACCAGGACGCCGAACCAGACCGGATCCCAGCCGAGCTCACGCATGACCGGCAGGAAGATCGGCAGCGTGATGAACATGATGGTGATCGCATCCATGAACATCCCCGCAATCAGGAGGATGAGCATGATGACGATGAGAATGACCCATTGCTGGTCGCTCAGACCGAGAAGCACGGTCGAGTATTTGCCGATGAGATCATCGACCGTCACCACCCAGCCGAAGAGGCTCGCATAGGCCACGACGAGCATGACGACGGCCGAGGATGCCGCAGCTGCGGACAATGCCTCGTAGAGCGTCGCAAAGCTCAAGGTGCGGTAGACGAGGCCGCCGACGAAGAGCGCATAGACGGTCGCCACGATCGCCGCTTCGGTCGGCGTGAAGATGCCGGAATAGATGCCACCCAGAATGACGAGCGGTGTCATCAACCCCCAGAAGGAATGCAGGAAGGAGCGCCACAGCCGTCGGCCGTACGGAAGCTCCGAAAACGCCTGCGGCATCAGGCGCTCCAGGCTCGGCGGCATCTCGTTCACATCCACTTTCGGCACGAAAGGCAGAGCGACGAGCATCAAGAGCCCCATGACGAGGCCCGGGATGATCGCTGCCGTGAAGAGGTCCGAAATCGAGGTTTCGGCAATGACGCCGTAGATGACGAGACCGATCGAGGGGGGAATGACGATGGAAAGTCCCGCACCGGCACAGACGAGGCCGGCCGCAAAAGCTCTCGGATAGCCATCCTCGGCCATGCCGCGCACGATCAGCGGGCCGATTGCGGCAACCGATGCCGGCCCGGAGCCCGAGACCGCGCCCCAGAACAGGCAGACGACGGTTCCGACAAGGCCCATGCCGCCCGGCAGGCCGCCCACGAGGATGCGGAAAAAGGCGATCATACGCTCGGCAATGCCGAGGGAGCCCATCAAGGTGCCGGCGAGGATGAAGAACGGAATCGCCAGCAAGGAGAATTTGGCGATCCCGCTTGCGATGAGATCGCCCGCCATATCGAGACCGAAGCCGATCGCCCACATCGCATAAACGGCGGAGAGCCCGAGAGCGAACGCGACCGGCACCCGCAGGAACAAGAGCACGAAGAAGATGATCACCATCTGCGTGCCGGCATCGAGGTCAAACATCGGCGACGACCTCTTGGGTGTCGCCGCGCCAGCGCTCAAATGCGTGCTGGATGTAGCGGATGATGACGAGAGCGAAACCGAAAGGCAGGGCGACGCTGTAATACCATGCAGGGATCTGCAGCGCGTAGGAGCGCACGCCGCTCTCAAACTGGTTCGCGAAAAGCTGCCAGGTGAACCATGCCGACATGGCAAGAAGAGCGACGGAAAGAGCGCTCGACAGAACGAGGATGACCCGCCGAACGGGCCTCGGCACGGCATCGTAGAGAATGGTCACGGCAAGGTGCTCGCCGTTGCGTGCCGCGATGGCTGCGCCGAAAACCGTCAGAAGCAGGAAACCGTTGGTGAGGAGTTCTTCCGTCGATGCGAGTGAATAGCTGGTCAGATAGCGCACGACCACATTGGCGAAGCCGAGCGCCGTCATCGCAAGAAGGATCACGGCGCAGACGATCTTCTCCGCTTCGCGCAACAGGAACGACACGAAACCTCCTCGAAGGCGCGTCGTGCAGGCGGGCGCCAAAGCCCCGCCTGCACGACCGTTTGGCTCAGTTGGACTGAACGATGGTGTCCTTGAAGCTCTTCACGAGATCCTCGCCCACCTTCTTCGACCAGGTGTCGAAGGCCGGCTTGGTCGCTTCGCGGAAAGCGTCGATCTCTTCGGCGTTCGGCTCGTAGACGTCCATGCCCTGCTCGCGCAGGAATTCGACGCCCTTGGCCGTGCCTTCACGGCTGATTTCCTTCTGGTACTCCATCGCCTCTTCGGCGGCCTTCTTCACCGTGGTCTTGGTCTCATCATCCCACGAATCCCACAGCTTCTCGCTGACGCCGAGGAAAAGCGGGTCGTAGGAATAGTGCCAGGTGGTCAGATATTTCTGCACCTCATAGACGCGCTGCGGGATGATGACGGCGCCGATCGGGTTTTCCTGGCCATCGACCACACCCTGCTGCAGAGCCGGAAACGTCTCCGACCATTGCATCTGCTGCGGATTGGCGCCGAGCGCCTGCATCACGTCGATGTACATCGGGCCCGAGACGCGCATCTTGAGGCCCTGCATGTCCGCCGGCGTCTTGATCGGGCGGACATTGTTGGTCACCTCGCGAAAACCATTCTCGCCCCAGGCGAGCGCGATGATGCCGTGCTCTTTCAAAATCTCTTCGATCTTCTGCCCCGGCTCGCCGCTCGTCGTGGCGTCCACCTCGTCGTAATCCGAATAGAGATATGGCAGCGAGAAAACCGCGAGCTCCGGCACGAGCGGCGTGACGTTGATCGCCGAGGTCAGCATGAAGTCGATCGAGCCGCGGCTCACCATCTCCGTCTGCTTCATCTGGTCGCCACCGGCGAGCTGCGCATTCGGGAAGATGCGGACCTCCATCTTGCCGTCGGTCGCTTCACCCAGAAGCTCGTTGAACTTCTCGGCGCCCTTCTGCCAGGTCGTCGTATTGCTGGTATTTTGCGACAAACGATAGGTTTCGGCCGAAGCCGGACCTGCCATCGCGGCAAGCGTGGCGGAAAACAGCGCGATTGCGCCAAGTTGCGAAATTTTCATCTTCTTCCTCCCGGTTTCGTCCCACCAACACGAACGATTTTTCGGCAAAGCGCTCTTTGGTGATCGAAAAATCCATCTGAGGCCGCGCACAATACGGATGAGCGAGCCGCACGCAATGCCGTAAACGCCTCACCCTTTGCGCGAAAGGCTGCGTCGAGGCGAACGTCGCGCCCCGCGCGACCTGGGCAGGCGGGTTTCAGAATTCGTCCGAAATGATGGGAGGGAAGAGGGTTTGGTGGGTCCGGCAGGACTCGAACCTGCAACCAAGCGGTTATGAGCCGCCGGCTCTAACCAATTGAGCTACGGACCCAGACAGGCGTCAGGTACGCGATTGGCCGGCACCGGGCAAGTCGGCGCAAAGCAGCAGCCCCAAAAAGAGCCGCATTCGGCAGGCATGCGCACGGGCCATCGATTCACGCACCCGGAGAACCGACATGCCGACCAAACGCCTTCTTGCCCCCGCGCTTGCCCTTTCGCTCGCCGCATTCGCAGCACCGGCACTCGCACAGAATGGGCCGGACCGCCCGCAAATCAACGTCTCAGGAAACGGCGAGGCGTTCGGAACGCCGGACATGGCGGTCGTCACGCTCGGCGTCTCGGAACAGGCGAAGAGCGCGCAGGAGGCACTGCGCGCCAATTCAGAGGCGATGACGAAGGTCACCCAGGCGCTCAAAGACCAGGGCATCGCCAACCGCGATCTGCAGACCTCCGGCTTCTCCATCCAGCCGGTCTACGAGCAGCCGCGGCCGGGAGAGACCTCCGAGCGCAAGATCGTCGGCTACCGCGTCGACAACCTCCTCACCGTTCGCATCCGCGATCTTGAAAGCGCCGGCGCGACGCTCGACAAGGTCGTGGAGCTCGGCTCCAACCGCATCCAGAATCTGTCGTTCACCATCGACGACCCTAAGCCGCTTGAAGAAGAGGCGCGCAAGAAGGCGGTCGAGGACGCGCGTGCCCGCGCCGAGCAGCTCGCCGAGGCGGCCGGAATCACCCTCGGGCCGATCCAGTCGATCTCCGAACAGAGCTATGGCCGCCCGCAGCCGAAGATGATGGCGATGGCGCGCGCGCAAATGGACGAGGCAGCGGTGCCGCTGGAAGGCGGCGAAGTCTCCGTCGAGGTTCAGGTCAACATGGTCTGGGGGATCGAGGAGTAATCGGCGCGTCCGATATCTGAGCACGTGCGACTGCAACGAGAAAGCCCGGCACGATGGCCGGGCTTTTTTGTTGTCTCTGGCCTTGGAGGCTCAGCTATCCAGGAAGCTCCGGAGCTTTCGGGAGCGGCTCGGATGCTTCAGTTTGCGGAGCGCTTTCGCCTCGATCTGGCGGATACGCTCGCGGGTCACCGAAAACTGCTGGCCGACCTCTTCGAGCGTGTGGTCGGTGTTCATGCCGATGCCGAAGCGCATGCGGAGAACGCGTTCTTCGCGGGCCGTGAGCGAGGCGAGGACGCGCGTCGTCGTCTCGCGCAGGTTCGACTGAATGGCCGCGTCGATCGGCAGGATCGCGTTTTTGTCCTCGATGAAATCGCCGAGATGAGAATCTTCCTCGTCGCCGATCGGCGTTTCGAGGCTGATCGGCTCCTTGGCGATCTTCAGGACCTTTCGGACCTTTTCGAGCGGCATCTGCAGCTTTTCGGCCAGCTCCTCCGGGGTCGGCTCGCGGCCGATCTCGTGCAGCATCTGGCGCGAGGTGCGGACGATCTTGTTGATCGTCTCGATCATGTGCACCGGGATGCGGATCGTGCGTGCCTGATCGGCGATCGAGCGGGTGATCGCCTGGCGGATCCACCAGGTCGCGTAGGTGGAGAACTTGTAGCCGCGGCGGTACTCGAACTTATCGACCGCCTTCATCAGGCCGATATTGCCTTCCTGAATCAGATCAAGGAATTGAAGGCCGCGGTTCGTGTACTTCTTGGCGATCGAGATGACGAGCCGGAGGTTCGCCTCCACCATCTCCTTCTTCGCCTGCCGGGCTTCACGTTCGCCCTTCTGCACCTTGTGCACGATGTTGCGGTACTCGGAGATTTCGAGTCCGGTTCTCGCCGCAAGCTCTTGAATTTCCGTACGAATATCGTGGATCTGGTCCTTGCCGTTGGCGACGAAATCGCGCCAGCCCGGCGAGGTCAGACGCGCCACACGGCGGATCCAGTGCGGGTCGTGCTCGTTGCCGCGATAATGCGACAGGAATTCCATGCGGTCGACGCCATAGCCTTCGGCAAGGCGCATCAGCCTGGTGTCGAGTGAAACGAGGCGTTTGTTGATGTCGTAGAGCTGCTCGACCAGGGCGTCGATGCGGCCCTGGTTCAGCGACAGCGACTTCACCTCGGCAACGATCTCGTCACGCAGCTTCTTGTAGCGGCGCTCCTGCGGCGGGGTCAGCGCCCGGCTCTGCATGTCGTTTTCGACAAGCGTGTCGTGCAGTTTCCTGAGGCGCTTGTAATTGTCGGCGATGGTATCGAAGGTCGCGAGCACCTGCGGCTTGATCTCCGCCTCCATGGCGGCAAGCGACAGATTGTTCTCGTAATCGTCCTCGTCCTCGTCGCTCTCTTCGCCGCCTTCGGTGGCTTCACCGGCCTCGGCTTCCGCCCCGCCTGCGGCCTGGCCCTGCGCGGGATCCGGCGCCTTGGCGTCGGGCCCAGCATAAGTCGCTTCGAGATCAATGATGTCGCGCAGCAGCGTATCGCCGTTGTTGATCTCATCGCGCCAGATGATGATGGCCTGAAAGGTCAGCGGGCTTTCGCAAAGGCCTGCGATCATCGCCTCACGGCCGGCCTCGATGCGCTTGGCGATCGCGATCTCGCCTTCGCGCGACAGAAGCTCCACCGCCCCCATCTCGCGCAGATACATGCGCACGGGATCATCGGTGCGATCGGACGGCTCGCGCTTGGTCGTCTTCTTCGTGACGGCGGTCGAACCGGCTTCCACGAGATCGCGGCCTTCCGTTTCTTCCTCTTCTTCCGCCTGCGGCTCGCTCTCCTCCGCCTCGTCGGCTTCCACCACGTTGATGCCCATATCGGAGAGCATCGACATGGTGTCCTCGATCTGCTCGGAGGTCACCTCTTCCGAAGGAAGGACGGAGTTGAGCTGATCGACAGTGACATAGCCGCGCTTCTTCGCCTCCTTGATCATGCGCTTTACAGCGGCATCGGAGAGATCAAGAAGCGGGCCATCGCTATGCTGGCCGTCGCGCGTCTCGTCTTTGGTTTCGGTCGTCTGGGGCTGGTTCGCTGTCGTCATTGATCCGTCGTCTCAGCGGTGCGATGGTCAATCGCCCGTGCTATCGCTGTCGAGGTTGCGTTCCAAACTAAGGGCTGCACCGTAAAGCGCCACTTAACCATGGCCCGCTTTATCGGCAATTTGTTTTTCTCGAACGCTCGACCGCTCGAACAAACTTGGTCCGCCTTAACGGCGAGCCTTGAAGGGATGAAGGAGAACGGTTTCCGTCTGCTCGTCTTCAAAGGCACGATGGCGGAGCCGCAGATCTTCCTCTTGTATATCCTTCAACCGGGTTAAACTGGCCTCAATCGTCTCGTTAGCAAGATCACGTGCTGCCTCCCGGCGTTCGTTAGATAGAGTTGTGGTGCGCAGACGCAAGAGGGCCGCATCGTCCCAAATGGCTGCGGCTTTAAGAGAATCTCCGCCCGGCCCCAGATCGGCAAGGCCTGAGGTGGCCAGCTTGCGGCCGATTGTCTCCACCAGCGCCGAATGCCCTTTTGTCTTCAAGCGGTCAAGGAGTGCGCCCGCGCTCAGCTCGGGCTCTTCAGACAAAGCCAAAGCAATGGTGCCGGCAAGGTCAGAAAGCGCCGCATCCGTGAAAGGAATGCGGCCGAGCATTTCGAGCCGCTCTTCGGCAAGCTGAGGATGAGCCAAAAACGTGCCGACCAGGATCGCATCGGAAAGGCCGATCGCCGCCCCCGTCCGTCCACCGCCTCGCACTAGCGCCGTCGACAACAAACTGGTGGAGGCTTCGCCGAGCGTCTCAGGGGGCATGAAGCGCCCGCCCCTGCCGCCGCCCTGCCGCCTTCCTCCGCCAAAATTCTGGCGGGGCGTGCGGCCCTGCTTCGCGCCTCCGCCGCGGCTGCGGCGACGCTCAAACAGACGGTCGCGATAAAGCTGCTCGTAATTGCGGCGGACATCCGCATCCGCGATCTGAGCCACCGCGTCCTTGAGTGCCTTTTCCGCTCCGGCGAGACGTTCCGGCGTATCGAGCGGACCGCGCTCCATCTCCCGACGCCAGAGCATGTCGGCAAGCGGGCTCGCCTGATCGAGAAGGGAAGCGAAAGCATCCGACCCCGACGCCCGGATGAGATCGTCCGGGTCCTGCCCTTCCGGCAGGAGCGCAAACAACAAGCTGCGTCCGGGCTTCAGATGCGGCAAGGCAAGATCGATCGCCCGCGCGGCCGCCTTGACACCGGCCTGATCGCCGTCGAAGCACAGGATGGGCTCTTCGGCCATCTGCCAGAGAAGCTGTAGCTGTTCTTCCGTCAAAGCGGTGCCGAGCGGAGCCACGGCGGCTTCAAAGCCCGCCGCCACCAGCGCCATCACGTCGATATAGCCTTCGACGGCGATCACCTTCTGCCCCTTGGCGCTCGCCGCTCGCGCCATCTTGCCGTTGAAGAGCACGCGGCTCTTCGAGAAGAGCGGCGTCTCCGGCGAATTCAGATATTTGGCCTGAGCGTCCGGCGACAGGGCCCGGCCGCCGAAGGCGATGACGCGGCCCCTAAAATCGAGGATCGGGAAGATGATGCGATCGCGGAAGCGATCGTAGCTCACCGGAATGTCGTCGCCGGCGATGACGAGACCAGCCTCCGCCATCTCCTCCGGTTTCACGCCCGCCTCGGCGAGATGATTTTTCAGCGCGTTGCGCGAGGACGGCGCAAATCCGAGACGGAAGCGCTTCTGAATGTCCTGCCCGAGGCCGCGATCACGCAGGTAGGCACGCGCCCGGGCGCCATCGGGCCCTGCAAGATTTTTCTCGAAATAGGCGGCCGCCTTTTCCATCACCTCGACGAGCCCACCGCGGCGGGCCTGACGCGCCTCTTCGCGCGGGTCGGGGTCGGGCAGCTTCAGACCGGCATCGGCGGCAAGCTGCTCGACCGCCTCCGGGAACGTCATCCCGTCGAGCTCGACCAGAAAGGTGAAATGGTCGCCAGACACGCCGCAGCCGAAGCAATGATAGCGACCCCGGCGATTGTCGGCGTGGAAAGACGGCGTCTTCTCGCCGTGGAACGGACAGCAAGCCCAGTAATCGCCACGAGACGGCAGCGACTTGCGCTTGTCCCATGACACGCGCCGGCCGACGACGTCGGAGATCGGGATCCGGCTTCGGATCGCGTCGAGAAAAGATGGCGGGAAACGCATCCTGCCCTCTTAGCACAGCGACGGGAAACGCGGCAGAACAAATGGCATAAGCGCCGCGCCCTCCCCGCTACTCACAGCTTGCGCCGGCGCCGCGGGCGTCAGGCCTACATCTTCTCTTTGATGCCGGTACGGATCAGCCACCAATTCACCGGATAAGCCGTCATGAAGCCGAAGATCATCGCAATCTGCATCATGAACCAGAACTCGACGCTCGTCACTTCGAGCTTCACGCCGAGGAGATGCGCGAAGATGTAGAAATGGGCGATGGCCATGAAGCCATACATGCCGACCTGCCAGGCCGTGAGCGAGAGCGCATCGGCTTTGACCGCCTGGATGAGACCCTGCGCCGGAGACAGGTTCCGCATCGGCTTGATGGTGAAATACTGGAAGGCCACGCCGAAGCCGAAGGCGAGGATATAATCGAGGATCCAGACAGCGAAGATCTTCTCGGAAAAGATCGTCTGCCAGCCGAACCAGACGGCAACAGTCGGAAACAGAAAGGCGATCCATTCCGCGCAGATGTCGCCGAGGGTGCAACCGGATCCACAATGGCTGGTGCCCTTGCCGACCATCACGGGAAATGGCGTCAAACGCTGGCTCGGCGGCGTCTCGTTCGCCTGCATCGCGGTGTGCATCTTCTCATGCGTCGCGAGCCGCCCGTAGGTGAAATAGGCCCAGAGCGCGATGAGCGAGGCAAAGAGGGCGAGAGCCGGCCAGACGATGTTCATGATCCACATATGCTGTGGATGGCGGCTCTCATCGACGGCGATAATGAGCGCGCAGACGAAACCGAGAAGCAAAGACGCAATCGCAAGAACATGGAGCCAGGCTGGAACCATTGTCACATCCCAATCGTGTTGCTGGAGTATCGGCCTTTCCAACAACCGATCGGCGGACGAGTTCCGCCAGGAATCCGCACTTCACTCGCGCGTCAGGCCCGTTTTGAGAGCGAGGCCTTCACGTGCCAAAATTCGGCGCGCAAAGGCCCCGAAGAGCGCTCTCAGGAGCTCAGAATATCCTTCACGACGGAGCTCGCCCGGGCGAAGTCCATGCGCCCGGAATACCGTTCCTTGAGCGTGCCCATGCATTTGCCCATGTCTCGAAGACCTTGGGCGCCCACATCGCCGACCACATCGTGGCAGGCGCTTTTGAGCTCGTCTTCGTCCATCTGACGCGGCAGAAACGAACGGATGACTTCGATTTCCTTGCGTTCCTGCTCGGCGAGGTCGAGGCGGGCATTCTCCTCGTAGATCTTGGAGGATTCCTCACGCTGACGGATCATCTTGGTCAAGATCGACATGATCTCGTCGTTGGAGACGCCGTCCTTGCCTTTCGTCCTCGCCTCGATGTCGCGGTCCTTGATGGCCGCGTTGATCAACCGCAGCGTGGTCATGCGCACGCGGTCCTGTTTCTTCATGGCCTCTTTCAGGCCTTCGCTGATCTGATCGCGGATTCGATCAACCATGGGTGACCCCTTCGATGCGTCGTCAGACGCCTCAGATAAAATGAGAAGTGAAGTCTCGGCGGTCGGCTTGGATCTCATGTGGGTCTCAACCATTCCTCGCGTTGACGCGACATGATCCGCCCACTAGGTATCGCGCGCTGCCCCAGCGCGCCATAGAGGCCGTCGATATAGACACTCGCAGCGGGGACGCAAGAGAGCGCGAGCTCCACCTGTTGATGCTGACCGTCGGATCCGTTCATGACCGCCACTTCCTGGCCCGAAAGCAAACCCACCGCATGCCTCGTTCTCGCCGATGGCACCGTCATCGAAGGCGAAGGATTGGGAGCAACGGGCAAGTCTTCCGGCGAAGTTTGCTTCAATACCGCGATGACCGGTTATCAAGAGATTTTGACCGATCCCTCCTATGCGGGGCAGATCATCACATTCACGTTCCCGCATATCGGTAATGTGGGCACCAACGACGAAGACGTCGAGACGGTGAACATGGCGCGTAATTCCGGGGTTGCCGGCTGCGTCTTGCGGGCGCCGATCACCGCTCCGTCCAACTGGCGTGCGGCCAAAAACCTCGATGCGTGGCTAAAGGCGCGCGGCATCCCCGGCATCGCGGACGTCGACACCCGCGCGCTCACCAATCGCATCCGCGAGCATGGCATGGCGAACGCCGTCATCGTCCACGATCCGGCCGGCAATTTCGATTACGAAGCGCTGAAAGCGGAAGCGGCCGCAATGCCTGCGATGGACGGGCAGGATCTTGTCCCGGGCGTCACCTCCGCGCAGCGCTACGACTGGCACGAAACAAGCTGGAAGCCCAGCCAAGGCTATGGACATCGCGAGGACGGCGAGTGCCATGTCGTGGTCGTCGATTACGGCATCAAGCGGAACATCCTGCGCCTCCTGACCGAAGAGGGCTGCAAGGTCACCGTTCTGCCGGCGACGGCGACGGCGGAAGATATTCTCTCCCTCAATCCGGACGGCGTTTTCCTCTCCAACGGTCCGGGCGATCCGGCGGCGACGGGTAGCTACGCAGTTCCGGCGATTCGCAGCGTCATCGACAGCGGAACACCGACATTCGGCATCTGCCTCGGCCATCAGATGATGGGACTGGCGCTCGGCGGGAAGACGGCCAAGATGCATCAGGGCCATCACGGCGCCAACCATCCGGTCAAAGACAAGACCACGGGCAAAGTGGAAATCGTGTCGATGAACCACGGCTTCGCAATCGATCGCGACAGCCTGCCGCCCGAAGTTGAAGAGACGCATGTCTCGCTGTTCGACGGCTCCAATGCCGGCCTGCGTCTGAAGGACAAGCCGGTCTTCTCGGTCCAATACCACCCCGAAGCCTCGCCTGGCCCCCAGGACAGCCACTATCTTTTCCAGCGCTTCATGAATCTCATTCGCGAAAACCTCAAAGCGCGGACGGACAAGACGCCAGCGTAAGCCGCCGGCCACTGGGGGACCAGCTTTTCCGAAGCTGGTCTCAGCTTGGGGTGGCTTCTGAGCGCCTGCGGTTGTTCACAAAGAGGAAGCGCAGCATTTTGCCTGAGAACCAGGCGAAACCGCCGATGAGAGAAAGTCCGGCGAAAGCCCAAACAGCGCCCGCTGCCGTCACCGGGACGGCCGGCTCGTAGATCTGCCAGGCGCCTTGGACGATTTGCTGGTCCGGGTTCCTCAAGACGATCACCGGCCGCATCAGGGGCTCTGCCAGCTCCAGCTCTGCCTGCTGACGGCTAAGTGTCGAGAAGCGTGAGAGAAGACGCTTCATAGACAGCCCGCGATCCTTGAGAAACGCTTCGGGCGACTGAGCGTAAAGCGACACCGCCTCGTCGCGGTCGAGGCCGTTGCGGCGGACGTCCTCATCGAACTCCGCCACCACCTGCCGCATTTCATCGACCGCGCCACCCAGGCGCTGCCGATATTGCTGGGCGAATTCCGGTGCCTGCGAGCCCGCAAGCCCTCCGGCCAGCGCGAGGCCGAGCACGGCGGTGCGGCCCGCAACGCTCATCCTTCCGCCTCAAAGCGTGGAAACGCTGAACGTATCGCAGGCATCGAGATGTCCCGATTGATAGCCCTGGCGGAACCAGCGTCGCCGCTCATCCGATGAGCCATGATTGAAAGCCTCAGGCACGACGTAGCCTTGAGTGCGCTTCTGAATCATATCGTCGCCGATTTGGGTCGCTGCGTTCAGCGCCTCGTCGAGATCGCCCTCCTCCAGCAATCCCTTGTCGCGCGTCCGGTTCGCCCAGATGCCAGCATAGCAATCTGCCTGAAGCTCAACCCGAACGGACAGAGCGTTGCCCGCACGCTCGCTCATGCCCTGACGCATCTCGTTCACTTTCGAGAGAACGCCCGTCAGGTTCTGCACATGATGGCCGACCTCATGCGCGATCACATAGGCCTGCGCGAAATCGCCGGGAGCGCGAAAGCGTCGCTTGAGCTCTTCGAAGAACGACAAATCGAGATAGAGCTTTTGGTCACCCGGACAATAAAAGGGTCCAGCCGCCCTGCCCGACAGGCCGCAAGCGGAGCGAACGGAGCCGTTGAAGAGAACGAGAGTGGGTTCGGGATAGTCCGCCCCCGCCTCGCGAAAAATGCCACCCCAAACGTCTTCGGTTTCGGCCAGCACTGTCGCGACGAAATCATCCGCTTCCGTTCGGGTGGAGGCGATCTCCCCTGAGGGAGAGCGCTGTTCGCTCGCGATCTGTCCCGGGCCGGTCTCCACCTCGCGGAGGAGTTCCATCGGATTGATGCCGAAGACGAAGAAAAGGATTGCGGCCACGATCAGAAAGCCGATGCCACCGCCGGCGCGTCCGATCGGCAGCGAGCTTCGCCCGCCGGTTCGATATTCGATATTGCTCGACTGACGCCGACCCCGCCACCGCATCCCGTACTCCGTCCGTTGCTGCGACGGGAAAAGAAACGGAGATGGCCGGGGGTTCCCTCGCCTGAAAGCAAAAACGCGGCCAGGGGAGCCGCGTTTTTGTTCATCACACTTCTTTACAGCGTAATCGCCGTGAGAAACCTCAGCTGAACCAATGGCCTACACGTTTGAACAAACGAGCCATTCCACAGTTGAGAGTCGCGTAGCGATGCATATCCACGCGATCGTAACCCAGGCGAGCCCGCTGCAGGACGATGTCATTCAACATCTCTGAGCCCTCCTCTAACAGGTTGCGTATGGCGACATGTTAGCCGCCAAAAGGAGCACTATTTGCGCCTTCATCGTGAATATGTGCACATTGTGCGCATTTGTCAAACAAGAAATGCACTTTTTGCGCCTTCACGATTTCGCTATAGGCCGCAGTGTAAAAAGCCCCTAAATTCGGTCAGCTGAAAGGGACCTTGCCTTGGGCGTTTCCACGATGACACCCGACCAGTTCAAAGCCTGGCGAAAAAAGCTCGGAATGAAACAGAAAGAGGCAGCCGATCGGTTGGGCCTCAAAAAACGTATGATTCAGTATTATGAGACCGGCGAACGCGACGGCAAGAAGGTCAAGATCCCGAAATCGGTTCGCCTCGCCTGCTATGCGCTTTCGGTCGGGATTTGCGACTATGATGGCGAGACGGCCTCCTACGAAGACGGTCTAGACACCATCGACGAGACGAATTCCGAATCTGAGCCTTCCGCAGTCGCCGAGATCAACTGAGCGTCTTTATCTCGGTCGCCCCGGTTCGGCTCTGAGCTCTCCGAAGCTGCAGGTCCACAGCCCCCGAGGCGGTGGCTTTGCCTCTTGCGCGAATTCCTCTATAAGCGCGCAACTTTCCAACCACCCGGAACCGGCAGGGCCGAACGGCCCGCCTACCAGCACGCCCCCATGCCGAAACGCACCGACATCTCTTCCATTCTGGTTATTGGGGCCGGGCCGATCGTGATCGGCCAGGCCTGCGAATTCGATTATTCCGGCACGCAAGCCTTGAAGGCTCTGAAGGCCGAGGGATATCGGGTCATCCTCGTCAATTCCAATCCGGCCACCATCATGACCGATCCGGATTTGGCTGACGCCACCTACATCGAACCGATCACGCCCGACGTCGTCACCAAGATCATCGAAAAGGAGCGGCCCGACGCGCTCCTTCCAACGATGGGCGGACAGACGGCGCTCAATTGCGCCTTGTCCGTGGCCAAGGCCGGCGTGCTCGATCGCTATGGCGTCACGATGATCGGCGCGCGCGCCGAAGTCATCGACAAGGCCGAGGACCGAGAGCTCTTCCGTGAAGCGATGACGAAGATCGGCCTCGACACGCCGACGTCGCGTCTTGCCCATTCCCTTCCCGAAGCCCTTGCCGCGCTCGAAGAGATCGGCCTGCCGGCGATCATCCGTCCCTCCTTCACGCTCGGCGGCACCGGCGGCGGCATCGCCTACAATCGCGAAGAGTTTCTCGAGATCGCCGAACGCGGCATCGACGCCTCGCCGACCAACGAAATCCTGATCGAAGAATCGGTGCTCGGCTGGAAGGAGTACGAGATGGAGGTCGTCCGCGACAAAGCGGACAACTGCATCATCATCTGCTCGATCGAGAATATCGATCCGATGGGCGTGCATACCGGCGATTCCATCACCGTTGCGCCCGCCCTCACCCTCACCGACAAAGAATACCAGGTGATGCGGGACGCGTCGCTCGCGGTGCTTCGCGAGATCGGTGTGGAGACCGGTGGCTCGAACGTACAGTTCGCCATCAATCCGGCCGACGGACGCATGGTCGTCATCGAGATGAATCCGCGCGTGTCGCGTTCGTCAGCTCTCGCCTCCAAGGCGACAGGCTTTCCGATCGCGAAGGTCGCGGCACGCCTTGCCGTCGGCTATACACTCGACGAGCTCGAGAACGAGATCACCGGCGGAGCGATGCCGGCCTCTTTCGAGCCGACGATCGATTACGTCGTGACCAAAATCCCGCGTTTCGCTTTCGAGAAATTCCCGGGAGCGGAACCCTCTTTGACCACGTCGATGAAGTCCGTCGGCGAGGTGATGGCGATTGGGCGCTCGTTCAGCGAATCCCTTCAAAAGGCTCTGCGGGGCCTCGAGACCGGGCTCGACGGGCTGGACGAGGTCACGATTCCGGGCCTCGGCGAAGGCGACGACAAGAACGCCATTCGCGCCGCCCTTGCCCGTCCCACTCCCGACCGGCTGTTGAAGGTGGCACAGGCGCTGCGTCTCGGCACATCGTGCGAAGAGATTTACGAAGCTTGCGCCATCGATCCCTGGTTCCTGCGCGAGCTTGAAGGGCTCATCGGCTGGGAGGAACGCATCCGTGCCAACGGCGTGCCGGAGGACAAGGTTGTCTTGCACCGGCTGAAGAGCCTCGGCTTTTCGGATGCCCGCCTCGCCAAACTCGCCGGCACCGACGAGGAAAGCGTGCGCGCGCTGCGCAACCGTCTCGGCGTCAGACCGGTCTTCAAGCGCATCGACACATGTGCGGCCGAGTTTGCTGCCGCCACGGCCTATATGTACTCGACCTATGAACGCCCCTTCCGCTCGGGCGGCGAGGCCGAGGACGAGGCGCGTCCGAGCGACAGGGAAAAGATCGTCATTCTGGGCGGCGGGCCGAACCGGATCGGTCAGGGCATCGAATTCGACTATTGCTGCTGTCATGCCGCCTTCGCGCTCGCCGATGCGGGCTATGAGACGATCATGATCAACTGCAATCCGGAGACGGTCTCCACCGACTACGACACCTCCGACCGGCTCTATTTCGAGCCGTTGACGGCCGAAGACGTGCTGGAGATCCTGAGGGTCGAGCAGAGCGCCGGAACGCTGAAGGGCGTGATCGTGCAATTTGGCGGCCAGACGCCGCTGAAGCTCGCACAGCCGCTCGAAGAGGCGGGCATTCCGATCCTCGGCACCTCGCCCGATGCGATCGACCTTGCCGAAGATCGCGACCGTTTCCAGCAGGTTCTCGGGAAGCTCGGCCTCAAACAGCCGCGCAACGGCATCGCCCATTCGGCGCAAGAAGCCTTCGCGATCGCTGAGAAGATCGGCTATCCCGTGGTCATCCGGCCGTCTTACGTGCTCGGCGGGCGGGCGATGGAGATCGTGCGCGATACCGCGCAGCTCGAGCGCTACATCAACGAGGCGGTCGTCGTCTCCGGCAAGTCGCCGGTGCTGATCGATTCCTATCTCGCCGATGCGATCGAGGTCGATGTCGACGCGCTTTGTGACGGCACCGATGTCGTCGTCTGCGGCATCATGGAGCATATCGAGGAAGCCGGCATCCATTCGGGCGATTCCGCCTGCTCGCTGCCGCCCCATTCTCTGTCCAAGGAGATCATCGAGGAGCTCGGACGTCAGACGGCGGCGCTCGCCAAGGGCCTTTCCGTCGGCGGGCTCATGAACGTGCAATACGCGGTCAAGGGCGACGACATCTTCGTTCTGGAGGTCAACCCGCGCGCCTCCCGCACCGTGCCGTTCGTGGCGAAGGCGGTCGGGCGACCGATCGCGAAGCTCGCCGCGCGGATCATGGCCGGCGAAAAGCTGAAGGATCTGGAGGCGACGCCGCTCGTCCACAAGCATGTGGCCGTGAAGGAGGCCGTCTTTCCCTTCGCCCGTTTCCCCGGCGTCGACACGGTGCTTGGACCGGAGATGCGCTCGACCGGCGAAGTCATGGGTCTCGACTACGATTTTGCCGTGGCCTTCGCCAAGAGCCAGCTCGCGGGTGGCGTGCAGCTTCCCACCGGCGGCACGGCTTTCGTGTCGGTGCGAGACGGAGACAAGCCGCGTGTGATGGACACGATGCGCCAGCTTGCATCCCTCGGCTTCACGATCATCGCGACGACCGGCACACAGCGCTTTCTGGAAGAACACGGGATCGCCTGCGCCAAGGTAAACAAGGTACTTGAAGGCCGGCCACATATCGTCGATGCTATCAAGAATGGCGAGGTGCAGCTGGTCTTCAACACCACGGAAGGCGCTCAGGCCCTCGCCGACAGCCGGTCGCTGAGACGAGCCGCGCTTCTGCACAAAGTGCCTTATTTTACCACTTTGGCGGGAGCACGTGCTGCGGCACAGGGCATTGAAGCCCTTCTCAGCGGACAGCTTGAAGTCAGGCCGCTGCAATCCTACTTCGACGCGGCCTAAGTTAGTTTCGTCAAGCAGGGTGTTCCCCTCATCGGTGGAGCACCCGCTTTTTTGTTGCCCCCAGCCCAAAAACGAGGCGTCGTGGAGGAGAAGATGGAAAAGATTCCGATGACCGCTGCCGGCCATGCGCAACTGGAATCGGAGCTCAAACGACTCACCTCCGAGGAAAGGCCGCGCATCATTCAGGCGATTTCTGAAGCTCGCGCGCATGGCGACCTCTCGGAGAACGCGGAATATCATGCCGCCAAGGAGCAACAGAGCCTGAACGAAGGTCGCATCGCCGAGCTCGAAGACAAGCTGTCGCGCGCCGACATTATCGACGTGTCGAAGCTGACCGGCTCGACGGTGAAATTCGGCGCCAAAGTGAAGCTCGTCGACGAGGACACCGACGAGGAAAAGACCTGGCAGATCGTCGGGGACATGGAAGCCGATGTACGTCTCGGCCGCATTTCGATCTCTTCGCCGATTGCCCGCGCGCTGATCGGCAAGAGCGTCGGCGATTCCGTCGAGGTTGCGGCTCCGGGCGGTGCCCACAGCTATGAGATCCTCGAGATCGCTTACGGCTGAGCCCTTCAGAAGGGCTTTCTGACGAAAGAGCGCGCCGGCTCCGTCTTGCAGCCTATGGCGCGCTCCTGCTAACTGGCCCGCCTGACCTTAAGGCGGGCATTGCCATGATCGATCTTTACACCTGGACCACACCGAACGGCCGCAAGGTCTCCATCGCTCTCGAGGAGATGGGACTCGCCTACGAGGTCTATCCCATCGACATCATGGCGGACGAGCAATTCAGGCCGCAATTCCTCAAGATCAGCCCGAACAACAAGATCCCCGCGATCGTGGATCACGAGGGCGGCCAGGCGCTCATGGAGTCCGGCGCAATCCTCCTCTACCTCGCGGAGAAGACCGGCAAATTCATGCCGACCGATGACGCCGGTCGCTGGCGGGCGATGGAATGGCTGATGTGGCAGATGGGCGGTTTCGGCCCCATGCTCGGTCAGGCGCATCATTTCTTGAAGTTCAATCCCGGCAAGGCTCCCTACGCGGAAGAGCGTTACGCCAAGGAGGCGGCGCGCCTTTACAAGGTGCTCGATACGCAGCTCGCAGAGCACGATTATCTCGCCGGGGAATATTCGATCGCGGACATGGCCGCCTGGCCGTGGGCATCACGTTTCGAGTGGCAGGGGGTCGATCTCGGCGATTTCCCGCATGTGCGCGATTGGTATCTGCGCATTGCCGACCGACCCGCCGTCCAACGGGGCTACGACGTGCCGAAGAAGGACCAGGGCATCCCCATGCCTTGATGGATATCGGCGCCCCGACGCTTAGGCGCAGCCAAGCATCCCGCTCCGCGCCCGCAGGCGCGAAGCCCTATTTGTTCGTGTGCGGCTACTGCGTACGGCCGCCCCCTTGCCTCACATCCACGTCCGATGCGCCCATTTCATGGGCGGCCTCCATCAATTTGGCGGCCGCACTGGCGCAGGCATCCGCACTCTCTTTCGGTGAGCACGTCACGCGGATCGTCGTGTCACCCTGACGCAGCCTGAAGCTGGTGCCGCGGGCCATGCCATGCCCGTGATGGCCGTGCCGTTTCATGCCGTGCCGGCCAGGCCCCATCGCTGCCGGGCCGGGACCCCACTGCCCCCAACCGCCGGGTCCGGGTCGCTGCATCGGCGTCTGGCCCGCCCAGTCACCCTGATAGCCGGGACCCCCGCCATACCAGCCGCCTCCGGGCCCGTTTCCAGGCGCCATCATGCAATTGCCGGGACCCCAACCGCCATAGCCGGATCCGCCCCAGCCAGAGCCGTAACGTTGCCTCGGTTGGTTCTGCGACGACGACGCTGTGTCATCCTCCATCTCCGATTGCCCGTCCTGATCGGACATCATGTCCATATCCGGATCGGCCTCCATGCCCTCATCAGGGTCCTGACCAGGATTTTGCGCACTCATATCGGGCGGCGAAGATGGCTCATCAGCCCCCGTCTGGGCGTAGGCCAGTGTGGACATGCTAAGAGCGAGAGCGGTGCTCGCGGCAAGAAGTCTGCGCATTCGTATCTCCCATTGACGTGCCCCTCTCGTCGAGAATACCCGCGCCACTGAATTCGTTGCGTGAACTTCAAGAAACCTTCGGCGAGCCTGCTTCGAACCGACGCGTGATAGATCTGGAACCTATAGGGTCAAGGCGATCGACCGCTCAGGCGGGGCGCCAGTCGATCGTCACGTGCCCCGCCTCCCCCGCGACGCGCGCCAGCCAGCCGCGGATACCCGGAAACAGCTTGAGGTCGAAGCCACCCTTGTCTTCCGCATCGTGCGTGTACGCGTAGAGGGCGATGTCGGCGATAGAGAACGCCGGACCGGCAAGCCAGTCGTGGGCCACGAGCCGCTGTTCCATCACTCCCAGGGCTTCGTTGCCCTTTTCAAGCAGCTCCCTCAGCCTCTCGGGCGTCGCCTGGGCGCGGCGCGTTTCGTAGACGTGCAGTGCGCGACGCACGGCGATCGCAGGTTCGTGGGAGTATTGTTCGAAGAACATCCATTCATAGCACTTGGCTCGTTCGTAGGCATCGATCGGCAGAAAACGAGAACCTTCAGCGAAGTGCAGGAGAATTGCCCCCGATTCGGCGAGAGCACGCCCGTCATCCAGGACCACGACCGGCGCCTTGCCGATCGGATTGATCGCCAGGAAGTCGCCCTTGTGGGTCTCCCCGGTCGTCGTATCGACATCGACGATCCGAAATGGCAGGCCGAGATGCGCAAATAGCAATCGCACCTTATAGGAATTGCCAGAATCCTGCATGGAATAGAGGGTTAGCATCGTCGCTCTTCCGTTGGTATCGGCGCCCATACTTTTCGGCCTGCCGTTCTTACGGCAAGCGAATTGGATTGAAGGTTCGCCTCAATCCCGCTGAGGTCGAGCAAGATCCGCCGGCAAAGCGCGTCTGCCATTGTGCGTTCGACGCGCTTGCGCCTTGCGCCTCTCGCCCCATGGGCCTAGGTTTCGCGCCCGTTGCTAACTCCCTTCAGTCGGATTTCAAACTCATGGCCTTCCTTGCCGACAACCTCGCTCGTGTTCAGCCCTCCCAGACCATCGCCGTCGCCGAGAAGGCGCGTGAACTGAAGGCGCAGGGACGAGACGTGATCAGCCTCAGTGCGGGCGAACCCGATTTCGACACGCCCGACAACATCAAGGAAGCCGCGATCGCCGCCATCAAGCGTGGCGAGACGAAATACACGCCGGTTCCGGGCATCATGGAACTGCGCACGGCGATCGCCGAGAAGTTCAAGCGCGAGAACGGTCTCACCTACAAACCGACGCAGACCATCGTCGGGACCGGTGGAAAGCAGATTCTTTACAACGCGCTGGCGGCGACCCTTAACCCGGGCGACGAGGTCCTCATTCCGGCACCTTATTGGGTGAGCTATCCGGATATGGTTCTTCTCAACGGTGGCGAGCCGCGCTTCGTCGACACGACCCTTGAAAACAAGTTCAAGCTGACGCCGGAAGCCCTTGAGGGCGCGCTCACGCCGAAGACCAAATGGCTGATCTTCAACTCGCCCTCCAACCCTTCCGGCGCGGCCTACACCGAAGCCGAATTGAAGGCGCTTGCGGCGGTTTTGATGAAGCATCCGCATGTGTGGATCATGTCGGACGACATGTACGAACACCTTCTCTACATCGACGAGCCGTTCTCCACGCTCGCCGCGGCAGAGCCCGAACTCTATTCGCGCACGCTGACGATGAACGGCGTGTCGAAGGCCTATGCGATGACCGGCTGGCGCATCGGCTATGCCGGCGGCCCGGACGAGCTCATCAAGGCGATGACCAAAATCCAGAGCCAGCAGACCTCCGGCACCTGCTCCATCGCGCAATGGGCGGCGGTCGAGGCGCTGACGGGACCTCAGGATTTCGTGGAGACTTCGCGCAAGGCCTTCCAGAAGCGGCGCGATCTGGTCGTGTCTATGCTCAACCAGAGTGCCCTTCTCGAGTGCCCGGAGCCGGAAGGCGCGTTCTACGTCTATCCGTCCTGCGCGGCGGCGATCGGCAAGAAGGCGCCTTCAGGCAAAACCATCGAGAACGATCAGGATTTCGTCACCGAGCTTCTCGAAGCGGAGGGGGTCGCGGTCGTTCATGGCGGAGCCTTCGGTCTCGGCCCCAACTTCCGGATCTCCTATGCGACGTCGACGGAAGCGCTCGAGGCGGCGTGCGAACGCATCCAGCGTTTCTGCAACACGCTGAGCTGAGGCCTCACCGCGGTCCGGGGCAGCGATGCTCCGGATTGCAGAGATGGAGAGCCAGCAAGGCTGACGCATCTCGAAGACCGAGACGCCAAGAAAAAGGGGCGGCCCGCGCAAGCGAGCCGCCCCAATTTTTGTCGCTTTGCCGTTCGTGGGCGAAAAGCGTCCTCTCAAGAACGCCGGCGCACCTCCGCCGACTTGCTCAGGCCTCGTCGTCGAGCAGCTGCAGGTTGACCGCCTGCGGGCCGCGCCCGCGACGATCCTGCTGCGTCTCGAACGAGATCCTTGTGCCTTCCGCAAGCTGCGGCAGGCCGGAGCGCTCGATCGCCGAGATATGCACGAAGACGTCCTTGCTGCCGTCCTCCGGCGAGATGAAGCCGAAGCCACGATCCGCGTTGAAGAACTTCAGCGTGCCGTTCTGACGCGGGCCGACTTCTGCCGGCTGACGATCCTGGAAGCCGCCGCCGCCACCACCGCCGCTGCGGAAGCCGCCACCGCCTCCGCCACTGCGGAAGCCGCCGCCACCACCGCCGCCGCGATAGCCGCCGCCTTCGCCACCACCGCGATAGCCGCCACCTTCACCGCCACCGCGGTAGCCGCCGCCTTCACCGCCGCCGCGGTAGCCGCCGCCTTCGCCCCCACCGCGATAACCGCCACCGCGGTTGGGACCGCCGCGATAGCCTCCGCCACCGCCGCCGCCACCGCGATAGCCACCTTCATTGTCTCTGCCGAAGCCCCCGTCTCCCCGATCGCCATAACCGGGGGTGGGAGCATCGCTACCGAAATCGCTGCCGAATTCGCGCGCACCACCACGACGGGGCCGGCGGGACCGATCACGGTCCGGGCGCTCACCAAAGTCGTCGTCGTCGTGCCCGCCGCGACCGCCATTGTTCATCATCTCATCTCGTCCTTCGATAGAAAAAAGTCGCCGGCTGGAGCGTCACCAGCCGACGCGGGCAAGCGCGCGGTCTTTACTTGGGAATACATGGAAAGCCGGGATCGGTCCGCTGGCCCTCGACCATAAAGGGGGCGCCTCATGCAAACCCCCGCGTATGATCATGCCGTTATGCGGGCAAATCTGCAAGTCCCTAATGGGCCGAGCCTTTGTGCGGCCCAAATATGCTCTTCATTTGAGGACTTCGACTTGAACCTTTGCCGTGCCGCGCCCTTTGAAGCCGAGCTTGTGGGCGGCAGCGCGCGTGACGTCGATGATGCGCCCTTTGATGAAGGGACCGCGGTCATTGATGCGTACGACGGCGGCCCGGCCGTTGCGCAGATTGGTGACCTTCACCTTGGTGCCAAAGGGCAGCGTGCGGTGCGCCGCGGTCATTGCATTCGGATTGCACCGTTCGCCGGAAGCCGTGCGCGAGGTCAGGGCATACCAGGAGGCGTGGCCGGTCTGAGCATTGGCGCTTTGGGGCTGGGTTACGAGGACGCAGCTGGCCGCAAGGACCGCCGCGGCGAGGAACTTCGCCGAGTGGAGCATTCTTCTCTTCCCATGAAATCAACTTTGCCGTTGCCGCTTTCACCGGTGAAAAGGGGCCAGAAATGGGCAAGACCTGGGGCATTTCTTGGGGCGCGGCGGGAAGAGCTGCCAATGTGACCGTGATGTCACTCGGATCGCGCAGAAAAGCAAAAGGCCGCTCCCGAGAAGCGGCCTTTCCTATGTGTTGCTCAAGAAGAACAATGCGTCACTGGCAAAGCTGACGCGGGCCATTATAGGGCTGATAAGTACCACTATTGGCATCGAAGGAGCGATACTTCGAGCTGCAATAGGCATACCATTCCGGCGTCCAAGGAGCGGGCCGGGAGTCGTAAACGACCAGCGGATTGCGTGCCGGAACCGCATAGACGGGCGCCGGCTCGACATAGACGGGCGGCGGAGCCGCGTAGACCGGTGCCGGCTCGACGTAGACGGGGGCAGCGCGCGGCGCGGTCAGCGCCGATCCGAGAAGAGTCCCCGCGGCCAGACCGACAACACCGGCAGCAACCGCCGCACCGGCGTCATCGCGGTCGCGGCGATGATGGTGGCGGTGCCCATAATAGCCGCGCGGACGCTCCCAGCCACGGTCACCATAATATCCCCTGTGGCCATCCCAGTGGCGCGACTCCCATGAGCCGGCCTGCGCGCCAGCCGGCAGGGTAAGAGCAGTCAGTGCCACAGCCAGAGCCGCGGCAGTCGTCTTGAGAGCAGTGGGTCTGAAGAAAGACATCGTCGTTTCCTTGCCAATAAGCCCCGCCGGAAGATCATCTCCGGCTTCTTGATGAGATTGGTAGGACTTCCAGGCTGAACGATGGCTGAACGAACGCGCCTCGTTGCCATCACGCTCGCGAGGCCGTTAGAGACTTCGGCAAAACCGGAGGTCGACAGCGACACCCTGATGACCTCAAACGATGTCGCGCGGCTTGGCGGCGCATGGGCGCGCAACATGCCTTGAGCGCATCATGGCCGAGATACAAGAAACCTGGGAGGACCGCGATGGTGAGCCGGATCTTGCTTCCGATCGACCTCGACCACATCGCCAGCTGGAAGAAATCCGTGACGACGGCGATCGAGCTCACGCGTCTTTATGATGCCGAACTCGTGGTTTTGAGCGTGTTTCCGCAGATGGAAGCCGACTTTTCGCAGTTCCCGACACATCACCTCCCCGCCGTAGAGGTGTTTCGGCGCGAGTATCTTCCCGAAGATATCCGAAGCCGCGCCATCTACCGCTCGGGAACAGTGGCCCGCGGCATCCGTGCGGCCATCAATCAGGAACAGATCGATCTCGTCGTGATGGCGTCGCACAACCCCAATCTCGGCGACTATGTCATGGGCTCAAACGCGGCCAATGTGGTCCTGCACAGCCCGTGCTCGGTGCTGGTGGTGCGTTAAACAAAAAAACCGCCGGGCATGCCGGCGGTTCGATTGTCAAATCTGGCTCGGAGCAGTCACACCCCAGAGCGGAAGCATTCAAGCAAGCTGGAGATTGACCGCCTGCGGGCCGCGGCCCCTGGGATCCTGCTGCAGCTCGAAGCTGACGCGATTGCCCTCGACAAGACCCGGAAGTCCCGAGCGCTCAACGGCCGAGATGTGGACGAAAACGTCCTTGCTGCCATCTTCCGGAGCGATAAAGCCGAAGCCGCGCGTGGAATCGAAGAACTTAACGGTGCCGGTCTGGCTCATGGGATAAACCCTTTCCCTTTGTAGTCGGATTCATCGAGGTCGGCTCATCGCCGCACCCGAATTTCGAAACAGTCGGGAAAGACATCACCTACCGGTCGGGTACAAAACCGCGCGGCGCAGACTTAACCGGTCGTCGGGGCGCGCCCATCCAACATTTACGCGCCCATGCGCGTTATGACGGGAAACGCCAAAGATAACAAGGCGCCGCCTCAGCGCCTTCGTCACAGCGCCGGCTTTCTTACGATCCCGAGCCTCGCACGCAGCACGCGCGGCACGTCGTATTCGCGCATCAGCCGCTCCGTACCAGGCAGACCGAGCGCTTCACGCTGCACGACGAGCGCCCACAAGGCCTGGGCCGCCTCGTCCAACGCCCGCGCGCGAGCCTCTTCGATGCTGCCGTCTTCGATATCGCGGGCGGAGCCGCCGGCTTTCGCCGCATCTTCAAGGCGACGCCAGGCTGCGAGCGCCTCTTCAAAGCGCGAGGCGATACGGGAGAGGCTTGCAGCCCTCTCCGCCATCATCTCGTGCTCAAGGGCGTCGTAGGGCGAAGACTGCTTGCTCGGAGCAAGGATGCGCGGCGGACGGATGCTCATGTCCCATCAGCTAGGACGAGCCGCCTTTGCGGACAAGACCGACGTTGAGGCCCGCTGAGGCTGGCAGCGACGCCAAGGCCCTCCCCGTCCTTTCAGATGCCACCGCCTGCGTTGCGGCACATTTAGCGCCGCGTTTGACGGTCCTCGGGCAGGAATTGCGTGTGCTCTTTGTCGCGCTTTTGCCGTTCCTGCATCAATTCTTCGTAGGCGCGACGCTCCTCGGCCGAGAGCTGAACGCGCTTCACCGGCGCCTTCTTTCGTCGGTCCTTGGCCTTTTTGTAGAGCTGCGGCTCTGTGGACATGTGCCTCGTCTCCATCTGCCGGACCTCGCTAGATAACCACATCGCCGGCAAATGACGAGACGCTTTCCCGATTCGGCGGTCGCGGAGGCGAACCAACCGCCTATGCCAACCCGGATGGGTCCCATCCGAGCCGCGTCCTTGTCTTCGGACCTGTTCTGCGCCGGCATGCCTCACCTCCTCGTCCTGGAGGGGCGACCCTTCCCTGCCTTCAACGCGGAAGCAACCCGAAAAAAACGCTGGTCGAGAAAGCCCTGGTGGAGCTGACGGCAGGTGCGCGTCAGAAGGTCGCCATATCCCCGCGATCAGTTCTCTTCGCGGTACTGATATTTGGCCCGGCACCTGGCGCGCTGCTGCGCCGTGAGACTTCCGGCACAGCCCGGCGGCGCGAAAATGCGCTGGTTCTCCAGCTGGCGCTGGCGAAGACGCGGCTGATCATAGGGATTGTTGATCGGGTCTGGAGCCTTCAGCTTCGGCACTTCGACGCGCGGGATCCGCGGCCGATCGGGGTTGCCGAAGCTCTGCGCAGTCGCAACGGAGGGGATCGCGGCAAACGCGAGAAGACCGGCGAGTGCCAATCCCGAAAGGGACCGGCCTGAACTCCGGATCGGACGTCGAGCGGACCTGAACATGTCATTCATGTGGGGCAGCTCTCGGCCATTCACAAGCTGACATTCGTACTTTGCGGTTCGGCCTTAATTCCGTCTTCCGACGCAGCTAGCGGCCCGCCTGCCGCAGATGTCAGGAAGGAACCGACATGGATACGATGCCGACGCGCCGCAGCTTCACGGCCCTCATGGCCGCGATGGCCGGCAGCGCGTTTTTGCCCGCCCCGCTTTTCGCACAGACCGCAGACGATAAGGCTCCGCAGGACGAGCTGATGCGCACGCTCTCCGAGGTGGAGCAGCGCCTGAATGCGCGTCTCGGCGCCTATGTCCTCGACATCGAGACGGGTCGCGAATGGGCCCAGCGCGCGGACGAGCGTTTCCCCATGTGCAGCACCTTCAAGCTGCTCGCCTGCGGCGCCGTGCTGGCGAAGGTCGATATGGGCGAGGAAGATCTCGAGCGTCGCATCATCTTCGAGGAAAAGGACCTCGTGACCTATTCCCCCGTCACCAAAGAGCATGTCGGTGGTGAAGGGATGACGCTTGCGGATCTCTGCGTCGCGGCAATGACGCAAAGCGACAACACGGCCGGTAATCTGATCCTCGACAGCCTCGGCGGCCCGCCCGCGATCACCTCTTTCGCCCGCTCCATCGGCGACCAGGTGACCCGCCTCGACCGCAGGGAAACAGAGCTCAACGAGGCAACGCCCGGAGATCCGCGGGACACGACCAGCCCGCGCGCCATGGGCCGTGACGCACAGACGCTCCTTGTCAAAGGCAGTCTCTCAGACCGATCCCGCCTGTACCTCAAGAGATGGATGTGCACCAACAAGACGGGCGACGAGAAGCTGCGGGCCGGTCTTCCCGGGGACTTCCTCGTCGGTGACAAGACGGGCGGCGGCGGCAACGGCACGATGAACGACGTGGCGGTCATCTGGCCGAGCGGACGCAAACCCATCATCGCCTCCATCTACCTGACGGAAAGCGGCGCCTCGTTCGATGAGCGCAATGCCGGTTTTGCCGAGATCGGCAAGGCGATCGCGGCCGTGATCAAGGCCTGAGTGTCGTTAACGACCCGGCCGCCCGGTTTTTCTCGGGCGGCGCTGGCGCGCGCGCTCGTCTTCGGGTTCTTCGTATGATCCCTTGCCGATGTTCTCGCGCCGCAACGGCTTGACATCCTCGCCCTCCGGGGCGCGCAAGGGAGCCGCACCGCCGAGCGGTTTTTCCGTCCGTCCGACCGTCATCTCGTCGAGCGTGTTCTTGCGCACGCGCGAGCCGCCCGACTTGGCCGCATCTTTCCGGCTCTGCCGGGTGTTTTCGATGCCGGTGTTGCGGGCAAGCGGGTCGTCCATGACCGCAAGTTCGGTTGCTTCCAGCCGCTTGATCTCGTCGCGCATCCGAGCCGCCTCTTCGAATTCCAGATTCGACGCGGCCTCCAGCATGCGCTTTTCGAGGTCCTCAATGTGGGCGCGCAGATTGTGCCCCATGAGCGCGCCTTCATCCTCGGCGTGTCCGGCTCCGCGGCCGCCGCCGGAGACGCCGACGCGGACATGATCGCGCTCGTAGACGGAATCGAGGATATCGGCGATGCGCGCCTTCACCGATTCCGGCGTAATATTGTTCTCGACATTGTAGGCGATCTGCTTTTCACGCCGGCGCTCGGTTTCCGCGATCGCCCGTTCCATCGATCCGGTCATACCGTCCGCGTATAGGATCACCCGACCATCGACATTCCGGGCAGCGCGGCCGATCGTCTGCACCAGCGACGTTTCGGAGCGCAAGAAACCCTCCTTGTCGGCATCCAGAATCGCGACGAGACCGCATTCGGGGATGTCCAGTCCCTCGCGCAGCAGGTTGATGCCGACAAGAACATCGAAGGCGCCAAGCCGCAGGTCGCGGATAATCTCGATGCGCTCGATCGTATCGATATCGGAATGCATGTAGCGCACGCGCACGCCGTGTTCGTGGAGATATTCCGTCAGATCCTCGGCCATGCGTTTGGTCAGCACCGTGACGAGGGCGCGATACCCGCCGGCAGCCGTCTCCTTCACCGCGCCCAGGAGATCGTCGACCTGGCTGGAGGCTGGACGGATTTCCACCGGTGGATCGATCAAGCCGGTCGGACGAATGACCTGCTCGGTGAAAACACCGCCGGTCTCGTTGAGCTCCCAGTTGCCCGGCGTCGCCGACACGCACACACTCTGCGGGCGCATGGCGTCCCACTCCTCAAAGCGGAGCGGCCGATTGTCCATGCAGGACGGCAGCCTGAAACCGTATTCGGCGAGCGTCGCCTTGCGACGGAAGTCGCCGCGATACATGCCGCCGATCTGCGGAATGGTGACATGGCTCTCGTCGACAAAGACGAGCGCGTTGTCGGGCAGGTATTCGAACAGGGTCGGCGGCGGCTCTCCGGGCTTGCGCCCCGTCAAATAGCGCGAATAGTTCTCGATGCCGGCACAGGAGCCTGTCGCCTCGATCATCTCCAGATCGAAGCGCGTGCGCTGTTCCAGGCGCTGCGCTTCGAGAAGTCGCCCCGCCTTTTCCAGTTCGTCGAGCCGCCATTTGAGCTCTGCCCGAATGCCCTTCACCGCCTGCTGCAGAGTCGGTTTAGGCGTCACATAGTGCGAGTTCGCATAGACCTTTACGGACCGAAGCTCACCCGATTTCTGACCTGTGAGCGGATCGAATTCCGAAATCGCCTCGATCTCGTCGCCGAACAGCGAGACCCGCCAGCCACGATCTTCCAAGTGGGCCGGGAAAATCTCGATCGTGTCGCCACGCACCCGGAACGTGCCACGGATGAAATTGGCGTCCGAGCGTTTGTATTGCAGGGCCACGAGATCGGCCATGAGCTGGCGCTGATCGAGTCGATCGCCCACCTCCAGGCCAAAGGTCATGGCCGTGTAGGTTTCCACCGAGCCGATACCGTAGATGCAGGAGACGGAAGCGACGATCACGACGTCGTCACGTTCGAGCAGCGCGCGCGTCGCCGAGTGGCGCATGCGGTCGATCTGCTCGTTAATGGAGGATTCCTTCTCGATATAGGTGTCGGTGCGCGGGACATAGGCTTCCGGCTGATAATAGTCGTAGTAGGAAACGAAATACTCGACCGCATTCTCCGGGAAGAACGATTTGAACTCGCCGTAGAGCTGCGCTGCCAGGGTCTTGTTGGGCGCCAGAATGAGCGCGGGGCGCTGCGTCTCCTCGATCACCTTCGCCATGGTGAAGGTCTTGCCCGAGCCCGTCACGCCGAGCAGAACCTGGGTCGCCTCCCCCGCCTCTTTGATCCCCGCAACGAGTTCCGAGATCGCCTGGGGCTGATCTCCGCGCGGCTCGAATTCGGAGGTGATCTTGAGGGGGACACCGCCCTCGGATTTTTCCGGCCGCGGGGGTCGATGCGGGACCCAGGTGCCGTCGCGAAACTCCGGACGGCCTTTCTCGATAAGAGAAGACAGCGCTTCGACGGTCGCCGTTACGGCGGAGCCCGGCAAGTTCTCCGCATCTTCCAGATTTACATCGAAGCCTGCGGCCGGGCTCATGCCCGCACCCGCGCGCTCCTTGGCGGAGCTGCGCCCGCCCATCGAGGTTCCCCTCGAAGTCTTCAAAGGCTTGTCGGCGGCTTTCTTGCCGGCACCGGGCTTTTTGCCCTTGCCCGCGGCGCCACGGCCCGATTTCGCCGGCGCTTGCGTCTCGTCGGCCTTGAGGGGGATCGACTGGTCCGTCTCCCAACCGGAGTTCTTTCCGGGCCCAAGCTTCGACTTTCCGTCACGAGATTTTCTTTCCGGCGCCGGATCTGCCTCCGGTTTTTCCGGAACGGCGATGGAGCGATCATAGGCGAGGCCGCCGCGATCCTTCGGCTGGGGCGGCCGAACGCGCGTGCTGCGCCCTTCCGCCTCGGCCTCGCGCGCGATCTCTTCCGCCCACGAGGTGATCGAGCCGGCAAACGCCTTTTCGATCGGCACTCCTTCCAGCGAGGGCTGTGCGGCCTCGCCGAACCCCTCGCCGTCGCCTTCCGGCTGATCGTACGTGGTTTCGGAGGCCGGTTTAGCGGCCTTGCCGCCTCGCCCGGGAGATGTGCGCCTGTCTGCTGCCATGTTCTCTATATGGACCAGCCTTGCGGGCGCGAAAAGGCCTGAGAGGTAGCTTTCGCCTGCCGACGAGGGCGGCAGCTTCACCCGCCACAGCCTCTCGCAACCTGCTCGTGTTACATGCCCGCAGAACGTGATTCTTCATTTCGCCACAAGAGCTTCTATCCTGGAACGAAAGCAATTCGAATTTGGGGGAACGTCCGGGGGTCTTCCTACTGGCTCACCTGACCTGGAGTTTGGAGACTTGCGGATCACTCTCGGCGTCGGCCGCGTCCGACCGCAAATCATGGCGCTCGGAATTTTGCCCTTCCTCGGCCTGCACGCATTCGCTTCACCGGCCGAGGCGGATCAACGAGACTGGCTGATCGTCAATCGTTCACCGCTCGCCGACGGCGCGGCCATCTACACATTGGGCGCCCAGAGCGCCGGTGATTTGGACGGTCGCTTCGGGGTCGACATTGGCACGACCGGCAGTGGCTCGCACGGTGTCGACACACGCGTGTGGCAATGGGGGAACCGCCCGACGGATGTGGCATGGTACAGCCTCGCCCTGCCCGGCCCCTTCCCGAATTACGACTGGACGTGGGACAAGGCCTGGATCGAAGGCAATGTGATCCCCGAAGAGAACAGCTACCGAATCGCGGCGCGTATCGGGCGCCAGGAATCCTTCGGCAACCTCGTCGAAGCGTCGCTGCAGCTGAGTTACGCTTTGTCCGGCTCCGGCATCGGGTCCAACGCCGAGCAGACGATGGCGACCGCACCCTATCTGCGGCTCAACATCCTCCCGACCGACACCGCCCTCACGGCGCAGTCCTACGTGTCGGATACCGATTTCATCTGGCACAGCTCTCTCGAAGCCCAACAGCAGCTGATCAAAGGCATGTCGCTCGTGGGGGCGGTTTCCGACATCGGGCTCGACAGCCAGAATGCCAGCCTTCGCCTGCAACTCTATCGAAGATGGTGACGCCGAATCGGCGCCTCGTCTAGGCGTTGCCGAATCGCCCTATCGCAGGACGATGATCGTCACCGGCCGACCGACCTCGATATTGATCACGGCATCGTCGCCGATGTCGCTCCGGCGGCTGAAACCGAGCGCCGTCAGCGCGTCGCCACGGAGCCAGCCATGTCTCGCACTGCCAGAGCGTGGCCGTACGAGACACCATCCCTCCGCCTGCGCACAGCCGTTGACGACGACTTCGGAGCCCCTCGACACATCGCCGAGCACCTCAGACGCATCATTGGGGAGAGCTCGGATGACCGCATCATGGCGCAAAGCAGCATCTGCCGCGAGCGCGGACGATGACAGGCCCGATAGACCCAGCACGATCAGAGAGACGGTCAGGCGGATATGTGCGAGGCGCGGCACGGGCATCCCGGTAAGGATTGATTCACCATGGCGCCACGGTGCCGTTTCCGCGATGGCTCTGCAAGAGCCGCGCTTCTCCCGGTATCTCGCTTCAGCTCAAAAAGAGCCGCAAGGTGAACGCGCCGCCTTCACGCGGCAGACGGTTAGAGATCCAGCGCGTCGAGACCGGCATCGATATGGTCCGCCAGAAGCGGCATGCCCAGGAGATACTTGGAGGTCTTGCCCTGGGCGCGGCTTCTCGCTTCGGAGCGCGCCTCATCCCAATCGTCGGCGCCGTAATCACCGCGCCCGATCCATACGATCGCGACCAGATCCGCCGCTTCGTCGATATTCAGATCGTCGATGAGCTCACGAAGCTCTTGCTCGGTCTGGTCGTCGGTCTCTTCTTCAGCGAGCGCGTCGTGATGATGCGATTCGTGCATTCCCTCGGCATCGAGATCGATTTCATGATCCCGGCCGTCCTCGTAGCCCGCCTCCAAATCAGCACTGAGCGTGCGGGCCTTGTCGGCAAAGAGGCGGAGGGTCGAAGGATCGAGAGAAAGATCGACAGCCATTGTTCCGTGTTCTGCTTGTGTGCCGGCCTTCAAAAAAGCCTAACACGAGTGTTACGTCTTGTAGCGGAACGCGTTGTCACGTGGCCTGCGCCGGCAACCGTTCCCTCCCAGGAAGGCACTAGCCTGAAACAAAAAAAAAGACGAGCCCCGGTGTTTGATATCCAGGACTCGTCGAAAGAGTTTGGAGCCGGTCAACGACCGGCCGTCCAAGAGGGGAACAGCTGCTCTCTGCGGCCACAGGGAAGTGCCCGAAGAGCTCGTCAGCTCCCGCTTTATCGTCCGACAATCGGCCGATCACAATGAAAGAGTGTGCATGCCAGCCATGCATGTGCCCGAAACATAGGCACTGACTGCCTTCCAAGAGGGCAAAACGGGGCCAAAGACGTCGTCGTGACCGCGCCCGAAGGCGCACTTGGCGCGCCGGCTTCCCGCATGCTACCGGTTCCCGCGCTTCAACTTCTCGCCGGCCTTCGTCAAATCATGGTTCCGCATCCCGCAAATCCGCCCAAGCCCCGCTGTTGGGTGTTGACGACCGGCGAGGCCGGCATGCGCAGCCAGGCCCTCGGATTGGCCGAACGCTTGGGCGTGCCGTTCGAGGAGAAGACCATCAGGCTCCGGCAGCCCTGGTCGTGGCTTCCGGGACATTTGTGCCCCGCGGCGCTGACCGGCCTCGATCCCTCGCGCGACCTTCTCACGCCGCCCTGGCCGGATCTCCTCATCAGCTGCGGGCGCCGTTCCACCGCCGCCTCGATCGCGATCCACAGTGCTTCGGAAGGCACCACGCGGACGGTGCACATTCAAAATCCGCTGACGCCTGTGCACCATTTCGACCTCGTCGTTTCGATGCGCCACGACCACCTTGCCGGCGAGAACGTCGTCAATGTCGACACGGCACTGCATCGTGTGACGCGCGAAAAACTCGACGAGGCCGCAGCTCAATGGGGGCCCCGCCTCCGCGGTTCGGAAAACAGCCTCATCGGCGTCGTTCTGGGTGGCCCGACACGTCATTACTGGATGAGCGAGGCCTTCCTCGCACGCCTCAAGGCGATCATCCGCGGCGTGCACGAAGTCACCGGAGCGCGTGTCGTGGTGACGCCCTCGCGGCGAACCGAAGACCGGGTCAAGCAAGCTCTCGCCGGGGAGTTTCAGGCCGAGCCCTGGTACTGGCAGTGGAACGGAAGCGGCGACAATCCATATTTCGGGCTTCTCGCGCTGGCCGATCGCCTGATCGTGACCGCCGATTCCGTCTCGATGGTGTCTGAAGCCGTCGCGAGCGGGCATCCGGTCAATCTTCTGCCTCTCAATGGGCGCTCGCGCCGTCACGATGAATTCGCTTCCAATCTCGACGCCCGCGGTCTCGTATCTCTGACCGGACCCGACGGGGTCGATCTGGAGTTCCAGGGCGCCGGCGCCGTCGATGCCACCGCTTATGCAGCCGAAGTCGTCCGAGAGCGCCTTTTGAGCTGACATTCATACGCTCCGGCAGGAGCGCATGAACATCGAAAAGCACCGAAAACAGCGCCTGGGTTGCACCAGGCGCACCAAACAACCCGCCTTCGGCCGAAACCTGGTGACGGAAGGGCATGCTCGGCTTGCCCTTTGTGAACTTGCCGCCTATCTGGACAGACCAACCTGCGATGGGTGCGACCATGTCAACGGCCAACCACGCCAAGCTCTTGATCATCGGGTCAGGTCCCGCCGGCTATACGGCAGCCGTCTACGCGGCGCGAGCTCTTCTCGAGCCGGTCCTGATTGCCGGAATGGAGCCTGGCGGACAGCTCACAATCACCACCGAGGTGGAGAACTATCCAGGCTTTGCGGAGCCGATCCAAGGCCCATGGCTGATGGAGCAGATGCGCAGTCAGGCGGAGAATGTCGGCACCCGCATCGTCAGCGATATCGTCGTCTCGGCCGAGCTCACCACGCGTCCCTTTCGACTGACCCTCGACAGCGGCGATGTCTGGACGGCGGATGCGGTCGTCATCGCCACGGGCGCGCAGGCGCGCTGGCTCGGCCTGCCGTCGGAGGAGCGCTTCAAGGGCTTCGGCGTGTCGGCCTGTGCCACCTGCGACGGCTTCTTCTACAAGGATAAGGACGTTCTCGTCGTCGGTGGCGGCAATACCGCCGTCGAGGAAGCGCTCTATCTGTCCCACCTCGCCCGCCACGTGACACTCGTGCACCGTCGCGATGCGCTCCGCGCCGAGCGGATCCTGCAGGACCGTCTCCTCACACGGGACAATGTCAGTGTGATGTGGGATTGCGCCATCGAAGAAGTGCTGGGCCAGGGCGGCTTTCCACCGTCGGTGACCGGGGCGAAGCTCCGCAACGTTCGGACCGGCGCGATCTCGGAAGTCGCGGTCGACGGCGTCTTCATTGCCATTGGTCACGCGCCGGCCGTGTCTCTTTTCAAAGACCAGCTTCGCCTGAAGCCGAACGGCTATCTGTGGACCGCGCCGGATTCGACGGCGACGGATATCCCCGGGGTTTTCGCGGCGGGTGACGTGACCGACGACGTTTTCCGGCAGGCGGTGACCGCCGCCGGCCAGGGCTGCATGGCAGCTTTGGAGGCGGAGAAATACCTCTTCGCGCTGGAAGCACAGCAGGAGGCGGCCGAGTAGGCCAACTGTCTCGACGCGCAACGTTCAAGACCTCAGGGGCGCAGGGATCCTGAAGGGGGTGTGATGGATTGGGATAAGCTGCGGATCTTCCACGCGGCGGCAGAAGCCGGGTCGTTTACCCATGCCGGCGATTCGCTCAACATGAGCCAGTCGGCCGTCAGCCGACAGGTGAGCGCACTGGAATCAGAGCTCGGGGTTCCCCTCTTCCACCGCCACGCCCGCGGCCTCATTCTGACGGAGCAGGGCGAACTTCTCGTGCGTACGGCACGCGAAGTACTGGTGAAGCTCGAACAGACGCGCGCCGAACTGGCGGATTCCAAGGGGCAGCCGTCGGGCGCTCTCAAGGTCACGACCACCGTCGGGCTCGGCTCCAGCTGGCTCGCTTCGCGTCTCAACGAATTCATCGACCTCTACCCACAGATCAATCTGCAGGTCGTGCTCGACGATGATGAACTCGACCTCTCGATGCGCGAAGCTGATGTCGCGATCCGACTGCGGGCGCCCACGCAACCGGACCTCATTCAGCGCAAGCTCTTCACGGTGCACTTCCACGTTTACGCCTCGCCGGATTATCTCCAGCGTTTCGGACAGCCGAAGAGTGTGGCCGAGCTCGATGAGCACCGCATCATCGTCTATGGCGAGAATGCCCCGGCCTATCTCCGGGACATGAATTTGCTGATGAGCAGCGGTCGCGAGAACGGCGAGCCCCGCACTCCGATCATGGCAATCAACAATGTCGTCGCGATCCGGCGTGCCATCGAAAAGGGGCTCGGCATCGCCATGCTTCCCGACTACCTCGTCAACGAACAATCGCCGCTGGTAGCCATTCTGCCGGAAGCGGAAGTGCCGGCCTTCGACACCTATTTCGTTTACGCGGAAGAGCTCAGGAACTCCGCCCGCGTCCAGGTTTTCCGGGATTTTCTCATCGCCATGGCACGCCGCTGGCATTATTGAGGCGCGCGCCGCATCCCCAATGACCATGGCCTGAGGCCTTCTTCGCAGCGTCTTGACGCATCGTTCTCTTCAAATGCGAAAAGCGCGGCCTTTCGGCCGCGCCAGTCGAACATAGCTTCCTGAGGCTATGCCGCCTCTTTCGAGGCCGCTTTCAGGATGTCGTCGGAAAGTCGCCCATGCACTTCGGCCAGATGATCGAAGTTTGAGGTGAAAGTGCCGACGCCCTGTGTGGCCGAACGCAACTCAATGATGAGATCGGCAATCTCGGCTTCCGGAATGAGCGCCGAGATCACATCCCAGCCATCCCAATCCGGTTTGCCGTCAAAGCCGAGAAGCTGACCGCGCCGCCCTGAGACGATGGCGTTCACCTTCGGCGTCGCATCACTCGGCACGGTGATCTCAACCTTCAGGACGGGCTCCAGGATGACCGGCTGACATTGCGGCAGCCCTTCACGCATGGCGAGGAGTGCCGCCATCTTGAATGCCTGCTCGGAGGAATCGACCGAGTGATAGGAACCGTCGGTGAGAGTGACGCTGACGTCCACGACCGGAAATCCACCAAGCGGGCCGCTTTCCAGCGCTTCTCTTGCGCCCGCCTCGACCGCGGAGAAATATTGGCGCGGGACCACGCCGCCGGATATCGTCTCATTGAAGACGAAGCCGGAACCGCGCGGCAGCGGCTTGATGTCGATCACGATGTCGCCGAACTGACCATGCCCGCCGGACTGCTTCTTATGGCGGCCACGCTGCGTCACCGAACCCTTGATGGTCTCGCGGTAGGGTACGGTCGCAACGGCGGTCTCGATCGACAGGCCGTTCTTGCTCGCGAGCCGTTCAAGGGCGACGCGCAGATGCATCTCCCCCTGCCCGCTCACGACCGTCTCGCCCGTTTCCTGACGGTGCTCGACGACAAGAGAGGGATCTTCGTCGACGAGCTTGGCAAGGGCGGCGGAGAGTTTCACGTCATCCTTGCGCTCGCTCGGCCGCACGACCTTGTGCAGGACCGGCTGCGGGGGCGTCGGCACGGCGATCGTGGGGATAGCCGCCCCTTTGGCCGACAGCGTATCGCCGGTCACAGCCCCGTCGAGCTTGCCGAGAGCGACGGTGTCGCCGGCTTTGGCGGTCCCACGCTTTGTCGTCTTCTGTCCGAGGAGATCGTAGATCCCCGAAACTTTGCCCGCAGGACCGGCGGCATTGTCGAGTTCGGCGGCATCTTCCACCGACCCGGCAAGGACCCGGCTCAAGGAAAGCTTGCCGCCGTGACTGGTGTGAATGGTCTTCATCACCTGCACGAGGGGCCCGGTTGCGTCTTCAAGATCGAGACGGGCGCGGGTGTCGGTGACGTCGGGAGCCTCGTGGCGCAGCGCTTTCAAGAGGCGCATGATGCCGTTGCCATTCGCCGCCGAGCCGAGGAAGACGGGAACAATCTCGCTGGCGCGCATCTCTTTGACGAGATCGGCAAAAACCTCGTCGCGCGGTGGCTGAATGTCTTCCAGAAGCTGTTCCATCAGCGCGTCGTCATGATCGGCGAGCGATTCCAGCATGGAGAAGCGCGCTTCTTCGCTCTCCATGCGCTCCATCTCCGCCATGTCGATGACTTCGCTCGGCGCGTGTTCGCGGTAGAGGAAGGCCCGATCGAGCGCGAGATCGACGAAACCGACCGCAATGCCGTCTTTCCAGATCGGCAGCTGACGCAAGACGAGCGGCACGGAGGAGACCGGCTGCAGCAGTTCAAGCGCGTCACGTACGCCGCCCGAGGCGCGGTCGATCTTGTTGAAGAACAAGAGCCGCGGCACGTTGCGCTCTTCCAGATGCTTCATCACCACCTGGAGCGCAGGAATTTTCTTGTCGTCCGGCTCGGCGACCACGATCGCCGCGTCGACACAGGCGAGGACCGGGTCGGATTCGTAAGCGAACTCAACGGAGCCCGGGCAGTCGATGAAACAATAGGTTTCATCCATGAAGGTGGTCGTGGCCGTGTTGACCTCGACGCTCATGGCGTGCTCGCGCGCTTCCGGCGAGGCATCACCGACGGTGTTCCCGGAGGCCACCGCCCCCACTTTGGGGATCGCGCCGGTTCGGAAAAGGATCTCTTCAAAGAGGCTGGTCTTACCGCTCGCGAAGGGGCCAACGATGGCGATGCATCGAGGCCCCTCGCGCCTCGCACCTCCTGCGTCTCTGCCGCTCATTTCGCCGCTCCTTTCCCTGACATTGAAAACTTCATCACAACCGATTTCTAGCGCGTTGCGCGTAGGTTACGGTAGCCACAGATCGTCTCAGCGGACGCGGCTTTTTGCAAGTCTGCAACACGTCCGAGCTATTCTTCCTCGCATGCTTGATTCGCGGGGCTCGCCCGCGCATGGTCACGCAAAAGCGGAGGACGGAATGCGCATGAATAGGCTGTTTTTGGGTCTTGGAGCCGTCCTCGGGGCATGTCTCGCGCAGCCGCAGGCCTACGCCGCCGATCTCGCACGCGGCTACAATGCCGGGGTTTATGCCGCGGCACCCGCACAGCCGACGAGCTGCAATGAGCAGGGCGTTCTCAACCGGATCGTGGAACGCTTCGCCTGGGCGGAGAAAAACACCTGGCATCGCGGCCTCTTGATCGACAGCGTCGTCGAACCTCGCCTGCGTTACACGGCTGGAATGGCCCCGGGCCGGATCATGAACGACCGTTGCGAGGCGCGTGCCCTCATGAGCGACGGAACCGTGCGGCCGGTCTATTACATCGTGCAAGAGAATATGGGCTTTGCCTCGCTCGGTCGCGGCATCGATTTCTGCGTCCTCGGCCTCGATCCCTGGCGAGTCTATGACGCCGATTGCAGGACGATGCGGTAAGTCACGTCTGCGGCCGACCGTTGCGGTGGCATCTGCTTATCTGACATCCAACCCCGGGCCGATGCGGCCGCTGGAGGTGGTGTATGCGCGGCCTCAGCCTTCTCACCCTCCCCTTTTTCGTCTTTTCTCCCGCGCTCGCGCAGGAAACGAACAGCTTTCGCGATTGGTCCGTGACGTGTTCTTCGGACGCCGGGTGCAGCGCCCAGGTGAACGGGCCCTCCACGCAATTCGCCCTCGATCGGAGTGAGGGCGCCGCCGGCTGGTACATTCGCTTCGACTTCTCCGACCCGCTCCCCGACCCCGACCGTCCCCTGACCCTCATGATCGACGGCGACAAGACTGTGCTGCAGGCTCAATCCGGGTGGAGTTTTACGGGCGAGGCCGGACGGAGTTTCGTCCGGGGCAACGACAGCCTGCGGGCCGCTTTGTTAAGCGCCCTGCAGGGCGGAACGCAGCTCGTCGTGGAGTACATCGACGTCACCGGAGAGCCGCGCCGTCAGCTTTTCTCTCTCGCCGGCCTCACCGCCTCCTTGTTGTGGGCGGAGGAACAGATGGGCATCGTGGGGGAGAAGCGCCTCGCGTCCGCCCCCGACCAGGACGCGGTGGACGCACAGCGGGCGTCGGATATCGAAACCTTGTCGATCGAAGCCTCCGCCATCCCGGCCGTCGTTCTCGAGCGACATCAGCAATCCAGCGCTTGCGAAGCGCTCGACAGCGAGCTGATGCGGGATATCCCGCCACTCATCTCGCGGGTCAGCGACACGGCCATCGTCTATGCCATTCCCTGCGTCGTGGCGGCCTACAATGTCACCTACCGGATCTATCTGCGCGAGACCGGAGAGATCGGCGGACTTCAGACACTCTATTTCCCGCAATGGTCGGAGACCTATGGTTGGAGCGGGACCGATCTCTTATTCAATGTCGCGCTTGACGGCGACCACCTTTCAGCGACCGCGCTTGGACGCGGCGTCGGCGATTGCGGGACGCAAGCCGATTTCACCTTCCTGGATTATGCCTTCCGGCTCGACCGCTATGCGGCCGAAGAGGAATGCCGGGGCCGTTTGCCGGCCGACTGGCCCGTCATCTACGAGCACGGCAAACAGCCACAAAAAAGCCCGACCTGAGGCCGGGCTCGCATCCCTTTGCGCGTCGTCCGTGCGGGGCGCATGCGCCCCGCGTTCAAGAGGTCCTAGAACTTGTAGCCAACGCGGGCGCGGACCGAATGCGTATCGAGATCGACCGCCGTCGGTGCCGTAAGGCTGAACGTCTTGTCCTCGTAATCCGTGTAGCGGTACTCGACACCCGCGGTCAGATTGTTGGTGATCGCGGCTTCGGCACCGGCGCCGAGCGTCCAACCAACGCGCGTGTCGCTGTCGCTCACGCCACCGGACTTCGCCTTGACGTCGCTGAGCGCAACACCACCCGTCGTGTAGAGAAGGAAGCGATCCAGCGCGATGCCGGCGCGACCACGCAACGAGCCGCTCCAATTCTGCTCGACGGAGATGCCGTTGTCGTCGCCATCGAGACCAGAGGCGAGCGCATCCGCCTCCACGCCGACCACAAACTGATCGAACTGGCGCTGATAGCCGGCATAAATCCCACCATCGACGCCGTCGACATCGACGTTGCCGCCGCTCGTATCGCTCTCGCCGGTGGAATAGCCGAGCATGGCACCGAGATAAAAACCGGACCAATCATTCGGACCGGTTGTGGTGACCATCGGAGGCTCAGAGGTATAGGTTTCGGGCGCCGGCAGATCGGCAGCCAGCGCAGACGATGCCACCAGACCGAAAGCAGCAGCGAGAACCAGTGGTGTGCGCACAATAACCTCCACTTCTCCGACAACCCTAACGCCCGAGGCCGGAAGACGTTCCAATGAAATCTTACAGCCGGCGTTGGTTCGGAGCTAGCCTTAGATTGTGATAACCGGCGGTCGAAAAAAGGGTGAAACCTGAACAATTCCGTGATCAAGAGTTAACGTGTCTCAGCTGCCACACCGACGCCGGTGATTCCCTGCAATAGAGCCTCTTCCACCTCAATCTGTGACAATTCGCACAAGCCGCAAGTGACCGTTCCTCTCTCCATTTTCATCATCACCCGCAACGAGGCCGACCGCCTCGGCGAGACGCTCGCGGCCGTCCGCGGCCTGACCGACGACATCGTCGTCGTCGATTCCGGCTCCACCGACGGCACGCAGGAGCTGGCGAGGCGCCTGGGCGCCCGCGTCGTGCATCACGACTGGCAGGGTTTCGGCCCCCAGAAGCGTTTCGCAGAAGAGCAATGCCGCTACGATTGGCTTCTCAACCTCGACGCCGACGAGGTTCCTCAGCCGGAAGTCGTCGGCGGCATCAGCGCCTTGTTCGCCGATGGCGAACCTCCGCTCAGCCTTTATCGCATCCGCATCGTCACGATTTATCCGCGCCATCACCATCCGCGGCTTTTTGCGGACTTCGTCAGCCCGGTTCGCCTCTACGACAGGCGCGTTGCGCGATATTCGCCGAGCCTGACCGACGATCGCGTCGTCGACCATGGTCTGCCGTCGGGCCTCGTGCCGGGGGCCGTGTGGCATTTCTCGTTCCGCTCGTTCGCGCATATTCGCGCCAAGCTCGATGGCTATTCCGATCTCCAGACGATCGAAAAGGCCGGGCGACGATCGCCCCTCGTTTTGAGGCTCAGGCTTCTCACCGAGTACCCGATGCAATTCGCTAAGTACTTCATTTTCCGTCGTCATTGGACGGGTGGAGTGCTGGGGGCGCGCTATGCGCATGAAATTGCGGCGGCGAAACAACGCCGTATTCGGCGCTTCCTGGAGGCTCGTCAGAAGCTTTCCTCGACCTGACGGCCGCCGCGTCGCGCACGACAACGGGGCTGTTGACCGGCGAATACCCGCCTATATGGGTCGCTGCAGCCCAACGGATCGGATCCCGCCGCCCATGTCGAGCCTCCTCACCCTCATCGCCGGCCTCATCTTCCTCATGATCGCCGCCGACATCCTGGTGAGAGGCAGTGTCTCTTTGGCTGAGCGGTTCCGCATACCGCCCCTCGTCGTCGGCCTCACCATCATCGCACTCGGCACCTCGGCCCCGGAATTGGTGGTGTCTTTGAAGGCCGGTTTTGCCGGGTCGGGCGGCATTGCCATCGGCAATGTGGTGGGCTCCAACATCGCCAACATCCTCTTGTGTCTCGGTCTTCCTTCCCTGATCTTCGCGACGGCCGTGAACGCGACCGGGCTCAAGCGGAATTTTTCCGTCATGGTCGCAGCCACCGTTCTCCTCATCGCATCGTGCTGGGACGGGACTTTGAGCCGGCTCGACGGCGGAATTCTCCTTCTTTGCTTTATCGCCTTCTTCGTCGCCCAGATCCTCGTGACCCGCGATTCCCGGCGCCAGCAGGAGGAGATCGAAGAGCTCCGCACCAACCTTTCGCCAGTCCTCGCCGCACTGATGGCCATCGGCGGCCTCGTCGTTCTGCCTTTCGCGGCGGACTTCGTCGTCGAGGGAGCCATCGGGCTCGCGGAGATGCTGGGCCTTTCGGAGACTGTCATCGGCGTCACGGTGGTCGCCGTCGGCACCTCGCTGCCGGAACTCGCCGCCGGGGTCATGTCCGCCTGGCGCGGTCATTCCGACATGACCCTCGGCAACGCCATCGGCTCCAACATCTTCAATATCCTCTTCATCCTCGGCGTTACCGCAAGTGCCGTACCTTTGGTCGTGCCGCCCGACTTCCTGCACTATGAATTCTGGGCGATGGTTGCGGCCGCGCTCGTCCTGGTCCCGTTCCTTGGCATGCGTTGGCCGATCGGCCGCCTGGGCGGGTTCATCCTCGTTCTCTTTTACGGTGGCCTCATCTGGGGTGCCGTCGCCCTTCCAGGCGCCTGAGCCATGTCCGCTCTTCCGTCTTCAGATCCAGCGCAGCGCACCGCACTCGTCACTGGCGGCGGACGACGCATCGGCCGCGCAATCGCGGAAGATCTGGCGCTGCGCGGATGGCGGGTCGCCATTCACTGCAACACCTCCAAGAACGAGGCGGAGGAGGTGGCTCAGGGCATTCGCGATGCCGGCGGAGAGGCAGCCGTGTTCGCGGCGGATCTCGTCGACATCGAGGCTGTGGAAGGGCTCCTTCCTAGCGTCACCGGCGCCCTCGGGCCGGTCACGCTCCTCGTCAACAATGCCTCCGTCTTTTGGGATGACGCGGCAGAGAGCTTGAACGCGGAGATCTGGGACAAACAGCTCGCGATCAATCTGCGAGCGCCCATCTTCCTCACGCGCGATTTCGCCAGGCTCTTGCCGCAGGGCGTCGAAGGCCTCGTCGTCAACATCGTCGACCAACGGGTTTTGAAGCCGGACGCCGAATTCGTCTCCTATACGATTTCCAAATCCGCGCTGTGGACGGCGACGCAGACGCTTGCCCAGGCGCTCGCCCCAGATGTCCGAGTGAACGCGATCGGCCCCGGGCCCACTTTGCCCAATCCGCATGATGGCGAGGCGGGGTTCGAGCGCGAAATCGCACAGGAAACGCTTCTCGGGCGTTCCGTGGACCTCGCCGATTTCGGCCGTACCATCCGCTATTTGTGGCAGACGCGCTCTTTGACGGGCCAGTTCATTGCCCTGGACAGCGGACAGCATCTCACGTGAACAGCCGCCCTCCCCGCGGCAACAGGAGAACTCGATGGACATAGCGATGATTGGGCTCGGCCGCATGGGCGCCGGCCTCTCCCGACGCCTGATGGCATCCGGTCACACACCCTTCGTCTTCGACCGCAACCAAAGTGCGATTGATGCGCTCGCCAGCGAGGGCGCGCGGCCGCTCGCGGATCTGAAGGACGTCACCCAACTCACGCCACCCCGCGCGGTCTGGGTCATGCTCCCGCATGGCGAGGCGACCGAAAGCACGATCCGCGCCCTCGCCGACATCCTCTCCCCCGGCGACTGCATCATCGACGGCGGAAATTCCTATTATAAGGACGACGTGGCACGGCGCGCCTTTTTGGAGCCGAAGGACATCGCCTATCTCGACGTCGGTGTGTCCGGAGGCATCTGGGGAGAACGCGAAGGCTTCTGCATGATGATCGGCGGTCCAAACGAAGAAGTTTCGCGCCTCGATCCGATCTTCGCGGCCCTCGCACCCGGCATCGGCGACCTTCCGGAGACACCTGGCCGAGACGGGCGCGATCCGCGGCCTGCCCAGGGTTACATGCATTGCGGTCCGGCTGGCTCCGGCCATTTCGTCAAGATGATCCACAACGGCATCGAATACGGGCTGATGCAGGCTTACGCGGAAGGTTTCGATATTCTGCGCAATGCCGGCACAGCGGCACGCCCGGAAGACGAACGGTTCGATCTCGATTGTGCAGACATTGCCGAGGTGTGGCGCCGGGGTTCGGTGATCCGCTCATGGCTCCTTGATCTTTCGGCCTCGGCACTCGCCAAGGATCAGGCGCTCGAATCATTCCGTGGACATGTCGCCGATTCCGGCGAGGCCCGCTGGACATTGGAGGCGGCCGTCGAGGAAGAGGTTTCGGCTGCCACCATCGCGTCAGCCCTTTTCGCGCGCTACCGTTCCAGACGCGAAAGCACTTTTTCCGACAAGCTGCTTTCGGCGCTCCGCGCTGAGTTCGGTGGCCATATCGAGGGCGGGAGCAAGAGCGAAAGAGCGTGAGGCAGGTGCGCAAACGCGGACTAGCGCCTATCTTGGACGACATATGAGTGAGAACATCAGCAACGATCGGAAGGACGGCGTCGCGCAGCCAGTGGACACGGAAAACTCCGTCGCCTCTGAAGACGTCGCCACGGCCTCCGACGCACCTCGTACGCCTGCGGCAGAGCCGGTTTCCGGCATAGCGTTTGAGGAATTGCCGCCCGCCGAGCCCGGTGCGGACGTCATTGCGGCTGCCGTCAAAACCCTGCCCAACGCGCCCGGCGTCTACCGCATGATCAACGAGCACGGTCAGGTGCTCTATGTCGGCAAAGCGCGCAGCCTCAAGAAGCGCGTCGTCTCGTACACGCGGCTCGGCGGCCAGAACAACCGCATCGCCCGCATGATCCGCGCCACGGCGGCGATGGATTTCGTGCGCACCCGCACGGAAACCGAGGCGCTTCTCCTGGAAGCGAATCTCATCAAGCGTTTGCGGCCGCGCTTCAACGTTCTCCTGCGGGACGACAAGTCGTTCCCTTACATCCTGATCACCGGCGATCATGAGGCGCCGATGATCGTCAAGCACCGCGGGGCGCGCAAACGCGCGGGCGACTATTATGGGCCTTTTGCCTCGGCCGGCGCGGTCGGGCGCACGATCAATGCCTTGCAGAAGGCGTTTCTCATTCGCTCCTGCTCCGATTCCGTCTACGAGAGCAGAACCCGTCCCTGCCTCCTTTATCAAATCAAGCGCTGTTCGGCCCCCTGCACCGGGGAGATCTCGGTCGAGGATTATGCGAAGCTCGTCGAGGAGGCCCGCGCCTTCCTGTCCGGCCGAAGTCAGGCCGTGCGCACGGAGCTCGCCCAGGAAATGGAGGCCGCCTCGTCTCGCTTCGATTTCGAGCAGGCGGCAGTTTACCGCGACCGGCTGGCGGCGCTGTCGCATGTCCAGTCCCACCAGGGCGTCAACCCGCAGAGCGTCGAAGAGGCCGATGTCTTCGCCATCCATCAGGAGGGCGGCATGGCCTGCGTGCAGGTGTTCTTCTTCCGCACCGGGCAGAATTGGGGCAATCGCGCCTATTTTCCCAAAGCCGATAAGACGATGGATGCGGCTCAGATTCTGCAGGCTTTTCTGGCGCAGTTCTATGACGACAAGCCGGTCCCGAAACTCGTTCTCGCCTCCGAAGAGTTCGAGGAACGCACGCTGCTTACCGAGGCGCTCAGCGAACGCGCGGGGCATCGCATCCAGGTCCATGTTCCGCAGCGAGGAGAGAAACGTGAGCTCGTCGAGCATGCGCTCACAAATGCGCGCGAAGCGTTGGGACGGCGGCTGGCGGAAACCTCCAGCCAGGCTCGCCTGCTGCAGGGGCTCGGAGAGGCGTTTGGCCTCCCCTCTCCTCCGAGGCGCGTCGAGGTCTACGACAACAGCCACATCCAGGGCACGAATGCCGTCGGCGGGATGATCGTCGCCGGACCCGAGGGCTTTTCCAAACCGCATTATCGCAAGTTCAACATCCGCTCCGAAGAGATCACACCCGGCGACGATTTCGGCATGATGCGCGAGGTTCTCACTCGCCGCTTTTCACGGCTTCTCAAGGAGGCCGGTCCGCGCAATCCGGAAGAGCAAACGACCGAGGATGGCAGCGAAGCACAGAGCGACGCGATACCCGCCTGGCCGGATCTCATCGTCATCGACGGCGGCAAGGGGCAGCTTTCCGCCACTCTAACCGTTCTCAAAGAGCTCGGGATCGAAGATCAACCGGTGGTCAGCATCGCCAAGGGCCGCGACCGCGAAGCGGGGCGCGAGACCTTTTTCATGGCGGGGAAAGCGCCCTTTATGCTCCCCCACCGTGACCCAGTGCTCTATTTTATTCAGCGTCTGCGCGACGAGGCGCACCGTTTTGCCATCGGTTCGCACCGTGCCCGCCGAAAAAAGGCCATGACCGCCAATCCTCTCGACGAGATTTCGGGGATCGGCCCTTCGCGGAAACGTGCGCTTCTTCGGCATTTCGGCACGGCTCGCGCCGTCAGCCGCGCCGGCGTGGAAGACCTGATGGATGTGGAGGGAATCTCCGAGCAGATGGCGGAAATCATTTACGACCATTTCCACGAACACGGCGGCTGAGACAAAATGGCACCGGTCTTGGCTAACAATCAGCGTGACAATTACAAAAGTTTTGTCAGGCACTGCTATTGAGACCGTTGACACTGCGAGCGGGCAAGGAACAAGCTGAGGCATGACCATGGAAGCACAGAACGCGGCCCGCACCCCGCACATCCAGGCTTTCACGATACCGAACGTCCTGACCTACGGTCGGATCGCGGCGGCACCGCTGCTTGGTGCCTTCTTCATCCCCGAGATCGGTCCCTGGATCGCCTTCGTCATTTTCGTGGCGGCATCCGTCACCGACTATTTCGACGGCTATCTCGCTCGGATCTGGGAACAGCAATCGGCCCTCGGCCGAATGCTCGACCCGATCGCCGACAAGCTTCTCGTCGCCGTGGCGATCCTTATTCTGGTGGCGGACGGAATGCTCGCCGGCTGGACGATCTGGGCGGCAATCAACATCCTGATGCGCGAAATCCTCGTCTCCGGACTGCGCGAGTTCCTGGCGGAATTGCGCGTGAGCGTGCCAGTCACGAAGCTCGCGAAATGGAAGACGACGATGCAGCTCTTCGCGATCGCCGCGCTTTTGATCGCGCCGGCAATCCAGGGCGCCAAGAGCGGCATCATCATCGATCTCGGCCTCGCCTTCTTCTGGCTTGCGGCGATCGTGACGCTCTACACTGGCTATGATTATTTCCGCGCCGGCTTGAAGCATCTGGTGGACGAATGAGCCTCGAACTGCGTTATTTCGCGTGGGTGCGTGAGCGCATCGGAAGCCCCGGAGAGAGCCTCGACGTGCCTGGCGAAGTCACGACCGTCGGCGATTTGATCAGCTGGCTCGCCAACAAGGATGAAGGCTATGCGGCTGCGTTCGCGGAGCCGGACATCATCCGCGCCGCGATAGATCACGAGCATGTGGAGCATGACGCGGCGCTCGCAGGCGCCAAAGAGGTGGCTTTCTTCCCGCCCATGACCGGCGGCTGAATCCACCATTCTTGCAGTCACCGCACGATCTGCGTCAGCACGGCGAGGCTGAGAAAGTGATTCATGTCCTGCACAATTAGAATCCGGATCCAGCCGCAACCCTTTGATGCCGAAGAAGAAAGTAAGCAGCTGACCGAGGGGCGCAGTGATGTCGGCGCGCTCGTCACCTTCACCGGCTATTGCCGCGATGAAGGCGGCACGCTCGCCGCGCTCACGCTGGAGCACTATCCCGGCATGGCGGAGGCCGAGATCGGCCGCATCGCCGAAGAAGCCGCCGCGCGATGGCCTTTGAGCGGGCTCACAGCCATCCATCGTCATGGCCGCATCGTGCCCGGCGAACCGATCGTCCTCGTGGCTGCCGCCTCGAGCCATCGCCAGGCCGCGTTCGAGGCCGCGTCCTTCATGATGGATTATCTCAAAACCCGCGCGCCCTTCTGGAAGAAGGAAGAACGCGTCGGCGATCGTGACGGCGATTGGGTGCGGGCGAAGGCCACGGACGACGCTGCAGCCGGGCGCTGGCAGAAGCCCTGAGGCCTCTGACCGGGGCGAGATGCGGCTCTCGCCCCTCCGCAGACAGCAAAAAGGGCGCCGCAGCGCCCTTTTCAAATTCACCAGATGGCCGCGGGCGTCAGCCTGCGGCAGCCACTTTCTGAGGCGCCGAAACCGGCGTCACGGCGGCGATATAATCCTCAAACATCGTCTTCGAGATCTCGCCCGGCGTGAAGTGATACGGTCCGATCTCAGCGACCGGCGTCACCTCTGCGGCCGTCCCGGTGATGAAGCACTCGGAAAAACCGTCGAGCTCTTCGGGCATGATCGCCCGCACGTTGACCTCGATACCCCGCGCTTCTGCGAGCTCGATGACCGTCTGGCGGGTGAGACCATTGAGGAAGCAATCAGGCTCCGGCGTATGCAGCACACCATCCTTCACGAAGAAGATGTTGGCGCCCGTGCATTCGGCGACACGTCCGCGCCAATCAAGCATCATGGCATCGGCATAGCCCTTGCTCTCCGCGGCATGCTTGGAGATCGTGCAGATCATATAAAGCCCGGCGGCTTTGGCGTGGACCGGCGCGGTGCGCGGATCCGGCCGGCAATAGCTCGCGATATCGAGGCGGATGCCTTTCAGCCGCTCTTCCGGATCGAAATAAGACGGCCACTGCCAGGCGGCGATCGCCACGTTGATCCGGTTCTTCTGAGCGGAAACACCCATCATTTCGCTGCCGCGCCAGGCAAAGGGCCGCAGATATGCGTCGGTGAAGTTGTTCACCCGCAGAACTTCGGCCTTCGCCGACTCGATTTCCTCCACCGAGTAAGGCAGCTTGAAATCCAAGGTGTTGGCAGACGCGTGAAGGCGCTGCGTGTGCTGGAGGCTCTTGAAAACTACCCCTCCATAGGCGCGCTCACCCTCGAATACGCAGCTGCCGTAGTGAAGACCATGCGTCAGCACATGAATCTTTGCATCTGCCCAGTCGACGAACTCGCCATTGAGCCAGATTTTGCCTTGCATTTGATCGAAGGGAACGCCTGCCATTGATTTCTCCTACCCTTGAGCTTGCATTGCTTTCGGCGGCGCATCTTGTAAGGTTTGCGGCAAGAGCGCGCTCTTTTGGACCGTCTCTCCTGCCCAGCAACCATACACAAACGGCTTGACCTTCGTAGTCAACGACGGAAAATATGTCAACATGGCTGACGTAATTACGCCCTCACGCGAACGGATCGCGCCGATTTTTCCCAAAGAGCGCTATGACGACCTAATGTCTTTGCTCTTTTTTGCATATCGAGATTTTATTTCCGATCCGGACGCGATCCTCGCGCGCTATGAGTTCGGCCGTGCGCATCACCGGGTGCTGCATTTCGTGACGTGCCACCCTGGTATGCGCGTGGCGGACCTCTTGGACATGCTGAAGATCACCAAGCAGAGCCTCGGCCGGGTTCTGAAGCAACTCATCACGGGTGGGTACATCGAACAGCAGCCTGGCGAGACGGATCGGCGGGAAAGGCTGCTCTTCGCCACCTCAGAAGGCGAGGCGCTCGCCGCCCGTCTGCGCGAACCACAATCTCGCCGAATCGAGAGGGCATTGGCTCGTCTTGAGCCTGATGCACGCGACACCATCGCAGACTTTCTGCTCAACATGGTCAATGAAGCGGAACAGGGCGACGTGGCGCGACGGGTGTTTGAGGAAAGAACCAGCGCATGACCCTCGCCGAACAGGCGGTGCCGGCAGAGCTGCCGGACGATGCTCCCCATCTCCTCGTCATCGATGACGACAACCGCATCCGCTCCCTGCTCTCACGTTTTTTGAGGAATGGCGGTTACCGCGTGACCGTCGCCGCATCGGCGGAAGAGGCGCGACGCCATCTCTCAGCCATGACCTTTGATCTCCTCATCGTCGATGTGATGATGCCCGGCGAAAACGGCATGGATCTGGTGGCAAGCCTGCGCAAAACCGACGACGTGCCGATCCTGATGCTGACGGCGCGGTCGGAGGCAGAAAGCCGCGTGCGGGGTCTCGAGCTCGGCGCCGACGATTATCTCGCCAAGCCCTTCGAGCCGCGCGAGCTTCTTCTGCGCATCAGCAACATCTTGAAACGCGGGAGCCCGCCTCCCGTGCGCGAAATCGAATTCGTGCGCTTTGGTCCCTTCACATTCCATCTCGAGCGCGGAGAGCTGAAGCGCGGGCTGGAGCCGATCCGTCTCACCGACCGCGAGCGCGAATTGCTCACAGCCTTCTCCAGCCGCCCGGGCGAAACCGTGCCTCGCCATGAGCTTTTGTCCAGCTCCGATGCGAGCGGCGAGCGCACCGTCGACGTGCAGGTCAACCGATTGCGGCGCAAGATCGAAGCCGATCCTTCAAATCCGGTGCATCTGCAGACGGTTCGCGGCATCGGCTACCGGTTGATGGTCGACTGATATCTGATGTCGCGAGCGCCGTTCCTTAGACGTGCAGTCTCGGCCGTCTTCCCTGATCGGGGCACGCCTGCGCGCCTCAATCGCCAGGGCCTGCGTCGCTCACTCAGACGTTGGCGCCGCCGGCTCAAACGCATCCGGCCGTTCGGCGGGCTCGGCGACCGGCTCATGGGGCGCATGCCGAAGGGGCTCTTCGCCCGCTCCATTCTGATCGTCGTCACCCCGATCGTCATTCTCCAGGCGATCGTTGCCTATGTCTTCATGGAGCGGCACTGGCAGCTCGTGACCGAGCGCCTGTCGCAATCGCTCACCGGCGACATCGCCGCTCTCATCGCGGTCATCGAACGCTATCCCCACGAGCCCGGCTATCTCGACGTCACACGGCTCGCGGCCGATACGTTTCAGCTCACCGTCTCTATCTTGCCGCCGGATCCCCTGCCGCCGCCCGTTCCAAAGCCCTTCTTCTCCCTTCTCGACCACACCTTGTCCGAGCAGATCACTCAGGTGATCGGCCGCCCGTTCTGGATCGACACCGTCGGCAATTCCGATCTCGTCGAGATCCGCATTCGGCTCGACGATGTGGTCCTGCGCGTCTTTGCGCCGCGTCGCCGCGCCTATGCCTCCAATTCGCACATCTTCCTCGTCTGGATGAGCGGCAGCGCCCTCATCCTGCTGGCGATCGCACTGTTGTTTCTGCGCAATCAGATCAAGCCGATCGTCGCCCTCGCCTATGCGGCCGAGAGTTTTGGCAAAGGCCGCAACGTGGAGAACTTCAAGCCCCGGGGAGCCCGGGAGGTCCGGCAGGCGAGCCAGGCATTCCTCGACATGCGCGAGCGCATCGAACGGCAGATCGAGCAACGCACCACGATGCTGTCGGGCGTGAGCCATGACCTCAGAACCATTCTGACGCGGTTCCGCCTGGAGCTCGCTCTCCTGCCGGAGGGCGAAGAAAGCCAGGCGATGCAGAATGACGTCGAAGAGATGAGCCGTATGCTGGAGGATTATCTGGCCTTCGCCAAGGGTGACGCGGGCGAAGAAACGGAGGCCGTGGTGCTGCCCGATCTCCTCGAAACCCTTGCCGACCACGCGCGGCGAAGCGGCGACGCGGTGGTGCTGAACTTCTCGGGCGAACCGGAGATCCATGTACGCCCGACAGCTCTCGCGCGTTGCATCTCAAACCTTCTCACGAACGCAGCAAAATTCGCCGATCGCGTCGAGATCAGCGCCACCCATCGCGACGGGATCCTGGAAATCACCATCGATGACGATGGGCCGGGCATACCCGACGAGGATAAGGAAGCGGTGTTTCGCCCGTTCTACAGGCTGGATGATGCCCGCAATGTCGATGTCGGGGGAACGGGGCTTGGACTTGCCATCGCGCGCGACATTGCCCGCAGCCATGGCGGCGACATTGCCCTGGAAGACAGCAGGCTCGGCGGATTGAGAGCGGTGGTGACTATTCCGGCGTAGCGGCCATCAGAAAAGCCGCCCACCGACGGGCACCTCGAGATTGGGCTCGATCAGCACGACCTCTCCATCGGCATCGGGAACGCCGAGCGTCAGAACCTCGGAGCGCATTGGACCGATTTGGCGCGGAGGAAAATTCACGACGGCAAGAACTTGCCGTCCGACCAGTTCGCCCGGTTCATAATGTTTGGTGATCTGCGCGGAGGATTTCTTCTGCCCGATCTCCTCGCCGAAATCGATGAGAAGCCTGTAAGCGGGTTTGCGCGCTTCCGGAAACGGGGCAGCCTCGACGATGCGACCGACACGGATATCGACTTTCAGAAAATCATCGAAGGCGATCGTCTCGCAAACAGGATCGCTCATCGTCACGCGGCTCCGCTGGCCTGGGAGCCCTCGGACGGTGCCGCCTCTTCAGGCGCCGGCGCGCTTCGCGGCGCTGTGTGGCGGCGGCCTCCGGGCGGTCGCGGCAGGAAACGCGCCAGCCGATCGAGACGCATCACCGCCCGCTCGCCCTTGCGGAGTTCGCGATCGAGCGCCGACATCGTGCGCGCAAGACCCGGGTCATCGTCGGTCAGCCATGTGCGCATCACCCGACTCCACAGGAAAGCCAGTCCCTGCGCCCGAACCAGTCCTCCCGGTCCGCCAGACGAAATACCGGCCGCCGTCATCATCCAAGCCATCGACGTGACAAGGTGCCGGTTCAGCTCTGCGGCCAGAAGCGGGTCGCGCCTCGCCGAATGGGCAAGGCCCGAAACGGCATGCTTATGGGTCCCCAAAGCTTCAAAGCGCGAGAACAGCACATCGAAGAGCCGTTCGCGGCGGCTTTCGAACGCCATGTCCGGATCGAGATTGGAAAGGACGGCGCGGTCGGTTCGCCGAGAAAAATCCCCGAGGATGTCGCCCCGACCGTCATAGGTTTCGCGCAATTGCTGCAAGGTCACACCCGCCGCGTCGGCGATATCGGCGAGCGTCACGTCATCCCAGTCGCGCTCGGCCACGAGGTCGAGCAACGCGTCGATGATCTTGTCGCGGGTTTTGGCAGTGGCCATCGTGGTCAATTCCCTTCTGCCCTCAAATATGGCGTGGCGCTCTTGTAGATAGAGGCCGCAATGACGGGGCAAGACCCTGCCACAATGCCGCAGGCTTCGCTCAGCCGAGCTCGATCGAACGCCGTTTGGCGGCAGCGACGGCCTCGCGCATCAAATCGACGAGACCATGCTCGGCCATCAACACATCGAGGGCCGCCTGGGTGGTACCACCCGGAGACGTCACGTTCCGGCGCAGTTCCTCCGCAGCCAGCGGACTTCCAGCGAGAAGCGCTCCGCCGCCGACCACCGTCTGCCGCGCAAGCTGCATGGAAAGCTCCGCCGGCAATCCGGCGGCTTCGCCGGCGGCGGCCATCGCCTCGACGAGATGGAAGACGTAAGCCGGGCCTGACCCCGACACCGCCGTCACCGCATCGATCAGCCCTTCATCGTCGATCCAGGCAATCTCTCCGGTCGGGCGCATCAGGGCATCGACCAGAGCGCGGTCCTGCTCGCTCACCGCATCGTTGCCCACCGCCACGGCCATGCCTGCTCCGACCTGAGCCGGGGTATTGGGCATAATCCGGACGATGCGCGATGAGGCCTCAAACCCTTTCGCCAATCGGCCGAGACCGATGCCGGCGGCGACCGAGATGATCAATGTCTCTTTGCCTGCGTAGAGCGCGGCCTCCGGCAGGACGTTGTCCATCTGCTGCGGCTTGACGGCAAGGACCAGGACACGCGGTGCTCGGTCGACTTCCTCGGCTCCGTTCGAAATGGCCACGCCGCGGGCGCCGAGCTCCTGCGCCCTCTCCGGCGAAAGCCCAGGATCGCGGACGATCGTCCGTTCCGGCCGAAGCCCGGCGGAAAGCCACGCCTCCAGCATGGCGCCCCCCATCCGTCCGGCTCCGATCAGGAGAACAGGCCCAGTCTCGGAAAGAGGCGCTTCGACGGTCATCGTCTATGCCTCTCCGAGCGTCTCGAAAAGAACCGAACCCAGAGCCTCCTCGGGAGACTTTCCGGCCCAGATGACGAACTGGAAGGCCTGGTAGTAGCGCTCACAGGCTTCAACAGCCGCGGAAAGAATTCCCTCAAGCTGACCGGTGTTGACCTCGGCCCCGTCGGAAAGAAGCAATGCGCTTCGATACATGATGACGCCTTCGGCCTGCCAGAGATCGAAATGGCCGATCCACAATTGCTCGTTCACCAGCGCCAGAAGACGCATGATTTCCGTCTTGCGGCGCTCACTGACACGAAAATCGAAGGCGGCAGCAAGATGCATCGCCTCCAGTTCTTCCATCCATGACAGAGAAATATTGTAGTCGCAGAAGCTGCCGGCGATCGAAACGGTAATTTCGTCCTCGCCGGACCGGTCAAAACTCCAATCGTGATAGGTGGCGATCTGCTCCACCAGGTCGACAAGATTTCCGGCGGCAGCGGTCTGAAAATCGAGCAGGCTCATAATTGGCCCTCGCATCTTGGGAGGTTGCAAGGCATCGGAAAGTGATGGGACGCGATGAGAATCAGCAGCTCCTTCAGTTCTTTAGCCTTAGGTGTGGGCGTGTCGATTTGATGACGCCACGAATCTCTTCTGTTTCCAAGTATAGGAACGAAGGCGTGCCGCAAAACCCGCAGCTCGGTCGGAGACGGCTTTTCCACGACCGATCGCCCGACGCCGAACCCGACGTCGGGGGCCGTTATCGCGCGGACGGGAAATGTCAGTCGGCGAGAGGCCCTTCCTCGTCGGCCGCAAGCCGTGCTTCGTCGCCGGCAAGCCGCGCTTCGAGAGCAGCGACACGCTGCTGCAAGGCCTCGTTCTCTGCGCGCGCCTTCAAAGCCATGTCACGAACGGTTTCGAACTCCTCGCGCTGGATGAGATCGAGCTCGGACATGATCCGCTCAAGCTGAGAGCGCATCGCCGTTTCGGCTTCGCGCCGCACCCCCTGGGCTACCCCCGTCGCATCCGTCATCAGCTTGGCGAATTCGTCCATGAGGCGATTGGAGGTCTGCGTCATCGGGATCCCTTTCCGGCATTGTTTGGCACTGACGCCAGGCGTTCCTTCGGTGGCGCTGCGGCATACAGAGGGTGAGATATAGGAGCTCAATGCCCTGCCGCAAGCGGAGAGACAAGGGCGTGGGGTCGCGGGAGAGCACGTGCGGTGGCGGCACCCCGCGCCCGGTTGACCCGCAGCGCCATTCTGGGCAAGGGTCCGGCGCGCTTTAAACAGAAGCATCGTGAACTCCCGTGGCCCTGCCGTTTCCGAAGATCGATCCCGTTGCCGTGGAGATCGGCCCCCTCGCCGTGCGCTGGTACGGTCTCGCCTACTTTGTCGGCATCCTTCTCGGCTGGTGGTACGCGAGGCGGCAGACGAATAATCCCCGCCTCTGGCAGGGAGACCGAGCGCCTCTCACGGTCGCAGATCTCGACGATTTCGTCTTATGGATCACCGTAGGCATCATTTTCGGTGGGCGGCTCGGATATGCCCTCTTCTACCAGCCAGACCACTTCTTGAACGAGCCGCTCGCCTTCTTTCGGCTATGGGAAGGAGGAATGTCGTTCCACGGCGGTCTGATCGGCACGATCGTGGCCATGATGGCGTTCTCCTGGAAACGCGGCCTTCCATTGATGTCGCTTTTCGACGTCGTATCGACCGCCGTCCCCTTCGGCCTCTTTTTCGGCCGGATCGCCAATTTCATCAACGGCGAGCTCTTCGGGCGCCCGACGGACGTTCCCTGGGCAATGGTGTTTCCGGGCGGCGGCGGCGTTCCAAGACATCCGAGCCAGCTTTACGAAGCGGCTCTTGAGGGTATCCTGCTGTTCCTCATTCTGCGGCTCCTGACGCATCATTTCAGGAGTTTGCGCTATCCCGGGCTGACGAGCGGCGTTTTCCTCATCTTTTACGGAGCGTTCCGCATCTTCGTCGAGTTTTTCCGCCAGCCTGACCCGCAGCTCGGTTTCATCGCGGCCTTTCTTACAATGGGCATGATCTTGTCGCTTCCCATGATCCTGATCGGTGCCGGCGCCGTCATCTATGCGTTGCGGCGCGGCCCGCGAACGCCGGAGGTTCGGGTGTGACGGGGACACTTTCAGATGCGCTGAAAGACATCATCCGCACCAACGGACCGATGACGCTTGCAAGCTGGATGGGCCATTGCCTCGGCCATCCCGAACACGGCTATTACGTCACTCGCGACCCGTTCGGCGCGAGCGGGGATTTCATCACGGCCCCCGAAGTGAGCCAGATGTTCGGAGAGATCATCGGGGCCTGGGTCATCGATCTGTGGCAACAGGCGGGCTGCCCGCAGCCCATCAATCTCGTCGAGCTCGGGCCCGGCCGCGGCACCTTGATGAGCGACATTCTGCGGGTCGTGCGTCTCAAACCGAACTTCTGCAGCGCGCTATCCGTGCATCTCGTGGAGACGAGCCCCGTCCTTGCCAAGGCGCAGGAAACGGCACTCGCCTCCTTCGCCGGCCGCAAAGAATGGCATGAAAGCCTCCAGACGCTGCCGCAGGGTCCGCTTTTTGTCGTCGCCAACGAGTTTTTCGATGCGCTGCCGATCCGTCAGTTCGTCTTCAGGCGGGGGAGCTGGGAGGAGCGCATGCTCGGCCTCGATGCCGAAGGAGAGCTCACTTTCGGCTTCGGACCCGGGCGCCCGGAAAATGTCCCGTTCGAGCCGCAGGAAGGCGATGTCTGGGAAGAGCGGCCTGCAGCGGCTCCGATTGTGGCCGAGTTGGCGGAGCGCTTTGCAAGCGACGGCGGCGGCGCCCTCATCATCGACTACGGACATGGCGAGGCGGGTTTCGGAGACACGCTTCAGGCGGTCGCCCGGCACGAATTCGCCGATCCGCTGAAGAGGCCTGGCGAAGTTGATCTGACGGCCCACGTCGATTTTTCGGCGCTGTCCGATGCGGCCTTCGCGGCCGGCGCCGATGTCTATGGCCCCATGCACCAGGGTGAGTTTCTTTTGCATCTCGGGCTCGTCGAGCGTGCCGGACGACTCGGATTCGGGCGCAGCGAAGAGGAGCAGGAGGCGCTTCGAAACGAGGTGACCCGCCTCGCCGGCCCTGAGGAAATGGGGGAGCTCTTCAAAGTTCTGGCCATCGTCAAGCCGGGGCTCGTACCGGCACCCTTTGCCGCCTCGTAGATTTCAGATGGGCGCGCGGACAGCCTCTGGCGGTCTCCCGCAACACGACCATCCGTTTCGGCGCAGACACGCCTCATCCCGACAGGAAGGACAGATGATGCCGCTCTCTCGCTCTTTTCGCTCATTGCTCGCAGCAGGGCTCATCGCTGCCGGCGGAAGCGCTTTCGCTCAGGGCGCAGGACCGATCGAGGTCGGCGATCTCACGATCAGCCATGCGTGGACGCGGGCGACGCCTCCAGGCGCACCGTCGGCCGGCGGCTATCTCACGATCTCCAATGCGGGTTCTGAATCAGATCGTCTCGTCTCCGTCTCCGCTCCCTTCGCGAAGGAAAGCGTCGTCCATTCCATGAGCATGCAGGACGGCGTCATGAAAATGCGGGCGATGAGCGAGGGCCTCGAGATTCAGCCGGGTGAGAGCGTGACGCTGGAGCCCGGCGGAAACCACGTGATGTTCATGGGCCTCAGGTCTGCCTTGACCGAGGGAAAGTCGGTTCCGGCGACCCTCACTTTCGCACGAGCAGGAAAAGTGGAGATCTCTTTGCCGACGGCCAGGATCGGAGCCACGCAGCCTCCTGAAGCCTCGAAGTAAGGCCCGGGAAACGCTGCGACCATGCATTTCCAGCAAATCCTGTTGGGCGCCTGTGCCTTGCTCATCGCGGCTTCCGCGGGGCCCGCGAAAGCGCTTGCCCAGCAGCCGGGTGAAGCCTCGGGCGGCACCGTGCGCGTTCATTCAGGCTTCGCACGGGCAACGGCGGGACAGGCCTTGGATACCGCCGCCTACCTCGTCATCACCAACACCGGCCTGCAGCCGGAGCGCCTTCTTTATGTGGAAACGCCTTCTGCCGATCGGGGCGAGCTGCGGCAGACGAGCTTCAATGAAGACGGCGCCATCGAGACACGCCGGCTCAGAAGCATCAGCATTCCGCCCGGCCGCACGATCAGGCTCAAGCCGGGCGGCGAACATGTCGTCTTGTGCGGACTTGCAAAGCCTCTCGCAAAAAACCAACGAATCCCGGTCACGCTCACTTTCGCCAAAGCGGGCCGCATCGACATCTCGTTGCCCGTTGCCACAGCCGGCGCAAGACAACCGCCGAGCTGAAGACGATGGGGGAAACGATCATGGGTCGACAGCCTATTATTTCATTGTGGGCGATGCTCCCGCGTGATCCGATCTCGACCAGCCATTCAACGACCTTGAGAGAAGAATGTCTCTGACACCGATCCAGGCTGATGCCCTCGCCTTCCCCAATATCCGTCACGCCTTCTTCACGCGGGAGGGCGGTGTCTCGGAAGGCATCTATGCGAGCCTCAATACCGGGCTCGGCTCCGCAGATGACCGTCTGCATATCCTGGAGAATCGCGCCCGGGCCTGCCGTCATCTGGAGGTCGCGCCGGAGCAACTGGCCACACCCCATCAGATCCACAGCAGCGACGCGACGGTGGTCCACGAGGTCTGGGCGCCCGGCGAGGGTCCGCGTTGCGATGCGCTGGTGACAGACCGGCGCGGCGTCCTCCTCGGCATCGGCACCGCCGATTGCGGCCCGGTTCTTTTTGCCGATGCGAAGGCCGGCGTGATCGGCGCGGCGCATGCCGGCTGGAAAGGCGCATTTTCCGGCGTACTCGAAGCCACCATCGACGCAATGGCACAACTCGGCGCCGAGCAATCCTCGATCGTCGCCGTTCTGGGCCCGACGATCTCCGCCAAAAACTACGAGGTCGGTGCGGATTTTGTGGACCGCTTTCTCTCCGCGGATGGAGAGAACGAGAGATTCTTCTCCGCATCGGAGCGGGCTGGCCATTCGATGTTCGATCTTCCCGCTTATATTTTGAAGCGCCTGCGGGAGGCGGGCATCGAAGCTCACACCCTCGATCTTTGCACCTATGCGGATGAAGACCGCTTCTTTTCCTATCGTCGCACGACCCATCGCGGCGAAAAGGATTATGGACGCCTGCTCTCAGCAATTGTCCTGGCATAGGCCGAAAGCACGAGGTGCGTCTGTCTGCCATGCATAGACGCAGGGGACAGGCGGCGTTAGCTGGTGGACGTCGGCACGGTCAGCCGGTATGAGGCCCTTCTGAAAAGGCTTGATTATGCGACTGTCTCCGCTGCTGGCGTTTCTCGCGCTCATCCCTCTGGCGGCTTGCAACCCCGCCCTCAACACGGGCGGGCCAGGTGCTTCCGTGTCCAGTTCAAGCAAGGTCACGACAGACGCACGGATTGCCTTCGCACCCTTGACCGGGCCGCCCCAGAAAATCGCAGACGCGCTTGCCGTCGAAGTGGCACGTGGCGCGACGAGCCGGGGAATCGCGCTCGCCAACTTTCAGGATGCGACCGCCAATTACACGATGAAGGGTTATCTTTCGGCGGTCGCGGAAGACGACGGGACACTCGTCGTCTATGTCTGGGACGTGCTGTCGCCCGATTTGAAGCGCGTGCATCGGATTGCCGGAAAGATCATGATTGAACGCAAGGCGAGCGATCCATGGTCCGCCGTCGACGACAAGACGCTCGCGCTCGTCACTCAGGAAACACTCGACAAACTGACATCCTGGCTTGCGTCCGGTTGATCGACGCACACAGTTCGCTATACGCCAGCCTTGCCGCCGTGCAGGGCGACCCCGCCGAAAGGCGCTTCCTTTGCAGCTCGCCACTCCGGAGAGCCGCCTGAATGCTTGAGAGGGCTTCCAGCCGATGAAAATCGTCGCCGGCAATTCCAACCGGAGTCTTGCGCAGCAGATCAGTTCCTATCTCGATGTGGAACTGGCGAAATGTGCCGTAAGACGGTTCGCCGACCAAGAGATCTTCGTTGAGATCCAGGAAAACGTGCGCGGCGAAGACGTCTTCGCGATCCAGTCGACGAGCTTTCCCGCCAATGACAACCTGATGGAGCTGTTGATCATCATCGACGCGCTCCGACGGGCTTCGGCGCGGCGCATTACGGCGGTGATCCCCTATTACGGCTATGCCCGCCAGGACCGGAAGCCGGCGGCACGCACGCCGATCTCCGCCAAGCTCGTCGCAAATCTCATCACCGAAGCAGGTGCGGACCGCGTCCTCACCCTCGACCTGCACGCCGGTCAGATCCAGGGCTTCTTCGACATCCCGACGGACAATCTCTATGCGGCGCCTGTGTTCACGCGCGACGTGAAAGAGCATTACGAGCTCGGCAATGTCATGGTCGTGTCGCCCGACGTCGGCGGTGTGGTCCGCGCACGCGCCATCGCAAAACGCATCGATGCGCCGCTCGCCATCGTCGACAAACGCCGTGAGCGTCCGGGCGAATCGGAAGTGATGAACATCATCGGCGAAGTGGCCGGCCGCGACTGCCTTCTCGTCGACGACATCGTCGATTCCGGCGGCACGCTGTGCAATGCGGCCGACGCGCTGCTCGCCAAGGGCGCAACCTCCGTCACCGCCTATATCACCCACGGCGTGCTTTCGGGCGGAGCCGTCGCCCGCATCACGGCTTCGCGGTTGAAAGAGCTCGTCATCACCGATTCCATCGAGCCGACGGCGGCCGTCACCAGCGCGCACAATGTCCGCGTGGTTTCGATCGCGGCCCTCCTCGGCGAGGCGATTTCGCGCACGGCGCTGGAAAAATCGGTCTCCAGTCTCTTCGACTAAGGCCCTGTCTTCCCAATAGCGATCAGATTTGCGAGCGCGGTTCTTCTGCCGCAAAGGTCCTTCGTGTCTTGAAGCCGTCATAAGGCGTGCGAGATACGCCCCTCAACGGAATTGAGGGGGAACGACATGCACGCGCCAGACGCCGGGGAGCAAGTAACCGAAGGCTCGGCTTTCGAAGTCTTCAAGGTCTTCCTGGTGCGCGGTCTCACCTCTTTCGGCGGACCTGTCGCACATCTCGGCTATTATCACGAAGCCTTCGTCAAAAAGCGCGGCTGGCTGAGCGACGCGGCTTATGCCGATTTGATTGCGCTTTGCCAGTTTCTCCCCGGCCCGGCTTCCAGCCAGGTCGGTATGGCAATCGGCCTGATGCGCGCGGGCTATCTCGGCATGCTGGCCGCCTTTGTCGGCTTCACGCTGCCCTCAGCCCTCCTCATGTACGGCTTCGCGGAAGCTTTCGCCTTTCTCTCACCGCTCATCGGATCCGGCTGGATCGACGGCCTCAAAGCCGCCGCGGTTGCCGTGGTGGCTCTTGCCCTCCTCGGCATGGCAAAAAAGCTGACGCCAGACCTCCGTCGCCTTGCCATGGCGGCCGGGGCCGCCGCGCTCGTTCTTGTCGCGCACACGCCGTGGACGCAGCTTGGCGCCATTTTTATTGGCGCAATCGTCGGGCTCTTGGTCATCCCGAACAAAGCAGTCGAGGCGCGGGAAACCGAAGCCGCAATCGACACGAAAGTGGGACGGCGCCTCGGCGCTGCGGCTTTCGGCATCTTCGTCCTCCTCCTTCTCGCGGCTTTCATGCTGCGTGGAAGCCCCACCGGCATTGGGCTTGCGGCCCATTTTTATCACGCGGGCGCCCTCGTCTTCGGCGGCGGCCACGTCGTCCTGCCTCTTCTGGAAAACGAGATCGTCTCACCGGGCCTTGTCTCTCGCGACGCATTCCTCGCCGGGTATGGTGCCGCCCAGGCGCTGCCTGGACCGCTGTTTGCCTTCTCGACCTATCTTGGGTCGCTCGCGCAAACGCCTCTCGCCGGGGCCGTCGGTGGCCTCGTCGCCCTGTTGGCGATTTTCCTCCCGGGCGCGCTTCTCGTGGTCGCAGCACTTCCCTTCTGGCGCGAACTTCAACACGCACCGGGCGCACGCCGCGCTCTGGCCGGCGTGAACGCAGCCGTGGTCGGCATCCTCGCCGCCGCGCTTTACGATCCGGTCTTCACGGCCGGGGTGAACTCGCTCGACAGCTTTGCGATCGCCGCAAGCGCCTTTCTGGCCCTTCTTGTGCCGCGTGTGCCAGCATGGGCCGTGGTGATCGCGGCAGCCGGCGTGGGGGCCGTCATTCTCTGACCTCTCTGCACGGTCCCGCCTCCGCATTGCCTTTTACGCAGGTCTCGCCTATAAGCGCACCCACGTGCCGGCACCCTTGGAGGCCGGGCGTACGAGGAGCCGCGCCATGCGGCTCTTTCTCTTCTTAAACCTAGGAGTGCACCAATGAGCCACACTTACGAGCTCACAGCTGAGGTGCGCGAACGGAGCGGCAAGGGGGCCGCACGTGCCGTGCGCCGCGAGGGTAAAGTCCCAGCCGTCATTTACGGCGACAAGAAGCCCGCCACACCGATCGCGCTGAACTACAAAGAACTGAATTTGAAGCTGCATGCCGGCGGCTTTCTCACCACCGTCGCAACCATCAACGTTGATGGCGACAAGGTGCGCGTGATCCCGAAGGATTATCAGCTCGATCCCGTTCGCGGCTTCCTGATGCATGTCGACTTTCTGCGCGTTTCGCGCGGCACGACGCTGACCCTGGAACTGCCGGTGCACTTCATCAACGAGGAAGAAGCTCCGGGCCTCACCCGCGGCGGCGTCCTCAATGTCGTGCGCCACACCGTCGAGGTGCATGTGCCGGCCGATCAGATTCCGGAAAATCTGGTGGCCGATCTCGCCGGCCTCGAAATCGGCGACAGCGTCCACATCTCCAACATCGCTCTGCCTGAGGGCGTGACCCCGACCATCACCGACCGCGACTTCACCGTCGCAACGATCGCCGCTCCGGCGTCGCTCGTCAGCGAAGAGAGTGAAGAAGAGGCCGAGGGTGAAGAGCCCGAGGTCGAAGGCGAAGGTGACGAGGAAGAGGAGACGGAGGAGTAATCCTCCCTCTCTCGACCAACGGAGGTCGGACGATGCTGTTGATCGTCGGTCTCGGCAATCCTGGTCGCCGGTACGCTCATCATCGGCACAATATCGGCTTCATGGCGGTGGACGAAATCCACCGCCATCATCGTTTCTCGAACTGGCGCGCGCGTTTCCAGGGGGAAGCCGCAGAGGGCCAGATCGGCGACGAGAAGGTCGTTATCGTCAAACCCGCGACCTTTATGAACGAATCCGGCCGCTCGGCCGGAGACGCCATGCGCTTCTACAAGCTGAAGCCAGAAGACGTGCTCGTCATCCACGATGATTTGGACCTGGCGCCGGGCAAGCTTCGTCTCAAGACGGGCGGCGGCCATGGCGGTCACAACGGTCTAAGATCACTCGACGCGCATATCGGGAAATCCTACCGCCGCATGCGCATCGGGATCGGCCATCCGGGCGCCAAGGAATTGGTCAACGCCCATGTCCTCCACGATTTCGCCAAAGAAGACGAAGCGTGGCGCGAGCCGCTCTTGTGCGCGATTGCGGAAAATGTCGGTCTTCTGGCAGAGGGCGATGAAGCCAATTTCATGAACCGCGTGCATCTGGCGAGCAACGGCTCGGCGCAACGTCCCGCCGAGGGGGCACCTCCGTCTCCGGCCCCAGCCAGTTTGCGCGCCTCGGGAGAAAACCGGTCTGGACCGCTTGCCGATGGGCTCAAAAGGCTCTTCCGGCGCGATTCCTGACCGCACCCTCCCCTTCACACCAACTTTCGAACAGGCATCGCCATGGGTTTCAAATGCGGCATCGTCGGCCTGCCCAATGTCGGCAAGTCCACCTTGTTCAACGCGCTCACCAAGACGGCCGCGGCACAAGCAGCGAATTATCCATTCTGCACGATCGAACCGAACACCGGCGAAGTCGCGGTCCCTGATCCGCGTCTCAAGCGCATCGCAGAGATCACGAAATCCGCCCAGACGGTGCCGACCCGCCTCACCTTCGTCGACATCGCCGGCCTCGTGCGCGGAGCCTCCAAGGGCGAAGGCCTCGGCAACCAGTTTCTCGCCAATATCCGCGAGGTCGATGCCATCGCGCATGTCCTGCGCTGCTTCGAAGACGGCGACGTCACCCATGTGGAAGGCCGCATCGATCCGGTCGCGGACGCAGAGACGGTCGAGACCGAGCTCATGCTCGCCGATCTTGAAAGCCTCGAACGCCGTGTCGTGGCCATGCGCAAGAAGGCGACGGCCAAAGACAAGGAAGCGCTCGCCTTTCTGCCGGTGATGGAAAAAGCGCTCGCGGCCCTTCAGGAAGGCCGCATGGTGCGCACGATCCGCGCCGAACTCTCCGACGAGGATCGGGCGATCCTGCGCACGCTCGGACTTTTGACCTCCAAGCCCGTTCTCTACGTCTGCAATGTGGCGGAAGACGAAGCGGCTACGGGCAACGCCCATTCCGCTCGCGTCGCGGAACGTGCCGCGGCCGAAGGGGCCGCCTGCGTCGTCATCTCTGCCTCGATCGAGGCAGAAATCGCCCAGCTCGATTCGGAAGAGCAGGCCGATTATCTCGCCGATCTCGGCCTTGAGGAACCGGGCCTCGATCGGCTTATCCGCGCCGGCTACGAGCTTCTGGATCTGATCACCTTCTTCACGGCCGGCCCGAAAGAAGCGCGCGCCTGGACGATCCGGCGCGGCTCGCGAGCCCCGCAGGCCGCAGGCACGATCCACTCCGACTTCGAACGCGGCTTCATTCGCGCGCAGACCATCAAATACGATGATTTCATCGAGCTCGGTGGCGAGACGGCCGCCAAGGAGGCGGGTCGTGCACGCGACGAAGGCAAGGAATATGTCGTGGAAGACGGCGACGTCCTTCTCTTCAAGTTCAACGCCTGAATTTCTGGGCCTCAGCTCGTGGGCTTACACTCTCTGGCCTCGACTTCTGGGCCTGAACTCCTCGACAGGGATTTTTGCCGACCCTAAGAATGGGGCATGTTGCATTTCGAGGATTTTCATCCCGGCCTTGAGCTGCCCCTTGCGCCCTATGCCGTGAGCCGCGAGGCGATCATTGCCTTTGCGGCGGAGTTCGACCCTCAGCCGTTCCATCTCGACGAAGCCGCCGCGGCGTCAAGCATGCTTGGCGGCCTCGCCGCATCGGGCTGGCACAGCTCGGCGATGTTCATGCGCATGATGTACGATGGCTGGCTGAAAGAGGCCGCCTCGATGGGCTCGTCCGGCATCGAGGAGGCTCGCTGGCTCAAGCCGGTACGGCCCGGCGACCGACTCACGGGCGTCTCGCTCGTCCTTGAAAAGCGAACTTCCGCAAGCCGTCCACATCTCGGCGTCGTCCGTTTCGAACATCGCGTTGCCAACGAGAACGGTCAGCTCGTCCTGACGATGACAAACCCGATCGCCTTCCGGCTCCGCGAGGCGGCGACATGAAAACGTTCGAAGCGATCCAGATCGGCGAGCGTATCGAACTCGGCTCATATCATTTCTCGAGCGAGGAGATCGTCCGTTTCGCAGAGGCCTTCGACCCGCAGGATTTCCATCTCAGCGAAGAAGCTGCGCAAAACGGGCCCTTCGGACGGCTCGCCGCCTCCGGATGGCACACGGCGGCGATCTTCATGAAACTCTGGATCGCCTATGCCAAAGAAGAGGCAGAGCGGGGCGGCGACTTCGATCCGCGCAATGCCGGCCCCTCCCCTGGCTTCGAAGCCCTCAAATGGGTGAAGCCGGTTTTTGCGGGTGACACGCTGACCTATACGACCGAAATCATCGACAAGAAGGAGAGTGCTTCACGTCCCGAATGGGGCCTCGTCATCATGCGCAACGAGGCCCACAAGCAGGACGGAGAACTCGCCTACACCTTTATCGGGAAGGTCTTTGTGAGGCGTGAGAAGCCCGCAGACGGGCAATAGACCTCAGGCGCCTGGAGAGGATCCCAGATGCTCGCCCTCAGTCGCCAGCGAAGCTGACAAGCGTGCGAACGGGCACGCCAAGCTTCTCCAACTTGGCCGCACCGCCGAGATCCGGCAGATCGATGACGAAGACCGCGGCGATCACATCGGCGCCGATCTGCTGCATCAGGCGGATCGCAGCATCGGCTGAACCGCCGGTCGCGATGAGATCGTCGACGAGGATCACCTTTTCCTGCGGACGAATCGCATCCTTGTGGATCTCCATTTCATCCAGCCCATATTCGAGGCTGTAGGCGATCCGCACGGTATCGTATGGCAGCTTGCCCTTTTTGCGGATCGGCACGAAGCCGGCGGACAGCTGGTGCGCCACAGCGCCACCCAGGATGAAGCCGCGGGCCTCGATGCCGGCGACCTTGTCGATCTTGGAGCCGGCCCAGGGCTGAACCAGTTCATCGACCGCACGCCGGAAGGCGCGCGCATCCCCCAAAAGGGTGGTGATGTCGCGAAACGCGATTCCCGGCTTCGGATAATCCGGAATTGTCCGGATGGTGCTCTCGAGCGTGTCGATCAGGCTGTTCATCCCTCGCTCCAGCTGCCTCAGCATGCGTCCGCTTTTGTGCGGCCAGCCAGTGGCTTAACACCGGAGAGACGCGACGGCCAGATGGGCATCTTGCCGCCGGACAATGGCTGCCGTGCAGTCCACGGAAATGACCTCAGAGACCGAAGCATGGGTCTTCCGCCGGCCCAAAAGAAATGGCCGCGGACAAGCCGCGGCCATCGAAAATTCTGATCCGAGTGCGCGGAGATCAGTGCTCCACGTTCGCCCAGACCTTGCGCTTCACGTAATAGACGAGACCGCAGAAGACGAGCAGAAAGGCGATCACGGTGAAGCCCATCGACTTGCGCGCCTCCATGTGCGGCTCGGCCGCCCACATCAGGAACGCAGCCACGTCGCGGGAATACTGATCCACCGTCTGCGGGACGTCGTTGTTGGGATCATCGTCCTGGTTCTGCGCATACTCGACCAGGTCCTCGAACAAGGGGGGCGGCATCGCCAGGGCGGCAGCGTACATGTAATGCGGGTTGTAGTACTGCCCCGGGAGCACCGTCACGCCTTCAGGCGCCTCGTCCTCATAGCCCGTCAGAAGCGCGTGGATGTAATCCGGGCCGCCCTCCTGATAGGTGGTGAAGATATCGATCAGGAACTGAGGGAAGCCGCGTTCCACACCGCGCGCCTTGGCCAGCACGGACATATCCGGCGGGACAGCGCCGCCGTTGGCGTAGCGGGCCGCTTCGTCGTTCGGGAACGGAGCCGGGAAATAGTCCGACGGCCGGCCCGGCCGCTCAAACATCTCACCCGTGTCGTCCGGACCGTCCTGGATCTGATATTCGGCCGCGAGCGCTTCCACCTCCTCTTCGGAGAAGTGGGGGCCGCCCTCCCAGCCGAGAGCACGGAACGGCACCAGCTTCATCGAGTGGCAGGCCGAGCAGACTTCCCGGTAGACCTGGAAGCCGCGCTGCAGCTGCTGCTGATCGAATTTGCCGAACGGCCCGGCGAAGCTCCACTCCATCTCTTCCGGCTCTTCGAGCGGGAAATGAGGGAGTGCCGTTTCTTCGGGTTTGGCCTCCGGGGACTCCGGAGCCGCCGGAGCGTCTTGCTGGGCTGCCGCCACGGACAGTCCGGCCAGAACGAGAACACCAGCTGCCGAAAGACGCGTTATGGATTTAAGCATTGTCGTCATGATTTTTGTCGCAGTTCCGTCTCGCATCAGCCGCGTCGTTCCGGGGAGGCCGCCGCTTCGGCCGGCGTTCCGCCACCCCCGCTCTTATGCTTGGAAAGCACAGCCTCGGTGATGGAAGTCGGGCGAGGCCTCGGCTTCTCGATGTACCCCAGCAGCGGGAAGATGATGAGGAAGTGGACGAAATAGTATGCCGTCAGCAGCTGCGTAGCGAGCACGTACCAGCCTTCCGGCGGCTTGGCGCCGAAGTAGCCGAGGCAGATGACGTTGACCACGAAGATCCAGAAGAAGATGCGATAGAGCGGGCGATACGCCGCCGACTGCACCTTCGACCTGTCCAGCCATGGCAGGAAGAACAGAACGATGATCGAAGCGAACATCGCGATCACGCCGCCGAGCTTGGACGGGATGGCCCGCAGGATCGCGTAGAACGGCAGGAAGTACCATTCCGGCACGATGTGCGGAGGCGTCACCAGCGGGTTGGCCAGCGTGTAATTGTCCGGATGGCCGAGATAGTTCGGCAGGTAGAACAAGAACCACGCGAAGAACAGCGCGAAGGCGACCATCGCCACCGCGTCCTTCATGGTCGCGTGCGGCGTGAACGGCACCACGTCGCTGCGCGACTTCGGCTCGACGCCCGTCGGGTTGGTCTGGCCGGTCACATGGAACGCCCAGACGTGGAGAATGACCACGCCGACGATCATGAACGGCAGCAGATAATGCAGCGAGAAGAACCGGTTCAGCGTCGGATTGCCGACCGCGAAACCGCCCCACAGCCAGTGGGTGATGCCTTCGCCGACCAGCGGAATGGCCGAGAACAGGTTGGTGATGACGGTGGCGCCCCAGAAGCTCATCTGACCCCAAGGAAGCACGTAACCCATGAAGGCCGTCGCCATCATCAAGAGGAAGAGGATGACGCCCAGGATCCACTGAATTTCGCGCGGTGCCTTGTAGGAACCGTAATAAAGGCCGCGGAACATGTGGATGTAGACCGCGATGAAGAACATCGACGATCCGTTGGCGTGCATGTAGCGCAACAGCCAGCCGTAGTTCACGTCGCGCATGATCTGCTCGACGGAATTGAAGGCGATCGCGGAATTGGCGGCATAGTGCATCGCCAGCACGACGCCGGTGAGGATCTGAACCACGAGTACGAGGCTCAGGATCGCGCCAAAGGCATAGGAATAGTTGAGGTTCCGCGGGATCGGATAGGCGATAAAGGAATCGTACATGAGCCGCGGGAGCGGCATGCGCGAATCGATCCAGCGTTCAATGCCGGTGCGCGGTTGGTATTCGGATGTACCCTGCATTCTCGTTCTCCGCCGCTCAGCCGATCGTGATTGTGTTGTCGTCGCTGAAGGCCGTGGTGGGGATCAACATGTTCTCCGGCGCCGGCCCGTGACGAATACGCCCGGCCGTGTCGTAGACCGAGCCGTGGCAGGGGCAGAACCAGCCGTTGTAATCACCCGCCTCGCCCATCGGCACGCAGCCGAGATGGGTGCAGATGCCGACCATCACGAGAAACTCTTCACGACCCGGTGCGGCGCGATTTTCATCGGTCGCCGGCGCGTTGCTATCGAGATTGTCGTTGCGTGCGATCGGATCCTTAAGGTCCGAGAGAGGCGTATTCTTCGCCGCTTCCACCTCTTCAGGGGTGCGGTAACGGATGAACACGGGCTTGCCGCGCCACATCACCGTGATCGACTGCCCCGCCTCCATGGCGGAGATGTCGACATCGATCGAAGCAAGCGCCAAGGCGGAGGCATCCGGATTCATCTGATCGATGAACGGCCATGCCAACCCAGCTACGGCCACGACCGCGGCAGCGCCCGTGGCGATGACGAAAAAGTCTCGTCTCGACGGTTCACTGCTGTGCGGATCTGGCGCAGCGGCGGAATCAGGAACGGTAGTCGGATATGTATTAGCGGACACGAATTCTACCCTCGCAGGTCGGACGGCCATTTGCGACTGGAAGAGCGCGAAGACGCGACAGCCAGCCGACTCCGCTTGCTCCACGCAGCTCCCAGCGAAGACCAAGCGCGCGGCCTCTTAGCGCCCCTGGTTTCATTTGTCACCCTTGCCCAAGGCTTGTCCAGTGACGCTTAGACGAACACGCCACAATGTCGCGCCCCATCCTCCACTTTGCGTCAAGCAACGTCGAGGCTGATCTCGCGCGGCGCCAAGAAACCACCGGACTGGCGTTCCCATAGCTTTGCGTAGACACCGTTTTTTTGGAGCAATGTCTGGTGTGTGCCGGTTTCGACAATCTGCCCACGATCAAGGACGACAAGACGATCCATAGCAGCAATCGTCGACAAACGGTGGGCGATGGCGATGACCGTCTTGCCTTGCATCAACCGCTCAAGATTTTCCTGAATCGCGGCCTCCGCCTCCGAATCGAGCGCGGAGGTGGCTTCATCGAGAACCAGGATCGGAGCATCCTTGAGCAGGACCCGCGCGATGGCGATCCGCTGGCGCTGACCGCCCGACAGCTTCACGCCGCGCTCACCGACGAGAGCGTCGTAGCCCGAACGACCACGATGATCGGAAAGATTGTCGATGAACTCGGCCGCTTCGGCGGCCCGCGCCGCCTCTTCGTACTGATCTTCATCTGCATCCGGCCGCCCGTAGACGATGTTGTCTCGAACTGAGCGATGCAAAAGAGCCGTGTCCTGCGTGACGACACCGATAGCGGCCCGCAACGAGGCCTGCGTCACCTCTGAAATATCCTGCCCGTCGATGAGGATGCGCCCGCCTTCGAGATCGTAAAAGCGCAGGAGAAGGCTCACCAAAGTCGATTTGCCGGCCCCCGACACGCCTACTAGGCCTAAGCGTTCGCCAGGGCGCACATGCAACGACAGATCTTCGATCACGCCGCCGCCGCGGCCGTAATGAAAGCGAATGTGCTCGAAGCTGATTTCACCACCGCTGACGACGAGATCGCTGGCGTCCGGCTTGTCGAGCACCTCGTGGGGCCGGGAGATCGTCTCCAGCCCGTCCTGGACGATCCCGATATGCCTGAACAATGCAGACAGCTGGAACATCACCCAGCCGGCCATCGTCGACAGCCTCGTGGCGAGCGCAAGGCCGGTGGCAATGGCACCGACGGTGATGGCGTTCGCCTGCCAGAGCCAGAGCGAGGTCACGGCAATCGAAACGACAAGACCCGCATTGAGGACGGTGAGGACCGCGCGGATCGTCGTCACCTGACGCGTCAAGATCCGCAAGCGCTCCACGAAACTGCCGATCGCCTGGCGAACGAAGCTCTCCTCCGTCTCGGCTTCGGCAAAAAGCTTTACGGTTTGGATGTTCGTATAGCTGTCGACGATGCGGCCATTGACGATGGAGCGCTGGTTGGAAACGCGCTTTGCCGCCCCGCGCAGCCGCGGGATCGTCACGTAAGCGAGGAGGACATAGCCGCCGAGCCAGACGATGACGGGCAGCATCAGACGAAGATCTGCCTGCCCCAGAAGGACGAGAGCGGTGATCGCGAAGACCAGTACGGTCCAAAGCGTCTCCGCCAGGCCGGTGACGAAATCCGCAAGCGAGATCCCCGTCTGCATGACCTTGTTGGCGATGCGTCCGGCGAAATCGTTGGCGAAGAAGGAAACACTCTGGCGCAGAACATGCCGGTAGCTCTGCCATCGCACCAGATTGGCGAAATTCGGCGCCACGCTCTGCTCGCTCAGCAGACTGTTGGCGATGACGAAGGCGGGTCGCAGGACGAGCACCACGAACGCCATCCCGAGCAAGGTCAGGCCATGGTCGGACCAGAACGTCTCCCGGTTGGCGCTGCCGATCATATCGACGAGCCGGCCGATAAAGGAAAAAACCACGGCATCGGTCACGGCGGAACCGAGCCCCGTCGCCAGCAGCGCGGCCAGCGGCCAACCCATCTGGCGCGCGTAATGCCAGATGAAGGCCATCGTCGTTGCAGGAGGTTGGGCGGGTTCAGGCCTGAGGGGATCGATCAGGCGCTCGAAGAAACGAAACATGGATGCCTATATGGCGCGGCTTTGCGATGGCGAGAAGACGTGCTTCTTCTTGCCACGCTTCGCCTTCCGTCTGCAGAGCCCCTCCGCAAACCCCTAGCCGGACAGCCATGATCGATATCGCGCTCTTCCAACCCGACATTCCGCAGAATGCCGGGGCAATCCTTCGGCTCGGCGCGTGTTTCGGCGCGACCGTCCACATCATCCATCCCGCCGGCTTCGTCCTCTCCGACAGAAACCTGAAGCGCGCGGGGATGGATTACGTGGAACTCGCAGCCCTTCGCGAGCACGACGATTTCGCGGCTTTCGAGATGTGGAGGCGAGAAGCCGGCCGGCGTCTCGTCGCGTTGACGACACATGGACGCGAGAGCCTGCCGGATTTCGCGTTCACTGCCGACGACATCCTGCTTCTCGGACGGGAATCGGCAGGACTGCCGAGCGATGTCCGCGGCCGGGTCGATCGGCTGCTGCGCCTCCCGATCCGGCCTGCGACGCGCTCGCTCAACGTCGCCAATGCGGCCTCGATCGCGCTGTTTGAAGCGCTGAGGCAGACCGGCGGCCTTCCCTCTTCCACTTAGGTTTCAGGCGTGCGCCGGTCTGACGCTAAAGATGAAGTCAGTCGGCTGTCGGCAGTCGGCGCATGGTGAACTCGATGTCGCCATTGTCCAGCTCGCGCCAGCTCTCAACCTCGCTCTGATAGGCTTCGCGCGGAAAGCGCTGCAGGAATTCGCGGGCGCGTTCTCGCGCCCGCGGCCTCGGCAGAACGAAGGTCTCGCGCCGCCAGATATCGAGACCTTCGGCTGCCGATCCTCTTGCACTGCGTCTATGCGAGAAGTCGCCGTTCATCGCGCCAATCTCCGGTGCGCCGATATCCGGCCGCGCCCGAGCGCAATATAGCGCAGCACGAAGCCTTCAGCGAATCGCCGTGCTCTGCGAATCGCACGCAACGCAGGAGCCGTTCACACGCTGTCAGACCCTGGATGCGCGATATCCCGCAGAGCAAGGCCCATGGCGATCCACGCCGAGCCGATCACGATCAGATCGACGGCAAGGAAGATGCCAAGGGCCCAAAGGCTCGAAGCAGGCCAGCCGATCAGGATGACGACGCCGATGAGAATGGTGAGAAGGCCGGAAGCGAGGACATATCCCCACCGCCTCTGCGGGCGCATCGAGAATGCGAGAAAGGTGCGCACGCCGCCGGCGAAGATCAGCACCATGCCAAGAAGCCAGGTCAGGATCACCGCGGCGAACAATGGCGCCACGAAAATCATCGCAGCGGCAACGACATAGAGCGCGCCAATCAGGATCCATAGGAAGAAGCGCGACCAGCGTCGCGACTGGATGCCATGGGCCACCTCGGCAAAGCCTGAGAGCAGCATCATGAAGCCGATCAAGTAGACGCTGGCAACGGTCGCCGTCACGATAGCGATCAGGCCCAAAAACCCGCCGATCAGTGCGATCGCGCCGAAGGCTACGAGCCAGCCCCAGCGTTCGGCCAGCGTTTCCTGCATTTCGCGGCCTCTCGGGTCGCGGCCGCCAAAATCGCTTTCATACATGGCAATCTCCATATCTTCGCGTTGCCAGAAGGAACTCAAGCCACGCAGTTCGGTTGCCGCGATCAAAGCCATGCTTTAAGCGCGAGACAATGAGCCGCAACATGCACCTTTACCGGCCGGATCTCGACGCTCTCAGCGTACCGGACGACATCGATGCCAAAAAGGCAGAAGCCCGCGCCTGGTTCGAGGCCCTTCGCGACACGATTTGCAGTCGGCTGGAGGCCCTGGAAGATGCCGTGCCGGAGGACGCCGCCGGCGAGGCACCTGCCGGCCGCTTCGAGCGCACGCCGTGGGATCGGAGCGACCATTCCGGTGCGGCCGGAGGTGGCGGTGTCATGTCGGTGATGCACGGACGCGTCTTCGAAAAGGCCGGCGTCCATTGCTCGACCGTCTTCGGGGAATTCGCGCCAGAGTTTCGCGGGCAGATCCCCGGCGCCGACGAAGATCCGCGTTTCTGGGCCTCCGGCATTTCTTTGATCGTGCATCCGCGCAACCCGCATGTGCCGGCCGCACATATGAACACGCGCATGGTGGTGACAAGCCGCCAATGGTTCGGCGGCGGAGCCGATCTGACGCCGGTCCTTGACGAACGGCGGAGCCAGGACGATCCGGACAGCCGCGATTTTCATGCCGCAATGGAAGTCGCCTGCCGAAGCCACACGGAAGTCGATTATCCGCGTCTCAAGACGTGGTGCGACGATTACTTTTACCTTCCCCACCGCGACGAGGCGCGCGGCATCGGCGGCATCTTCTTCGACTATTTGAATTCCGGCAGCGGCAGCGAGGTCGGCTGGAAAGCCGATTTCCATTTCGTGCAAAAAGTGGGTCAGGCCTTCGCCGACATCTATCCGAAGCTCGTGGAACGCAACTTTGCGACACCCTGGAGCGAGACCGAGCGCGAGGAGCAGCTCGTTCGCAGGGGACGCTATGTCGAATTCAATCTGCTCTACGACCGGGGCACGATTTTCGGGCTCAAGACGGGAGGCAACGTCGCCTCCATCCTGTCGTCGATGCCACCCAAGGTTCGTTGGCCGTAAGGCCTCCTCATGCGGCTTTCAGGGGATGTCCTCTGCCTCGGGCGGCCTGCGTTTGATGACGAGATGCGACTATAGGCACGTCTTGCGGCATTGAATCCGCCAAACGATCGCTCACATTGAAGAGTGCGTCGGCAGCAAGTCCGGCGCCATCAAGGCAAGGAGGAAGCCATGAAAACGATCACCTGTGGGGAACTCGTTCCCGGCTGCACCTACAAGGCCCGCGCGGAAACGGAAGCGGAGCTTCTGCAGAAGGTTTCCGAGCATGTGCGCACCGCCCATCCTGGGATGGAGATGACGCCGAAGATGGTGGAAAAGGTCAAAGCCAAGGTGCACGAGGAATAGTCGTCCTCGCACGACGACCTTCTCGATTGATGCCTCTGAGAGGCCCGGCACCGCACGAGCGAATGCGGTGCCGCTATGCCGTCATTGCCGGCGAGCCAAGGCCAGAAGCTCTTCGCGACTGATCGCGAAATCAACCTCGAGCCAACGTTCTTCCAGCTCGTTCAGAAGTTTGCCGAGTTCCGGGCCGGGTTGATAACCTGCGGCAAGGAGATCCTTGCCGGTCAGCGGAAATGTCGGCCGCTCATAATCGCGCACGAAGGCGAGCTGGCGCTTGCGAGCCGCGACCGCCCTTTCGTCGTCCTTCTCCATATCGCGAGCCAGTGCCAAAAACAGTCGGTCCGTGAGAGCGCGGCGGCCCGAAGAATACGCCCGGCGTGCCAGCAACGCGTCGGAAAGCTCGCTCTCCGGCTCGGGCGTCTCAGCCCAGGAGACCAGGCGCTCCGTTTCCTTTCGCGCCAGACGCAGACGGCTTGCCAGCTGATCGATGCGCGAGCGGTGTGGTGGGATGATCGCCATAAGCCTCAAGAGCGGATCGGGCGGGATTTCCTCGGCACGTTCGGCGGCAACCACCCGCTCGATCGCATCGATGCCCCAATTTTCCGGAAGAGCCTTGTCGAGCGTTCCGGTGATGCGCATCCAGCGTAGGGCGCGCGAAGGGTCTGGCGCGGCGAGCAGCCTTTTCAATTCCGACCAGACACGCTCCGCCGAGAGCACGGCAATACCGGCCTTCAGCCGAGAAGACGCTTTCAGCCCTTCGGCATCGGGCCGCCCATCCCCATACCAGGCGAAAAAGCGAAAGAACCGAAGAATGCGTAGATAATCCTCGCGGATGCGCTCTTCGGGATCGCCGACAAAGCGGATATTGCGTGCGGCGAGATCTGGGTAGCCGCCAAGAGGGTCGAAGACGTGGCCGCTCGCGTCGCAGTAAAGCGCGTTCAGCGTAAAATCGCGTCGGCCTGCATCTTCGGCCCAATCGTCCGTGAAGCGCACGACTGCATGGCGGCCGTCGGTTTCCACATCCGCCCGCAGCGTCGTCACTTCGAAAGGGTGACCTTCGGCGATCACCGTCACCGTGCCGTGCTCGATGCCGGTCGGCACGCTTTTCAGCCCCGCATCTTCCGCCGCCGCCACGACGTCTTCGGGCAGCAAAATTGTCGCCATGTCGATGTCGCCGACGGGCTCCCCCAGAAGTGCATTGCGCACGGCGCCCCCGACGATGCGCGTCGCCCCCTCCTCGCTTTTCAAGGCGTGCATCACCCGCTTCAACGCCGGCGCCTCGAGAAAGGGATGGCCGGCAAGGCTCGGCAGTTTCAAATCTTCTCTCCATAAAGCTCTTCGGCGAGCATCCTGATGATGCCGGCCGTCACGCCCCAGATGTATCGGTCCTGCCAGGGCATCTCGAAAAAGTTGCGCGCACGGCCTTGCCAGATGCGGCTCTTCTTACGGTGGTTGCTTGAATCCATCAAAAAGGCGAGCGGCGTCTCGAATGCGGCCGCCACCTCATGCGGATTGAGGCTGAGCGGCATACCCGGCCTCACGACCGCCAAGACCGGGGCAATGCGAAATCCTGACGCCGTGAGATAATCCGGCGCGCGCAGAACCACTTCGACGGCCGAACGCGGCAGACCGATCTCTTCTTCGGTCTCGCGCAGTGCCGCTTCCTCGGCGGTCTCCCCGGGATCGATCTTGCCGCCCGGAAAGGCGACCTGTCCGGCATGGCTGCTCAAGCGCTCGGTGCGCTGGGTCAGAATCACCCTCGCTTCACCCGGGTAATCGACGACGGGAACGAGAACCGCCGCATCGCGCCGCTTCATCGCCGCGAACATGGTGGCAAGCTCGGGATTGATGCTATGGTCGCCATATTCGCGCGGGGCATGGGCCTCCGTCGTGAAAGCGTTTTCGGCGCGGCGGCGAAATTCGTCCGCCGTATAAGGAATCGTTTCCTTCAAAGAGATCATCCTGCGCCGTCTTCGGAGATGTCCGGCAGAGAGAAGAACGTCCCCGCCGATATAAGGCCAAGAGCGCCTTTTCGCTCCTGCGCCAGGTCGACGAGGTCGTGCGTGAGGGCACGCGTCAGAAGCGCCTCCAGGCCCGCCCGCACGGTCACATAGGGTTTCACACCAAGCGTCTGCGGCTCGATTGCGAATCGGATGGGATGCTCGGCATCCGCCGTGACGACGTCGTCGACATTGGTTCGGAAGGTGAGCCTTCGCTCATCCGCCTCTCCGTCCACAGCCATTTCGACGGCGAGAAAGGGCGCATCATCGACATGGATGCCGACCTTCTCCACGGGTGTCACCAGCACATACTCCCCGTCCGGCTCGCGTCTCATCACCGAGGCGAAAAGACGAACGAGCGCCGGCCGCGTAATCGGTGTGCCCATATAGAACCAGGTTCCATCCGCAGCGATGCGCATGTCGATGACCCCACAATGGGGCGGATCCCACTTCTCCACCGGGCGCGCGGGGGCTCCTTCGCCGGCGCGGCGCATGAGCTCGGCGAGGCCCGGCGGCAGTTCACCTTTCTTTGTTCCTCTTTCCATCGCCCCGTTCCGGTCCATCTCTTAATCTGTAAAGGCTGAGATCTCTTCGCCCCCGGCATGACACAATCGGCCATGAAAACGAAGGTGTGGGGCAGATGCGGCAACCGGCAACCACGGATCAGGCCTAATGAGTGCAATGACGCAGCCAGAAACCAATTCGGACGACATCGTCCGCGAGGCGGAAAAGACCGTCGACCTGCTCGGTCAGGTGCGCGAGGCGATCGGCCGGGTGATCTATGGTCAGGACGTCGTGGTCGAGCGGGCCCTCATCACGCTTTTGTCCGGCGGACATGGCGTCCTTGTCGGCGTGCCAGGCCTTGCCAAGACCAAGCTCGTGGAAACGCTTGGCACCGTTCTCGGGCTGCATGCCCGCCGCATTCAGTTCACGCCGGATCTGATGCCCTCCGATATTCTCGGCGCGGAAGTTCTGGAAGAAAGCGGCGACGGACGACGCGCCTTCCGTTTCATCCAAGGACCGATCTTCGCTCAGCTTCTCATGGCCGACGAAATCAACCGCGCCAGCCCGCGAACGCAATCGGCGCTGCTCCAGGCCATGCAGGAGCAGCATGTGACGATTGCGGGGCAACGCCACGACCTGCCGCAGCCTTTCCATGTGCTCGCGACGCAGAACCCGCTGGAGCAGGAAGGCACCTACCCCCTGCCCGAGGCCCAGCTCGACCGATTCTTGATGCAGATCGATATCCTCTATCCCGATCTTCAATCGGAAAGGCGGATGCTGCTCGAGACGACCGGCGCCCACAATGCGGTGACGGAGACCGTCCTCGACGCCGAGCAATTGATGGCGATCCAATCGCTGGTGCGCCGCATGCCGGTCGGCGACGGCATCATTGATACGATCCTGAAACTGGTGCGCTCCGTGCGCCCCGATGAAGCACAGCCGGAAATGGCCGACCGCATCGCCTGGGGGCCGGGCCCGCGCGCTAGTCAGGCGTTGATGGTGACGGTTCGCGCTCGCGCCCTTCTCGACGGCCGCCTTGCGCCCTCGCTCGACGACGTCGAAGCACTGGCTCTGCCGATCCTGCAGCACCGGATGGCCGTCACCTTCGCAGCGCGCGCCGATGGCATGAGCGTCCAGGACATCATTCGTCGGGCCATCGAGCAGGCCCTCTGACGCCGATGGCAGCCGGCGCTCCCTCTCATCACACCGGATCGGTCGCCGACGCGCGAAGCCTCGCCGCACGCCTGCCCGACCTTCTGGTCGCTGCGCATCGCGTGGCCGCCAATGCGATGTTCGGATCGCATGGCAGGCGCAGGCCGGGAACCGGCGAGACGTTCTGGCAATACCGCTCCTATCAGCCCGGCGAACCGGCGAAGCGTATCGACTGGCGACGATCCGCGCGCGACCATCACCTTTTCGTCCGCGAACGCGAATGGGAGGCCGTACAGACGGTCTGGCTGTGGCCCGACCTTTCGCCCTCCATGCGCTTTCGCTCGCGGCTTGCGACACAGGAAAAGGCCGAGCGCGCGCTTATCCTGGTTCTGGCGCTTGCCGAGCTTCTGGGGCGTGGGGGCGAACGTGTCGGGATCCCGGGGCTTGTTCCCGCCCGACCCGGACGCGACCTGCCGGAGCGCTTTGCCGAAGCGTTTCTGCGTGGCGACCTTGCCGAAGACTGGCCGACAACGGCGCCGATCAAGCCCCTTTCCGACGTCGTCATCGTCAGCGATTTTCTCACCGATCCTGAGACGATCCACGATCGTTTCCGTCACGCAGGGGAGAAAACGGCCCGTTTGCACCTTTTGCAAATTCTCGATCCGGCCGAAGAGACTTTTCCCTATGGCGGTCGCCTTGAATTCGAAGATCCGGAGACCGGCGGCACCTGGCTCGCCGAGCGGGCCGATCTTCTCAAGGAGGGCTACCGCGCCAGGCTTCTCGCGCATCGCGACGAGATCGCCCGCCTCGCACAACGAGCCGGCTTTTCCTTCAGCGTGCACCATACGGACCGTCCCGCCTCGGAAGGGCTTCTCGTTCTGCAATCGAGCCTTGCCGGCCCGAGCGAACGGCGCTTGAGCGCATGATCGCCAATTTCGCGTTTCTCTCGCCCTGGATGCTTGCGGCTTTCGCCGCACTGCCGCTCTTGTGGTTCATCCTGCGCCTCACGCCGCCTCGGCCGACGCGGGAGATCTTTCCTCCGACCCGCATCCTCTTCGGCATCCAGGAAGAGCAGCGAACGCCGCGGCGGACCCCCTGGTGGCTGACCGCGCTTCGGCTTTTGCTTGCTGCCCTCGTCATCCTGGCTCTCGCGAGGCCTGCGCTGCAGCCCTCCGCCAATCTCGCAGAAACGCGGCAAGGCCCGCTCCTCATCGTCCTCGACAATGGCTGGGACAGCGCGCCGGACTTTGCGACGCGCCGCGACGTCGCCGCCAGGCTGATCGACGAGGCCGGACGGGACGACCGCCCGGTCGCCATCGCGGCAAGTGCCGGCGAGGCCAACGCCAATCTCGCGCCAACCTCCTCTAGCGAGGCGACGAGACGTCTCGCCGCGATCGAGCCCGAACCCTTCCCCGCCAACCGCCAGGCGCTTGCGGACAGGCTCGCCCAGCTCTTCCCGGCCGGCTCCGCGGAAGTCGTGTGGATCGGCTCGGTTCTCGACGGCGGTGATGGCGGCAGCTTCGCGGCCGCGCTTCAGAACATCGATGCGGACCCGCTCCTCATTACGGCCCCCACCGCGCTCTCCGTCCTGCGTCCGCCCCGCAATGCCGCAGACCGCGCCGACGTGCGCGTGAGCCGCATCGGGCCGGCGGCAGGGATCACACTCGCCGGCTTCGACAGCGAGGGGCGCCGTCTCGTCGATACCCAGACGAACCTTGCAGCCAACACCGATACGGACGTGGAAATTCAGCTTCCGACCGAGATGCGCAACGAGATCGCGCGGTTTGAAATCGTCGGCGCGGAGAGCGCGGGTGCCGTGCAACTCCTCGACGGACGCTGGCGCCGCAAATCCGTCGGCCTGATCGCCGGAGAAGCGGGCGATGCCGCGCAACCGCTTCTTGCCCCCCTCACCTATGTGGAGCGGGCTCTGTCGCCTTATACGGACATCAAAGAGCAAAGCGGAGAAACCTCGCCCCAGGCGATCGACAAGCTTCTGACTGCGGGCGTCTCCGTGCTCGTCCTCACCCAGACAGGCAATCTGCCGCCGGAGACCGTCGACAAGCTGCGCCGGTGGATTGCGGCCGGCGGAACGCTGCTGCGCTTCGCGAGCCCGAATATCGGCGCGAGCGATCCTGAGCTTCTGCCTGTTGAACTTCGCGAAGGCGAGCGCGCACTCGGCGGTTCGCTTTCCTGGGAAGAACCACAGGCGATCGGGCGGCTTTCGCCGGAAAGCCCCTTCCGGGCCATCGAAATCCCGGCCGATGTGCGCATCCGTCGCCAGATCTTGGCGGAGCCGCGCTCGCTGCCGCAGGCCGAGACCTGGGCGGAGCTTTCCGACGGCACGCCCCTCATCACGGCCGTCACACGCGGTCAGGGCCGCATCATCCTCTTCCATGTGACCGCAGATCCCCGCTGGTCGAACCTGCCGATCTCCGGCGCCTTCGTCGACATGCTGCGTGCGATCGTCGATACGGCCAAGCCTGCCGTCCGCCTGCAGCCGGAGAATGCGGCTTCCGGGGACGCCGTACCGACGCCCGCACGCGCACCTTCGCGCAGTTCGCCCTGGAAACCCGCCTCGGTGCTTGACGGCTACGGACGCCTGCGCCCGCCGGGATCAAAGGCCGCTCTCGTCGCGGACATCGATGCGGCAGCCGCAAGCGCCATCACGCCCCCGGGCCTCTACGAGCGCGGCGGCGATATTCGCGCCCTGAATACGGTGACGGACGAAACGGACCTGACCCCTCTCGATCCCAGCGCCATCGGCTGGTCGGGGCGGGTCGGCTCGCTCGCGCCCGAACGGGCAAAACCTCTGTGGCCGTGGATCCTCGCCATTGCCGCGCTTCTTGCCGCGCTCGACGGTCTCGCGGTCCTAGCGCTTTCGGGCCGCCTCGTCCCGAGACGAGCGGTCACCGCCGGCTTGGTGCTGGCCGCTCTGGTCGTAATCGTTTCGCCGAACAAGGTCTCTGCGCAGGAAGTCTCAGTCGAGGAGGCGCTGGCGGGCACCCTCGAAACCAGGCTCGCCTACGTCATCACCGGCGACACGCTCGTGGACGAAACCAGCAAGGCGGGGCTCAGAGGCCTGACCGAATACCTCGCTGGACGGACCGCGCTTGAACCCGGGCAGCCGGTTGGGCTCGATCTCGCGAATGACGAACTCTCCTTTTATGCGCTCATCTACTGGCCGATGACTGCGGGACAGACGCCGCCCTCTCCGGAGGTGATGGCGAAGGTCGATGCCTATATGCAGAACGGCGGCACGATCCTCTTCGATACGCGCGACGCCGGCAATCCGATGCCGAATTCGGCGCTCAGCGCCACGCCAGAGACGCAGGCCTTGCGGCAGATCCTCTCCGAGATCGACGTACCCGCCTTGCAGCCGGTGCCGCCCGATCACGTTCTGACCAAGGCTTTCTATCTCCTCATCACGTTTCCCGGCCGTTGGGACCAGTCACAGCTCTGGGTGGAAGCGATCGCCGACCAGCCGGACGATACCGGACGACCGGCCCGCGGCGGCGATGGCGTCTCGCCGATCCTGATCACCGGCAACGACTTCGCCGCAGCCTGGGCGATTTCAGCCGACAACAGCTTTCTCTACCCGACCGTTCCCGGCGACCAGCGGCAGCGTGAAATGGCGTTTCGCGCCGGCGTCAACATCGTCATGTACACCCTGACGGGGAATTACAAAGCCGATCAGGTCCACATTCCGGCGCTCTTGGAGCGCCTCGGCCAATGAACAATTTCGTCTTTCATCTCGAGCCCCTGCTCCCCTGGTGGCTCATTGGCGGGCTTGGCGGCCTTCTTCTCGTCGTCGCTCTCTACGTCTTGTTTCGCCGTCTGTCGGGCGCCTGGTTGCGGCTTCTTGCCGGCGCACTTCTCGTCTTCGCTCTCACAAACCCAGTCCTTGAGAGAGAGGAACGCGAGCCCCTGCCGTCTGTCGTGGCCGTCGTGGTCGACGACAGCGGCAGCCAGGGGATCGGCGATCGGCGTGCGCAGACCGAGCGGGCCGTCGCACAGCTCAAAGAGCGCATCGGCTCACTTTCGGGCTTCGAAGTGCGCGAAGTCCATGTCGGCGACGCCTCCGACGACAGCGGCACGGCGCTTTTCGGGGCGCTTTCCAAGGCGGTCGACGACGTGCCACCCGATCGCCTCGGCGGCGCGATCATGGTGACCGACGGTATCGTCCACGACACCCCCTCATCTCCCGAAAGCCTCGGTTTCAACGCTCCCGTCCACGCGCTCATCACGGGCGAGGAAGACGAATACGACCGGCGCATCGTGCTTGAACGGGCACCGCGTTTTGCCATCCTGGGCGAAGATCAGACCATCACCTACCGTGTCATCGATCCGCGGCTTTCTCCTGGAAGTCTTGTGCGCGTGACGCTTCGCATCGATGGGCGCGAGGTCGCGACCGACATGGCGGTGGTCGGTGAAGATCAGGTCATCGACCTTCCGATCGAGCACGCCGGACGCACCATCGTGGAACTCGAGGTCGAACCGGCGGAAGGCGAACTCACTACGGACAACAATGTGGCCGTCGCCGATATCGACGTGGTACGCGAGCATTTGCGCGTGCTTCTCGTCTCCGGCGAGCCCCATGCCGGCGAGCGCACCTGGCGCAATGTCCTGAAGTCAGACGCGGCCGTCGATCTCGTCCACTTCACCATCCTACGCCCGCCGGAAAAGCAGGACGGGACGCCCATCCACGAATTGTCGTTGATTGCGTTTCCGACACGCGAGCTCTTTGCGGAGAAGATCGACGAATTCGATCTCATCATCTTCGACCGCTATCAGCGGCGCGGCGTCCTGCCGATCCTCTACTTCGACAACATCGCCCGGTATGTGCGCGATGGCGGGGCGGTGCTGATTGCGGCCGGGCCTGATTACGCGTCAACGGCGAGCCTTTATTCCACGCCCCTCGGCGGCATTTTGCCGGCGGCCCCGACCGGCAATGTGACAGAGGCGCCTTACCGGGCGGAGATCACCGAGCTCGGACGCAAGCATCCCGTCACCCGTGACCTGCCCGGCGGGGATACCTCGCCGCCAAGCTGGAGCCGCTGGTTCCGCCTCATCGATACGGACGTGACGGCCGGCGATGTCGCCCTCAAAGGCGAGGACGGCAAACCGCTTCTGGTTCTCGCACATGAGAACGAAGGGCGCATCGCCATGCTTCTCTCCGATCAGGCCTGGCTGTGGGCGCGAGGCTTCGAGGGCGGCGGCCCGCACGGTGCACTCCTCAGACGGATCGTGCATTGGCTGATGGGCGAGCCGGAGCTTGAAGAAGAAGCGCTGACGGCACGCGCGGACGGCAACAGCCTGGTCGTAGAGCGACAGACGCTCGGTTCCGAGAAACCCGAGATCACGGCGACGGGGCCGGACGACAAGACCAAACCGATCCCGATGAGCGAGGCAGAACCCGGTCTTTGGCGGGGGCGCATCGATAACGCCTCTCTTGGCCTCTACAAGGTCAGCGATGGCAAAATGAGTGCACTGGCCCATATCGGCGTGGCAGATCCCGTGGAATTTCGGGAGGTCGTCAGCACCCCGGACAAGCTCGCCCCGATCGCCGAAGCGACGGGCGGCGGTGTCGTGCGCCTTGCCTCCAACAATGGCAGCATCCCCCGCATTGCCGCCGTCTCTCGGCGCGCCAGTGCGGCAGGTTCCGGCTGGATCGGTCTCAAGCGCAGTGATGCAACGATCCTGAAAAGCGTCGACCGCCTGCCCCTCTTCAGCGGCTTGATGGGCCTTGCCCTTCTCCTCGGCGTCTTTGCCTCCTTGTGGTGGCGCGAGGGACGCTAAAGAAAAAATCTGGCTCAGATCGTCGCGGTTTGGCTGTTCGGCGTTGGCCGATCTGCATTGAGTCCTAAGTTCGGTTTTGCCTCACCCCCTACCGCCATCCCGAATTTTCACACGAAAGGAATATTGCGATGAAAGGGTCAGACGTTTCCCTGAAGCATCTCCAGCGCGCTCTCACGATGGAGTTGACCACCGTCAACACCTACATCCTCCAGGAGCGCAAGCTGGACGATTGGGGCGTCGATCGCCTTGCAAAGCGTATGCGTGAAGAGATCGACGAAGAGCGCGAGCACGCCAATCTCTTCCTTACCCGCCTCCTCTTCCTGGAGGGCAAGCCGGACGTCCATACGCTCGACAAGATCGATCAGCCGAAGGACATCGCCCATATCTTCAAGACCCAAGCGGCGATGGAGCAAGAGGCGATCGACTATTACAGCAAGGCTGCGCAGGAATGTCAGGAAGCTGGCGATATCGGCAGCTTCAACCTGTTCATGACAATTCTCGGCGACGAAGAGGAGCATGTCGGCTTCGTCGAAGAGCAGCAGGATCTGATGGAGATGCTGGGCACGCAGCTCTACCTCGCGCGTCAGATCTCCTCGGTCGCCGCGGAAGAAGAAGACGACTGATCGCTCTCGATCATTCTTGAGAGTTTTCAACGATCGCCCGTCCGCAGATTTGCGGGCGGGCTTTTGCTTGCTGCCGCGTGCGGCACGTCACGGCCGCCCCACGACCATGCCCTCTAAAGAGGCCGCGACCCCTTCCTCCAGCTCCGCGACCAGGAGGCGCCTCGGATCGCACGGTCCCGGCATCTTCACCCGCCCCTGAGGCAGAGGTGAAAAGCCGAGCGGTCCATAATAGGGCGGATCGCCGACCAGGAGCACATACCGGATACCGAGGGCGCGAGCCTCCGCCAAGGCGTGGCGCACAAGGGCCTTGCCGTAACCGCGGCTCTTCAAAGGCGGATCGACCACGAGCGGACCGAGAAGCCTGCCTTCGTGCGAACCGATGACGATTGGCGTCAACCGGACAGACGCGGCGAGCTCTCCATCGAGATCGATGATGAATGAAAGGTCCGGGTCGTGCGGCGCTTGCTCGCGCACACGAAAGGCGGCGCGCGCATAGGCGCCCGGCCCGAAGGCGTTTGAAACAAGGCTTGAGATGGCAGGGTCGTCGTCCGGCGCTTCCGGCCGGATCAAAATATCGGACATGGGCTCAGCTGGCTTTCGAAGGAAGATGGCCGCGGCTCATCGCGCAGCATGAAACCGCCGCTCCCTGAGCGGCGGAACGAGCCTCATCGGAGGCGCAGAATCTTCGATGTCCGATACATGGGCGCGCCCTCTATCACACGCCTCGCAGCCTTTCAACGAGTTCTCGCAATGGGCTGCTGCGGGCAAGGCGACGTTATTCGCGCGTCAAAGACAGCGAACCTCCGGTCCCGCCGTCCAACCGGGCCAGTCAAAATCTGCGCCTTCCGGCTTCTCATGCAAACACAGCCACCGAAAGGCGCCGGTCAGGACAACTAAGCTCTTTGTCTTCCCCGCCCCGCACCACATGTTTGGGCAGCGCCGATGGCCAAACACGTCTGGTCGATCCGGCCGAGCTTCTTTAAGACGCAGAGATGCCCCATAGCGGGGAACGGGAGAAATTCATGGGTTTGTTGGTCGACGGCGTCTGGCAGGACCAGTGGTACGACACCGAGAAGACCGGCGGAAAGTTCGAGCGCGAAGCTTCGATCTTCCGCAATTGGGTGACACCCGATGGCGAAGCCGGTCCCTCAGGCAAAGGCGGCTTCAAGGCCGAGCCCGGCCGCTATCATCTTTATGTCTCGCTCGCCTGTCCTTGGGCGCACCGCACGCTGATCTTCCGCCGCCTCAAAGGGCTGACTGAGATGATCGGTGTGTCGATCGTCAGCCCGCTCATGCTTTCCGAAGGCTGGATCTTCGACGACGAGCACACCGATCACCTCTACGGCCTGAGACGGCTTTACGAGGTCTATCTGAAGGCGAAGTCCGACTATTCCGGGCGCGTCACCGTTCCGGTCCTGTGGGACAAGGAACAGGAGACAATCGTCTCCAACGAATCCGCGGAGATCATCCGCATGTTCAACTCCGCCTTCGACGGTGTCGGGGCACGCGCCGATCTCGATTTCTATCCGAAAAGCGAGCGCGCGGCGATCGACGAGATCAATGCTCAAGTCTACGAGACCGTCAACAACGGCGTCTACAAGGCAGGCTTTGCGACCAAACAGGCCGTTTACGAAGAAAACTACAAAGCCCTCTTCAACACGCTTGATGAGATCGACCAGCGCCTCGACGACCAACGCTTCCTCGTCGGCGATCGCCTGACAGAAGCCGATTGGCGGCTTTTCACGACGCTGGTGCGCTTCGACGCCGTCTATCACGGCCACTTCAAGTGCAATAAGCGCCGCATTTCGGACTATTCAAACCTGTCGGGATATTTGCGTGATCTCTACCAGATCCACGGCGTCAAAGAGACGGTCAACTTCACGCATATCAAGCGGCACTATTATTACAGCCACGCCAATATCAATCCGACCCGCATCGTGCCGCTCGGACCGCTCTTGGTGCTCGATTCCCCGCACAATCGGGACCGGTTTCCCGGCGAGGGAATCCCCAAAGACTGACGCGATTCTCCGCATTACTGGCTCACCAATCTTGCGCAGGCGCCACGGCGCCTGCCATTTCGGCGAGGCGCGCACGGGTGGCTGGCGTCGTTCCCTCCGGCAGATCCTCCAGCGGAAATGTGCCGATGTCTGCGATCTCCGCACCCCTTGGGTCTATTCCGAGATTTTTCCAGCTGCGGCAGATGTAGAGCGCGACATGGTCGTTCGGATGCGCGCGAGCATTGCGGTACATCCCGAAAAGCTCCGCGGGCCCATCGAGCTCCGCTCCCGCCTCCTCCCGCACTTCCCGCGTCAAAGCCTCAAGCAGCGTTTCACCCGATTCGACGCCGCCGCCCGGCAGATACCAGCCTGGCAAATAGGTGTGGCGTACGAGGAGAATTTGAGCATCGGTAATCAAGGCCGCCCGCACTCCGAGCGTCATCCCGCGAGAGACGCGCCCATAAGCGAGCAGAACGTGCTGGCCAAACCGCTGCATCGCATTCAGCCGAGGCCTATGTCGCTCGCTCATCTTCGCCTCCCTTCGTGGTCGCAGAACACCTTTCCGGCGACGGCAAAGCTTCCGCCCGTTGCACAGCCCCCCAGAGCGCGATAGGCGAAATCATGTTCCGCCTCGCGCACATCTCCGACGTGCATCTGCCGGCCCTGCCGCAGCCTCGTCTTCGCGAACTCGCCTCCAAGCGCATCATCGGCTACGTCAACTGGCGGCAGAACCGCAAGCAGGCGATGACGGAAGGCAGTCTCGACCTTCTCACGACCGACATCGTCGATGCCGATCCCGACCATATCGTGGTCACCGGCGATCTCACCAATCTCGCACTTCGGCAGGAATTCGAGAACGCGCGGCTGTGGCTGCAGGCGCTTGGGCCGCCGACGAAGGTGACGGCCATTCCGGGCAATCATGACGCCTATGTGCCGCGCGCGCATCATCGCTACCGCGCCCTGTGGGCGCCGTGGATGCGCGGCGACATCGACGAAACGGAGGACGCAGAACATATCGACCGGGCGATCTTTCCGTTCATGCGGCGCAAGGGCAATGTCGCCATCATCGGCCTGTCCTCGGCGGTCGCCTCGGCGCCGTTCATGGCGACGGGGCGCCTTGGCCGCAGACAGACGGCACGGCTCGAAACTTTGCTGCAGGAAGCTTGGGACGAAAGGCTTTTCCGCGTCATCCTCGTGCACCATCCGCCCAAGCTGATCGATCCAGGCCGCGCGCTTCGGCGACTGACGGACGGGTACAGGCTGCGCCGCGCAGTCGAGCGGTTTGGTGCCGAGCTCGTCCTCCACGGCCATGATCACATCCGCGCTGTGACGGCCATTCGCGGGCCGCGCGGCACGGTTCCCGTCATCGGCGTGCCAGCCGGCAGCAGCGGCCCCTCCGACGGACCGAAGTCGGGCGGCTACGCCTTACATGAGGTGGAGGAGAGCCCCGATTGCTGGCACCTCACGGTCATTCACCGCTGCCTCGATGAAAGCGGCGGCGTGAAGGAGGCCATGCGGGTCCAGTTCGACATCAAGCGACCGTAACCCAGGCATAAACGAGAAGCGCTGAGGCGCCGACGACGATGCCGATGATGAAGGCGAGAAAAACCCAAAACCCGGACAGGCGGGAGCGCGCGTGATTCTGGATCTGCCGTGCATCTGCAAGCCTTCGGTGACGCGCCGTCTCCACATCGTCGGCTGCAAGCGCGCGTTCGCGCTCGACGATGCGTTCCGCCAGATGCGTGGTGACACGGTCCGCCATCTTCCCCGCATCATTCGCCTCGGCGAGAACGATGCGCCCGTTCAGCGTGTCTTGGAGAAAACGAAAGGTGCGCTTGTCGCGCCCCATCATCACGAAGCTCGTCGCATCGACCCAATAGCGCGGCGGATCACCGGGCAGAATCGACAGCAAGAAGCGATCGCGGTCGCGCTCGGGGAGTTCTTCGGCAACGCCGGCCATCTCTTCAGCGAGAAGCTCAAGGCGTGCACGTTCCGTCTCTCTGAGATCGACGATTCCATCCATCCGGTCCGATTCGCGAATCCGCGCCTCACGAATGCGTTCCTGCAGCTTCCGAACGGTCGCCCCGGTCGCTGGCACCGTGTTCATCCTCGTTTCCCTTTCGCGGACTGTGAGCGGAGGCTACCAGAAAGCCTCCGCGGCGGCAGGCACCGACACACAGTCTCCACTGCTATCTATGGTTAAAGAAAGGCAAATGGAATGGCGTCGACGACGAGAAGCAGCGATCGTGTTAAAGTGGCAGCAAGAGCGGCCGGCATCGATATCTCCGTCGAGCACATGCCGGACACGACCCGCACCGCCGAGGACGCGGCAAAAGCCTGCGGCACAAGCGTCGCGCAGATCGTGAAGTCCTTGATCTTCAGGAAAGCAGAAAGCGGCGAAGCGGTGCTTCTCCTCGTCTCAGGCAAAAACCGCGTCAACGAAGAGAAGATGGCAGAAAGGCTCGGCGAAGCACTTCAGCGCGTCGATGCGCGCACCGTGCGCGAGCTGACGGGGTTCGCAATCGGCGGCGTCGCGCCCCTCGGCTCAACCTCTCCGCTCGCCACCTATATCGATGAGGATCTTCTGACCTTCGATTCCGTCTGGGCGGCAGCGGGTGCGCCGAACGCCGTCTTCGAAGTCGCGCCTCACAAACTCAAGGACGCAACCGGCGCAGAAGCCATTCGCGTCGGCTGACTCCCTGGCAGGCCTCCTTACCTGAGAGTTTACCAGAGCAGGCTAAGGAAACCTCCCGCCCGAAACCGGAACGATAGATCAAACCCCTCATTGTCCGTAATTCGATCGGCTGCGCCGCAGACGAACGAAAATCTCCGCCGCGTAGCAAGTTCGCTTCTTGTGGACTTGCTGCCACCATAGAGGAATTTACGGAATGCCGGAATCACAGATCATCTTTCCACTCGCGCTGGTGACTCTCCTAGCAGTCTTTGTCTTTGCGATTGTCCAGAGCTGGCGGACCAAAAAAGCAAGCGATCGCCGTGAAGGTTCCGTTATCGGCGCCGATCACAAAGACGACATTTCGGCCAAGAGGCAGAGCAAAGGTTTCGATACGCCCGAGAACGTCGAAAAGGGGCGTTCGCACTAAATAAGGTGAGCCGCGTTGGCGGCTCACTTCCGGGCACCTAGCGCGCCCCTTATTGCGCCTTCTCTTGCACCAACTCGCCCGGCTCTACCGACTGAAAATACGCAGACACAGCCTTCATCTCCTCATCCGTCAAGGCATGGGAGAGCTCGTCCATCGGATTGTAATCCCCGACATTGCCGCGATCGTTCTTCGCGAAGAGCTTCAATTGGTTCTCCGTATAGGTCGCATATTGGCCGCTCAGATTGGGGAAGACGCGAGACGTGAACTGCGTCTGTTCATGGCAGGAGAGGCAGGCGGCGACATTTCGGGACGGCACGCCGTCCTGGGCGATCTGGCGTCCCTTTTCGACGAGCGCCGGATCGAGCTTGTCCGCCCCCGGAGCGCGAACATCCGGCTGCGAGGCATAGTACTTTGCGAGAGCCTCGATCTGCGGCTGCGACAATTGCGTGGCGACCGGGCGCATGAAGCCACTGTGGCGCTCGCCACTCGCATAGGCTTCGAGGGATTTCTTCAGATATTGCTCGTTCTGCATGGAGAGGTTCGGAAATGCGCCGATGCCACGTCCCGTCCCATCTTCACCGTGACAGCGACCGCACATCGGAAGCAGCGTGTCCTGCATGGCGAATTCCAAAAAGCCGCTGGCTGGCGTGCTGGAGCGATACTCGGCCCGCTTGGCCGCCGGCGAGCGCGTATCCGGGAAATGATCGCCGAACTCGACGTCGAGCTTTTTCGTGATCGACCGCCCCTGCCCGTAAGCGAGATCGCGGTAGGTGGCGTAATCCATTTCCGGCAACTTGCGCAGGAAGGCGGCCATCGACCATGCTTCATCCTCGCGATCGGCGTCGGTCCAGGCGGGCATCGCCGTGTACTTGACACCGTGCAGAACGATCCAGGCGAGCTCCTTGTTGCTCAGCTGATCGACAGACTCGACCAGGTACTGCGGACGCGGACGCATCTTCAGCACGACCGCGTTCTGACCGAGTTCGGGAGCGCCGTGGCACGAGACGCAGACATGGCCGTAATGCGCAGCACCTTGCGCGACCCGCCAGTCGGCATCGAAATCGTCGGGCTCCTTCAGATCACCCGCATGAAAGGCCACCGCCCGCTTCATGCCGTAATGGAGGATATTCGCCCATCCCTCCGGATGAGGGATCGATGCGGCAAGGTTGATAATGCCCGAGACGAGCACGACGACGGCAACAACGGCGACCGCGACGACGGCCGTGCCAAGCGGACCAATCCATAAGGACAGTCGGTCAGGAAAGAACTTGTTCATGGTGGGAAGAGCAGCACCCGGAGGTTAGCGATAGCGTTTAAACTAGAGCTCAAACGCGCTCTGTCCCGCCCCGTTCCGGGGTTTTGGCCACTTTTTAGCCGCCAAAAGGCACAATTGCGACGCGGAGGCTCAGCCTCATGGGCTCGAACGCTTCACCAACTAAGCAGCCCGTCTGCCCCGCGCTAGCGGCTGTTCTCCGAGATAAGTCTCGACGCAGCAGACGGAATTTCCCACGGGAGCATGTGTCCGGAATCCGCAAAGAGGTGCACGCCGATCACTCCCGGCAGCCCGCGCGCCTGTGACGCGGGCAAAATCCGATCTTGTTCTCCCCACAAGAGCTTCAGAGGGCAAGGAAGAGCGGCGATCGCCTCAAGCGGCAGCGTCTTCTGGGCTCCGCCCGCGTGCAACGTCTCGGAAATCGCCGTAAGCGCCTCGCCCGCGCCTGGTGCCTCGCGCTCGGCTGCGAGCCCGAGGATCAAGTCTTCGGGCAGCTCGGCACGAAAGCCGACGAATTCCTCCAGCACCCGGCGCATCTCCTCAGGGCCGCGGGCCGCCGCATAATGGGTCAAAGCACGGTGGTTCACCGCCGGACCAAATCCGCCCGGAGCAAGAAGCGTCAAGGACCGCGTCTTTTCCGGCTCCTTCAGCGCGATGAGCGCAGCCGCCGCACCCCCCATCGAATGGCCGACGAGATGGAAGCCGTCTGGCGCGCGTTCGGCCAGGTCCGCCCGCACGGCGCGGGCCGCAGTCACGGCATGGCCGAGCTCAGGATAGCCAAGCGACGCCGCATGGCCTGGAAGGTCGTAAAGAAGGATCGCTCTCTCACGTCCCAATTCGGCACAGACGTCATCCCACGTCCGGTGCGAGCCGCCAAAACCATGCAAGAGAACGACGGGAATCCCATCGTTCTTTCCAACCCGTCGCACGAACAAGGACGACATCTCTCCGGCCCCTCCCCTTTTTCTTGCAAACGGCTTACCGCTTTTCCGCAAAGCTCGGAAGGCGCGTTGCGAGGAAGAGCCTCACCAATCGATGATGATGCGGGTGTTCTTTGCGCCGCTGTGCTTGACGAGATTGTAGAGCTTGCGGGCATTCGCCGGATGCAGGCGCACGCAGCCATGCGAGGCGGGGCGCCCGAGGCTGCGTACGGAATTGGTTCCGTGGATCGCGTAGCCGCCGCGAAAGAAGATCGAATACGGCATCGGCGACATATCGTATTTTCGCGAATACCACATCCTATGCATCCGCTGCGGCCGGTATGTCCCGGTGGGTGTGCGATAGCCCTTCCGTGCGGTCGAAACGGCCCAAGTATATGCGAGCCGCCCGTTGCTATAGACGCGCATCTTTTGTGCAGAGAGATCGATGCGAGCGGTTACTCCCGCTGCCGCCACCCCCGCCGTGACGGGAAGGGCCAGAAGAAACACAATCATCAGAGCGGCAAAGCGCATCATGCCCTCCAAGACGGCGGCCACACCACAACTTTGCCGCACTTCGCCTCAGTCTAGACACAATTTCTAATCCATACAAAGCGCTGAGGGCAGCCAAATCCCTCTACCGTTAAGCGAGTACAAAGAAGGACCGGGCGGGCCAGAGCGAGACACGCTGAGGTCGCAGAGCTCACTTCTCGGCAAAGTGTGCGCGCTTTTTATGCGTGACGAGTGGCGACGCATTGGCTAGCGTCGTTCCACAACATGGAACAGACAGTCGGCCAGCGCGGCATAGCGCGTGAGATCATCTTCAATGAAATGATCGGGCCCGAAGGGGCGCCGCGGGGCCATTACGTGACTCTCTCCGAATGGCTCGAGCAACAGCCATCTCGCGAGTTGAGGCGCAAGCGGGCCGAGGCGGAATCGATCTTCCGACGTCTCGGCATCACCTTCGCGGTCTATGGTTCCACCGACACGCTGGAACGCCTGATCCCGTTCGACCTCATCCCCCGCATCATATCGGCGGCCGAATGGCGCCTTCTCGAACGCGGCATCGAGCAACGGGTGCGAGCTCTCAACGCCTTCCTCCTCGATATCTACAACCGCCAGGAGATTATCCGCGCCGGGCGCATTCCGGCCGATATCGTCCTGCGCAACGACGCGTTTCTGCCGGAAATGATCGGGCATCGGCCGCCGCTCGGCGTCTTCAGCCACATCGTCGGCACCGATATCGTGCGCACGGGGCCACAAGATTTCTTCGTCCTGGAGGACAATCTGCGCACACCCTCCGGCGTCTCCTACATGTTGGAGAACCGGGAGGCGATGCTGCACCTCTTCCCGGAGCTTTTTGCCCGCCATTGCGTGGCCCCGGTGCAGCATTATCCGGAGCTTCTGCGCCAGACGCTTGAAGCCGTGTCACCGGTCGCGCCGGAAGAAACAACGATCGTGGTGTTGACGCCGGGAATCCACAACTCGGCTTATTTCGAGCATTCCTTCCTCGCCGACCAGATGGGTGTCGAGCTCGTCGAAGGACAGGATCTCTTCGTCTCCGGCGGGGCGCTCTACATGCGCACGACGCGAGGGCCGATGCAGGTGCATGTCGTCTACCGGCGCATCGACGACGAATTCCTCGATCCCCTCACCTTCCGGCCGGATTCCATTCTGGGCGTGCCAGGGCTCATGGATCTCTACCGGGCGGGCGCCGTCACCATCGTCAATGCGCCAGGCACCGGCATCGCCGACGATAAGGCCGTCTATTCCTGGGTGCCGGAGATCGTCGAGTTCTATACGGGCCAGAAACCCATCCTGCAGAACGTCCCGACCTGGCGTTGCGCTGAGCCGGAAGCCCTCTCCTATGTCCTCGACCATCTCCCGGAACTGGTCGTGAAAGAGGTTCACGGGTCTGGCGGCTACGGCATGCTCGTGGGACCGACGTCTTCGAAGAAGCAGATCGAGACGTTCCGCCGGATTTTGAAGGCACGGCCCTCGAACTACATTGCGCAGCCGACGCTCGCTTTATCCGCCTGCCCGGCCTTCACAAAATCGGGCGTCGCGCCCCGCCACGTCGATCTCAGACCTTTCAGCCTTGTCAGCGACCGCGTGCGCATCGTCGCGGGTGGGCTGACGCGCGTCGCCCTCAAGAAGGGCTCGCTCGTCGTCAATTCCTCCCAGGGCGGCGGCACCAAGGACACTTGGGTGCTGACCGATGAATGAGAGAACCCTTGGCAGGTGCACGGAAAGCGTCCGAGGGCAAAGCATGAAAGATCTGTCGTCATGCTGAGCCGGGTCGCATCGAGCCTCTTCTGGATGTCTCGCTATATCGAGCGGGCGGAGAACATCTCGCGCCTCTGCGAAGCGGGTTTCCGTATCTCGCTCACCCCGAAAGTCGGTGGTGGACACAAGGAAGAATGGCTCTCGACGCTCAAGAGTGCGGGCGTGCTTGAAAGCTATCTCTCCGTCCATGACGAGATCACGGGCGAGACCGCGATCAACTTCCTGCTGTTCGACGAGCGCAACGCCTCTTCGGTCACGTCGTGCCTCACGTCGGCGCGCAACAATGCCCGCATCGTGCGCACCAAACTCACCCGCGACATGTGGGAATCCTTGAACGATACGTGGATCGCCCTGCAGGCGGTATCTCCCCAATCCATGACGAATGCCCGGCTGCCGGATTTTCTCGACTGGGTCCGCCACCGCACGGCGCAGTTTCGTGGCGCACTCCTCGGCACGGTCCTGCGCGACGAGGGTTACTATTTCAGCCAGCTCGGCGCCTTCATGGAGCGCGCCGACAATACGGCGCGCATCGTCGACGTGAAGTACTACCTCTTATTGCCGGACCATCAGGCCGTGGGGGGCGCAATCGACACCTATCAATGGGAAACGATCCTCAGAGCCGTTTCGGCGCAGCGCTCCTACCGGCACGTCTTTCACGAAGATTACCGCCCCTGGCGGGTCGCCGAGTTTCTGATCCTGCGACCGGAAATGCCGCGATCCCTGCGTTTCTGCTATGACTGGCTCAACGTCACGATCGACGGGCTGATTGAACGCCAACATCCTGAGTTGAGAGCGGCGGAGCTTATTCGCAGCACGCATCGGCTCCTGAAAAGCAGCCAGATGGACGATATTTTCCAGTCCGGCCTGCACGAGTTTCTGACGGATTTCATCGATCGCAACAATCGCGTCACCCGAGACCTCGCAGTCGATTACTGCTTCGCGCAGGCGGCCTGACCATGCGGCTCAAGATCCGGCACGTCACCAATTATGACTATGCGAGCGCCGGGCGCTACGCCATCCAGCGGCTGCGCCTCACAGCCCGCGCGAATGCCGCTCAGAGCGTTGAAGAATGGCGCATCGAGGCTCCCGGCATCGACGAGGCGGCAAGTTATACCGACGGCTTCGGCAACATCACGCATCTCGTGACGCAGAACCAGCCGCTCGAAACGCTATCGATCATCGCCGAAGGCGTGGTGGTGACGAAGGATACCGGCGGGGTTACGGGACGTCCGCCTGAAGCCGCCAATCCGGCGTCTTTTCTGCGCAGCACGGCCAGTACAGAGGCCTCACCCGCGATCCGCAAGATAGCGCGCAACGCCAGAGGCAACGACCGCCTCTCGCTGTTGCACAGCCTGATGTCGGTGATCGGTGATCATATGAGTTTCGATACTGATGCGAGCCATTCCGGAACCAGTGCGGCGGACGCGTTCGCCGCGGGCTTCGGCGTCTGCCAGGACTTCACCCATATCTTCTGCGCGGCCGCCCGCTCTCTGGAGGTGCCGGCGCGTTACGTCACCGGCTATCTCCGGCTCGAAGACGAGGCTCCCGCGGTCGCGCACCATGCCTGGGCGGAGGCCTTCGTGCCCGAACTCGGCTGGGTCGGCTTCGACGTTGCCAATGGCGTCTGCCCAACGGAAAATTATGTTCGTCTCGCCTGCGGCCTCGACGCGCGTGCCGCCGCGCCTATAGTCGGCTTACATCGACAGGCGGGCGAAGAAATTCTGTCCGTGGACGTCGTCGTCGAACAGCAGCAGCAATAGCGAGCGCGGGCTGCCCCGGAGAAGCGGAAATGACGTATTGCGTGGGCCTGCGCCTCGACCGAGGGATCGTCTTCGCCTCCGACACGCGCACAAATGCCGGCGTCGACAATGTCTCCGTCTTCAAGAAAATGCATATCTGGGAGCGGAAGGGCGAGCGGCTGCTCGTGCTCTTGTCGGCCGGCAACCTGTCGGTGACACAATCCGTCGTCTCGCTCCTCAATGAGAGACTGCATGTCGCCGCCGATGGCAGCGAGCCATCGCTGATGACGGTGGAGACGATGTTCCAGGCGGCGCGCCTCGTCGGGCAGACGGTGCGCGAGGCCCTTGTCGACCAGGACGAAGCCGCCAAAGAGAATCCGGGCCTCTTCTCCGCTTCCTTCATCTTCGGCGGTCAGATCGAGGGAGACATTCACCGCCTCTTCCTGATCTATCAGGAAGGCAATTTCATCGAAGCGACGAAGGACACGCCCTATTTCCAAATCGGCGAGCACAAATACGGCAAGCCGATCCTCGACCGCGTCACGGTGGCACCGATGCGCATGGGCGAAGCGGCCAAACTCGTTCTCATCTCCTTCGATTCCACCTTGCGCTCGAACCTGTCCGTCGGGCTGCCGATCGACCTTCTCATCTACCGCAAGGATACGCTGACGATCGGCGAGCAACGCCGCATCGAGGCGGAAGATCCCTATTTCCGAAAGCTTTCGCATGCCTGGTCGGAGGCGCTGCGCGACGCTTTCGCCCGCATCGACGAATACGAAGCTCTCGATGCAGGCGGGCCGCCTCCGATCAGCCTCGTGCCATCGAAGCCGTCGGCCAAGGAAGAGGCTTAGGCGGCCTCGCCTTGCGGGCCGTCCGGCAAGAGGATCTCCATCCCGTTGCGCTCGGCAATCGCCTTGAGAGCCGGAATATCGGGGGCTCGAAGAGGCGGAAATTCGCACGTCCGTGACGGCACGGCTTCACCCGCCTGCGTGTAGAATCCCTCATGAACGAGACCCGGCGTGTTGATCACCAGAAGGCGGGCTGGTTCCTTTCCGACATTCTTGAAAGCGTGGGCCGCTCCTGTCGGGACCTTTACGAAATCGCCGGCGCCGGCTGTGAACGTCTTGCCGTCCAGCATGAACTCGAACGTTCCCTCGACCACGTAAAAGGCTTCGTCGTCGCCGGGATGACGGTTGGGAGGAGCTCCGGCGCCAGGTGCGCTCAAAGTCTCCACCAGACAATAAGCTCCGCCCGTTTCAGGGCTTCGCGCCAGAAAACGTACGAGGTTGCCGAAGAGGTGATACGTATCCGTCGCCGTCGACATAGCATGCCCTTTCCGCGGCTTGCCGCCACCTGCCCTTGCTTCATGAGTGAGATATTATTATCTTAATGAGACACTCATCTCAACAAAATTCGGATATCATGCAGACTGAAGGTGGAAGGCTGAAGCAAAAGGCGCGCACACGGCGCGACCTGTTGGAAGCGGCGCGTCGGCTGGTGGAGCGCGGAGAGACGGTGACGGTCCCCGCCGCCGCCGACGAAGCCGGGATCTCGCGCGCCACCGCCTATCGGTACTTTTCAAACGCCGACATCCTCACGCTCGAAAGCGTTCTCGATCTCCAGGTGCTTCCCGCTGAAGATGTCATCGCGGGCGCGTCGACAGTGAGAGAACGGGTGATGCGCGTGCACCGACATCTCATCGATCTGACCCGGACTGCCGAGCCGCAATTCCGGCTTTTTCTCGCACGGACCCTCGATGCTTCGGTCAACGAGGGGGCGGCAAAGGCGCGTGCGCTGCGCGGCGGCCGTCGCGTCGCTATGTTGGAGGTCGCCCTGGAACCGGCACGCACGAAACTCGGCAAGGCGAGCTTCAGAACGCTCGTCAACGCCCTTTCGGCGGTGTCGGGGATCGAGGCCGGGGTTGCTCTCAAAGACGCCTGCGCGCTCAACAACGAGGACGCCGACCGCGCCACCACCGCGATCGTCGAGGCGCTGCTCGCGCGCTACGGCCTCGATGCAGAAACCGACGACACATCATCTGGCGCCTGACGCTGGACGCGTCGGGCCGTATCGATGAAAGCACGCAGCTTGGGCGAGAGCGAAGCGCGGCTCGGAAAATAGAGAAAAAGACCGGGCTCCTCGATTGCGGTTTGCGAGAGGAGCTGCTCAAGCCGCCCTTCCGCAATATCGGCGCACACCAGCGGCTCGAAAAGGTAAGCGATGCCAAGCCCCTCCCTTGCCAGATCGAGAGCACTCATCGCATCGCTCACAACGAGCGGGCCGCGTGTCTCCACCGCCACGTCCTTGCCGTTCTCAGAAAGCTCCCAGCGATAGAGCGCCCGCGAGCGGATCCGCCGAAATCCAATGCAGTGATGAGAGGCAAGATCGGCAATCCGCTCGGGTCGGCCGCGGCGTGCGAGATAATGCGGCGAGGCTACCAGAATCGCCTTGAAAGGCGGAGTAAGGCGGACGGCCACCATATCGCGCGCAATCATCTCGCCGAGACGAACCCCTGCATCGAAACCCTCGCCGACGATATCGGCAAGCCCCTCATCGACGGTGATGTCGACCGTCACGTCCGGGTGCAGCTCGACCATCTCCTTCAGGATACGGGTGAGCGCCAGCGGCAGGGCGAGCCGCGGCGCGTTGAGCCGCAAGACGCCGCCCGCTCGCCCTTTCGCAGCCTGCAGGCGCTCGATTTCCTCGGCAATATCGGCAAGCACCGGGGAGATGCCGGCAAGAAAAGCTTCACCCGCTTCGGTCAGAGCGACGCTCCTCGTCGTGCGTGCGAAGATCGCCTGGCCGAGCCTCTCCTCCACAACCCGCACGGCATGGCTGACTGCCGAAGGGCTCATGCCGAGTTCGCCGGCAGCTGCAGCGAAGCCTTTTCGCCTCGCGACGGCCGCCACGACGAACAGGTGGCTGAGGAGATCACGCTCCATTGCTGCACCCGATCGCACAGTCCATGTGAGAAGAACGATCTTATCGCATAAAGCCTGATCGCTCATGCTTCTTCCTGTTCAGACAGGGCGCCCGGTGTCGAATGGAGGGGATGATGACGATGGATTATTACACGCTCGGACGAAGCGGCCTCAGAGTGAGCCGCCTCGCCCTCGGCACCATGACCTTCGGGACGGAATGGGGCTGGGGCGCGGACCGCGAGACGGCACACTCCCTCCTCGAGGCGTATCTGGAAGCTGGCGGCAATTTCTTCGATACGGCCGATCTCTATACGGGGGGAACGAGTGAGGAATGGCTCGGCGCATTCATCGCCGAACGCGGTCTTCGCGATCGCGCGGTGATCGCCACGAAATTCAGCTACAATGCCGAACCCGGCAATCCGAATACGGGCGGCAACGGTCGCAAGAATATCCTGCGGGCCCTCGAAGGCTCTCTGAAACGGCTCAAAACCGACTATGTCGATCTCTACCTTCTGCATACCTGGGACAGACTGACGCCAGCCGAAGAAGTGCTGCGCACGCTCGATGATCTCGTCGCGGCGGGCAAAGTCCGGCACATCGGTCTCTCCGACGTGCCGGCCTGGTATGCAGGGCGTGCGCAAGCCATTGCCGAACTGAGAGGCTTTGAGCCCGTCTGCGCCCTCCAGCTTGAATACTCGCTGGCTGAACGCAATATCGAGCACGAATTCGTGCCCTTCGGCCTTGCGACGGGCGCCGGCATCATGGCGTGGAGCCCGCTCGCGTCGGGGCTTCTTTCCGGCAAATATCGGACGGGGGAACAGATTGCGGGACGGCTTGAGACCTTGAAGGGATCGTCCAATCCCGGGTTTCAGAAGCTCACCGAACGGAATTTCTCGATCGTCTCCGCCCTCGAAACCGTCGCCAACGAACTCGGCCGTTCGATGGCGCAGATCGCCATCAACTGGGTGGCGACGCAGCCCGGCGTCGCCTCCGTCATCCTCGGCGCGACCCGGCGCACGCAGCTCGCCGAGACGCTCGGCGCTCTCGACTTCACGATTCCGCCAGAACTTCGGGCACGTCTTGACGAGGCGAGCCAGCCTACCACCCCCTTCCCCTACACTTTCTTCGGGGCTGAGCTGCAGGGCGGCATCACAGGCGGAACGACGGTCGGCGACAAGCCGGCGGGATACGCTCCGCCGATGGTCATCAAAGGTGCCTTTGCAGGCTTTGGCTGAGCGGGACCGGTATTGGCCGGCTCAACAGGCATGGCCGGCCCCAGAGCCGGCCATTCTGCGCCGCCAAAGCGGCAGCGGTATCATACGGCGATCCGTTTCCTACCGCATGGTCGGCATGATGAATTCGGCACCATCCTTGATGCCGGACGGCCAGCGCGAGGTCACCGTCTTCGTCTTCGTGTAAAAACGAATGGAATCGGGGCCATGCTGGTTGAGATCGCCATAGCCTGAGCGCTTCCAGCCACCGAAGGTGTGATAGGCCAGCGGCACCGGGATCGGCACGTTGATGCCGACCATGCCGACTTCCACCTTGGAGGCGAAATCGCGGGCGGCATCGCCGTCGCGTGTAAAGATCGCGACGCCGTTGCCGTATTCATGCTTCGTCGGCAGGTCGAGCGCTTCCTGATAATCCTTGGCGCGAACGACGGAGAGGACAGGCCCGAAGATCTCCTCCTTGTAGATACGCATGTCCGGCGTGACCCGGTCGAACAGGCAACCACCCATATAGAAGCCGTTCTCGTAGCCCTGCATAGTGAAGCCGCGGCCGTCGACGACGAGATCGGCGCCCTCTTCGACACCGAGATCGACATAGCCGCGCACCTTCTTCACCGCCTCGGCCGTGACGAGCGGGCCAAAATCAGCGTCCGGATCGGTCGAGGGGCCGATCTTCAGGCTCTCCACGCGCGGAATGAGTTTCTCCATGAGCCGGTCGGCTGTCTCTTCGCCGACGGGAACGGCCACGGAAATCGCCATGCAACGCTCACCGGCAGAGCCATAACCGGCACCGATCAAGGCGTCGACCGCACGGTCCATATCGGCGTCCGGCATGACGATCATGTGGTTCTTGGCGCCGCCGAAACACTGCACGCGCTTTCCGGCCGCGCAGCCCTTCCCATAGATGTACTCGGCGATCGCAGACGAGCCGACGAAACCGATCGCCTTGATGTCCGGATCCTCAAGAATTGAATCAACGGCTTCCTTGTCACCGTTGACGACGTTGAGAATTCCAGCCGGCAGACCCGCTTCGATCATGAGTTCGGCAAGGCGCATGGGCACGCCCGGATCGCGCTCGGATGGCTTCAGGATGAAGGCGTTGCCGCAGGCGATCGCCGGCGCGAATTTCCACATCGGGATCATGGCCGGAAAATTGAACGGCGTGATGCCGGCGACGACGCCGAGAGGCTGGCGCATAGAATACATGTCGATGCCCGGCCCGGCATTCTCAGAGAATTCACCCTTCATCAAATGCGGGATGCCGCAGGCGAACTCCGCCACTTCGAGGCCGCGCTGAATGTCGCCGCGCGCATCCGGAACGGTCTTGCCATGCTCACGTGCCAGGAGCTCGGCGAGACTGTCGTATTCCTGATGTACGAGTTCGAGAAACTTCATCAAAACGCGGGCGCGCTTCTGCGGGTTCTGTGCCGCCCAGCCAGGCTGCGCCGCCTTGGCGTTCTCCACAGCCTCACGCATCTCCGCGCGGGAGGCGAGCGCCACTTTCGCCTGCACCTCGCCGGTCATCGGCAAGAACACGTCGGCCGTGCGCCCGCTCTTGCCGGCCACGTTGCGACCGCCGATGAAATGTCCGATTTCGCGCATTCAGTTCTCCTTGTCGCGCTCCTTCGATCCTCTCACAGACATCCGGGAGCCTTGAGCGAGTGATCGCCGCAGAGGACGAGAAAAACAACCCCGGGCAGCTCACTCTTGCCGTGTGGCGATGACAATCCACCTGTTGTGGACCTATGGTCGGTGCGCATGCGGGGTTCGATGAGCACGAACTATCTCGATTTCTACATGATCGACGGCAGCGATATCGTGATCCGTCCTGCCGCGCGCGAGCGACGGTGGATGGATCAGACGAGCCATCGCTTCGCCTATCGCTGTCTGCCTCTCGCCATCGCCAACGCGCATTGCTGGGAAATCCTGAACCCTGCGAAGTTCACCGCCCGGTGGGACGGCACCGATGGGCTGGAGGCGATCGATATCACCCACCGAGAAGTGCACCGGCATGCCGCGATGAGCCATTTCGGCCATGGCATCCTGACATTTACGGTGCCGGCGCTGATCCGCACACCGCCGGGATATGATCTCTGGGTTATGGGACCTCCCAATCTCATCAAGGCCGACATCCAGGCTCTCAACGGCGTGGTGGAGACGGATTGGGCGACAGCCACCTTCACCATGAACTGGCGCTTCACCCGCCCCGGCGCGAGCGTCACCTTTGAAAAGGACGAGCCGTTCTGCGCCTTCTTCCCGATCCGTCGGGGCGAGATCGAGACCTTCGAAGCCCGTCGTCGGGCACTCGGCGATGATCCAGAGCTTGCGGACGCCTATCATGAATGGGCGGAAGGACGACGAAGCTTCAACGAAGAGCTCGCCTCGCCCGATTCTGAAGCGGCGCGCCAGAAATGGCAGCGCGACTACTTGAAGGGACCGAACGAGGCGCTGTCGCCGCCGCATCGCACCAAGGTCGTCTTACGCAAAACGAAGAAAACCGACGACTGAGCCCATCCGAATCTTCGCCCGCACGAAGCCGAACCGAGACCTTCAGGCAGTCTTCACGCCGAAAGCGCCTGGAACCGCAACGATCCCGCCGGCGTTTCTTGCTACAAAAGAGCCGGCCCAACGGGGGCGCCGGACAAAACGAAGGTTCTCCATGTCGGTCGGAACAATTCTTCTTATCATCTTGATCTTGATCCTCCTCGGCGCAGTGCCGACCTGGCCCTATAGTCGCGGCTGGGGCTACGGACCCTCCGGGATCGTCGGCGTCATCCTGGTCATCCTCATCATCATGCTCTTGCTGGGCTATGTCTGAGCCGGCGTAGATCGGTCGCACCATCGCCTCGCTTGATGGGCGCGGCAGGGTCTTCCATATCAAGAGCGAGAGGGCGGCGGCCTTTCACGGCCGCCGCCTCTTTGATGTGGACCTCTTTGGAGACGATGATGAGAAGAGCGATGTTGTTCAGCCTGGCGATGGTGGCTTTCGGGGCGGTCACAGGTTCCGCACACAGCCAGGATTTTGACGCCGCCTCCGTCTTCACGACCAAATGCGCCACCTGCCACGGTACGCTGGCGCCCAACAAGGCCGCCATGGCGGAGCTCGACCTCGAGCAATTTCAAGAAAAGATCGCCACCCATCCCAAGCTCGGCGGGGCCGTGGAAGGTCTGAGCGAGCCTCAGATCGAGGCGATGCACAGCTACGTGCAGGAGAAATAGGCGGCAGCCAAACCGCGGGCGACCGCGCGCCGCACTTCTTCCTCCCCGCCCCGCCGCTTAAGTCTCTTTTGTCCGACAACGAAGGCGCGTCCATGCGGGCGCGCCGATCGGGCAATGGGGGATTTTTATGAAATGGGCAGCACTCGGCCTCGTGGCGGTTGGCGGCGTTATCGGCCTGGCCGTTGCAGGCGCGACCACCACGGTGGTCGAGAAGACCGGCACCAACGAATTTTGCCTGGCCTGTCACGAAATGTCGTGGCCGCAGGAGACCTACACGCAGCAGGCGCACTACAAAAACGCCTCCGGCGTTCGCGCGCCCTGCATCACGTGCCATGTCGATAGCCATCCGTGGACCGACTACCTTTGGGGCAAGGCGACGGCCGGCGCCAAGGACGTGTGGGGACACTTCACCGGCAAACTGTCGACGCGCGAGGAGTATGACGCCAGGCGCGAAGAGATGTCGGAACAGGTCTGGGCCTATCTGGAACGCACCGATTCGGAGACCTGCCGCACCTGCCATGACGAAGCCGCCATGGCGCTCGAGAAACAGAGCCAGGCGGCACAATTCGCCCATCCGCAGGCGCAAGCCGCTAACCTCACCTGCATCTCCTGCCACAAGGGGATCGGGCACGGCCCCGTCGGCGATCAGACATCCGCAGAGGCCTCACATCGGCCGGCCAACGAGATGGCCGATCTTGCAGACGGGCTCACCGACGTGCTTGGCTCTGAGAAGTGATGCGACGTGGCCGCCGTCTTCAATGGCGTCGGCCACGCAGCTTTTTGAGGCCAGATGTCCCGACACCTTGAGACGACGCGTTTCGTTGCGCTGCCCCAGGAAGAGGTCTTCGACCTCGTCTCAGATGTCGAGAGCTATCCGGAATTCCTTCCGGGCTTTCTGGAGGCGCGCATCCTGAAGCGAGACGGTGATGCGCTCCTCGTCATGCAGCGCGTCGGACTGCCGGGCCTGACGATTTCATTTCGCAGCCGCGCCGAACTGACGCGGCCGGACCATCTTCTCATCACGTCACACGACAAACCGTTTCGTTCGCTGCGCCATGAATGGCGCTTCGAGGCGATCGAGACGACACGCACCAAGGTGACGATGCGCGTCGATTTCGCCCTCGTGGGTGCGGGATTTGGCGGCTTCAAAGAAGCTGTCGTACGCCAGCTCTATGCCCGCTCCGTGGAAGCCTTTGAAGCACGCGCCCGAGAGCGGGCGCTCGCGCGAAGCCGTCAAGCCCGCAACGGCGACGCCGCCGGCGACACTGGCGGCGGCACATAAGCTGTGCGCGGCCGAGAGATAACCGCGCGCCGCGGCTTGACGGTGAAAAAACCCCACCGTATATCGCACGCGGTCCGTTAGCCTTGCATCGCGAGGCGGCCTGCGGGCGGCGGAGTAGCTCAGTCGGTTAGAGCAGCGGAATCATAATCCGCGTGTCGGGGGTTCGAGTCCCTCCTCCGCTACCAGCCTTTTTTCCACGGAAAATCAAGCGGTTATGCGTCTCTCTTAACGTGGCGACTGGGATACATCTCCCGGTCATGTACGCAGAGATGTAACCCATGGGGCGCACCTCCTACTTGCTACGCCGAGGCGGTCGGTACTACCTCCAGGTACGTGCGGCGAAATGCGCGGCACCCCTCCTCGGTAAGACACTCTTGAGGACCTCGCTGCAGACAAGTGACTTCCGCACCGCGCGGCGCCGACTGCACCAGTGCCTGCCCTGGGTCTTTTCGATGAACGACAGCATCAATTACGGAGACCTCTTTGCGCGGAACCTCCGGGAAATCCGCAACTATCTGAGCCAGTCCGTTCTCGACGAAGACGCCCTCTTCGCGCGCCACGCCTTCGAAGAGATGCTGAAGAACCTCAACCGAAGGGCCGAAGCGCAAGGCGCTCATCCGGCGGTGGTCGCACCCGACTACTTCATGCTCTTTCAGCAGTTCGTTCAGCAGAACGTGCGAGCCGAATCCACGCTACGCGAACGCGGCCTTGCCGAAGCCTATGAGCGCGGCCGGACGGATGCGCGAGGCGACACGCCTCCCCCGCCGATGAAGCGGGATGAGGTCTCACCGGCTCCGTCTGCCGCGTCTTCATCCTCGCTCCGACGGGTCCGGATTTCCGAAGCGCTTGAGATGTTTCTGGAGCACAGCCGTGAGACGAAGGGCGATGACCGGGCTCGAAGCCATGTCGGACTGATCGTCCAGTTCCTCATCGACACTCTCGGGGATCCGATCCTCGCCGACGTCTCCCTGGATGAGCTCAAGGAGATCGATCGGATGCTGCCCGACATCCCGAACCGGAAAGGGCTTCCACCGGCTGCGAAGAAATCGCTCGCGACGCGCTACGCCTACGCCAGGGAGCGCGGCTGGAAAGGGCTTGAACGTCTGACAGAGGCTCGCCTTCGCAACGGCTATCATGCAAGCCTCTCCCAGTTCTTCGGCTGGGCGATCAGCGCGAACGTGTTTCCGAAGCCCAAACCGATCTTTCACTGCGTAAGCAAGGAGAATCTCGCCTCCCTGCCCCGCGACGCCTTCGAGGACGACGAGCTTCTCAAGATCGTGCGCATGCCGCTCTTCACCGGCTGCTACAGCGAAACGTGGATCTGGACGCCGGGTGACTATTTCATCCAGAATCATCTCTACTGGGGCTATCTGATCCTGTTCCTCTCAGGCATGCGCCCGGGCGAGGTCGGCCAGCTGCGTGTGTCGGACATCGTCAAACGTGGCGATCACTATTATTTCGACCTGCGGCCTTTCGATCCGCGGAAGGGTCGCGTGCCGCTAAAGGAAGCCCGCCGATTCAAGACCGAATCATCGGCTCGCGTCATTCCGATCCATCCGCTTCTCATCGAACTCGGGCTGATGGACCGAGTGGCGGACCTTGCGAGGGTCGGAAGCGTGCGACTCTTTCCCGAGTGGGCCCCCTACCAGAAGAAGACTGGAGAAGTCCGGTGGGGCCAGCCGATCACGAAAAGCTGGCAGTATCTCAAAGGGCGGCTCGACCTCGGACGGGCGGACGTCACGCTTTACAGTACGCGCCATTGGATGGCGGAGGCGCTTGACGAGACGAATACACCGTCACGCACGCGCAATCGTATCATGGGCCATACCGACAAGAACGACATGCCAGGCCGATATGGACGGAAGTCGCGGCTTGGAACGAAGCAGACGGAACTCGTTACCTCGGCCGCAGACGATCTTATTAAGAAGATGGGACCGATCCTCCTGGCGCCGAAACAGCGTGCGGATAAGGGCGAACTCACCAAGCTCAAACCTTGGCTTAAGAAGGCCAACTGGGCGAAGCTGCCACCTAACGCTAAGTGAGATTGCCTTCGTGGCAAGCTTAAAAAAACGAAGTCCCGCGCTCGTTAACCATGTTTGAGGTTTTGAGCTCACAACCCCGGCGGGTCCTGCCAAGCTGATCGTGTTCCCGATGACGGGAGCATCAAGCGGCCACCGGCGCTGCGCCAACAGCGACCGATGGCCTGACCACACCAAGCATTAGGAGTGCTTGCCATGGCTATTTGCCGTCTTAGCCCGAGATGGGCTCTTTCCAAAATCCCCTTGTCGCTTGCCTGCACGTCCGTGCGCACGATCGAACTGTCCTCGGCGTCGCCGGGTCGCACGTATCGGCGCGCCTGACACCGCTTTCCCTTTGATCTGACGATCGAGAGAGCGTCCGGCCGACGGCTGGCGCCTTCAGCTGATTTTCGGACATTGCAGATGCCTTCCCCCCGCGTGTTCTCCGCATCCGGGAACGACGGCGGCTGCCTCATGCTCCGAGCGATCCTCGCTGCGGACATCATCCCCTGTCCGACTGCAGGCTCTTGTCCAATCCCCCAGGAGCCTCCGGCGGCACCAGCCGTCTGTTGGCTGCTCTCTCCGATCGTCTTCCGAACATCCTCTTGAACTCAAGGAAGACATCCATGTCCGACACCATTTCTGCCACTTCTGATCTCTCGTCCCGCGCCCCCGGCTCCGAAGAGATGCCTCACTCCAACGAACGAGACTGCGAGACCACGCACGCTGCGAAGAGCCTCCATCTCAGCCTTGAAGATCTTGCACCGACATCCTTCTGCTCCACAGATCTCGGCAGCGGCACGCTGATCCGGCGTCTCGATGCGATGTCGGGTCCGCTCGCGGCGCGGTCGGCTGAGAACGTCGTTGGCACGGCCTGTGCCTTCTCCGCGCCGTTCCGGCACACCGAGGCGCTGCGCGAACTCGGTCTCAAATCCGGTGAGGCCGCGACCTATATTCTTGTCGGGCGCAACGGGTCTGAGACGCTCGCCTATGTCGGCGAGACCGTCGATGTCATGAAGCGCCTCAGCTCCCACCGCCGCGACAAGGACAAGGCCTTTGCTGAGATGGTCTTCGTCGTCACCAGCCGGAGTGGTCTGAACTCCAAGGATCTGGCGCGGCACCGGCAGGCAAAATACGCGGCCCTCATCGCCGCTTCCGGCCGGGCAAAGCTCGTCGGCGCCCCTCCCGAGGCGGCCGAGCTTCCGCCCGTCTTTGCCGCCATCGCCGACCCGTTGGTGGATCTGGAACGGCAGCTTCTCTGGGATCTCGGCTGTCCGCTGCTTGAGCCCTCGCTGCGCCATCCGGCACTTGGCATTGTCGATGCGGAGGCTGGTGGAGCCGATGTCCTCTCGCCGGACCAGGCAAAGCGCCCGATGATGGAGATGACCTATGCGGGCCTCTTCGGACGCGGGCTTGAATGCGACAACCTGTTCATCGTGCTGCCGGGCTCCGAAGTCCGCGTTCTCGGTGAGAACGGCAATGAAGAGAGCTCTGTCCGAACCCGCCGGGCCATCCTGGAAAAGCGCGGCGTGCTGACCCCGATCCCCGGCGTGGAAGACCGGCAGAGGCTCAACTCCGCGGTGGCGTTCTGGTCGAAGTCCATCGCGGCCCGCGTGCTCGCCGGATCGCACGTCCCGAGCAATGTCTGGAGGCCGATCCATCCCTGGCGGTCGCTCGAAGTCATCGAGTAGTCCGGGCTCCGTCCACACAACCCCACAAGAGAAGAACAAAACCGGACCGACGGCGTCGGTCCGGCAGGATCAACACGTCTTACTTTTGAAGGACAGAGCAGATGCTCATTCTCGACCACGATGGTCTCGGGCCCAATGGGGAGCGCGACGTTGCGCGTATGGAAGGTCTCGCGGCAGACCTGCGTGCGATTCACGAAGGCCG
>NZ_FMVW01000007.1 GCF_900102695.1 Afifella marina DSM 2698
GGCCCCAGAACGCGCAAAAGCCCCGCTTGGTGTGCGGGGCTTTGGGGGATTGTTTTGATATGGTTGCGGGGAGAGGATTTGAACCTCTGACCTTCAGGTTATGAGCCTGACGAGCTACCAGACTGCTCCACCCCGCGGAGAGGTGCGACCCGACCGATGGGAGGCGCGAGTTGCGCGGGTCGGGGGACGATCGACGAAGAGAAGAAGATCTCGTGTTATCTGCAATTGGCAGGCCTGGCAGCGACCTACTCTCCCGCGTCTTGAGACGAAGTACCATCGGCGCTGAGAGGTTTAACGGCCGAGTTCGGAATGGGATCGGGTTTTATGCCTCTCGCTAGGACCACCAGGCCGGCGAATTGCAGATGAAGAGCCGTTGGGCAGCGATCTCGGTGAGGAGGTGCTGTCTGACGGCTCATGTGACACTGGACTGCCTGAGTTATCAGGCGGGCATTGATTAATGAGAACGATCAAGCCGATCGAGCGATTAGTACCGGTAAGCTTCGCACATTGCTGCGCTTCCACACCCGGCCTATCAACGTGGTGGTCTTCCACGGCTCTCGAGGGAGAACTCGTTTTGAGGTAGGCTTCCCGCTTAGATGCCTTCAGCGGTTATCCCTTCCGCACATAGCTACCCTGCAATGCGGCTGGCGCCACAACAGGTCCACCAGAGGTGCGTCCATCCCGGTCCTCTCGTACTAGGGACAGATCCTCTCAATTCTCCGACACCCACGGCAGATAGGGACCGAACTGTCTCGCGACGTTCTGAACCCAGCTCACGTACCACTTTAATTGGCGAACAGCCAAACCCTTGGGACCTGCTCCAGCCCCAGGATGTGATGAGCCGACATCGAGGTGCCAAACAACCCCGTCGATATGGACTCTTGGGGGTCATCAGCCTGTTATCCCCGGCGTACCTTTTATCCGTTGAGCGATGGCCCTTCCACTCGGGACCACCGGATCACTATGACCGACTTTCGTCTCTGCTCGACTTGTCAGTCTCGCAGTCAGGCAGGCTTATGCCATTGCACTCAACGAGCGATTTCCGACCGCTCTGAGCCCACCATCGCGCGCCTCCGTTACCATTTGGGAGGCGACCGCCCCAGTCAAACTACCCACCACACACTGTCTCGGATCCGGATAACGGATCGCGGTTAGACAATCATGACTTCAAGGGTGGTATTTCATCTTGCGGCTCCACCCAGGCTGGCGCCTGAGCTTCAAAGCCTACCACCTATCCTACACATGACGACACAACTGCCAGTGTGAAGTTGTAGTAAAGGTGCACGGGGTCTTTCCGTCTGACCGCAGGAACCCCGCATCTTCACGGGGAGTTCAATTTCACTGAGTCGATGCTGGAGACAGCGGGGAAGTCGTTACGCCATTCGTGCAGGTCGGAACTTACCCGACAAGGAATTTCGCTACCTTAGGACCGTTATAGTTACGGCCGCCGTTTACCGGGGCTTCGATTCAAGGCTTGCACCTCTCCTCTTAACCTTCCGGCACCGGGCAGGCGTCAGACCCTATACGTCGCCTTGCGGCTTCGCAGAGCCCTGTGTTTTTGCTAAACAGTCGCCACCCCCTGGTCTGTGCCCCCGGCCCATGGTTGCCCACGAACCGGGCTCCCTTCTCGCGAACTTACGGGAGCAATTTGCCGAGTTCCTTCAGCATCGTTCTCTCAAGCGCCTTGGTATACTCTACCAGTCCACCTGTGTCGGTTTCGGGTACGGTCTATAATGGAGGAGCTATTTCCCGGAACACCATCGCGGCCTGTTCAATCCGATAAGAACAGACAACTTACGGCATTCGTCACTACCTCCAGGCTGCAGAATATTAACTGCATTCCCATCGACTACGCCTTTCGGCCTCGCCTTAGGGGCCGGCTAACCCTGCGCTGATTAGCATTGCGCAGGAACCCTTGGACTTTCGGCGACAGTGTCTCTCACACTGTTTGTCGTTACTCATGTCAGCATTCGCACTTCCGATACCTCCAGGAGCCCTCGCGGGTCTCCCTTCATCAGCTTACGGAACGCTCCGCTACCGCGCATCCCAATCCGTAGAATGGGATGCACCCACAGCTTCGGTGCATGGCTTAAGCCCCGTTACATTTTCGGCGCAAGGACCCTTACTTAGACCAGTGAGCTGTTACGCTTTCTTTAAATGATGGCTGCTTCTAAGCCAACATCCTGGTTGTTTTGGGGTCCTCACATCCTTTCCCACTTAGCCATGACTTGGGGACCTTAGCTGGTGGTCAGGGTTGTTTCCCTCTCCACGACGGACGTTAGCACCCGCCGTGTGTCTGCCGGATAGTACTTCCCGGTATTCGGAGTTTGGTTAGGTTTGGTAAGACGGTGAGTCCCCCTAGCCCATCCAGTGCTCTACCCCCGGGAGTATTCATCCGACGCTCTACCTAAATAGATTTCGCGGAGAACCAGCTATTTCCGAGTTTGATTGGCCTTTCACCCCTAGCCACAGCTCATCCCCGTCTTTTTCAACAGACGTGGGTTCGGCCCTCCAGCAAGTGTTACCTTGCCTTCAGCCTGGCCATGGCTAGATCACCCGGTTTCGGGTCTAATCCAACGAACTATCGCCCTATTCAGACTCGCTTTCGCTGCGCCTACACCTACCGGCTTAAGCTCGCTCGTTAGACTAAGTCGCTGACCCATTATACAAAAGGTACGCCGTCACCCTTGCGGGCTCCGACTGTTTGTAGGCGTCCAGTTTCAGGAACTATTTCACTCCCCTCGTCGGGGTGCTTTTCACCTTTCCCTCACGGTACTGGTTCACTATCGGTCATGCGCGAGTACTTAGGCTTGGAGGGTGGTCCCCCCATGTTCAGACAGGATTTCACGTGTCCCGCCCTACTCAAGGACGATAAATCGCATTACACATACGGGGCTGTCACCCGCTATGGCCCGACTTTCCAGACGGTTCTGCTTGGCTCTTTATCGCCACTGGCCTGGTCCGCGTTCGCTCGCCACTACTAACGGAGTCTCGTTTGATGTCCTTTCCTCCGGGTACTGAGATGTTTCAGTTCCCCGGGTTCGCTTCGTCACCCTATGTATTCAGATGACGATACCGCCGAAGCGGTGGGTTCCCCCATTCGGAAATCCGCGGGTCAAAGCTTGTTCGCAGCTCTCCACGGCTTATCGCAGCGTACCACGTCCTTCATCGCCTGCGCATGCCAAGGCATCCACCGAACGCCCTTAAGGCACTTGATCGCTCTCATTATCAATGCCCGCCTCACCTCTCCCCAACGGGAAGAAGCCTGAGAGCAGCACCCCGGTCAGGAGGTGCCAAGGCGGGCTGTCGATCCACCATCCGCTGATGAGGCGGACGGACGGATCGGAAAGACCAGTGTCACACGAGATCTGCCCGTAAACTCCGCCGGAGAGCGGAATTGGCCTCCAATTGGAAGGCCCACACCCAAAGGTGCGTCCGGACATATCTTCTCTTCACGATGTCAGAAATCCTGCAAACCCTCACGCAATGTGGGATCTGCGAAACTTGTACTTTCTTCTCACGCGCGTCACCCAAACACCCCATCGACCGAAGAAGATGGTGGAGCCAGACGGGATCGAACCGACGACCTCCTGCTTGCAAAGCAGGCGCTCTCCCAGCTGAGCTATGGCCCCAGCCGGTCATGATCGCCGGGCAAAATGGTGGGCCTGGGTAGATTCGAACTACCGACCTCACCCTTATCAGGGGTGCGCTCTAACCGACTGAGCTACAGGCCCTTGCCATCCCATCGCCCGAAGACGACCGGATACGTCAAGGACGCCGCCCCGGCGTACCCTGAGGCGAACCGGCAGTCCAGCACCCGAGCGCTGATCACGCGTATGTCGAAGAAAGAGAAACGAAGACGGCGACGACCGCCCTGTGTTTGATCGGCCGACCTGACTGGTCGGCCATGTTCCAAGAGATCCGAAACGGCTTTGTCCCCATATTGAGTTGCCTCAAGAGACGACCGTAAGGGATCTTCCTTAGAAAGGAGGTGATCCAGCCGCAGGTTCCCCTACGGCTACCTTGTTACGACTTCACCCCAGTCGCTGACCCTACCGTGGCCGGCTGCCTCCCTTGCGGGTTAGCGCACCGTCTTCGGGTAGAACCAACTCCCATGGTGTGACGGGCGGTGTGTACAAGGCCCGGGAACGTATTCACCGTGGCATGCTGATCCACGATTACTAGCGATTCCACCTTCATGCCCCCGAGTTGCAGAGGACAATCCGAACTGAGACGGTTTTTGGGGATTTTCCCACTGTCACCGCCATTGTAGCACGTGTGTAGCCCAGCCCGTAAGGGCCATGAGGACTTGACGTCATCCCCACCTTCCTCTCGGCTTATCACCGGCAGTCCCCTTAGAGTGCCCAACTGAATGCTGGCAACTAAGGGCGAGGGTTGCGCTCGTTGCGGGACTTAACCCAACATCTCACGACACGAGCTGACGACAGCCATGCAGCACCTGTCACCGATCCAGCCTAGCTGAAGGATACCGTCTCCGGTAACCGCGATCGGGATGTCAAGAGCTGGTAAGGTTCTGCGCGTTGCTTCGAATTAAACCACATGCTCCACCGCTTGTGCGGGCCCCCGTCAATTCCTTTGAGTTTTAATCTTGCGACCGTACTCCCCAGGCGGGATGCTTAATGCGTTAGCTGCGCCACTGATGAGTATACCCACCAACGGCTAGCATCCATCGTTTACGGCGTGGACTACCAGGGTATCTAATCCTGTTTGCTCCCCACGCTTTCGCGCCTCAGCGTCAGTCTCGGACCAGTTGGCCGCCTTCGCCTCTGGTGTTCCTCCGAATATCTACGAATTTCACCTCTACACTCGGAATTCCACCAACCTCTTCCGGACTCGAGATTGCCAGTATCAGAGGCAGTTCCAGAGTTGAGCTCTGGGATTTCACCCCTGACTTAACAATCCGCCTACGCGCGCTTTACGCCCAGTAATTCCGAACAACGCTAGCCCCCTTCGTATTACCGCGGCTGCTGGCACGAAGTTAGCCGGGGCTTCTTCTGCGGGTACCGTCATTATCTTCCCCGCTGAAAGAGCTTTACAACCCTAGGGCCTTCTTCACTCACGCGGCATGGCTGGATCAGGGTTTCCCCCATTGTCCAAGATTCCCCACTGCTGCCTCCCGTAGGAGTCTGGGCCGTGTCTCAGTCCCAGTGTGGCTGATCATCCTCTCAGACCAGCTACGGATCGTTGCCTTGGTAGGCCGTTACCCCACCAACAAGCTAATCCGACGCGGGCTCATCCAATGGCAATAAATCTTTCCCCCGAAGGGCGTATACGGTATTAGCTCGAGTTTCCTCGGGTTATCCCGTACCACTGGGTAGATTCCCACGCGTTACTCACCCGTCTGCCACTCACTCCGAAGAGTGCGTTCGACTTGCATGTGTTAAGCCTGCCGCCAGCGTTCGTTCTGAGCCAGGATCAAACTCTCAAGTTGAATGAAACTTTGATCGGCTTTGTGATCGCACGTCTTGACGAGGTCACACCGTCAACAGACGCCACCGAAGCGACGCCCACCGACATGTGAGCTCAGAGAAAACGTCGACCGCCGAAGTCTCGTTCAGCTCTCAATATCCTCCGAAAAGGACATCAGAGCCGGCGGACATCGCCGTCCACGCTTCTCTTTCTTCAATAAACCAGATTGTCAAAGAACAGGCGACAGTTGCCGCCCCGGTCGCTCGATTGAGCCTCTCGCGACCGCCAGAGTTTCACCGGTCTCGCCGGGATACGCCCTGGATAAGAATGGAAACCAGCGATGAAGCGTCAAGCTCCGAAGAGCAGTGCTCCTCGCCGCCGGTGTTGCGGTATATATTCAGACCGCCCCGACCTGTCAACAGCGAGTTTTAAAATCGTCATCTCTTTTCGCAAAAGATGTCTGAAAGCCCGGATTTCCGCGGTTTTCACTCGGTCGCGTTGACAGAGGCCACCCCCGCTGGCACCACGCGTCACGAAGCAGTCACATTCGCAACCCTATCGGAAGGCTGTCACACATCGCGCACGCGAGCTATACAAGAGCGCGCATGCGGGGAAAGGAAATCGACGGGGTGCACCCCTTCTTGAAACAGCGCCCGGTTCCGTCCGTCGACCTTGGTGACGAGGAGCCGCTCTATCATCTCTCGCTGAAGCGGCGGCCGGACCGGCGGCGGCTCAGCCTGCGCTGGCTGGGCGGATCTGTCGTCACCGCCGTCTTCTCGGTGATCCTGGTGGGCGGCGCGCTGCAGGCGGCGATCGGGCTGAAGCCGGAAGGCATCATCCGTCCGGCTCTGGCCGCCATCGATCCGGGCCGTCTCGTCGGCGGCACCGTCGGGCGCAAAAGCGACCGCATTCGCGTCGAGCCCGACGGCGAAGAATTGAAGCGCGTCATCCAGGTCTCGACCGTCACCCGCGTCGATGACCGCGAGCACATCAAGGTCCGTCCCTTCGTGCATGTCAGGCGCGCCCTCGCCGCGCCCGTCTCCGACGACATCATCGCCCGGGTGCCGAAGTTCAACGCGCTCGCTTTGTTTGCGGAGGGCAATTCGCCGGAGCCCTCCGATAGTGCCGCCGCGGAAACGATCTACGGCGCCGAGGTCGACGGCGAAGTCACCATCAAGAGCGAGCCCTTTCCCGTCAACGCCAAGCGCTACGACGAGACGGCGGCGCTGAAGACGGCCGAAGTGGAGCGCATCATCCGCGAGAACGCGCCCTTCCTCGCCGAAGGGGCCGTGGAAGTCGCCTCGCTTCCCTATGTCGATCCCGGCCGCTTCGACGTGAGCTCGGCCGATCCCCTCTCCCTCAACAATCTCGCCGTCGCCATCGTCCCGGAAAACGTCTCTCTCATCGAAAAGAACGACGAGGCACCCGTCGACGAGGCGATTGAGGAAAAGATCGTTCAGGTCGCAACCGGCGACGCGCTCACCAAGCTCCTGGAGGCCGAAGGCGCCACGGAGGTGGAGGCGGCCGAGATCCAGTCGACGATGATCGCCAATTTCGCCTTCGATTTCCGTGCCGGGCAGAAGCTGCGTCTCGGCCTTGCCGAAGACGACGCAGGACGCGTGCGCCCGGTCCGCGTCAGCCTTTATTCCAACGGCCAGCATCTGGCGACGGTGGCGCTTTCCGATGGCGGCACCTATGTCGCGGCGGCCGAGCCGAACTTCAGCGATGGCGACTTTGAGACGGCGAACGTCGCCGATACGCGCTCACGCTCCTCTCTTCCGAGCGTCTACAGCGCGCTCTGGCGCTCCGCCCTCAGCCTCGACATGAAGCCCGAGCTTGCCGAAAAGCTCGTGCGCATCTTCTCCTTCGACACCGATCTGCAAAGCCGCACATCAAGGCGCGACGAATTCGAGGCCGTCTATACGGGCGATCCCGACGCGGAGGAGCTCATCTACGCCTCGCTCACCGTCAACGGCGCCACGCAACGCTTCTATCGCTACCGCAACGAAGAAGACGGCTCGGTCGGCTATTACGATCCCGACGGCAAGAGCGCCGACAAATTCCTCCTGCGCAAGCCGGTGCCGAACGGCGTTTTCCGCTCGCCCTTCGGCATGCGCAAGCATCCGATCCTCGGCCGCTACAAGCTGCATTCGGGCGTCGACTGGGCGGCGCCGCGCGGCAGCCCGATCATCGCCGCCGGCGACGGCATCATCGAACGCGCCAGCTGGTTCTCCACCTATGGACGCCGCGTGGAGATCAAGCACGCCAACGGCTATGTCTCCACCTACAACCACATGTCGGGCATCGCCAAAGGCATCAAGGTCGGCATGCGCGTCCATCAGGGCCAGATCATCGGCTATATCGGCTCCACGGGTCTCTCGACCGGGCCGCATTGCCACTTCGAGGTCCTGGTCAATGGCCGCTTCGTCGATCCGATGAAGATCCGCGTCCCGCGCGGCCACACTTTGACCGGCGCCGAACTCGCCCGTTTCAACAAGGAGCGTAAGCGCATCGACGCCCTGCTCGCACGCGACAATTCCTCCCGCGTCGCGACCCTCACCGACTGAGCCCGCAACCGGACGCCCATCCCGAAAGGCGCCGGATCTCTCGCGGAGAAACCTGCCTGAAAGGAGCCTGACGACATGCGACGCGGCATCTTGATTGGACTTTGGATCGCGGTTGCCGCCGCCCTCGTCGGCGTCACGGCTCTGTGGGTCCTGTCCCGCAACCAGGGCGGCATCGCCGGCGGCGAGCGGCTCGGCGCCAGTTTTGCCCTCGTCGATGAAAAAGGTGCGCCGGTCACCGAAGAGATTTTCGAGGGCCACCCCTCCGCCGTCTTCTTCGGCTTCACCCATTGCCCGGATGTCTGCCCGACGACGCTCGCCGACATGGCGAGCTGGCGCGACGCGCTCGGCGACAAGGCGGACGATCTCGCCCTCGTCTTCGTCACCGTCGATCCGGAGCGCGACACGCCCAAGGTGATGGCCGATTACGTCTCCGCCTTCGACGCCGGAATCCGGGGCATCACCGGCCAGCCGGACAAGGTGCGGGCCATGCTCGACGATTATCATGTCTTCTATCGCAAGGTGGAGACGGAGGGCGGCGACTACACCATGGACCACACCGCCTCGGTCTTCCTGCTCGACGCGGACGGCCGCCTTGCCGGCACCATCAATTTCAACGAGGATCGCGATGCAGCCCTCGCCAAACTCAACCGCCTGCTGGATGGTGCTGCGTGACGGCCTGGTTGATGGCCCTGCTTGACGCCCATGCTTGACGGCCCCGCTTGACGGCTGAGTGGGTGCCAGCGCAACATCGCTTCCATGAAGCTTCCTTTCGACGGCTCGCTCGCCTTCACCGCCGCCTCGGCCCTGCTCGCGCTCGCCGCGATCGTTGCCGTTTTTCTCGGCTGGCAGCTGAAGTCGGATGCGATCTTCATGTCGATGCTGGTCTCGGGTCTGCCCGGCTGTTTCGGCATCTGAGACGCTTGCGCCCACGGCCTCGAACCACACGGTTTTGAAACGCGCGGGGAACGTTTCGGCTGCCTTTCTCATTGCTTCGCTCGCGGGAGCGATTGTCGGCATCCCGCTTGTTTAGGGACAAGATGACGTTTTCCATCCCGCCGCAGGTCGCGCCGATCCTGCTTCTGTCGGCATCCAATCTCTTCATGACCGTCGCCTGGTACGGGCATCTGCGCTTCACCGACCGGCCTCTGCCGCTCGTCATCCTGGTCTCGTGGATGATCGCGCTGTTGGAATATTGCTTCGCCGTACCGGCGAACCGCATCGGCTACCGCGCCTATAGCGCGGCGGAGTTGAAGACGATCCAGGAGGTCATCACCCTCGTCGTCTTCGTCGGCTTCTCCGCGATCTATCTGAAAGAGCCGATCACGCTCAACCAGCTCGTCGGCTTCGCCTTCATCGGGCTCGGCGCGTTCTTCATCTTCCGCGCGCCGCTCTAGGCGGCGCGTCCGGGCCGCGCGTCCGGGTGGCGCGCCGTCAGCCGCGCCCGGCCATTTTCGAGGCCATCACCGAGATCGTCTTCACATAGACGTCGGCTTTGTTCCACTGATGCAGCACGTTGTAATTCGTCGTGCCGGGCTCCCAGCTCTGCCCGGGCTGCCAGCCATAGGCGCGGAGATAATTGGCGGTGGAGGCGAGCACGTCCGGCACCGAATTGATGAGGTCGCGTCGCCCGTTGCCGTCGCCATCGGTGGCAAAGCGCAGATAGGACGAGGCGAGAAACTGCGTCTGGCCGAGTTCGCCGGCCCAGGCGCCGCGCATCTGCGCAGGCGTCAGGTCACCGCGCTGGACGATCTTCAAGGCGGCCAGAAGCTCGCCGGTGAAGAAGGCGGAGCGCCGGCAATCATAGGCGAGCGTGGCAAGCGACGGGAATGTCGCCATCGATCCGGAATTGCGACCATAGCCGGTTTCCAGCCCCCAGATCGAGACGATCACTTCCGGCGGCACGCCGGTGCGCTTTTCGATCGACGACAGGGTGGAGGCATAGCGGCCGATGAGCTGGCGCCCCTTGCGGATCATCGCGTCGTTCACCCGCTTGCGGTAAAACTCGTCGAAGGAGAGCTTGAAGGAATGCTGGCCGCGGTCGAGGCGAATGACCTTCGACTGGTAGGAGACGCCCGACAGCGCCGAATCGATCACCCGCTGTGAGATGCCGGCCCTTGCCGCCTCTTTCTTGAAATCCTGCAGCCAGGCCGGAAAGCCCCCCGGCCCGTTGCCGCAGGACGCGGCCTGCGTCGTGGCGCCAAAACCTGCAGCCGCACAGACGAAAACCGCCGCGGCAACAACGCGTCTCATTGAAAGCATGAATATGCCCCTGCCCTCTCATCCCTCATTGCCGCGACCTTAACGCAGCTGGGAAGGAGAAAGTCTTAAGGGCTGCGGGAGTTCCCGCCAGAGGCGAGTGGCCCGCGGCGAGCGGCCCGCCGCTCGCGCACGCGCGTGAGATGCGAAAAAGGCGCGCACAAAAAAGCGCCCTCCCCGGAATGCGGGAAGGGCGTCATTGTCTCTCAGGTCAAGGGACGGCACCTCGCCGGTGGCGGGGCGCCATGTCCGAAGGGCCTCAGGCGGCGATCGATTCGCCTTCCGTGCCGGTCTTGGAGCCGACGACATGGAAGAGGAGACGGTCGGAACCCGCCGTCACCTTGACCTCAGCGCCGTCGCGGATCTCGCCGGCGAGGATTTTCTCCGCAAGCGGATCCTGCACCTGCTTCTGGATCACCCGCTTCAACGGCCGCGCCCCATAGGCTGGGTCGTAGCCCTTGTCGGCGAGCCAGGCCGTGGCGCTGTCGTCGAGCGAGAGCTCGATCTTGCGATCTTCCAAGAGCGTCTCGAGCCGCTTCAGCTGGATCGCAACGATCGCGGCCATCTGCTGGCGCTTCAGCCTGTGGAACAGGATCACCTCATCGACACGGTTCAGGAATTCCGGCCGGAAGTTCGCCCGCACCACCTGCATCACCTCTTCACGCACCGCATCGACATCCTCCGTCTCCTTGAGGTTGGAGAGGAACTCCGCGCCCAGATTGGAGGTCATGATGATGAGCGTGTTGCGGAAGTCGACGGTGCGGCCCTGGCCGTCCGTCAGCCGCCCGTCGTCGAGCACCTGCAAGAGCACGTTGAAGACGTCGGGATGCGCCTTTTCGATCTCGTCGAAGAGCACGACCTGATAGGGCCGCCGCCGGATCGCTTCGGTCAGAACGCCGCCTTCCTCGTAGCCGACATATCCCGGAGGCGCACCGATCAGCCGTGCCACGGAATGCTTCTCCATGAACTCCGACATGTCGATGCGCACCATGGCGCTTTCGTCGTCGAACAGGAAGTCGGCGAGCGTCTTCGTAAGCTCCGTCTTGCCGACGCCCGTCGGTCCGAGGAACATGAAGGAACCGATCGGCCGGTGCGGATCCTGCAGCCCGGCACGTGCGCGCCTGACCGCGGTCGAAACCGCATGCACCGCTTCGGCCTGGCCGACGACCCGCTGCGACAGCTCGTCTTCCATTCTGAGGAGCTTGTCGCGCTCGCCCTCGAGCATCTTGTCGACCGGCACACCGGTCCAGCGCGATACGACATGGGCGATATGGTCGGGCGTCACCGCCTCTTCCACGAGCCCTCCCCCGCCGGCATCGCCATTGGAGGCCTGCGCTTCCCGCTTCTCCGCTTCCTTGAGCTTCTTCTCGATCTGCGGAATGACGCCATAGGCAAGCTCGCCCGCTTTGGCGAGATCGCCGCGGCGCTGCGCCTGTTCGAGGTCGAAGCGCGCCTGGTCGAGCTCCTCCTTGAGCTTGGAGGCACCGGCGAGCTTTTCCTTCTCCGCCTGCCAGCGCTGGGTGAGCGCGGCCGATTCCTCTTCGAGGTCGGCAAGCTCCTTCTCGAGCTTTTCGAGCCGCTCATGCGAGGCCGTATCCGTCTCCTTCTTCAAGGCTTCCCGCTCGATCTTGAGCTGGATGATGCGTCGGTCGAGCTCGTCGAGCGCTTCCGGCTTGGAATCGACCTGCATGCGGAGCCTGGAGGCGGCCTCGTCCATCAGATCGATCGCCTTGTCCGGCAAAAACCGGTCGGTGATGTAGCGGTTGGACAGCGTCGCCGCGGACACGAGGGCCGAATCGGTGATCCGAACCCCGTGATGCACCTCGTACTTCTCTTTGAGGCCGCGCAGGATCGAGATCGTGTCGGCGACATTCGGCTCGCTGACGAAGACCGGCTGGAAACGCCGGGCCAGGGCCGCGTCCTTCTCGACATATTTGCGATATTCGTCGAGCGTCGTCGCACCCACGCAGTGCAGCTCGCCCCGTGCAAGCGCCGGCTTCAGAAGGTTCGAGGCGTCCATGGCGCCTTCCGCCTTGCCCGCGCCCACCAGCGTGTGCAGCTCGTCGACGAAGAGGATGATGCCGCCGGCCGCCGCCTCGATTTCCGAGAGAACCGCCTTCAGCCGCTCTTCGAACTCGCCGCGATATTTCGCGCCGGCGATGAGCGCACCCATGTCGAGGGCGAGCAGCTTCTTCTCCTTCAGGCTCTCGGGCACGTCGCCATTGGCGATGCGCAGCGCCAGACCCTCCGCGATCGCGGTCTTGCCGACGCCCGGCTCGCCGATCAGCACCGGATTGTTCTTCGTGCGCCGCGACAAGACCTGGATGGTGCGGCGGATCTCCTCGTCGCGGCCGATGACCGGGTCGAGCTTGCCCGCCCGCGCCTCTTCGGTGAGGTCGCGCGCATATTTCTTTAGAGCGTCATAGCCCTGCTCGGCGGAAGCCGAATCGGCAGTGCGCCCCTTGCGGATGTCGTTGATCGCGTCGTTGAGCCCGTTTGCCGTCACCCCGGCCTTCGACAGAATGCCGGAGGTTGCCGCGCCCTTTTCGATGGCGAGCGCGAGAAGCAGCCGTTCGACGGTGACGAAGCTGTCGCCCGCCTTCTGCGCCACATCCTCGGCGGTCTGCAGAACCTTGGCGAGCGGCTGCGCCAGATAGAGCTGGCCGTTGCCGCCGGAAACTTTCGGCAGCTTGGCGAGCGCCGCATCATTGGCGAGCTGTGCCTCTTTCGGCCGGCCGCCGGCGCGCGAAATAAGACCCGCCGCCATGCCTTCCGGATCGTCGAGGAGGACTTTCAGAAGATGTTCTGGCAGGAACTGCTGGTGCCCCTGCCCCAGCGCATAAGTCTGCGCAGACTGGATGAAGCCGCGCGCGCGTTCTGTGTACTTTTCAAAATTCATCGTTTGACCCCTTCCGGCGCCGGGACCCGGAGCATCCCGCACCTGACATGAGATTGAGGCCTTCTTCGGAAGCGCCCCGTACCGGATGCTCATATGGGTGTGGCTGATTTGCCACGCAATGGTCGGGCGCGGGTTTTATCGCTCCCTGGAGACGGCCCGCACCGGCGGCTGGTTTCGGGTGCGACGGCAAGTCCCGCAAGCGCAAACGCGGGCACATGCCGCTCTCCGGAAAACCTTCGATCCCGGCGCCGTCGCCTCTCTCGCTGTTGACTTTGAGCCCGCCGCAGCGGAAGCCGAAACCCATGATCAAGGTCACCGCGCTTTACCGCTATCCCGTCAAAGGCCTGTCGCCGGAACGCCTCGCAGACGTGCGGCTCGACGAGGGCGAGACCATGCCCTTCGACCGCGCCTTTGCGATCGAGAACGGCCCCTCGGGCTTCGATCCGGAAAACCCGCAGCATCTGCCGAAGATCCGCTTTTTGATGCTGATGAAGAACGAGCGGCTCGCCACCTTCGAAAGTCGCTTCGACGAGGGAACGCAAGAGCTCTCGATCACGCCGAAGGATGGCGGCTCGGCCGGCTTTTCAGGCTCGCTTGCCACACCGGAAGGCCGTGCGGCGCTCGAAGCCTGGGTGGCGGCGGAATTCGCCGCAGAGCTGCGCGGTCCGCCGCGGCTCCTGCGCGTACCGGGTCATTCCTTTTCCGACGTGCGCACGAAATCGCTGCATCTCGTCAATCTTGCGAGCCTGCGCGAGCTTGAGGCAAAGCTTGGCCGCAGCCTTAATCCCCTCCGCTTCCGACCCAACATCGTCATCGACGGGGCACCTCCCTTTGCCGAATTCGACTGGATCGGCAAGACGCTGGACCTGCCTGAGATCGCTCTTTCAGGGCGAAAGCGCACGCAGCGCTGTGCTGCCACCAATGTCGATCCGGCGACGGGTGCGCGCGACACGGCCCTCCCGCGTGCCCTCATGGATCTTTACGGCCATTCCGATTTCGGCATCTATCTCACGGTTGCGCATGCCGGCTCGCTGCGCGAGGGCGACACGTTTTCACTGCCCGCCTGAGACCTGCCGGCCTGAGCCCTCCCAGCCCGGTCTCTGCCAGCCTGAGCAAACGGGCCTTTCTTGCCAGGCCCCGATAGCGGATACGAAAAAGGCGCGGGCCGAGACCCGCGCCTGATAGCATTTTTCGAAGAAACGAAACTTATTCCGGGAAGGCCGCCAGAGCGGCCGTGCCGTCGCGCGTCGGCTCGCCCTTGTCGGCGTTCTTGTCGGCGTTCTTGTCGTCGCCCTTGCCGTCGGCCTTCATCTCGACCTTGGCTTCGCCGTTGCCATTGCCGTTGCTTTCGCCGTCGGCAGCCACCGCCTTTTTGGTGCGGCGGCGCGGCTTCGGAGCCGGTGCGGCTTCACCCGTTCCGTCATCCGTCCCGCTATCGGCGGCTTCGGCGTTGTCGGCCTTGGCGGTCTTGCGGGCCCTCGGCGCCCGGGCGGGCTTGGGCTTTTCGGCGGCGGGCTCATCCGTGTTCGAATCGTCCGAATTGCCGCTGTCGGCACTCTCGGCGACCGCAGCCGGACGACGGCGGGTGCGGCGCGGGCGGCGCTCGCTGCGCTCCTCGCCATCACCTTCGTTCTCGTCGTCATTGTCGCTCGACGCGGCCTGTTCGTCGCGATTGCGGCCGTCGCGATTTCCCCGCCGTCCATCATCGCGGCGCCCGTCATCACGACGGTTGTCGTCACGGCGGTTATCATCGCGGCGGTTATCGTCCCGATTTCCCGAGCCGCGCGTCTCGCGCTCGTCGGAATCGCGGTCGTCCTGGCGCGAATCGTTGCGCGAGGGCTGGCGATGGCCGTTCATCGGACGGTAGTCGTCGCTATCGTCGTCGTCGTCCTGATCCTGATTGTTGACGCTTTGCTGCTGCGGCATGTTCGCCTGCGCAGCCATCAGGATGCGGTTGTAGTGTTCTGCGTGCTGAAAATAGTTCTCGGCCGAGACATTGTCCCCCGAAGAAAGCGCATCGCGTGCCAGCAAGGCGTATTTGTCGGCGATGTGCTGAGCCGTTCCACGAACTTTGACGTCCGGCCCATTCGATTCATAGCTTCTCGAAAGAGGATTAGGCCCCTTGCGGTTGCGTCCCCGCGACCGCCTGTTCTGATTATGCCTCATCAACCGTTCTCGCTGGTTTAGAGCTTTTTGATCCGTGCCCCTACTCGCCACGGCTTGACCGAAGCTGAGTTTTCCAATCGCACGATTCCCAATTCAGCCGGAGCTGCCCGTGTCGTTCATGACCATCGGTGGCGAAGACGTGCAAACGATCCGTGCTGGGGGCGATAACTTCGCCTGTCTCAAGGACATTTGTGTGGCGTTGTGCCCCGGATCGCCTCTTGACCGTAGCGAGATTGACTTGGATTTCCAAGTTATTTTTTCGCATTGCGGCAGGCGAAAGCAGCGTGTGTAACACTGCCATCACAAGCTTTCCTGGCGCTGACCACACGCACGATTCCGGCAAGATCGACTGTCTCGGAACATGCAGAAAGTCCGTTTTCCTTAAGAAGAGCCGTGACGCTTTCCGCCTGGCCCGCACCGATCTCCAGGATAAGTGCACCGCCCGGTTTCAAAAATTCGGGAGCGACCTCTGCGATCGCCCGGTAGGCGGCCAGTCCGTCTTCGCCGCCATCGAGTGCCATTCTGGGATCGAAACGCTCGACCTCCGGCATCAACGTCGCGACGACGTCGCTCTCTATATAGGGTGGATTGGAAACGATAAAAGTCAGGTTTTGTGGCGCGACCACCTGTCCGAGGTCGCGAAAGTCGCCGTGAAACGGCAGGAATCGCTCATCCACCCCATGCCTGGCGGCGTTTTTGCGGGCGACATTGAGCGCGGCCGCACTCAGATCGACCGCGACACAGCGCGCCTGGCGGAGTTCGCGCAACAGCGCCACGGCAATGGCGCCGCTTCCGGTGCCGAGATCGGCGAAGACAATCGGCTCGCTCTGCCGCTCCGGCCCGAGGAAGGCGAGTGCGGTCTCGACCACATGTTCCGTCTCCGGCCTGGGCGTCAAAACCTCCGGCCCCACCTGAAACGAAAGCCCCCAGAATTCCGCTTCTCCGAGAATGCGCACGACGGGCTCTCGTGCCACCCGGCGTTCGATGAAGGCGGAAAACCGCGCCTCCTCCTCGCCCGTCACCGGCGCATCACCCGCCGCGATCAGCTGTTCGGCGGAAATTCCGCAGGCATAAGCCAGAAGCAGACGCGCATCGCGGCCCGGATCGGCGATGCCGGCCGCCTTCAGGGTTCCACGCGCTTGCTTCAAAAGCGCGTCGCGGCTTGGCGCCCCGCGACCGGCCGGACTTCTCGCTATTTCCCCGCCCTCATGCCGGCTCGGCTTCGATCGCGGCAAGCCGGTTCGCCTGGTCGTCGGCGACGAGCCCGTCGACCAGTTCGTCGAGCGCTTCACCGGCCAGAACCTTGTCGAGCTTATAGAGCGTCAGATTGATGCGGTGGTCGGTCACCCGCCCTTGCGGGAAATTGTATGTACGAATGCGCTCCGAGCGGTCTCCCGAACCGACCTGGCTCTTGCGCGCCGAGGCGCGTTCGCTGTCGGCCTTCTCGCGCTCCATGTCGTAAAGCCGCGCTTTCAGAACCTGCATGGCCCGCGCCCGGTTCTGGTGCTGCGACTTCTCCGACGAGGTGACGACGATGCCCGTCGGAAGATGGGTGATGCGCACCGCCGAATCGGTCGTGTTGACGTGCTGCCCGCCGGCGCCCGAGGCGCGCATCGTATCGATGCGGAGGTCTTCCTGGCGGATCTCGATATCGACATCCGCCGCCTCCGGCAGGACGGCGACCGTCGCGGCCGAGGTATGAATGCGCCCGCCGCCTTCCGTCTCCGGCACGCGCTGCACCCGGTGCACGCCCGATTCGAATTTGAGCCGCGCATAGACGCTGCGCCCCGAGATCGAGGCGATCACTTCCTTATAGCCGCCGACTTCGCCCTCCGAGACGGAGAGGATTTCGACCTTCCATTTTTTGAGATCGGCATAGCGGCAATACATGCGGAAAAGGTCGCCGGCAAAAAGCGCCGCCTCGTCGCCGCCGGTGCCGGCGCGGACTTCCAGGATGGCGCTTTTGGAATCCGCCTCGTCGCGCGGCAGAAGCAGAACCCGGATCTCGTCGGCGAGCACGGCGATGCGCTTGCGCAGCGCATAGGCCTCCTCCTCGGCGAGTTCGCGCATCTCCGCATCGCTGTCGCGATCGGCCATCAGCGCCTCGGCGTCTTCAAGCTCCTGCTGGGCCGCAAGCAGCTCCTCGCCCTTGCCCGCCACTTCCTCGATCTCGGCGAGCTCGCGCGACAGGCGGATGAAGACCTCCGTCTCCGGCGCCTTGGTGAGTTCCGTGGTGATGGCGTTGCGGCGGGCAATGAGCCCGTCCAGTCGTTCTTTCGGTATCATCCGCTCTCTATAGCGAGAATTCGCTCACACGGGGATGCGTTCGATATTCGCCCAGGCCCGCAATTCAGTGCGGAGTTCTGACGCGCTCACATCCTCGTCCAGCATGGCATTGAGCCGTTCGGCAAGGGGTTCAAGCCGCAATTCCAGGATCATCGCCTTGATCGGCCCGATCGACGACGGCGCCATCGACAAGGACCGATAGCCGAGCGCCAGAAGCGCCATGGCTTCGAGCGGCCGCCCGGCGATTTCGCCGCACACGGAGACCGGCTTGCCCATATCGCGCGCCCGGTGCGCGACCTTGCGCAAGGGGCGCAGAAACGCCGGCGACAAAGCATCGAAACGGCCGGCGAGTCGCGTCGAGCCGCGGTCGGAGGCCATCAGGAACTGAAACAGATCGTTGGAGCCGACCGACAGGAAATCGACTTTCGCCAGCAATTCGTCGAGCTGCCACAGAAGCGATGGCACTTCCAGCATCGCCCCGAGCTCCACCTTGTCGGCGGTCGGATGGTCGTGGCGGCGCAAATGCGCCTCTTCGTTCCGGACGATCTGCGCGGCGCGTTCGAATTCCGACACCTCCGTCACCATCGGGAACATGAGGCGCAAAGTGCGTCCCGCCGCCGCCTTCAACAGCGCACGGATCTGCGTCTTCAAGAGCGCCGGCCGGTCGAGCCCGAGCCGGATCGCGCGCCAGCCGAGCGCCGGATTTTCTTCCGGATGCGTGCGGATATAGGGCAGCACCTTGTCGCCGCCGACATCGAGCGAGCGGAAGGTCACGGGTTTGTCGCCGGCCCCTTCCATGACGTCGCGATAAAACCCCTCCTGCTCGCCGAGCCGCGGAAACGACGAGGCGATCATGAACTGCAATTCGGTGCGGAAGAGCCCGATGCCCGACGCCCCCGATTCCTGAAGATGCGGCAGATCCATCATCAGCCCGGCATTGATCATCAAGGAGACGTCGACGCCGTCCTTGGTCGAGGCTGGCGTGTCGCGGAGGCGGCGGAACTGCTCCTGCCGCCGCGCCCGGAAGCGCACCTTGTCGACATAGGCGAGCTCGATATCGCCCGGCGGGCGCAGATGCACCTCGCCCGTCTCCCCGTCGACGATGACGGGATCGCCCGATTCGGCGAGCGCCACGACGTTTTCCACCTGGCCGACGGTGGCGATGCCGAGGGCCCGCGCCACGATCGCCACATGGTTCGTCGGCGCCCCGTCTTCGAGCACCAGGCCGCGCAGCTTGTCGCGGTCGTAATCGAGAAGTTCGGCCGCCCCCATATTGCGCGCGACGACCACCGCATCGGCCGGCATCTGCGCGCTGCCGGGACCATGCGGGCGGCCCATCAGCGTGCGCAACAACCGGTTGCCGAGATCGTCGAGATCGTGCAGCCGGTCGCGCAGATAAGGATCGGCGCTGCGTGCAAGCCGCGCCCGCATATCGCTTTGCACCTTCTCCACCGCCGCTTCCGCGGTCAGGCCCGCCGCCACCGCCTCGCGCAGCCGCCGGACCCAGCCCTGATCCTGCGCGAACATCCGGTAGGCTTCGAGAATGTCGCGATGCTCGCCCTGCCCAGCCTCGACACCGCGCGCCAGAAGATCGTCGACGGAAAGCCTCAGGCTCCGCATCGCCTCGTCGAGGCGCACGAGTTCATGATCGACGTCTTCGGCGATCAGCTGCGTCACCACCACGCGCGGTTCGTGCAGGAGCACTTTTCCGAGCCCGATTCCTTCCGAAAACGCCGCACCTTCCAGACGAAAAGGGCGGTTGAGATCGAGGTCGGCGCCGGGCGTGGCGAGGTCTTCGATTTCGCCGGCGGCAAACATTTCGGCGAGCACCATGGCTGTCGTCTGCAGGGCTTCCACCTCCTCCTCGGTGTAGGAGCGGTGGGCGCGGTTCTGGACGACGAGTACGCCGAGAGTGCGGCCGGCCCGCAGGACCGGCACGCCGAGGAAGGAATTGTAGATCTCCTCCCCCGTCTCCGGCAGATAGGCGAAGGCCGGATGCTTCTGCGCATCGGGGAGATTGAGAGGCCTCGCTTCCGCCGCGATGAGGCCGACCAGGCCGCGGCCGACGCGCAAGGTGGCGCGATGGACGGCCGAAGCCTTCAGGCCTTCGGTGGCGAAAAGCTCGAGCGCCCCATCGGCGCGCAGGATGTAGACGGAACAGACCTCCGTCACCATGTTGGCGGCGATCAGCCTGACGATCTTATCCAGACGATCTTGTGCGCCGATCGGCTCCGCCATGACTTCGCGGAGCCGCCTGAGCAGCACTCTCGGTCCGGCAAGCGTCTCTCGCATTGCAGGCAGACCCCCTCATCCCGTCGCCGTGCGCAGTCTCTCACGGCCGCCCCGTCCCCCGTGGGCGCCGTATTCGACGTTAGCCCGTCAAGTCTTGTCCAGTTCGTATATTGAATGGAGGGTGCGTACGGCAAGTTCGGTATAGGCGGCGTCGATCAGGATGGAGATCTTGATCTCCGAGGTCGTGATCAACTGGATGTTGATGCCGCGCGCCGCGAGCGCCTTGAACGCCTCCGCCGCGACGCCTGCATGGCTGCGCATGCCGATCCCGATGACGGAAACTTTCGCGACGTCGCTCGACCCCGAGACCATCTCCATCGCCACGCCCGGGCGCATCCCCTCGATGAGGGCGAGCGCGCGGTCGAAATCGGCCGTCGTGACCGTGAAGGTGATGTCGGTGGTGCGCCCGTCCTCGGAGATGTTCTGCACGATCATATCGACATTGATCGCCTGGTCGGCGAGCGCGCCGAAAATGGTCGCGGCGACGCCAGGTCGGTCCTCGACGCGTCGCAGCGTGACCTTCGCCTCGTCCCTGGAATAGGCGATGCCGGTGACAAGTTGCTTTTCCACGATTTCGTCCTCGTCACAAATGAGCGTGCCGATGGGCAGGTTGTCCTCGCCGACCTGCGGCGCATCCGGATCGTCGAAAGAGGAGCGCACGAAGGTTCTGACCCCGTGCACCATGGCGAGTTCGACGGATCTCACCTGCAGCACCTTGGCGCCGAGAGACGCCATTTCGAGCATTTCCTCAAACGCGATCTTCGGCAGGCGCCGGGCGCCCGATACGATCCTCGGATCCGTCGTATAGACCCCGTCGACGTCGGTATAGATGTCGCAGCGCTCCGCTCCGAGGGCCGCCGCGAGCGCCACCGCGCTTGTATCCGAACCGCCGCGGCCGAGCGTGGCGATGCGGTTGTCGGGGGCAACGCCCTGAAAGCCCGCGACCACCGCCACCTGCTGGCGGCTCATGCGGTCGAGAAGCGTGCGGGAATCGATATCGGCGATGCGTGCCACGCCATGCGCGGCATCGGTGCGAAGCGGGATCTGCCAGCCGAGCCAGGAGCGCGCATCCACGCCGATCGATTGCAAGACGATGGCGAGAAGCCCGGCCGTCACCTGTTCGCCCGAAGCGACGACGGCATCGTATTCGCGCGCGTCATGCATGAGCGAGGCTTCGCGGCACAATTTGACGAGCTTGTTCGTCTCGCCAGCCATCGCGGAAACGACGACGGCGACTTCGTGGCCGGCATCGACTTCACGTTTCACATGGCGCGCAACACGGCGGATGCGGTCGAGATCAGCGACAGAAGTGCCGCCGAATTTCATCACGAGGCGGGACATTTTCGGCTCGGCTAGGCCTGATGGAATTTATGGGTACGACCCGCCAAGAAGAATGGCACAAGGCCGCGGCCGGGCACCCCGGCGCGCCGCTTTTAGCCGGGAATGCGCCCGGGGGCAATCGGCGCGACAGCGAGGCTTTCACCTTTGGCGGAACCAGGGTGTTCGTCGCCGAACACAACCTAGAAATGATACGAAAGAGCGTAACCCATAAATTGCAGCCATCGATTGAGTGTCATGAAACAGCGATAGTCTCCGCTCAAACGGGAGGACGCTCATGAAAATGCGCACGCTCAGCATTGGCACGTTCAACCTCTACAATCTCAACGAGCCTGGCCTGCCAATGTATTCCGACCGAGACGGCTGGTCGCACGAGGTCTACGGTCGAAAAATCGCATGGACCCAGCATGTCATAGGCCTGCTTCGGCCCGACATCCTGGGATTCCAGGAGCTGTGGCACGGCAACTCCCTCAAAGCCGCTCTGGAAGCGTCCGGCCTCGCGGACGATTACGACATGCTCGTGCCGGACGACGCCGATGGCCAAAAGATCGTCTGCGCCGCCATCGTCCGCCGCGGTCTTCTCGAAGGCGATCCCGATTGGATCGTGGCGTTTCCGGAGAGGTTTCTATTGAAAAGCACGGGCGACGATCCGCAGACCCCGGAAATCAGTGTCGCCATTGAGAGTTTTTCACGCCCGGTCCTGCACTTCCGCATCCGCCCCCGCGAGGACGAGCCGGCTGTGCAAGTTTATGTCTGTCACCTGAAATCGAAATCGCCGACCAAGGTTTATCGCGAGGCATGGTTTCACGAAAACGAAGACATCTACAAAAAGCACCAAAACAGTCTCGGCGCGGCCCTCTCCACGATCCGCCGCACTGCTGAGGCTGCAGCGCTCCGCTTCCTCCTGTCGGAACAGATGAAAGGAACCCGGACCCCCGTCATCGTCCTTGGGGACATCAATGACGGGCAGCATTCCAACACCGCCAACATCCTGACAGAGCAGCCACGTTATCTCGTCGGCGATTCGAAGGGCGGTGGAGATGTCAGCCTCTATACGGCGCAAACTCTGCAGGAATACCGCAGCACTCGCGATGTCTATTACACGCACATATACAAGGAATTCCGAGAGTCCCTCGACCACATCCTGGTCAGCGAAGAGTTCTACGACAACAGTCGCCGCCGGTTGTGGATGTTTGACGGCATGACGGTCGCCAACGACCACCTCAATTACGACGACCACAAAGAGAGCGGCACCAGCGACCACGGGGTCATCTGCGCCACCTTCAAGCACCGCCCGATCAAGGTCGAGGCGCGCGAGATCGCCGAAGGCGGCACATGATGAAAGGTGCCTCGTCCGTGTTTATGGAAAGCAGGTCGCAGCCGGGAAGGCTTGACTTCCGACCCGTTCGCCACCTCTTCTCCGCACGCGCCCAAGCGGAGGACAACATGCAGGCCGGCTCATCCACCATCGATCCCAAGGAAGTCGCCAAATTCGAGCAAAGCGCTCAGGATTGGTGGGGCGGCATCAAGAACAGCCCGCTGCATAAGCTCAATCCGGTGCGGCTCGATTATATCGTGCGCCATGTCTGCGAGCAGTTCGACCGCGACCCGCGGGCTCCGAAACCGTTTACGGGGCTCGACATCGTCGATGTCGGTTGCGGCGGCGGGCTTCTCGCCGAACCGATGGCGCGTCTCGGCGCCAAGGTGACGGGTATCGATCCCTCCCCCGCCAACATCGAAGTGTCGACCGGCCACGCCGCCGAAAGCGGCCTCGTCATCGATTATCGCTGTGCGGCAGCGGAGGATCTCGCCTCCGAACGCGCTCTCTTCGATGTCGTCCTGTCGATGGAAGTGGTGGAGCACGTCACCGATGTGGAGGCCTATATCGCGGCCGCCGCGGCACTCGTGAAGCCTGGCGGCCTCATGTTCCTCGCCACCTTGAACCGCACCATGAAATCCTTCGCGCTCGCCATCGTGGGCGTCGAATATGTGCTCGGCTGGCTGCCCCGCGGCACACATGAGCACCATCGTTTCGTCAAGCCGCGCGAATTGGCCGACGCCTTGATGGCGGGAGGTCTCACCATCAAGGACGAGACCGGCGTCGTCTACAACCCGCTGACGGACAGAATGCGCCTGTCACGCGACATGGATGTGAACTATATGATGCTGGCAGAGCGGCCGGCACGCTGAGCGCCGACGGCCTGAGCGTCTGAGCCCTTTCCCTTCGAGCCTGCCGTCACGTGATCACCAGCGCTGAGATCTGGTCGTTTCTGACCGTCGTCATGATCGACGTCGTGCTTGCCGGCGACAATGCCGTCGTCGTCGGCATGGCGGCGGCGGCCCTGCCCGCGAAGCAGCGCACCAAGGTCATTGCGATCGGCATCGCCGCGGCGACCGTCATGCGCATCGCCTTTGCGCTCGTCGCCGTCGAACTCCTTGAAATCATCGGCCTGTTGCTCGCCGGCGGCATCCTGCTTCTCTGGGTGTCGTGGAAGCTGTGGCGGGAACTCGAGGCCGATCGGAAGGCCTGCCACGAGAGCGGGCATCACGCCGCATCCCTCGAAAACCCGCAACCCAAATCCATGGGTCAGGCGGTCTTTCAGATCATTCTGGCCGATCTGTCGATGTCGCTCGACAACGTTCTCGCCGTCGCGGGTGCCGCGCACCAGCACCCCTGGGTGCTCGCCTCGGGCCTCATCCTGTCGGTCGCGCTCATGGGCGTCGCGGCAAGCCTCATCGCCGACCTCCTGCATAAGCAGCGCTGGATCGCCTATGTCGGCCTGCTGATCATCGTCTACGTGGCCGGCCACATGATCTGGGAAGGCGTTGAAGAGATCGCCACGGTCGTCGCCTAAACGTCGTCACCTAGAGGTGGTCGCTTAAGACCCGCCCCGGGAGCTCACGCGGCCGCGCTCTTCAACACGGCGACGAAATGGATCGAAGCCGCCGCCACCACGAAGGCGTGCCAGATGGCGTTCTGGAACAAAAGCCGCTCCCAGACATGAAAGATGACGCCCGCCGAATAGACGATGCCGCCGCCGATCACGAGCCAGACGACGGACGACGACAGCGCCTCCGTCAGCGGTCCATAGGCGACGATGCCCGACCAGCCGAGGCCGAGATAGGCGACGAGCGCGACGCGGTCGAAACGGTGCGGCACGACGAGTTTTCCGAAGACGCCCGCCGCCGCCACGCTCCACACGAAGGCGAGAAGCCACCGGGTCTCGCTCACCGCCATGAAGGGCGTGTAGGTGCCGGCGATCAAAAGAAAGATCGCCGAATGGTCGAGCCGCCGCAACACGGCCTTCACGCTTCCCGCCGGCCACAGATTGTAGGCGGCCGAAATCCCGAGCGAGAGAACGAGCGTCCCGAGATAGACGCCCAGCGCCGCCATTTCCCCGGCGGGCACGTGTCCGCTCAAGGCAAGCGGCACGGCGATCGCGGCCGCGATCGCAAGCGACAGGCCGAGCCCGTGCACGACCCCGTCGGCCCACAATTCCGCCGGCGAATACCGTACCCCTGGTGCTCTGCGCATTCTGTCTCCTGTTCGCTCATCTTTGGCTTTCGAAATCACTTAGCGGGCGCGGCCGCGGCAGCAAGGCGCCCGCCGAACACGCTTGCGTCAGCGACTGTTGCGCGCCCGCCACAGACTGGAACGGTTGCGCGCAACGTGCCGGAACCGCTTCTTCAGCCTTCAGGTTGTAGCGCCATCAATCTGAACGGAGACGATCAATGCGATTTGCCAAAAACGCGACGCTCGCAGCGGCCGCTCTTGCGGCGCTCTCGACCACCGCCCTCGCCCAGAGCGCGGCAACCGCCACCACCGACCTCAACATCCGCTCAGGCCCGGGACCGGAATATCCGATCGTCGGCTACATTCCAGGCGAGGACGAGGTCACCGTGAACGGCTGCCTCCAGGGCAGCAAATGGTGCACCGTCACCCATGAAGGCACGCAAGGCTGGGCCTATTCCGATTATCTGACGGCACCGATCAGCGGCTCGCCCGTCGTCATGACCGACCATTACGCCGATGCCGGCGTTCCCGTCACCACCTACGAGCCTTCGGGCGCCGAAACCGGCGGCACGGCGGGCGGCGCGACCGGCATGGTCGGCGGCGCGGTCGCCGGCGCCTTGATCGGCGGCCCCGTGGGTGCAGCGGCGGGCGCCGCGATCGGCGGGGCCGCCGGGACGGTCGGCGGCTCTGCGGCCGGCGCCATCATCGATCCGCCCGAGACCGTCACCACCTATGTGCAGACGAACCCGGTGCAGCCCGTCTATCTCGACGGCGAAGTCGTGGTCGGCGCAGGCGTACCCGAAACCGTCACGCTAACGCCGATTCCGGATTACGACTACGAATACGCCTATGTGAACGGCCAGCCGGTCCTCGTCGAACCGGGCAGCCACCGCATCGTCTACGTCGTCCGCTGACCCTGCAGGAGAAGGCTCACCCCCCGGGTCTTCTCAACCCCACAGCAGGCCTCCCCCGGCCCGCAAAGACGCAGACCGCAGACCCGCCCGCGTGGCGGGTCTTTTTTGCACGGCTCTCCTGAAATGCAGCCACCTGGCAAGATCGTAGGATCTATGCCATATTGAATAGCATGTTGAGCGGACGTTTTGTCCGCGAAAACGCAGGAGCCTCAGATGACCTCGCAATCGGCAGCGAGCCTTCCCTCCAGGCACCCGGCGCCGGGCGCGCCCCTGCAGGGTGCCGGTCTCGTGGCGGCTTTTGTCGACGAGAAGGGCGGCATCGCCCTCGACGGCGTTGCGAAGCATTTCGGCATGTCGAAAACGCAGCTCGCCGAAACCATCGGCGTCAAGCGCGATACGCTCTACCGCACCTCCCGTCTCACGGCTCCGAAGACGCAGGCACGAGCCTTGGAAATGCTGGAAATTCTGGGCCGTATCGCCGGCTGGGCAGGAGGCGAGAGACAGGCGATGGCCTGGTACCGCGCCGAGCCGATCCCGGCCTTCGGCGACCGCACCGCGGAAGCTCTGGTGAAAGACGGCAAGGCCGCAGCCGTGCGCGATTATCTCGACCATATCGCGCTCGGCGGCTTCGCCTGAGCCACCCCACGCGGAGAAAGCGATGCGCTGGCAGGGAATTGCCTACCGCGCCCATGATCCGCGCTTTGCCTTCGCGCCGACATCGGGCGAAGGCGCCGCCGCCAACGGCGGCCGCTTCAATCCGGTCGGCACCCCGGCGCTCTATCTCGCGCTTACCCTGGAAGGCATGTTCGTCGAGATGGGCCACGGCTTCGGCCATCGCCTCGAGCCGCTGACGGTCTGCTCTTACGACATCGATGTCGACGATCTCGTCGATCTGCGCGACGAGCGATCGCGGGGCCAGGCCGGCGTGACATTGTCCGAGATGGCCTCGCCTTGGGCCCTCGATCGGGCGGAAGGCCGCATTCCGGCCTCCTGGCGTCTGTCGCACCGTCTCATCGATGAAGGTGCCGCCGGCATTCTCGTCCCGTCCTTCGCACGCGGCGCACGGTCCGACATGGCCAATCTGGTCTTATGGCGCTGGGGCCCGGACCGGCCGCACAAAGTGACCGTCCACGACCCGTCCGGCCGCCTCCCGAAAGACATCTCGTCCTGGAGCGCCGACGAGAGCTGAGGCTGCCATTCGCTGGCCGCCCCCGCACCGCGGACTGACTCACGCCCCCCGAACGAACCTATGACGCCCGCTTCATCGCCTCGTCGGCGCAATGCAGCCCTTCCACCTCGATCGTCGCATGATCGATGGCGAAGCGCTCCGCAATGCGCGCCTTGATCGCCCGCACGGTGATATCCGTCGACGCCCCCTCGGCAAGCCGCGCATGCAAGGTCACCATCGGCCGCTCTTCGCTGATCGCCCAGGCATGCACGTGATGCACGTTGAGAACGCCTTCGACCGATTGCGGCAGATCGCGCTCGATCTCCCGGATATCGACGCCCGCCGGCGCGCCTTCGAGCAGGATATGCCCCGACTGGCTCGTCACATACCAGGCGCTGCGCAGGATCAAGAGGCAGACGAGAACCGACAAAAGCGGATCGATCGGCATCCATCCCGTCGTCAGGATGACGATCGCGGCGACGATCGCAGCAACCGAGCCCAGAAGATCACCGAGCACATGCAGGATGGCGCCGCGCATATTGAGGTTCTGCTCCGGCGAGCTGTGCAGCACGAAGAAGACGGCGATGTTCACGATGAGCCCGAGGACGGCGATCACCAGCATCGGCGTACCCATCACCTCGACCGGCGAATTGAAGCGCCTCACCGCCTCCACCATGATCCACGCGCAAATGGCGATGAGCGCGATGCCGTTGACGAAGGCGATCAGAACCTGAAAGCGGTCGAAGCCGTAGGTGCGCTTCCAATCCGCCGGGCGCCGCGCGATGCGGAAGGCGAACCAGGCGAGCGACAAGGATGCGAAATCGGTGAGCATGTGGCCGGCATCGGCGAGAAGCGCGAGCGAGCCGGAGAGAAAACCGCCGATCGCTTCGGCGAGCATGAAGGAGCCGGTGAGCGCTGCGGCGATCGCCATGCGCTTTTCGTTGCCGCCCGCCCCATGCGCATGCGCATGCCCGTGCGCATGGGAATGCCCATGGCCGTGACCATGATCATGATCATGGCTGTGTCCATGCTCATGGTTGTGATCGTGATGTCCGCCGATGGGAGCCTCCCGTGCCAGTCGCCGCCGGTTTAGAAAACTGGACGGAAAAGGTCTAGATTGCTTTCGCGCGCGCTGGGCGCGGCCTAGTTGAAATCTTCCGGCAGGATCGGCAGTGGCTGGAACGCGACGCCCTCGTCCTTGAGCTCTTTGATCTCTTCGCGGCTCGCCTCGCCATAGATGCCGCGCGGATCGCTTTCCTTGTAATGGATGCGGCGCGCCTCTTCGGCGAAGCGATTGCCGACGTAATCGGCGTGCTCCTGGACATATTTGCGCACCTCGCGCATCGCCTCCAGAAACGGCGCCGGCACGGTGGTCGCCACCTGCTGCCCCTTGCCGCCGCCCGCCACAGCAGGCGCACCCGCAGAGCCCGTCTCAGCCGCAACGGAGTGGACCGGCTCGCGCTCTCGCCCGCCCGAAATCGCCGGCGCCATCAAGGCGCGTTCCACCGCCGCCGAGCCGCAATGCGGACAGGAGAGCAGGCCGGCCTCTTGCTGCTCTTCGAAGGCCTTTGAACTGGCAAACCAGGCGTCGAAGCCGTGGCCCTCGTCACAACGCAAATCGTAATGGATCATGATGCCGACCTCATCGGCGGCGCGACGGATGGCGCAAGGGATGGCCCAACTGAGGGCGGAGTGAAGTTACGCTCGTTGGCGAGCGAGGGAATGCGGCCTCTGGCCTCTGCCGATTGCGCCGTGTCGATCTCGGCGATGATCACCTCTTCGCCCTGATCGCCCGCCTCAGACAGAACTTCGCCCCAGGGCGAGACGATGATGGAATGCCCGAAAGTTTCCCGGCCGTCGCGATGGGTGCCCGCCTGCGCGGCAGAGATCATGAAGGCGCCGTTCTCGATCGCTCGCGCACGCTGCAGAACATGCCAATGCGCCTCGCCGGTCTTGCGGGTGAAGGCGGCCGGCGCCGTCAACACCTCGGCGCCCGCCTTGGCGAGTGCCCGGTAAAGCTGCGGAAAGCGCACGTCGTAGCAGATCGAGACGCCGAGCGTGGCAAAGGCGAGCGGCACGAGCACCGCCTCGTCGCCCGCTGTATAAGTCGCCGATTCCCGCCAGCTCTCACCGCCCGGCAGATCGACGTCGAAGAGATGGATCTTGTCGTAGCGCGCAAGGATGGCACCGTCCGCCCCCACCACGAAGGCGCGGTTGGCGATCTTCCCATCCTGACTTTTCAGGGCGAGCGAGCCGATATGAAAGACGATGCCGAGCTCGGAGGCGAGCGCCCGGCAGGCGGCGAGTGTCTGATCGTCCCCCTCCGTCGTGATCGCCGCAAACAGCTTCTCGCGGTCGCGCTCGATGATGTTGCTCATTTCCGGCGTCTGCACGTAGTCGGCCCCCGCCTCGGCGGCGCGGCGCGCCAGCCGCTCGATCGTGGCGATGTTCTCGGAGACGACGTTCGTGGCATTGAGCTGCAGACAGGCGGCCTTGAAACTCACGACGCGGCCTCCTCGCCCGCAAGCATGGGCTCCAGCCGCCCTTGCCGGTCGAGCGCATAAAGTTCGTCGCAGCCGCCGACATGCCGGCTGCCGATGAAGATCTGCGGAAAAGTCTGGCGTTTCGAGCGCGCCATCATCTCGGCCCGCTTGTCGGGCTCGAAGGTGGCGTCGATTTCTTCGTAATCCGCGCCCTTCTCCTGAAGAAGCCGGATCGCCGAGCTGCAGAAGCCGCAAAACTGCCGGGTATAAATGGTGACTTTGGCCATGAATGCTCCAAGCGTTCCCCCAGATATAGCCTCACGGAAAACTTCCGCAACAGAACCATCGGCTTAACGCCGCACCTCAAGGCCTGCCCACCTCAAGGCCTGCACTCAGCCGAGCGGGACGATCCCGGCGCGCGCGAAGGTCACGACGTCGACCTCCTCCGCCCCGGCCTTGAGAAGCGCCTTGGTTGCCGCCTTCACCGTCGCGCCGGAGGTGTAGACATCGTCGACGAGAAGAATGCGGTGGCCGGCGATGACGCCTCTTTGCGCCTCGCGCACCTTGAAGGCACCGCGCAGATTGGCCTGCCGCTCCTTTTGCGACAGGCCGACCTGTTGCCGTGTGCGCCGGCTGCGGATGAGCGCCCGCGGCACGAAAGGGAGACCGAGCTCCTCGGCGATGCCCTTGGCAAGCACGGCCGATTGATTGAAACGCCGCTGCCACAGGCGCGAGCGGTGCAGCGGCACCGGCACCACCAGCGTGCCTTCCCGGGCGAGTTCTCGCGCGGGCCGCAAGGTGAGCGCGATCAGCGTGCGGGCGACCGCCGCCTGATCGTAATATTTGAATTGATGCACGAGGCTGCGTGCCGTTTCGTCGAAGAGGACGGCCGAACGCGCCCGCGAAAACGGCGGCGGATCGGCGATCGCCTGCGCGGAAAGAATGCCGTCACCGAGATCGGCGGCGAAGGGAATGCCGAGAACCGGGCAGAAGGGCTCTTCGATGAAGCGCAGCTTCGCCCAGCATTGCGGGCACAAGAGATCGTGCGCGCCGACGGCCCGCCGGCAGACCGGGCAGAGCGGCGGAAGAAGAAGATCCGCGACCTGTCTCGCCCCCGCTTTCACGATGTCGCGGAAGCCCCTGCGGGCCCGGTGCGCGCCCGATCCCGCCGCCGGAAGAGACATGTCCCGTCGCATTGCGCTTCACCATGGCGCGTCTTGCGCTAGAACCCGAGCATGACCGCTCCTCCGATCCTCGACAAGCATCTCCTTCGCCGCCGCGAAGCGCGCGCCGCCCCCGCTCCGGAAGGCATCGATTTTTTGATGCAGCGGGCGATCGACGAGGTCGCCATGCGGCTTGCCATGGTGGAGCGCCGTTTCGAACGGGCGATCGCCGGCTTCGGCCGGGGCCCGGCCTTGGCCGAGGCGCTTCTTGCCAGCGGCAAGGTGGATGAGGTCCTGCCCTTGGAGCAGAGCCTTGCCGCCGCAAGGCTGCATCGTGTCCGAGCCGCCGTCGCCGATGACGAGGCGCTACCGCTTGCGCCCGAGACCATCAATCTCTTCGCCTCCGTCCTCAGCCTACAAAACGCCAACGATCTTCCCGGAGCGTTCATTCAGATCCGTCGCTCATTGAAACCGGACGGTCTCTGCCTCGCCGTCTTTCCCGGCGGCGGCACGCTCGCCGAGCTGCGCCACGCCTTCATGCATGCGGAGGCCGAAATGATGGGCGGCGTCAGCCCCCGCGTCATGCCCTTTGCCGATATCCGCGATGTCGGCGCGCTTCTGCAGCGGGCGGGTTTTGCCCTGCCCGTCGTCGACCGCGAAGTGGTGACCGTGCGCTACCGCGAGCCGTTGAAGCTGATGGCGGAGCTGAAGGCGATGGGCGCCTCCAATGCGCTGTCTGAACGCGCCCGCAAACCCGCGACGCGCGCGCTCATTGCCCGTGCGGCGGAGGCCTACCGCGAACTCTATGGCGATAAAGAAGGACGGGTGCCGGCGACGTTCGAGCTTTACGCCGTATCCGGTTGGGCGCCGCATGAAAGTCAGCAGAAGCCTGCAAGACGCGGCTCGGGGCAGGTCAGCCTCGCCCATCTTCTGGAAGAGAAGAACCGCGACTGAGTGGGCGCGACTGAAGAGAGGGTGACTGAAGAGGCGGTGACTGAAGAGGCGGCGACGGGGGGATCGAAAGGCGCGCTTTAGCTCCAGCCGATCTCCGCGAAATGCGCGGCGATGCCGTCATAAAGAGCCGTCAGCGCCGGAATGAAGACGCTGAAGCCCGCCAGGAGGGCGATGGTGACCAGCGAGCCGATGAGAGCGTATTCGATCGCCGTCGCGCCGGATTCGTCACGCCGGAGCGAGGTCAACACCAAAGCGAGTTCGCGCAGGCGCGATCTCAGCATGTCGATCACAACAGATCGAGCAGATGGGAAATCAGCGGTTCGTCAGCTGGCGGCATGGCAAACTCTCTCATCTTTTGCGGCCGGACCCAGCGCAGTTCCTGTCCTTCGAGAGCCTGCGCCACGCCAGACCAGCGTCGGCAGACGTAGAGTGGCATCAGCAGATGAACATTTGGATAAGCATGGCTGGCGAACGTCAACGGCGCCAGACAGGCTTCCTGCACATCGATCCCGAGTTCTTCGCGCAATTCCCGGATGAGAGCAGCTTCGGGACTTTCGCTTGCCTCGACCTTGCCGCCGGGGAACTCCCACATGCCACCGAACTCCTTATGGTCCGGGCGGCGGGCCAGGAGCACGCGCCCGTCGGGATCGACAAGCGCCACGGCGACGACGAGGAGAAGCTTCATCGCGGCCTCGTTCAGCTGCGATAATCGCCGTTGATGGCGACATATTCCTTGGTGAGGTCGCAGGTCCAGACCGTCGCCTGGCCGGTTCCGAGCCCGAGATCGACCTTCACCGCAAGCTCGGACCCCTTCATATAGGCGGACGCCGCCTCTTCGGAATAATCCGGGTCGCGCGCCCCCTCGAAAGCGACGCGATGCGGACCGAACCAGATGGCGAGCCGGTCGCGGTCGGCGGGCTCGCCCGCTTTGCCGACGGCCATCACCACGCGGCCCCAATTGGCGTCCTCGCCGGCAACGGCCGTCTTAACCAGCGGCGAATTGGCGATCGAAAGCGCGATCGTCTTCGCCGAGACATCGGTTTCTGCCCCCGTCACGGTGACTTCGAGGAATTTGCGCGCGCCTTCCCCGTCCTTCACCACCTGGAAGGCGAGCGAACGGCAGACCTCGGTCAAAGCCTCCATGAAGCTCTGAAAATCGGCGCTTCCCGGCACGATCTCCGCACCGGCGGTGCCGGTCGCAAAGGCGAGCAGCGTGTCCGACGTGGAGGTATCGCTGTCGACGGTGATCGCGTTGAAGCTCGTCTTCACGGCCTCCGACAAAGCCGTCTGCAAGGCCATCGGCGAAATCTTCGCATCGGTGAAGACGAAGGCGAGCATCGTCGCCATGTCCGGCGCGATCATGCCGGCGCCCTTGGCGATGCCCTGCACGTTCACCGTCCGGCCACCGATCGTCACCTCTTTATGGGCGAGCTTCGGAAACGTGTCGGTGGTCATGATCGCTTCCGCCGCCTCGCGGAAACGGTCGCCGCGCGCCTCTTGAGCGAGCGGGCCGAGATGCCGCCGGAACGGCTCCGGATCGAGCGGTTCGCCGATCACGCCTGTCGAGGCGAGAAAGATGTCCTCGGGTTGACAGCCGAGCGCCTCGGCCGCCGCCTCCGAGCTCGCCTTGGCCGCGGCCTCGCCCTTGGCGCCGGTGAAAGCGTTGGCATTGCCGGAATTGACCACGAGCCCCGCGGCACGTCCGCGCGAAAGCTGCGCCCGGCACCAATCGACCGGCGCGGACGGGCATTTGGACCGCGTGAAGACACCGGCGACCGTCGCCGGCGGATCGAAGGCGATCAGAAGGAGGTCGGTGCGGCCTTTGTAGCGAATGCCGGCCGCAACCGTCGCAAGCCGCACTCCCTCAAGCTGCGGCAGCTCCGCGAATTCGCGGGGAGCCAGCGGCGAAACGCTTGCGCTCATCCTTACTGGTTCTGCCCCGCATCGGCGCCGGAAGGAGCCCCGTCTTCGGCAGCCCCCTCATCGGATGCGCCCTCTTCGGCCGCCCCTTCATCGGACCCGGCTTCGCCATCCGCCGCAGGCTCGGCATTCGCCTTGTTGTAGACTTCGATGGTGGTGTCGTCGCGCAGCTTCGTCATCACCTCGTTGAACTTCTGCCGCACCAGAACGCCGCGCAGCTGCTCCTTGATGTCGTCCAGCGGCGGCGGGCTCGACATGCGCTTGTCTTCGAGCTTGATCACGTGCCAGCCGAATTCCGACTTCACCGGCTCCTTGCTGTATTCGCCGGGTTCGAGCGCAAACACCGCCTTGTCGAATTCCGGCACCATGCGGCCTTTCGGGAAATAGCCGAGATCGCCACCCTGCGGGCCGCTCGGTCCGGTCGACTTTTCCTTGGCGAGCTCGGCGAAATCCTTGCCGGCATCGAGCTGTTTGATGATCTCTTCGGCTTCTTCCTTGGTCGTCACGAGGATGTGGCGAGCATGCACCTCCTCCTCGGGTTTGAAGCCGGAAATCTGCTTGTCGTACTCCGCCTTCACTTCATCGTCGGTGACGGCGTTGACGATCTCCTTCTCCACGTACTCGTTCCTGAGCGCGCGGGTCTTCAGGAATTCCAGGCGCTGATCGAAATCGGGGGTCTTGTCGAGCCCCTTCTCGCGTGCCGCTTCCGCCAGCAGCTCCATGTCGACGAGGACGTCGACGAGAACGGCGCGCCGGCGCGGGCCGGGCACGCGGTCGAGTTCGTCGGAGAAATCGTTCGCCGCTTCCGACAGATCCTTCTCGGTGATGATCGTGTCGCCGACGCGGGCGACGGCATCGGGCGACGGCGCCTCCTGCGCCTGGGCTGACGCCATGAAGGCACCGGTCGCGATAACGAGAGCGGCGAGGGCGCTGCTCGCGCCGCCGATCTTGCACGACGTGTTCCGGATGGTCATGATAGGTCCTCGATCGACATCGGCGCGATGTCTGCGCAAGCGCCGCAGATTGACATGATTCACCTGCGTTCTTATCTCTCCCCCGGCCCGCCGTCCAGAAGCGGGGGCGCCGGCTCGACGGCTTTCAACGCTGATCCCCGCGCCACTTCAGAAGCGATGAGCGGCCTCACGACACGCCGACATCGGTAATTTGCCGACGAAGAGGATGATTTTATGCTGGGCTTGGGCAGTTTGGGCCGCAAGGTCTTTGGCACCCCGTCGGACCGCCGCGTCAAAAAGTATCGTCCTCTCGTCGATCAGATCAACGCGCTCGAGGACGAGACGGCAAGGCTGAGCGATGAAGAGCTCGCCGGCCGCACCCTGGAATTTCGCCAGCAGCTCGAAAACGGCACCAAGCTCGACGATCTGCTGGTGCCGGCCTTCGCCACCGTGCGCGAAGCGGCCAAACGCGTTCTCGGTCAGCGCCCCTTCGACGTGCAGCTCATCGGCGGCATGGTTTTGAACGAAGGCGCCATCTCCGAAATGAAGACGGGTGAAGGTAAGACGCTCGTCGCCACCCTGCCGGTCTATTTGAACGCGCTCACCGGCAAGGGCGTCCACGTCGTCACCGTCAACGATTATCTGGCGAGCCGCGACGCGGACTGGATGGGCCGTATCTACCGCTTCCTCGGCCTCTCCGTCGGCGTCATCGTCCACGGCCTGTCGCAGGACGAGCGCCGCCGCGCCTACCGCGCCGACGTCACCTACGGCACCAACAACGAATTCGGCTTCGATTATCTGCGCGACAATATGGAATACGACCTCGGCGCCATGGTGCAGCGCGGTCACCATTACGCCATCGTCGACGAGGTGGATTCCATCCTGATCGACGAGGCGCGCACGCCGCTCATCATTTCCGGTCCGGTGGAAGACAAGTCGGAGCTCTATCAGGCGATCGACGCCATCATCCCGCAGCTGAAGCCGGAAGATTACGAGATCGACGAGAAGGTCCGCTCCGCCACGCTCACCGAAGACGGCACCGAGCATGCCGAGCGTCTCCTGGAAGCGGCCGGCCTTCTGAAGGGCGACAACCTTTATGACGTGGAAAACGTCGCCGTCGTCCATCACCTCAACAACGCCTTGAAGGCGCACAAGATCTTTCAGCGCGACAAGGATTACATCGTCAAGAACGGCCAGGTCGTCATCATCGACGAATTCACCGGCCGCATGATGGAAGGCCGGCGCTATTCGGAAGGCCTGCACCAGGCGCTCGAGGCCAAGGAGCACGTCAAGATCCAGCCGGAGAACCAGACGCTCGCCTCCATCACCTTCCAGAACTATTTCCGCCTCTACGAAAAGCTCGCCGGCATGACCGGCACGGCGATGACGGAAGCCGACGAGTTCATGGACATTTACGGCCTCGACGTCGTCGAGGTGCCGACCAATGTCCCGGTCGCCCGCATCGACGAGGACGACCAGGTCTTCCGCACGGTGGAAGAAAAATACGCCGCGATCATCGAGACGATCAAAGATTGCCGCGAGCGCGGTCAGCCGGTTCTCGTCGGCACCACCTCGATCGAAAAGTCGGAGCTTCTTGCCGAGCGCCTGAAGACGAGCGGCATCAAGGATTTCAACATCCTCAACGCCCGCCATCACGAGCAGGAAGCCATCATCATCTCGCAGGCCGGCAAGCCCGGCGCCATCACCATCGCCACCAACATGGCCGGCCGCGGCACCGACATTCAGCTCGGCGGCAATGTCGATATGCGCCTCGCCGCAGAACTCGGCGAGATGGAGGAAGGGCCGGAACGCCAGGCGAAGGAACAGGCGATCCGCGCCGATTTGGAGCGTATGAAGCGCGAGGCGCTCGATGCCGGCGGCCTGATGGTGCTCGCCACCGAACGCCACGAAAGCCGGCGCATCGACAATCAGCTCCGTGGCCGTTCCGGCCGTCAGGGCGATCCCGGCCGGTCGCAATTCTATCTGTCCCTGCAGGACGATCTGATGCGCATCTTCGGCTCCGACCGCATGGACGGGATGCTGACGAAGCTCGGCCTCAAGGAGGGCGAGGCGATCGTCCATCCCTGGATCAACAAGGCCTTGGAGCGGGCGCAGAGCAAGGTCGAGGCGCACAACTTCGACATCCGCAAGAACCTCCTCAAATACGACGACGTCATGAACGACCAGCGCAAGGTCGTGTTCGAGCAGCGCATCGATCTGATGCGCCAGGAGGAGACGGCGGAGACCGTCCGCGACATGCGCCACGAGACGGTCGACGAAATCGTCTCCAAGCACATTCCCGAGCGCGCCTATGCCGAGCAATGGGATGTGGAGGGCCTGAAGGCGGAAGTCGCACAGATCCTCGCCCTCGATCTGCCGATCGACGAATGGGCGGCGGAGGAAGGCATCGCCGATGCGGAGATGCGCGAGCGCATCGAAAAGGCCGCCGACGAGCTGATGGCCCGCAAGGCGAGCCGTTTCGGCCCCGAGCTCATGCGCATGGTGGAAAAGCAGATTCTTCTGCGCACGCTCGACCAGCTCTGGCGCGAACATCTGGCACAGCTCGATCAGCTGCGCTCGGTCATCGGTTTCCGCGGCTACGGCCAGCGCGACCCGTTGAACGAATACAAGACCGAGGGCTTCGAGCTCTTCCAGGCGATGCTGTCGGAGCTTCGCCGTGCCGTCACCGCGCAGCTCATGCATGTCGAACTCGCCGAGCGCGAGCCGCTTGAAGAGACGCTGCGCCCGCCGGAAGGCATTGCCCATCACGTCGATGCGACCACCGGCGAGGATGAATTCGAGATGGCCGATGGCGGCGGATCGGAGCGGGCCGGCGCCGGCGCGCTTCCCGTCGGTGCGGCTGCGGTCGCGGCAAGCAGCGCTTATGCCGGTGGCGAAGGCGCGGGTGCGGCCACGATCGATCCGAACGACCCCTCCACCTGGGGCAAGGTCGGGCGCAACTCGCCCTGCCCGTGCGGCTCCGGCAAGAAGTTCAAGCACTGCCACGGCGCGCTCGTCTAAAGAGCCGGGCCCCACAACCAGCGCTCTAGCCGGCCCGTCCGCTGCCGGCTAGAATTGTTTTGAACAGCAGCTCAGGATGACATCACCGCTCGTGCCGCAGGCGCGGGCGGCTCTTGGTGTCAGCCAAGGATTTTTCATGTCCTCAAGCACACTCGTCGACAGCGTCACCTCCTGGCTGGTCGAGCAGGCCTTTGGCGACCCCGACCCGACCGAGCTTTTTCAAGGCATGTGCGATCGCATCTTCGGCGTCGGCATCCCGATCGGCCGCGCCATGGTGAATTGGACGACGCTCCACCCGCTCTTTCAGGTGGAGGCGGTCATCTGGCGCGAGGGCCAGGAAGTGGCCTTCGAGCAGATCGCCTACAATCCCGAGCCCAACCATATCAGTGAAGCGTGGCGGCAAAGCCCCTTCAAGGTGCTGGTGGAGAGCGGCAGCGACGTCTTCCGCCGCGCGCTTCAAGGGCCGGAGAAACTCGTCGATTTCCCGGTCCTGCAGGAATTCGCCGACGAGGGGTTCACCGATTACATCGCCTTTGCGATCGATCTCGCCATCCCCGGCACCGGCCTGGCGCACTCCCGCAGCGGCATCATCGTCTCGTATTGCTGCACGCGCCCGAGCGGCTTTTCAGATGGCGAGATCGCGGCGCTGCAGCGCGTCACCCGCCGCTTCGCGCTTTCCGGCAAGGTGATGATCCTGTCGCGTATGGCCAACACGATCGCCGAAACCTATCTCGGCCACCGTGCCGGCCCGCGCGTGCTCGGCGGCCAGATCCATCGTGGCGACGGCGAGACGGTGCCGGCCATCATCCTCTACAGCGACCTCAGGAACTCCACGGCCTTCGCCGAGCGCATCCCGCGGGCCGATTACATCGACCTGTTGAATTCCTATTTCGATTGCATCGCCGCCTCCATCGAAGAGGAAGGCGGCGACATCCTGAATTTCATCGGCGATGCCGTGATCGCGCTCTTCCCGCTCGATTGCTGGTCGTCGGAGACGGAGGCCGCCCAGGCCGCGAGCCGCGCCATCGAAAAGGGATGGCAGAAGCTCGCGCTCTTGAACGAGGCCCGAATTGCGGCCGGCGAAGAGCCGCTCGATTACGGCGTCGGTCTGACGCGCGGCAATGTCATGTTCGGCAATATCGGCACGGCCTCGCGCCTGTCGTTTTCGGTGATCGGTCCGATCGTCAATCAGGTCGCGCGCGTCCAGGCGATGACCAAGGTTTTCGGCGTGCCGGCACTTGCTGTCCAGAAAGTGGCCGACCACGCCCCGGCCCATTGGACACCGCTTGGCGAACACACGCTCCGAGGCTTTTCGGAGCCCGTGGAACTCTATGCCTGGGCAGGGCCGACACCGCACCGCCTCCCCGAACCGATCATGGAAACCGAGAACCCGAGCGAGCCTCCCAAAAAGCGCCCCCGCCGCCCGCGCGAAAGCGCCGCCGAAATGGATTTTCTCGCAAACCGCGCCGTCCGCGCCAAGGGATAAGCCGGCGCGGGCAGCCTGCTGCTTGGCCGTCCCGTCTGCGGAGAACACCATCTCTTGAGGCGGCAAGAAGGCCGCAGGTGAGCGTGCAGCCTGCGGTCGAAGCTGGCGTGCAGGAATGGCGCTGCGGCTCCATCTCCCTCAAGGCGCTATGTGACGTCGGCGCGTCTTGAACCTGGCGCCGGCTCCCGCAAAAGTTGATGATCTGCGCAAAAAGCATCTACGCGTCGAATGGCAGTGCGGGGGACATTGCAGATGGCGGAAGTGAATAGGCGACGATGTGCGCTAAAGGTCGCGGGATGCGCCGGCGCGGCTTTTCTTGCTCTCTCGGCTTCCGTCGATAATCTGGTGACCTATCTATTTGGGCCCGGCTACCTGTGGATTGTTGGGGGCACGTTCATCGCCGCCTGCTGGGGCTACGAAGCTCTGTGCCACGGCTTCAAGGTCGATGACTTCTTTGGAAAGGACGAAGCAGATGACTAGCAAATCCAGCGGCTGCGCTGTTTGCGTCCTCTTTGGAGCGATCATCCCGTGGAGCGGCCTGTTCGTCGGCGGGCTCCTTGGCCTGCTCCCAAACACCCCGGCGGCCTGGGATCGGCTGAGCGCATATATGATCGCAGTCTCATTGTTTTTGATGGCGGGAAGCTTCGTCCTGCGTCGCGTTCCGCGCATCATACTTTAGCCCCCCTCACCAGCCAGCTATCGGCGCATCGTCACGTCGCAACGTGCGGCCTGTTCCCGTGACGACCCTCGAGAAAGATGCAAAATGCACCGTCGAGGGCGTCCGCCCGCGCGGTAGGCTCCGTCACCCGCACCCATCTTCTGAGACCCCGATAAAACCATGACCCCCACAATCTCCCCTTACGAGGACGCCGACCGGCAGGGCGTTCTCGATCTCATCCTGACGATCCAGCAGCACGAATTTGCGATCCCGATCACGCTCGATGAGCAGCCCGACCTTCTCGCCGTCGAGAGTTTTTATCGGATCGGCAAGGGCGATTTCTGGGTGGCGAAAGATGCCGGACGCGTCGTCGGCACGATCGCGCTCAAGGATATCGGCGAGAATCAGGCCGCCTTGCGCAAGATGTTCGTGGCTGCCACCCATCGCGGGCGCCCCCACGCCGTCTCAGCGAGGCTCTTGCAAACCGCGCTCGCCGCCGCGGCGGAGCGCGGCATCGCCGAAATCTTGCTCGGCACGACGGCAAAATTTCACGCCGCGCATCGCTTCTACGAGAAGAACGGTTTCACCGAGATCGACAAGAGCGAGCTGCCGCGAAACTTCCCGCTCGTCGATGTCGACACGAAATTTTACCGGATCACGATCAGCCCTTCCCACGAGCCCGTAATCCGATAACGGGCATTCCCCGACGACCGGGTAAGTCGCCTCGCCTGAGCGGCCTCGCTGAACTCTCCCCTGCACCCCTTTGCCGTCGCCCCCTTTTGAAAGCGACCCGCCGGCGCCACGGCGGGCCGTGCCGGGCCTCGCACCGCGCGGGTTTTGCGGCCATCCCTTGAAATGTAAAACGTACGTTTTACATGCCCTGCCATGGAAACGAAAACCCGGCTTCTCGCCGCCGCCGAACAGCTCTTCGACCTGAACGGCTTCACCGCCACCGGGATGGACCGGCTGACTCAAACCGCCGGCATGTCCACGCGCACCCTCTACAAGCACGCCGGCAGCAAAACCAACCTGATGGCGGCCGTTCTCGCCGAGCGCGATCTCCGCTTCATGCGCACCTTAGAGGGCGTCGAGAGCGTCGACGGCATCTTTGCGGCTTTGGAGACATGGATGCGGGAGGAAGGCGCCCGCGGCTGCCTTTTCCTGCGGGCCTTCGGAGAGACGGGCGGCAACATTCCGGAAGTGCGCGCCGCCGTCCTCGCCCACAAAGAATCCTTTCGCAAACGCTTGGCCGAGATCCTCGTGACGGAACTCGGTGAGGCGGCCGGCGCGCGCCTCGCGGAAGAGATTTTGGTCCTCTACGAGGGCGCGACGGCCGCCTCTGTCTATCGCGGTCCGGCCGCGGTCGCGGCGGCACGCCGAGCAGCGGCAATCCTTGTCGCCGACGCCAACGCCGGACAACGCCCGTGAGCCCGGCCCTTCGCCTGGGCACCGTCGGTTTCGGCCTGATCGCCGTCTGTTACGGCTTTGCGCGCTTCGCCTTCGGCCTGTTCCTGCCGGAGGTCGATGCCGATCTGTCGCTCGGCCCCTCGCTGTCTGGTATCCTCTCGGGCGGATCCTTTCTCGGCTACTGCCTGACCATCATTGCCTCGGCCGTCCTCACCGAACGCTTCGGGGCGCGCGCCGTGGCAATTGCGGCAGCCCTCGTCGCCGCGGCCGGCATGGCAGCGATCGCCGCCGCGCCCAATGCCGCCTGGCTGGCCGGCGCCGTCCTGCTGGCGGGATCGAGCACCGGTCTCGCCTCCCCGCCCATGGCGGCGGCCGTCGCAGCCGCGGTCCGGGCCGAGCGGCAGGACGCTACCAACACCGCGATCAATGCGGGCACCAGCGCTGGCGTCGCCCTCTCCGGCCCCGTCGCCCTGGCGATCGGCGGGGAATGGCGTCTCGCCTTTGCGGGCTTCGCCGCAATTGCCGTTGTCGTGGCGCTCGCAGCCGCTGTCGCGGTTCCGCCGACGCAGCGCAAGTCCGCGAAAGGCAGTCACCTGCCACCCGTGACCGGCCCCTTGATCCGCCTCGTCGCAGCCTCTTTCCTCATGGGCGCCGCAAGCACCTCCCTCTGGTCGTTCGGAGGCGAGCTCGCATCGCAAAGGCTCGGCTGGGGCACGAGCGGCATCGGTGTTTTGTGGACCGCCATCGGCATTGCGGGAATTGCCGGCGCCTCGGCCGGCACCCTGGTGAAACGCTTCGGCATCGACCGGACGCATCGCGCCTTTCTCGTCGTGATGGCGCTCGGCATCCTCGCGACCGGCTCGGCCCTCGCCACCCCCGCAACGACGCTCGCAGGCGGCGCGTTCTTTGGCGCGGCCTATGTGATGCTGACCGGAATCTACCTTGTCTGGGGTGTGGCGGCACTCCCCGATCGCCCGGCGACGGGGCTGATGATCGGCTTTCTCACCATCGCCCTCGGCCAGACGGCGGGAGCGCCCCTCTTCGGTTTCATCCTGGACACCTTCGGTCCGGATCAGGCCGTCATCGTCTTTGCCGCCATCGGGCTCGCGGCCGGGATGATGGGCTACAAGCGCGTCGGCTTGTCCTTTGGGCAGGCGGCCGAAAGATGCGGAGACGCCCGATGAGGTTGAAGCCGGCTTGAAAACCCAGCGCCGCTTGAAGCCGCCAGCGGGGACTGAACGGCATCGCAGGCGAAACTGGCCGTCGGCAGGGTGCCGCTCGCGAGAGCAGGGAATGCGCGCGGCAAAACGAAGAATGCCGGCCCAAGAAAAATGCCCCCAAAATGCATGCCGCCCCGAAACGCAAAAACGGCGCGGTCGCCCGCGCCGTTTTTGGTGCTTTGAAGCTGTCTTTTGAAAATCGTCGGCCGGCCCTGCAGGCGCGGCCAGCGAGGATCGTTCTACCAGACCTTCTTGATCAGCCGCGACAAGAGGCCGGCATCCTCCTCCTGCTGCGGTGCGTAGGCGGTTGCCATACCCGGCCCTTCGCCTGTCGGGGTCTCAGATGCGAGCTCGGTCTCCGCACCCGTCTTGCCGCCTTCGGAGCGTTCCGGAATGCTCGCCGTCATCACCGGCGCGTCGGCCGGCGTCGACATCGGGGCATTCTGCGGCGCCTTCGGCGTCGCCGCCTCGGCCGGCATCGTGCCGCGGGCAAGCGCCAGAAGCGTCGGCGGCACCTCGTTCTTCTGCCGCGGATCGCGCATCAGGTCGGCGACGGCGATCTTGGCATAGTCGCGGTCGTTGAGGCTGCTGGCGATCTTGTCTTCGCGCAGCTCGTCCTCGGCGCGCTTTTTGGCGACGGCGAGACGAACCGAATCGTCCACCTTCGGCGCGCAGGAGGCGCTCGGCGAATAGCTCATGCCGGCCTGGCGCTCGGTGCCGAAGACATATTGCTTCGAACACACGGCCACTTTCGGCTCCTGGCGGGTGAGCTCGAAGACGTCGCTGCCCTCTTTCAGCATCTTCCAGAAGGCGTAATTGTCGTTGCGGCGATGCTTGGCGAGATTTTCCGGCGTCATGCGGAACGGGAAGGCATGCACCTGGAAGGATTTCTGGCCGCCCTGGAAGGCGAGCCGCGCCAGCGTGTAGATTTCCTGGATCTGGTCGTCGTCCATGGCGTAGCAGCCGCGCGACGAGCAGGCGCCGTGCACCATCAGATGCGAGCCGGTGCGCCCGAGAGAACGGTCATAGGCGTTCGGATAGCCCATGTTGAACGACAGATAATAGGAGGACTTCGGATTCAGCTGCGCCGGCGTGATGGTGTAGAAACCTTCCGGCGCCTGGCGGTCGCCCTCCTTCTGCTTCGGCCCGAGCTTACCCGACCATTTGCAGATGTCGTAGGTTTTGAGAAGCGCATAGCGACCGGTCGCCTTCTCCTGCTTCCACACCTCAAGCTGCGATTCCTCCTTGAACAGGCGAACAAGGATCGGGCTCGTCTCGCTCATGCCCTTCTTGGCGATGAGCGCTTTGGTGGAATGCGAAAGCGGCCGAAGATGCTTGGCCATGCCCTCGAAATCGTTGCAGCCGGCCAGGATGAGAACCGCCAGACCTGTAACGATGAGAGCCGCGACGCGCGCAGCGCGTGAAATAAGTGCTGTCATCATGACCCGAAGAGCCTCTTCCCCTGTCTCTTGCGGATTTCTAAAGGCATATCGTTGCCGGGAGGTTTAAGCCAATGAAATGCGGCGATTTCCTGCTGGAGAGACCGCGAATTTCGCCGAGTGTGACGGAATCGTCGCAGACACCGCGAATTTCGCGGTCTGCGGCACTTTTCCCCGGTCAAATTGGCCAAAAATCTCCCGACGCGGCTTGAGACCGCGGAATCAGCCGAGACTGCGCCCGATAGCCAGGAATTTTTCCCGCCGCTGCAGGCGAATATCGTGCGCCGGCAGGCCGCGGAATTCGCCGAGCGCGCCGGCGATGACATCGCCCACGGCCGCGATCACGGCGTCCGGATCGCGGTGCGCGCCGCCCAGCGGCTCGTTGATGATAGAGTCTATCACCTTGAGATTCTTGAGATCTTCCGCCGTCACCTTCATCGCGGTGGCGGCCTCTTCGGCGCGCGTGGAATCCCGCCACAGGATCGACGCGGCCCCTTCCGGGGAAATCACCGAATAGATGGCGTGCTCCAGCATATAGACGCGATTGGCCGTCGCGAGCGCGATCGCGCCCCCCGACCCGCCCTCTCCGATGATGACGGAGACATTCGGCACACCAAGCCCGAGACAGGCTTCCGTGGAGCGCGCGATCGCCTCCGCCTGGCCGCGTTCCTCAGCCCCGACACCCGGGTAAGCCCCTGCAGTATCTACGAAAGCGATGACCGGCAGGCCGAAACGATCGGCCATTTCCATGAGCCTCACCGCCTTGCGGTAGCCCTCCGGCCGGCCCATGCCGAAATTGTGTCGGAGGCGCGACTGCGTGTCGAACCCCTTCTCCTGGCCGAGGACGGCCACCGGCTCGCCACGAAAGCGCCCGAGCCCCGCGAGAACCGCGCGGTCTTCGGCAAATTTCCGGTCGCCGGCAAGCAGCGTGAAATCCTTGATCAGCGCGGAGATGTAGCGGCTCGCATGCGGCCGGTCGGGATGGCGGGCGACGAGCGCCTTCTGCCAGGGTGTCAGCTTGGCATAGAGGCCCTTCAGCGCATCCCGCGCTTTGGTTTCCAGATTGGCGATTTCCTCGTCGGTGGAAACGCTGTCATCGCTTTCCTGCAGCCGACGCAGTTCCTGAATCTGGCCTTCTAGGTCAGCAACGGGTTTTTCAAAATCGAGGAAGTGGCGCATGTAAGGCAGTTGATCCTTAAGGTGGCCGCAAACTGGCGATGGGGCGTTGTCAAGTCAAGCGGAGGCGACAATCGGCCCCCATCTCATCGCCAGTCGCGCTTTGAGGGCGACATCATCAGCGCATGCGCCCGAGAGGGTGATGCTCCTGGACGAGCGACTTCATGCGCTCCTCCAGAATATGGGTATAAATCTGGGTCGTCGAAATGTCGGCATGGCCGAGCAATGTCTGCACAGCTCTGAGATCGGCGCCGCCTGACAGAAGATGCGTCGCGAAAGCGTGACGCAAAACATGCGGAGACAGGCGCGTCGGCGATATGCCGGCCTCGATTCCAACCTCTTTCAAGTCACACGCGAAAGCCTGGCGCGTCAGATGCCCGCAGGCCGACGCCGCCGGAAATAGAAACGGACTTCGGCCGGCCTGCCGTTCACCGAGAAGTGCGCGGTAATCGCGCATCGCAAGACGGGCTTCTTCGTTCAAGGGCACGAGCCGCTCGCGCCCACCTTTGCCGGTCACGATCAGGAAAGGGCGCTCTCCGGTCGCAGCACTCGCCGGCAGCCCCACAAGCTCCGAAACGCGCAAGCCGGTGGCATAGAGAAGCTCCAAAAGCGCCCGCATGCGCGTCGCCGCCAGGCGCCGTGCCGGCGGCGCGTCGCGGTCTGCCCGCGCGCGGGCCGTCTCCAGCAAGGCACCAACCTCTTCGACAGACAAGGTCTTTGGCAGGCCGCGCCGCGGTTTCGGACGATCGAGGACGATCGTCGGATCGTCACTGCGCAACCCTTCGGAAAGGAGGAAGCGAAAGAACTGCCGCAGCGCGGAAACCCGTCGGCTCTGCGTCGCCGGGCTCATCCCCCGCCCTGCAAGCGTGCCGATATAGTCACGCACGCCGTCGCCGCCGACCTCGCGCAGGTCACTGACCGTGCCGAGCGCATCGAGAAGATCGCGCCGATAGGCCGCAAGCGTATTGACAGAAGCGCCTCGCTCAGCCGCCAGCATCTCCAGAAACGCTTCGATATCCAGAAGATCGCGCGATCGGCGCGGGCGCGGCCGAGCATCCCCCGCTGGGGACGAGGCTGCACTCACTGATTGACCCGCTCCGCAGGAATACGCACGCTCATTTCTCTGGGATTGGGCTCCACAAGAAGCGTCAGCGCTATCATGCCACCATAGACGATCGCGGCCAGAACCGCGATGACAAACAAGAAGCGAAAGAGACTTGGCATTCGAACCGCCCGTTTATGTGAGCCTCTTATCGCCGCTTCCGCTGCTATTTCAAGGGATGCACGGCAACAGATAAAGCTTTATAGCGAGCCGATTATGGGCCGGGACGGGGCATGTTGCGAACTGACAGCAAGAAATATTCACGCATCGAGGAAGGCGCCGCGGAACGCGTCGTCGAGCGTTTGGGTGCGCGAAACATCGTCCTCGTGGGGATGATGGGCGCTGGCAAGACCAGTGTCGGCCGCCGCCTCGCTGCGACACTCAACCTTCCTTTCAAAGACGCCGACCAGGAAATCGAAGCGGCTGCCAACCTCACGATCGCCGACATTTTCGCGACTTACGGCGAAGCGCATTTTCGTGAGGGCGAGAAAAAGGTCATCCGGCGTCTTCTCACCACCGGCCCGACAGTGATCGCCACCGGCGGGGGCGCCTTCGAAGACGCGGAGACGCGTGAAGCGATCGCCAACGACGCCGTCTCCATTTGGCTCAAGGCCGATCTCGATCTCCTCTTCGACCGCGTCAGGCGCAGATCGAATCGGCCGCTCTTGCGCAAACCGAACCCGAAAGAAATCTTGGCGGATCTCCTCGCCCGCCGCGAGCCCACCTACGCCCTTGCCACGCTCACGGTCCCCTCCCGCGACGTGCCTCACCACACCGTCGTGGCAGAGGTTCTTTCCGCCCTTGATAAATTTCTGACCAGCGAGAACCCATCATGAGTTCCGTACATGTGGAGCTTGGCGAGCGCAGTTACGACGTGCTCGTCGCCGCCAACCTCATTCCCAATCTCGGACGCCACATGGCCGCGCGGATGGATGCCCGCCGCGCCGCAATCGTCACCGACGAAAATGTCGGCCGCCTTTATCTCGAACCCGTCCGTCAGGCCTTAAGCGACGCGGAAATCGACAGCGTTGAGATTGTTGTCGCCCCGGGGGAAGCCTCCAAGAGCTTCTCCACTCTGGAACGCGTGGTGCGAGAGCTCCTTGCTGCCCGACTCGAACGCTCCGACATCGTCATCGCGCTCGGCGGCGGCGTCGTTGGCGATCTCGCGGGCTTTGCCGCCGCGATCACCCGCAGAGGCATGAGCCTCGTCCAGGTGGCCACGAGCCTTCTTGCACAGGTGGATTCCTCCGTCGGCGGCAAAACCGGCATCAACACGCCGGAAGGCAAGAACCTCGTCGGAGCCTTCTTCCAGCCACGGCTGGTCCTGGCCGATACGAGCACACTCGACACGCTTCCCCCGCGCGAGTTTCGTGCCGGTTATGCCGAAGTTGCAAAATACGGCTTGATCGACGATGCGGATTTCTTCTCGTGGCTCGAGGAGAACAGAGCGGCCGTCTTCTCCGGCGAGGACGCACGCGGAGAAGCCATCCGCCGCAGCGTGGCTGCAAAAGCACGGGTTGTCGCGACAGACGAGCGCGAGGCCGGAACACGCGCCCTCCTCAATCTCGGCCATACCTTCGGACACGCGCTTGAAGCTGCGTGCAACTATGACGCCAGCCGCATCATCCACGGCGAGGGTGTAGCCATCGGCATGGCCATGGCCCATCGTTTCTCAGTCCATCAGGGTCTTTGTGCACCGGAGACGGCGGAGCGCGTCGAGAGGCATCTTGCCGCCGCGGGTCTGCCAACCCACATGAACAGCATTCCGGGAAGGGGATTTTCCACCTCGGAATTGATGGATCACATTGCCCAGGATAAAAAGGTCAAAGCTGGCCGTCTCACCTTCATCTTGAGCCGAGGGATCGGTGAGGCCTTCATCGCTGAGGATGTCGCGCCTCACTCGGTTGAGACGTTCATCGCCGGCGAGCTCGCGGCCGAGCCAGCACCCGCCCTTCAGACAGGAGAATAACCCATGTGGCTCGCAGCCACTCTGCTTGCCATTGTCATTCTGCTTTTCCTTTCCGCCTTCTTCTCCGGATCGGAGACCGCGTTGACGGCGGCATCACGCGCCCGCATGCACCAGATGGAGCGATCGGGAGATGCCCGAGCGGGCATCGTTTCGCGTCTGATCGATCGCCGCGAACGCATGATCTCGTCGCTGCTTCTCGGCAACAACCTCGTCAACATCCTGGCGTCCGCCCTCGCGACCGCCGCCTTCATCGACATTTTGGGCGATGCGGGTGTGGCGGCAGCAACCTTCGTGATGACGGTCCTGGTTCTCGTCTTTGCAGAGGTTTTGCCGAAAACCTGGGCGATCACGACGCCGGACCGCTTCGCGCTCGCCGTCTCTCCCTTCGTCTCAACGGTCGTACGGGTCTTTGCGCCCGTCGTGATGGCGGTTCAGCGCTTCGTATCGGCGCTCTTGCGCCTGTTCGGCGTGGCAGCAAGCAACGATGTGCTTTTGTCGGGCCACGAAGAACTTCGCGGCGCCGTTGACCTCCTGCACCGCGAAGGCAGCGTGCAAAAGGGTGCCCGCGACATGCTCGGGGGCCTTTTGGACCTCAACGAGCTCGATGTCTCCGATGTCATGGTTCACCGCACCGCCATGCAGGCTCTCAATGCGGACGATCCTGCCGACAAGCTCGTCACCCAGGTGATCGAAAGTCCCTTCACGCGTCTGCCCTTGTGGCGCGGGGAGACCGAGAACATTGTCGGAATTCTGCATGCCAAGGACGTCTTGCGGGCGCTTGCGGCAGCCGGCGGCGACGCGACGGCTCTCGATATCATGGCGGTTGCCTCAAAGCCCTGGTTCGTGCCCGACACAACGTCTCTGCAGGCCCAGCTCAACGAATTCCTGCGCCGCAAAATTCACTTCGCGCTCGTCGTCGACGAGTACGGCGAGGTGATGGGCCTGATCACACTCGAAGACATCCTAGAGGAAATCGTCGGCGAGATCGCCGACGAGCACGACGTGGAGATCCAAGGCGTGCGCCAGCAACCGGACGGCTCCATCATCGTGGAGGGCACGGTGCCGATCCGCGATCTCAACCGCGCCTTCGACTGGAACCTGCCGGATGAGGAGGCGACAACGATGGCCGGCCTCGTGATCCACGAGGCGCAGACAATTCCCGAAGCGGGACAGGAATTCACGTTCCACGGTTTCCGCTTCAAGGTTTTGCGCAAGACCCGGAACCGACTGACGCAGATAAGGGTAACCCCGGTCACGCCAGTGGCGACAGCACCGGCGACGAGCTTGCCGGTCTAGGCCACCCGGTCCATTAAGAGGCCGGCCGCGTTACTGGCGGCCTTCGCCCGGCGCATACGCCCTTACGGCCAGCGCGTGCACTCTGGCCTTCAGCTCTTCAGCCAGGATCTCGTTGATCATGCGATGGCGTTCAACGCGGCTCTTCCCTTCGAAGGTCACAGATACAATATGGATGCGGAAGTGGCTCTCACCCTCAGGATGCGCGCCACCATGACCGGCATGAAGATGCGATTCATCGGTAATGGTCAGCTCCTCGGGGGAAAGGGCACCATTAAGTTTGTCTTCCATTTTTTCACGAACGCTCATCGTTCCTCCGGTTCTGTCTGATTGGCGTTGAGGTACGGCTTGAGAGGGCCCGCAGGGGCGGGCATATTGATTCCATGAAGCTTGAATCGGACCTGTTCGACAAGATTAGAACCCGCAAGGGAACCAAGAAGCCCAAGCAGGAAGAAAGGGCGACGCGCATCTGCGAAGCCGAAGGCTGCAATGCGCCCGCCACGCATCGCGCCCCCAAGGGACGCGACGCAGAAGGCGAGTATTTTTGGTTCTGCCTGGAGCATGTGCGCGCCTACAACAAATCCTACAATTATTTCGCCGGGCTCGACGACACGGACGTCCAATCGTTCCAGAAGGAATCGATCATCGGCCACAGGCCAACCTGGCGGATGGGATCCAACGCGCGCTCCGATGAGGGCCCACGACCCGGAGGGCGCGCCAAATACGGCTTTACCGGCAAGACCGACGACCCGTTTCATCTGTTCGGCGAGGGCTTTAAAAGCCGGCCCTCCGAAGAGCCGACCCGCCGCTCCGTGCGCAATATGGAGAGGAAGTCGCTCGCCACCCTGGGCCTTGACGAGACCGCCGGCCCCGACGAAGTAAAGGCGCGATATAAGACGCTCGTGAAGCGCCATCACCCCGACGCCAATGGCGGCGACCGTTCTCTGGAGGAAAAACTCCGGGAAATTATCCAGGCCTACAGCTATTTGAAGAGCGTCGGTTTCTGCTAGATCAGGGTTCTCTGACGCCGTGAAAAGAGCCGGCGCATACGGCGCCGAAAGAAGGAATTTGTCATGCAGGAAGCCGTCGAGAACACCCCCGCCGTCCCCGATATGAAGGTGTCGGTCAGGCAGGTCTTCGGCATCGATTCAGACCTCGAAGTACCGGCCTTTTCGGAGGGTGATCCCCACGTCCCCGATCTCGACGAGGATTATCTTTTCGACCGCGAGACGACCTTGGCGATCCTCGCTGGGTTTGCCCACAACCGCCGTGTGATGGTCACGGGCTATCACGGCACCGGCAAGTCGACGCATATCGAGCAGGTCGCCGCGCGCCTCAACTGGCCGTGCGTGCGCGTCAATCTCGACAGCCATATCAGCCGTATCGATCTCGTCGGCAAGGACGCGATCGTCGTGCGCGACGGGATGCAGGTCACAGAATTCCGCGATGGCATCCTGCCCTGGGCGATCCAGACCAACACCGCCCTCGTCTTCGATGAATACGATGCCGGCCGCCCGGACGTCATGTTCGTCATTCAGCGCGTGCTGGAGGTTTCCGGTCGTCTGACACTTCTCGATCAGAACCGGGTCATCCGCCCGCATCCGGCGTTCCGTCTTTTTGCGACCGCCAACACGGTGGGCCTCGGCGACACGTCGGGCCTCTATCACGGCACGCAACAGATCAACCAGGGTCAGATGGACCGCTGGTCGATCGTCACCACTCTCAATTATCTGCCGCACGATAACGAGGTCGATATCGTCGTCTCCAAGGTGGCGCATCTGCGCAATCCGGAAGGCCGCGACCAGGCAAGCCGTATGGTGCGTGTCGCCGACATGACCCGCAATGCCTTCGTTAACGGCGATCTATCGACGGTGATGAGCCCACGCACGGTGATCACCTGGGCGGAGAACGCAGAGATTTTCTCCGATCTCGGTTTCGCCTTCCGCGTTACCTTCCTCAACAAATGCGATGAGCTCGAGCAGCCGCTGGTGGCCGAATTCTATCAGCGCTGCTTCGGCAAGGAGTTGCCGGAATCGGCGGCGAACCTGGTTCTGAGCTGAGGCACGGCACACGGCATGAGCGGACGCGACAAGGAAACTCCGACGGACCCGTTCAAACGGGCTCTGTCGTCCTGTGTGAAGGCGGTGGCGGGCGACCGGGAGCTTGAGGTCGTCTTCGCGTCCGATCGGCCGCAGCTTCTCGGCCACCGTGTGCGCCTGCCAGAGCCCGCCCGGCGCATGAGCGCCAACGACATCGCCATCACCCGAGGGCTTGGCGATGCCATGGCGCTGCGCCTCGCCTGCCATGACGACAAGATGCACCGCCGCTTTGCGCCTCAAGGCGAACAGGCGCGGGCGATCTTCGATGCCGTGGAACAGGCGCGCTGCGAGGCGATAGGTTCGCGGCGCATGACCGGCGTGCGCGAAAACCTCGCCGCGATGCTGGAGGACAAATACCACCGCGGCCAGTACGAGGAGATCCGCGACCGCGCCGACGCCCCGCTCGAAGATGCGCTCGCTCTGCTGATGCGCGAGCGGCTGACCGGTCAGGCGCCGCCGAAGAGTGCGGAAAAGGTTGTCGAGCTGTGGCGTGACTTCATCGAGGAGCGTTCCAGCGCCGAACTCGATCGGCTCTCACAATCGATTTCCGACCAGAACGCCTTTGCGCGCGCGCTGCGGGATCTTCTCGCCTCCCTCGACATGGGCAGCGAGGCGGGCCAGGACGCCGAGGGCGAGGAAGACGACGGCGGGGACGACAGCGACGAGACCTCCGACACGAGTGAAGGTGCGCGCGGCGAAGCCGACGACGACAACGACGCCTCCGCCGAGCCGCAAGAGACGGAAGCTGCCGGCGAGGACGACGACGAGGTTTCTGAGAGCGAGCGCACCGAGCAGACGACCGAAGAGTTTCTGGAGGCTGAGGATTCGGCTGAGACCGACCCCTTTGCCGATGGACGCCGGCCGGACTTTTATGGCCAGAACACCCCGGTCAGCGATTACAACGTCTACACCGAAAAACACGATGAAGTGGTGGCCGCGCAGGATCTCTGCCCGCCCGAAGAGCTCGACCGCCTGCGCTCTTATCTCGACAAGCAGCTGGTGAGCCTGGCTGGCGCCGTCGCCCGCCTCGCCAATCGCCTGCAGCGACGGCTTCTGGCGCAGCAAAATCGCGCCTGGGACTTCGATCTGGAAGAAGGCGTGCTCGATCCCGCAAGGCTGTCGCGTGTCGTCACAGACCCGTTCGCCTCGCTGTCTTTCAAGCAGGAGCGCGACACGGAATTTCGCGACACCGTGGTGACGCTGCTTCTCGACAATTCCGGCTCCATGCGTGGGCGCCCGATTACGGTCGCCGCAATCTGCGCCGACGTTCTCGCCCGCACTCTGGAACGCTGCGGTGTCCGTGTCGAGATCCTGGGCTTCACGACAAGGGCCTGGAAAGGTGGTCAGGCGCGCGAGGAATGGCTGCGCGCCGGCAAGCCGCCGCATCCCGGCCGCCTCAACGATCTCCGCCACATCATCTACAAAAGCGCCGACGCGCCTTGGCGGCGCTCAAGACGCAATCTCGGGCTGATGATGCGCGAAGGGCTCTTGAAGGAAAACATCGACGGCGAGGCGCTCGATTGGGCGCATCAGCGGCTTCTGGCAAGGCCGGAACAGCGGCGCATCATGATGGTGATTTCGGATGGCGCGCCGGTCGACGATTCCACTCTCTCGGTCAATTCCGGCAATTATCTCGAAAAGCACCTTCGCCATGTCATCGACGAGATCGAGAACCGCTCACCGGTTGAGCTTATGGCGATCGGCATCGGCCACGACGTGACGCGCTACTACAAGCGTGCCGTCACGATCGTGGATGCAGAGGAGCTTGCTGGCGCCATGACGGAAAAGCTGGCCGAGCTTTTTGAAACGGACATTCCCGGGGTCACGCGCCCGCCGCGGACGCGCCGCAACCGCGCCGCGTAACGAGACTCAGAGCTTCGAAAAAAACGCCAGAGACAAAAAAAGCGGGCATTGCCCGCTTCATCCGCATCTTGCCCAGATCCCTGTCAGCCCCGAGCGACACCGGTGTGCGGCTGCCACGGCGTCACCATGCGAATAAGGAAGCCATAGGGCACCAGGGCCAGAGCCGCGATCAAGAGTTTCACCGAAAAATCGCCGAGCGCCCAGGACACCCAACGCGGCACCTCGATCAGAGGAATGGCGCCAAACAGGGGCGCCGTCTCGATCGCGAAAGCATCGTTCGCACCGAGAATTCCGAAAACCGCGGCAAAGGCGAGGGAAAAGAAGATCACCGTATCCAGGGCGGAGCCGATAAGGCTCGACACCACAGGCGCACGCCACCAGCGCCCGGCCCGCAGGCGATGAAAGATACCGACATCCATCATCTGAGCGGCGAGAAAGGCCGATCCCGAAGCGACCGCGATCCGCGGCGTGGCAAGAACGGTGGAAACGATAATGGCCAGAAGGAAACCGACGAACACGACCCGACGGGCCGCCTGCGGCCCGAAGGTACGGTTGGTCATATCATTGACGAGGAACGCGAGCGGATATGTGAACGCGCCCCACGTCAAAAGATCGGCCAAGTTGTAACCGCCGATATGCCCCTGCACCGGGTACTGAACAAGAATGTTCGACGCCACTACGACCGCAGCCATGGCAGCGACCGCGGTCAGAAAACCGCGTCTCCGGTGCGTCGGGAAGATCGCCGTCAACTCAGGCCGCAGCCGCGTCGGCGCTGGCCGCCTTCTTGGCGATCTCGCGCTTCAGAAGCTTCGCCTTCGGCGACAGCTCGTCGGCCTGCGCCTTGAGAAGGAAAGCGTCGAGCCCGCCACGATGCTCCACGCTGCGCAGAGCCGCAGCAGAGATGCGCATCCGCACAGCGCGCCCGAGCGCATCGCTCATCAGCGACACGTTGCACAGATTGGGAAGAAACCGACGCCGGGACTTATTGTTGGCGTGGCTCACATTGTTGCCGGTCAGGACGGCCTTGCCGGTCAGCTCGCAACGGCGCGCCATGGAGAACCTCATGATTTGATCTGGAGGGCGGACCGTCCTGCGCATGACGCAGCCGGGACGGCACTTCAAGCCCGGTTTTTCGAAAGCGCTCCTATAAGGAGTGTGGGCGCAAGGGTCAAGTCATCAGCCGCAGCAGGACTGGTATGAACCCGCAAAACGGGCCTGAAAAAGGCCGGCTTTCGTCCCTAGGCGGAACATAGGGGTGCGCCGCCACCAAAAAGGAGCTTCCGCCGATGCGGCATCCGCACACTCGAAGCGCTTTTTTCCTGCCGATGTTCGCAGCCCTCATTATGTTGGAGGGTGCGGCACTTTCCGCCCCACCGGCTGCGGCCGCCACGCTGACGGTGCGCTACGGCGCCTCTCTCATGGGCGTCCCAGTCGGGAAGGTAAAGGCCAGTCTGAGCGTCGACAAAGGCAGCTACCATGCGGAAGGATACGCCAAGGCGACCGGCTTCAGCCGGCTTTTTTCGGATGCGCGCGTCAATGTCGAGGCCACCGGCACGCTCGCGAATACCGCAGAGGCGCAAAGCTATCATCGCCATTGGGTCGAGGATGGAGAGGCTGAGGATTTGTCGCTTTCCTTCGCCAAAGGTCGTGTCAGCGATCTTCGCTTCGAAGCCGACAAGCCTCCCAAAGAATATGCCGATCGCGTCCCGGTGAGACCCGAGCACAAGACAGGTGTGATCGATCCCTTGAGCGCGCTCGTGATGCCGATCGCCGGCCGCCGCGGAAAAGACCTGTGCGAAGAAAGAAAGCCCGTCTTCGAGAACAACAAACGCTTCGATATCACGATGCGCTATGCGCGCACGGAGCGCTACAATGGCGGGAGAAAGAGCTATTCCGGCCCGGCTGTCGTCTGTGCCGTTCGCTATATCCCGATCGCCGGCCACCGCGCGCACAAGAAAAGCGAGCGCTTCATGGCGGCAAACAAGGATATGGAAGTCTGGCTCGCGCCGATCGACACGGCCGGACTTGTGATACCGGTAAAGATGCGGGTGCGAACGGAAATTGGCGTCCTCACGGCGACGGCCGACCGGCTTACTGTGCGGTGAATGTCCCGTTTTGAGACGAAATCGTTAAGAAGCGGCTTTGCCCCCTTGATCATTGAGGGCGCATGGCCGCACGGTGGCAGGCAGATCTTGCACTGTGCGGTCGCTATCCCCCATATGTGGAGAGAACGGAAGTTGAACTTGTTGAAGCTGCCGATTCGTCGGCGATTCGTTCGTCAAAACGGCCTATGCTTGAACCATCTGCCGTCCTGCGGCGAGCAGGCGTTTGCCTTTTGCTAACCTTGTTTCAAGGCCCCGACCGCATATGTCACTTGCTCTCGCTAACACGCTCGTGAGCTTCACGGTCGAGCCCGTGGAACGAATCCTGAATCCGGAAGAGTCGTCGATTCGATCCGCTTTTGTTCAAGAGTCGTTCGAGTCGGGCTGGAACCATTAAGTCAAGCCGCGCTCGCGCATTCGAACTCGTCCCAACGGTTTTCGCCATCGCCTGATGAATGTGACATCCGACAATCCACGGCAGTGGAGCGCCCGCAACGTCACAGCGGTGCTCGGCCCCACCAATACCGGCAAGACCCATCTCGCCATCGAGCGCATGCTCGGTCACGAGACCGGCATCATCGGCCTGCCGCTCAGGCTTCTGGCGCGGGAGGTCTATAGCCGTGTCGCTCAGCGCGCCGGCGCCGACAAGGTGGCGCTCGTCACCGGCGAGGAGAAGATTGTCCCGGCCGAGCCGCGCTACTGGGTCTCCACCGTGGAGGCGATGCCGCGCAACACCGACGCAGCCTTTGCGGCCATCGACGAAATTCAGCTCGCCGCCGATCTTGAACGTGGCCACGTCTTCACCGACCGAATCCTATCGCTGCGCGGCAGCCAGGAAACCTTGCTGCTTGGCGCATCGACGATGCGCGGCGTCATCGAAGGCCTTCTGCCGGGCGCGCATATCGTCACACGCCCGCGGATGTCGGTCCTGGCTTATGCCGGGCAGAAGAAGCTGACGCGCCTGCCGGAACGCTCCGCAATCGTCGCCTTCTCGGCGGACGAAGTCTATGCGATCGGAGAGCTGATGCGCCGCCAGCGCGGCGGCGCGGCGGCCGTCCTCGGCGCCCTTTCGCCACGCACGCGCAATCGTCAGGTGGAGCTTTACCAGTCAGGCGATGTCGACTTTCTGGTCGCGACGGACGCGATCGGCATGGGCCTTAATCTCGATGTCGATCATGTCGCCTTCGCATCGGCACGCAAGTTCGACGGATACCAGCACCGCCCGCTGACGGCCGCAGAACTTGGCCAGATCGCAGGGCGCGCCGGGCGTTATATGCGCGACGGAACGTTCGGCGTGACGGGAACGGTCTCTCCCTTCGAGCCGCCCCTGGTGGAAGCGCTGGAAAGCCATCGTTTCGAAGGGGTTCGAGTGCTGCAATGGCGCAATGATCGCCTCGATTTCTCATCTCACGAGGCCCTGCGCGCCTCGCTGGAACAGGCGCCGAAGCATCCGTTCCTGACGAAATCGCCGCCAGCGGCCGACCAGGTCGCGCTTGAGCTTCTGGTGCGCGATGACGACATCACCGACCGACTGACGCACCCCAAGGCCGTGGAGCGCTTGTGGGATATCTGCCGGCTGCCCGATTATCGACGCATTGCGCCGGCTCAGCATGCCGGGCTGATCGGTTCGATCTTCACTTTTCTTATGGACAAAGGCTCCGTTCCACCCGACTGGCTTGCGCCGCAGGTGAAGCGAGCCGACCGCACCGATGGCGACATCGACACATTGTCGGCGCGCATCGCAGAAATTCGTACGTGGACCTTTGTGGCCAATCAGCCGGACTGGCTTGCCGACCCGACTTATTGGCGCGAAGAGACGAAGCGCGTTGAGGATAGGCTATCTGACGCACTTCACGACAGGCTTACAAAACGCTTTGTCGATCGGCGAACTAGCGTTCTGATGCGCCGGTTGAAGGAGAATACAATGCTTGAGGCCGAGATCACCCCCGGGGGCGACGTGCTGGTGGAGGGCGAGCATGTCGGCACGCTGATCGGCTTTCGCTTCACACCCGACGCCAAGGCGGAGGGGTCGGATGCAAAAACGGTTCGCACAGCGGCAGCAAAGGCGCTGGGCACGGCGGTTGCTGAACGGGCAGAGCGTCTGTCGCGTTCAGAGGATGCGGGATTTCTGCTGACATCCGGCGCGATCATCCGCTGGCACGGCGAACCCGTGGCGCGTTTGATTGCCGAAGGTGAACCTTTGAAGCCGCGGATCCTGCTCCTTGCTGACGAGCAGCTCACGGGCCCGAGCCGGGAGAAAGTCGAGGCACGGCTGGCCGTCTGGTTGTCCAATCAGATCAGCACACATTTGAAGCCACTTCTCGAACTGGAAGCCGATGAGAGCCTCTCCGGCCTGGCACGCGGCATCGCCTATCAGCTGAGGGAGAAGCTCGGCATTCTGGACCGCCGCGACGTTCTTGAAGAAGTGCGCTCCCTGGACCAGGACGCCCGCGCCGGTCTGAGGCGCCACGGCGTCCGTTTCGGCGCCTACCACATTTATCTGCCGATGCTCCTGAAGCCCGCGCCGGCAACTCTGCTGGCGGAGCTCGAAGCCCTGCACAAGGGCCGCGACGATCGCGACAGCATCGCCGAGGTGGCCTCCGTCTCGGCCTCCGGCCGCACCTCCGTCAACGTCGACCCAGAGATCGATCCGGCCATTTACCACCGGTTCGGCTACCGCATCTTCGGGCGCCGTGCCGTGCGCATCGATATTCTCGAGCGGCTGGCCGACCTCATCCGTCCCGCCCTCACCTGGCGGCCCGGCCGGGAGACTGAGCCGCCCGCAGGCGCGATCGAGGAAGGCGGCGGTTTCACCGTAACTTCCGCGATGACCTCGCTCCTCGGCGCCTCTGGCGAAGATATGGGCGTCATCCTGAACGGCCTCGGCTACCGCGTTGAGCGGCGGCCCTTGCCAGAGACCCCTGCCACGCCGGAGGCGGTCCCCGACGAAGCCGCGGATGCGGAGACGGCGCAAAAAGCCGAAGCGGCCGCAGCAGCGGACGGCCAGGACGTGGAGGCAACCGCCGAGGCAGCAGGAACAGAGGCGCCCGTAAGAGCCGCGGATGCAGAGGCTCCGACGAGTGTGGAAAGCGCCGACGTCGAAGGCGCACCCCGCGAAGAGACGCCTCTGGAGGGAAGCGATCCGGCAACCGGTGCAGGCGCCGAAGCCGGGATGGTCGCCGACGAAGGCGCAGCGCCCCCGCTGACACCGGAAGACGCAGCACCTGCGGTCGAGCAGGAACCCTCAGCCGAACATCCAGCGGCAACGCCAGAAGCCACGAGCGCAGACGCTTCGTCCGAGGCAGCCGGCGAGGCGCAGCTTGAGGCCGAAGAAAAGGCCGAGCCGGCCTTCCTGGAGATCTGGCGCTATGGCGGCATGCCGCGGCGCGAGGACCGTCGGCCCAGTAAGGCGAAGCGCGCTCCACGCCGGGCAGCGAACCGTGGCGGCGCCCAGAAACCGGCAGCCGAGGCTGGCGAAGCGGCGGCGGCCCCGCACGGCCCGGCACCATCAAAGCCGCAGCACAAGAAGGGCAAGTTCCGCCACCGCGGCGAACAGGGTCTTCCCAAGCGGCCGCCCCAGCGTCCTCAGAGACAGGAACGGGAAAAGCGGGCCGATCCGGACAGCCCGTTTGCAGCCCTTGCCGCGCTGAAGGAAAAGCTCGGCTCCTCCGACAAGTAGGAGCTCGGGACCAGCCGAAAGGGAGCGCGATTGGCGAAAGCGTCGGCGGACGAGGCGGGCACGACAGAGGCGCAGCGGCTCGACCGCTGGCTCTGGCACGCTCGCTTCGTGCGGACGCGCTCCGCCGCGCAGAAATTCATCAGCGACGGGCATGTGCGCATCAATCGGCAGAAGGTCGATCAGGCGAGCCGTCTGGTGCGCATCGGCGACGTTCTCACCCTCGCTTTGCCTGGAGGAGTGAAGGTCGTTGAAGCGCTTGGCTTCAGCGAACGCCGCGGCTCTTCTTCGGTCGCGACGACACTTTACCGCGACGTCGGCGGGAGCGTTGAGCCCTCCTCCGGTGAGGCCGGCTTAGCGCCCGAGGAGACGCCCCCGCCCGCCCCTCAGCACCGCCCGAGCCCGCGCGAAAGGCGGGCGCTCATTGCGATGAAGCGGCGGAACTGACGGGCTCTGGTAACTGTCCGGGCACGCTCATTATTAAAGCGCCTGCGGCTGCATGTCTGGGTTGGCCGCACACCCTTGCACCCTCGCCGAAAAGCCATTACGCCCCGAACGCAAGCGCTGACGCGGAGTAGAGAATGACCTACGTCGTGACCGACAATTGCATCCGGTGCAAATATACCGATTGCGTCGAGGTGTGCCCGGTCGACTGTTTTTATGAAGGCGAGACGATGCTCGTCATCCATCCTGACGAATGCATCGATTGCGGTGTGTGCGAGCCGGAATGCCCGGCCGATGCGATCCGCCCCGATACCGAGCCGGGGTTGGAGAAGTGGCTGACGCTCAACGCCGAATATGCGGAGAAATGGCCGAACCTCACCATGAAGCGTGATCCTTTGCCGGACTCCAAGGAACACGATGGCGAGGAAAACAAGCTCGAGAAGTACTTCTCGCCGGAAGCCGGTGAAGGCGACTAAGCCGGCCGTCCAATTCTGCACCTGACAGCGCGGAGGCACCCCGCCCCCGCGCGCGTTTGTCGTGCGCGTGCAACAAATCCTTGATTTCTACGCCCTTTTGAACTATGTTCGGAAGATCGGACGTGCTCGTGTTCCGATCTCATAATTCCGGCATGGAATAACGACAGGATGATAGCCGCTGCCCGAGGCAGCGGTAAACTTTGTGTCGTCAGCCCTGTGTCGCCAGAAAGGTCCCCCGCGCAGACTAAAGCGCCCTCGGCACCACGCCCCCGGCGAAGCTGCCTTTTCCGAACTCAGGAGTCGCACGCGTATGACAACAAAGAAGTCGTTGAAGCGTCAGGGTTTTCGTACGAACGAGAGCATTGTTTACCCGGCCCACGGCGTCGGTCGCATCGTCGATGTGGAGACGCAAGAAGTTGCTGGAATGAGCCTCGAATTGTTCGTCATCGACTTCGACAAGGATAAGATGACGTTGCGCGTCCCTGTCGCCAAGGCGGCTTCTGTCGGCATGCGCAAGCTTGCTGACGAACCGACCGTCGCCAAGGCCCTGGACACGGTCTGCGGACGCGCGCGCGTCAAGCGCACCATGTGGAGCCGCCGCGCGCAGGAATACGAAGCCAAGATCAATTCCGGCGATCTCATCGCCATTTCGGAAGTCGTCCGCGATCTCTACCGCTCCGAGGCACAGCCGGAGCCGTCTTATTCCGAGCGCCAGCTCTACGAAGCGGCGATCGATCGGATGGCACGCGAAGTGGCCGCCGTGGAGAAGACCTCCGAGACGGAAGCACAGCGCAAGATCGAGAAAATGATCGAGGCGAGCCCCAAGCGCAAGCGCGCTCAGGAAGAGGATGAGGCGCGCGAAGAAGCCGCTTAAATCCGGGGCGCGGCCCATTTAGGGCCAAAAACGCTTTTGTGAACAGGGAACCCGATCGCTAGGTCGGGTTTTTCTGTTTCAGCGGAAACAAAACGGTGTTTAGAAGTGTTACAGGGAAGGGACGCAGACGGGCAGAGTTTCACACAGGCGGGAAGGTTGGCATGAACGATTCCAGCAACTCACGACGCCAGATAGTCCGGGCGGCCATGAAGGCCCCCTATCTTGAACGGGACGAAGAGCGCGAACTCGCGGTCGCGTGGAAGGAAAAACGGGACCAGCAGGCACTGCATCGCCTGACCTCGGCCCATATGCGATTGGTCATTTCGATCGCAGCACGCTTCCGGCATTTCGGGCTGTCCATGAACGATCTCATCCAGGAAGGCCATGTCGGGCTCCTGGAAGCTGCGGCTCGCTTTGAGCCCGAACGGGAAGTCCGCTTTTCCACCTATGCGACATGGTGGATCCGCGCCTCCATCCAGGATCACATCCTGCGCAACTGGTCGATTGTGCGCGGCGGGACATCGTCGGCACAGAAATCGCTCTTCTTCAATCTCCGTCGTCTCAGAGCCCGTCTCTCCCGCGGCTCGGAGATGATCAATGCACCGGAGATGTATAACGAGATAGCGCAGGCTATCGGCGTGTCCAGCAACGATGTCGCCTTGATGGATTCTAGGCTTTCCGGCCCGGATACCTCCCTCAACGCACCGATCATCGAATCCGACGGCTCCAGCGCCGATCGGCAGGATTTCATCGCCTCGGACGCCCCTCTCCAGGACGAGACGGTCGGCAATCATATCGATTCAGAGCGCTGGTCAGGCTGGCTCTATTCAGCCTTGAGCGTGCTCAACGAACGCGAATTGAAGATCGTCCGCCGGCGCCGCCTTGAAGAAGACGGGGCGACGCTCGAAGCGCTTGGCCAGGAACTCGGCATTTCCAAGGAGCGCGTGCGTCAGATTGAAAGCCGCGCTTTGGAGAAGCTGCGCACGGCACTGACGGAAGACAATCGCATCACGCTCGCCTGAAAGGCGCGCGGTGAATCAGATGACGGGCGCAGTCGCAAGGCTGCGCCCGTTTCGTATGAAGACCGCACGTCGAAGAGCGGACGATGTCGCCAGGGTAGTGTTGACGGGGCGAGATCGGCTGAAGCGTTCCGCTTTCAGCGCACCCCTTCGTCAGATGGCTGTGTCTCCATTGAGGCCGACGACACCTCGTCTCCCGCCTCTCTGCCTGACCTGGCGCCTGGCGTTGTCCGTGCCCGCCGTGACCCTTCAGGCCGGCGTCCCTTCAGAACTCCAGATTCGAGAATGATGTCGGAAACCTGATGTTCGCGGCGATAGGCCATGACGTGCACGCCGGCGACACCTTTGATCTCGCGGATCTGCTGAATGAGCTCGATAGCCAGGCGCTTACCCTCTTCGCCGGGCTTCTCGGCCTTCTCCAGCCGCTCAATGACATGCTCGGGGATATGGATGCCGGGAACGTTGGAGCGCATCCAGCGCGCCGCACGCGCCGAGGCGAGCGGGCCAACGCCGGCGAGGATAAATACCTTCTTGTCGAGACCGAGATCACGCACACGCGCCATGAAGGCCTCGAAGACCGGCATGTCGAAGATATAATTGGTCTGGATATATTCGGCCCCGGCCTCAATCTTTTTTCGCAGACGCTCCGGGCGCCACTCGAGGGGCGGCACGCAGGGGTTCTCCGCCGCCCCGAGAAAAAGATGCGGCGGGCTGCTGATCTTGCGGCCTGACAAGAACGCACCCTCATCACGCATCGTCTTGAGCGCCCGCAAGAGCGAGATGGAATCGAGGTCGAAAACGGGCTTCGCCCCGGGCTGATCTCCCACCCCGACGCCGTCTCCCGTCAGGCAAAGCACGTTCTTGACCCCCATCGCCGCGGCCCCGAGGACATCGCCCTGGATGGCGATCCGGTTCCGATCCCGGCACGAGATCTGATAGATCGTGCCATAGCCGGCCCGGGTCAGAAGCGAGCAGATGCCGATCGACGACATATGACAATTGGCGCCGGAGGCATCGGTCGCGTTGATGGCATCGACGACTTCGGCAAGAGGCCGTGCCGCCTCGAACACATCTTCCGCATTGGCGGAATCAGGCGGGTTCAATTCCGCCGTCACGGCAAAACGACCCTGCCGGAGGACCCGCTCCAATCGGCTTCCGGAGGAATGCCCAAGCGGCGGCGCCTCGTAAGCCTGGAACGGATGGGTGAATTCGCTCGACCCGCTCACCGCTGCGCTTCCTGATTGACGGCGCTTGTCGGCTCCTCGGCAAGCGGCGCAGAGGCAGGCTCATTGCGCCTGGCTCCCGAAAAGGCGCGGGCGACGATGGCGCGCGCCCTGCTTCGCACCGGCGCGGCCCGCCGCGCGGCCGCCTTCTCGCGTGCCACGCGGAGCCAGGAGGACGAGCCTTTGAGACTGCGATCGACCGGCGGCAGGACCTCTTCGATCCAAGCTCCGTTGCGCATTGTCTGCGCGCCACTCCAGGCATCCACCCAGACGCAGCGCATCCAGGGCCGCACCTCGCAAAAGCCCCCTGGCCTGACGCCGCCGCAAGGTCCATTTCGAAGCTGCTTGGGGCAGTTCATCGGACAGGACATGCCCGTCGACGACAGCACGCACTGACCGCACATCTCACAATCGAAGAGAAGGCCCTTCACGTTGCGTTCGACGAACGCAATCGGGCGCTCGACGCGGTCGTAACCAAGCCGAGAGAAGAGCGGGTCAAGTGCCACCATCGTGCCCTCAACCCATTTGTAGAGCCGCTCCAGACCCCTGGAATGGCGCACGGACCATAAGCGCAGCCGGTACATAGATCCCTGCCCTCCTGCCCCCGAAGCATGACGGCCGAGAGCGCAGCGGCGGCTCCGGCTTTGCCTTTGTGCCTCGAATATGGAGGTTGGACTTGGTCGTGCGCGTCACGCAACGGTTTCGTTTGCGCCGCTCCGGCTCCCGCAGCGCCACCACCGCCGCCTAACGAAGCAACACGGCAGCGATGCGAAGATCACAAATCCGCCAACATCGACCGCCGGCTTCCGCATGCAGATACCCGCCAGGAAAACGCCTCAGAGCGCTCCACATGAGGCGCCGAATTCCTCGGTATCGATCTCACTTTGGATGGCGGCGCTGTAACGCGCGCCGCGCACGGTCTTCTCGTTGATCAGGGCATCAAGACGTGGAAGCGCCCCGGCGGGCAGGACGATATCCCCGGCCTCGGCGTTCTCCCGGAGATGCGCCCTTGAGGTCGTGCCCGGGATCGGGATGATGTCGTCTCCCTTGGCGAGAAGCCACGCCAGGGCGACCTGCGCCATCGTGCACCCGGCATCGTCGGCAATCTCTTTGAGCCCGTCGATAAGCTGCATATTGGCAACGAAATTGGCCCCCTGGAATCTCGGCATATTGCGGCGCAAATCCCCCGGCTTAAGTTTCGCGGGATCGCGCAGCTGGCCACTCAGAAGGCCGCGCGCGAGGGGGGAAAAGGCAACGAAGGTGATGTCGAGCTGTCGGCAGGCGGCCAGCATCGCGATTTCCGGGTTGCGGGTGAAAAGCGAATATTCGCTTTGGACCGCGGAAATCGGGTGCACCGCATGCGCGCGCACCAGGGTGGGCACCGAAACTTCCGAGAGGCCGATCGCCTTGATCTTGCCTTCCTGGACGAGCTCCGAGAGCGCACCCACACTCTCCTCGATCGGCACCACCTTGTCCCAGCGGTGCAGATAATAGAGGTCGATGACATCCGTCTTGAGGCGCTTCAAGCTGTCTTCACAAGCCCGCTTCAACCGCTCGGGGCGATTGTCGATCACACGGCTCCCGTCATCGGCACGGAAGATGCCGCATTTGCTGGCGAGCACGAATTCGTCCCGACGGCCATTGAGTGCCTCACCGATCAGAGATTCGTTGGCCCCGTATCCGTAGATTACCGCAGTGTCCAGGAGGCTGTATCCACACTCCAGCGCCTGATTGAGGAGACGTTCGGCATCCGCACGTGCCAACGGCGTACCGTAGGCATGCGAAATGCTCATACAGCCAAGACCAATGGCTGATACGGAATAGCGCCCAAGCTTTCTCTGCTGCATTCGCAGATGATCCTTTGGCTAATCAATTCTATCAGACAACAAGATAAACGATTTTTATTTCATTATGCAGGCAGCAAACCCCACACCATGTCTTTTGAGTTGCCGACCGATGAGACAAACGAAATTGAGACATCGGCACCCGGCAATTCTCACGACCGCGTGGACGCTCCCTGCTGCAAGCGGAGAGGATATATAAACCCAGGGTCGCAAGTCGACTATGAGTCTATTGTCGCAGAGAGCCGGCTCCACGCGATGTCTGATCGATCATTTCTATTAAAAATAAGGATGATAGACGAACCCCGACCACGATGAGCCGGCTCAATCGCATGTCACCCACGGCGCTGTCCGGCCCATCGCACAACCCTCTGGTGCAGACGGGATTCAAGCGAGGCCTATGCCAGCGCGTCTGCCGGATCGCGGTTGCGGGAGAAACCGAGGGGGCCTGCGCGCGCACTGCACGGATTGCGCGCGGCGTTTAGAAGCGGCTCAGGAAAACATCCAGTCGCCGCCGAGGCGTTCAGTCTTTCCGGCTCCAGAGGATTTTCGTGCCGAAGCCGAGACTGTTATCGGTGTATTTGAGGAAGTCCGCCGCAAGGAGCCAAACGGGGGCCGGCATCTTGCTTGCAACCGGGAAGCGCTCTTCATAGAGAGCCCGCACCGCGCGGGCAGACGCATCGGGGAGACAGGTCGCACGTGCGGAGAACTGCACGCCCTTGATGTCTTCGACCTTCTCCGGCTGCCCCGAGACGCAGCCCGCCACGTCGCGTCGGGCTTGCATCATCACCGCATGGCGGGTCGAGCCGTCCGTCAGGATGACGAATGAAGCCGACCGCGGCAGCCATAGATAGAAGCAGTTCGCCGCCCAGACCTCCTCCCCGTCCGAGCATGCGAGCGTGAGGACGTGATACGAGGCAAGAAACGCAGCGATGCGGGCATCCGGAAGAGCATCCTCCGTCAGAGGGTCGAGCCCAGCACCCCCTCGTTCGCCGTCTTCCGACATTCAAGCCTCGGCTTGCGGTGCCGGCTCGCCCCAGCGGCGGACCTTGTCGTTGTGAAGACCGAGAAGGTCGAGAGCGCGAGCGACACTTTGTTCGACCATATCGTCGAGCGATTGCGGCTTGGCATAAAACGCCGGAACCGGGGGCATGATGATGGCCCCGGCCTCCGTCGCCTGGGTCATCGTGCGCAGATGCCCGAGATGCAAAGGCGTCTCGCGAACCATGAGGACGAGGCGCCTGCGATCCTTCAAGACGACGTCGGCGGCCCGGCTCAGAAGCCCCGCCGTAACACCCCAGGCGATTTCGGAAAGGCTGCGGATCGAACAGGGCGCCACCAGCATGCCCTCCGTGCGGAAGGAGCCGCTGGCGATTGCCGCGCCGATGTCTTCAGGCTTGTAGACCACATCGGCGCGGGCGTGGACATCCGCCACTTTCAGGTCCGTCTCGTGCGCCAGCGTGATCTGTGCCGATTTGGTCATCACCAGGTGCACTTCGACGTCGAGCTCGCGAAGCAGGTCGAGAGCCCGAACCCCGTAAATGACACCTGATGCACCACTGATACCGACGACGAGACGCTTGCGCACGAGGACTTACCTACCTCTTTCAATTCTTGGGGAGGAACTCGTTGGTGTAATAGACCGAGACATCGTCCACCGTCTTGGTCAGCCCGCCGAATTCCGCCATCAGCTCCTGCGTCTGTTCGAAGCGCGCCTTGTCGGAATAGCCGATGCCGTGCTCTTCGGTCACGTCAGAAGTCATCAGGTCCGCCGTCGCCTTGAGCTTCTCCACCGCCACATCCTTGTCGCGGGTCGGGGAACGCTTGATCAAGGAATCAATCGCCTCTTCCGGATGTTCCAGCGCATAGGCATAGGAACGCAACGTCGCCTTGACGAAGGCGGCGATCATCTCCGGGTCCTCCTCGATCGTATCGGTATTGGCGGCCAACGCATCGCCCATCGTGTCGATACCGAAGTCAGAATACATGAAGTAGTCGACGTCACCCTCGGTGGTCGCCTTCATACCGAGATAGGAATCATTGGAAAATCCGGTCAGCGCTGCGGCACGCTTTGCCAGGAAGGTCTGGTTGCGGGTGCCACCATCGGTCGCCACGATCTTGACGTCGCTTCGCTCGACGTCGTTGCGGGCGAGAAGCGCGTAGAGCATGGTCGTCGTCGTGTCGCCCTGCAATGTGGCGACCGTCTTGCCGACGAGATCGGCCGGCTTCTTGATGTTCTCTTCCTTCCAGCTGATCACCGCATTGGGGCTCACCTGGTAGAGCTGCGCCACGATGCGCAGCGGCATACCCTGCGCCGCACCCAGCATCAGCGAGGGCGGATCGATGATGGCAAAGGTGTCCTGCTTGTTGGCGACGAGCTGCATGGACGATGTCACGCCCTTGCCCTCGAGGACTTCCACGTCGAGGCCTTCTTCCTCGTAGAAGCCCTTGTCGACGCCCAGAAGGTACGGCGAACGGTGGCCGTTGTAGTTGAAGGCGAGACGGACGGTGACTTTTTTGAGGTCTTTGTCCTGCGCCAAGGCCTCGGTCATCCCTGCGGGAAGGGTCAATCCGAGCGCCGTCGCGCAGACAAGAAGAGTGCGTCGCGTGAGTTTCATTCGATCCTTCTCCAAATATCAGTACTTCTTCAGCACACCATGTGCCTCGAAGAGGTGGCGGATATGGGCGACTTTCTGCGTGAACTTCTCACTCTCCATAATGTCTGGTGTACGCTGGAGAGGGAGATCCACCTCGATGATCTCAGCAATTCGGCCAGGCCGCGGCGTCATGACCAGCACACGCTGTGCCAAGAGAACCGCCTCCTGAATATCATGCGTGACAAACATCACGCTTTTGTGGGTGCGAAGCCAGATGTGATGTAGCTCCATCACCATCTGTTCGCGCGTCAGCGCGTCGAGCGCACCGAAAGGCTCGTCCATCAGAAGAAGCGAAGGATTGTGCACGAGCGCGCGGCAGATGGAGACGCGCTGGCGCATGCCGCCCGAGAGCTCGTAGGGATATTTCTCTTCAAAGCCCGCAAGCCCGACAAGCTCCAGAAGCTCGCGTGCCTTGCCTTCATACTCGCTCGTTCTGAGACCGCGCATTTGCGGCTGGATCATCACGTTCTGAAGGACGCTGCGCCAGTCGAGCAACGCATCGGTCTGGAAGACGATACCGATATCGGTCACGGCCCGATCGATAACCCGGCCCGCCGTCTTCACGCCCCCGGAGGTCGGACGCTCTAGACCAGCCGCGAGAGACAGAAGCGTGCTCTTGCCACAGCCGCTCGGCCCGAGGACGGCCAGAAATTCACCCTCGGCGATGGAGAAGCTGACATCGTCGAGAGCCTTCACCGGCCCGCTGGATGTCGTGAAGGTCTTGTTGACGGCGGAAAAATCGAGGGCGGGCTCCATTGTCACCGTATCCTCACGAGCGCTGCGACACATGCCAGGGGAGCGCCAGGCGCTCGGCGAGATCGACGAGGGCAAACAACAACATCCCCATGACGCTCAAGACGATCAGGATACTGAAGGAGAGCGTCACATCGAGCGAACCATTGGCCACGATGAGCTGATAGCCGAGCCCACTGTCGGCGGCGACGAACTCTCCGACGATCGCCCCGACGATGGCGAGTGTCGAAGCGACCTTCACCCCGGCGAAGATGTTCGGCAGAGCGGCCGGCACCTGGAAATGCAGGAAGACCTTCCAGCGCGACGCCCCGGTGGAACGCGCGAGCCAGGCGATTTCCTTGGGCATGGAGCGAAAGCCGACGAGGGAATCGACCAGGATCGGGAAAAAGCAGATGAGGAAGGCAATCAGGATCTTGGGAAACAGCCCGAAGCCGAACCAGACGACCAGCAGCGGCGCGATCGCCACCTTCGGCACGGTTTGCGAAGCGACAAGAAGCGGATAGAGCATCCGCTCGACCAGCGGGAACTGCGCCAGGATCGCGGCGAGCGGCACGCTGATCACGATCGACAGAAGAAAGCCGATCAGGACCTCTTTGGCGGTGACCAGCGAATGGCTGAGAAGCAGTCCGAAATCGGAGTAGATGCGCTCCGCGATCGCCGAAGGCGGCGGCAGGAGATAGGCGGGAACATCGCCGAAATAGGTTACGGCCTGCCAGGCGAGGACGACGGCAAGGCACAGAATGAGGCTGTCGAAGGGCAGCCGGACCTTGCTCCGCCCCTTTTTCTCGGCCTGTCCCGACGAGCCGGTCATGGCAGCTCCTTCAAGGCCTTGATGAGCTTGTCGTTGTCCGCCCGAGAGCGCAGCGAAATGCGCAGGACATGGTCGTTCTCAAGCCCGTGGAAGGATGTGGCGTCGGCGACGATGAGGCCACGGCGCGCGAGGTTTTCAGCCGCCTCTCCTGGATCGCGCCCGCCGAGATCGAGGAGGATCATATTGGCGTTGTGGCCGCGCACCTTAAGGCGTGGATCGGACGCGATCTCCGTCAGGAAATGCGCAAACTCTTCCGCAAAGGTCGCTTTGCAGCGGGCGAGAAACTCACGGTCCGAAAGGGCTGCGATCGCCGCGTCGAGCGACGGCAAAGCGAGGTTGAAGGGTGGCCGTCCGACTTCGGCGACGGCAACGAGATCCGGGCTTGCGATCGCATAGCCGACACGCATTCCGGCAATGCCGAAATATTTCGAGAAGGTGCGCAGAACCACGAGATTGCGGTGATTGGCGACGAGGCCGACGGCGCCCACCTCCGCCGGATTGATCAAGGCTTCGTCGACGACCAGAATGGTCTCCGGCGCCGCTTCTGCAAGCTGTGCGATCTCGCTTCGGGTGAGACGTGCGCCGGTCGGGTTGTTCGGCGAACAGATGAAGGCGAGTGCCGGCTTGTGGGCCACGAGCGCGTTTTCGATCCGTCCCGCGTCGATCAGCTCCGGCTCGGCATTTTCCACCGCAACGATCCGGCAACCGCGCAGGGACGCCTCGAGCTCGTAACGCGGAAACGTCGGCAGATGCACGAGGACGTCATCCTCCGCACTCGTCCAGGCCTGCAGAATGAGCTTGATGACGTCGTCGAGCCCGGCGCCGAAGAAGAACATCCCTTCATCGACCCGGTGGCGCGCGGCAAGCGCCCGCCGCAGCTGCGAATAATTGAGGTCGGGATAAAGGTGGATGGCGCCGCAGGCGCGCTGTGCAGCCTCGACAGCAGCCGGCGGCGGCCCGAACGGGTTGACGTTGAGGGAGAAGTCGATGACGGCCTCGCGGGCAAGGCCGTACCGCTCAGCGATCAAATCGGGCGAGGTCTCCGCTTCATAAAGGCGCGTCGAAGACATTTCGGCGCTTTGCGGGTTGAGGGTCATGCCAGCAGCTTCCCGTAACTTGTGACCGCGGGAACCCCGCCGAGGGCATTGCGGATGCCCCACAACGTGACCTGATTGCTCGTCAAAACCGGCTTGCCGCATTCATGTTCAAGCTCCTCGGCGACCTCGAGTGCCCGCAGATCGGTGCAGCTCACGAAAATCGCCTCGCTGTCCGGCGTATCGACATCACGCACCAGCTCCTTCACACGCTCCGGCGGCACTTCGCGGATCGCCTTTCCGGAAAGCCCGAGCCCACGCAATTTCGTCACCGTCAGGCCATGGCTTTCAAGGAAGGCCAGTTCGGCCGCATTCACCTCGTCGAGATAAGGCGTCGCAAGGGCGACCTTAGTCGCGTTGAGATGTGCCATCGCTGCGACGATGCAGCGCGAAGTTGAAACAACGGGACAACCGACCCGCACCTCGATCGACGCGATCTGGCGGGCGAGCCCCTCCTCGCCGTCGATGAAGGAGCCGCTGGTGCAGGCGAAGGCGACGACATCGGGGGTCACGGAAGCGATCAGATCGGCGGCGGCCGCAACGCCTTCGTTCATTTGACGAAGTCCCTCGGGCGTCGTCTCGCGCAACATGACGCGCGTCGCATGAAAGGTAACATCAGGCCAGGCAATGCGCGCGCAATCAGGCTCGATCACCGCGTTGACGGAGGGGACGATGAGGCCGACCCGAAGCCTGGAGAGAGCGGAGCCCGAGGTCAACGCTTCTGCCATGAGGTCTGATAATCCGTGACGTTGCCGCCCTCCCGGCTCAAGACGACCAGCGAGCGCAACAGATCAACCATGGCCGCATTGGTGCGCGCGTCGGTTCCGTCGACATAGAGCCGGAATTGCCCTCCCACAGGATCGATCGCGCCCGCACGAACGCAAGCCTCGATCAGCCTTTCTTCCTCACGCCCGTCGTGGAAGGCTGCTTCCCGCCCCGTCGAGGCGGCGAGACAGGCGGCGATCCCGTAGGCGCCCCAATTGGAGATATTGGCGACGACCGTCACGTCGGCCGGCTGTTCGGCGGCGATCGTCTCGCCGAGCGGTACATATTCCCGAACCTCGTCCGCAACGGTGCCCATGCCAAGCTCGTTGCCGAGATCGCCGATACCGATCGTGGCGATGCCCCGCTCGCGCGCCATCCGGTAGAGAACGTCGGTCTTGGCCGTGAAGCCGGAGATCTCGAAACCACCGCCGCCGTGATAATGCCCGTCCGCGCCGGCGCCCGGCCGTTCGACCGCGATGACGGCTTTCGGCTGATAACGATCGAGAATATCGGTCGCCGCACGCTCCGCGTCAGCCGCATCGACAGGAAAGTCGAGGAGTGCGCAGCGATTGCGTCCGGAGCCGAGGCTATCGGGCGTGGCCGGGATGAGCCCCGCAGCTGAAAAACACGCCTCCATACAGGGCACGACAGAGGCCTCCGAGATGCCGACAGGCACGGCACCGAGACTGATTGCAAGGGCTCGCGCCAGAACGGCCGCGCCGATCGGCCCATCCGTTTCCGGCAGACCGTAATCTCGCATGATGAAGCCGCTCAGGACGAGGACACGGTCACCCGGCCCGACGCGCTTCTCCAGAAGCCGCGTGGCAGTCAGCGTCACCGCCTCGCCGCCGGCTTTCTCGCGCGCTCGCGCATAAAGCTTCAGAAGCGGAATGCCTTTCAGGATCGTCCAATTCGACATGGGCGCGGTGACCAGATGGTCGATCGCCTCACCGATATTCTCGAGGCTAACACCCGCCATCGATATACTCCTCCAGACGCACGTCAGATTCCCCCGGAAAGCGTCGTCGCTCGAACAATTTCTTCATATGCAGCGGCACGGTCGCATCGATGCCGATCTTGCCGCGATGCACCTCCCGCACGTCCTCGCGTGTATAGCTCGGCACACGCGGAAAAACGTAAACGCCTGTATCGGGCGTCGCACGCGTTTGAATCGCCCATAGAACATCGGCCGCGTTGAAAGGATCAACGTCCTCATCGACGACAACGACGACTTTTGTCCACGAATAGGCAGCAAGAGCCGCAAGCACGGCATTCTTCGACTGATCCTCGCTCTTCTTCTCGATGGAGATCACGCAGCCGAAGACATAACCAGGAGTGGCAATGTCGCGGATGCGCGGCACGAAGGACGAGACCTTCTTGTAAATCTCGGTCTGGATCGGAACGCCGACGAGATTGAGATCTTCGGTGCCACCGGCAAGGATCGCGTGATAGATCGCATCGCGCCGCCGCGTGATGGCGGTCACCCGGAAGACGTGGTTCTTCATCACCGGCACATAACCGTCGGTGAATTCGCCGAAGGGACCCTCATCCTCGCGCACGCCGGCAATAACTTCCCCTTCGATCACCATCTCCGCATCCGCAGGGACATCGACCGGGATCGTCTTGCAGCGCGTGACGCGCAAAGGACTGCCCTGCCAGGCGCCGGCCACTTCCAGTTCGTCCACTTCGAACGGCACCTTCGAGGCGGCTGAAAACATCACCCCCGGAGGCGCCCCGACAACGATGGCGCAAGGGAGGTTCTGCCCCTTTTCCTCGGCCACCTGATGATAGCGGCCGAGATGCTGAGGCGGCATCATCCGCACCCGCATCCGGTCACCGCCGACAAGCTGACAGCGGTTCCAAGAAGCATTGTAGACGCCGGTCTCCGGATGCGGCGCGATCAAGACGCCGGCCGTCAGATAGGCTCCGGCATCGAGCTCCGAGAACACCACCTGCGGAACATCGCGGGAAACGTCGACATCGGCGCCGGCCACAACGACTTCCTGAACGGGAGCCTGGTCTACTCTTTCCGTCGGCAGGCGCTGGTTCTCCAATTGGACAAGCGAGGGAAGAAGATCGGCTTCCTCGAGACCGAGCGCAGCAGCCACGTGGCTGCGGAAGCCGAAGACATTGGTCACGACCTGCTGATCGGAACCGGCAACGGAACGAAACAGAAGCGCTTTGTTCTCGCCCTTCTGCATTTGCCGCATGACAGCCGTCAGTTCGTGCTTGGGATCAACTTGCCGCGACACGGTTGCAAGGGCGCCTTGCGCCTCCAGTTCACGCACCACCTCGCGGAATGCCGTTTTGGCCTTCATTAAACCGTTTCCTATTGTTGCGCATTGCGCAACGCTGTTGCGTTTAGCTATGATTGACTTTCATCTGACAGAGGTCAAGCACTAGGTGCCTCAAAGAGGTCAGAATGCAGCGATGCCTAAGAATTCAGCAGAACCGACCGCCCGCCGTCCCGGAGTTGCCGCCGCAAGGCACGCCGTGGAGGTTCTGCGTTGCGTGTCGCAGGCCGGCGGAAGCATCGGCATCAACGAGATCGCGCGCCGCATCGGGCTCCACAAAAGCTCGATTTCACGCGTCGTCGCCACGCTCGAAGACGAGGGGCTTCTGGAGCGCGAGCCGGCAAGCGAACGCATCATCCTGGGCATCGGCCTGATCGCCATCGCAGCGCCGATCCTGACGAGCCGCGGCATCTCCACGATCGCCCACAAACACATGGAGCGCCTGGCGCACGACACAGGCGAGACGGCGAGCTTCAGCGTCTGGAACGGGCTGGAAGCGATCAGCCTCGACCAGGTCATCGGCACCAACGCGATTACGCATTATGCAGGGCCCGGCCAAAGCAACGCACCCCACTGCACGGCCTCGGGCAAGCTGCTTCTGGCCTTTGCGCCCGAAGCGGAGATCGAGGCGATCCTCGCAGAGAGCCTGCCGCGCCATACGCCTCACACAATCACCGACCCGCAGGCACTTCGCGGCCAGATCGACGAGATCCGCATGCGCGGCTTTGCCATCAATCGCGGCGAGCTTTCGGAAGATGCAGGCGGCATTTCTGCAATCGTGCGCGACCTTCGGCACCGCCCCGTCGGCGCCATCACCATCACGCTGCCCATGTACCGCTTCGACGAGGCCCGCCAGGATGAGCTGGTCAGGCAGGTCTGCAATGCGGCATCGCGGATCTCTCTGGAGATGGGCTGCACGGAGGGCGGCCCGGGCAAGTTATGAGGCCTTGATCCGGCCCACGTCCGACCACATCCGGCATGCCTCGTTCAGGTGTTCGCGGCAAAGCGAGAAAGAGAACATCCGCAGACCTTCCCGCGTCACGGCCACGGCCCCGACAAACCCCGGCACCGGCACAAAACTCCGGAGCCCATAGGAGCCCAAATCTGGAATCGCACCGCTTCGCGCCAGGAGCCGGCGCCCCTGCCGCTCGAAAGTGAGAACGACTGTATCGGGATCGACCGTCAGGCCGAGGCCCGACGCCTTCAACACCGCCTCCTTCCAAACCCAGATCTGAAGCAGAACGGAACGGTCGAGCGGCAGGCCGAGCAGGTGAAGTTGCCACCCCTCCTCCGCCGAGAGGATCCCGCGGAGCTCGATATGCCCCGCCGTTTCCGCCTCGATATCGATCCCCACTTCGCCGCCACGGCACAGTGCGACGGCAGCGATGTCACCGGCATGCGAGAGATTGAACGCCAGGCTGGCGTCCAAGCCGAGGCAAGGCTTCCCGAACCGACCTTCTTTCAAAACGACGTCCGAGGGCTCGCTACCGAGATAATGGGCCAGCAGAAACCGGAGACCATTGCGGGCCGCGGCGAAGCGGATCTGAGCATGAGGCTCAGACAGCCCTGCGCAGCGATCTCTCTCCTCAGGGGTGAGCCAGTCACCGCACGCACTCAGGAAATCGCCGTCGAGCCGCCAGGTCCAGAGGTGGATGTCATCTTCAGCCAGCGAAGGTGACACGACATCACCCACTCCGGCGCGGCAGAACTCCACTCATACCCGCATTCGTGTCGATGAAGCCCTCCGCCTCGCTGTGCCTGAGAGCAATCCGATGGGCCGCGATATGCGGCATGAGGACACCGACATTCAGCGCATAGCCCGGGTAGAAAGGAGAGAAGAACGTCCGAGCGAATTCGAACGGAACGGCGATCCGCCTGGAATCCGGAGCCCGACACACGCCGCTTTCTGCCGAGGCCGCACAGCCCACCACCCAATACAAGGCGAACCAGCACCCGACAGCAGCACAGACAAGGAAGAGGCCCCGATACGCCAACATATCCTCGACACCCTTAATCTGCAGCGGCATCGGTCCGAGACGGCAGGGGTCGCGGATTCCTTATGGTTGGCATCACATCAAGAAAATAGAAAAAGTCAACAAAATGTAGCAGTAGAGGCCTCAATTTTATCCTATCGCCCTAGAAATCCGCGTACCCATGAACAAGATTTAGGCGTAGCCCAACGATTCGGGACGACCGGCAGGCCACCTGGCGCATCCGATCAGCAATCCGGAGGGAGAATTCTAGACATGATGATGCGGCCGTTACTGGAGGGGTCCGAATACGAGACCCTCTCACCAGAGGCGAAACTCAGATACCTGGAGGCACAGCGCGATTATTGCCTCGCCGCGGCCGCCGCGCTCGACGAGGTCATCGCGAAACTCCGCCCGAGCGGGGAGGCCAGCCCGGTCGACCTCAGCGCATTCAACCCCGCCTGGAAAAAAGGCGATCGGCTGACGCGCCTCGGCAAGACTGCCGTTTATGCCGCCTTCGATCGCGGCATGAAACAGATCGAAGTGGCAAAGCTGTTTCAGATCTCGACACCGAGCGCGCATCGCATCCACACGATCTGGGAAAACGATCGGCGCCCATAACTCCTTCGCGGCATCTCCGAAATCGCATACCCGCCGACTATCGCGGAAACATCAAGCCCGCCTCGAAGTATCGCCACCCGGCTCCGAGCAAGGCGCAGATCCGCAATTAAAGTAATTCCGCCACCTTTGGCCTGAATTCTCCGCACCAATCCGTTGGAGGGACCATCGGGTAGACCCGCTTCAACTCCAGCGGGCGACCACGCGACCCTTCTGAATAATGCGGCGGGTAACGGCGACATTCCCCGGCAAATTTGTTGCCTTGACGCGCCCAGAAACGGCATTGCTCACAGCTTTCGCCAGTGGAGATATTGTGACACGGCATACACACTCACCTACAAGCAATCACCTCGCAAAATTATATGGAGAAATGAGAGGCATAACAAGATGGATTTCAAATTGGATTAAAATACCATCTATCTTCTAATGGAACTTTCCAGTTTCCTTGCGTAACCGATATATTTAATTATCGAACACCTGCGAGTACTAAATTTCAAAGGCGCATACGCACGGGAAAGCGAGGCTCCGCTTGCCACTCCGGAGCACTCACCTCCGGGCTTCCGGCAAGGTGTGGCTCATCGACAGCGGCTTCGCTCATCCTCCGAGAATAGAGCCTGATCGAGCGACCGAGAAAGCTGTTCAGCCTTGTCCGAAACTGGCGGCTGTCGAAAATCTCGGCATGCCGCCGAATAGCAGCAGGATCATAGCGCTCTGGATTGAAGTGCATGAGCGCCCGTTTCAGGCTCTCGCAGGTCTGTTCGTCAAACAGCTCCCCGGTCTCACCGGGCACCACCGTGTCGAGAGCTCCCCCCTCACCCAATGCGATCACCGGGCGTCCCGAAGCCATCGCCTCAAGCGGCGTAATGCCGAAATCCTCCACGGAGGTCAGGATTAGAGCCGTGCAATTTCGATAGAGCTCGGCCTTCGCCTCCCCATCCACACGCCCGACGAATTCGACACTCGGCCCGGCAATAGCCTTGAGATGCCGCATCTCCCTGCCGTCGCCTGCCACGATGAGCTTCACGCCGAGCTCGCTGCAGGCTTTGACGGCAATATCAGGCCGCTTCCAGCCGACGAGGCGCATCAAGAGCAGGAAGTACTCGCCACGGCCGCTTCCCGGCTTGAACTCGTTCACATCGACAGGCGGGGGGATGATGGTGCTGCGACGGCGGTAGGTCTTGCGGATCCGCTGCTCCACGAGGGTGCTCGTGCTCACCCAGAAATCGACCCCCTGCGCCGCGGCGCGGTCCATGGAACGAAGCCGCGGGAGCATGGATTCCACGACCCGCCGCTTCCAGACGCCAAAGCCCTCGCGTCGGGCATAGGCGTTGTAATCCCAGAGAAAGCGGGGCGGGGAATGGCAGTAGCACACATGGCAGCTTTCCGGTGGCGTGACCACATTGTGCGCGAAGTTGAACGAGCTGCTGATGACGAGGTCGTAGCCAGAGAGGTCGATCGAGCTCATCAGCAGAGGATAGAGGGGAAAGAGCGCACGGGGGTGGCGCCGCACCAGAGGAAACCTGTTGATCCAGGTGGCGCGAATATCGGCCTTTTGGAACGTCTCAGGAAACGCCGACGGTTCGTAGAGCGGTACGAAGACGGGAGCCTCCGGGAACATCCGCATCAACTCCTCGAGCACCTTTTCGGCGCCGCCGTAGACGGTCAGCGCTTCGTGGATCAGAGCAACCCTCATTCCCCCTCCAGACCCGAAAGCCTCACGCCCACACAAGCGCTCCAGCCCTCCCCGGAAGGAGACGACCGCCGCCCGGCACAGCAACCAGCCCGACGCAGCGACCAGGCGCATGCGCCTCGGCCAAAGCACTCGCTCTGCGGCTTTCGGCAGGTCGAGCGTTCGAGCCACTCTGGGATTAGCATAATTATAAATTAATTAGCATTATATATTGACTGCGCCAAGAATATTCCGTCTTCATCTAAAAACTTAGCCAACGGCACGCCGCTCTGAGCAGGGCTCGGCACGGCTCCGCGTCGTGAGGCAAGGGTTGAAGATGAGGGTGCCAGCATGTGTGCAGAGCGCGCCGTTCTCCACGTAAGTCGCGTCGGCTTTCTCGGCGGGGCCGAGCGCGTGATCCTGACGCTCGCGCGAGGAATGGAGCAATACGGCTATTCCCCTGTCCTCACCTGCCCCGACGGCGGCGATCTTGCGGAGGCCGCCCGTTCGCTTTCGATCCCGCTGGCCGCTTGCGGCGTCGAGCGGATGCGCGCCACCTCAGATCCTCTCGCGCTTTGGAATTATTTCCAGGCATGGCGCGCCGGCAGCCGTCAGATTGGACGCCTATTGACCTCCGGAAAGATCAAGCTCGTTCACGTTCACCACCCGGTCGGAGCGCTTTACGCGCTCCCCGCCGCCCGTCGCCTCGGCATTCCGGTGGTCATGCATGTGCATGAGATCCTGCCCATCAAACCGCAGCACCGGCTCGCCCTTCGCTGGACCGCACGTCATGTGGATCGCTTCATCTGCGTTTCCGGGGCGAGCCGTGAACTCCTCGATACGATCGGCGTCTCCCGTGAAAAGGTCGAGATCGTTCCGAACGGCGTCGACCCGCAATTCATCGAAAAGGCAGCCAAAGCGCGCCCGACCGCGCCGATCGTGGAGAAAGGCGCGCGTTACAATATCGGCATCTTCGGCGTCATCGAGCCGCGAAAAGCGCAGCACGTTTTCCTTGAGGCTGCCGAGAAGATCTCAGCACAGGAGCCCGCCGCCCATTTCTGGATCGTCGGCCCGCTCGCACTCAAAGATAAGGAAGAGTACGCAAAACGCCTCCATCGCATGGCGGAGACCCCGGCTTTGCGCGGCCGCGTGAGCTTCACCGGCTTTCAGGCGGACATGCCATCCTGGATGGCCGGGATGGATGTCGTGGCGTTGACCTCATCGAGCAACGAATCCTTCGGCATGGTCCTCGCGGAAGCGCAAATCGTGGGCAGACCGGTCGTCGCCACGGACATCGGGGGCGTTCGCGACGCCGTCTGCACGGAGGCGGGAGGCACTCTCGTCCCTCGCGACGATGCCGACGCCGTCGCCAAGGCCGTGCTCGCAGTCCTGAGACAGCAGGAGCGCGTACCGGCATCGCTTGTGGCCGGCACAGCACGGAAACGTTTCTCGCCGGACGTCTTCCGGGCGCGCATTGCCGAGATCTACGAGAAGGTTCTCAGCGACCAGAGGATGCGGCTTGCGTGCGAGGAGACCGCCTCGGCTCCGCGCTGGCATCCTGGCCTCTTCTCGGCCTCTCGACCGGAATACTCGCAGCCGAACGCGGCTCTCGTCGACGGCAATCCCGGCACCGCCAATCGGGATGGGCCGGAATACCCGCGGAAGCCGGCCCTGTGGCTGTAGCTGGCGATCAGGCGAAAACCGATGCCGCGACCGCACGCATCGCGACCGCAGGCATCGCGTCCGTGGACCTCACGCCCATCAATGGCGATGGCGCCGTGGCGGCCCCCTCCATGCGCGCCATTCTCGCCGCGAGCCTCCTGCATCTGCCGGGCCGCATCCTAAAAGCGCCCACCGCCATCTATGCCGTCATGCAATCGATGGCGACCTTTGCCGCCATCCTCTTCGTCAATATCGTCACCGGCATCATCACCGCGCGGCTGCTTGGGCCGGACGGTCGCGGCATCTATTCCGCAGTCGTGCTCTGGACGCAGTTCCTGGCTTTGATCTCCACAGCCGGCATCGGCGCCGCCACGACCTATCATGTGGCCAAGAACCGGGATGACCGAGCAAGGATCGCGCAGATCGCTTTTGTGCTGGCGGCCGGCTGGGGAAGCCTCGTTCTCACGGTCGCGCTTGTCGCAATCCCCCACCTGATGACGCAGTACGATCCGCAAGCGATCCTTTACGCCCGTATCGCCGCGCTCACCTCTGTCTTCGGCGGTTCACAGGCCCTCCTGTGCTGCGCCCTCATCGGACTGGGCGCCTTTACCTTCAACAATTACGGCCGCCTCGCGCCCAATCTTTTCTATTTCTGCGCACTTATGGGGGTGCTGGCCTTCGCGGAGATGAATTGGCAAGCCGCCATTTTGGCGTCGATTGCGGGGATCAGCCTGGCGCTCATCACGCAGATCCCAGCCTTCTTGGGCCGCATGGGCATCGCACGAGGCGATTTTCGACGCCATGCACGGTCGATGCTCTCCTACAGCCTACGCGCCGGGCCCGCCGACATCGTCACCACCTGTGCGGAATATACCGACCGTCTGATCCTGATCGGCCTCGTCGCACCCGCAGAGCTGGGCTTCTATGTGATTGCCTTCAGCTTCTCCCGCATTGCCATGGCGTGGATCATGCCAATCAACAGCGTGCTCCTCTCCAAGATGGCGAGAGCCGAAGCGAGCGATGCAAAGCGGCATTACGATCATACCTTTCGCTTTGCGCTTGCCCTTCTCGTCCTCACCTGGCTCACAGGCATGTGGTGGGGAGCCCCGCTCCTGGTGCTGCTCTACGGCCAGGAATTCGCGCCCGTGGTTCCGATCTTCCACGTCCTTCTCGCAGAGGCGATCATCTTCGGCCTTGCCAATATCAGCGCGCAGCTCTTCCAGGCATTGAACCGCCCCGGCTACGTCTCCGCCGTGGAGGCGACATGCTTTGTGGCCATGCTGGTGTCGGTCTACGTCATGGCCTCCCGCGACGGCGCGCTTGGGGCGGCCTGGGCAATCCTCGCGGTCACGCTTCTCCGCCTCACCCTCATCCTGATCGGGATCAAACTCTCGCTGAAGCTGCCGCTGCCGCGTCCTTATCTGACCCTTGCGGACCTCCGCTATCTGCGCGATCGGCTCATCCATCTGTGAGGCACCGCCGGGCGGCAGACCGCCGCCCATCGATCCGTCCCGAAAACGGCAATCAGAGATGCGTGGGAAGAGGGGCGACCGCGGGTCCAGGTGCGATACCGGCAGCGGGCGACGCCCGGTTCTGTGACGTGAGGCGCATCTCCGCACGCGCAGCCGTGATTTGCGCCACCCCCATACCGAGCATGAACCAGAAGACGACCCCATGCTCCCCGAAAGTGGCCGGGATCAGGAGGCTCATCACGAGATAGGACACGGCAATTGCCTGCGCGGCGAGAACGAGCGCCCTCTCCTCCGCCCTTAACGTGGGGCCCGGAATGAAGAGAAAGGCGACGACGAAGCCGATCCCCACGTAATAGACGAGAGCGCCGACGACCCCCACCGCCAGCATCGCAGCGATCGGGCCGCTATCGATCTGCATCGCCTGAACGCCGCTCTTGGTGGCCGGATCTGCCCGCGATCCCCCAAGGCCGGAGCCGAACACATGGCGCTCCATTTCCTCGAAGGCGGCCGAATAGACGTGGAGCCTCTCATTGGCACTGACGTCGGAGCGGGCATCGAGCATGGATTCGATTCGCTGACTGACGATCTTTGTCCCCTGATCGGTCAGCAGGGCCATGGGCGCCACCACCACGAGCACCAGGGCGAGCGCGAGCATCGAGGTTCTGATGCGGCCGGACCCGAGGAGGAAACAATAGGCGCCGATGATGAAGATGCCGACCCAGGCAGTCCGCACCGCCGTGAGGCCGAGCGCCACGAAGCCGAGCGCCAAAGCGACCCAGCGCAGGGCGCCTTTCGAGACGATGAGCATCGACAACGGCAAGAGCAGAAACAAGGCCAGAGATGCGGGCGAGTTCATCGTGGCGAAGACGCGAACCTTATAGGGATAGGGCTCGCCGATCGTCGGCATGAGCGTCTTCTTCATCCAAAGCGCGTCCCAGCCGGGCATGTAGCGGAACTGATAGAGCGCATAGAGGCCGAGAACGATGCCGGAGAAGACCGAAAACACGGTGAGATCGCGTCGCAGATGTCCGACCCAGGAGGGATTGCACGCCACGAACATGCCGAACGCCGCCGGTAACACCCAGAGAAGGAGATCGTAGGCCCCGGGAAGGAACTGGCCGTTGAGAGCTGCCAGCATGAGCCCATAGACCGCGGCCGCCACGACGAGGAGAAGCCCGGCAGACATCGGGTGACGGAGATTCGCCATTGCAAAGGCAAGTGCGCCGGCAGCCGGAGCGAGCGCCGCATAGGGCGAAAGCAGCAGAGGGCTGTAATCGAGAAAGCCGGCGTGAAAATCGACCATCCGCCGGATGAACGGCGTCAGAAGGAAGAGCCACAGGCAGAAGGCGATATACCGCCTCATATCGCCCCGCAGCAGAAAGAAAACGGCAACGACGAGAGCACCCGCCGGTAGAGCGAGCCGCAGAAGGCCGGCCGCGCTCGTGAACGCAGGCGCGGCCATGATCCCGATCAAGGCCAGAATCTGCGCCTGCAGCAAGACGCGACCCAAAAGCCCGTCAGAAGCAGGTCCGCCAGAAGCAGAAACGAACCGACCCGGCCCACCGCCGGCGGGCGCAGATCCGCTTGGGAAAGCACGGCTGGGCGAAGCTCCCTCGGAGGCCCGATCTCGCCCAGTGTCGCTCGCCGGCGGCGGAACCGCCGGCCCCCCGGCTCTCATCCTAGGACGGAGAGGCGGCCGCAGCTTCCGGCAGGGATGCCCCACCGACGGGCTGCGGGGTAGGATAGGCCTTCACGAGTGAGGCAACCGTGAGGGTCGGGCGCAGTTTCGTAAGCCCCTTTTGGGCCCGCGACGGAACCGGCGCGCCGTGGCGCAAAATACCTTCTTTCGCGAAAACGCTGTTCCCGGTCAGCACCACGCCGGAGATCTCCGCGCGGCAGGCGCGCAGGAGCGTGATCGTCTGATCGAGGGCGGCCGGCGAGAAACGCCCGATATGGCAGAGAAGCAGCGTTTGATCGGCAAGTGTGGCGAGAGACGTTGCGTCCGAGACGACGTTGAGCGGCGGACTGTCGATGACGATCACATCGTAGTCACGCCGCAGCGCCTCGATGAGCTTCGGCAAGACCGGCGATGCGAGAGCATCGATGGCGTTCGCATCACTTCCGGCAGCATTCCCGGCCGCGAGAACATGAAGCGACGTCCCCTCAACGGCCATGATCGCATCACGCTGCCCAGAACGCCCCTTCCCGCCAGACGCGCCGAGCAGATCGCTGAGCCCCGTTTTCCCGAGAGATGGCACACACGCATGATCGCCCGCCCCGTGCCGGAGGTCGGCATCCAGCAGAAGAACCCTTCTCCCCGTCGCCGCGAAACTCTGAGCGAGCGCGGCCGCGGCAAGCGACTTGCCTTCCCGCGGCATCGCCGAGACGACAAGCACCACGCGCGCTGGCTTCCCGCTTTCATGAAGCAGGCGGTTGCGCACGAATCGGATCTCCTCCCAGAACCTCACACGGATGCCTCGGTTCGAGGAAAGCCGGCTCGAGACGTTGAGCGAGATCGCCCCCAAGATCGGAAGACCGATGCTCTCGACCTGAGCGGCGTTGCGTCGCCACCGGCTCGCGAGATGATCGACCACCATCGCGACCGCAAGCCCGGCCGCGAGTGAAACGATTGCGGCAACGAGGAGGAAAAGCACCACCTTGGGAAAAATCTGGCGCGTCGGCACAGAAGCCCGCGACACGACCTTGGCATCATCGGCGACGAAATCGGCGCTCTGCAGCTGGCCGTCGTGCAATCTCGATGTGGCTTCGACAAGACGGCTCTGTGTCTGCGCCAGCGCGCCCCGGGCTCTATCGAGATCGCTTTGGAGATCCGGCAACGACCCTGCCACCGAAGCGGCCCCTGACCCGGAGACTGAAGCAACAAGCGGCGAGTTCCCTCCCGATGCGGCTTGGGCCGATGACAGCGCATGGGTCGCCGCTTCGACATCCGCACGTCGCTCCTGCATCTGTGCGCTCAAAAGGTCGACGACATGCTGAAGCGCAAGCGTCCGTCGCTCGACCTGCATGCCGATATAGGTGGCCGCGTGCGCATTGACGATCTTGGCGGCGAGATGCGGATCGCTCCAGGTGAAGCTGATCAGTGCGGCAGTCGACAGCCCGTCATTATAGGTGGAGAGCTTCTTCATGTAGATTTGCAGAAGCCGGTCCCGCTCGAGCTCGTCGGCGCTCCAGGCCGAAGCTCCCACCTCGTTTCCCCCGAAGAAGGACGCGCCCCAGTTCCGCAGCCTCGTTCGCCAGGACGGCTTCGCGGCAAAGCTCGGTTCGTCCTGGAGATCCAACGTCTCGATGACCCTGCGAGCGACTTCCTCGCTGCCCAGAACGGCCGCTTCCGAGGCGATGATGAAGGAAGGAAGCATGGGCGAGACGGTCTTTTCCTCGGCCGTCCGCGGATCGTCGACCGGTACGGAAGGGAGCAGGACGAGAGCCGTGGCGCGGTAGGAAGGCGTCAGTTTCGCAATCACCGCCGCCATCCCCATGAAGACGACCGCGGCGACGAGCACCACCACCCATTTGCGCCGGACGAGGAGGCCGAGCATCCACAGAAGACTGCCGGCACCGGTTTCGACGCCGGCTTGAGTGGGCGTCTCCTGCGCCCCGGCTATGGAGAGAGGGTCAGTACGCATCTTTGCTGAACAACACGTAGATGATGGTGACGACGAGGATTCGGGCATCGAGGCGGAGCGAGGCTTCGCGCACATATTCCAGGTCGGAATTGACGCGCGCCTGCATCACCTCCACCGTTGGCGTCTCGCCCCGCTGCCCGCGGATTTGGGCGAGCCCGGTAATGCCCGGTCGCGCCCGCACCCGGCCAGGATAGCCTTGCACGAGCGTGGCATACGCCGCATCCAGCGACGCGACATGGGGGCGTGGTCCCACGATCGACATGTCGCCGAAGAGCACGTTGAAAAACTGTGGAAGCTCATCCGCGCTCGTCATGCGCAGAACCCGTCCGACCGGCGTCACGCGCCCGTCGCTTCGACCGGCCTGGCGAAAATCCTCGCCGTTCGAGAAATACATCGAGCGGAACTTGTAGATCTGAAAGCTTCGCCCGCCCAAACCGCTTCGTTCCTGGCGGAAGATGACCGGGCCCCGGCTCGTTATCCTGACCGCGGCGTAGATGAGCGCCATCAACGGCAGAAAGAGCGCGATCAGCGCAAGAGCCAAAACGATGTCGGCCATCCGCTTGGAGGGGGCGAGAAGATAAGGGCTACCCTCGCCAACCTCGGCATCACAGACCTCCCCCCTGACGAGGACAGGCATTCGTCGCGGCAGGATCGCGACATCCTGCACGGCAACAGGACTGACAGACGCATTGCCGGAACGCGAGGCAAACTCGAAGTCCGAAAGCTCGCTCATCGACAGCACCAGCCTCAAAGATTAAAATTATGCTAATTTCAGTTAGACATTTGTTAGAATTCCTGTCAACATCCTCGTTAAGTCGAAAGCGAGTGGAACGGGAATGCGCCTGCCGAACCGCACTTTCTCCACAAGTTTAAATACGAGAGAAAGCTAATGAAACTAGTTATTCTCATTCTTATGCTTTCGCTCAGCAGCGTATCGGCAGCCGACGAACTCCCGCTCCAGACCGGCGACATCGTAGAAATGACGGTTACCGGCGTTCAGGACTTGACACGACGCACCACGGTTGCGGCAGACGGCGTCGTTTCACTTCCCCTCTTCGGAGATATCAAAGTCGAGGGGCTTTCACCCTCGCAGGTGCGTGCGCGGCTGAAACGCGACGCGCCAGGAAAAAGTTACCGTCCGAAACTACAAAATCCTAATGGTCAGGTCGTGTCGATCACGGCGGACGATGTCTTCTTCGATCTCGTTGCGAGCCGGCCCGTCTACGTACATGGCGATGTGGGTGAACCGGGCGAAGTCACGTATCGCCCCGATCTCACGGTCCGCCAGGCGGTGACGCTGGCCGGCGGTTACGACGTGGCACGGCTGCGCCAGGCCGATCCCTTCATCGAGATGGAGAATGCCCGCACCGATTACGCGGCCTTATGGATCGCCTTCGCCCATCAGCAGGCGACCGTGTGGCGCCTCGAAGCCGAGCTGCAGGGCCGCGACGACATCGGGCACACGGACATTCCCACAGTCCCGATCGCCCCCGAACTCGTCTCCCAGATCCTCAAGGCCGAGAAAAAACAGCTCTCCCTCGACCTTTCCGATCACGTTCTGGACCGCGAACAGCTCGCCAAGACACTCAGGGAGACCGAGCGCCAGATCGACACCTTGGAAGAGCGGGACGAAATGCAGACTGCGGAACTGGCGGCAGCGCGCGCAGAGCTCGACAATCTGAAAGAGCTTGACAAGAAGGGCCTCGCGCAATCGACACGGATCAGCGATGCGCGTCGTGCCATCTTGTTGACGAGCAGCCAGCAGCTCGAAACCACCGTCGAAAAGCTGCGCGCGACCGTCGAGCGCGACGGGCTCGCCCGTCGGTACAACACCCTCGACGCCGAGCGCGAGGTGACCCTGCTCAAAGCCCTGAAGGATGCCCGCCTCGAGCTGGAAACCACCCGGACGGGGTTGCTCTCGGCAGGCCAGAAACTCCTCTATGCCGGCCTGCTGCAGTCAGACCTTGTGCGCCGGCACGCCCCCGCGGACATCATCATCCATCGCAGCAACTCTGAGGGCAAACCACAGAGCCTGCCCGCCTCGGAAGACGCTCGGCTGATGCCGGGCGATGTTGTCGAGGTGAAGCTGGAGCTGCCGCGGGAACTCTTCACGACGCAACTCAACTGATCGCACGGCGGCGGAATCTCCAGATAACGCCTCGCCGTCATTCGGAACGAACGACAGGAACGCGAAATGGCTTTCACGGGACGAAGTGCCGGCAGGCTTGCAGCGCTGTTCGGCGGAAGCAATCGAGCTCCAACAGAGAAAACGGTAGGACGTCCGACGGAGCGTACCGAAGCTGGAGATAAAACATCTCAGACACCGGCCCCCTCTCGCTCTGTCGTCGATTGTTTTACCGAGCAGGTCGCCCGGCGGCCCGCCGCTGCGGCACTTCTCGCAGACGCCGGCCCGATCACCTATCTCGCGCTCGACCAATGGTCGAACCTCATCGCCCAGGTTTTGAGGCAGCGGGGCGTCGGACGGGGCGATCTCGTCCCGACCCTCACCCTCCAGAGACCGGTCAGTGTGGCGGTCTATCTTGCCATTCTAAAACTTGGCGCCGCCTATGTGCCGATCGACCCCAGCCTGACCGACGCTCAGATCGGCGCGCTCTTCGCACGTTTGAACGCCCCTCTCGCAATGGTCGACGAGGAGCTGCTCGCCCGCGTTCCTGCAGGCGCCGACTGGGACGGCGACATCTTCTGTGTGCAGCATGAGGCTGAGCGGATCGCCGCCGCAGAACCGCGCCTTGTAAGCCCACCTCCCGGCGCGGAGGATCTCGCCTACATCATGTTCACGTCCGGTTCGACCGGCGCGCCGAAGGGGGTGATGGTCCCGCATCGAGGCATCGTGCGGCTGGTGAAGGACGCCGATTACGCCCGGATGGACGAAAGCGAGGTCTTTCTTCAATTCGCGCCCCTCGCCTTCGACGCGTCGACCTTCGAGATCTGGGCACCGCTTCTCAATGGCGGCGCCCTCGCCTTCATCGACAATCCGAAGCCCTCACCGCTCGATATCGGCGAGGCCGTTCGCCGCCATGGCGTCACCACATTGTGGCTGACCTCCGGTCTCTTCAACCTGATGATCGAAGAGGTGTCCGAGGATCTCACCCCCCTCAGGCAGATCTTGACCGGTGGCGACGTTCTCTCCGTCGCACATGCCGAGAAGGCGCGCCGACTGCTCCCGCACACGCATCTGGTGAACTGTTACGGTCCGACGGAAAACACCACCTTCACCACCACCTACCCGCTGCCGCCAACGGGCCCGTTGCCGTCATCGGCGCCGATCGGCCAGGCGATTTCCGGCACCACGACGCATATTCTGGATAGCAACATGCAACCGGTCCCGGATGGCGAGATCGGCGAACTCTATACCGGCGGCCTCGGCGTGGCGCTCGGCTATTTCGCCGACACGGAGCGAACCGAGCGGTCGTTCCTCGACGATCCCTTTGCCAAAGAAAGCGGGGCGAAACTCTACCGCACCGGCGACCTCGTGCGGAGAAATCCCGATGGCGACATCGAATTCATCGGGCGCGCCGACCTGCAGGTGAAGATCAACGGCAAACGCGTCGAGCTGTCCGAGATCGAAGCCATCCTGGAGGGGATGCCGAACATCGCCGACGCCGTCGCGACGGTGCGCGAGATCCGTCCCGGCGAAAAACAGGTCGTCGCCTTTCTGCGCTCTGCGCAGGCGATGCCCGATGAGGCGGCGATCATGGAAAGTCTGCGTCAGAAACTGTCGCCGGAGGCCGTTCCGGCAAGATTGCTCGTGTTGGAGAAATTTCCGGTCAGCCGAAACGGCAAGCTCGACCGGGCGGCGCTTCTTGCGACCTTGTCGGAAAGCCCCGGAAGTCCCGGATACGAAAGAGGGGGCAATCCCGCCATGGCACCGGCCGGGCACAGAGCCGCGAGAGAAGAAGCTGCATGAGAGAAGACAACAAAGCCGAAGGCCACGGCAGAGGAGCCGATCTTGACTGAGGAAGCCTACATAGACGGCACTTTCGCACAGACGGAAGACCCGTATCAGGCGCCTGACGCCCCGGAGCGATCGTCCAAACCTACATGCGAGCACGCGCCCATCGTCGCGGCTCTTTTGACGGCCTGGGAGGATCTCCTGCAGGTGACGGATATTGGCCCGGACGACGATTTCTTCGCCCTCGGCGGCTCGTCGCTCACGGCCTATCGGTGCCTCGCGCAGATCCGCAGGCTCTATGGCTGCAACATTGCGTTGGAGAACTTTTATCGCGCCCCGACCGTCACTGCCCTCGCCGAAATCATCGCCACGAAAAGCCAGGCGCAATCGCGCGCCATTGCTCTCCAACCGGCAGGCTCCCGTGTCCCGATCATCGCCGTCCATGATACGGTCATCTACCGCGAGCTTGCCGCAAGGCTCGGCAGCGACCAGCCTTTCCTCGCGGTGCCGATGCCGGAAGAGGTCGATCCTTTTTGCCAGTCCTATTCGGAAATCGCGGCGCGTTTCGTCACCGCAATCCGGCATGCGCGCCCTCGGGGTCCCTATATCCTCATCGGCTTCTGTTTTGCGGGACGTCTTTCGCTCGAAATCGCGCGCCAGCTGAAGGATACGGGCGAAACAGTCCCTCTCGTCGTCGTCGTCGATGGCTGGGCACCCGGTTATCGCGCCGGCGGTGGGACGATGTTCGGGCGGACGGCTTTCTTCCTGCATCGCGCCTCGGCCCATCTGAGAGAGGCGTTACCGCACGGCCTATCCGGCCTCCGCGACCTGCACCGGCGGAGCGACACCGTGCGCCGGCGCCTGATCTCTGCACGCAATCGCGTTCGACGCATGATGAATGAGCCGGAACAGGCGCTTGATCCGGATGACCTCGCCTTGTTCAGGGCGATCGACGCAGCCGGAGAAAGGCAGCCCACGCCGGATTACCGTGGCGACGTCCTGACCATCTGGAGCGACGATCAGCCGAAAAGCCGCTTCATCGACCAGGCCTTCGGCTGGACAGGACTGATCCACGGCAAACTCAGCCATGCGCGGGTGGCGGGCACCCACACCGAAATTTGGAGCGGGACCGGCCTCGAGCAGATGGCTCAAGCCCTCGATGAGACGCTCGCCCGGTACAACCGCCTCTCCGAGGACGCTCATCGAGACGTGTGGAGCGTGCGCCCTCTCAAGCCGGGTGGCCGCCCGCCTGAGCCACAAAGCGGGTGAGCCGGCACAGGCCGCAAGACAGGGCCCCGATCAGTGGCGGTTCGCGTAGCCGGTCAAAAGGCCAGCCAATCCCCTTGCAGGGCGTCGTCGAAGATATCCGTCAAACCCTGCGCGGCATGGTCGAATGCCTCGAGGCCCAATCCGAGATCGGCGCCGGCGACAGACCGCGCGACGGCGTGGGAGATGAAACCGCTGGCGGGCTCGTGATCTTCACCGTCTGAAGACGCGCCCCGCTGCTCGACGCGGGCTGTGAAGGCGCCGAAGAGGCTCCGCGGACCGGCGGACGAATCGTGTCCGGCGGGCGCGGCCGGCGGCCCTTTCGGGGGTACGGGAAGCGATCCGCCAGCCGGCGGCACCACTGTCCCGTCATCATCGCTGATCTCGATGACGATCGGATGATCGGAGAGTTCGAATGAGATCCGCTGGCCGTCTTCGGTTTGCGCGATCGCTTTCGTGCCGCTGACCATGGGATCGTAGACGGAGAGGTCCGCCGTGCTTTCGACCGTCACCGTCGAGACATAGGCGGAGGCGGCCTTTTCGCTGGCCGTCGCACTGTCCCAGATCAGTTCCTCGTTCCAGATGATGAGATCGACCGTCCCGTCGGCCTCCGTCAGAACCATATGTTTCGCCGTGTCGGGCAGGTTTTCGATCCCGTATTGCAGCGTCCCCTGCACCTTCGCGGAAACATCCGAATTGTCGGCAAGGATCGTCGTCAGATTGTGCAGAGCCGTCGCCGCCATTTTGGGCGAGCCATCGGCGTTGAAGAGCCCCCAATTGTTTTCCGGATCGAGGTTGCGATCGCTGTAGGGGTCCATCAGCTGATAGATATACGTCTTCTCGACGCCATCTTCGGCCGCATCCATCAACACGTTGAGGATCTGTTTGGCCTGCACCTCTTCACTCACGCCCATCGTGGTGTCGGAGAGAGTGTAGAAGCCGGTCTCGGTCACGACGACGGGCTTGTCGCCGGTCGGAATCCGGCTCGCATCAAGAATGGTATCCCATTGCTCCTGAGGCTTCAGAGAGTTCGGAAAATAGATGTGGGCGTTGCCGTAATCGGCCCATTTCGAGAGATCGCCGAGCGAACCCATCACCTTCTCATTGGCATACGCCACCGAGAGCCCGACCACGGGGACATCGCCAAGGGCGGCATTGGCGTTCACGGCCTGATAAAGATGCGCCTGGATCGTGCCGCCGGCGGCAAGCCCCGATTTGCCTGCAAGGCTCGCGGGCCAGAGATTGATCTCGTTGGGAGCCTCGATCGCGTCGATGCTGCCGGGATGGGCTTTCAGAAAATCGGCGGCCGCCTTGACCCCCTGATCGATCAGAGGCGCCCCGTCGACCACCTGAACGAGAAAGTTGAAGTCGTATCCCTTGGCCGCGAAATCCTCATAGACCTTGGCCTGGAAATCGAGCGGGATGACGTCCCGCAGATTGTCGATACCGAGATAAACGAGCTCGCTCTCAACGAGCCCGGCCCGTGCATAGGCTGTGTCCGTCCAGTTCAGATGCGTGTTGACGCCGATCGTATCGACGAACGCATCGGCGCTCATCGCACTCTTCAAATCGACGGTGAGCGCACCCGTGCGTGTCGTGGAGGCCATATCAATCCAACCGTTGTTGACCGTTGGAGTTGATGCTGGGGTGAAGCCTGCGCCGAAGAGGCCGCAGCAGAGCCCGACCGCCCGCAACAACTCAGGGCCACCAAAGGCACGCAGATTGTTAGAAATGAGATAAGAAACCGCCATCCTTGGGACAAGTTATGTTCTGGTTAACTTTGAATTCTAGATATTACTCTACTTCACCATAACATAATCGCAAAAATATTATAGAATATATTTGTTAAAATTAGAACAAAGCGATTTTCACAAGCGAGCAAGCCTAACATTGCCTTGCTGAGCGAGGAAGGGCTCATGGCGGCACACCCGGGGACGAATGGCGTCTGCGAAGGGCGACCCTAGAACGGGCCCCTGCGGGATGACGACAAGCGCCAAAGAGCGGCGATCCAAAAGAGGAAAAGTCTGCCCCGCCGCGCACGGCCGGGGACAGGCGCGCAGCATGCTCATCGAGACGCCAGAGCCGAGAGCCAGAGCCGAGGAAAACGCAGACGCAGACGCACCCGGTTTGAGATCAGGCACGCGCGGCGAAAACCATCCGCAGCAGGATGCGCTAATTTTCTATGCAGGATACGCTACTTTTCTAAGATTGTGGCAGCCACCGAGGCGCGCTCGGCCTCTTCGCTTCCCGCCCCGTCCAAGCCGCGAAACGCCCGCCCCTCGACATCGAACACATGCAGGCTTTCGGCGTCTGCGCCGAGTTTAAGACGCGCCCCGCGTTCGACATGCACATTGCCGGGGAGTTTGGCGATGAAGGGGTGCGCTTCATCCTCGGTCTTGAAATAGACGAGCTGAACTTCGCCGAGATACTCTGCATAATCGACGACGCCCTCAAAGATATGCTCACCCTCGGTGATCCGCAGTTCCTCCGGCCGCACGCCGATGTCGACGGCGGCCCCTTTGGCGGAAGCGGGCGTCAGAACCGGAACCTGCATCCGCGTTCCGTTGGCGTAGGCGATGAGGGTTTTCGGGCCGGTCTCCTCGATCCGCGCCGCCAGAAGGTTCATCGCCGGCGAACCGATGAATTGGGCGACAAACAAGTTCGTCGGCTCGCGGTAGAGCTCTTCGGGCGTCCCCACCTGCTCGATGCAGCCGTCCTTCAACACCACGATACGGTCGGCCAAGGTCATCGCCTCCACCTGATCGTGGGTCACGTAGATCATCGTCGTGTCGGGCAGAGATTCCTTCAGCTTCGCCACTTCGATGCGGGTCGCCACACGCAGGGCTGCGTCGAGATTCGACAACGGCTCGTCGAACAGAAAGACCTCCGAATTGCGAACGATCGCGCGACCGATCGCAACGCGTTGCCGCTGCCCGCCGGAAAGCGCTTTGGGAAGCCGGTTGAGGTAGGGCGTGAGCTGCAGGATCTCCGCCGCCTGGCGCACACGCGCGTCGATCTTCGCCTTCTTCTCGCGCGCGATCTTCATGCTGAAGGCCATGTTGTCGTAGACCGTCATATGCGGATAGAGCGCGTAGGACTGGAACACCATGGCGATGCCGCGCTTGGCGGGCGGCACGTCGTTCATGAGCCTGCCCCCGATGCGCAACTCGCCGGAGGTCATTTCCTCGAGCCCCGCGATGACGCGCAACAGGGTTGACTTTCCGCAACCCGACGGCCCCACGAAGACGATGAACTCACCAGGATCGATATTGAGATCGATGCCGTGAAGAACCTCGTGATTGCCGTAGGATTTCTTCACCTGCTTGAGCGCAACACCCACCATGGCTTACTTCCTCGTCGCTTCGTTCCGGTTGCGCTGACCCGCACGGCACCCGGCAATCCAAAATGTTCGTTTCTGGCGAGCCTGCCGAACCGAAAGCGGAGCCCGGCTGGCGTTTTCGGTGCCGCTCAATGCTCTGAAGCTCCCGGCATCAGCTTGATCAGGAGACGCGTCACCGGGTCCGGAACGCGGTTGCGGATCTCCGCCTCGTTCTTGCGCTCGATTGCAGCTCCGACAAGCTTCGCGCCGATATAGCGGAACGGCTCCGGCGGCAGGCTCGCGCGTCCGGCAAGGCCCACGAGCCCGCATTGGCTCCAGCGATCTTTGCGACCGAGCGCCAGGCTCGCGAGGATACGACCGCCGATCGGCGCCTGCGCGATGCCCGTGCCGTTGTAGCCCATGCCGAAGAAGATGTTGGGCTGGCCCTTCAGGTGATCGAACACCGGCACATGTTCCGGCACGCAGTCGATCGGCCCGGCCCAGTCGAATTCGATCGGGACACCACGCAATTTCGGATAGAGGCGATGAAGCTCGCGCACATTATCGCGCACCCCCTCCGGGTTGCGGTTGAAGCTCGGACCGAAATCGCCGCGAAACGCGACGCCGCCGGTGCCGCGCCCGAGCACGACGCGCCCCTCGTCCGTCCGCTGATAATAAAGCACCTGATCCTGGGAATCGCAGATGGACGCCCCGTCTCTCCAACCGATGCGATCGAGAATTGCAGGCGCCTTGCCCGTCGCGACGACCCGGCTGTCGACGACATACATATGACGCCTGAGTTCCGGCAGGGCCGAGAGCCAGGCGTTCGCTGCGAGGACGACTTTATCGGCCTCGACCACGCCGTTCGGCGTGCGCAAGCTTAATGTCGCACCAGGAACGATCTCTTGGACGGGGCTGTGCTCATGGACCGTCACACCGCGCGAGATCGCGAGATCGCGAAGACCGCATGCAAGCTTCGCCGGCTGCACCGTGCCCGCATTCTTCTCGACGACACCGATATAGGAGGCGCTCGACCCGGTACGGCGTTCGATGTCTTCTGCGCTGAGGAGCTCAAAGCGCTCGGCGCCCGCCGCCTCGGTCATGGCGACGGCTCTCGCCCAGGCGCCTTCTTGCGCGATCGAACTTGCCGTCCATAGCCAGCCGTCGAGCCTCAGATCCATATCGACGAGACCGGAGCGCTGCAGCTCTTCGAGCTCGGCAATCGCATCGACCGAGGCAAGGCAAAGGCTCCGGGCCTCCTCTTCGCCGACCACCGCACTCAGTCGGTCGATCTCGGCAAACCAGGAATGCACCTGACCGCCGTTTCGCCCTGACGCGCCGGAGCCGCAGAAATCCGCCTCCAAGAGAACGACGCGGGTGTCAGGCGCCGCTTCCTTGATCCGCAAAGCCGTCCACAGGCCGGTATACCCGCCCCCGACGATGGCGATATCGGCGCGCACGCTCCCCGCCACCGGCGGCGTAACCGCATCGGCTCCGATATCCTGGAGCCAGAACGCCCGGTCGCTCGGTTGCGCGGCACTCGGCTGCCTCAAAGTGATTGTGGCCATCAGACTTTCCTAGCCGTAACGATGGATTGGGGGAGCACGGTCAGGCGGACGGACTTTGCGACCGCGGCCGGCACAGGTCCGTCCGCAACGACAGACCCTGCCCGTCTCCCGAGATATCGAAGATCCCTCGCGCCCATCGCCTATTTGCCGATGCCCTCGGCAAGACCGCGGATGAAGTAGCGCTGGGTCGCGAAGAAGATGATGACGATCGGCAGAGCCGAGATGGTCATCGCGGCGAAGACGACGGAATAGTCGGTGCCGTGCTTGGCCATGATCGCCGTCAGCCCGACCGGCAAAGTCGTCATGTCCGTGCCGCTCGTGAACACCATCGCGAAGATGTATTCGTTCCAGGAGAAGAGGACGTGCAGGATGATGCACGAGGCGATGATCGGCCGACACATGGGCAGGATGATCCGCCAGAACCTTTGGCCCTCGCTCGCACCGTCCATCGTCGCCGCCTCGTCAAGCTCGCTCGGCAAATCGAGCATGTAGGCGCGGATGAGGAAGGTGGTGAACGGCACGCGAAACGCCGTGTAGAGGATGATGAGCGCCCAGAAGGTGTTGTAGAGGCCGAGCGCCTGGAACATTTTGACGAGCGGGATGAGCGCAACGGTCGGGCTGAGCATCAGGCCGCCCAGAACCACGATCAGCACGATCGGCTTGCCCGGAAGCTTGCTGCGCGTCAGACCGAACGCCGTCCAGGCACTGATCATGACGGTGCAGATCGCGGACGCGACCGTGACGAGGACGCTCACCACCACATAGTCGCGCACGCCCTGGTTCCAGGCGCGCACATAGTTCTGCCACGACCAATGGGTGGGCAAGGCGAACGGATCGCCGAAGATCTGCACGTTGTTCTTGAAGCCGTTCATCGCCATCCACAAGAGCGGATAGACGACAACGATGCCGAGGCAGATCAGGAACGACCAAAGAAAAGCCTTGGAGACCGCTGTCCAGATGCTGGTCTCCTTGACGGGTGCCGCAGTCTCCGTGCTCACCATTGCACCCTCCGCCGCTTCGTATACCAGAGCTGGGCGATGCCGGTGAGGAGCGTGACGACGAAGACCACCGCCGCGATCGCCGCGCCATAGCCGAAATTGTTCTCGATGAAGCCCTGCTGATAAAGCCAGGTACCGAGGACCTGACTGCTGTTGTTCGGCCCACCGCCCGTCATCACCATGACCTCGTTGAACACCTGGAAGGCTCCGGTGATGGTGACGATGACCATGAGACCGGTCATCTCGCGGGTGAGCGGAAAGGTGAGGCTCCACAGCCGCCGGATCGGGCCCGCCCCGTCCATGATCGCCGCATCGAACAATTCGCGCGGGATCTTCTGGATGGCGACTGCAAACAAGAGCGTCGAATAGCCAAAGCCCTGCCACTGGCTCATTGCGATGATGGCGTAGATCGCCGTCTGTTCGCTGCCGAGCCAGGGCTGAATGAGAAAACCGAGCCCGATATTCTCAAGAGCCGCGTTCAACAGGCCGATCTTGGGCTGGTAGATGAAATAGAAGAGAAGGCCGCTGACGGTGATCGAGATGGCGGAGGGAATGAAATAGACCGCGCGCCAGAAACGTCGCCAGCGGTCGCTGGCCAGTCCCTCGATGGTCGCCGCCAGGACGAAAGCGCCGAAGACCTGAAAGACGATCGAGAGCCCGGCATAGGCAAAATTGTTCCAGAGCGCGCGCCAGACGACGGGGTCGTTGATCAGCCGCTCGTAATTGGCGAGCCCCACATGCAGGACCTCGCCGGTAAAAATGTCTTCCTCCGTCGTGCTGATCAGAAAATTGTCGACGATCGGATAATAGACGAACCAACACAGGACGATCAGCGAGATCGCCACCCAGCGAAGCGATGCGACGGTGGCAGGTGGGCGCGCCAGCGCCCACCTGCCACCGTTTCAAGTGCGTCTTCGTTTCCGGTGCTGACGGAAAGCCGCCCCAGATCCGAACCTGTCGTTTTCACCGACGGGCCTCCGCCTTGGCCGCCTCCCGGACCTTCTCCACGACCTCTTCGGGGGTCATGGTGTCTCCGGCGAGCGCCTGCAGGCTGGTCAGCCACGCCGCGGCCACATGCGGTGTGTTGGCCGTGTCGAGCCAGGGCATGAGATAGGACGCCTCGGCAATATCCTGCATCCCCTCGACCACGGTCGGGCTGGACACCTCTTCGTCGACGACACCTTTGACCGCGGTCGGCTGACCGTAAGGGGGTGCCGACAGGGTCTTGGCATTCTCAGGCGAGGTAACGAACTTCATGAAGTCGATCGCAAGCGGGATGTTGGAGGAGCGGGCATTGATCATGTAGCCCTCCGGCGCACCCTCGATGGCTTTCGGATCGCCTTCCGCATCGGCCGGCGCTGGCAGCTGGAAGAAGCCGAAATCCTCGACCTTCAATGGCGTGTCCTTCGTCGCGCTTTGATCGAACTCCAGGATTTCCTGATAGTACATCGCCGACTGAGCGTTGCTGAACGCCTGCAACGCTGACGCATAGGACGTGCCGTTCATCGAGGTGCCGTCCGTGCAATGCTCTTCGATCTCTTTGAACTCTTTGAGAGCCTTCACGTAGCCGGGATGCGAGTAGTCCGCCTGTTTCGGATCGAAATCCTTCTCAAGCGTCTCCTGCGGCACGTTGTAGGCAAGCAGCTGGCCGACATAATGGACGACAGGCCATGCTTCCTTGTTGCCGAGCGAGATCGGCGTGACGCCCGTCTCCTTGAGAGCATCGCAGGCGGAGATCAGCTCGTCGAAGGTTTCCGGCTTGTCGATGCCGGCCTTCTTGAACATGGCCTTGTTGTAGCCCATGAACTTGGCGTCGAGATAAAGCGGGATACCGAAATATTTATCGTTGTAGATGAACGACTTGACGGCAGCCGGAGCGAAGGTCTCGCCCCATTCCGTGCCCGGACCGATCACCTTCGTCAGATCGACGGCACGGTTGCCGCGGACGAAATTGTGGCCCCAATTGCCGGTCCAGGTGAAATAGATATCGGGCAGCGAGTTGGAAGCCACGAGCGTCTTCGTCTTGCCCTTGACGCTGTCGTCGCTCTCCTGGTCGAGCTCGACGGTCACGCCGGGATGCAGCTCTTCATACTTCTTCGCCAGATCCTCAAAGTACGGCGAAAGCTGCTCGAGACCGAATTTCGTTAGGACGGAGACCGTCCCCTCATATGTCACAGGGGCGTCGGGATCGGCCACCACGACCTCTTTCAGCGGTGCAGCCGGCCGGCGCCCGAGGGGCGCACATCCGCAAGGCAAATGGGTTTGCGGCAGAACTAGTCTGACATCTTTTGCGCGAGGGGCGACATCCGCATGGGGGCAACTGCCCTTACCCAAGCGTTGAGGTCGAGAACCGATTGCAGATCGCACCGAAGGCCGCGGGGACGCTCCCCGTGTCCTCCGACCTCCTTCATGGCGGAGGCGGGCGGCCTCCGAGGCGCATGGAAAATCCTGCGCAGGCACACGGAGAGAGGCCTGGAAACCGGCGTTATCGGCGGAGTTGCGAATCTTCAGGGTGCTGGCGAGCTCTGCTGAAGCACGCGCGCAGCAGTTTGCGTCTGCCACCGAGCCAAAGTTGCGCCCGGCATCAACAAGGGTTGCCGCAGCAACACTGATCTCGCCTGAGCCCATCGCGCCAACCCCTTTGGCATGGTGTCGAAGTCGCTGAAAAGAGGTGACCCTTTCCATTAGACGTCAGACAACATTGCCGTCAGGAGAGTGTCAAGGCGGAAATTTCGCCATGCTCATTATTGCTGCAATGCAGCATTCGACAATCTCAAGATCCGAAATCCTTGGCTTTTCTAGCAAAAGCAGGACAACGGCATCCAAAAGAAAGCCACACGCCGAGGTAGCTCGGACCTGAAGCGGTCGGCAGAAAATTGTGCTTTGCAAAAGCAAAAAGACAGGCCGCCGGGAAGCTGGCGTCACCGAAAAACGCCGCCCCGCCTCGCCCTTCCCTGCAGCGCCCGGTCTCTTCGGGGCCCGCGCCCCGCCCGCCCTTGGGGTGGGGAACCTTACAGCGTCCGAAGCTCGCGGCGGATCAGCTCGGCGCTGTCGTGCATCGGCGGCAAAGGATCGAGCCAGTACTTGGAAGACGTGAACTCGAACGAGAGACTTCCCGCATAGCCACCGCTTTGAAGCTCGGCGAGGAATGCGTGCAGCGGGTAGGATCCGTCACCCCAGGCGAGATGGGCGCCCCCATCGTCTCCGTCGATGAAATGCACATGCGCCAGATCCGGCCCGAAGCGCGCGAGATAATCGCCGATCGTCTCGCCGGCAGCCGCCATCGCAGCCGTGTCGAGGATGGCTTTCACCGCAGGAGAACGAAGCTCCGCCATCATCTGGGCGAGATCGGCACTCGTGTTGATGACGTTCGATTCCGCCCGCGTCAGCGGCTCCAGCAAAAGCGTGATGCCGAGCCTTTCGGCGTGCCTGCAAAGCAGGGCGAGGCCCTCGGCCGACCGTTTCCAGGCTTCGGCCGCATCCTGGTCGGCATAGCCCCAGCCCGGAGTGACGAGGAGATAGGGGCTCTCGAGTTCGACACAGGCTGACAGGCTGTCGAGAAAATAGCTCAGGCTGCGCTCGCGGATTACGGCCTCTTCGGCCGCAATATTGATCGGATAGACGCATTGTTCCGGCGTGAAACAAACGAGCTCGAGGCCGCGGGCTCGAATGTCGTCGCGGATCTTGCGGGCCGATTGCAGCCACGGATCGCCCAGGTAGAAATGCGGTTGAGCGCCCCACAGCTCGACGCGCGTCAGACCGACTTTCGCAACATCGTCCAGAAACCGCGCGAAGGAGTGGCGGAAATAATGGAAGTTCATCCCGCAAAGCTGATTTTCCGCAAGCGTAGACATGTTTTCCCGCCCGGCTCTGATGATCGTTTTCCCGTTCCGTGGCCGATCGATACCAGCAGATCAGACGTCTGACAATTCTCAGAGGCGAGTCGCAGCAGGCCCCTTCAGGGCGGAGCCGATCTCGATGAGGGCCGCCGGGCCCCTCATTTCCGCGCGAAATTGAACGCGAAATGACTGCCCTTATACCAGTCGCTGGCAAACATGATCGGCTCGCCGGAGCGTGTGAAAACCGTTTCGTCGATCAGAAAGGCCGGCCCGAAATCGGCAAGTCCGTGGCGGGAAATGGCACTTTCCGGCAGCATTTCCGCGCGGGCCTCCGCCGTCGACATGCGCGGCGCGTGGCCGTAGCGTTCCAAGACGGCATTGAGCGAGCCGCTCCAATCCACCTCGTAGATCGGATCGGAAATCAGACTGCGGCGGATCATGGCGAGGCAGTAGATGAGCGGCTTGCGCTCATGCAACCGCAGCCGTTCCAGCCGGATGATGGTCTCGCCGGGCGCAAGTTTCAGCGCCGCCCGCACCGCCTTGTCAGGCGTCTCCTCAGAAAACCCCAACACACGGTTTTCATAACTGTATCCGAAATGGCCGGCCATCTCGGTAATGCTCTCGAAATGCGTGATCGAGCGGGCCACATGCAGCGTCCCGGCCGCCGTCAGAAAGCGGCCGCGCCCGTGCTCGACGGAGAGAATCCCCGCCTGCTCCAAAAGCTTGAGCGCCTCGCGTATGGTCGGGCGCGAACCGCCGAGATGCGCCTTGAGCTCGGCCTCCGTCGGGATCTTGTCGCCAGCCTTCAAGCCCCGTTCCGCAACGAGATTGAGAATGCCGTCGCGGAACCGCATGACAGTCGTCTGCCCTCCTCCACCAGCGCCAGCCATGTCTTCGTCCTCGCCCCTTTGCGGCATCGGGTCTCCGGCCACCCCGGATCCCGGCCCTAACCCCGGCCCCAACGCTTGCCCTAACCCCTGCCATGTACAGGCGCGCAGCACCCGCATCGACACCTTACCCGCCTAAGGCGGAACGTAGCGAGTTGACAAGTGTCTGTTGTCGGGCCATCAACTTGTCAGACAACATGGCCGCCACCGAAAGGCGACCTGTCTGGAAGGCTAGAAGGATCATCCGCTGATGCTCAATTTTGACGAAAAGCGTTTTCTCGCGATCCAATCGGGCGCGGTTGCAACGGCCGGGGAGCTCGACGCGATCGTAGGCGCGGCTCTCAAAGCCGGCGCGCCCAACATCTTCTTCCTCGGCACGGGCGGCGCGGCGATCCTGATGCAGCCCGCCGTGGATCTTCTGCGCGCCCGCTCCTCCTTCCCCGTTTTTGGCGGCCATACGGCGGAGCTCCTCGCCGCCGGCTCCGCCAATCTCAAACAGGGCTCGCTCGTCATTCTCCCGTCCTTGTCCGGCACGACGAAGGAAAGCGTCGCCTTCGTCGAACTCGCCAAGGAACGGGGCGCCGAGGTCGTCTCTCTCGTCGGCCATGCCGATACGCCGCTCGGCCGCGACGCCGACCACGCGATCGTCAATTTCGCCGCCGACGACACCTCATCTGAGAGTTTTTACGTCCAGTCGCTCTTTGCCGCGCTTTCGGTGATGAAACACCGCGGCGAGATCGACAATTACGATGCCCTCGTCGCCGAAATTCAGCACTTGCCGCGCGAGCTTCTGCGCCTGAAAAAGGCGGTCGAACCGAAGGCGGAAGATTACGCCAAGGTGATCGCGGGCTCCGACTGGCACATCGTCTGCGGCGCCGGCAATGTGTGGTACGAGGCGTTCTATTACGGCATGTGCATTCTGGAAGAGATGCAGTGGATCCGCACCCGCCCGATCCATGCAGGCGACTTCTTCCACGGCACTTTGGAGCTCGTGGAAAAGGGCGTCTCCGTCATCCTGATGAAGGGCGAAGGTCCGAACCGGGCGCTGGCCGAACGCGTCGAAGCCTTCGTGCCGAAGGTCGGCGGCTCGCTCACCATCCTCGACACCGAAGATTACCCGACGGAGGGGCTGTCGGCGGAAGCGCGCGAGTTGCTCGCCCCGGCCTTCCTCGCCACCATGCTGGAGCGCATCAGTGCGCATCTTGAGGTGATGCGCGACCATCCGCTCACCACCCGCCGCTATTATCGCCGTGTCGAATACTGAGCCATGGCTTGCAGCCGTCGGTGACAATTGCATCGACGAAATCGGGGCGAAGCCGGACGAAGGCGCCGGCTTCCACCCCTCGGCGCACCTTGCCGGCGGCAATGCCGTGAATGTCGCGGTGCAGGCCCAGATTTTGGGCCTGCCCTCCGCCTATTTCGGCGCCGTCGGGCACGACGACAATGGCGACATCATCGCCCGCGAGCTTCACCGCAACGGCGTCGACACGCGCTTTCTCGTCCGCCAGGAAAAGCCGACCTCCGTCACCCAGGTGCATGTGACGGAGAACGGCGAGCGCATCATCGCCCTTGAGGATTTCGGCGCCTGCGCCGGCTACCGGCCGAGCGAAGCGGCATTCGCGCGGCTTCTTGAAGCCACACATATCCACATCGGCTGGTTTGATGATGGCGGCGCGCTGAAGCGGCGCCTCAAGGCGGCCGGCTGCTCGCTCTCGCAGGATCTCTCGGTCAACAACGCGCCGGAGCACCTGACGCACGACGCTCTCGACATCGCCTTCTGCTCAGAGCCGGGCTCACCGCAGGCCGCAGAAACGCTCGGCAAAAGCCTGCTCGACAAAGGTGCAGGCCTCGTCGTCGTCACGCGCGGGGCCGAGGGCGCTTCCGTGATTTCCCCAAGCCGCAGCCTGCATCTGCCGGCGGAGCCGATCAGCCCCGTCGACACGACGGGCGCTGGCGACAGTTTCATCGCGGGCTTCCTGGTGGCGCGCCTTCAAGGCGCCGACGACGCGGAGGCGGCCAGGGCCGGCATCCGCCGCGCCAGCGCCACCTGCCTCCACGAGGGCGGCTTCCCCCAGCGAAGCGAATAGGCGCGAGCCAAGCGAATAGGCGCGAGTGAATAGTTCGCGTGCCAAAAAACACCCGCTTCAGAAAAGCGAACGGCCCGGGGATGGATCTCATCCCCGGGCCGCTCTTGAAGCGTTGATGTCGGTATCAGCCGATCAGAACTGGAAATCGGACTGATCGAGATCGGCGGCGTCGACCCCGACGAGGGTCAGGATGTCGCCGTCACCGAGATCGATCGTGGCATTTCCATCGGCATCGCTGCCGATCGACCCTTGAACATCGGCGAAGCTTCCAAAGCCCGATCCCGTCAGGTTGATGAGATCGGTGCCGTCCTCGAAGCCGTAGACCATGTCCGAGCCGTTGTCGGCAACGGAGACGTAGATGTCCTGCGCCCCGTCATTGGCGCCGAGATAGATGACGTCGTCACCTGCGCCGCCATAGGCGACGTCGGCGCCGTCGGAGGCGAAGATCGTATCGTTGCCGGCACCGCCATAGATGGTGTCGTCGCCAGCGCCGGCGCCCAGCTGATCGTCACCGAGACCGCCACCCGAGACGTCGTTGCCGTTGCCGGAGAGGACGACGTCGTCCTCGTCACCGCCATAGCTCGTGTCGTCATCGTCGCCGCCATAGGTCGTATCGGCCCCGTCGGCACCGAAGAGCACGTCCTGGCCAGCTCCGCCGAAGCCGAGGTCGTTGCCGGACCCGCCCCCGATGAAGTCGTCACCGGCACCGCCGGCCTGCTGGTCGTCGCCGGCACCGCCATACATCTGGTCGTTGCCTTCGCCGCCGGCCGCCGTGTCGTTGCCGTTGCCGCCGAACATCAGATCGTCGCCGTCGCCGCCGAAGGACAGATCGTTGCCGTCGCCGGCATAGATCGTGTCGGCACCGCCGCCGCCTTCGATCGTATCGGCCCCGAGACCGCCTGCGATCGATTCCGAATTATCCGTGCCGGGAAGGCTGTCGTCTTCGTCCGTGCCGACCGGCGTCGTCGGGCCCGAAGGGCCGCCACCCGGAACAGCGTAAGAGATCGTCCCGCCGCTGACGGAGAAATAGCTGGCGTTCAGGCCGTCCGTCACATCGATGGTGATCGAGCTCGTGGTGATGCCATTGTCGACGTCGAAGGTGAGCAGACCATTGCTGTAATCCAACGATTCGATGGTGTCGCTACCGCCGAGCTGCACCGAGATGACATCACCCAGACCGAAGTCGGTGATGGTGTCACCGTCGAGATTGGAGGCAAGGCCTGAGAACGTGTCGTTGCCGGCACCGCCGGTCAGCGTATCGGCACCCGCTCCACCCTGGATGGAATCGGCGCCGTCGCCACCAGAAATCACGTCCACGCCGGCGCCACCAATGAGGGTGTCGGCCCCGGCACCGCCGGAGATCGTGTCGTCGTCGTTTCCGCCGTCGATCCGATCGTTGCCGCCATTGCCGACGAGACTGTCGGCACCGTCATCGCCGGTCAGCGTATCGGCCGCGCTTCCGCCGCTCAACGTGTCACTGTCCGTCCCACCAGAAACGATGAAGCTCTCGGCATTATCCGCCGTCGCGAGCGTCGTGGCACCCTGGTTGAACGTGGCGACATTCCCGTTATCGACACTGAAGGTCAGCGCCCCGGTGACCGAGGAATCGGCGGTCAGGGAGACCGTGTCGGCTCCATCCCCACCATCGATGGTATCGCCGCCACCTGCGGTCACGGTCATGAAGTCGTCGCCGGCTCCTGCCTTGACGGTATCGGTTCCAGCGCCTGCATCAATCGTGTCATTCCCGGCACCGCCATCGAGACTGTCGGCCCCGTCGCCGCCATAGATGGTGTCGTTGTCATCGCCACCGGAGATCGTGTCGTTTCCGACATCGCCGGTGAGATAGTCCGCCCCGACCCCGCCGAGGATAAAGTCGTCGTCATTGCCGCCGTAGATCTGATCGTTGCCGGCATCGCCGCTCAGGCTGTCGGCACCGTCGCCGCCACTGAGCGTGTCGTTCCCGTCACCACCTTCGGCCGTATCGTTACCGTCATTCCCGCTGAGGTAGTCGTTCCCGGCCCCGCCGATGACAGAATCATCGCCGGTGTCACCGTAGAGGTAATCGTTGCCGGCGGCGCCATCGAGCGTGTCGTTGCCGCCATTGCCGTCGAGAGTGTCGTTGCCGGCGCCGCCCGTGAGCGTATCGGCCGCCGTGGTGCTGCCGGTGACATTGAACGCTTCGACGTTCTCGAACGTCGCGAGCGTCGTCGTCCCGTCGGTCACGGTGGCCACGTTGGACCCATCGACGCTCATTTCGAGCCCGACGCCGGTGCCGCCTTCCGCGCTGATGTAAACGGTGTCGTCGCCGTCACCACCATTGATGCTGTCGCCACCACCGGCAAGCACGGTGATGTAATCATTGTCAGCGCCGCCATCGACGGTATCGGTGCCCGTTCCGGTCAAGATCCGGTCAACGCCCGCACCACCGAAGAGGGAATCGTCGCCGGCACCGCCATCGATCGAATCGGCGCCACCGCCACCGAGAATGGAATCCGCACCCAAGCCGCCGACCAGCGTGTCATCACCGCCGCCGGAGTTGATCGTATCATCCTGGTTGGAGCCGACGACCCTGAAGGATTCGATGCTGTCAGCGCCCACCAGCGTGCTGGTGCCGGTGGAATCCGTCATCACACCGCTCAGGGAATCGTCACCCGTGAAGATGACCGGCCCCGCATTGCTGCTCGCATCGATGTAGAGGGTATCGGTACCCGCGCCGCCGTCGACCGTATCGGTCTCTCCGGCATCGGCGACCACATAGATGCTGTCGTTGTCGTCACCGCCGTCGACGATGTCGCTGCCGTTGCCGGCGTTGAGGGAATCATTCCCGCCACCGCCGAGGATGCTGTCCGCACCGTCGCCGCCGAACAGCGTATCATTGTCGACACCGCCGCTCAGCGTATCGGCCGCTGCCGTACCCGTCACATAGAAGGCCTCGATGTTGACGGCCGTCGCAAGCGTGTCGTTTTCACCGGCGTTGGTCATGACACCGCCATCGACGCTGTCACCGGTAAAGATGATGGGGCCGGTAGCGCCGCTGGCGTTCAAGTAAAGGAGGTCATAACCGTCGCCACCGTCGATAACGTCGTCGTCACCCGGCGTCGCGGTGGCGTTGTCGTCACCCGCCAGGACGGTAATCGTGTCGTTTCCCGTACCGGCATCAATCGAATCTGAGCCGTTGCCCGCGGAGATCGTGTCGCTCCCCGCACCGGAGGCAATCGTATCATCACCATCACCGCTGACGATCGTGTCACCTCCGTCACCAGTGATGATGGAATCCGCACCGCTGCCGGTGCTGATGTTGAAGGTCTCGACGTTGTCGACCGTCGCAAGGGTATCGGCCCCAGACGTCATGACGCTGGATACGGTATCGCCCCAGACGAAGTTGACGTCGGTCGCAAGGGCGCTGGCGTTGAGGGTCAGGGTATCCGTGCCGGCGCCGCCGTCGATGCTGTCGCCCGTTCCGCTGACATCAGCGACGACACTGATGCGATCAAAGCCATCTCCGGCATCGATCGAATCGGCGCCTTCGCCGGTCGAAATCGTATCGGCCCCGTCGCCGGTCGCGATCGAATCATCGAAAACGCCAGACGTTGAGATGTCGAAGCGCTCGACATTGGTGAGGCTCGCCAGCGTGTCGGCGCCGGACGTCATGAGGCTGGTGCCCCCATCGACCCACGTGAAATCCACGGCTGCGGCGATGCCGGTCGCATCGAGCCGCGCAGTGTCCGTGCCGTCGCCACCATCGATGGTGTCGCCACCACCAACGGCATCGGCAACTACCCGGATGTCATCGCTGCTCTCAAGCGCCGAGATCGAATCGGCACCCTCTAGACCGTAGATGGTGTCGGCAAAAGCCGTTCCTTGGAGGGTGTCGTCGTTGTTGGTGCCATTGATAGTTGCCATCGCGGTCGTCTTCCTTGCGTGGTGGGAGGCGAGCAAATTGCCGCACTTCACCCCCATCGCTAGTCAACAAATATTGCGAGAGGATTAATGGCCGCGTTATCGCCCGATATGCAGCTACAGGTAGAACATTTTTGGTTAAACCGCAAATTTTAGCCAGCTATATGAATTTACATGGCGATGATCTGTAGTTTATAAGAATAAAATATAGAAAATAATCTTATTTCTAGGAAGAAATACAAATACTATATAATACTACATTTTTATTTTAAATCTAAGTGCAGTCATGTCGTACAAATTGAACTGACAAGGGCCGGCGCCGAAATCCGGGGTTTGCGCCTCAGAGAGCAGGCAAAATCTGACGCACGCGACCGCCGAGCGTGCGCCCCCCCCGAGCGCGCGAAACAGAGCGTCCGCCGCACATCCTTGGTGAAGCTGTTGCTGGAGGGCGTCGGAGCCCGAGAGGCAGGGGGAGCAGGGACCGCTCAGCTCCTTCCCGGCTCTGGCCCCTGGCTCGCCTTTGAGCGACAACCGGCCTGCGTGACCGAGGTCGCCGCGCTCGATCGCATAGAAATCGGGCGCGTAAAACTCGGGGCGGCCGGCGAGCGCGATGAACACGCCACGATACAGGCCGGTTTCGGGTTGATGCTGGATGGCCGCCGCTTCGCCGTCGATCCGGACAAGAAAAATGCCGGCCCGCTTCGCCAGGTTCGTCAGCTCAAGAAGCGAGAACTGTTGGAGCTTGCCGCGACGCAGCGCATGGACGCGCTCCACCGGAATATCGAGGAGCTGCTGCGCGCGCTCATCGGAGAGCCCGGCGAGCGCCTGATCGAGACACATCATCAAATTGGAGCGCGAGCGCACCTCTCGCGCCTCTTCAGGCGTGGCGCAGAGCGTGTCCCAGACGCAGGCGGACCATGGCTCCTCGTTCCGACGCGGATGATGCGTCTGCGAGAATCCCCTTCGACAGGGATCGGATTCAGCTCTCTGGCTCGCCGAAGATCTGCTCGTTCTGTTCGCGCTTGGCCGCCTCCGAGGCCTCGCGCGCCTCGAACACATAGCCGAAGAGCCGAAACAGTGTATCGTTGATGTAGAACATCTCCACATTCCCCTGATCGACACCGAAATCCGAGATTTCGACAAACTCACCCTCGGTCGAGACACAGACGAAGTCGCCCGTCGTCGGCGCCGCGCCCCATTCGCGCAGCTGGCGGGCGACGGCCGCGAGGTCCGACGAGCCCGACTTGTCGACGATGCGATCGAGGTCCCACTCGTTGAGGCAACGCCCGTCGAGCCCCCAATCGTCCTCGATCGCATAAGGATTTGGCCTGTCCCCGTCATAGTTGAAAGAGATACGCGTGATCGTCGTATAAGGATCGCGGAGCTCCGCCGTGGCCAGATCGATATGGCGGCCGAAGAAACGGAGGTCGCGCTCGCTGTCCTCAAAGAAGCACTTGGCCCGATCCGGCGCTTCGTTGTCGCAGAAGGAGAAGCCGATCGCTTCTATGGCGGAATCTTTCGCCATCCCGAGCTGCACGCCGACGACGCTGAAAGGCTGGGCATTGTCCTCAACGACCGGCTCGCGGCTGCAGGCACCGATCAGTGCGCTTGCCACGATGAGAGCGGACATTGATGCCAGTCGGTGCAACGTCATGATTCTGCTTCTCCTTTGTCGCCCGAGGCGACGTACCGGCGCGAAACCGGCGCGTCCAGGCCCGCCGGGTGTTTTTCACGCCCCACAGACCTGTTGGAACAGCAGAGGGAGCAGACCGCCCCGCCCCACACCCCGGCAGCGAGACCCCGGCGGAGGTCGCGATTGGCGAAAGGATCTTCGTGTCGAAATGATGCAATGCGAGGAAGCGAAGCGCTCCAGCCACGATCGCGTGCACGCTGCGAGCCTGGGCTACTTCGCCGGAGCGTCCACGGCCATGCCCCGCACCAGAGCCGCGAGCTGGCCGCCCTCGAGTGCCTCCAGAACGGCCATCGGATATTCGCTGTTCCACCGCTCCGCCCGGACCACGGAATGCAGCCACTTGCGGCGCTCCTCCGCGGAGGCGCCGGCAATCCATTCCGGCGATCGGCAGGAGAACTCGCTGTCGAGCTCGACGTCGGGTCCACTGAGCCCGCATTCCACCGCCGCCTCCAGCATCTCGTGGTAGCCGGGCAGCGTCGTGATCGTCTCCGGGGTCTGATGCGGCTGGCGCTGGTACTGGTCGAGCAACTGCCGCGCAGAAGCCAGGAATTCGTCCATTGTCGGTTTGTCCATCTGATCGTCGCGCACCGTGACCTTCGCCGGCAGGGCCTTGTTTTCATTTTTCACGCGTTTGACAGGGTTCTTAGCCTTGCCGAAGATCGCGCGAAAGTCGGCTCTGCCGCCACAGTCGAACAGCAGGAACCCTCGTGAAAATTACCTCTGCAACCGTCTACCATGTCAAAGGCCAAGGGCTGACGCCGGTCATCGTCGAGCTTCAGACCGACGCCGGGATCACGGGATTGGGCGAAGCGGCGCCCTCCTTCGGTTGCGGAGGCAGCGGAGCGGCAGGGATGATCCGCGACCTCTGCGAGCGGTTTGTCGTGTCGCGCGATGCAAGGCGCATCAACGCGATCGTGGCCGAGATGATCGACCAGGCATTCTGGCTGCGCAATCCCGGCGGGATCGCCGCCTCCGCGCTCAGCGCAATCGAAACCGCTCTCTGGGATATCAAGGCGCGCTCGCTCAACCTGCCGGTCTATGATGTGTTCGGCGGTCGCCTGCGGGACAATCTCGATTACTACGCCAATGGCTGGTATTTCGGGGCGAAATCCCGTGCCGAAGTCATCTCGAAGGCCGAAGCGGCCGTTCGCGATGGGCATCGCGGCCTGAAGATGTATCCGCTGGCCCGCATCCGGCCGAACGGCACTCTGCGCCACCCCGACAATCGCTTCGCGGACGACCGCACCGTGGTCAAGGACGCCATCGCCTTCGTGCGGGACATGCGCGCGGCCATCGGGCCCGATGTCTTGCTGATGCTCGATCTGGCGGGCGGGCTTTCCCACTCGGATACGATCCTGTTCTGCAAGGGGATCGAGGAATACGACATCTCCTTCGTGGAAGAGATCATCGATCCGGGCGACCTCGGCGCGATGCGCCAGATCGCCCCGCATATCCAAATCCCGATCGCCACCGGCGAGCGGCACCACCTGATCAACGGCTTCCGCGACCTGCTCGAGACGCGTTCCGTCGGCATCCTGCAGCCCGATATCGGCAATGTCGGCGGCTTCGCCGAAGCCTTCAAGGTCGCCGCCCTCGGCGAGGCCTACGGTCTGAAGGTCCAGCCGCATGTCTGCGCAAGCTCGCTCGGGGCGAGCGTCGGCGCGCATCTCAGCGCATGCATCCGGAATTTCTACATCCAGGAGCATTTCCCCTACTGGTCGACCATTCCCGGCTACGTCGAGGTCGCGAACGAACCCTTCGAGAGCTGCGCCCGCAATGGCAAGCTTCCGGTGCCCGAAGGCCCGGGTTTCGGCGTGACGCTCAACGATGCGGTGATGGAGAAATATGTCGTGGCACGCCTCGGCTGACAGCTTTCGAAACGCCCTGGCGGGCCGTCTCGTTACGGACAACATCATCGAAACTCCATGTAAGCACGGTCGGGCGGCTGGCCGATGTAGGATCAACAGCGGGACGGAGCCGCACGGAGCGGTGATCGCGCGCCGCACCGCCGGGAGACGAGGACAGCGTCGACGTAACCTCCTCCTGCGGCTCCTTCGTGGGGTGAGACCCACCGGCATGGCGTCCACCGATCGACGCAGGAGATTTCTGCTGGGTTTTGCGCAACGGCGCCTTATCTGTTGCCTCAATACTTCTTGAGTTATTGAGGCAATGATGCGCGAGGAAGAAGCCCTGAACGCCTTCGCGGCGCTGTCGCAGGAAACGCGGCTTCGCATCGTCCGGCGGCTGGTTGCGGCGGGCCCTTCAGGAATGGCCGCCGGGGCGATCGGCGAAGCGATGGGCGGGGCCTCGTCGTCTCGTATGTCCTTCCATCTCAGCCACCTCGAACAAGCGGGCCTCGTCACATCCCGTCGCAAGGGGCGCTCGATTGTCTACAGCGCGGCGCTGACCACGCTTTCCGGCCTTGTCGCGTTCCTCATGCGCGATTGCTGTCAGGGAAATCCGGAGGTGTGCGATCCCGCGATCGCCGCCCTTTCCACGTGCCGCAACCTCACAAAGGTAACACCCCATGTCTGATGCGCGTGCTGCTCGCGTCTTCGAGGCTTTCTCGCTTTCCACCTCCGACCCTCACCGAAAGCCTGGCATGAGCGCGGCGGCAGATCATTCAAACGAGCGGAGACACGCCACCGATGCCGAATGAGCTTCCCAATCTCGATGAGAGCTGCGTGGATTTTCCGAGCCTCGACCGGCTGCACCCGGCAAAACCCTCGGCCCATCCACCGCGCATCCTGCTGCTTTACGGCTCGCTGCGCGAACGCTCCTACAGCCGTTTTCTGACCTTCGAGGCCGAGCGCCTCTTGAAGCATTTGGGGGCGGACACACGCATCTTCGATCCTCACGGTCTGCCCCTGCCCGATGGCGATGACGTCAACCATCCCAAGGTTCAGGAATTGCGCGACCTCTCGCTTTGGTCGGAGGGGCAGGTCTGGACCAGTCCCGAGCGGCATGGCGCGATGAGTGCCGTCCTGAAGGCACAGATCGACTGGATTCCTCTCTCGGTCGGCTCGATCCGTCCGACGCAGGGGCGCACGCTTGCGGTGATGCAGGTCTCGGGCGGCTCGCAGAGCTTCAATGCCGTCAACCAGATGCGCGTTCTCGGCCGCTGGATGCGGATGATCACGATCCCCAACCAGTCATCGGTCGCCAAAGCCTGGCAGGAATTCGACGAAGCGGGCCGGATGAAACCGTCACCCTTCTATAGCCGTGTGGTCGACGTGATGGAGGAACTGGTCAAGTTCACGCTGCTGACACGCGACGCCTCGCCCTATCTGACGGATCGCTACTCCGAGCGAAAGGAAAGCGCCGAAGCTCTGGCACAGCGGATGAACCTGTCGGCCGCCACATAGCTGTGCCCGGCTGATGCGAGGCGGACGGGTCGTGCCTGAGCAGCCTCTCCGCCGCCTCGATCTCGGCCAGCGAACAATGTGGATACCCGGCGTTTGATCCTCTTCTCACGCGAGGCCGCGAAGATCCCTGTCTTGGACGAGGAACTCGGGGCGGCAAGATCGCCCGTTTCTCCTCTAGACTGTCTGGATGAAGTTTTCCGTCTGCTGCAGGCGTTCGATGTCCTGGCGCGGGGGAGCGCCGAAGAGCCGGCGATATTCACGGCTGAACTGGGACTGGCTTTCATAGCCGACCGTAAATCCCGCAACACCCGCCGTTGCCCCCTCCGCCAGCATCAAGCGTCGGGCTTCCTGCAGGCGGAGCTGCTTTTGATATTCGAGCGGCGTCATCCGCGTGATCGACTTGAAATGTGCATGAAGGGACGATGTGCTCATGCCAGCCGAGCTTGCGATATCGTCAATCCGCAAGGGCTCTTGAAAACCACGCCGGATTGTGGCGATCGCCCGGCTGATCTGACCAAGATGCGTATCCGCCGAAGCCATTTGGCTCATGGCGCGACTACGGCCGCGAGGCGCTTTTCGATCTCGGAGGGAAACGGTACCAGCTCGACTGGCTCTGCCAGTGCGTGGGTTTCGATTCCGACGCGGTCGCCTGGCGGCTGCTGGACACGCTCACCGCGCCTACGGAAGCGGCCACCGGCGCCAGCGAGGTGGCCGCATGACGCGACACTTCCTGATGACCCTCGCGATGATCGCCAGCCTCTTCTTCGTCGCCGGCTGCGCTTACGTAGCGGGCCGCGTCGATGGGATGGCGGATGCGCTGGAGATGCTGGCTCCCGAGTCCACAACCTCTCCCCGTTCGAAGAAGCCGCCGTCGACCTCCTCTCGGATTGAGGCAAGCCATCGGATCAGTGTAAGGATCGACAAAATAGAGGTGTGAATTCTAGGAATTCTCGATGCTTTATCTCGAAGCGGCTCGCCAGGATCGCCCCATTGAATCCGAGAGAGAGGATCGACTGGATCGAATACCCTTCGTTGAGAATCTGGCACGAGCCCTTGTCATCGAGGAGCTGGATGACAACAACAAGGTAATAGGTCGCCGATCCACCGGATACGTTGTTGGCCTGACAGGCCAGTGGGGGCTCGGGAAGTCAAGCGTCCTCAATCTCTTGGCCCGACATCTTGAGGCGACCGAGCACGTGGTCGTTGCGACGTTTAATCCGTGGCTATTCAGTGGCCGAGACGAACTGGTCTCCGGCTTCTTCAATGCACTTCGCGGGGGGCTTGGACGAAGCCTCGGAGAAAAGGCTGGCGACCTCATGCAGCAGGTCGATCGCTATTGGGGCGCGATCGACCTCGCCGGCAAAGGCGCTGCTGCGATGATTGATCTTGTCGGGGGAGCGGGCGCCGCCACGGCTGTCTGGAAGTCTCAAGCACTAGGATTGCGTGATGCTGTTGTCATGCCGAAGGTGCTGACACCGGACGAGGAGCGGGTCGTGCTGGAGCGGAAGATTGCCGAGGCAGATTGCGCAGTGGTCGTCCTGATCGACGAGCTGGACCGAGTGGAGGACGAAGAAGTTCGCGCAGTAGCGCGACTGGTGAAGGCGATTGGCGACATCAAGGGTGTGTCCTACCTGGTCGCCTACGATCCGGTGCGGGTCGTGCAAGCCTTGGGTCGAGGGGAAGGCGACGAACGCCGTAGGTCGGGCGAAAGTTACCTTGAGAAGATTATCCAGCACCCAATCCCGCTCCGCCCTTTGTTTTCAGAGGACGCACATGCTCTCCTCAATTCTGCCATTTCTGGGTACGGAATCCCGTTAGAGCCTCCCCGCAGTGAGAGTCAGCGCGCTCTGTTCAACCACATAATCAATGCCATCAAGACGCCACGAGAGGTCAAACGTTTGGTTGGCGCTTTCACGGTGCTTGAGCGGGCAGTAAGCGGAGAGATCTGCCCCTACGATGTGCTTGGGTACTGCTGGATCATCAGCAAGTCCCCGGGTTTGCGCGATAAAATCGCCGACCATCTTGACGCACTAGTCAATGACCCTCCCGAAGTGGAGATGAGCAAACGCGCTGCACGAAGCATGAACAACGAGTCGGATCTGGGGGTGGTCGACATATTAGGGTCGGCTGCCGAGCCTCACGAGAAGACACTCAAACTCCTATTTCCGCGGTTCGGAGAGGGTTCAGCAGAGGACAATGGAGATAAGTTGTCCAGGCGACGAAACCTCGTCCGGATGCTCTACCTAGGTAATCCGCCGGGAGCAATTCGACGCGCCGATATAGAGGCTCTTTGGAATATTGGCGATGTTACCGAGTTGGAACGCGCTCTGCGCACCCTCATGGAGGAAGGTAAGCTAGCGGCAGCGATCGACAGGATCGACGACCTGCTTCATCTGCTTCCTGAGCGGGGTGAGAAGGTCTTTTGGCCAGCTATGTCTTCTGCCTTGCGCCGAAAGACTGATTGGGCAAGCGGCCCCGCAATGTCGGGAAGTATTGCAGACGATGCCGCGGCCGTCCTGTATCGATCCGCAACGCGCGATACTCAGAAACGGAAACGCCTCAAGAGCTTAATCCATTCACTGATTCGGAAGCAGGATCTCCTTCTTGTTCCATGGATACTACGGAAGAATCTCTTTGCCCATGGCCTGACCTATCACTCGAAAACAGGAAGGGGCGGCGAGATCCTGACCCTGGAGGAGACAAAGGACCTCTTAGCTCGAGAAGTACCCCGCTACCAGCAGGCTGTGATAAGCGGTGTTGCTCTCAAACGCGTGCCGACATTGGAAGCAGTGTATGTGCTCGCGAATACAGAACATTGGACCCCCGAGATCCGCTCCGCCTTTACCGATCAGCTCGACAGCTTAGAGGCAATAGCCACATTCGCTGCACTAAAGGTGCCTCCCGGCTACGGCGTCGATCCCACCTCGCTCAACAAACTCATCGATACCGACGCAGTTTTCACGACGCTGGAAAAGCTGGGCGAACCACGAGAGCCAGCTGACCCATGGCTCGCGGAGTGTCTGCAGCGACTGAGGAACGTGTTGCGCGGTGAGACCGTGTTCTAAAGATGCAGCCAAGTGAACGAGGTCCTCGAGCGTCATTGCTCTAGGACATGAAAATCGACGATCATCGCAACCTCCCCGCCGCGACGTTCTGTTCGGCAAGCACCGGGCCACCGTGCACCGTCATATCGATGCCGGCCGCCTGTCATGCACCGTCCGGGGCGACGGGAAGCGGGTGATCGATCTCTCTGAGGCGATCCGCGCCTATGCCGAGCCGCAGGAGATGCCGGGCGAACTGCAACAGTCTGCGACGCCTCCCGTCGAGGAGGGGCAACAGGCGATGTTGCAGGCGTTGCAGGCCATGCACGCCGAGCTCGTGGCGCCTCGCCAGGAGGTGGCGGCACTGAAGGATCAGCCGCGGCTGCTGCCGGCGCCAGCATCGGCCCGCGAGAGTGTCAACCAGGCCGCAGGAGAGCCGCGGCGTGATTCCGAGGGGCAGAGTGCCAAGCCGGATGACCCGCACGGCCTGCGGGCGCTGGCGCGGGAATTGTTGGGCTGAGCGTGTCGCCTATTTGCCGCCCGGCGCCATCTACGGCCCCTGCCGCCTCAAAGACGACATCACTAAGCGCTTAGGATTTCGGGAGAAAGTGGCGCACCCGACAGGATTCGAACCTGTGACCTCTGCCTTCGGAGGGCAGCGCTCTATCCAGCTGAGCTACGGGTGCAGCTCACGCCCATGTAACCGATCAAAGGCGGGCCTGCAACGGCGTGTCGACGCCTGTTGCGCGTTTATGAGGGCGCTGGCCGCGAACCGCCTTTGTCGGCGTCTCACGCTCAGCCTCATCACCGGCACTCCCATCGCCTTCCGCCCGCACTCGCTGCCCCACATCGTCCGTCCCCTGGCCCCGCCTCCAGGGGCGTCGATGCAGAAGGCGTGACCGTGCCGCCGACCCGCCGGATTCCAAAGAACTAAGCCGCGGCGCCCAGGGGCGCGCCATGGGCCACCGTCCGCCACGCCCCCGATTTGCCATCACGCTTACATCTGCCTAGTTCTTGCTCAAGCGAAGCAGGGAGGCACAAAGCCGTGAGCGACAATCCGATCCTGAAACGCGTCTACGCGCTCGCCGGGGACCGCGACGAAACGCGCAATGTCTATGCCGCATGGGCCAAAGACTACGACACCGACACATTGCGGGGGATGGGCTACGTCGCGCCGAAACTTGCGGCCGCGGCCCTTGCCGACCTCGTCGACGACACGGCCCGCGTGCTCGATGCCGGCTGCGGCACGGGCCTCGTCGGCGCAGAACTCTCCCGCCATGGGCTCGGCGCCGTCGACGGCATCGATTTGTCGCCGGGCATGCTGGAAGTCGCGGCCGAGAAGAACGTCTACCGCAATCTCGACGTGGCGGATCTGACAGAGCCCCTGAAAATTGCCGACGACAGCTATGATGCGGCGATCAGCGTCGGCGTCTTCACCTCCGGCCATGTCGGCCCCGAGGCGATCGCCGATCTTGCGCGCGTGGTGAAGAAGAACGCACCGCTCGTCATTACCGTGCACGAAAATGTCTGGGAGGCGCAGGCCTATCCCGATGCCCTCACGCGCTTCGAGGCGAACGGGCATCTGCGCATCAACGGGCTCATCGACGCGCCCTATCACGAACGCGAGGGCTATCGCTGCCGGCTGTGCCTGCTGTCTGCCGCGTGATCGAGCCCCGAAGCGCGTCAATACGTGTCACGCTCCGCCCTCGGAAGCCGCGATAGCATCGCCGTGCGAGAGCCGCAGGAAAAGGAGCAGAGCGATGAGCGAGAACTTCCCGGAAACCCTGCAGGAGGTCACCGACGGCATCGAGCTTCTGCAAGGCGCCATTCCCGATCTGATGCAGGCCTTCGGCGCGCTCGGCGAAGCCGCCTCCGAGGAGGCCGCCCTGTCGCCGAAGATCAAAGAGCTCATTTCGCTCGCGATCGCCGTCTCCGTGCGCTGCGACGGCTGCATCGCCTACCATGCCAAAGCCGTGGCCGATTGCGGCGCCACGCGCGCGGAGGTGGCCGAGGCGATCGGCACCGCCATCCATATGGGCGGCGGCCCCTCGGTGGTCTATGGAGGTGCGGCCCTCAGAGCCTTCGACGCCTTTCTGCAAGACCACGGCTGAGGCGCAATCGTGGAAGGTGGCGGGCGGCCTGACGAAGCCATTTGATGATTGAGAAGAACAGAACCGGCCGCGATCTTTGAGCATGATCCGCATTTCCACCAACATCGCGCTTGCCGAAGACGAAATCGAAGAGCGCTTCGTCCAGGCGTCCGGCCCCGGCGGGCAGAACGTCAACAAGGTGGCAAGCGCGGTGGAGCTGCGCTTTGCGCTCGCCGCCTCGCAGAGCCTGCCGCCGGACGTGAAGCAGCGCGTCACCGGCCTTGCCGGCCGCCGCCTGAACAAGGACGGCGTCCTCGTCATCCGCGCGGAACGCTTCCGCAGCCAGGAGCAGAACCGCGAGGATGCCGAAAAGCGCCTCGTCATGCTCATCCGCCAGGCTCTGACGGCACCCAAGAAGCGCCGGCCGACGCGACCGACCCGCGCCTCAAAGGAGCGGCGCTTGAAGGCAAAGAAGGCGCGCGGGAGCCTGAAGAAAGAAAGACGCGGCGAATGGTGAGAAGGTAAGCCCCGGCGAAATGCCCGGCTCGCCTTCTCTTTGCTTGTGAGACAAGAACAGGCAGTCTAGCCATATCGGATGAGCGATGGACTGAGACATACCGGCTTCTTCAGCGACGAGGCCTGTTTCTGGCACGGTGGCGGCAATTACGCCTTCATGGTGCCGGCCGGCGGGCTGGTTCAGCCCATGAACGGGCTACCGGAAAGCCCGGAGAGCAAACGGCGGCTCAAGAACCTCTTGGAGCGCACCGGCCTCATCGCCGAGCTCGATCAGCGCTCTGCCGCACCGGCGACGGACGAGATGCTCCGGCGCGTCCATCCCGAACATTACCTTCGCGAATTCAAACAGCTCTCCGACGCGGGCGGCGGCGAGCTCGGTCAACGCACGCCCTTCGGGCCGGGCGGTTACGAGATCGCGGCCCTGTCGGCAGGCCTTGCAACGGAAGCGCTTCGTGCCGTCCTCGGCGAGGAAATGGTCAACGCCTATGCGCTGTCGCGCCCGCCCGGACATCATTGCCTGCCCGACCGGCCAATGGGCTTTTGTCTTCTTGCCAATATCGCCATCGCCATAGAGGCGGCCTTTGCCGAGCGGCGGGCGGAGCGCATCGCCGTCGTCGATTGGGACGTGCATCACGGCAACGGCACCGAGGCGATCTTTTACGACCGCAGCGACGTCCTGACGATTTCGCTCCACCAGGAAAACAATTACCCGCCGGGCTCCGGCCGGATCGAGGCCCGCGGCGAAGGGGCCGGCGAAGGCTACAACATCAACGTCCCGCTTCTGCCGGGCGGCGGCCACGACGCCTATTTCTATGCCTTCGAAAAGATCGTGAGCCCGGCCCTCACCCGGTTTCGTCCGGATGCGATCATCGTCGCCTGCGGCTTTGATTCCTCCGGCGTCGACCCGCTCGGACGCATGCTGACCTCGGCCTCGACCTTCCGCCAGATGACACGAACTCTGATGGAAAGGGCGCTCGAACTCTGCGGCAGCCGCCTCGTCGTCGTCCATGAAGGCGGCTATTCGGAGCTGCATGTGCCCTTCTGCGGACACCAGGTCATCGAGACGCTGTCGCGCTCTGAGATCCATGCGCCGGATCCGCTGGAGGAGCGCATTTCAGGTCAGCAGCCCTCGCCGCGCACCCAGGCGTTCCAGCGCGTCCTGATCAACGAAATGGCCGGCTTTCTAGGCTTTTAGCGCCCACCCCTCCGCTCAGGAGAAAACCTCTCGCCCAGGGCGGGAGGTTTTGGCACCCCTGCACAGATCAAGGACGCGTTAGCTCACGCCCTTCAAGACCGGCATCCATTGCGCCGGCACAAAGCGATAGCCGTCGCCGTCCTTGCCGATATGCCCGGTCGCCGGGAATGGGAAATGGTAAGAAGCGATGCGCATGCGCTCCTCGGCCACCATGTCGAGGATGCGGTGGCGCGTCTCCCGCGCCGCATCGGCATCCTGATCGAAGACGGCCGACCAGTCCGGATGGGTGACGAAGAGCGCCGGATGGTTGGTCGTATCGGACAGGAACATCATCTTCTCGTCGCCCGAGGCGATGGCGAAGACGGTGTGGCCCGGCGTATGGCCATGGGCGTCGATCGCGGTGATGCCGGGAGAAAACTCCTCGTCCCAGGAAAACTGCGTCAGGCGATCATCGAGCGTGCCGAAAATCTGTTGCGCGAGATCGAAATTCCCGCGCCGCCCTTCCGGGGCATTCGCCTTGTTGTCGTCGCTCATCCAATAGGCATATTCCGGCTCCGGCACGAAGACTTCGGCGTTCGGATAGATCGGCGCGCCGTCCTTGCTGGTGAGCCCCATGATGTGATCGCCGTGGAAATGGCTGATCACCACCTTGGTGACGTCTTCCGGCGCCATGCCGGCCGCCGCCATGCCCCGTTTCAACTGGCCGGCCGTGGGCGGGCCTTTCTCCCCGAAGCCGGTATCGAAGAGGATGAGATCGTCGCCCGTCCGCAATGTAAGCGGCGTGAACGGGATGAAGAGCTTGTCCTCCGGCAGAAACGCCTCGCGCAACGCCGCCTGCACGTCCTCAAGCCCCGCATTGACGACGAAACCGTCCTGAAGCGGGCGTTCCGCCATACCGTCGGAGAGCTGCGTGACGAGAAAATCGCCAAGCTGATAGCGATAGGCGCTCGGAAGCTGCTCGTCCGGTGCCGCCGGCATTCCGGCCATCTCTTGATTTCCTTCAGATGCGCTTTGCGCATCGGCTCTGCCAATGCCGCGCGTCAGGGCGGCCGCGCCGGCTGTCCCGGCGGCCAGGGTGAGAAAAAGTGATCTCCTGTCGAGATGCATACGAACCTCCCTCACGGTCAAGTCTCCTAACCAAAACTAGGAGGCAGACGGCGCTTGTCAGGTCGGCGGCAACGCGCCTGGGACAAATCGCTGTGAGGCGAGAGGCTTTTCAGGTTCCGCGGATGCGGCCACGTCCCGCGAAGAGCGGTGTTATCTGGACGACGAAAAAGAGAAAAAAGGCGGACGACCAAAACGTCCCGCCGCCCACCAGGAGCGGACGGTAGAGATCGACGTCGAGCGGCGCCGCAACCCGCAGAAGGGCGCCAGCATGGACGAGAACAATGGCGAGGCGCACCGCCTTCCCGGCCGGTCTCCCCGCCTCAGCCGAAACCGCAAGCCGCGCCATCACGGCAAGCGTCATCGTGCCGATCGCCCCGGCAGAGAGCGCATGCAGCGCCGCATCGGCGGGCACAAGAGAGGCAGGCGATGCGGCAAGTGCGGCGAGGCAAAGCCCGACAATCAACCAAAGATAGCCGCCGTGAAGAGCAAGCGTTGGCAGATCACCGAGGAGGAAGCCGCGCCAGCGCACGAGACGTGCAAGGTTGATGAGACCCGCACTCCCCGCCAGCACGAACGTGAGCGGATGCGACGGCACGAGCACCCAGGCGACAAGACCGGCGGAGAGCGACAAAAGCGCGATCAGATCGAAGCGCCGATAAGGCTCCGGCACGCGCCCGCCCGCTTCCTCCCCAAGGGCAAGACGCGTGAACTCGGGCACGAGCCGCCCTCCGACGGCCCCGATGAGGAGGGCGCCGACGGCGATGCCGAGGCGGGAGAGAAGTGCCGTCATCTCGTAATCGAGAGGCCCATCACCGAAAGCGAAGACACGGTGCGCCAGCGAGGCCCCGGCAAGAAGCGGGAAGAGCACAAGCCCGTGCTTCGACTGTCTGCCGCCCGGAAGGCGCGATAGCTGCAGAAGCAGGCCCGCAACGGCGAGAGGAAAGAGAATATCGACCGCCGTTCCGATCGCAAACGGCACGACGAGCGGCAGAAGGCGGCCGGCGGTCCAAAGGACGAAAAGAAGCGCGAGCGACCGCTCCGGCAAAGCGCTCTCGCCCGTGCCCTTGGCGGCGAGTGAGAGAAGATAACCCGCCATCACGGCGGGCAGATAGCCGAACACCATCTCATGCGCGTGCCATTCGAGCGCCGGCATGCCGGCAACCTCGACGGGCTCAACCAGATAGAGCCAAAGCCAGACGGGCACGGCCGACGCGGCGAACAGCGAGGCGCCGATGAAGAACGGGCGGAAGGGGGTGGCGAAAAACCAGCCGCTCCGGCGGCCGGGATCCGCGGCGGCCGCGGCAGAAAGCGCAGACATCGCTCAAGCCTCAGATCCGACCGATCCTGACGCGCCATTCATCCGGGCCGCGCACGACATAATCCCAGGTGAAATCGCCCGGGATGGCGATCTGCAGATAATGAAACAGTCCCATCGGATCGTGATCGTTGACGATGAGCAGGGCCTCGCCCGTCTGAAGCTCATCGAAGGCGGCAAAGAAGGCGACGCGCCGCATCGGTTTCGTGACCTCGCGCAAATCGACGAGCCGATCCTCGGCGGCAGAAACGGTCATCACTCACCCTCCACGTTTCAAAAGAGACCCGAAGACTAAGCCGGCGGCTGTCATCACTCGTTGCGCCACCACAAACAAGGGACGCGAGGCTTCCTCTGCGAAGGGACGAAACACCCATCTGGCCGTCTCTCTGCCTTAGAAAAACTCATCCAGCATGAGGTGGAATTGCAGCCTTTGCCAATCGACATCGACGACGCCGTATTGCCGGAGAAACCGCTCCTGAAGCGAACGGTCGAAATCCCCAAGACAGTTCCACATGATGGCAAGGTCCTGGTATCGATCCGCGATACCGGCTTTCCCGACATCGATGCACCCCGTCACCTCACCATCGAGGATCGAGAGGTTGTCGAGAGAAAAGTCGCCATGCGTGACGACCACATCCGGCGCAAATGGCAACAGGCGATGCATCTCCTCCCACACCTGTTCTGCCGTCCATCCTTTCCGCTCGTCATCGAAATCCTCGACATCGACCAGGCCCGCATCGAGGCGCTCTCGCGCACGGGCGAGGCTGTAAACGTGATCGCTCGTGAAGGGGCAGGCGCACACTGGGATCGCATGCAGCCGGCGCAAGAACACCGCCAGCGCGTCGACAATGGCGAGGCCCGCCGCGGGATCGGCCTCCAACACCTGATAGGCAGTCTTCCCGGGGATGGCCGTCGTCACAAGCCATGCCTCATCCGACGTACGCGTGAAACTGATGAGCGCCGGCACCGATATGTATCCGGCGAGCCAGCGCAATCTCACCATTTCATCGCTCAGATCATCCGCGAGGGCATCTTGGCCATGCTTCAAAAACGCGTCCGGGCCATTCAGTTTGCCATGCAGTCGAAAGACAGAACCGCCCGACTGACCGACCCTGTCGCGCATCCACCGATAGCCCGCCAGGTCGGCGGACATATGGCCGGGCACCGGAGCCGGCTCACACGCCTCTTCTCGATCCACATCGCTCATCCATAACCCCCTCCGCAAGGAGGCGCTTTCCATAGGTCACGAATGCGGCCTTTGCTGCGAACCTCGCAGGGCAGGACGCCGCGCCCGAAGCCGATCTGTCACGTCTTTCCGAACCACCGCAGCACGCTGCCGCAACCCACCAAGCCAAGAAATCGGCGGCCTCCACAGCAGTTTTTGACAGAATGTCGCAGACGACCTCCGTGCCGTTACTGACAGAATGCCGCACCACGCCAAATAGGCCACCGTTCCGTTCTTTGCTTTTCCGCAAAAACGCTTTCCGCGATCGGGTGTTCATTCCCGTCATCGAACGAGATCGAGAAAAAGGACGAGATCGATGATCACCCGCCGCTCCGCATTGATGGGTGCCGCCAGTGCTGCCACAGCCGCCTTTCTGGCGAGCGCTCCTGCCCGTGCCACCGAGAAGGCCTCCGACGGCCTCACCCCCGCGACCACGGTCGGCGATCTACCGCGCGTGAAGGGCAAGCTCGTCACGCCGCCGCATGTCATGGCGCATGACCAGGTGGCCAAGGGCGGACCCAAGATCGTCGAATTCAAGATGACGGTGCAGGAGAAGAAGGTCGTCGTCGACGACCAGGGCACCGAATTCCAGGCCATGACCTACGAAGGCTCGATGCCCGGACCGACGATGGTGGTGCATGAAGGCGATTATCTGGAGCTGACCCTCGTCAATCCGGAAACCAACACGATGCCGCACAACATCGATTTCCACGCCTCCACGGGCGCGCTCGGCGGCGGCGGCCTCACTCTCATCAATCCGGGCGAGCAGACGGTGCTGCGCTTCAAGGCCTTCCGCCCCGGCGTCTTCATCTACCATTGCGCGCCGACCGGCATGGTGCCCTGGCACGTCGTCTCCGGCATGAGCGGTGCGGTCCTGGTTCTGCCGCGCGACGGCCTCAAGGATGGCGACGGCAAGCCGCTCAAGTACGACCGCATCTACACGATCGGCGAATTCGATCTCTACATCCCCCGGGACGAGGACGGGAACTACAGGACCTATGACAGCCCCGGCGAATCCTATTCCGATACGCTCGACGTGATGCGCGGCCTCATCCCGACCCATGTCGTCTTCAACGGCAAGGTCGGTGCGCTGACCGGCGAAGGCGCCATGACGGCAAAGGTCGGCGAGACGGTGCTCTTCATCCATTCCTGCGCCAACCGCGACAGCCGCCCGCATCTCATCGGCGGGCACGGCGACTGGGTGTGGGAGAACGGCAAATTCGCCAATGCTCCGCAGAAGGATCAGGAGACCTGGTTCGTGCGCGGCGGCAGCGCGGCGGCGGCCATCTACACCTTCCGCCAGCCCGGCATCTACGCCTACGTCAACCACAACCTGATCGAGGCGGCGGAGCTCGGTGCCACCGGCCATGTGAAGGTGGAAGGCGACTGGGACAACGACCTGATGATGCAGGTGAGCGCCCCCGGCCCAATCTCTGCCTGAAGATCCGACGACGACCTTCCCGCTGACCGACAGGCCGGCGGAGCGGCCCGCCATGCCCCCCGGCGGGCCGCCTAACCCCAAAAGAGCGAGGAGGGGACGATGCAGCTTCATAAGACGCTTCGCGACGCCATTGCCTCAGGCGCACTCCTCCTCGCCTTTTCCGGTTCCGCCCTCGTCGCGCCCGCCTCTGCCGCGGATGAGACGACGGATGATGCCGCATTCGTGCGCATCGAGAGCCAGGAAGTCGCCTATCGGCCCTCCGGCGAATTTCTCCGCGGCAATCATCCCGTCGATCCCCCGCTTGCGAAGATCAGACCAGAGCGCGCCTTCTTCATCATGAAACGGCAGGTAACGCGCGGCGAATATTCCGCTTGCGTCGCCGCGGGCGCCTGCCGGGCGCTGGACGAGGCGGGAGACGCGGCGCTCCCCCTCGTCGGCGTCAGTTACGACGATGCAATGGCCTACGCCGCCTATCTGTCGGAGGCGACCGGCGACCATTACCGCCTGCCGTCGGACGAGGAATGGGCGATCGCAGCCGGCTCGCGCTTTCACGACGATGGACTCGGCGTCACGACCGATACGGACAATCCGGCGGAACGCTGGCTTGCAAGCTATGACGCGGAGGCCGCGCGCGCCCGCAAGGTCGAGGCCGAACCGCGCCCCATCGGCAGCTTCGGCGAAAACGAGAACGGCCTCTTGGATGTCTCAGGCAATGTCTGGGAATGGACGTCGACCTGTTTCACGCGCCACCGGCTCGACGAAACCGGCGCGTCGAAAAGCCATGAAAGCTGCGGCGTGCGCATCGCCGAAGGCGAACACCGCGCCTATCTAACGAGCTTCGTGCGCGACCCATCGGCCGGCGCCTGCTCGGTCGGCATCCCGCCCGCCAATCTCGGCATCCGGCTGGTGCGCGAAGACAAAGGCTTCTTCGGACGCATCGGCGAAGTCTTCGGCTTCTGAAACGAGCGGCAGATGCGCCTCGCCCCGGCAATGCACAGGGGCGCGTCAATCGATGGACCGAGCCTCAAACGTCGAGATTGGCCACCTGCAGCGCATTCGTCTGAATGAACTCGCGCCGCGGTTCGACATCGTCGCCCATCAGCCCTGAGAAGATCATCTCGGCCGCGTCCGCGTCCTTGACCGAAACCTGCAGAAGCGAGCGGCTTTCCGGATCGAGCGTCGTCTCCCAAAGCTGATCGGGGTTCATCTCGCCGAGCCCTTTATAGCGCTGCAGCGTGATGCCCTTTCGCCCGACGGCGAAGACGCCCTCCAGAAGCTGCATCGGCCCGAACACCGTGCTGTCGACCTCTTTGCGCCGCAGCCTTGCCGGCTCATCAAAAACCGACATCAGCGACTGAGCATGATGATTGATCGACTTCGCATCGGCCGATCCGATGAGCCCCGAATCGAGGCGCACGACCTCGGTCACGCCGCGCAAGGTGCGCTGCAGGAGCACGCCGCCGTCGCGGATCTCGCCCTGCCAGCCCTTTTCCGTCTCGTCGGCCATGCGATCGAGGCGTTCGGCCGTCTTGGCGGCGATCTGCAACGCCTCCGCCGGCACCGCCATGCGCTCCGCATCGAGGGCGCCGGCAAGCGCTGCCTGCTCCACGACGGCACGATTGTAGCGCGAATGCAGCCGATCGAGTGCGGTACGCAGGCCCCGCGCCTCGTCGATGATGGCGCGCAGATCCTCGAGCGCCCGCTCTTCGCCGTGCGCCAGCGTCAGAACCGTTTCGTCCAGACCGCCGCGGATCAGGTAATCTTCAAGCGCCCGCTCGTCCTTCAGATACTGCTCGGAACGGTTGCGCGTCACCTTGTAGAGCGGCGGCTGCGCGATGAAGATGTGCCCGCGGTCGATCAGCTCGCGCATCTGCCGGTAGAAGAAGGTCAGAAGCAGCGTACGAATATGCGCGCCGTCGACATCGGCATCCGTCATGATGACGATGGTGTGGTAGCGCAGCTTGTCGGGGTTGAATTCTTCCTTGCCGATGCCGGTGCCAAGCGCCGTGATCAAGGTGCCGATCTGATCGGAGGAGAGCATCTTGTCGAAGCGCGCGCGCTCGACATTGAGGATCTTGCCTCGAAGCGGCAGAACGGCCTGATAGCCGCGATCGCGGCCCATCTGCGCCGACCCGCCGGCCGAATCACCCTCAACGATGAAGATTTCCGATTTGGAGGGATCGCGCTCCGAACAATCCTTGAGCTTGCCGGGCAGCGAGGAAATGTCGAGCGCGCCTTTGCGGCGGGTGAGATCGCGCGCCTTTCTGGCTGCCTCGCGCGCAGCGGCGGCTTCGACCACCTTGCTGACGACGATCTTGGCTTCCGCCGGATGCTCCTCGAACCAGGTGGAGAGCGCCTCGTTGATGACCGATTCCACCACCGGCCGCACTTCGGAGGAGACGAGCTTGTCCTTGGTCTGCGAGGAAAACTTCGGATCGGGCACCTTGACGGACAGGACGCAGGAAAGCCCTTCGCGGCAATCGTCGCCGGTCAGGGACACCTTCTCGCGTTTGACGATGCCGGAACTCTCCGCATAGGCGGAAACCTGCCGCGTCAGCGCCCCGCGGAAGCCGGCGAGATGCGTGCCGCCGTCGCGCTGCGGGATGTTGTTCGTAAAGAGAAGCACCGTCTCGTGGTAGCTGTCGTTCCACCACAGAGCCGCCTCGACGGTGATCCCGTCGCGTTCGTGATAGACGGTGATCGGTGCCGGCATCAGCGGCTTCTTCGACCGGTCGACATAGCGCACGAAAGCTTCAAGGCCGCCTTCATATTCCAGAAGCTCCTCGCGCACATCCGCATGACGGCGATCGGTGAGACGGATCTTCACGCCCGAATTCAAGAAAGCGAGCTCGCGCAGGCGGCGCTCCAAGGTGTCGAAGTCGAACTCCGTCATCGTGAATGTTTCGGTCGAAGGCATGAAGGTGACTTCGGTGCCGGTCATATCGCCCGCATCGCCGATCACCGCGAGCGGCTGCTCGGCGACACCGTGCACGAACCGCATCTCGTTGATTTTGCCGTCGCGCCAGATCTTGAGCTTGAGCCAGGAGGAGAGCGCATTGACGACGGAGACGCCGACGCCGTGCAGACCGCCGGAAACCTTATAGGAATTCTGGTCGAACTTCCCGCCGGCATGCAGCTGCGTCATGATCACTTCGGCAGCCGACACGCCCTCTTCGGGATGCAGATCGGTCGGAATGCCGCGGCCGTTGTCCATCACCGTGACGGAGCCGTCGGAATTGAGCGTGACCGACACTTCGGAGGCCCAGCCCGCCAGCGCTTCGTCGATGGCGTTATCGACGACCTCGTAGACCATATGGTGCAGGCCCGAGCCATCATCGGTATCGCCGATATACATGCCGGGTCGCTTGCGCACGGCATCGAGGCCCTTCAGGACCTTGATGGAGCCTGCCCCGTAATCTGACGGGAGGCTAATGCGTGGCGTCTCGGGTGTGTCCGTCATAGGCTTCCGAATCGGCTAGAGAGATGAGTTTTCCCCTTATAGATGGGGATTGTGGCAACGCCAATGAAGGTGGTGCGCCATGCTTTTCGCTTTCCTCTCTTAAGCGCCCAAAAGCCGCCCGTCGACAACCTCGATGAACTGACCGCTGTCATTGACGGCGGAAAAGAGCGCCTTGTCGGTGCCGGTGAGGAAACTCTGCCCGCCGAGCGCCTCGAGCCGGGCGAGAAGCGCCGCCCGCCGTCCCTCGTCGAGATGGGCGGCCACCTCGTCCAGGAGCAGAATGGGCGTCATCCCCGCAACGCGGGCAACGAGCTCCGCCTCCGCCAGGATGATGGCAAGAAGCAACGCCTTCTGTTCGCCGGTGGAGGAAAGTGCAGCCGGCGCATTCTTGGCGGCAAAGGTGACGGCGAGATCGGAGCGATGCGGTCCGGAAAGGGTTCGCTTGGCGGCGCGGTCGCGCCCCCTCTCAGAGGCGAGCGCGGCGCGGTAGGCCTCCTCCGCCTCGCTTGCCGAACGGCCCACAACCAGCCCCGCCTCGAAATCGCCCTCAAGCGCAAGCCCGGCGGAGGGAAAGGCCGAGGTCTCGCCATGAGAGGCGATCAGCCCGGCAAGGAGCGCCACCGTTTCCTGGCGGGCGAGCGATACGGCAAGCGCCGCCTCGGCGAGCTCCGTCTCAACGGCCGAAAGCCAGCGCGGCCCGGCATCGTCCTCAAGCAGGCGGTTGCGGCTTGAGATGAGCCGGTCGAAGGCGCGCACCCGCGCCCCGTGCCCCGGATCGATGGCGAGCGTCAGCCGGTCGAGAAACCGCCTTCGGTCTCCCGGCGCGCCGGTGAAGAGCCCGTCCATGGCCGGCGTCAGCCAAAGCACCCGGCAATATTCCGACAAGGCTTCCGAAGAGGGGGCCGTCGCCCCGTCGACGCGCACTTCGCGGCTTGCCTCTTCCGCCGACCGCAGCCCGGTACCGACGCGCCTAACCTCCTCGCCGGCAGCGATATCGGCCGCAACCGCCCAGCCCCCGGCACCATCGGTGCGGGCGACCGAGCCGAGTTTTGCACGCCTCAGGCCGCGGCCGGGCGACAGGAAGGACACGGCTTCCAGGAGGTTGGTCTTGCCGGAACCGTTGCGGCCGGTGAGAACGACGAGCCCCGGCCGGAGGTCGCAGGCGACCGCCTTATAATTGCGAAAGTCCGTCAGCTTCAGGGAAGCGAGCGTGACCTGCTGACAAGCCGCAGGTGCCGCGATCATGACCTCACACGCGCATCGGCATCAGCACATAGAGCGCGTCGCCGCCCTCTTTGTCGCAAATGAGCGTCGGCGATCCCGGATCGGCGAGCTCGAAACGTGCTTCGCCCGTCGTCAGCTGGTCGGCGATGTCGAGGAGATAGCGCGAATTGAAGCCGATCTCCAAAGGCTCGGCATCATAATCGACATCGATCTCGTCGGTCGCACTGCCGGAATCCGGGTTGTTGACGGTCAAGACCAGACGCCCTTCGGAAAGCGCCAGCTTCACCGCGCGGCCGCGATCGGAGGAAATGGTCGAGACCCGGTCGACGGCGTTTTTGAAGACGTCCTTGGAGACGACCATCTCTTTGTCGTTGCCGGACGGGATGACCCGCTCGTAATCGGGAAACGTGCCGTCGATGAGCTTGGAGGTCAGCACGATCGAACCGGCGCTCAAACGGATCTTGGTATCGGAGAGTTCGAGCGTCACATTGGCGTCGCCGTCCTCCAGAAGCCGCTGCATCTCGCCGATCGTCTTGCGCGGCACGATGATGCCGGGCATCTCGTCGCTGCCGTCCGGCGCGGTCATTTCCGCCTTGGCGAGACGGTGCCCGTCGGTCGCCACGGCGCGCAGACGCCGATCCGGCCCCTCGCCCGCGACGTGGAAGAAGATGCCGTTCAGGTAATAGCGGGTCTCTTCGGTGGAGATCGCAAACTGCGTGCGCTCGATGAGACGCCGCAATTCGCTCGCCGTCAGGGAGAAGCGCACCGGAAGCTCGCCCGGATCGAGGTCCGGGAAATCGGAATCCGGCAGCATCTGCAATTCGAAGCGGGCGCGCCCCGCCATCAATTTCATGGTGCCGCCGTCGCCGGTCGTCAGAGAGATCTCCGAGCCTTCCGGCGCCTTGCGCACGATGTCGTAGAGCATATGCGCCGGCACGGTGGCGGCGCCCGGCTGCTCGACCATCGCCGGCATCCGATTGGACACCTCCAGATCGAGGTCGGTGGCTTTCAAGAGCACGCCGCCCTCGACCACGCGCAACAGCACATTCGACAGGATCGGAATGGTGTTGCGCCGTTCGACGACGCGATGGACGGGGGTCAGGGCTTTCAGGAAGGCAGCCCTTTCGATCGCAACTTTCATACCGGCATTCCAGGAATTGGAGGGCCCGAAGCCACTGCGGATACGGGTGCATCGCAGCGGCGGGCGGTCAAATTGGCGCGCCTCACTGACAAAAGCAAGTGCGCGTGGCCGCTTGTGCGGAAGAACCAGGAAGGGAGGCGCCGGTGGAGGAAGAAATCGCCGGCGCCGGAGGCCTTAATCCTGCAACAATCGGCGCAGGAGCTCGATCTCGTCGGAAAGCTTCTGATCGGCTCCGACAAGTCCCTCGATCTTGCGCACGGCATGCAGGACCGTCGTGTGGTCGCGCCCGCCGAAGCGCTTGCCGATTTCCGGAAACGAGCGCGGCGTCATGGTCTTGGCGAGATACATAGCGATCTGCCGGGGCCTGACGACGGTGCGGGTGCGGCGCGCGGAGACGAGATCCTGCCGGCTCACATTGTAGTGGCGGGCGACGATCTTCTGGATGTCTTCGATGCGGATGCGCTTCGGCTCACGGTCACCGATGAGATCGGCGATCGCCAGTTCGCAGGCGTCGACCGAGATCGGCTGGTCGGAGAACTGGGCGCGACAAATCAGCCGGTTCAGGGCGCCATCGAGATCGCGCCCGTTGCTCACCACCATGCGGGCGATGAAATCGAGCACATTGTCGGGCACCTGGATCTTGGGATCGCGCTCGCGGGCGGCCGCCAGACGAAGATCGAGGATCTTGCGACGCATCGCCGTATCGGGGCGTGCCATGCCGACGACCACGCCACCCTTGAGGCGCGAGCGTACGCGCTCGTCGATCCCGTCGAGCTCGCCCGGCGCGCGGTCGGCTGCGACGACGACCTGCTTGGAGCTGTCGAGAAGCGCGTTCAGCATGTGGCAGAATTCCTGCTGCACGCTGCGGCCCGTCAAGAACTGCATATCGTCGATCAGGAGGATGTCGATCGAGCGCAGCTTTTCCTTGAAGTCGAGTGCGGCCTTGTCGCGAAGGGCGGCGACGAATTGGAAGGTGAAGCGCTCCACCGTCAGATACATCACCCGCCGCTGCGGATGCATCTTGCGCGTCTCATGCGCGATCGCCTGCAACAGATGCGTCTTGCCGATGCCGACACCGGCATGGATGTAGAGAGGATTGTAGAGGGGGGGTGCACCGTCGGGCGCCGTGGCGACGGCACGGGCCGCGCGGAACGCCACCTCGTTGGAAGCGCCTTCGCAGAAGCTCGTGAAGGTCAGCCGGGAATCGAGAGGCGAACCGGCAAAGCGATCTTCCGCATCCTCCTGCGCGGCCTGAGGCTGGACCGGCGCGGGTTCAGAATGCACAACTTTGACTTGCGCAGGAAACTTGAGAGGGCTGCGCTTGACGACGTCCACCCGGCGCACATCGCCATATTCGGCGTTCCAGAGCGCCACCAGGCGATCACTGTAATGACTCTTGATCCATCCCTTCAAAAACAGGGTCGGCGCCGAAAGGCTGACGACACCCGCCGCAACCCCGTCGCATTCGATGCGCGCAAACCATGACGTAAAGACATCGTCACCGAGCTCCGTCCGGAGCCGCTTTTTGACGCGCGCCCAGGCTTCGTCCCAGTCACGCCGCTCGACGTCTGTCTCCGCCACGTCCTGCTCCTTCATGATTTTCGCCGCCTCTGCAGACATACTGCCTCGTCCTCCTTGCGCCGGGCGCTGACGCGCCAGGCCTTTCACCTCATGCACCCGAACCACAGTCACGACTGTGTCCAGGGCAATCCCACCGCTTTCCAGCCGTTGATCTGCCCGCGATGTCCAGCCTCGTTGCGGTCCCCCTCGAACCCTCCCGAAACGTTGAAACATGGGCCATACCCTGCCGCCGTCATGGCCGCCGCTGCTGCAGCGGAACGCACTCCCGACCGGCAGATGAAATAGAGCGGCACCTCCTGCCCAACCCCAGCCTCCCCAAGGGCTGCCACAAGCTTTCCGGCAAACTCCGGATCGACCTGTTGCGTGGGAAAAGATTGCCACTCTGCTAAGAAAAGCTGGCGCCCCAGGGGCGATAGATCCGGGAGACCGACATAGGCCCATTCGGCACGCGTGCGCACATCGATCAGCACGGCATCCGACTCTGAGAGAGCCTTCCAGGCCTCCTCCGGTCCGACGTCACCCTGATAAGCCGCTGTACGCAAGACAAATGCCTCCTGTCCGCCCGAGTCATGACCCGGCCGCCCAAAACACCCGTAAGAGGGGATCCCAGCCTTTTGATTTTGACGGTCTTGAAAGACCGCCGCGACGGAGAGAACCGCAGGCTTCGGCCCGCCCAGGCGCAAGGCATCCACCACGCCAGGAAGGATTCCTGGCGCCGTTCGGCTTCACCTTTTGCTGAGGGCATTCGGGTCGCCCCGTCGTGGCGATCTAAAAACCACAGAGCAGAGGGGGGGGCAACCACCGAATCCGCCGCAGACGGAACGAACTAAAAACGACTCCGACATGACCTTCGGGAAGACCGTCCCAGCGTCGCACCGCAAGCCCTTGGAGTCTCAGAGTCTTGAGCAATATGTGCGTTTTCGGCAACGGCTTTCGAAGCGAGTCAGAATCGTTGCCGCGCAATTGGGCTTGACTCCCAATCCGGTCCAAAAATCCGGGTCCAGACGTCCGTCTTGCCCATAAACTTTTGTTAATAAAAGGATAATTCTGACAGTGCGGCTCAACCAGACTCTGCCGGGAGCGTTCGACGCCGGCCGCAAAAAGGGCACTGCAGCGTCTCTTTGGCTATGTGTGGAAAGCGGGCAAAGCCCGCCCTGCCATGTCATCTCAGGCGAAGGCGGCGCGCCGAAGACGCCGCCAGGTTGCGTTCAGCCGAGGGCCTTCACGCGCTGTGCCAAACGCGACATCTTCCGCGCCGCGGTGTTCTTGTGCAGGACGCCCTTGGAAGCGCCGCGCATCAATTCCGGCTGCGCCTCGCGCAGAGCGCTCTGGGCGGCCTGGGAGTTGCCCGAGGCGATGGCCTCTTCGACCTGCCGCAGGAAAGTGCGCAGGCGCGAACGCCGCGCCTTGTTGGTGGCCGTGCGCTGCTCGATCTTCCGAGCAGCCTTCCTGGCCGAAGGTGTATTGGCCATATCAAGATCCGTTCGTTGCCAATTGAAGGGCTCTGTCGGCGCCGACAATTGTCGCTTCGGCCCAACAGAAAGCGCGGCCGTAAACGGCCGCGTTGTCGCCCGATGCTATAGTTGCGCCCTGCCCGGCAGTCAACGGCAAGCTCCACCTGCCGCAAACAAGCATTTTTACGCGACCTGAGCGACACAGACTAGCCCCGCCGTTGTAACTCCCGTCACCGGGGCAAAGGCCCGACTTTCCTCGTCGCCTCGGTCGCCGAAAACGAAACGGCCGCATCCGCGGCCGCTCCCTCTTACAAATGCTGCGTGCGAAGCCTCAGATGATCGCTTCGGCCGAGCCGAGATTGGCGAGAGCCCGCCGCGCCATGACGGCGACGAGGTTCGCCCGGTATTCGGCCGAGCCGTGAATGTCACCCATCATCAGATCGGGATCGACGCTGAGGCCTTCAAGCGCATTGGCGGAGAAATCGCCGGCGAGCGCCGATTCCGCAGCTTGCCAGCGGAAAACGCCTTCATTGCCGGCCCCGGTGACGGCGACGCGGACCGAGCCATCGCGATGGCGTGCCACGAAAACTCCGGCCATCGGATAGCGCGAGGCGGGATTGCGGAACTTCGCATAACCCGCCGTCTCCGGAATGGCGAAGCTGACGCCCGTCACGATCTCGCTTTCCTCCAGCGCCGTCTCATAGAGCGCCGTAAAGAAATCGTCGGCCGCGATCTCGCGGCTGTCGGTCATGATCGTGGCCGCAAGCGCGAGCGCGGCTGCGGGATAATCGGCCGCCGGATCGTCATTGGCGATCGAGCCTCCGAGCGTGCCGCGATGGCGCACCTGCGCATCCCCGATCGAGCCGGCGAGTGCGGCAAGCGATGGGATCGCCCGCTGCACCTCGCTGGAGCCCGCGACCTCCGCATGCGTCATGCCGCCCCCGATCCGGACCCGGTCGCCTTCGACCGAGATCCCCTTCATGGAGCCGATGCGGGTGAGATCGACGAGAACGTCATGCGCGGCCAGCCGCTGCTTCATGGTCGGCAGCAAGGTGTGACCGCCGGCGAGATAGGCGGCATCGGACGCTTCCTGGAACAAGCGCCGGGCCTCTTCCACGCTGTCTGCACGCTTATAGGTGAGAGAATACATGGGCTTTGCTCCTATTCCGCCGCCTGCCGCATCGCCGTGGCGCCGGCCCGCAGGGCCCGCCACACCTTCTCCGGTGTCGCCGGCATGGAAAGGTCGTTGTTGTCGATCGCATCGGTGATGGCGTTGATCACCGCCGGCGGTGTGCCGATGGCGCCCGCCTCGCCGCAGCCTTTCATGCCGATCGGATTGGACGGACAGATCGTCTCCGTGGTCGACACCTTGAAGGACGGCAGGTCATGCGCCCGCGGCATGGCGTAGTCGTTGTAAGACGCCGTGATGAGCTGGCCGCTCTCGGGATCGTAGATGCAGCCCTCCAGGATCGCCTGGCCGACGCCCTGCGCGATGCCGCCATGCACCTGGCCCTCGACGATCATCGGGTTGATGATCCGACCGAAATCGTCGGCCGCCACGAACTGGATGATCTCGGTATGGCCGGTATCGGGATCGACCTCCACCTCGCAGACATAGGCACCGGCCGGGAAGGTGAAGTTCGCCGGATCGTAGAAACTCCCCTCCTTGAGGCCCGGCTCCATCCCCTCCGGCAGATTGTGCGCCGTATAGGCGGCAAGGCAGACCTCGTGCCAGCCGAGCTTCTTGTCGGTGCCGGCGACCCGAACCTCGCCATCGGCGATCTCGATATCGCCCTCGGCCGCCTCCAGGAGATGCGCGGCAAGTTTTTTCGCCTTCGCCTCGACCTTGTCGATGGCCTTCGAAATCGCCGACATGCCGACGGCGCCGGAACGCGAGCCGTAAGTGCCCATGCCGAACTGCACCTTGTCGGTGTCGCCATGCACGATCGAGACATTGTCGATCGGCACGCCGAGCCGCTCGGCAACGAGCTGGGCGAACGTCGTCTCATGCCCCTGGCCGTGGCTGTGCGAGCCGGTCAGGACTTCGATCGTGCCGACCGGATTGACCCGCACTTCCGCCGATTCCCAAAGTCCGACACCGGCGCCGAGCGAGCCGACTGCCTGCGAGGGCGCGATGCCGCAGGCCTCGATATAGCAGGAGAGCCCGATACCGCGGAGCTTGCCGCGTCGCGCGGCCTCCGCCTTGCGCTCGCCGAACCCGGCATAATCGGAGGCCGACAGAGCCGCGCTCAGCGAGGCTTCGTAATCGCCGGCGTCGTAATTCATGATCACCGGCGTCTGATGCGGGAATTCGCGGATGAAATTCGTCCGCCGAAGTTCCGGCGGCGCCACGCCGAGCTCGCGTGCCGCCGTCTCCATCATCCGTTCCACGACATAAGTCGCTTCCGGCCGCCCAGCGCCGCGATAGGCGTCGACAGGCGCGGTGTTGGTGTAGACGCCGCGCACATTGCAGTGGATCGTCGGGATATCGTACTGCCCCGACAGAAGCGTGGCGTAGAGATAGGTCGGCACCGAGGAGGAGAAGAGCGACATATAGGCGCCGAAATTGGCGATCGTGTCGATCTTGAAGGCGGTGATGCGGTTGTTGGCGTCGAAGGCCATTTCCGCGACCGTGACATGGTCGCGGCCATGCGCGTCGGTCAGGAACGCCTCAGAGCGATCACCGGTCCATTTCACCGCAAGCCCGGTCTTGCGCGCCGCCCACAGGCAGGCGACCTCTTCCGGATAGATGAAGATCTTGGAGCCGAAGCCGCCGCCGACATCCGGCGCGATCACCCGCAATTTGTGTTCCGGAGCGACATTGTAGAAGGCGGAGAGAACGAGCCGCGCCACATGCGGGTTCTGCGACGTCGTCCATAAGGTGAAATGATCTTCCGCCGCATCGTATTGGGCGAGCGCCGCCCGCGGCTCCATGGCGTTCGGAACGAGACGGTTGTTGACGATCTCCATGCGCGTGACATGGGCGGCCTCCGACAGGGCCTTGTCGGCCGCGGCCTTGTCGCCGATTTCCCAATCGTAGATGAGATTGCCCTTCGCCTCGGGATGAAGCTGCGGGACACCCTCGCCCAGCGCCTTTGCCGGATCGGTGATGGCGGGGAGCTCTTCCCATTCCACCGCCACGACATCGGCCGCATCGCGGGCCTCGGCCCGCGTTTCGGCGATCACCATGGCGACGGCCTGACCGACGAAGCGCACCACCTCCGGCGCCAGCGCCGGCCATGCGCCCATATTCATCGGCGTACCGTCCTTGGAATGGACCATCCAGCCGCAGATGAGATTGCCGATGCCGTCGGCGACAAGTTCGGAGCCTGTGAGAACGGCGAGCACGCCCGGCATGTTGCGCGCCTGTTCTGAATTGATGCCGCCCACCTTCGCGTGGGCATAAGGGCTTCGCACGAAAGCGACATGCTTCATGCCGGCGACGCGCATATCGTCGACGTATCGCCCCTTACCGGTGATGAATCGCTTGTCTTCCTTGCGCGCGACCCGCGCGCCGATGCCATCTTGAGCCATGTTTCCTCCTTCGGCCGCGCCCTTTTGCCGGACCCTTTGTCGGGTCTCTTGCGGGGCGGTCCGGATCCAAGATCAACGCGTCTATTCGGCGGCCTGGCGGACCTCGCCATGCATCTCCTGCGCCGCGGCGAGGATCGCCTTGACGATGTTGTGGTAGCCCGTGCAGCGGCAGATATTGCCCTCCAGCTCGTGGCGCACCGTGTCCTCGTCGAGCTGCCCCTCGTGCCGGCGGATGATATCGACGCCGGACATGATCATGCCGGGGGTGCAATAGCCGCATTGCAGACCATGATGCTCCTTGAAGGCGGCCTGCAGGGGATGCAGCTCGGCGCCGTCGGCGAGCCCTTCGATCGTCGTGATGGACGTCCCGTCCGCCTGCGCCGCAAGGATGGTGCAGGATTTGATCGCCTTGCCGTCGAGATGCACGACACAAGCACCGCATTGCGAGGTGTCGCAGCCGACATGCGTGCCGGTCAGCTCCAGATCTTCGCGCAGAAAGTCGACGAGGAGGCGGCGATCTTCCACCTCCTTGGAGACCTGACGGCCATTCACCGTCATCGTCACAGTGACCATTGAAACCCTCCCTATGAGTTTTGTTATGGGGGCGTGTCGCCCGTTATTCAGATCGCGGCCGGGAATGCGGCCGCCACCTCAAAAGATTGCCCAGAGCGCGATCAGAACGAGGATCGCGATAAAGCCCCAGACCATGGGCCCGCCGAGGAACCCGCCGGCGGCGCGTTCTTCGACAGCCTCCTCGGCCTCTTCAGCGGCATGCTCCAGCTCATGGGCCGCATGCGAGAAGGCCGATTCATGCTCGCCCTCGCGTCTGGCCTCGCTGCGGGTACCGGTCGCGGTCTCTTGGACGCCCACTTCCGGCACGCCTGTCGCAAGCGGCGGCACCGTGGCTCCGGGGATCGCCGCCATGTCCGCAGGTTCTGAGAGCGCGGCTTCATCGGCCGTGCCGGCAGCCGGGGCCGCCTCATCGGCCTTGATGGTGTGACCGCCGGCCTTTTCGGCGAGGCAGGAGAAAAACTGGTCGGCAAGCTTCTTCGCTGTCGATCCGACGAGGCGATTGCCGAGCTGGGCGAGCTTTCCGCCCACCTGCGCATCGGCATCGTAGGTCAGGATCGTCGTCTCGCCCTCTTCGGCAAGGCGCACATCCGCGGTTCCCTTGGCAAAGCCCGCGACCCCGCCCTGGCCTTCGCCGGCGATCCGGTAGCTTTCGGGAGGGTTCATATCCTGCAGTTCGACGGTGCCGTTGAAGGTCGCCTTCACGGGCCCGATCTTCGTCGTCACCCGCGCGGCGAGGCCGCCGGTTTCCGTTTGATGGAGTTCTTCGCAGCCGGGCAGGCATTCGCGCAGCACGTCCGGATCGTTGAGGAGCGCCCAGACCTTCTCTCGCGGCGCCGTGATCACGTATTCACCGGTGAGTTTCATACTGCCTCCCTACGCCCCCTTGTTGATTGCGTTCGATTGTGCACACAGGCCCATTCATACTCAACTGGCAAACAAACCCCGGCAAAGGCTATTTGATGGCAAGACCGGAGACGACAAGGCCGGAGACAACAAGGGACCTCATGCCACTCAGCCAACTGCCCGCGCCGCTCGATACGCTGATGACGATCGCGATCGCCGCCGGGGAGGCCATTCTCGAAATCCATGACGGCGACCTCGCCGTGGAAAAGAAGGCCGATTCATCACCCGTATCCGCGGCGGATCGGGCGAGCGAAAAGCTCATCACCGAAAAACTGCGCGACGCTTTTCCCGACATCCCGATCGTCGCCGAAGAGGCCTGCTCGGAGTTCGGGCCGCCCGAATGCGGCAACCGTTTCTTCCTCGTCGATCCGCTTGATGGCACAAAGGAATTCCTGAGCGGCAGCGGCGAGTTCACCGTCAACATCGCGCTCGTCGAAGACGGCCGTGCGGTCGCCGGCGTCGTCTACGCGCCGGTGCTCGGCAAGTTCTTTTGCGGCCTCAAGCAGGAGGCCTGGCGCGGCGAGGTGGAGCGCCCGTCGGGCAAAGTCGCCGACATGCAGGCGATCGGCATCCGACCGGTGCCGTCAAGGCCGATCGCCGTCGCCAGCCGCTCGCACATGTCGCCGGAGACAGCCGCGTTTCTCGACCGTTTCGAAGCCGCGGAGACGCGCTCGATCGGTTCTTCGCTCAAATTCTGCCTGCTTGCTGCGGGCGAGGCGGATTTCTACCCCCGTCTCGGTCCGACCATGCAATGGGACACGGCGGCCGGCCAGGCCGTTCTGGAGGCGGCCGGCGGCCAGGTTCTCAACCTCGACGGCACGCCGTTTCTCTATGGTCGCGAACACGAAGGAGGGCCGCGTCCGTTCCAGAACCCTTATTTCCTGGCGATCGGCGACCCGGCGCTCACAGACACTCTGATCGGCAATCGTGCAGACTGACCCCCTTCCGGACGACGCCGCCTTCCAGCCGCAGGTTCTTGCAAGCCGCGGCCACGAGGATTACGCGCTTCTCGACAGCGGCAACGGCCGCAAGCTCGAACGCTTCGGGCCGATGCTGCTCGATCGGCCGGAGGAGCAGGCGATGTGGGCGCCCTCTCTTGCCGAAAAGCAATGGCAGCGGGCCGACGCCGTCTTCACCGGCGACGTGGAGGAGGAAGGCGCCGGACGCTGGCGGCAGAACGCCAATGAGACGGAATGGACCTGCCGTCACGGCGCGCTCGCCTTCACCTGCCGCCTCACCTCGTTTCGCCATGTCGGCGTCTTCCCCGAACACGCCGTGCATTGGAATTTCGTCGAAGAGCGGCTCAAGGGACTTGAGGCGCCGAAACTCCTCAATCTCTTCGGCTATACCGGCATCGCCTCGCTCGTCGCCGCGCAGGCCGGCGCCCAGGTCACCCATGTCGACGCCTCCAAGAAGGCGATCGCCTGGGCCCGCGAAAATCAGGCGCTATCAGGGCTCGATGACAAGCCGATCCGCTGGCTCCTCGACGATGCCGGCAAGTTCGCCGCCCGCGAGGTGCGTCGCGGCAATCTCTATGACATGATCCTGCTCGATCCGCCGAAATACGGCCGCGGGCCGAAGGGCGAGACCTGGCATCTGTTTGAGGATCTGCCGGAGATGCTGAAGCTCTGCGCCCAATGCCTGAAGCCCGGGGGAACGCTGATCCTGACGGCCTATGCCATCCGCGCCTCATATCTCGCCTTGCACCAGCTTGCGGCCGATATCGTCGGCGGCAGGGTCACGTCCGGCGAAATGGCGCTCCTTGGCGAAGGCCGCGCAAAGGCCTTGCCCACGGCCCTATATTGCCGGGCGGAGAAACCACAATGAATGAAGCCGAGGAAGAGTGGCGCCCGGGCTTTCACCGCGTCACCAGCCCGTCGAACCCCATCGTCAAACAGCTCTCGGCCCTTTCGGCCAAGAAGAAGGAGCGCGACCGCACCGGCCTCTTTCTGGGCGAAGGTCTGAAGCTCGTGCGCGACGCGCTGGAGACGGGATTTCGCGTCCATGACTTCATCGCCTCCGCAGACAGCCTGCAAGAGGGTGCGGTTGCCGATACCGCTGCCGCCGTCAAAGGGGCGGGAGGGCGCGTTCTGTCCGTCAGCCGTCCGGTGCTGGAAAAGCTCTCGCGCCGCGACAACCCGCATTCCGTCATCGGCGTCTTCGAGCAGAGGCTGGCGCCCCGCAAGGAGATCGGCCGCGAAGGCCTGTGGATCGGGCTCGACCGCATCCGCGATCCCGGCAATCTCGGCACCATTTTGCGCACGGCCGATGCGGCGGGCGTCGCGGGCGTCGCGCTGATCGGCGAATGCTGCGATCCGTTTTCGCTGGAAACGGTGCGCGCTTCCATGGGCTCCTTCTTCCACGTGCCGCTGGCGACCGCCGACGAGGCAGCCTTCCTCGCCGCAGCAAATGCCAATTCGGCCCGCCTCCTCGGCACGCATCTTTCGGCCACAGAGGATTTCCGCGAGGCGGATTATACGCCACCCCTCGTCCTCGTCATGGGCAATGAGCGCCAGGGTCTGACCGATGCGCTCGCCGAAGCCTGCGACGGCCTTTTGCGCATCCCGATGCGCGAAGGCGCCGATTCCCTCAATCTCGCCGTCGCCACCGGCTTGATGATCTACGAGGCGCTGAAACATCCGCAAAACGCCGCAGCCTTGGGAAAGGCTCAACCTTTACGAAGTACGGGCCGTTGATGGCCGCATGCCGCCGAGACTATATGTGTCCGAAACCCGCGCTTCTCGCCTGAGAAGCCCCACGCCTGGCAGGAGTTGAACGTGCAACCACCGAGCGAACCGACCCGCCTCGTCACCGTTTTCGGGGGCTCTGGCTTTTTGGGCCGTCATGTCGTGCGTGCCCTTGCTCAGCGGGGCTGGCGCATCCGCGTCGCCGTGCGGCGCCCAGATCTCGCCTTCCACCTGCGCCCGCTCGGCTCGGTCGGCCAGATCGTCCCGATGCAGGCGAATTTGCGCTACCCCTGGTCGGTGGAGCGCGCCCTTGACGGCGCCGACGCCGCCGTCAATCTGGTCGGCATCCTCTACCAGGGCGGGGCCCAGAACTTCGATGCCGTACAGGCGAAAGGTCCGCGCACCATCGGCGAAGCGGCGAAGGCCGCAGGCGTCGATGATATCGTCCATGTCTCCGCCATTGGCGCCGACGCGAACTCCGACATCCCCTATTTCCGCAGCAAGGCGGAAGGCGAAGCGGGGCTGCGCGAACATCGGCCGGATACCGTCGTCATGCGTCCGTCGATCGTCTTCGGGCCGGAAGACGAGTTCTTCAACCGCTTTGCCGGCATGGCGGCGATGTCTCCGATCCTGCCGATTATCGGCGACGGCAGCTCGCGCTTTCAGCCGGTCTTCGTCGGCGATGTGGCCGAGGCGGTTGCCAAGAGCCTCGAAGGCAAGGCGACGCCCGGCGCGACCTACGAGCTCGGCGGCCCGGAGGTTTTGACCTTCCGCGAATGCATGGAACTCATGCTGAAAGTCATCAACCGCCGCCGCAAGATCGTGTCGATCCCTTTCAGCGTCGCCAAGCCGATGGGCCGCATCATGAGCAAACTGCCCTCGCCGCCCCTCACCTACGATCAGGTGCGTCAGCTCCGGCTCGACAATGTCGTCTCGGAAGAGGCGAAGGCGGAAGGCCGCACGCTCGAAGGCCTCGGCATCGACCCCGCCGCGCTGGAGCTGATTCTCCCGACCTACCTCGTGCGCTTCCGCGACCACGGGCAGTTCGCCGAGAAGCATCCCGTCTGAGGCAAGGCCGGAGCGCCAGCCGTCACCAGGCGGCGCGCCGAAGATACCAAAAATGCTGAAGCGGCGGGACGAGCTCCCGCCGCTCTGCAGAGATCAGGCGCAGAAATCAGCCCCAGAGCCAGAGCCCGATAAGACCAGCCGTGCCGACGGCGATGCGCCACCAGGCGAACGGCGTGAAGCCGTGGCGGGAGACGAAGTCGAGCAGGCTGCGCACCACGACGAGGGCCGCCGCGAAGGCGAAGATGAAGCCGACGCCGATGATCACCGCATCGTCGGCGGACAAGAGCGCGCGATTCTTGAAGAGGTCATAAGCGAAGGCGCCGGCCATCGTCGGCATGGCGAGAAAGAAGGAAAATTCCGCCGCCGAACGCTTGTCGCAGCCCATCAGAAGCGCGCCGGCAATGGTCGCGCCGGAGCGTGAAACACCAGGGATCATCGCCAGGCACTGGAACACGCCGATCTTGAAGGCGAGCCCCGGCGGATAACGCATCGCGTCATGATGGACCGGCTTCAGGTCCAGCCGGTCGATGAACGCGAGAATGATGCCACCCACAATCAGGGTGATACATATCAAGACCGGCGTCTCGAATAAGACATTCTTAATAAAATCGTGCGCGATGACACCTATGACTGCGGCCGGCAGGAAAGCGAGGAGGATCGCGATGACGAAGCGCCTTGCGTCGGGACTCGTCGGAAGTTGTGTCGCCATGCGCCACAACCGCCCGAAATAGACCGACAAAATGGCCAGAATGGCGCCCAGTTGGATGAGCACTTCGAAGGTCTTGCCCGTCGATTCGAAGCCCAGAAAATGCCCGGCCAGCAGAATGTGCGCTGTCGACGAAACCGGAATGAACTCCGTCAGCCCTTCGATCAAACCGAGGAAAGCGGCATCAAAGATGGTTCCGATATCCAAGCTCTTTCCTTTCCCACATAGGCGAGCGCCCAACCTTCGCCCGATTGCGCCGCCATGGCAAACGCACGCCCGCGAATCGTCGCGAGCGTGCGGCTCCTACCATGCCGCAATGAGCGTTCCCATTTCCTTTCACCAGTTTGATAGCCAGCCCCGCTGATGATCCGGCTTTACCACCATCCGTTGTCCGTTCCCTCCCGCTTCATCCGTCTGGCGGTGGGGGAATGCGAGCTCACATGCGAGTTGATCGAGGAGCGCCCCTGGGAGCGCCGTGAGGAATTCCTTCTGATGAACCCGGCAGGCACCCTGCCGGTGATGCAGGAAGACAACGGCCCGCCGATCGTCGGCGCCTGGCCGGCCTCTGAATATCTCGACGAGACCCGCGGCTTTGCCCTCGACGAACACCGGCTTCTGCCGGCAAGCGCCGATGGCCGCGCCGAGGTGCGCCGGCTTCTCGACTGGTTTCTCGGAAAGTTCGATCCCGAGGTGACGGTCTATCTCGCCGAAGAGCGGGTCATCAAACGCGAGATGTCTCGCCTCGGCATGGATTCCTCGCCCGATTCCTCGCTTCTGCGCGCCGGCCGGGCTAATATCCGCATGCATTTGCGCTATATCGACCACCTGATCGTGGAACAGAGCTGGCTTGCCGGCGACCGCATGAGCTACGCTGATCTCGCCGCAGCAGCAGCACTTTCCGTGGCCGATTTTCTGGGTGAGGTGCCCTGGCAGGAATACGAGGAAGTCAAGGATTGGTACGCGAGGATCAAATCGAGACCGTCCTTCCGGCCGCTCCTCAACGACCAGATGCGCGGCGTGGCGCCGCCGGCCCATTACGCCGATCTCGACTTCTAGACGCGGAACGCCTGAAGGCGTTCCTGGCCGAAATTTCCCGTGAGGAAGGTTTTATCACCCTCGGCGTGACACCGCCGGAGGGGCTCGGCGAAGCCGGCAAGCGCCTTGGCGTGTGGATCGACGCGGGCCGCCACGGCAGCATGGAATGGATGCCCGAAACGGCAGAGCGGCGCTCCGATCCCCGCCGCATCTTTCGCGATGTTCGCTCCGTCGTCATGCTCGGCATGAATTACGGCCCTGAAGGCGATCCCCTCGCCACGCTCGCAGAGCGGCAGAAGGCGACCATCTCCGTCTATGCCCGCAACCGCGATTATCACGACCTCATCAAGGGCGCGATGAAGCGCATCGGTTCGCGTTTCGCCGCCGAAGCGCGCCGCCGCGATCTCCCCGACGAGATCAAGGTCTTTGTCGACACAGCCCCCGTCATGGAAAAGCCGCTGGCGGCTGCCGCCGGCATCGGCTGGCAGGGAAAGCACACCAACCTCGTCTCGCGCGAACACGGCTCCTGGCTTTTTCTGGGCGCGATCTTCACCGCCGCCGAGCTTCCCGCGGATCAGGCGGAAACGGACCATTGCGGCTCATGCCGGCGCTGCCTCGATGCCTGCCCGACGAACGCCTTCCCGGCGCCCTATCAGCTCGATGCGAGGCGCTGCATCTCCTATCTGACGATCGAAGACAAAGGCCTCATCCCGCGCGAATTTCGCAAGGATCTCGGCAACCGCATCTATGGCTGCGACGACTGCCTCGCCGCCTGCCCGTGGAACAAATTCGCCGAGACGGCCTCTGAGGCGAAGCTGAAAGCCCGCGCGGATCTTCAGGCGCCTTCCCTGAAAGATCTCGTCTGCCTGGACGACGCCGCCTTCCGGCAGCATTTCTCCGGCTCGCCGATCAAACGCATCGGACGGGCAAAATTCGTCTCCAATGTCTTGATCGCGATCGGCAATTCGGGCGATCCCGGACTTGCATCGCAAGCCCGGGCAAGGCTCGATGACGACAGCCCACTTGTGCGCGGCGCGGCGATCTGGGCACTCGCCAGGCTCGCCCCCGAAACGGCAGAGAGGGCACGGGCAGAACTTTTGCCGCAAGAAGAAGATGCCGCCGTGCGCGGCGAATGGAATTTGCTTGGCGAGGATTGATGGATCTCTTTTGCTTTGGTCTCGGTTATTCGGCGCGCTTCACGATGGACGCACTTCAACCGGAGAGCGTCTGGGGCACGACGCGCAGCGCCGAAGGCCTGCATGCGATGGCCGCTCTCGGCGCCATGCCGCTCCTCTTCGACGGGACCGCAGGCGCTTCCTATAACGGCGCCGTCTCCGACGCGCTCGCCGAGGCAACTCATGTCCTCGTCTCCGTCGCACCCGACGAGACGGGCGATCCCGTGCTGAACGTCTTCGGCGATACCCTGTCGGAAGCGGGTCCGGATTCGATCTGCTACCTCTCCACGGTCGGCGTCTATGGCGACCATGATGGCGGCTGGGTCGACGAGACTTCGGAATGCCGGCCGGTCTCCACGCGCTCCAAGCAGCGTGTCGAGGCGGAAAACGCCTGGCTCTCGTTCTCAGAGACGACAGGCATTCCCGTTTCCATCGTCCGCCTCTCCGGCATCTACGGTCCGGGCCGCGGCCCCTTCGAGAAAATCCGCAGGGGCACGAGCCGCCGCATCATCAAGGACGGACAGGTGTTCAACCGCATCCATGGCGAGGACATCGGCCAGATCGCAGCCGCCGCTCTCCGGCAGAATGCGTCCGGCCTCTTCAACGGCACGGATGACGAGCCCGCCGCGCCGCAGGACGTGATCACCTACGCCGCTGAACTTCTGGGTGTCGAGCCGCCGGAGGAAATCCGTTTCGAGGCCGCCGATATGAGCCCGATGGCGCGCACCTTCTATGGCGAGAACAAGCGGGTCAAAAACGACAAGATCAAGCGCGAGCTCGGCGTCACGCTTGCCTATCCGACCTACCGCGAGGGGCTGAAAGCCATTCTCGCCGCCGAAAACGGCTGACCGGTCAGGTTCCGCCCGCAGGCAGAACCTCTTTCCTACCGGCGCCGCTCCTGCGGCGCCTGCCCGCGCGCGGCGAGGAGACAGCCGTCGAGCGCGCCGCCCTGCGGCACGTCGAAACGCTGCTCGATCCGCGTTTCGATGCGTGCGCGCAATAGCTCCGAAAGCCCACCCAAGAGGTAGAGCGGCTCGCCCTCGCTCTCTCCCCCGTCGCTCTCTTCAAGAGACCGCACCAGGGCTGCGGCCTCATCGGCCGCCGCTTCCAGAAGCGCGTCGGCCACGCCATCGCCCGCCTCGGCGGCAGCGACGATCTCCGGCACGAGCGAAGCAAAATCCCGCGGCGTCGCCCGCAACAGCCAGTCCAGAATCGCGGCCTCGCCGCTGCCGAGAAGCGCGACGAGCCTCTGCGACAGGAGGCTCTCGGGCGCCGCGCCATCATAACTCTTCAACGCGGCCTCTACGGCCCGGCGGCCGAGCCAGGCACCCGAGCCCCGATCTCCTCCGAGAAAGCCCCAGCCGTCGCGTTGGATCGATGTCCCGTCGGCAAAAAGCCGGTGGCCTGCCGCACCGGTGCCGAGGATGACAAGGCGCGCAGGCCGCCCACCGCTCGCCCCGATGAGCGCCGCATAACCGTCCGACATCGCCACGATCTCGGCGAACCCCTCATGTGCGGAGAGAAAAGCCGTGCGCCGGTTGACATCGACGAGGCCCGCCACACCGAGGCTAAGAACCACCGATCCGCGCTCGGTCTGCGGCATGGTCTGCCGGCAGAGAACATTGACGAGGGCATCGAGGACGGCGATCGCGCCTCGAAGTTCCGTGGAAGGATTGCAGGCGCCGCCCTCGCCGCTCGCCAGGACCGTCCCATCGGGGGCGACAAGGCGTGCGCGACACTTCGTGCCCCCGGCATCGACTGCCAGAATCGTTCTTTCCATAAAGACCTGTTCCCGGTGCCCTGCGATGCGGAGGCGACGGTCCGCGCTCAATCGCCTTTGACCGCCTTCATCGCAGCCTTCGTGATCGACTGCCGCACGGATTGATATTCGTCCCAGGGATCGCCGCGAAGCGCCTTGAGCCGTTTCGGGAGATTTTCCACGGTGTAGGCGTTCGCCGCTTTCACCGATGAGAGCTCGTCCCAGGAGACGGGCGTCGCCACCGGCGCCCCGTCGCGCGAACGCGTGGAGAAGGGTGCAATCGCCGTCGCGCCGCGCTCGTTGCGGAGATAATCGATGAAAATCCGCCCCTTGCGCTTCGCTTTCGACATCGTCGCCACGTACTTCTCCGGCGCCTCTTCAGCGAGCTTCACCGCAAAGCCGCGTGCGAACGCGTTCACCTCGGGCCATTCGGCGCGTCGCGTCAAAGGCACGATGACATGCACGCCCTTGCCGCCGGAAAGCATCGGAAAACTCTGAAAGCCGAGATCGGCGAGCCGGTCGCGGAGGTCGAAGGAGGCCGTCTTCACATCACCGAAATCGAGCCCTTCATCGGGATCGAGATCGAAGACGATGCGCTCCGGCTTCTCGATCTGATCGATGCGCGAACCCCAGATGTGGAATTCCATCACCCCCATCTGCACCCCGGCGACGATCCCCGCGAGATCGTCGACATAGAAATACTGCTCTGTGTCGCCGGAGCCCTCAATGATCTCCACGCGCTTCATCTCGTCGGGAAAACCGCCGGAATCGTGCTTCTGGAAAAAACACTTCTTGGCGCGCCCCTGCGGACAGCGCACGAGGCTGAGCGGTCGCTCGGCGAGATAAGGCAGCATCCATTCACCGATCGCCGCGTAATATTCCGCAAGATCGCGCTTCGACAGGCCCTGGCTCGGGAAGACGACACGATCGGGCGAGGTGAGGCGCACGCCTGCGATCCGCATATCGTCGCCGTCGCCCGCGGCGCTTGCGTCACCCCCGGATGAGGCCCGGCCCGCGCCCCGCTTCCCCGATCCTTGCTTCCCCGCGCCACCTTTCGAAGCCGACGAGGCGTCGGCTTTTGTCGTCGCAACCGGCTTTTCAAGGCTCACCTTGCTGGCCTCCTTGTCCTCGCGCAGCCCCAGGAAAGAGGGATGGCGCAGAATGTTGTCGCCGGTGAATTCGGCAAAGGCGATCTCGGCGACGAGCTCGGGCTTCACCCAATGCGCGCCGCGCGCCGCCGCCTTCGGCACATCGGCGAAAGGCGGGGTTTTTCGCTCGATCGCTTTCAGCCGCGTCGACAAGGCATCGAGATCGTCCTGGTCGAAACCCGTGCCGACGCGCCCGTGATAACGGAGCTCGCCGTCCTCGAATGTGCCGAGAAGGAGAGAGGAAAAGCCGGCGCGCCGCTGCGAAGGCGACCAGCCGCCGATGACGAATTCCTGGCGTCTGGTGCACTTGATCTTGAGCCAGGTCTTGGTGCGTCGCGAGCGGTAGGGCGCATCCGCCTTCTTCGAGACGATGCCCTCATGCCCGCCGGCACAGAGCGCCGACAGCACCTTCTCGCCCTCACCGCGCACATGTTCGGAAAACTGGATGGCGGAATCTTTCGGCAGCGGCTTCAGGAGATCTTTGAGCCGCGTCTTGCGCTCGCTCAGTTTTTCGCCGGTCACGTCCTCACCGTCGATCTCCAGAAGATCGAAGGCGAAAAAGGCGAGGTCGCCTCCCTCGCCGATCGCCCGCTGCAGGCTGGAAAAATCGGTTCGCCCCTTGTCGTCGAAGGCGACGAGTTCGCCGTCGACGAGAGCGGAACGCTCGCCAAGCGGAGCGAAGGCCTTGGCAAGCTTGGCGAACTTGGCCGTCCAATCCTGGCCGCTGCGGGTGAAGAATTTCGGGCCCCCTTCACCGAGCGCCACGATCAGTCGGTAGCCGTCATATTTCATTTCGTGGACCCAACCGGCACCCGACGGCACGGTATCGACGAGCGTCGCAAGCTGCGGCGAGCGGAAGGCCGGCTGTGTGGTTTTGGCGCCCTTTTTCCTCGTGTTCTTCCTGGCAGCCGCCTTGCGCTTGGCGCTCGTCTCGCCCTTTACGGCAGCTTGACTGCCCTTCTCGGGTTCCGATTCCCAGACGGCTGAATCCGCGCCCTCGGCGATCGCCTGCATGCTACGGCCCGTCGCAACGCTGGTTTCGTGGTCTTTCAGGAGCGGATCGTCATCGTCGGCCGTCTCGTCGCGTTCCTTGATGAGGAGCCAGTTCTCACGCTTCTCCTTGGGCCGGCCGCGCATTTTGACGAGCGTCCAGCCGCCCTTCATGCGCTCGCCGTCGAGGCGAAAATGCAGCTTGCCCTCTTTCAAGCCCTCATGCGGATCGTGGAGCGGCTCCCAGGTGCCGCGATCCCACAGCATCACCGTGCCGCCGCCATACTGACCCTTGGGGATCGTGCCTTCAAAGCCGCCGTAATCGAGCGGGTGATCCTCCACATGGACGGCTAGGCGCTTTTCGCCCGGATCGAGGCTCGGACCCTTGGTCACCGCCCAGCTCTTCAGAACACCGTCGAGCTCGAGACGGAAATCGTAATGCAGGCGGGTGGCGTCGTGCTTCTGCACGACGAAGCTCGCGCCCTTGGCCTTGCCGCGCTTGCCCTTCGGCTCCTGCGTCTTGGCGAAGTCGCGCTTGGTGCGATAGGTCTTGAGAAGATCTGCCGTCGCCATCACGTCCCCTTAGGCGGATTTCTTTTGCCGCCCGGATGAGTTGGAGGACTTCGCCCGGGACGAGGACTTCCCGGTGCCGGCCTTGCTGCTCGACGATTTCGCCGAAGAAGACGATTTCTTCGCCGAGGATTTTCCGCCGGTCTTGCCGCCCTCGTCGCTCTTTTCCAGGCTCTCCTTCAGCGCCGCCATCAGATCGATGACGTTGTCGCCGCCGCGTTTCGGCGCCTCGTCCTCGTCGCTTTCGACGACCTTGGGCCGCTTCTTCTTGAGCTTCGTATCGATCACGTCGCGCAGCGCCTTCACGTAATGGTCCTTGAAAACGCCCGCATCGAAGGGTGCGGTCTTGCGCTCGATCAGCTCCGAGGCGACGCCCAGAAGATCCTCATCCGCCTCCTCGTCGCCGATGCCGGAGAAGAAGGAATCCGATTTGCGGATTTCTTCCTCGTAATGCAGCGTCTCCAGAAGAAGCCCCGTGCCGCAGGGCTTGATGGCAACGAGATATTCCTTGCCGCGGAGCGCGAGCTGCCCGAGCCCCACCTTCTCCGACTGGCGCAGCGCATCGCGCACCACGCGGAAGGCATCCTCGGCGAGCTCGTCCTGCGGCACCATGAAATACGGTTTGTCGAAATAAAGCGGATCGATCTCGCAAGATCCGACGAACTGCGTGAGCTCGAGCGTCTTCTTCGTCTCGAGTTTCACCTCGTCGATCTCGTCCTCCGACAGAAGGACGTAATTGCCCTTCTCGTATTCGAAGCCCTTCAGAATTTCATCCGTATCGACCGGGCCGACGCCTGGAACCACTTTCTGGTATTTCACCGGCTTGCCGGAAGGTTCGTGAATCTGACGAAAGGAGATCTTGGAAGACGTCTTCGTCGCCGAATAGAGTTCGACCGGGATGGAAACGAGAGAGAGGCGCAGCTGACCTTTCCAGACAGGACGGGCGGCGGGCATGTCGGACTCAACTAACTGATAAGACTCACGGGCTTGTTCAACGCCGCGCCCGCGGGCGTTGTTCCACCGCGCATGCCGGCCCTGCAGCCACGGTAACTGGCCTGGAAAACCGCGCCTCCCGCAGCATTTTCACGTGCAACGAAGAAATCGCAGGAGAAGAAGCATGTTGAAAGGCAAGACCGCCGTCGTCACCGGATCGAATTCCGGGATCGGTCTCGGCGTCGCCAAGGCGCTCGCCGCCGAAGGGGCGAATGTCGTGATCAATTCCTTCACGGATCGCCCCGAAGACCACGAGCTCGCCGAAAAGATCGCCTCCGAATACGGCGTCACGGCGAAATATGTGAAGGCCGACATGTCGGTCGATGCGGAATGCCGCGACCTCATCGAAGAGGCGGCCAAGATCGGACCGGTTCAGATCCTCGTCAACAATGCCGGCATCCAGCATGTGGCGAAGGTGGAAGATTTCCCGGCCGAGAAATGGCACCAGATCATTGCGATCAATCTCTCCTCCGCCTTCTTCACCACGGCTGCCGCCGTACCCGGCATGAAGGAAGCCGGCTGGGGGCGGATCATCAACATCGCCTCCGCCCACGGCCTCACCGCCTCGCCCTATAAGAGCGCCTATGTCTCCGCCAAGCACGGCGTCGTCGGCCTCACGAAAACCGTGGCGCTGGAGCTCGCGGAAACCGCGATCACCTGCAACGCCATCTGCCCGGGCTATGTGAAGACCCCGCTCGTCGAAGGCCAGATCGAAGACCAGATGAAGACGCATAACATGGACCGCGAGACCGTCGTCCGCGAGGTCATGCTGGAGCGCCAGCCGACGAAGCAATTCGTGAAGGTCGAGGATATCGGCGCCATGGCCGTTTTTCTCTGCTCCGACGCGGCCGCCCAGATCACCGGGACACCATTGTCAATCGACGGCGGCTGGACGGCTCTTTAAAGGGCAAAGGAACGGAAGTTGGTCGAAGGGCCTTCTCGGAAGATGGACACGCTTAAAATCGCCGAGACGACGCTCTCGATCATCATTGCCGACATCACCACGCTTGAGGTGGATGCAATCGTCAACGCCGCCAATCAGTCGCTGCTCGGCGGGGGCGGCGTCGACGGAGCGATCCATCGCGCGGCCGGTCCCAGGCTCCTCGACGAGTGCCGCACGCTCGGCGGCTGTCCCACAGGCGAGGCGCGTCTGACGGATGGCTACGATCTGCCGGCCCGCCATGTCATCCATGCGGTCGGCCCGCGCTTCAAGGGCGGCGGCCATGGCGAGGCGGAGCTTCTCGCCTCCGCCTACAAGCGCTCGCTCGATATCGCGGTGGAGAACGGCCTTGAGACGATCGCCTTCCCGGCGATCTCGACCGGCATCTACGGCTTTCCCGCCGATCGCGCAGCGACGATCGCGACCTCCACCTGCGTCGGCTATTCGGAAGGCCATCCGGGCGCGCTGTCGGAAATCATCTTCTGCTGCTTTTCCGAAGAATCGGCAGAGCAGCACCGCCGCGCCCTCGCCGAGATCGGCCAGGAGGCCGAAATCGCCGGAGAGGAGGCCCGGGCCGAACACCCGGGCCGATGATCAAAGAGCCTATTCGGCCGCCGCGTAGCTGATCAAAAGGTCCTTGGCGTCGACGGCATCGCCGGTTTTGACGGTGATCGCTTCGATCGTGCCGTCACGGTCGGCATGGATCGCGGTCTCCATCTTCATCGCTTCGATGGACAGAAGGACGTCGCCCGCCGTCACCTTCTCGCCGACCTTGACGGCGATCTGCGAGATGACGCCCGGCATCGGTGCCCCGACCTGATCGGCATTGCCCGCTTCCGCCTTCGGACGCCGTGCCGCATCTCCCGCGCCATGGGCGCGGTCGGGCACACGTACGAAGCGCGGCTGACCGTTCAACTCGAAGAAGACACGCACCTGGCCCTCTTCGTCGGGTTCGCCGACCACCTGACAGCGGACCACGAGCGTCTTGCCACGCTCGATCTCGACCATCACCTCGTCGCCAGCTTCAAGGCCATAGAAATAGACAGGCGTCGGCAGAACCTCCGTCGGCCCGTAATCCTCCTGTGCCCTCGCAAAGTCGGTGAAGACCTTCGGATACATGAGATAGGAGGCGAGCTCCTCGTCGGAGATCTCGTGATCGGCCGCCTCCGCCGCCTTCGCACGCTCCGCCTCCAGATCCGCAGGCTCCATCAGCGAGCCCGGCCGCACGGTGATCGGCTTGTCGTGCTTCAGGACCTTCTTCTGGATCGCTTCCGGCCAGCCTCCGGGCGGCTGACCCAGTTCGCCGCGCATCATCTTGACGACGGAATCGGGGAACGCGATCTCGCGGCTCGGATCGAGCACGTCGTCGACGGAGAGATCCTGGCTCACCATCATCAGCGCCATATCGCCGACGACCTTCGAAGACGGCGTCACCTTGACGATATCGCCGAACATCAAATTCACGTCGTGATAGGTGTGCGCCACCCGGTGCCAGCGCGATTCGAGCCCGAGGGCCCGCGCCTGCTCTTTGAGATTGGTGAACTGCCCGCCCGGCATTTCGTGGAGATAAACCTCCGAGGCCGGCGCCTTGAGATCGCTTTCGAAGGCCGCGTACTGGTAGCGCACCGCCTCCCAGTAAAACGCGATCTTGCGGATCGCATCGCGCGTAAGACCCGTTGCGCGCTCGCCAGAGGCGAGCGCTTCCACGATCGAGCCGAGCGCCGGCTGCGAGGTGAGCCCGGCGACGGAATCCATCGCCGCATCGACGATATCGACGCCTTCCTCGACCGCAGCCAGCACCGAGGCGGCCGAGATGCCCGACGTGTCATGCGTGTGGAAATGCAGCGGCAGATCCGTCGCCTCGCGCAGCGCCTTGAAGAGCGCCTTCGCCGCGGCAGGACGTAAGACGCCCGCCATATCCTTGACGGCGATCATATGCGCGCCGGCTTTTTCCAGCTGCCTGGCAAGATCGACGTAATAGGCGAGGTTGTATTTGGAGCGATCCGGATCGAAGAGGTCGCCGGTGTAGCAGATCGTGCCTTCGCAGATCTTGCCGCTCTCGATCACGGCATCCATCGACACCCGCATATTCTCCACCCAATTGAGGCAGTCGAAGACGCGGAACACGTCGATCCCCGCCTCGGCCGCCTGGGCAACGAAGAAGCGGACGACGTTGTCGGGATAATTGGTGTAGCCGACACCGTTGGAGCCCCGCAGCAGCATCTGCATCAGGATGCCCGGCGCCCCGGCGCGGATGCGCTTCAGTCGCTCCCACGGATCTTCCGTCAAGAAGCGCATGGCAACGTCGAAGGTCGCCCCGCCCCAGCATTCGAGCGAGAAGAGCTCCGGCAGCGCCGCCTGATAGGCCGGCGCGATCGCTGCGATGTCATGCGTGCGCATGCGGGTCGCGAGCAGCGATTGATGCCCGTCGCGCATGGTCGTATCGGTAATGAGCGTCCGCTTCTGTGCACGCACCCAGCGTGCCAGCCCCTCCGGTCCGTCGCGGTCGAGGAGCTGACGTGTGCCGAGGAAATCCTCCGGCATCGCCTTCGCTTCAAACAGCGGCGGTACCGGCGCCGGCACATCGGCCGGTGGCCGTGGCCTGTTGCGCGTCTCCGGATGCCCGTTCACGGAAACATCGGCGATATAATTCAACAGCTTGGTGCCACGGTCGCGGCGCCGCACCGTATCGAAGAGCTCCGGCGTCTCGTCGATGAAGCGCGTGGTGTAGCTGTTATCCTGGAAAGACGGATGCGTGATGATGTTTTCAAGGAAGGTGAGATTGGTCGCCACGCCGCGGATGCGGAATTCGCGCAGCGCCCGGTGCATCCGCTTCAACGCCTCCTCCGGTGTCGGCGCCCAGGCCGTCACCTTCTCCAGAAGCGGATCGTAAAAGCGGGTGATGACGGCGCCGGAATAGGCCGTGCCGCCGTCGAGGCGGATGCCGAAGCCGGTGGCGCCGCGATAGGCGGTGATACGTCCGTAATCCGGGATGAAGTTCTCTTCCGGATCTTCCGTCGTGATACGGCATTGCAGGGCGTTGCCGTTGAGGAAGATCTTCTCCTGCGTCGGCACCCCCGATTTCGGATCACCGATGCGCTCGCCTTCGATCAGCCGGATCTGCGCCTTGACGATGTCGATGCCCGTCACCTCTTCGGTGACGGTGTGCTCCACCTGAACGCGCGGATTGACTTCAATGAAGTGGAATTCGCCCGTCACGGAATCCTGCAGGAACTCAACCGTACCGGCGCAGACATAATCGGCAGCCTTGGCGAGCTTCAGCGCGTAACCGCACAATTCCTCGCGCTTTTCTGCACTCAGATAGGGGGCCGGCGCGCGCTCCACGACTTTCTGGTGGCGCCGCTGCACGGAACAGTCGCGCTCGAAAAGATGCACCTGGTTGCCGTGCCGGTCGCCGAGAACCTGCACCTCGACATGGCGCGCATGCTCGACGAGCTTTTCGAGATAGACCTCGTCCTTGCCGAAGGCAGCTTTCGCCTCGCGCTTCGCCTGACGGACGGTCTCCACGAGCTCTTTCTCGCCGGAAATGACGCGCATGCCGCGCCCGCCGCCGCCCCACGAGGCTTTGAGCATGACCGGATAGCCGATCTCAGCGGCAACGTTCTTCCAATGGTTTTCGTCATCGGGCAGAGGCTCGCTCGCCGGCATCACGGGCACACCCGCCTCGACCGCGAGATTGCGTGCAGCGACCTTGTTGCCGAGCCGGCGCATCGTCTCCGGCGACGGTCCGATGAAGGTGATGCCCGCCTCGCGGCAGGCCTCGGCAAATTCCGGGCTTTCCGACAAAAAGCCGTAGCCCGGATGGATGGCATCGGCGCCGCTCGCCTTGGCGACGCGCAAAATCTCGTCGATCGACAGATACGCCTCGATCGGGCCCATCTGGCTCGGCAGATGCGGCCCGGAGCCGATCAGATACGCCTCGTCGGCCTTGAAGCGATGCAGGGCGAGCTTGTCTTCCTCGGCGAAGACGGCAACCGTCTTCAGCCCCAGCTCGTTGGCTGCGCGAAACACACGGATTGCAATTTCGGAACGATTGGCAACGAGGAGCTTAGAAACTTTCCGCAAGGCCACCCTCTCTCTGCAGGAACGCACTTTCTTACCGGCCGGTTTTCGGCGACGCAAATGAAGAGGCCCCCGGCTTGCGCCGGAGGCCTCTCTTTCGAACCAGCTATGCGCGATCAGTAACCCGCAGGGCACTCCGCGGTGTAGCGGCGGCCATACCGGTCGCGGTAGTAGCAATAGCCTGGGCGGCTCGCCACCGAGCCGATGATGGCGCCGGAAGCGGCACCGATCGCGCCACCAACCACGGCGCCTCCAACCGATTTCGTCGCAAGCCCGCCGATCGCTGCGCCGCCGACGCCGCCGATGGCAGCACCGGTCGCTGCGTTCTTGTCCGTCTGCGTACAGGCAGTGATGCTGAGGGCAGCAACAGCAGCAATGGCAATGGCTTTAATTTTCATACGTCCATCCTCTCCGTGTCCGGGTGCGGTCAACCGTTCTCACAACACCGGCACCCATGCCAAGGTTCCAAACATTTCATCATCCAAGCCGGGGGTTTAGGCGCGACACACCGCTTACTGGCAGAATCCTAGGAGGCCGAGGCGAACAGGAGCGCCAACGGGGCGCGCCGAAAAAGCTCCGACGCCGCGATGCGATCACCCTCGACATCGCCACCGCCGAGGAGATCGGAAAACCGCGCAAATCCACCTGGTAGCGACACAAACGTCTCCGCAAAGGCATCGGAGCGGAGAGAAATCCCGTCTTCCCGTTCAAGCAGTGAAAGCGGCAGCCGCGGTACGATCACGACGAGGGCTTCGCCCTCCACCTGGCGCGCATAGGCCGTGATCTGCGCCGCCATCGGCCCTTCGACGGCAAGCGGCTCATAACCGCCCTCGAGAAAGAGTTTGCGGTGCTCACCACGCAGGCGCAGCAGACGCTGCACGAGCCACGCTTTCGGCACGGCCTCGCGCCAGCGGGAAAGCGTCTCTGCGAAATTCATCTCGCCGAGTTCGCCAAGAAGCGCCTGGCGCCTGTCGAAATCGACCGGCCGGCGATTGTCGGGATCGACGAAGGAGAGATCCCACAATTCCGTGCCCTGATAGACGTCCGGCACGCCGGGTGCCGTCAGCTTGATCGCCGTCTGCGCCAGCGAATTGACCGCGCCGGCCGCAAAGAGCGGCGCGCTCACCTTGAGGAAATCCTGGCGATAGGCGGCAAAATCGTTGGAGAGCGCCGAACGCACGAAGTTGGAGAGCTTCTCCTCGTAAGCCGTATTGGCGGCGGTCCAGCTCGTCCGCTCTTTCGCCTCGCGCACGGCCTTCAGCATGAAGGCTTCCAGTCGCTCGACGAGATCGCGCATGCCGTCATGATCGTCCGCCTGCAGTTCGAGCGGCCAGCCACCGAGAAGCGCCTGGTGGAAGAGCCACATGACGTTCGGCTCCGGCGCCGGCCCGTCGTCGATCTCCGCCACGAGCGGCAGAAGGGTGGCGTTCCAGCGCTTCACCGCGTCCGCCCATTCCTCCGCCATTTCGCTGATCGTGGAGATACGGGCGCGCGCATCCTCGCCGCGCTTGGTGTCGTGCGTCGCCGTCGTCGACAGCGCCTGTGGCTGCGTTTCGAGCCTCTCCTGCATCGCCGGGTGGAAGCTCGCCTGCGGTCCGGGCTCCGGCTCGCCGCCCACCTCGTTGAGCGCAATCAGCCGATTGAAGCGATAGAAGACCGTGTCCTCCAGCGCTTTCGCCATCATCGGCCCCGTCGTCTGCTGGAAGCGGCGGGCAAGATAGAGCGCGCTTGCGACCGTCTCGTGGTCGGAGAGGTTCTCCAAAAGGAGAAGGCCAACCAGGAAGTCGACGACCCCCGGATCCTCCACGAAGGGCGAGAGCTTGGCCTCTTCGCCCGCTCTGCGCAGAAGCTTGCGGTCCTGCTCGGATGCACCCGACAGGTCGACATAGCTGCGATAGACCGGGAAGGATGTCGCGACCTCAATCAGAGCACGGCGCAGCGAATCCGGCCCGTAATCGCGCGTCAGCGGATCGTTCTCGCCGATTTCGCGAGCGCGTTCGACGAGATAGGCGAGCTCGCCCGCGAGATTGTAAGTGAGAATGCGGCGCTTGGTTTCGCGCACGATCTCCGAAAACGGCCGAGTTTCGCCCGTCTCCTCGCGCCACGCCGCATCGAGGCGGGAAAGCCCCTCCGTATCGACCTGCAGCGCCGTCAAGGCGTGGGCGAATTCGTAGCCGGTCGTCCCCGCCGTCCGCCAGGTTTCCGGCAGCCTTTCGTCGGGGCCGAGGATCTTCTCGACCACGACATAGGGCGCGTTCTCGATCTCCGCGAGCTGCGCGAGATAAGCCTTTGGATCGGCAAGCCCGTCGATATGGTCGATCCTGAGCCCCGCGACATCGCCTCTCGCCGCAAGCTCCTTCACCAGCGCATGCGTCGCCTCGAAAACGGACAGGCGATCGACCTGCACGCCGACGAGATCGGTGATCTCGAAGAAGCGGCGATAGGTCAAAGTCTCCCGGGCCATGCGCCAATGGGCGAGCCGCCAATTCTGCACTTCGTGGAGTTCGTGCAGCGCCTCCTGGTTTGCCGCGATCTCGCGAACGGCGCCTTCGATCTTGGAGAGCGCCTCAGGATCTTCCGCAAGCGCAGCAAGCCGCTCCTGGAGAAGCCCCGCCCCATCGGCCGAACCCGTGGCGAAAGTCAGCGACAGCTCCTGAAAATCGGGCTCGTCGATCTCGCCCAAAATCCGGCCGTAGGTATTGGGCGCCAGCGGCAGCGCGATGTCGTAATAGGTGAAGCGGAAGCGGCCTTCGTCCTTGTCGAAACGCAGCCCGAATTCCCCGTCTTCGAGAACCTTGCCATAGGGCGCACCGAGCGCCGGAATGAGCAGCTTCGCCGCCGACCAGTCGATGTCGAAATAGCCGGCATACTGGCTCTCCTCGCCCCATTCGAGCACGTCCGCCCAATAGGGATTGGCCGTGGAGGCGCCCATATGGTTGGGTACGATGTCGAGGAGAAGCTTGAGGCCGTTCTCTTTCAGAGCATCAGCCAGGCGGGCAAACCCCTCCGCCCCGCCGAGCGCCGGATCGAGCTCGGCGAAATCGGCGACGTCGTAGCCATGGGTCGAGCCCGGCACCGCCGTGAAGATCGGCGAGGCATAGAGATGGCTGATGCCGAGGCGCTTCAGATAGGGTGCAAGCCCGGCCGCCTTGTCGAAGTCCATCCCCTCACGAAACTGCAGGCGATAGGTGGCCGTCGGCACCGCCTCGAGCGGCGGACCTGCCTCACGCATGGGACGCCTCCATGAAGAAGGCGACGGCGAGCGCCGGCACGAGCCCGTCGGCGATCTCCGCATCGACCCCCGGGCCGGAGACAAAGATCGGAGCCGAGGGCTTGTAGCCGTCGGTGGAGACGGGCGTGTCGCCGAGATTGGCGAGAAGCGTCAGCCGAGCCCCGTCGCCCATCGTCCAGGTGACGCGGAAGCCGTGGTCCCCAAGACGTTCCGTCTCAGCATTCATCGCCCGCATGCCGGCAAGGCGCGGCACGATCTCGCGGTGGCGCAAATGCAAGAGCTCGCGCGTGAAAGCGAGATGTTCGTGCCCTTCGCCACGCGCCGCACCCGACCAGTCGAGGCACGAGCGCTCGAACGTCTTCACGTCGTTCGGGTCGGCGATCGCCGCCCGGCGTGCGGGATCGCGAAAGCTCTCCCAGGCGGTGAATTCGCGGCGCCGGCCTTCGCGCACGAGATCTGCAAGCTCGCCATGGAAATCGGTGAAGAAGAGGAAGGGCTGCGTCTCGGCATACTCCTCGCCCATGAAGAGGAGCGGCAATTGCGGCTGCAGAAGGTGGATGGCCGTCAGAAGCCTGAGCATCTCTTCGTCGGCGAGAACGGCGAGCCGTTCGCCGTCGGCGCGATTGCCGACCTGATCGTGGTTTTGCAGGAAGGTGACGAAGGCCGTCGGCGGCTGGCCGGCGCTGACAACGCCGCGCGGCCCGCCCCAATGCTCAGACACCTCACCCTGATAGGCGAAGCCCTCGCCCAGGATCCGCATCAGATGGCCGACGGGATCGTCGGCGTAATCCTTGTAATAGCCTTCATGCTCGGCCGTTGCCGCACAATGCGCGGCGTGATGGAAATCGTCGTTCCACTCCGCAGTGAAATAGCGCGGGGCGCCATCGTCGTCGCGCTCGTGCAGGGAGACGATGTTGCGTTCATCCTCTGTCGTCAGATGGATATGGCGGTCAGGCCATTTTTCGCGGATGCGGGAGGAAAGTTCCGGCAGGAGCGTATCGGCGCCCGGCCCCTTGATCTGATCGATCGCATCGAAGCGCATGCCGTCGAGCCGGAACTCTTCCAGCCAATAGAGCGCATTGTCGATGAAGAACGAGCGCACGGCCGCATCATCGTAATGGATACCCGCCCCCCACGGCGTGTGCCGCTCCGGATCGAAGAAGGACGGGGCGTACATGTGGAGGTAATTCCCGTCCGGACCGAAATGATTGTAGACGACGTCGAGAATGACCATCAGTCCGCGCTGATGCGCGGCATCGACGAGCGCTTTCAGCCCCTCCGGCCCGCCATAAGCGCTGTGCGGCGCATAGAGCAGAACGCCGTCATAGCCCCAGCCGCGATTGCCGGAAAACTGCGCGACCGGCAGAAGCTCGATCGCGGTGACGCCGAGATCGGCAAGATAATCGAGCCGTTCCTCGGCCCCCGCAAAGGTGCCGGCCGGGCTGAACGTGCCGACATGCAATTCGTAGGTGACGAGCTCTTCGGCCGGGCGCCCGCGCCAGCCCGCGCTCTGCCAGCGATACGCCTTCGGATCGACGAGCCGGCTCGGCCCATGCACGTCGCCCGCCTGTGCCCTTGCGGTCGGATCGGGAACGGCAAAACCGTCTTCCAGGACGAACTGATAGTCCTGCCCCGCCTCGGCCTCCGGCACGGTGAGCTCGAACCAGCCGCGATCGGCCTTGTTCATCGCCAGATCCTGGCCGGCGAGGCGCAGCGTCAATGCGCTCTGAGCGGGAGCCCACAAGCGGAAACGGGCGCCGCCTTCCGGGCGCATGAATGCGCCCCATGTCGTTTCGAATAAGAAGCTCTGGGTCACGGAATATATCGACTAAAAGTGTTGCGGGTGCAGTGGCCGGTCAACGCTCGGGCGATCCCAGCGTTCCGAGCCTCAAGCCGGCATCCCCGTTTCGACGAGACGCGCCAGATAGCTCGCCCCGTAAGGTGCTGCGCCGTCGTTGAAATCATAAGCGGGATGGTGAAGGCCGGCGGAATCGCCGTTGCCGAGAAAGATGAAGGCGCCGGGCCTTGCTTCCAGCATATAGGAGAAATCTTCTCCCGCCATCAGCGGCGGTGTGTTTTCGGTGACCGCCCCCTCCCCGGCGATTTCGCGCGCGACGGCCGCCGCTTTATGCGTCTGTTCCTCGTGATTGACGGTCACCGGGTAATGCCGCTGGTAATCGAGACGGGCGCGCGCGCCGAAAGCCTGACCGATCGTCGGCACGAGCTCGTTCATGCGCCGCTCCACCAGGTCGCGGATGCCCGGATCGAGCGTGCGCACCGTGCCCTTCAAGGTGCCGCGCTGTGGGATGACGTTGAAGGTATCCCCGGCGTGAAAGGTCGTCACGGAGACAACGGCGCTCTTCAGGGGATCGACATTGCGCGAAGCGACCGATTGCAGCGCGTTGACGATCTGCGAGCCGACGAGAACGGGATCGACGCCCGCATGCGGCTTGGCGGCATGCGAGCCCTTGCCCTCGATCTGGATAACGAAATTGTCGGTCGCCGCCATCAGCGGGCCCGGACGAATGCCGAACTGGCCGACCGGAATGCCCGGCATATTGTGCAGGCCGTAGATCTCGCTGATGGCAAAACGCTCCATCAGCCCGTCTTCGATCATGGCGCGCGCACCGGCGCCACCTTCCTCCGCGGGCTGGAAAACGATCACCGCGCGTCCGGCGAAATTGCGCGTTTCGGCGAGATAGCGCGCCGCACCAAGCAGCATCGCCATATGCCCGTCATGGCCGCAGGCATGCATCTTTCCGGGCGTTTCGGAGCGCCACGGCTTGCCGCTTTCCTCCTCGATCGGCAGTGCGTCCATGTCGGCACGAAGGCCGATGCCGCGATCGCCTTCTCCGCGACCGCGGATGATGCCGACGACACCGCTGCGTCCGATGCCTTCCACCACCTCGTCGCAGCCGAAAGCCCGCAATTTGTCCGCCACCACCTTCGCGGTCCGCGGCACGTCGTAGAGGAGCTCCGGGTTGCGGTGAAAATCGCGCCGCCATTGCGTGATCTCGTCGGCGGCTTCGGCAAGGGAGTTGATGACGGGCATGACGCAGCTCTTTCGTGAAAGAGCCGATGCTAGCGCCTGCATCGCACCTGGCAAGCACCGAGAGCTTGCCAGGCTTCGGGTTCGGCGCTCAGGCGAGAGCTTCAGCCGTTCTGCCGCGACGGTCGAGCCGGATCGTCCACAGGAGCAGCGCAAAAGTCATCGCCGCGCCGATCGCCGTCGCGACCGGCAGGCCCGGCCACAGCACGACCACGCCCGCAACGCCCGCCAGAATTCTGAGCGGCCAGGCGAGCGGCGCTTCCATATAGCCCTCGAAGGCGGCTCCGACGGCATAGGAGCCGATCACCGCCTGCGCGAAGACGAGAAGCACCTCCGGCACGCTGCCGTGCAGGAACGGCGTATAAGCGAAGAGGATCGGCACGATGTAGAGCCCCTTGGCGAGCTTCCAGGCCGTCATCCCGGTCGCCATATGCGGCGTGCGAGCGATCGCCGCGGCCGCAAAAGCGGTGAGGCAGACCGGCGGCGTGACGTTGGAATCCTGCGACAGCCAGAAGATGATCATATGGGCCGAAAGAAGTGCTGCCGTGATCAGCGCCGGATCGAGCGCCTGGCCATGGACAAGGCGCAGGACTTCGGCGGGGGCCGCGGCGATGAAGGCGTTCGCCGCCTCGCGGCTCATCGGCGCGGCAAGCTTCGTCATCGCCTCGGGATCGGCGAGCAGGAAGGGTCCGCGCGCCGCCTCGGGCAAAGTGCCCGACGTCAGAAGATCGACAAGATAGCCGTTCTCGATCATCCCCTGCAGGGCCGGGGCGGAGAGCGTCGCAAGCACGATATAGGCAGCCGTCACCGGCAGCCCCATGCCGAGCACGAGCGAGGCGAGCGCGATCAAGAGGAGCGCGATCAGAAGATTGCCGCCCGCCCAGTCCGCGATCATCAGCGAAAAGGTGTTACCGATGCCCGTCATGGCGATGACGTTGACGATGAGCCCGACGGCAATGAGAAGCACCGCCGTCATGATCATGTTCTGCGCCCCGAGCGCCAGGGCCTCCAGGATCGCCTTCGGCCCCATACGGTTCTTGGTGAGCCAGGAGGCGGCAACGACGGAGAGGATCGCCCAGCCGGCGGCATAGACCGGGGTGAAACCGTAGATCAGAAGTCCGATCAGGGTTGCGACGGGGACGAGGAAGGCCGGGCCGCCCGCCTTTAGCACCTCCCAGGCGCTGCGGCTTTCATTGTCGACGCCGACGATATGGTGCTTCTTCGCCTCGATCCTGACGAAGAAAGCGACCGTGAGGAAATAGGCGATCGCCGGCAGTGTCGCGACGGCGACGATATCGAGATAGGGGATCTGCGTATTCGACGCCATGACGAAGGCGCCCGCCCCCATGATCGGCGGCATCAGCTGTCCGCCGGTCGAGGCCGCGGCCTCCACGCCGGCGGCGAAACGTGGCGGAAACCCCGATTTCTTCATGAGCGGAATGGTGATGACGCCGGTCGACACCGTATTGGCGACGGCCGAGCCCGAGATCGTACCGGTCAGTCCTGAGGCAAAGACGGCGACGAAGCCGGGGCCTCCGACGAGGCGGCCGGCGAGCGCGCGGGCAAAATCGATGATGAAATCACCCGCTCCGGAGCGCACCAGAAACGCGCCGAAAAGAATGAACATGAAGACGAAACTCGCCGAGATCCGCCCGATCGTGCCGAACATGCCCTCGTCTGCAAAGATCGAGCGGAAGAGAACCGTCTCATAGGAGAGGCCGGCGAAGCGGAAGACGCCGGGCGCATAGGCGCCGAGAAACGAGACATAAGAGAGCGCCAGCACGATGAGGACCGGGATGATCGGCCCCGTCGTCCGCCGCGTCAGCTCGATCGCGCCGAGGATGACGAGGATCGCCGCCACCCAATGCTCCGGCGACAGATGCACGCCCTGCGCATAGATCGCCGTTTCCGATCCGATGATGAAGAGCGTCGCACCGGCGATAACGGCTCCGGTGACGGCATCGAGCCAGAGCGGCGCCACGAAACGTCCGATTTTGAGCGGATAGCGCAGGCAGGCGAGGAAGGCGAAACCGGCAAAATGAATGCCGACGAGCCACAAGGTGGAAATGCGCCCGTCGATATTCGCCCAGATATGGAAGAGCGAGATGGCGATGCCGCAGGCGGCGAACACCCGCGCCGGCCAGGAGGTGAGGCTCCTCACATGGGTTTCGACTTCGCCGTCTTTGTCCTTGCCGACGCCAATCGGGCTCGCGGCGGTTCCGCCAAGGCTGTCTTCCTCAGCGCGCGGCGCGTCCTCACCATCGTGGCTACGATCAGCGCTCATATGCTAGTCCGCGGAAGAGACGCAGGATGGCGCACTCTCATGGCGCGGAGCCAAATGTCCGCTGGGCCGGAGCCGCATGCATCCCAGTCTCCCTCTTGTGGTGGGATCGACGTTCTCCCTGGTACGCGCCGCGCACTCCATTCCTCTCCCCGTTGGGGAGAGGTGCCCGCGTAGCGGGCGGTGAGGGGTGAGAGCGGCCACGAACTCAAACGCTTGATGCTGCGGCCACCCCTCATCCGGCGCCACCTTCTCCCGAGAGGGGAGAAGAAAGGTCCGGCAACCGCCACACTGTGCATCGAAAACGGGTCAACACCCCACGCACAGCCAAGGCTCATACTCTACTGCGCCGCGACCTTGAGACGGTCCGGGATCGGGATCCCCTGCTCTTCGTAATAGCGGGCTGCGCCCGGATGCAGCGGCAGCGGCAGACCGGCGATCGCCGCTTCGAGCTTCATATTCTTCGTCGCCGGATGAATGCCCTGCAGGAAGGGCAGGTTCTCGTAGATCGTCTTCGTCATCTTGTAGATCGTCTCTTCCGGCACATCGTCGCGCACGGCGAGGAAGTTCGGCTGCGCGATCGTGTTGATCTCCTTCTCCTGCCCCGGATAGGTCTCGGCCGGTATCGTGAAGCGCGTCCACAATTCTTCGAAATCGCCGTTCGCCTCTTTCATCTCCTCGTCGGTGAAATCGAGGACGGTGATGTCGTCGCCCATATTCGCGAAAGCCTGGCTGATCGCACCGACCGGGGCCCCCGCCGGCGTCGAGATCAGCACCACCTGCCCATTCTGCAAGGCTTCGGCCGCCGGCCCGTAGCCGGAATAGGCAAGGGTGAAATCCTGATCGATGTCGTAGCCGAGATTGCCGAGAATGGTGCGGTTGGAGCCGAGCGTGCCGGAATTCTGCGCTCCGAGATTGATCGACTTGCCCTTGGCGTTCGCGACATCGGCCATCGTGCCGGTTTCCGCGAGATCCGATTTCAGGACGAAGTGTTCGACATTCGGCCACAGCATGGTGACGGAGCGGAGGTTCTCCTGCGGCCCCTCATTTTCCAGCGGGCCGGAGCCCTTCTTCGCATAAGCGCCATAAAGGCCTTGCAGGATGGCGAACTGGACTTCGTTGTCGCGCATCAGCTTGATGTTCTCGGCCGAGCCCGCGGAGTTGATCGCCGACATGCCGATCTTCTCAGTCGGCTGCAGCTTGACCTTGATGAGCGTGGCAAGAGCAACACCCACCGGATAATAAGTTCCTCCCGTTGAAGCCGTCGCCAGAAGGTAATTCTGTTCTTCCTGGGCCCGCCCCGAAGAAGGCCAGGCAATCGCGCCAACGAGAGCAAGGCTGGTCGCGGCCATGACAAAGGAGCGTAAAACTTTGCGCTGGAATAGCATTCTGTTCCTCCCACCATTGCAGTCTTATTGTTTTGGAAGACTGAGCTTATGGGCTATCGGCCGGAAAGCAAAGCCCGCGCGAGCGCTCACGGAAACTCAAGCAAGGCGCGTTTGTGAAAGCGGGCCGAATTGTGTTACGCAGCGGCGGTCGCGTAAGTCTGACCCAGACAACCGTGGGGCCGAAACCTTGACATCTCCGCTTCGCATGCTTTCGGGGGCGCGCCTGCTGCTCGCTCTCCTGTTTCTTGTGACAGCTCCGCTTGCCGCCGCCAACGAAACGGCTGGCACGGGCGACGTCCTGGGACCTTATCTCCTGGTCGATGCGAAGAGCGGGGACGTCCTTGAGGAGCACGATGCGCTCCGCCCCTGGTATCCCGCCTCCACGACCAAGCTGATGACGGCCTTCGTCGTCTTCCGCGCCCTCGAGGTTGGCGAGATCACGCTGAAATCGCCAGTGGTGATGTCGCAGAACGCCTACAACCAGCCCTATGCTGCGCGCTTCTTCAAACCCGGTTCGGTCCTGACGGTCGACAACGCGCTCAAGGTCATGCTGGCGCGCTCCTCCAACGACATGGCGATGGCGATCGCGGAATCCGTCGGCGACGGCTACGACAATTTTCTGCTGCGCATGAACCTCGAGGCGAAGCGCCTCGGCATGACGCGCACGCAATTCGTCAACCCGCACGGCCTTTACAGCCCGCACCAGGTCACCTGCGCACGCGACCTCGCGCTTTTGACACGCGCGATCTTCGACGAATTCCCGCGCTACCAGCATTATTTCAACGTCCCCGCCATCAAGGTCGGGGGAGTGGTGAAGCGCAACACCAACCTTCTGATCAGCCGCTACCGCGGCGCCACCGGGATGAAGACCGGCTATATCTGCGATTCCGGCTGGAACTTGGTCGCGACCGCGCAGCGCGGCCGGCGCGAATTGATCGCGGTCGTTCTTGGCGCCGACAACGCCATCGACCGCGCCGAACGCGCCGCCCGTCTGCTGGATGCAGGCTTCGACCGCGGCGGAGGGCTCTTCTCAGGCGGCCCCGACATCACCCGCATCAATTCCGGCTCCCGCTACACCGAGCCCTATGACATGCGCGATCAGGTGTGCAGCCCGCAAAAGGGCAAAAAGGTCGCCTCCAAGTCGAACCCGATCTACAAGCCCATGAAGGGCGGCCTCATCATGGTCGACGAGGGAGACGGCTTCAAACCCTCCCATATCGGCCAGCGCAAAGGCCCCGTGACCCCGATCGTCGTCGCAACCGGAGGTGTTGAAGGCCCGGGCGTCGACGACCTTGCGCAGGAGATTTTGAGCGCGCAGCTCGGGGTCATGCCACGTCCGCGCCCGACGATCGCCATCCCGCCCCGGCCGCAGCTTGCGACGGCGTTCGCGCCGAGCGAAGAAGCGAACAAGGCAGCGCCCGTCGATCCCGTCCTGCTCCTTGCAGCCCCGGCCCTGATGCCGCGCCCGCGGCCCGACCGGTAAGCATAAGCGCCGCCCGGCCCGGCGACCTTTCGACAGGGATCCTCAGCCGCCGGTTTCGATCTCGTAGCGGCTGACACCCTCGTCGTCGCGACGCCCCAAAAAGCGGTGACCGCGTTCGTTGCAGAAATGCGGAATGTCGATCGCCGCCATCGGGTCGGTCGCAAGAACCACGACCCGTATACCCGGCGGCAGAGAGGCGATCCCCTTGGCGGTTTTCAACACCGGCAACGGGCATTTCAGCCCGCGCACATCGATGACGTGGCAGTTGTGTTCTTCATCCCCTGAATGAATGGCCAATATCGGCCTCCTTGCAGGCTTGACCTCTTCAATTTCCGTCCCTGGTATGGGAAGAGATTTCAGAAACAGCAAGAATGCCGCGGGCTCTTCTGCCTGAAGCGGCGGGGGAGACGATGGGCTTTATCGAAAGAATCAAGAGCGAACTCGCCTATGTACGCGGCGCCCTGCGTGCACTTCGCAAAGTCAGCTCGGCGGCAAAGAACCGCAACCGTACTTTTCCCGATCTGATCGAGGACATCGCAAAAGAGCATGGCGACCGACCGGCGATGATCGCCGAGAGCGAGCGCATGAGCTACCGCGAATACAACGAACGCGCGAACCAATATGCCCGCTGGGCCATCGCCAACGGCGTCAAAAAGGGCGATTGCGTCGCGCTCATGATGCCGAACAAGCCGGAATACATGGCCGCCTGGCTCGGCATCGCGCGGGCCGGCGGCGTCACCGCCTGCCTCAACACCAATCTGCGCGGCCCGGTCCTCGCCAATTGCGTGAACATCGTCGAGCCGAAGCACATCATCGTCGACACGGCGATCGCCGACGGCTTTCACACCGCCGATCCTTTCCTGCAGACGCAGGCGGAATATTGGGCCTATGGCCGCGGGGTGGACGCATGGAAGCGGCTCGACGAGGCGCTGGACACGTTCAGCCGCGAGCCGCTCGATGCCTCCGAAAGGCCGAAGCTGACCACGTCGGACCGCTGTCTCTTCATCTATACGAGCGGCACGACCGGCATGCCGAAGGCGGCCAACATCAACCATTACCGCGTGCTCGCCATCTCGCTCGGCTTCAACGGCGCCATGGATATGAAGCCGCACGACCGCATCTATGTCTGCCTGCCGCTCTACCACACGACCGGCAGCGTGCTCGCCTCGGGCGCGGCGCTGACGGCGGGCGCCAGTGTCGTCATCCGCGAGAAATTCTCGGCCAGCCAGTTCTGGGACGACGTCGTCGACTACGAATGCACGATCTTCCAGTATATCGGCGAGCTCTGCCGCTATCTCTTGAACAGCCCGACGCACCCCAAGGAGCGTCAGCACAAGCTTCGGCTCGCCTGCGGCAACGGCCTGCGCCCCGACATCTGGGAAGACTTCAAGAACCGCTTCGCCATCCCGAAGATCCTGGAATGGTATGCGGCAACGGAAGGCAACGCCGTCTTCTTCAATTTCGACGGCAAGGTCGGCTCCGTCGGGCGCATTCCGAAATGGGCGGAGAAGCGTTTCGTCACCGAGATCGTCCGCTTCGACCATTCCTCCGAAGAGCCGGAGCGCGGTCCCGATGGCTTCTGCATGAAATGCGTGCCCGGTGAGATCGGTGAGGTGATTTCGCAGATCATCGACGATCCGAGCCGCCCGAGCCAGCGTTTCGAAGGCTACGCCGACCCCAAGGCGACCGAGAAGAAGATCCTCAAGGACGTCTTCGAGAAGGGCGATATGTGGTTTCGCACCGGCGACCTCATGAAGAAGGACGAAATGGGCTATTTCTATTTCGTCGATCGCATCGGGGACACCTTCCGCTGGAAGGGCGAGAACGTCGCCACCTCCGAAGTGGCGGAGGCGATCACCGTCTATCCGGGCGTCAAGGATGCCAATGTCTTCGGCGTGGCCGTGCCCAACACCGACGGGCGCGCCGGCATGGCCTCGCTCGTCGTCGAAGAGGCCTTCGATATGAACGGCTTCTACGTCCATGTGGAACGGCACCTGCCGCGTTATGCGCGGCCGATCTTCCTGCGGCTGCAGCAATCGATGGAAATGACCGGCACCTTCAAGCAGCGCAAGGTCGATCTCGTGCGCGAAGGCTTCGACCCGAACCGGATCGCCGACCCGCTCTATATGCTGCACCCCGAAAAGCAGACCTATGTGCCGCTCGACACGGACCTCTACGCCGAGGTCGAGAGCGGCGATCTCCGGCTTTGAGGCAAGAGATGTCAGAGACAAATCCGGGCCCGCACGACGTCATCGCCTTCTGGCGCGAGGCGGGCCCGGAGAAATGGTTCAAGAAGAGCGGCGCCTTCGATCGCGAGATCGGCGAGCGCTTTGGCGCCCTGCATGAAGCGGCATCGAAGGGTGCGCTCGAGGATTGGGCCGAGACGCCGGACGGCGCTCTCGCCCTCATTCTCGTCCTCGATCAATTCTCCCGCAATCTCTGCCGTGAGCGGCCGGAGGCTTTCGCCAACGACCCGGCGGCGCTTCGCCTTGCCAGGAAAGCGATATCCGAAGGCTACGAGAAGCAGGTCTCGGCAGATGTCGCGAAATTCTTCGCCATGCCCTTCATGCATTCAGAGAGCCTGCCCGAGCAGGACCGTTGCGTCGCGCTCAGCCATCGGCTCGACAAGGCCGGCACGCTTTCCTTTGCCCTGGAGCATCGCGACATCATCCGCCGTTTCGCCCGCTTCCCCCACAGAAACGCCGTGCTTGGCCGGCACACGAGCCCGGCGGAGCGGCGGTTTCTGGAGGGAGGCGGATTTTCCGGCTGAATCGGGGGGCCGATCCTGCGGTGCGTTCTACGAAGTCGAGCGATCTTGTTAGGGATAATTTTACCTAATTCCCTCCGTGCCGCGCGGCGTCTGCTACCTTGGTATAATGGAGATGATGCCCCTCACAAGCGACGCCGGCTGGGTGAAAACCCCGGGCCCTTCCACCGAGCCCACATTCCGTCTTCTCATCGAGAAGCCGGAAGCCTTGAGCGTCCATGCCGACGAGATCGAAAGGCTGGCGAGCGAGAGCCTCGACGCCAATCCGTTCTATCTTCCGGCCTTCCTCGGCCCCGCGATCAAGGCGTTCGGCAACGGAGAGGTCGAGCTCGCTCTTTTCTATGCCGGCACGCGCCTCGTCTTTTTCGCACCGATCCTATGCGCACCATTTCACCGCGGCGCGCTGCGTATGGCTCACATCTGGAGCCACAATTACGGCCCCCTCGGCGTGCCGCTGCTTGATCGCGCGCGCGGCCACGCCGTCGCCCGGGCGCTCTTCGCCGATCTCGCAGACGTTGGCATCGAGCTTCTGATGCTGAACGACACCCCTGCCCTCTGCGACACCTGGATCAGCATGCGGCGCGCGGCCGATAGTCGGGTTCACACGATCTTCCGCGAAGAACGCCCGATCCTCACCGTCGAGCCCGATGCCCTTCAGCAATTCGAAGCTGGCATCTCGTCACAGCGCCGCAAGGACATCGGCCGCCTTCGCCGCCGGCTGGAGGACGTGGGCCCGGTCGAGTTTTCAACGGCGATCGGCCCAGCGCTCCCCGCGGCACTCGACGATTTCCTCGCGCTGGAGGCCGCCGGCTGGAAGGGCCGCCGCGGCACCGCCATCCTCAACCATGCCGGCAGGCGCTTCGCCGAAGATGCAATCCTCGCGCTCGGCGCACGCGATGCTGCCAGAATCGAGCGTATGACGGTCGGCGGCAAGCTCGCGGCCTCGTCGATCACCTTCGTCTCCGGCTCTCTCCTCGTGCCCTGGAAAATCGCTTTCGACGAGAGTTTTTCGCACTTTTCTCCGGGCGTGCAGCTGCTCCTGCGCAACACCCGTCTATGGCTGTCGGACCCGACCATCGCCCGGATCGATCCTCTTTCGAACACCGCAGATGCCAGGCTTCTCACCCATTACTGGCACCATTCGGAGCCTTACGAATCCGCTGTTCTGGAGGTCACTCCCTCCGCCGCACGGGCGCGGCTTGCCCGCTCGGCGGAACATGGGCGCAGGCTCCTCCGCCGGCAGGCACGGGCCGTTCGCGACCGCCTGCAAGAACGCTTCGGCCGCAGCTGACCCGCCTGCCCCGATCTTGCCCGGCAGGTGCGTTCCGCACCACGTCCGGAAGGTTCCCGCAAGACAGGCGCAGCACGCCAAAACAACCTCCGGCAACATTTGCTTCAGGTTTTAGCCGCAATCGTTTCGTCCTCTCAGGAGAATATTACGAATCTCGTGTAACGAGCTGAAAGCGATCTCAGAGGAAACGACGATGGCCAATTACGGAACGACCTTCGACCAGGCGATCATAACCTTCGCGTCGGTGGCGCCCGATTATGGCTTCAACCTCGCCGAGGCTTTTGCGATCTGGGATCCGTGGATGGAGCCCGATTTCGTCCGAGCCGCCAATTTCATGTCCGCGGACATTCAGATCGACCAGGGTCCGATCGACGGCTACGGCGGCACGCTCGGCAATTGTGTGACCTATATGAGCGGCACGACCATCACGAGCGCCGAGATCACCATCGACGAGGCCGATCCGGATCAGGATCACCTGTCGGTGCTCGCCCACGAGATCGGCCACGCCATCGGCCTCGACCACGACGATGATCCCACCTCGATCATGTACCCCTATTCGATGGGCGTGATCACGCTGAACGCTGCAAACATCACCGAGCTGCAGTCCCTCTACGGGCCGGATAGCGGCGACAATTATCTCGTTGGATCCGCCGAAGCCGACAATTTTTCCGGTGGCGGCGGCGCCGACACCATGTTCGGCGGCACGGGAGCGGACAACCTCCGCGGCGCGGACGGCGCCGACCTCATCTTCGGCGGCAAGGGCAATTTCGGCGATTATCTCGATGCCGGCAATGGCAATGACACGGTCTATGGCGGTGACGGGGTCGACACGATCCACGGCGGCAGCGGCAACGATGCGCTCGGCGGCGGCGGCGGGACAGATCGCATCTATGGTGGCGACGGCGCAGATCTTCTCTTCGGCGGCGGCGATACGGCCGCCGACGATCTGAACGGCGAGGTTGGCAACGACGCCCTCTACGCCGGCGCCGGCAACGACACCCTGAACGGCGGCACCGGCAACGACGAATTGGGCGGAGCCTCCGGCAACGACGTGCTCCAGGGCGGCGACGGCAACGACACGCTCTATGGCGCGGCCGGCAACGACACGCTTTACGGTGGCAACGGTGCCGACCTCCTCTTCGGAGGCACGGGTGACGACCAGATCTATCTCGGCACCTCTGACGGCGCCGCAGACATCTATGCCAGCGTCGCAGACAATGGCGACGACACCATCTTCGGCTTCGAGAACGGGATTGACCGGATCGATGTCTCCGACAACGGCTTCGGCAGCTTCTCCGAGCTCGCGATCGCCCAGGACGGCGCCGGCAACGCCACCCTCGATCTCGGTGGCGGAGATGTCCTGACATTGAACAACATCGCCGTCAGCGCTCTCGACGAAAGCGATTTCATCTTTCTGACGCTGACAAGCTGACACTCGGCCCCCCGCCGCCCCCCTCCCGCGCCCACGGCGCATCCTTGCGGGCAACCCGATCTCGACCTCGGCCCCGTGCGCAGCTAAGAGGTGGGCGAGGCAGACAGGGGGTTTTCCGTGTATCTCGGCATCGACATCGGCACGTCGTCCATCAAGGTCATCCTGATGACGGCGGAACAGGACGTTCTCGCTTCCGCCACCGCGCCGCTTGAGGTGATGCGCCCGCAACCTGGATGGTCGGAGCAGGATCCGAACGCCTGGATTGCCGCGCTCGGCGGCGCCATGGACATCTTGAAGCGCGAACGTCCGGCAGAGGTCGCCGCCGTCAAAGGGATCGGCCTCTCCGGTCAGATGCACGGCGCGACCCTGGTCGCCAAGGACGGCGCACCGATCCGCCCCTCGATCTTGTGGAACGACGGGCGCTCCGCAGAGGAAGCCCGCCGGCTCGACGCCGATCCGCGCTTTCATGAGATCACCGGCAACCTCGTCTTTCCGGGCTTCACCGCGCCGAAACTCGCCTGGGTGAAGACGCACGAGCCGGACAACTTTGCTGCGACCGCCAAGGTGCTGCTGCCCAAGGATTTCGTGCGCCTTTATCTGACGGCGGACGCGGCGACCGACATGTCGGACGCCTCCGGCACCTCATGGCTCGATGTCGGCAAGCGCGCCTGGTCGCCGGAGCTCCTGGCGGCAACCGACATGGACGAAAGCCGGATGCCGAAGCTCTACGAGGGCTCGCAGGCGACCGGCACGCTGCGCCCGGCGCTCGCCCGACTTTGGGGCATGGCCGGAGAAGTGGTCGTCGCGGCCGGCGGTGGCGACAATGCCGCGGCCGCCTGTGGCGTGGGCGTCACCCATCCGGGCGCAGCCTTCGTCTCGCTCGGAACCTCGGGCGTCGTCTTCGCCGCAACGGAGGCTTTCGCACCGAATGTGGAAAGCGCCGTTCACGCGTTCTGCCACGCCCTGCCGAACACCTGGCACCAGATGGGCGTCATTCTGTCGGCCGCGGGCTCGCTCGAATGGCTGAGCCGGCTTCTCAAGGAGCCGGTGCCCGATCTCATCGGCCATCTCGGCAACACCCCGGATTACCCGGCGCCCGTCCTCTTCCTGCCTTATCTTTCCGGCGAGCGCACGCCCCACAACGATGCGGCGGCGCGCGGCGTCTTCATTGGGCTGGCGCAGGAAAGCGACCGCGCCACCCTCACCCAGGCGGTGCTGGAAGGCGTTGCCTTCGCACTCGCCGATTGCCAGGCAGCCCTTGCCGCCGCCGGCACCACCATTCCGCGCTATCTCGCCGTCGGGGGCGGCTCGCGCTCCAAGACCTGGCTGACGATCATGGCGAGCGCCCTCAACACACCGATCGGGATTCCCGAAGAGGGCGATTATGGCGCCGCCTTCGGCGCGGCCCGTCTCGGCCTCCTGGCGGCAGAGGGCGGCGATCCCGCCGAGATCCTCACGCATCCGCCGCTCGCCGATACCATCGATCCGGTACCCGCGCTGAGCGAAGCCTACCGCGACAGCTATGAGCGCTGGCGTGCGCTCTATCCGGCCGTCCGCGACGTCATGCGGTAGGCGGCACCGCCGCCTGCGCTGGCCGGTTCGCCCGCAGCTCGGCGAAAACCCGCTCTCGCCTCGGCTCCGGTGGCGTCGCCCGCTTTCCCGCAACCCTTTGATCAAAAAGCGCTCGCGCCCGCTTTTCGGGCGCCTCAAAGTGTTGCGCAAATGAAAAATTTGACCAATTGGTCGAAAATGCGCATTCTTCCCGTGGGAACAGCAATATTCACGGGAGAAAAATGCCGTGAACCAGATTTCGTCAGGCCTGCCGGCAGCAACACCGGTGGACGAACCGGACATTTGTGCCGGCCGCCTAAATGTTGAAGATTACCTGAAGAATTTTTCTGACCTGCACCCGCCACTTTCGCCGCACGAAGCGCTGGTGGAGGCGGATCGTTGCTACTTTTGCTTCGACGCCCCCTGCACCGAGGCCTGCCCGACCTCGATCGATATCCCGCTCTTCATCCGCCAGATTCAGGCGCACAATCCCAAGGGCGCAGCGGAAACCATATTCGAAGAGAATATTCTGGGCGGCATGTGCGCCCGGGTCTGCCCGGTGGAGACTTTGTGCGAGGAAGCCTGCGTCCGCAATCTCGCCGAGGACAAGCCGGTGAAAATCGGCTTCCTGCAGCGCTTTGCGACCGACACGATGATGGCGGCGGGTGAGCATCCCTTTGCGCGCGCGGCCCGAAGCGGCAAGCGCGTCGCCATCGTCGGCGCGGGCCCGGCCGGCCTCTCCTGCGCCCATCGGCTGGCCATGCATGGCCACGACGTCACGATCTTCGAAGCGCGCGAGAAGCCGGGCGGCCTCAACGAATACGGCATCGCCGCCTACAAGACCCCCGACGGCTTTGCCCAGAAGGAGGTCGAATTTCTGCTCAAGATCGGCGGCATCACCATCGAAGCCGGCAAGGCGCTCGGGCATGAGCTCAGCCTCGACGGCTTGAAGGCGGATTACGACGCCGTCTTCCTCGGCCTCGGACTTGCCGGCGTCAACGCGCTCGGCGCCGAAGGCGAAGACGCCTCAGGCTCCGCCGACGCCATCGCCTGGATCGCCGATCTGCGCCAGACGCTCGACCTTTCCACCTTGCCGATCGGCCGCCGCGTCGTCGTCATCGGCGGCGGCATGACGGCGGTCGATGCGGCCGTTCAGTCAAAACTCCTCGGCGCAGAGGAAGTCACGATCGCCTACCGCCGCGGCCCCGACGCGATGAAGGCCTCCGGTTTCGAACAGGAGCTCGCCCAGACGAAGGGCGTCACCATCCGCCATTGGGCCAAGCCGAAACGCCTCATTGCCGAGAACGGTCATCTGACCGGGATCGAGCTCGAGCGCACCCGCGACGAAAACGGTCGTCTCCTCGGCACGGGCGAGACTTTCGTGCTCGCCGCCGACCAGGTCTTCAAGGCGATCGGCCAGACGTTTCTTCCCGCCTCGCTCGACGGCGCGTCCGAAGCCATCACGCTCGATGGCGGCCGCATTCAGGTCGACGAGGAACGCCGCACCTCGGTTGCCGGCATCTGGGCCGGTGGCGACTGCATTTTGGGCGGCGAAGATCTCACCGTGGCGGCCGTCGAAGACGGCAAGGTCGCGGCCGAGAGCATCCACCGCGCATTGATGGGGTGAGTGTCATGCCGAGCCTCTCAAACAGCCTCGCCCCTCGGATCGGGGCACTATCAGTCGCAACAGGCTCCACTCCTCTCCCCATTGGGGAGAGGTGGCCGCGCGCCAACGGCGCGAGGTCGGTGAGGGGGCGGCGTCTCAGCCGGTCGCAGGAAGAGCTGAATGGGGAAAGGCAGCCCCCCTCACCGCCCGAGGACGGTGTATCCGCCCTCCGGCTGCGGCAGAAGAAGGACAGTATATCTCCGCTCGTCCGCCATACTGAACACAACCTCCCGCTCTGGTGCGGCCGCCTCGAATTTATCTCGTCTCGCCGAAACTCCCAAGCCTGAGAGGTTCTTCTCATGGTCAGTCTCGCTTCGAACTTCCTCGGCATCAAATCGCCGAACCCGTTCTGGCTCGCCTCCGCGCCGCCGACGGACAAGGAATACAACGTGGTCCGCGCCTTCCGCGAAGGCTGGGGCGGCGTCGTGTGGAAGACGCTCGGCGAGGACCCGCATATCGTCAACGTAAACGGCCCGCGCTACGGCGCCATTCACGGGCCCGACCGGCGGCTTCTGGGTCTCAACAACATCGAACTGATCACCGACCGGCCCCTGGAGGTGAACCTTCGCGAGATCAAACAGGTGAAGCGCGACTGGCCCGACCGCGCCGTCGTCGTCTCGCTCATGGTGCCCTGCGAAGAACAGAACTGGGTCAACATCCTGCGCCGCGTGGAAGAAACCGGCGCCGACGGGATCGAGCTCAATTTCGGCTGCCCGCATGGCATGTCGGAGCGCGGCATGGGTTCCGCCGTCGGCCAGGTGCCGGAATACATCGAGATGGTCGCCCGCTGGTGCAAGGCGAATACACGCATGCCCGTCATCGTCAAGCTGACGCCGAACATCACCGACATTCGCTACCCGGCAAGGGCGGCAAAGAAGGGCGGGGCCGACGCCGTCTCCCTGATCAACACCATCTCTTCCATCACCGGCGTCGATCTCGATCTCTTCGCCCCGGAACCGACGATCGACGGCAAGGGCTCGCATGGCGGCTATTGCGGTCCCGCGGTGAAGCCGATCGCCCTCAACATGGTGGCCGAGATCGCCCGCGACCCGGAAACCCGCAATTTGCCGATCTCCGGCATCGGCGGCATCACGACGTGGAAGGACGCGGCGGAGTTCATGGCGCTCGGCGCCGGCAACGTCCAGGTCTGCACCGCGGCGATGACCTACGGCTTCAAGATCGTCCGCGAGATGGTGGAAGGTCTTGAACGCTGGATGTCCGAGAAGGGTTTTGAGACCCTCGACGACTTCATCGGCCGCGCCGTGCCGAACGTCACCGACTGGCAGTATCTGAACCTCAACTATGTCACCAAAGCGCGCATCGATCAGGAGCTCTGCGTCAAATGCGGGCGCTGCCACATCGCCTGCGAGGACACCTCGCACCAGGCGATCACCCACATGGTAGATGGCAAACGCCATTTCGAGGTGATCGACGCCGAATGTGTCGGCTGCAATCTCTGCGTCAATGTCTGCCCGGTCGAGAACTGCATCACCATGGAGCAGATCGCCGATTACGATCCGCGCACCAAGAAGCCGATCCCGGCGGAATACGGCAACTGGACGCGCCATCCCAACAACCCGATGGGAACACCCGACGCCGAGATCGAGAAGATCGTCCCGGACGCGGCGGAGTAGGGTGATCCCTCTCCGCCGGCCGTGCGTCACCTCGCGCTGGCGATGGCCGACGAGCCGTCGGTGCTGTCTTCATCCCACCAGGCCAGGAGGCTCGCTCTCGCCTCCCCGAGGGTGTTCTGGACGGCGATGAGGTGCCACCAGGCCGTGTTCGGCGTCCGTCGGACATAGTTGACGTCGCCAGCCTCGATGCAACGGTCGTAGAGCTTGAATCCGAAGAACATGTCCCGGCCGTCGAGGATGGTATTGAAGGTGGCGCTCAGATTGCCTTCGACCTGTTCGGCCAGCTGCCGCTTGATATCGTCAGAGATCTTCTCTTCGGCGTCCGACGCACCGAGTTCCCCGCCGTTTTCTCCGCGCAACTCGATTCTGCCGTTGGCCATCAAAGATTTGTAACTTTGCGACACGCACAGCCCGTCTTGCTGCGCCCGCCGGATCGCCTGCGCGCAGAACTCGTTCTGGCTGAGCTTCCTAAATATTTCGATCCGCGAGGTGTCGTCGAGTTCGTACATCCGGACATTGGAGATCTTGACGGAGACTTCCCTGGCGCCGCTGGCGCTTAGATCCGGAACGAAACCTCCGAGCAGATTGAACGATCCTCCACTAGAGGAGGCGAAGGAAGCGACCTCGACCACGTCGGGAAGCCGGCTCAGTCTGCTGCGGTCGTCAATGTCCGCGGCACTGCAGACGATCCTCTCGATGCCGCCGTCGTAGCGCACCACATAGAGCGATCCGGGACCGTAGATGCTGCTCGGCGGCACCATCGGATCGACCCGAAAGTTCTTTCGGATGACGGCCTCGAAGCCCGCCCCGTGGACCAGCTGAAGCGCGGTCGCTCCTCCACCACCCAGGGCCGGGACACCGATGGCGAGCATGACGGCACGACGGTTCATGGCAACAGCCCGCCGTTGTTATTTCGGGACGCAGAAGCCATTCACGAGCTTGGCGTTGTCGGGACACGCCAAGACCACAGAAGATCCCCACAAGAGGACGGTCAGACCGAGCGAAAAGGCAGCAAATCGATTCAACATCGATATACTCTCCTCCACAAATACAATCGCCACACAACTTAAAGTGTATAGCATTTCTAAGCTGGATTCAACCGCGCAAGTAGATCAACCCACCTCTACGTGATAGGCACCATCTATTCCGCACCATGCCGCGCCGGCGCGACGTGTGCCTCACGACCGGGAGAAATCAACGGGAAGAAAAGTCCGACAGGCCTTGTTCCCCGCCTCCGCCCCTATTCCGCCCCGCTTGCCGGCACGATCAACCCCTCGGGCACCAGCACCTTGTCGATGACGTCGATCAGGCCGTTGCTGGCCGCGATATCGGCCTTGCGGATCCGCGCCTCGCCGACCATCAGCTGATCGCCGATCGAGGTCACGGTCAGCTTCGAACCATCGAGCGTTTCGACCTCCGTCTCGCCGTCGAAGGATTTCGTCGGCAGCGCGGCCTCCACGATATGGTGGCGCAAGAGAGCGGCGAGCGTCTCCTTGCTGTCCGGCTTCTTCAGCATTTCTTCGAGCTCGCTCGGCAATTGCTCGAAGGCGACATTGTCCGGCGCGAGCAGGGTCAGCGGCTCATCGCCCTGCAGCGTTTCCTTGAGGCCCGCCGTCTCGATGGCTTCCGCCAAAGAGGAAAGTTCCGGCCGGGTCTCGATCGCGCCCCACAGATTCGCCTCGGCGGCAAGCGCCGGCGCACTTTGAAGCCCAAGGCCGACAACAGCGGCGGCGGCCAGAATTTTGAGATGATTGCGCACGATATCCTCCCTCGTTGCGGGATCAACGGCGCGGGCCGGAACCCGTTCGATCGGCGCAGTCATATTTGCGCGAGCCGGCTTTCTGACGACGACAAGGAGGCGGAGGTGAGGCCTGCCGATCAGTGCTGCCCGATCAGCGTGGCAGGAGGCCCTCGAGAACCACCCGCCGTATGGTCTCGGACGCGTGTTTAAACCGCCCCTCGTCGTCGGAGGCGAGCACCGCCCTCACCTGCACATCGAAATCGGCATAATGCTGGGTCGTTGCCCAGATCATGAAGATGAGATGGCGCGGATCGACCGGACGGAGGCGGCCGGCCGCGATCCAATCGGCAATGATGCGCGATTTTTCATCGACGATCGCCTTCAAGGGCCCGTGGAGGAATTCCGTGATGGCGCCCCCGCCTTGCAGGATCTCGCTCGCAAAGAGCCGAGACGCCGCCGGATTGTCCCGCGACATGGCGATCTTCGCGTCGATATAGCGTGACAGCTCGTCCGCCGGGTCGCCATCGGCCTTCATCGCGGCAAGCGGTGCGAGCCATTGCGCCAGCGTCTCTTCCAGCACCGCCACGTAAAGGCTCTTCTTGCGCGGAAAGTAATAAAGAAGATTGGGCTTCGACATGCCCGCCTTTTCGGCGATCTCGTCGAGCGTGGCACCGCGATAACCATAGGCGGAAAAGACGGAAAGCGCTGCCTGCAGAATGGCTTCGCGATTGACGGTCTGAATGCGCGTTCTCTTCCTCTTGGAGATGGCCTCATCCAGCATCTTTGCCCCGCCCGGACCGATGCCTACTTGCTAGGCAGTCAGTCCAGCTTTTCGCCTTGACCGTAAATTAAGCCCCACCTAGCGTGAGATTTGACCATTTAGTCAAGTTTTCTGCCCCGCATGGCAGAAACCACAGGGGGGAATGCTGTGGACTCCAATCTGCGGATCAATGCCGACAGGCTGTGGAATTCCATCCACGAAATGGCCGAGATCGGACCGGGCCTGCGCGGTGGCAACAACCGCCAGACCTTGACCGATGACGACGCCGAAGGCCGTCGCCTGTTCCAGAAATGGTGCGACGAGGCCGGGCTCACGATGGGCATCGACGAGATGGGCACGATGTTCGCCCGTCGCGAAGGCACGGACCCGGACGCCCTGCCCGTCTATGTCGGCTCCCATCTCGATACGCAGCCGACCGGCGGCCGCTATGACGGCGTTTTAGGCGTGCTCGGCGCGCTTGAGGCCGTGCGTTCGCTCAACGACCTCAACATCAAGACGAAGCACCCGATCGTCGTCGTCAACTGGACGAACGAGGAAGGTGCGCGCTTCGCCCCGGCGATGCTCGCCTCCGGCGTTTTCGCCGGCGTGCACACGCTCGATTACGCCTATGGCCGCAAGGATCTCGAAGGCAAGACCTTCGGCGAGGAACTCGCCCGCATCGGCTGGAAGGGCGACGAAAAAGTCGGCGCGCGCAAGATGCACGCTTATTACGAATTGCATATCGAGCAGGGCCCGATCCTCGAAGCCGAGAAGAAGGAAATCGGCGTCGTCACCCATTGCCAGGGTCTCTGGTGGCTCGAATTCACGCTGACCGGCAAGGAGGCCCATACCGGCTCCACGCCGATGGCCATGCGCGTCAATGCCGGCCTCGCCATGGCCCGCATCTTTGAGATGGTGCAGAAGGTGGCGATGGACGCACAGCCGAACGCCGTCGGCGGCGTCGGCCAGGTGACGTTCCAGCCGAACTCGCGCAACGTTTTGCCCGGCAAGGTCGTCTTCACCGTCGATATCCGCACCGTCGATCAGGAGAAACTCGACGGCATGCGCGCCCGCATCGAGAAGGAAGCGGCCGAAATTTGCGCCGAGATCGGCGTCGGCTGCGAGGTGGAGGCGGTCGGCCATTTCGATCCGGTCACCTTCACGCCCGAGCTCGTCGCCACCGTGCGCAAGGCCGCCGGAACCCTCGGTTACTCTCATATGGACATCGTGTCGGGCGCCGGCCACGACGCCTGCTGGGCGGCAAAAGTCGCCCCCGCCACCATGGTCATGTGCCCTTGCGTCGACGGCCTGTCGCACAATGAAGACGAAGACATTTCCAAGGAATGGGCAGAGGCCGGCGCCAATGTCCTCTTCCACGCAGTGGTCGAAACCGCGGAGATTGTGAGCTGAGCGGCACTGCCCTAATGTCTGGCAAGACCAACGAGCCGGGTCATCTCGCAAAATGGCGACTGAGAACCTCATCCTGGAGCATCTGCGGGCGATCCGCGCGACCCTCGACCGTCACGGCGATGAACTGCGGGAAATCAAAAGCCGGCTCGGCATTCTCGAACAACAATATGCAAGTTTATCCGTTCGCATCGACCGGATCGACGAGCGCGTGGCACGCATCGAGCGGCGGCTCGACCTGCAGGAAGCCTGACCTGCATCGCCCTCGACAGCAAAACCACGACCGCTCGCAAATCAGTGCCCGGCTCGAGCCTGCGGACGATAGAAAAAGCGATGCCCACCTTCTGACGGGAGCAAGAGCGCCATGACCAAGATCATCAAGGGCGGAACGGTCGTCACAGCTGACCGCACCTACAAGGCCGACGTCTTCATCCAGCACGACAAGATCGTGGCCGTCGGTCCCGACCTCAACCACGACGCCGATCACGTGATCGATGCGACCGGCTGCTACGTGATGCCAGGCGGTATCGACCCGCACACCCATATGGAAATGCCCTTCATGGGCACGCATTCGACCGACGATTTCGATTCCGGCACGGCCGCGGCGCTTGCCGGCGGCACCACGATGACGGTCGATTTCTGCCTGCCGGCGCCGAACCAGGGCCTGATCGACGCGCTCCAGCAATGGTACCAGAAGGCCGGCAAGGCGCGCACCGACTATTCCTTCCACATGGCCATCACCTGGTGGGACAAGCAGGTCTTCGACGAGATGCCGAAGGTCGTCGAACAGGGCATCAACACCTTCAAGCATTTCATGGCCTATAAGGGCTCCTTGATGGTGAACGACGACGAGATGTTCGCTTCCTTCTCCCGCTGCGCGGAGATCGGGGCGATGCCGCTCGTCCATGCCGAAAACGGCGATGTCGTCGCCTTCCTGCAGCAAAAGCTCCTCGCCGAAGGCAACAACGGTCCGGAAGCGCACGGCTTTTCACGCCCGCCGGAAGTCGAGGGCGAGGCCGCCAACCGCGCCATCATGATCGCCGATCAGGCGGGCGTGCCGCTTTATGTGGTGCATGTCTCCTGCGAGCAGACGCATGAGGCGATCCGCCGGGCGCGCCAGAAGGGCATGCGCGTCTTCGGCGAGCCGCTCATCCAGCATCTTCTCCTCGACGAGAACGAATACCTGAACGACGATTGGGATTATGCCGCCCGCCGGGTGATGTCGCCGCCCTTCCGCAGCAAGGATCATCAGAACTCGCTTTGGGCGGGGCTTGCCGCGGGTTCTCTCCAGGTCGTCGCCACCGACCATTGCGCCTTCACGACCGAGCAGAAGCGCATGGGCCTCGGAGACTTCACCAAGATCCCGAACGGCACCGGCGGCATCGAGGAGCGTCTGCCGCTTCTGTGGACCTATGGCGTTCGGACGGGCCGGCTGACGATGAACGAATTCGTCGCCGCCACCTCTACCAACATCGCCAAGATCCTCAACATCTATCCGCGGAAGGGCGCGATCGTCGAAGGGGCTGACGCCGACATCATCATCTGGGATCCCGAGGCGACGAAGACGATCACCGCGGGGAGCCAGAAATCGGCGATCGACTACACGGTCTTCGAGGGCATGCCCGTGCATGGCCTGCCGAGAATGACCCTGTCGCGCGGCCGCGTCGCCTATGAGGAGGGCGAGGTGAAGGCCGACACCGGCGACGGTCGCTTCGTGGAGCGCCCGGCCAATCCGCCGGTTGCGAAGGCTCTGTCGACGTGGAAGGAGCTCACCGCGCCGCGCCGCGTGGAACGCGCGGGCATCCCGGCAGGTGTTTGAGGAGCCACATGCGCCACGCCTCTTTCATCCCATCAACGCATTCGGGAGCCTAGAGGCCCATGGTCGAAGCTGAAACCGCGGCCTCACCGGCCGCATCCGCCGCGCCTCCCAAAGCGGCGCCCGCCAAACCGGCGCATACCGGCGCGGTCATCGCCGCCTCCGATCTGTCGCTGACCTTTCAGACGGCCGACGGCCCGGTCCAAGCGCTTGCCGATATCGACCTTGCGATCCATCGCGGCGAATTCGTCTCGCTGATCGGCCCGTCCGGTTGCGGCAAGACCACCTTGCTGCGTGTCATCGCCGATCTCGAACAGCCGACATCGGGCGAGATCAGCGTCAACGGCGTCTCGCCCGATGCGGCGCGCCGCGAGCGCTCCTACGGCTATGTCTTTCAGTCCGCGGCGCTCTATCCCTGGCGCACCATCGCCAAGAACGTCGCTTTGCCGCTCGAAATCATGGGTCTGCCGAAGGCCGAACAGCAGAAGCGGGTCAAAAAGAACCTCGAGCTCGTCAACCTGTCGGGATTTGAGCGCAAATTTCCCTGGCAGCTTTCCGGCGGCATGCAGCAGCGCGCCTCCATCGCCCGCGCCCTCGCCGTGGAGCCGGACCTTCTTTTGATGGACGAGCCGTTTGGCGCGCTCGACGAGATCGTCCGCGATCACCTCAACGAGCAGCTCCTGCAGCTCTGGGCCAAGACCAACAAGACCATCGTCTTCGTCACCCACTCGATCCCCGAAGCGGTGTTTCTGTCCTCGAAGATCGTCGTCATGTCGCCGCGCCCGGGCCGCATCTACGACGTCATCGATTGCGGCCTCCCCCGCGACCGCGGCCTCGACATCCGCGAGACGCCGGAATTCCTGGCAATCGCCCACCGCGTCCGCGAAGGCCTCCGCGCCGGCCATTCCTATGAGGATTGAGATGCGGGCCCGCGACTTTGCTCTCGATCCGACCCCAGCGTTTGTGCCGTCAAAAGCCGGCCCGGAATCCCGGGGCGCCGGGGACGCTTTTGGCGTCCCCCTCCCCCTTGTGGGGAGGGGACAGGGGTGGGGGTCGAACGAAGGCCTGAAGGCGGCCGCTTGTCCGTCCGAGTCCCCAGTCAAAGGGGCGCACCTATGAGTGAGATCGCGGAGCCCGGCGGCGGGGTCGGTTATGCGCCGCGAGTGTGGGTTCAGCGCATCTTCGCTGGCCAGACGGGCCCCGTCCTCGTCGTCGTCGCCGCCCTCATTCTCATCTGGTATGCGGGCGCGATTTATCTCAACGCCCCGCAGCAGATCGACCGCGACCGCCGCGCCGGCATCGAGCGCAATTTCATCGACTTCGCCGCCGCCACCTACGCCCAGGAGCGCCCGGTCCTGCCGGCCCCGCATCAGGTGGCCGCGGAAATCTGGAAGACGACCGTCGAGGTGAAGCCGACCTCGAAGCGCAGCCTCATCTATCACGGCTGGGTGACGCTCTCCTCCACGCTGACGGGCTTCGGCATCGGCACGCTTTTGGGCATCGTGCTTGCGATCGGCATCGTCTCCTCGCGCACGCTCGACAAGAGCCTGATGCCCTGGATCATCACCTCGCAGACGATCCCGATCCTGGCGATCGCGCCGATGATCGTCGTCGTTCTCGGCTCGCTCAACGTAGCGCCGATCTGGGCGAAGGGCACCGTCTCCGCCTATCTCGCCTTCTTTCCGGTCGCCGTCGGCATGGTGAAGGGGCTGAGATCGCCCGACCCGATGCTGCTCGATCTGATGCGCACCTATTCGGCAAGCCCGACCCAGACGATGTGGAAGCTGCGCCTGCCGGCCGCGATGCCCTTCCTGTTTGCAAGCCTCAAAGTCGCGATCGCCATCTCGCTCGTCGGTGCGATCGTCGGCGAAATGCCGACCGGCGCCCGCGCCGGGCTTGGCGCCCGTCTCTTGTCGGGTTCCTATTACGGCCAGACGGTGCAGATCTGGTCGGCCCTGCTGGTGGCCGCATTCATGGCGGCGATCCTCGTCACCATCGTCGGAATGGCCGATCGCATGGTGCTGCGCCGCATGGGGGTGAAGGCGTGAGCGCGGCACATATCACCGCCGAGCGGCCGCAGAGCCAGGGCGCCTTCCTGCTCACCGTTCTGGCGGCGATCTTTGCCATCGTCGCGTTGCCTCTGCCTATTTCCGAAGGTGGCTCGCGGGTTGGGGGCTCCTCGCTCCTGCTTGCCTCCCTCCTCCTCGTCGTCCCGACGACGGGTTGGCCGCGCATCGTGGGCTTGCGCCTTCTTCTCAATGCCGTCATCGCGACCGCCGCCTTCGGCCTTCTCCTGGCGCTCCTGTCGGCCGTGGAAGGGCGGGCGGGCCTCGGTTACTGGGCGGTGTTGACGGCGACCGCCTTTCTCACCGTCCAGGTGATGCGTGATCTCGCACGCCTGACGGAGGGCCGGCCGACGCCTCTGCGGCGCGCCTTCTCGCTCGCCGTACCCGTCGTCTTCGGACTGTGGCTCCTGATCTTGTGGGAATGCCTGGTGCGCGGCTTCGGGGTGCCGCCGGTACTCCTGCCGCCGCCGAGCGCCATTGCCGTCACCTTTGCCTCATCGCTTCCCACGCTCTGGGCCGATTTCAGGCAGACCTTTTTGAAGGCCGTCATTGCCGGCTATGCGATGGGCTGCGGTGCGGGCTTTCTGCTTGCCCTTCTCGTCGACCGCGTGCCCTTCTTGAAGCGCGGGCTCCTGCCCGTCGGCAACCTCGTCTCAGCACTTCCGATCGTCGGCATCGCCCCGATCATGGTCATGTGGTTCGGCTTCGACTGGCCGTCGAAGGCGGCCGTCGTCGTCGTCATGACCTTCTTTCCGATGCTGGTGAACACGGTCTCGGGCCTCAATGCCGCCGGCGCCATGGAACGCGACCTCATGCGCACCTATGCGGCGACCCACACCCAATCGCTCATCAAGCTGCGCCTGCCGGCGGCGCTGCCCTTCATCTTCAACGCCCTCAAGATCAACTCCACCCTCGCCCTGATTGGCGCGATTGTTGCAGAGTTCTTCGGCACGCCGATCGTCGGCATGGGGTTCCGGATTTCGACCGAAGTCGGGCGCATGAACATCGACATGGTCTGGGCGGAAATCACCGTCGCGGCCATTGCAGGCTCGCTCTTCTACGGCCTCGTCGCCCTGATCGAGCGCACCCTGACATTCTGGCATCCGTCCTACCGACATTAGGGCGGCGCCCCAATAAAAGAGGGAGAATGGTATGAAACGAGTTTTGGCAGCTCTCGGACTGGCCGTCGGCATGACCGCCATCGCAGCCGGCCCCGCGGCCGCAGACGACAATGTCGTGCTGCAGCTCAAATGGGTCACGCAAGCCCAGTTCGGCGGCTATTACGTCGCCCAGGACAAGGGCTTTTACGACGAGGCCGGCCTTGATGTCGAAATCAAGCCGGGCGGCCCCGACATCGCGCCGGAACAGGTGATCGCCGGCGGCGGCGCCGATGTCATCGTCGACTGGATGCCGGCAGCCCTTGCGGCCCGCGAGCGCGGCGTCCCCCTCGTCAACATCGCCCAGCCCTTTGCCAAATCCGGCATGGAGCTCACCTGCCTCAAAGAGACCGGCATCACCAAGCCGGAGGATTTCAAAGGCAAGACGCTCGGCGTCTGGTTCTTCGGCAACGAATATCCGTTCCTGTCGTGGATGAGCCATCTCGGCATTCCGACGACCGGCGGCGAGGATGGCGTCACCGTCATCAAGCAGGGCTTCAACGTCGACCCGCTGATCCAGAAGCAGGCCGATTGCATCTCCACGATGACCTACAACGAATACTGGCAGGTGATCGACGCCGGCATCCCGGAAGATGAACTCGTCGTCTTCAAATACGAGGATCAGGGCGTCGCGACGCTCGAAGACGGGCTCTACGTCATGGAAGAGAACCTTCAGGATCCCGAATTCGTCGACAAGATGGCCCGCTTCGTAAAGGCCTCCATGAAGGGCTGGGACTATGCCCGCGAGCATCCGGACGAGGCGGCCGAGATCGTGCTCGACAACGACGACACCGGCGCCCAGACCGAAAAGCACCAAAAGCGCATGATGCGCGAAATCAACAAGCTGACGGAAGGCTCCGACGGCACACTCAACGTCGAAGATTACGACCGCACCGTGAAGACGTTGCTCGAAGGCGGTTCCGACCCGGTCATTACCAAGGAGCCGGAAGGCGCCTACACGACAGCCGTCACCGACAAGATGAAGGAGATGTGAGCCGGGCTCACATCATTTGCGCACATGACAACGAAAGGGGGGCTCAGGCCTCCCTTTTTTCTTTCCCGCCGGCTTCCCGGCCGGCCTGTTTGCCGTGGCCGCCATTGTCCTCGTCCCCCGGCACTTTCGCAGAGACGATCCTGAGCGCCAGGATGATGAAAAGCCCGATCCCGGTCCCAAGCATGGCGATGATGCCGTAACCGAGACCGGCCGCGGCCCCGATCGCCCCCGACAGCCACATGCCAGCACCGGTCGTCAGCCCTTCGACGCGCCCGCGCGAATGCAGGATCACCCCGGCGGCGAGAAAGGCAACACCCGCGGTAATGGAATCGATGAGCCGGATCGGATCTGAGCGCACATTGTCGCCCGCACCCTCGAAAAGGTCGACGATCTCCAGCGTCAAAACCGCGAACGTCGCAGCCGCGAGCGCCGTCACCATATGCGTCCGCAACCCCGCGGGCTTTTCCTGCCATTCGCGTTCGAGACCGAGAATCGCCCCGAGCACGGCCGCTAGGATCAGCCGGGCCGCAATCACCGCGACGGGTGTCGTCGTGGTCTGAAACACTCCGTCCAGCGCTACGCTCATCTCCTCCATGCCGCTCCTCCAGGCCTTTTGCTCGGACAGGGAGCGAACACGCGTCAGGCGCTTGAGTTGCGTCGCCCGGCGACGCACACAGCCTCCAAAAGCACAAACGGAAAACGGCAGGTGCTTCCACCTGCCGTTTCCTCACGCGTCAATCTGTTGTCGGTCTGCCCCGGCGGACTCAACCGGCGTGCTTCGCCTTCGCCTCGATGCGCCGGCGATAGAGGACCGGCTCCGTATAACCGGAAGGCTGCACGCGACCCTTGAGCACCAGATCCTTGGCGGCCTGGAAGGCGACGCTGTCGTCGTAATTCGGCGCCATCGGCCGGTAGCTCGGATCGCCCTCGTTCTGACGGTCGACGACCTTCGCCATGCGCTCCAGCGTCTCCACGATCTGCGCTTCGCTGACGACGCCGTGGTGAAGCCAGTTCGCCATATGCTGAGACGAGATGCGCAAGGTGGCCCGGTCTTCCATCAGCCCGACATCGTTGATGTCCGGCACTTTCGAGCAGCCGACGCCCTGATCGATCCAGCGCACGACATAGCCCAGAATGCCCTGGGCGTTGTTGTCGAGCTCTGCCTGGATCTCGTCGTCGGTCCAGTTCGGGCTCTCGGCGACCGGAATGGTGAGGATGTCGTCGAGGCTCGCCTTTTCGCGGTTCTTCAATTCCGCCTGGCGCTCGAGCACGTCGACCTTGTGGTAGTGGATCGCGTGCAGCGTCGCCGCCGTCGGCGACGGCACCCAGGCGGTGTCGGCGCCGGCTTGCGGATGGCCGATCTTCTGCTCCAGCATCGCCGCCATCTTGTCCGGCATCGCCCACATGCCCTTGCCGATCTGCGCGCGGCCTCGAAGCCCGCAGGCGAGACCGACATCGACGTTCCAATCCTCATAGGCGCGGATCCAGGCAGAGCCCTTCATGTCGCCCTTGCGGATCATCGGGCCGGCTTCCATCGAGGTGTGGATCTCGTCGCCGGTGCGGTCGAGGAAGCCCGTATTGATGAAGACGACGCGGTTCTTGGCGGCGCGGATGCATTCCTTGAGGTTGACGGTCGTGCGCCGCTCCTCGTCCATGATGCCCATCTTCAAGGTGTTGCGCGGCAGGCCGAGCGCATCCTCCACACGCCCGAAGAGCATGTCGGAGAAGGCGACCTCGAAGGGGCCGTGCATCTTCGGCTTGACGATATAGACCGAACCCGTGCGGCTGTTGCCGCGCTTGCCGTTCGGCCCGATGTCGTGCAGCGCGATCAGGCTCGTGCACATGGCATCGAGCATGCCTTCGAAGACCTCGTCGCCCTTCTCGTCGAGCACCGCGGGCGTCGTCATCAGATGCCCGGAATTGCGGATCAGCATCAAGGAACGGCCCGGCAGGACGAGTTCCGACCCGTCGGGCGCGGTATAACGCCGGTCCTCGTTGAGCGCGCGTGTCTTCGTCTCGCCGCCCTTTTGGAAGGAGGCCGTGAGATCGCCCTTCATCAGGCCAAGCCAGTTGCGATAGACGACCGTCTTGTCTTCGCCGTCGACCGCGGCAACCGAATCCTCGCAATCCTGGATGGTGGTAACGGCCGATTCCAGGATCACGTCGGCGATGCCGGCCTGATCGGTGCTGCCGATCGGATGATCGCGGTTGATGACGATTTCCGCATGCAGGTGGTGGTTGGTCAGGAGGATGGCCGAGGGCGACCCCGCCTCGCCGCGGAAACCCGCAAACTGCTCCGGCGCCTTGAGACGGACGGAGCGCCCCTCCTCGACCCAGACGGCCAGTGCCTGGTCCTGGACGGTCAGGCCCTTTGCATTGCGCCAGCTGTCGCCGTCGAGCGGAAAGCACTCGTCGAGGAAGCCACGCGCATAGGCGATCACCTTCTCGCCGCGCTTGGCATTGTAGCCGCTGCCGATCTCCGCCCCGTCGTCTTCGGAGATCGCGTCGGTGCCGTAGAGCGCATCGTAGAGCGAGCCCCAGCGCGCATTGGCGGCGTTGAGCGCATAGCGCGCATTCATCACCGGCACGACGAGCTGCGGGCCCGCGATGGTGGTGATTTCGCGATCGACATTGTCGGTCTCGACGGTAACCTCGCCGCGCTCCGGCTGCAGATAGCCGAGCTCGCGCAGGAAGGCGGTATATTCCGCCGCTGAGGTGCCCTTGCCGCGGCGCTGGCGATGCCAATCGTCGATGCGCGCCTGCAGACGCTCGCGCTCCGCCAGGAGCGCGCGGTTCTTCGGCGTGAGATCGCGCACGATCGCCGCGAAGGAATTCCAGAATTTGTCCGGCTCGATACCTGTGCCGGCCAGAGCCTCGTTGTTGATGAAGTCATAGAGCGGGCGGGCAACCTTCAGCCCCCCGGCCTCGACACGGTCACTCATGACGCATCCCCCTGTTCTCGCCCTCCGGTCGCTTGCCAACGTCCGGAGCATGGTGTTGTTGCCGTGTGATCTAAGGAATTTTCCATTCTGTCAAACTGGCGGAAAGGCTGAGAGGCGGGGTTTGAAAGTGTCAGAGCCGAAAATCGAAACGGTGGGGGGCTTCCGCCTCCTCTTCATCATGGCGACCGAGCAGGAATATCGCAGCGAATTGCGGGCGCGTATCCATCCCCTCATCACCGGCGTCGGGCCGGTGGAAGCCGCCATCAGCACCACGGCCTTTCTCGCCCGAACGAAGCCCGAAGAACGCCCGGATCTCCTCGTCTCCATCGGCAGTGCCGGCGCGCGGGCACTCGAACAGGGCATGGTCTACCAGGCGAGCCATATCAGCTACCGCGATATGGATGCCTCCCCGCTCGGCTTCGAGAAGGGCCGCACGCCTTTCGTCGATCTCCCCGCGGAAATCGCAATCCCCCAGCAAATCGCCGATGTCACCGCCGCAAGGCTGTCGACCGGCTCCAACGTCGTCTCCGGCGCCGCCTATGATCTCATCGATGCGGACATGGTCGACATGGAAGGCTTTGCGGTGATGCGCGCCGGCCATGCCTTCGACCTGCCGACGATCGCCCTCAAAGGCATCAGCGACGGCAAGGCGGAGCTCCGCCATTTCCGCGACTGGGCCGACTATCTGGAGGCTGTCGACGAGTCTCTCGCAAAGGTGATCGACCGGCTGGAGAGCAGCATCGCCGCCATGGATCGCGCCTACTGGACCCAGTTGCCGCATCGCACGGCGGCACGCTGAGAGCCTGCGGTAAAGCCGCTTCCGCAAGGAGCGGCTTTACCGCCTTGAAGGCGGACCTTATGCTTGCCTGACGCAATAAAAGTGTTGGGGAGCGTGCGGTGGTTGCGCTGTTTCGCGGATTTCCGGCGGCCCTCGCCGCCTTTGCCGTCGTCTTTCTCACTCTCCAGCCCGAGCCCGCGAGCGCCCAGGCGCAGGAGCGCCGGCTTTTGACGACGGAAGGCGCCGATTATTTCGGCGGCGATTACGACGTCATCAAGGATGTCGAGCTCGAAGGCTGCAAACGCGCCTGCGTCGTCGATGGCCGCTGCGCGGCCTTCACCTACAACACCAACGCCAAATGGTGCTTCCTGAAGGAGGAGGTCGGCGAGCTCCGCGCCGTCAAGACCGCCATCTCCGGCCGCATCATCACCTCCAACCTGCCGACCTTGTCGCTTGCCGAAGAGCGCACGGCGGAGCTCTCCTTCCTGCCCTCGCGTTTCCTCGACGAGGCGCGCCACCTCTCCGGCGACCTGGCGCGGGCAGAAAGCGCCCCCTCGCTCGACGCGGCGCTTGCCATGGCCGATGACGCCGCCGCCAACGGCAATTACCTCTTCGCCGCGACAAAACTCAAAAGCGCGCTCAAGATGGCGCCTGATCGCGTTGATCTGTGGCTGCGGCTTGCCGCCGTCAGCGCCGAGGCGACCTCCGACGATTGGCAGACGCGCCAGCGCCTCTCCGAAGAGCGCACGGCCGCCGCCGTCGACGCCTACCTCCACGCCCGCGGCTCGCGCGACCGCGCCGCAGCGCTTGCGCTTCTCGCCCGCTCCCTGGGCGAGCGCAACGAATGGAAGCCCGCGATCAAGGCCTACCGCGCGAGCCTTGCGCTTGAAGAACTGCCGGATGTGCGAAACGCCTATGAGAGCGCCGTGGCCGAACACGGCTTTCGCATCGTCGATCATCAGGTCGATTCCGATGCCGCCGCCCCGCGCATCTGCCTCAACTTTTCCGACCAGCTGCCTGCGACGCGCTCCGATCTGAGCGATTTCGTCTCGATCGAAAACGCCGACAATCTCGCCGTCGAGGCGGAGGGCCAGCAGATCTGCATCAGCGGCGTCGAACATGGCCGCCGTTACCACATCACCGCGCGCGCCGGCCTGCCATCCGCCGATGGCGAAGCGCTTTTGAAATCGGCGAGCCTCGACATCTATGTCCGCGACCGCTCACCTGCCGTGCGCTTCTCCGGCAACGCCTATGTCGTGCCGGCCGGCGGCAGCGCCTCTCTGCCCGTCACCACCGTCAACACCTCGACCGTCAAGGCATCGCTCTACTGGATCGCCGATCGCGGCATCGCCGATACCTTGCGCAACGGCAATTTCCTCGACCAGCTTTCGCAATGGCAGGCGGACGAGATCGAAAGCGAGAGGGGCCGCAAGGTCTGGGAAGGCAGCGTCGACGTCGAAACCCGCCTCAACCGCGAGGTGGTGAGCGCCATTCCGATCGGCGAACTCGTCGACGACCTTGAGCCTGGCATCTATGTCCTCGTCGCGAGCGCTGAAAACGACGCCCAGGATTGGGGTGCCAAGGCGACGCAATGGTTCCTCGCCAGCGATCTCGGGCTTGCGACTTTCGCCGGCAATGACGGGCTCAATGTCAGCCTGCGTTCTCTGGCGAGTGCAAAGCCCGTCGAGGGTGTGCATCTGCGCCTCATCGCCACCAGCAACGAGATCCTCGGAGAAGCCAACACCGATGCGGACGGCAAGGCGAATTTCGCCCCCGGCCTCATTCGCGGCACCGGCGGCATGGCGCCGGCGCTGCTCGCCGCGGAAACCAAGGATGGCGACTACAATTTCCTCGATTTGACGAAGCCTTCCTTCGACCTCACCGACCGCGGCGTCGAAGGACGCGCGGCGCCCGGTCCCGTCGACGTCTTCCTGACGACGGAGCGCGGCATCTACCGCGTCGGCGAGACCGTCTATCTGACGGCCCTTGCCCGCGATTCCCGCTCACGGGCGCTGACCGACCTGCCGCTGACGGCAAAAATCACCCGCCCGGACGGCAAGGAAGATCGCCAGGAGCTCTTGGAAGACGAGGGGCTCGGTGGCGCACTCGCCGAGATCGCGCTCTCCGACAATGCCATGCGCGGCCAATGGCGCGTCTCCATCCACACCGACCCGAAGAAGCCGGCGATCGCCGAGACGACCTTCCTGGTTGAAGATTTTCAGCCCGAACGTCTCGACTTCACGCTTGAGACCGAGGCGACCCGGTTTGAGCCGGCAAACCCGCCGGAAATCACCGCCGATGCCCGCTTCCTTTATGGTGCACCGGCCGCCGATCTCGACGTGGAGGCGGAAACCATCGTCTCCACCGCCGACGAAATCGAGGGCTGGGCGGGCTACCGCTTCGGCCTTGCCGACGAGACCTTCGACACGCAGACCGCGCCCCAATCGGGTCTTGCAACCGACGAGAACGGCCATCTCGCCTTCCGCCCGCAGCTTCCCGAGACGGCCGTCTCTTCCCATCCCCTCAAAGCGACGGTGAACGTTCGCGTCATCGATACGAGCGGCCGGCCGGTCGAGCGCAGCCTCACTCTGCCCTTGGCGGGCGACACGCCCCGGCTCGGCATCAAGCCGGCCTTCGAGGACGAGGTCGGCGAGAATTCGACTGCCAATTTCAGCGTCATCGCCTTGTCCGACGACGGGTCACGCATCGCCGCCGACGGGCTCAGCTGGACGCTCTCCAAGATCGACACGAATTACCAATGGTACCGCTCCGACGGGCGCTGGAACTACGAGACGATCGAGACGCGCCAGCGCGTGGCAAGCGGCGATTTCTCTGTCGCCGCCGAGGACCCGGCGAAGATTGCGGCCGATGTCGAATGGGGCAAGTACGAGCTTGAAGTCGCCAAGGCGGACGGCTCCCTCCTGCCCGCCAGCATGACCTTCGAGGCCGGCTGGTATTCCGCGCCGAAGACGCTGGAGACGCCGGAATTCCTGAAACTGTCCCTCGACAAGGAACGCTACCGCATCGGCGACACCGCGACGGTGCATCTGGAGCCGCGCTTTGCCGGCATTGCCCAGGTGATGGTGATCGACGACCGCATCGTGGCGACGAAATCGGTCGAGGTGTCAGAAGGCTCCACGGAAATCGAACTTCCCGTCACGGAAGACTGGGGTGCCGGCGCCTATGTGACGGCCGCGCTCTACCGCCCGATGGATCTTGAGGCGAAGCGCATGCCGGCCCGCGCCGTCGGCCTATCCTGGGCGGGCGTGGAAAACCCCGAGCAGCGGCTTGCCGTCACCATCGACGCGCCCGAAAGCACCAGGCCGCGTCAGGCTTTTGAAGCGAGCGTGGAGATCGCCGACCTCGCCGAGGGCGAAGAGGCCTATGTGACGCTCGCCGCCGTCGATCTCGGCATTCTCAACCTGACGGGTTTCGAAACACCCGACCCGGAAAGCTATTATCTCGGCCAGCGCCGTCTCGGCGTCGAAATCCGTGACATCTACTCCTCCCTGATCGACCGCTTTCAGGGCGCGCCGGGCCGTGTCCGCACCGGCGGCGATGCGGCGCTTGCCCGCTTCGAGGGCCCAGCACCGACCGAAAATCTCGTCGCCTGGCATTCCGGTATCGTCAAAGCCGGGCCGGACGGCAAGGTAACGGTCTCCGTGCCGATCGGCGATTTCAACGGCACCGTGCGCCTGATGGCGCTTGCCTGGAGCGAAAAGGGTGTCGGCCATGCCGAAAACGACGTCCTCGTCCGCGACCCGGTGGTGGTTTCGACCGCCCTGCCGCAATTCATGGCGCCGGGCGACCAGTCCCGCCTCGCGCTCGATCTCACCCATGTGGAAGGGCCCGCCGGCGCCGTCTCGGTCGAGGTCGCAAGCAGCGACGACGACATCGTGAGCGTCGCAGGCTCCCCCGTCGAGACGAACCTCGCCGAGAACGCCCGCAGCCAGCTCCTCCTGCCGGTGACCGCCGGCAAGGAAGGCGACGCGACCCTTTCCGTCCGCCTCACCACACCTTCGGGCGAGGTTCTGGAAAAGGATCTGGCGCTCACCGTCCGCGACGCGACGCCGGAGGTGGTGCGTACCTCCTTCGTCACGCTTGCGCCGGGCGGATCGGTCGATCTCTCATCCGATCTTCTCGACGGGCTCATCCCGGGCACGGGCAAGGTGCGCGTCTCCGCCTCCGGAGCGGGGCGCATCGACGTGCCGCAGATCCTGCGAAAACTCGACCGCTACCCCTATGGCTGCGCCGAACAGCTGACGAGCCGCGCTCTGCCGCTCGTCTATCTGAACGACGTCGCGGTCGCCGCCGGCCTCGGCAGCGACGCGGAAACCGACAAGCGCATCGATAAGGCGATCGAAGCGGTCCTCGCCTATCAAAGTTCCAACGGCGGCTTCGGCCTTTGGGGCCCGGGCTCCGACGATCTCTGGCTCGATGCCTATGTGAGCGACTTCCTGACCCGCGCCCGCCGCGCCGGCCATGCGGTCCCCGACACGGCCTTCACGATCGCACTCGACAATCTGAAGAACCGCATCGCCTATGCCTCCGACTTCTCCGATGGCGGCGAAGACATCGCCTATGCGCTTTATGTGCTCGCTGAAAACGGCCGCGCCGCGATCGGCGACCTGCGCTATTACGCCGAGACCAAGCTCGGCGATTTCGCCACCCCTCTCGCCAAGGCGCAGATCGGCGCGGGCCTTGCGCTTTATGGCGATCGCAGCCTGTCGCAGACGGTGTTCCGGCGTGCGGTGTCCGAGCTTGAGAACGCTTCATCGGATGAGCGGCGCAGCGATTACGGCTCGAAACTCCGCGACGGCGCGGCGATCCTGACGCTCGCCTCCGAGACGAGCGCCGATTCCGTCGATCTGCCGCTTCTCGCCAATTTCGTCGCCGACCGTCGCGCCGAGGAAAAGCGCACCAGCACGCAGGAAGACGCCTGGTCGCTGATGGCCGCCCATGCGCTGATGCAGAGCGCCGCCCGGCCCGAACTTGAGGTCGCGGGCGAACGCTATGACGGGCCGATGTCGGCGGTGATCGAGGAAGACGCGCTGCAAGGCGAGGGACCGAAAATCGCCAATCTCGCCTCCTCCCCCGTCGACGTGGCGATCAGCACATCCGGCAAGCCCGCCTCGCCGGAACCTGCCTCCGGCAACGGCTATCTCATCGCCCGCGAAACCTTCACCCTCGAAGGCGATCCTATCGATCCGAGCCATGTGGCGCAGGGCGACCGCCTCGTCGTGGTTCTGACCGTCACCGCCGAACAGACCGGATCCGGTCATCTCATTCTCGACGATCCCCTGCCGGCGGGTTTTGAGATCGACAATCCGAACATCCTTCGCTCCGGCGATGTCGGCACGCTCGACTGGCTCGATCTGTCGACCGAGCCGGCGCATGTCGAATTCCGCGCCGACCGCTTCGTCGCCGCGCTCGATCGCCAATCCGACGACAAGACCCGCTTCAGCCTCGCTTATATGGTGCGCGCCGTCTCGCCGGGTGATTTCGTCCAGCCGGCCGCAACCATCGAAGACATGTACGAGCCGGAGCTTCGCGCCCGCACCGGGTCAGGCCGCGTGCATGTGGAGGGGCCGCTGCGCTGAGCGAGAAGCAAGCCCATACCGGCGGCCGTCCCTGGGGACGACGCCGCCTCGGCATCGGCCTGGTGCTTGCCTGCGTCCTCGCGCTCGCAGCGCCCGCGGGCCTGCGGCTCGCAGTCAATCTCACGCCACTGCCCGACCTTCACCCGCCGACTTCGCGCCTCGTCGTCGACCGCAACGGCACGCTGCTGCGCCCCTTCCCGGTGGCGGACGGCATCTGGCGCCTCAACGCGGCGAAAGGCGACGTCGACCCGCTCTTCACGCGTCTCCTTCTCGCCTATGAGGACAAGCGTTTCTTCACCCATCACGGCGTCGATATGGCCGCGATGGGCCGCGCCTTCTGGCAGATGCTGCGCCACGGGCGCATTGTCTCCGGCGGCTCGACGCTCACCATGCAGGTGGCGCGGCTTCTCGGCGACGACGACACGCGCAGCCTTGTCGGCAAGGCGCATCAGATCCTTCTGGCGCGCGCCCTTGAGACGCGTCTGTCGAAGGACGAGATCCTCAACCTCTATCTTCTTCTTGCCCCCTATGGCGGCAATATCGAGGGCGTACGTGCGGCATCGCTCGCCTATTTCGGCAAGGAGCCGCACCGCCTGACCGCGGCCGAGGCCGCGCTGCTCGTCGCCATCCCGCAATCGCCGGAAGCCCGCCGGCCGGACCGTTTTCCGAAGCGGGCAAAAGAGGCGCGCGACCGCGTGCTTGCCCGCGCGGCCAAGGCCGGCGCGCTCAGGCCCGAAATCGCCCGCCAGGCGCGCACCGAAGCCTCGCCGCACACCCGCCATCCCTTCCCGATGCTCGCGGCCCATCTCGCAAACCGCCTCGCACATCAGCCGGACGCACCTGCCGTCGTCGCACTTTCGATCGATGCGGATACGCAGGCGCGCCTTGAGGCTCTGGCGCACAAGGCGGCAAAGACGCTCGGGCGCAAGACGAGCGTCGCCATCCTCGTCGCCGACCACCGCACCGGCGAGATTCTGGCCTCGGTCGGCTCCTCAGATCCGCTCGATTTCGCCCGCGCCGGCTTCATCGACATGACGGAGCGCGAGCGCTCGCCGGGCTCCACCTTGAAGCCCTTGATCTATGGGCTCTCCTTCGAGCTCGGCCTCGCCCATCCCGAAAGCCTGATCGACGACCGCCCGAGCGCCTTTTCCGGCTACACGCCGTCGAGCTTCGACGGCGAATATCGCGGAACGGTCACGGTGCGCCGCGCCTTGCAATTGTCCCTGAACGTGCCGGCGATCACGATTCTGGAAGAGGTCGGCCCGGCGCGGCTTCTCGCCCGCATGCGCCGCGCGGGCGTGCGCCCGGCTTTGTCCGACATCTCGCCGCCGGGCCTTGCGATCGGTCTGGGCGGGCTCGGCGTCACGCTCCGCGATCTCGTCACCTTGTCGGCAGCGATCGCCCGCGGCGGGCGCGCCATTTCGTTGACGGAGGAAAAGGGTGAGACGGGCAAGCCGCTCGGGCGCGTCCTCTCCGAAGCCGCCGCCTGGCAGGTCTCCGATATTCTCGCAGGAGCCCCGACGCCGCTCGGCGCCAAGGCCGACAACATCGCGTTTAAGACCGGCACCTCCTATGGCTACCGCGATGCCTGGGCGGTCGGCTTCGACGGAAGTCACGTCATCGGCGTCTGGGCGGGCCGTGCCGATGCGACCCCCGTTCCGGGCCTTGTCGGCATCGAGGCCGCCGCCCCGATCATGCTGGAGGCCTTCGCCCGCCTTGGGCCCACAAAGCGCCTGCGCGCCGCCCCGCCGAACCTTCTCGATGTGGCGACGGCCGATCTGCCGCCGCCGCTCCGCCATGTCGCCCGCACCTCGCAGCCGGGCACGCCAGGTCCCGAAATCGCCTTTCCGCCCGATGGTGCCCGCATCGATCTCGGCCTCGCCGACCAGGATGGAGAAGGACATGGCGCGAACCACAGCGAGGCGCTCGCCGTGAAACTCCGCGACGGCGCCCCGCCTTTCACCTGGTTCGTCAACGGCCGCCCCGTCGGCCGCACCGCCTTTCGCCGCGAGCTCTTCTTTAAGCCCGACGGGCCGGGCTTTGCCGATGTCACGGTACTCGACAAGACCGGCAAGGCCGCCTCCGTCCGCGTCTTCCTGCAATAGGCAGCACGCAGCGTCCCGCAAACCCGCACCCGCCCAAACAAAAAGGCGGCCGCCGGAGCGACCGCCTTGTTTCTTGCCGAAGAGTGAGTGCCGCTTATCCGTGCACGAGCACGTTGCGGAACTGCCAGGGATCGCTGTCGTCGATGTCTTCCGGGAAGAGGCCCGGCCGGTCCGTCAAAGGCGTCCAGTCGGTGTAATGGCCTTCGACAGGGCCGAGATAAGGACGCTGCACCTCGAGGCAGCGGCGGAAATTCATCTCGTCGGCTTCCACGATGCCGGCTTCGGGATTTTCCAACGCCCACACCATGCCGGCGAGCACGGCGGAGGTCACCTGCAGGCCGGTCGCGTTCTGGTAGGGCGCGATATCGCGCGTCTCCTCGATGGAAAGCCGCGAGCCGTACCAATAGGCGTTCTTCTTGTGCCCGTAGAGCAGCACGCCGAGTTCGTCGATGCCGTCCTCGATCTCGTCCTCGTCGAGGATATGGTGCTTCGGCTGCGCCTTACCGGCCTGGCCGAACATTTCATGCAGCGACAGAACCGCATCGTTCGCCGGGTGATAGGCGTAATGCACCGTCGGCCGGTATTCCGGCTCGAGCCCCTCGCCGATGGTGAAATAATCCGAGATCGACACCGATTCATTGTGGGTGACGAGAAAGCCGTACTGCGCGCCCGGCGTCGGGCACCAGGTGCGCACGCGCGTATTGGCGCCCGGCTGCAGCATGAAGCGGGCCGATTGGCAGCCTGTCTGCTGCGCCCGCATATTCTCGGGCATCCACTTTTCGTGCGTGCCCCAGCCGAGCTCGGAGGGTTGCAGCCCCTCCGAAATGAAGCCTTCGACCGACCAGGTGTTCCAGAAGACGTTCATCGGCTTCGGATGCTTGGCACGCTGCGTGTCGCGCTCGGCGATATGGATGCCCTTGACGCCGACATCGCGCATCAGCTTCGCCCAGCCGGCGCGATCGTCCTGCGAGGGCTCCTCATAGGAAAGCTGAAGTGCGTCGGCGAGATCGACGAGCGCCTGCTTCACGAACCACGACACCATGCCAGGATTGGCACCGCAGCAGGAGACGGCCGTCGTGCCGCCCGGCGAACGCGCCTTCTCGTCGCGCACGGTCTGACGCAGCGCATGGTTGGTGCGTTGCGCCTGATCCATGCCGCGATCGAAATAAAAGCCGAGCCACGGCTCCACCACGGTGTCGATATAAAGCACGCCGATCTCGCGGCAGAGCTTCATGATGTCGAGCGAGGAGGTATCGACCGAAAGGTTGACGCAAAAGCCCTGCCCTTCGCCCTTGGTCAAAAGCGGCGTCAGAAGCTCGCGATAATTTTCCGCCGTCACTGCCTTCTGGATGAAGGCGATGCCGCGCTCGTCGAGGAGCTTGCGGTCCGTGTCGACGGGATCGATGACGACGAAGCGGTCCTTGTCGAACTCGAAATGCCGCTCGATCAGAGGCAGCGTCCCGCGTCCGATCGAGCCGAAGCCGATCATCACGATGGGGCCGGTAATCTTGCCGTGGACGGGCCAGTCGCTCATCAACATCTCCTTCGGGCTCATGCCGGCTTCCGATTGGAGGAAAGCGGCGGAAAGGGCAAGGCGGCAGAAGAGAAAAGGCGCCGCAGCCTGAATACGCGATAAACACAACCCTGCCGCGCATTTCTGCTTGATTGCAGCCTTTTGTTCTCGTATTGTTCTCGCCATCACGACGACGGGGGTTGGCCGTGAACACCGATACTCTCGATATTGCAGGTGCCGTCACCCATCTCGGGGCCTGGCTCTTGTGCGGTTTTTTGATTCTCAGTTTTGCCTGGTCGCTCGCCGAGCGTCTCCTCATATGGACCTACGCCGGCCTCATCAGGCCTGGACTGATACGTCTCCTGGATGGATCGAAGGCAGCGATCGGGAAAATGCGGCGCCGACACCGCGGTTTCCGGATCGTCCTCGCCGATCTCACGGGTGACGACGATGACAGCCAGACCAAGCTTGTCGTCACAGCTCTCTCGTCGATACCAGCGCTGAAGGTTGCAAGGATTCCTGCTCCGCCAGGATGGAAATTCGCCGGCCGCATCGAAATGGAGCGACAGGCGGAAGACGTCCTGCGCACCCGCAAGGGGGATGTTCTCGTCTTCGGTCGCATCGACCGGACCGAACAGGCCCTTTCGATCAGCTTTCTCGGTCGCGACGTTGGCGCCAACCTCTGCGGGCGGGCGACGCTCGAACTGCCGCTCGATTTCGACGCGTCCCTCGCGCCGGCTCTCGTCGCCTCCGCCCTCACCCAAATCGCGCTGACGGGCGAGGACGATGTTCCCCTCCTTCTCGACTGGCTCGTTCCTCAGACACTTGCGCTGAAGGCCCTTTGCGAGAGGAAGCCGAAATCTCTCTCCCATCTCCAGCGTGCCGGCCTGCTCCATACTGTCGGGCGGTCGGCGGCTCTGCTCGGCAGGTTGAGCCACGATCCGAACGGCCACCAGCTGGCGCTCGCTGCCTATCGCCACGCGCTCGAAGGCCTGCCGCCCGACACCGCGCCGCTCGCACGAGCAGCCACACTCAACGCTTTGGCGCTCACCCTGCGGCAAATTGGGTACGAGGAAAGGGATCCCGCCCTTCTGGAAGAGGCCGTCGCGACCTTCGGGCAGGCATTGCAACACCGCCGGCGCGATCTCGCCCCCTTCGACTGGGCCGAAACGAAGCGCGAATGCGGCAGCGCCCTCGCCTGCATGGCTGAGATCGACGGACCCTCTCGCCTCGAAGAGGCAGAGGCCTTGCTGCGCGAAGCGCTTGAGGAATATCGCCCGGAGCGCACCCTGGTGAGATGGGCCGACGCGCAAATGATGCTGGCACACATTCTTCGGCAGCGGGGCAGGAACGCACCGAACTCTGCACCGCTGGAGGAAGCGATCGCGATCGGCCGGCGCGTGGTCGCCGACCTGCCACAGAAGCGCGCGCCACTCGCCTGGGCGCAGGCGCACACGACCCTCGGGCATGCGCTCGAAACCCTCGCCGAGCGAAAAGGTGATCCGGGCCTCCTCCTGGAAGCGGGCCGCGTTTATGCCCAGGCCTTGAAGGAATGGCCGCGTTCGAGGCTCCGTCTGCGATGGGCCGCAACAAACGCCAATCTCGGAAATGTGCTCGCGACGCTCGCCGACTGGACCGGCAAACCGGACACGCTCGAACATGCGATCGCCTGCTACCGCAACGCCTTGCGGGTCCAAAACCGCCGCAAGCACGCACAGGCCTGGGCCGGCACCCAGAACAGTCTTGCCTATGCGTTGCGGCTCCTCGGCGCGCAAACCGGAAACCGAAAGCACCTCGAAAAGGCGGTCGCCGCCGCCCGCGCCGCGTTGGAGGAGTGGCCGCGCGAGCGCTTCCCACGCGACTGGGCGATGGGCCAGATGAATCTCGGAACGAACCTCTGTGTCCTCGGTCAACGCCGCCGCAACAAGCGGCTCATCAGGGAGGGGATCGCAGCCTTCTACCGTTCGCTGGAGGAACGACGGCGCGAGGAAATGCCCCTGGAATGGGCCGAAAGTCAGGGGAGCCTCGCCAATGGGCTGCGCGCCCTCGGCGAGCTTGAGAAAAGCCCGCAGCGGCTCGAAGCATCCCTCTCAGCCTATCGCGCGGTTCTGGCAATCCACAACCCGGACAGGGCGCCTTTCGATTGGGCGGAGGCACAATCGCGGCTCGCCGCGGCTCTTCTCTCGCTTGCCAGGATGACGCGCGACGTCGCCGAATTCAGTCGGGCCGAGGAAGCCTTCGAGGCGGCCGCACATGCCTATCGGCTGGCGGGGACCTACCCGCATGAGGCCGGGAGCGTGCGCATGCTCGAAGACGTTCGCGCCAGACGGCAGAGGCTCGAGGCGAGAGCGAATTCCGGGATCGCCGGCTGGCTCCTACCAGAAATTCGCCACCTTGTGCGTCGTGCTCTCCGGCTCGGTCGCAAGGTGGTGATAGGCTGAGGCGTAATAGAGAAGCGGCGTGCCGCCCTTTGCCTGCATGCCGCGGACCTCGCCGAGGAAGAGCGAATGGTCGCCGCATTCGTGCACGTCATGAGGCGTCAGCGCGATATGGGCGAGAGCGCCCTCAAGCGCGGGCGCGCCGTGAAAATCGAAAAACTCCGCCTTGGCCCCCTCGACCTTGCGGCCCGCAAAAAGGTTGCTCAGATCCTCCTGCTCACGGGCGAGAAAGCTGATCGAATAGGTCTTTGCCTCAGACAGCACCGGATGCATGTGCGCACGCTTGGCGACGGAGACGACGGTGAGCGGCGGGTTGAGCGAACCCGACAAAAACGCGTTCGCCGTCATGGCGCGCACGCCGTTCTCCGTCTGCACCGCGACCACGGTCACGCCGCTTGCAAAGCGCGACATGACATTGCGGAAGAGCTTGGGGTCGATGGCGGCCGCCGCCGTCTGGTCCATGAAATCGTCCTGAACGCCTGGGGTTTTCGTATCGATCCTGCATATAGGGTCGCTCGCGATCCCACAAATGCCGGACGTGGCAGCGACCATGCCGCAATGTCACGCCCTGAAGGTCAGGCCCTGGCCGGCGCGGGCTCCTAGCAGGCGCCAGGTGTGACACAAGGAGATCGTCTCCCGCCCGCGACCGAGACGGCCTCTGCTGAGGGCAAGGCCGAACTTTCAGGGCTCGACCAGTCACCCCCGATCAGCCAGGGCCAGATCAGTCAGAACCCTATCAGTCGGGGCCGGCCCATTCAGGGAATAAGCTGCGATTTGGCGAGCGTCAGCTCGTAGCACAGCCCGTCGCCATCGAAGACGAGCTCGGCCTCGCCGCCGACGGTCGTCGGCACGACATTGCACAGCATGACGACGCCGAAGCTTCGCGATTTGGGCTCCTTCACCGGCGGGCCGTTGCGCTCGCACCAGGTGAAGCGGTAGCGGCCGGCATCTTCCGGCACCCGCTCGAAGCTGACCTCGACACGCCCTTCGTCGGTGCCGAGCGCCCCGTATTTGATGGCATTGGTGGTGAGCTCGTGCAGAGCGAGCCCGAGATATTGCGCGGCGTTCGGCCGCAGAAAGCCGTTGATGCCGATGATGTCGACCTGGCTCAGCCGCGGCTCGGCATAAAGCGAGATCTGCGAGCGAACGAGATCGAAGATGCGCGCCCCGCGCCAATCCGCCTCCGTCAACACGTCGTGCGCACGCGACAGGGAAAAGATGCGGCCGTTGAAGCGGCTGACGAACTGCTCTGTCGAAGAGGCGTTTTCTGCCGTCTGCCGCGCGATGCCTTGAATGACGGCGAGAAGGTTTTTGGAGCGGTGCGCCAGCTCGCGCATGACGATGCGCAGATGCTCTTCCTGGATCTTGCGCTCGGTGATGTCGATTGCCGCGCCGATGATCGCGGTCTGCGAGCCGTCCTCGTCTTCTTCGGGCACCAGCATCACGTCGTACCAGCGCGGATCGTCACCGTAAGGCAGACACAGCTCCACCTGCTGCATCTCGCCTTCTTGGATCGCCGCTTCCTTGGCGGCTCCGAGCTGCTCGGCCGCGGCGAGCGGCAGCACCTCCTCGTCGGTGCGTCCGAGCACCGTGGAGGGGCTCAGCCCCGCAGGCGAATTGAAGACCCAGTTGAAATGGCCTTCGGCATCTTGAGAAAACAATGAGATCTGCGAGCCGCGCAGGAGCTTGGCACAGCGCTCCCATAGCGCCGCTTTGGCGACGTGCGTCGCCCCGAGGGGGCGTCCTTCCTTGTCGCGAGGCGGTGAAGCTGTCACGGCCAAAAACACCGAAAATACATGAGACAGGTCATACCGGAGGTCGATCTTCGGCACAACGATACGCGGCTCATCAAGTTCCCGTCCATGGCGGCGATAATTCGCCACAACGAAGAAGCGCTCGGCCCACCCCGCGGCGCCCCACCTCGCCTTGCCCGAGGGAACCTCGGAAAATGCGTATGGTACGAAGGAGAGAAAGCCGAACCAAAAAAAAACGGCCTCCCGGAGGAGGCCTCAGACTGCTGACAAAGCCCTGGCGTGAGCCGGGGCTTTTTGATTCAGTGGGCCATGTTGAAGAGCCCGGCCCCTGAGCAGACTGCGATCGAGATGGTGACACTCGATCAATTGGTTCCCAAGGATCACCTGCTTCGCAAGATCGACGCGGTGATCGACTTCTCGTTCATCCATGACCGGGTTGCGGGGCTCTACTGTCCGGATAATGGCCGCCCGGCGCTCGATCCGACCTTGATGTTCAAGGCGCTGTTCCTGGGCTATCTCTTCGGCATCCGCTCTGAGCGCCAGTTGGTGCGCGAGATCGAGGTGAATGTCGCCTATCG
>NZ_FMVW01000014.1 GCF_900102695.1 Afifella marina DSM 2698
AACCGCGCCGCCTTCGACACCTACATCGAAACCCAACTCGCTCCGACGCTGAACAAGGGTGACGTTGTCATCCTCGACAATCTGGCAGTTCACAAGAGTGCCAGGGCAGCGGCGATCCTGAGAGAGAAAGGTGCCTGGTTCCTCTTCCTGCCGCCCTACAGCCCCGATCTCAACCCAATCGAGATGGCCTTCTCAAAGCTCAAGTCACTTTTAAGAAAAGCAGGCGCACGAGCCTTCGATGCCCTTTGGAAGGCAATCGGAGATGTCTGCGGTCTCTACCAAGCCGACGAATGCTGGAACTATCTGAAGGCCGCTGGATATGCGCCCAATTAAAAGTCCGATGCTCTAGGTTGACGCCTCACTCTCTGCGGTGCGCCGCGGCGGCACATGTTCAAAGCCGAAGAAGACTTGCCGCAGGAGCACGACGGCGAGGATGCCGAGCCCGATCGCCGTTGAGGTGAATTCCGGTGCCACCAAAAGAATGGCAGCGACGGCGAGTACCCACCGTTCGACGAGATAGAGCGGCCCCCACAGCCAGCCCGCAAAGGCCGCCGAGAGCGCCGTAATGCCGACCACCGTCCCGGTGAAAGCGAGCGCGAAGGCCTGCCAGGTGAAGCCGTCCGTCACCAGAAGCAGCGATGGCGAGAACACGAAAACGAAGGGCACCAGCGCCTTGCCCATGCCGAGCCGGAAGGCGGTATTGCCGGCCTTGAAGGGATTGGCATTGGCAATCCCCGCCCCGGCATAGGCGGCAAGCGCCACGGGTGGCGTGATGTCGGCCAAAACTCCGTAATAGAAGACGAAGAAATGCGCCACGATCGGCGCGATGCCGAGAAGCCCCAGAACCGGCGCAGCGACCGACACCATGATCAGATAGGTGGCCGTCGTCGGGATGCCGCAACCCATGACGATGCAGACGATCGCCGTCAGGATGAGGGTGATGAGGAGCGTCAGCGTCGAGACTTCCATCACACCGAAGGGGATGTAGGGGCCGATCATTTCCGCCCACTGCCCCGCGGTCGAGGTCACCATATAGGCGATCTTGAAAGACACACCGGTGAGCGTGACGACACCGATGATGATGCCGACGGTCGCAGCCGCAGCACCCACGGCTAGCGCGTATTTCGCGCCAAGCACGAAGGCGTCGACGACGTCCTGCACCTTGATGCGGTTCAGCGGATTGACGAGACCGATGACGATGCAGGCGGTGATGCCCCAGAAGGCCGCGAGATAGGGTGTGAAGCCCTGCAGAAGGATGCCGATCAGAAGAAAGAGCGGGATCAGCGTCGGCCAGTCGCGCTTCAAGATGACCCCGACCTTCGGCAGCTCCTCTTTCGTCAGTCCGCGCAGGCCGAGACGCTTCGCCTCGAAATGCACCTGGCAGAGGACGCCGAAGAAATGCATTGCCGCCGGCACGATCGCCGCGGTGATGATGGTCGTATAGGAGACGCCCAGAAACTCGATCATCAGAAAAGCCGCGGCGCCCATGACCGGCGGCGTGATCTGTCCGCCCGTCGAGGAGGCTGCTTCCACGGCTGCCGCGAAATGGCGCTGATAGCCGATGCGGATCATCGCCGGGATCGTCAGCGCACCGGTCGTCACCGTGTTGGCGATAGAGGATCCTGAGATCGAGCCCAGAAGAGCGGACGAGAAGACGGAGACCTTGGCCGGGCCGCCGGAGAAGCGTCCCGCAAAGGCCGAGGCGAAGTCGATGAAGAGGCGCCCGAGGCCGATGCGTGTCGCCAAGACGCCAAAGAGCACGAAGTGGAAGACATACGTCGCCACGACGCCGACCGGCAGGCCGTAGATGCCCTGGCTCGTCAGATAGAGGTGGTTGACGAGCGTCTTCCAGTCGCTGCCCGGATGCACAAGAACGCCCGGCGCGCTTTGCCCGAAAATCGCATAGGCCATGACGATGATGGCGATGACCGGCAAGGGCCAACCCATCGATCGGCGCGTCGCCTCCAGGAGGACGACGATCATGATCGTGCCCATAACGACGTCGATCGGCAGGGGATTGCCGACGCGGAAGGCGAGATCGTTGAAGATCCACGGGACGTAGAGCGAGGCTACGGCCGCCGCGAGGGCGAACAGCCAGTCGTAGATCGGCAGACCGAGCGGGCGCCAAACGCTCGATGGATAGAGGGTGTCCTGGCCCTTCTTGGTCGCAGCGAAAACGATGAAGATCAGCGACAGGACGAAGGCGAGATGGACGCCGCGATGGTTGACCTCGCGCAGCAGACCGAACCCCGCCGTGTAATAGTGAAAGAGCGACAGGCAGAAGAGAAGCGTCGCGGCGACATATCCCGCGTAGCGCCCGAGCGGCCGAAAACGGACTTCCGGATCAAACCGCTCTTCGAGTTCCTTGACCGCAGCGGGGTCGATTTCTTTTTCTTCCTGCATCCGAACCTGTCGTCATCTGGGCCTTCAGGCCTTGCAAAATCGAACAGGCGGCGGAAAACCGCCGCCTGCATGATTCAAACCCGGCTTACTTGGAGACGCCGGCCTCGTCGTAGAACTTCTTGGCGCCCGGATGCAGCGGAATGCCCACGCCGTCGAGAGCCGTGTCGAGCGTGATCACCTTGCCCTTGGCATGACCGTTGTCGAGGAGCTTGCGGGTGTTGTCGTTCCACAAAGCCTTGGTGATCTCGTAGATCAGCTCTTCCGGCTGATCGGCGCTCGTCACCAATTGTGCACCCACAGAAAGCGTCTCCACGTCCTCGTCCTGCCCCTCATAGGTGCCGGCTGGGATCGTGTTCGCAGCGAAGAACTCGTAATCGGAGACAACGCTGTCGGCCTCATTGCCGGCGATCGGAACGACGGTGATGTCGGTGTTGGAGGCCAGTTCCACGATGGCACCGGCCGGGAAGCCCCCAACGAAGAAGAAGGCGTCCATGGCGCCGTCGCGCATGCGGTCGGCGGCCTGGTTCGGCTTCAGATAATCCGCCTCGATATCGTCTTCGCTCAAGCCCCAGGCGCCGAGGATCAGACGCGCATCGACGATGGTGCCGGAGCCCGGCTCGTCGAGCGAAACACGCTTGCCCTTCAGATCGGCAACCGACTTGATGCCGGAGGATTTGCTGGCGATGAGATGGATGCTCTCGGGATAGAGATTGGCGATCGCGCGGAGCTTCTCAACCTTACCCTTGCCCTCAAAGACGCCGGTGCCGGTCTGCGCCCAATAGGCGACATCCGACTGCGAAAAGCCGGCTTCCACACCCCCGGAGTTAATTGCATTGACGTTCGCAACGGAGCCGTTGGAAGCGATCGCCGTCGCCACCAGCCCCGGCACGCCGCAGCTGCCGCCTTCGTCGCAAGGACGCGAGCCCGGAGGATTGGAGATGGCATTGGCGATGAGACCGCCGATCGGGAAATACGTCCCGGACGTGCCGCCGGTGGCGATGCGGAAGAACTTTACGTCCTGCGCAAAGGAGGTCCCGGCAAGCGCCAGGCCGGCAACTGCGATCGCCGCCCCGATCAGCTTTCTGGATGGCATGAATGTCATCTTCTGTTCCCATGTTCGTGAACTGGCACGGGAGGCCCGAAGCCTCCCGCATGGGCGGCACCATAGCTGTCGGAACATGCCAAAGGAAACCAGATTGTGACGGAAATAGCGGCACATCCCCGTAAAGCTTAAGTCGAAAGAGCCCTTCGACAGGTAGACGCTTCCCTCTGTTCTGGCTACTTGCCGGGGAATGGGAAGGAGATCACGATGAGCACGTTTTCCGCAGCAGCCTGGGCGCGCAATGCCGGGCTATACGAGACAATCCGCAACATGCCGTTCAACACCGAGCTTGCCGCCGGGACGCTCTCTGAAGAGCGCTTCAAGCATTACATCACCCAGGACGCGCATTACCTGATCGGCTTCGGCAAGGGCCTCGCCATTGCCGCGGCCAAGGCACCCGATCCCGAGCGCATGGTGCAACTCGCCAATTCCGCTCAGGGGGCGATCGTGGTGGAACGGGCGCTGCACGGGACATTCTTTGCCGATTACGGCATCGCACCCGAGGTCTTCGAAGCGAGCCCGCTGTCGCCCGCATGCCATCATTACGTGTCGTTCATCACGGCGACCGCCTGGAGCGAGCCCTATGAGGTACTGCTGGCAGCGCTCCTGCCCTGTTTCTGGATCTATGCCGAGGTCGGCAACGACATCCTTGCCCGCGCCGCGTCGCCCAATCCTTATGCGGCCTGGATCGAAACCTATGCCGGTGAGGAGTTTCAGGACGCCGTCAAGACGATGATCGCCACCACCGACGAGGCCGTGGCCGAGGCGGCGCCTGCCGTTCGGGCCAAAGCGCATGACGCCTTCGACCGGGCGGTGCAGCTTGAATGGATGTTCTGGGATTCAGCCTACCGGCTCGAGACATGGCCGGTGTGAGCAGAGGCTTCAGCGAACGGCGTCCAACGAGCGCCTTTCGAAGGGCGTAGATCCTCGGAGACGACAAAAGCTCAAGCCGAATATCGAAAATCGCAACGGCGAGCGCACCGAGGTAGCTCGCCGTTGGCTTGACACGCTCGTTCTCGATCATAGCCTAGACCCTTCGCCCTAAGCCGAAAAACTGCTCCGGTCAGCTCACCGAGAAAAAGAACCGCGTCAAGTGGAAGAAGATCGGTGCGGCGAAGACGAGGGAGTCGATACGATCGAGCACGCCGCCATGGCCTTCGATCATCTGCCCCCAATCCTTCACGCCTCGGTCGCGCTTGATCGCCGACATCACGAGACCGCCGAAGAAGCCCATAATGGCGATCAACGCCGCCATGGCGAGCGCGACAAGCGGCGTGAACGGCGTCAGCCACCACAGCCCAGTGCCGAGAAGCGTCGCAAGCCCCACCCCGCCGATCAGCCCTTCCCAGGTCTTCGACGGAGACAAGTTCGGCGCGAGCTTGCGGCGTCCGAACAGCTTGCCGCACACATATTGAAGAACGTCGCTCGCCTGCACGACGATGATCAGGAAGGCGATCAGAAGCAGGTTGCCGCCCTCGAACCCCGGGATGTCGAGATTCAAGATCGCCGGTACGTGCGACAGGCAGAAAACGCAGATCATCAGCGCCCATTGCACCTGGGCGACACGTTCCATGTATCGCGTGGTCTCGGCACGGAACGCGGCGATGATCGGGAGTGCCAGGAAGGCATAGACCGGGATCAGAACCGAGTAGATGCCATACTGGTCGGCGAGGACGAGGGCGTATTGCGCAGGCAGAAAGATGAAGAAACTCGCAGCGAGCGCGTAATGATCGCCGCGCCGGGTCGGCGTCAGCGTCATGAATTCGCGCAACGCCGTAAACGAGGCGAAGGCGAAAAGAAGGACGACACCCGCCTTGCCGAACAGAAAGGCGAGAAGCATCAGCGCGACCAGCACCCACCACGCCTTGATGCGCGCGTTGAGATTGTCGATCACCGCATGCGGTTTTTGCCAGCTGATCGTCCGCTTCAGGATGAACCCGATGAGCGAGGCGACGGCCAGGATGGCAAAGACGCCGGCCGCCAGAATGAGGAGATTGGGCTCAGCCATCTTTCTGGGTCTCCCCGTTGGTCGGGGCGGTGGCCAATAGGGCCGCGCGGGCGCGTTCCAAAAATGCCTGCTTCTCCTCTCCCTCCCCCAGCTTGACCGGCGCACCGAAGGTTACGGTGCACAAGAGCGGAACCGGCACGATCTCGCCTTTCGGCAAGACACGGTTCAAATTGTCGATCCAGACTGGGACGCACTCGATCTCGGGGCGCTTCTCCGCAAGCCGGTAGATGCCGCTCTTGAACGGCAGGAGACGCTCATCGCCGGTGTTGCGGGTTCCTTCCGGAAACAGGATCAAGGATGCGCCGCCCGACAGCGCATCGGCCATCAGGGTGATCGGATCGGGCGTCTCTTCCGTGCGGTTGCGCTCGATGAGGACGGCGCGAAACACCTCTTCGGAGATATAGCGGCGCATACGGGTGGCGCGCCAATAATCGGCGGCCGCAACGGGGCGCGTCACGCGCCGCAATGCCGGCGGGAGCACCGACCACAGGAGAACGAAGTCGCCATGGCTCACATGATTGGCGTAATAGATGCGGCGATGGGTGGTGGGGTCGCAGCCGCGCCACTCCGCACGCACACCGGTTGCCACCCTTGCAGCAAGAATCAGCGCCGTCGTGGTCGCATCGACCATAAAACCCGATGCGGCGGGCGGAAAATCACTCATTCGCCTGCCCTTACCGGCATTTCGGCAAGTGCCGCGCGCACCCGTTTAACGATGGTGACGACGAGCAGGATCGCCACTGCCCACAGAGCGAGCGCGCTCCAATCCGGCAACGGCCAGCCGAAGCCGACCCATGCCCCGATGACGCCGAAAACGAGCGCCCGGTCGCTCTTGCCGAGCGGACCGTCATAGCGGCGGCTGGCACCCAGCGCCTGCGCCAGGACGCCGGCAAACTCCGTCAGGACGGCAAGGAGAACGACGAAGGCGACGAGCCCTGGACCAAAGGCCGGCAGGATCGCGAAGGGCGCGTAAAGGAACGCGTCCGAGACGACGTCACCGAGTTCGTTGAAAAAGGCACCGAGCCCGCTCTTCTGCCCATGCTCGCGCGCCAGCATGCCGTCGGCGGTATTGAAGGCCATCCTTAGCCCGAGCCACAGAGGAATGAGGAGGAAAAGCGGGCGCACTTCGGCCGCCATGACCAGAAGACCGACGAGAACGGAGATCGCGGCGGCAGCAAGCGTCACCTGGTTGGCCGTCACGCCTTTTTCGGCAAGACGGTCGACATATGGGCGCAGGCGAGCCTGGAAGGCCGGCTTGAGATCGTAGAGGGTCATGGGCGGGCCGGGAATCAACGCAGATTGCGGTCACAATGCCTGCCTCGACACAGTTTGCAAGCCGGCTCACGGCTTCGTCCCTCGCCTCAATCGGCCCACAGAACAAGAACCGCGAGACTTGCAACCGGCACGAGCATTTGGACGGGCCGCAGACGTTCGAAGAAGAGCGGCGCCTCCCCCCGCCTCGCGCTCATCGGATCGACGAGGGCGAGACTGACATAGCCTGCCAAAAGGAGCACCAACGCCCCCGATCCCGGCCCAAGGAGAAGCGAGAGAAGCCCAAGCCCAAAGAGCCAGAAGGTCATGACGAGCTGGGCCGCGCTCGGTCCGGCCGCGGTGCGGAAACTGAGGCCTCGGCGCACACCACCGAGGAAGATCAGAATAACGGCGCCCCAGATCGTCGTCAGTGACAGCGCGACCCGGGCCGCATCGTCCGGTAGCAGGAGGACGGCGAGCGCGCCGACGGCGATCGGCAGCATGGCACCGTAGCCGAGGAAAATGCTGAGACCCGGCGCTCTGGCCGGCTCGCTTATCTCAAGCCTGCGGCTGTCCTTTTCGTAAGTCGGCATAGCCAGGAAACTGAGGATTCCCTTGGCGGTTCCCGTTTGCAACACGGTGCGGCAGCCATGTCGCCGGCAGCGGGAGCACAACGTCTCGAGCAATGACGGTTTCTAGACGCCGAGCTGTTGGAGGAGGCCTTCGACCATCGGCCGATAACCACCACCGAAGAGGCGCAGATGCACAAGGGCCGGCCAGAGCTGATAGATCGTGAGCCTTTCCTCATAGCCCGGCTCAAGGGCGCCGTAAGCATCGTAAAAGGCGTCACCCGGACGGCCAAAGAGATTGAGCATCGCAAGGTCGACCTCGCAATGACCGAAATAGCAGGCCGGGTCGATCAGCCCGGAGACCCGGTTATCGGACACGACGATGTTTCCGCCCCACATATCGCCGTGCAGGAGTGCCGCGGCAGGTCGCGCGGGAATTCGGTTCGGAAGATCGGCGACAAGACGTTCGATGCGGCGGGCGAGCCTGCCGTCGATATGCGGCACGTTCACAAGGAGACGCTCGTCGCCCCAGAAGGCGATCCAATCCTCGGCACGATCATTGACGATCGCGACGGGACCAAAGGCGTAATCTTCACTCCAGCCATATTTGCCGTCGCGCCGCGCATGCAATGTCGCAAGCGCGATGCCGAGATCGGCCCAGGCATTTCTGAGACTGCCGCTGTCGGGCAGAACCTCCATGACGAGAGCGTGCTCGTCAGCCGCCAGAACCGCCGGCGCCGGGGCGCCGCTTTCGGAAATAGCGGCGAGCATCGCCGCTTCTGTGCGCGGGGAAGGACCGTTCTTGACGACAGCCTCGCGACCATCATCGAGCGTGATGTGTGCAAGTTGCGAGATGTCGCCGCCGTGCAGCACCGACTCAGAAACAAGAACACCGCCGAGAAGCTCCGCCCCGGCCTCAGCCAAGAGGCTCATACCCGCACCTTGAGATGCTGCGCCAAACCGCGAGCCCCGGCGCTCACATCGGACCACGTGGTCTCAAACCCTTCCTCCCCTCTGAAATAAGGATCGGCCACCGGCTCCCCCTCGCGGCCTTTCACATGGTCGAGAAGCAGGCTGAGCCTCGCGGTCGCGTCGGGCGGCGCAAGACGTTCAAGCGCGGCCAGATTTTCGCGATCGAGCGCGACGATATGGGTGAAGCGGTAGAAATCCTGGCGGGTCACGGTCCGCGCCCGGCAGGCCGTGACGTCAACGCCGTGGCGGCGTGCCACCGCCTGCGCCCGCGGATCGGGCGCTTCGCCGACATGCCAGTCGCCCATGCCGGCCGAATCGACGTCGACGTCGATACCCTGCGCTTCCGCCTCCTCACGGAAGGCGGCTTCGGCCAAGGGCGACCGGCAGATATTGCCGAGGCAGACGAAAAGCACCGACGGGCGCTCGGCCCCTTGCGATTGTAGGTGAGATCTGCGGCTCAACTCAGTCGCGTCCTATTTGCGCTTTTGGCACTCTGCATCGCACACCCGCTCACGCGTAAGATCCGCCCTTAGGTACAACATAAGTAAAATTACGCGTCCGGCACCAGAGGTATGCGCTTTTTAGCCGATCGTATGTGGCAGCCGTCCAGCATGTCTGAAGGAATTGCCCGGGCCCAAGAGTGCGAACAGCCTGGGTGAGTGACGCAGCCTCACCACACATCATTGGCTTGCCGGCAAATCCTTGATATGGAGCCAGCAACAGCCACGGCACCATGTCGCCGCTTTTCGGAGCCGCCGCGCATCTCCGCGCGGCCCGCATTCCGCCCAATTAGGATACCCAATGCCCTTGATCACGACGAGCGTGCCGCTCGCCGCCGCGCTTGAAAGCCGTGGCTATACCGACCTCACCGACGTGCAAACGGCCGTCCTTAAACCTGAAGCGGCCGACCGCGACCTGCTCGTTTCGGCGCAAACCGGATCCGGCAAGACCGTCGCCTATGGTCTCGCGCTCGCACCCACTCTCCTCGGCGAAGAGGAAAAACTGCCCGAAGCCGGTGAGCCGATGGCTCTGATCGTGGCACCGACGCGCGAACTCGCCATGCAGGTGACGAACGAGCTGACATGGCTCTTTGCCGAAACCGGCGCCCGCCTTGTGACACTGGTCGGAGGCATGGATCCGCGCGCCGAGCGCCGCAGGCTCGATCAGGGCGTCCACATCGTCGTCGGGACCCCTGGACGGCTGCGCGATCACCTCACGCGCGGCGCACTGCAGATCGGCAATCTGAAGGCCCTCGTCATCGACGAGGCCGACGAGATGCTCAATCTCGGCTTCCGCGAGGATCTGGAATTCCTGCTGCAGGCCACGCCGGCGTCCCGCCGCACGCTCCTGTTCTCGGCGACCCTGCCCCAGACCATCATGCAGCTCACGAAGCGCTACCAGAAGGATGCGCTGCGGATCGAGGTGGCGCGCGGCGAGGCAGGACATGCCGACATCGAATACCGCGCCGTCCGGATCGCACCGAACGAGACCGAGCACGCGATCGTCAACATTCTGCGCCGCGCCGAAGCGCCGAATGCCATCGTCTTCTGCAATACTCGCGAAAGTGTGCGCCATCTATCCTCCGGCCTGATCGAACGCGGCTTTGCGGCCGTCACTCTGTCCGGCGAACTCAGCCAGGCGGAGCGCAACCAGGCCATGCAGGCGCTGCGCGACGGCCGGGCGCGGGTGTGCGTCGCAACCGATGTCGCGGCGCGCGGGCTCGACCTGCCGAGCCTCGACCTCGTCGTGCATGCGGATTTGCCGAGCGACGCGGAAACCCTGCAGCACCGCTCGGGACGTACCGGCCGGGCAGGCCGCAAGGGTGTCTCTGTCCTGCTGGTGCCGATCTCGCGGCGCCGCAAGGCTGAGCGACTTCTAGCCGAAGCACGCATCGATGCGGCATGGTGCGCGGCTCCTTCCGCCGATGAAATCCGCGCGGCAGACGAAGAGCGCCTCCTCGCCGATCCGGCATTCAAGGAAGAGCCGAGCGAGGAGGATGCAGCGACCGCCGCCCGCTTGCTCGCCGCGTATTCGCCGGAGGTTCTGGCCGCAATGCTCGTCCGACAGTGGCGCTTAGAGCTGCCTGCGCCGGAAGACGTCTTCGACCCGAATTTCGGGCGCGACCCGGCCGCGGGAAGACCCGGTCGCGACCGCGACGACAGGGGTTCGTCCAAACATGCGCGCGGCGGTCCCTACGTCTGGTTCCGCATGGATGTCGGGCGGCGCAACAATGCCGACCCGAAATGGCTGCTCCCCCTTCTGTGCCGACGCGGTCAGATCACAAGGCAGGAGATCGGGGCCATCAAGATCTTCGATCGGGAGACAAAGTTCGAGATCGCCGAGAACGTCGCCGGACGCTTCGGCGAGACCGCAGCCCATAGCGAAGGCGACGACATCACCATCTCGCAATCCGAAGCGCCTGGCGGCCGCGGCGGACCAGGGGGCCCTAGAGGCCGAGGCAAACCGGCAGGCCGAAGCGGTCCCAGCGACGACCACAAGTCTTTCAAGGCGAAACGCAAAGCCTTCAAAGACAACGGCGACGCACCTCAGGGCAAACCGGCGAAGCGCCCGAAGCCGAAAAAAGCCAAAAGCTGATCAAGCGGCCACGGTTCAAATCAAGCGCCAAGATCACGATCGGACGAGGCAGGGACAGGATCGTGTCCGCTACGCGGTTGGCGCTTGCCCACGCCAAGATCGCATGTCCCGAGACACGGCATTCTTCTCAGCCGAGTCGTAAGCATCTTGTATATCTGCAGAACGAGACGCGGCGGCACGATTTCGCTAAGCGCTCGGCAAGGATGCGACGTATTGAACCAAGACCCTAGGGCTACGATCGACAACTCCCATCAACATAGGGACTTCGCGCAAATAAGCTTGGGTCGCATAGCACTTGAATATCCCGACCACATCTCGTCCGTCAGAGAGATTTAATTCTTTCTGGCCAATACGGACCCCGCCGAATGAAGCCGGCGCGACGAGGCAATGTCCTGCGCTGGCAAATCCTGGCGCATATATTCATTTTAGTGCGCGAGGTCGGTCAAAGAGGGGGACAGCGAAATGGCAGGCTCGACTTTCAAGACAAACCCTTACGACCTCGACAAGTTGCTCGAAGCTTGTCACGAGGGAACACTTCAGCTTCCGGATTTTCAGAGAAGCTGGGTGTGGGACGAAGATCGTATCAAAAGCCTGATTGCATCCGTCTCCCGCGCATTCCCGATCGGCGCCTTGATGACGCTGGAGACCGGCGGCGAGGTCGATTTCAGACCCCGGCCGATCGAGGGCGCTCCTCCCGAAGCTGGAAATAGCAAGCCGCGCTCCCTTCTCCTCGACGGACAACAGCGTATGACGTCGCTCTATCAAGTGACCTTGCGAGGTGAGGTCGTCGAGACCGTCACGCCGCGCAAGAAGCGCGTGAAGCGCTGGTTCTATATCGACATCCTCAAAGCCCTGGACCCGGCAAGTGATCGCGAAGACGCCATCATCGCCGTACCAGAAAACAAGATCATAACCACGGATTTCGGACGAGAAGTGGTTCTAGATCTCTCTACGACCGATAAAGAGTTCGAAGAGCTGATGTACCCTATATCCTCCGTCTTTGGCTGGGACGATTGGCAGCGTCAATTCATCGAACATTCCATGCGTAAGGGTGATTTCCAGGAGAAGTGGACCATCATCAGCGCTTTCAAGCAGGAGATCCTCGACAATTTCTCGAAATATCAGGTTCCCGTCATTGCTCTGGGCGCTGGAACGTCCAAGGAAGCCGTCTGTGTCGTCTTCGAGAAGGTGAATACCGGCGGCAAGCCGCTTGATGCCTTCGAGCTCGTCACGGCCATGTATGCCGCCGACGGACACGAGCTTCGAAAGGACTGGTACGGCAAGAACGGATCTGCCGGCCGACACCAGCGGCTAGTCGACACCCTTCGCCCAGCTGATACGGACCGAGGCATTCTGGCTGCCGTCGCCAATACCGACTTTCTGCAGGCCGTTTCGCTCTTCCATACCAAGGAGATGCGCCAGCAGGCGGCTGCAGCCGGCAAACAGGGACGTGAGTTGCCGGCGATCAACGGCAACCGGCAGGCGCTGCTCAATCTGCCTCTTCAAGCCTATCTGAAATATGAGAACAAGGTGGAGGCAGGCTTCGTGCAGGCAGCGAAATTCCTGCACATGCTGCATATCTACCGCGTCTTCGACCTCCCCTACCAGTCGCAGGTCGTGCCGCTCGCTTCGATCCTCGCAGAGATCGGTGATGGATGGCACCACGAGGCAATCCGGCAAAAGCTTGTCCAATGGTACTGGAACGGCGTCTTCGGCGAGCTTTACGGATCGACGACCGAGACTCGTATCGCCCGTGACTTCTCAGAAGTTCCGTCCTGGCTGCGCGGTGGCGAAGACTGGCCAACCACCATCCGGGACGCCACGTTCCGGGCCGAGCGACTCGAGACGATGCGTATGCGGCTCTCTGCCGCCTATAAGGGCGTCAATGCGCTCCTGATGAAGGAAGGCGCCCAGGATTTCCGTTCCGGCCAAACATTCGACCACACTGTGTTTTTCGGCGAGAACGTTGATATCCATCATATTTTCCCGCGGAAATGGTGCGACAATCGGAAAATAGACTATAGGATCTACGATTCCATCATCAACAAGACCCCGCTCAGCTATCGCACCAACCGGATCATCGGCGGCAGCGCCCCTTCCGAATATCTCGCCCGGCTCGAGGCGGGCGGTGACGGTGCACCCCCCATCGATCGTGACACGCTCGACGGCTTCCTCCGCTCGCATCTCATCAACCCGGAGCTTCTGCGCGCCGACGACTTCGAAGGCTTTATGCGCGATCGGCAGCAGCGCCTCCTCGCCCTGATCGAGAAGGCAACCGGCCAGGCCGTCTATCGGGGCGAAGAGCGGGAGGAAGGCTCAGACGCGGAGAACGACGAAGAAGAGGCACAGCAGGCCCAAGCCGCCTGACGGTTCCGGCAGAGATTGTGCCTGCATTGCTTCAAAACACTATGTTTGCGGGCATGTAACGTGCGTCCCGGCGGCTCCTTTCGTGCCGACCGATTATCTGGTCTATTGCCCACTTAAGTATTTCTCAGAATAAATATCTGGGCGGCGGAGTGAGGGAATGGAGCGGACGTCCGATATTGCAGGTGCTCCCCTTGGCGAGACGGGGAGCACAGAAATCGTCGTCTCGGCCGACATCTCGCCAAGCTTCACATACGCCTCTTATCAAAATTCGATTCCGGTTCTCCGATCCCTGCGATTGATAAACCAGGCGCCAGAGCCGATCGAAAACGCCGAATTGTCACTGTCGGCCTCGCCGCCCTTCGTTCGCCGCAAGACCTGGAAGATCGACCGGATCGCCGGACGAGACGAACTCACCGTCCTTGAACGCCGGGTGGACCTCGATGCCGATTACCTCGCCGGGTTGAACGAAGCCGAGCGCGGCGACATCACGCTCCGGCTGACACGAGGCGACGAGACGCTCGCAGAGCACATTTTTCCCGTGCGGCTGCTCGCCCGCGACGAATGGGGCGGCGTCACCGACATGGCGCAGATCCTTCCGGCTTTCGTCATGCCGAACGACGGCGCGATTTCGAAGGTGCTGCGCGCGGCAGCGGAAAGCCTCGCACGTCACGGCCACGATTCCGGCATGGACGGCTACCAGAGCGGCGGTCCGAAGCGGGCCTATATGCTGGCCGCCGCCATCTATTCGGCGGTGACGGGCCTTAGCCTCCATTACGCCCTGCCGCCGGCGAGTTTCGAACGGCGGGGCCAAAAAGTCCGTCGTCCGACGGCCGTGCTCGCGGAAGGTCTCGCCACCTGTCTCGACACGAGCCTCCTCTTCGCGGCAGCGCTCGAGGCGGCGGGCCTTCATCCGATCATCGTGCTGTTTGCCGACCATGCGACGACCGGCGTCTGGCTGCGGCCGCGGACGCTGCCGCACACGGTCGAAAACGACGCCAGCGAGATCAGAAAGGCGATCGCGGCACGCGAACTCTTGGTCTTCGAGACGACAGGCGTCACTCATCACCCCCCGATGATGTTCAATCAGGCGTGCCTTTCGGCTGGAGAGCGTCTCGCCGAAGAACACGAGCTGTCGTTCGTAGCCGCCGTCGACGTTACCCGCTCCCGCAGTAGCGGTGTCACTCCCCTTGCTTCGCATGAGCGGCTGACCGTGAAAGACGCCGCGGCAGAGGAACCGAGCGGCGAAGTCCCGCTACCCCCAGCACCCGACTTCGACGCCATGCCCGATGCCGTGGAAGAGAAGCCCGCCACGCCCGCCGGCCGCATCGACCGCTGGCAGCGGAAACTCCTCGACCTTTCGCTGCGCAACCGGCTCCTCAATTTCGTCGGATCGAAATCGACCGTGGCGTTCCTTTGCCCTGACCCAGCCTTCCTGGAGGATCGGCTCGCCGACGGAAAGGCGATCCGCATCATCTCGCTGCCGGAACAGAACCCGCTCGGCGAGCGGGATGCCGAGCTCTATCGCGAGATCCGGGGCAAGGACATCCAACGCGAATTCGCTCTCGACGCCTTGAACCGCGACGAGATCGCGTCTCCGCTCGAACCCCAGTCTTTGGAAGCCCGGCTGACAACGCTCTACCGGCAAGCGAAAAGCGATCTCGCGGAAGGCGGCGCGAACACGCTCTATATGGCCGTCGGCTTCCTTCGCTGGAAGAAGAAGCCCGAGGATGAGCGAACCTATCGCGCGCCCCTCCTCCTTATTCCGATCAAGCTTGAACGGCGCAGCGCCTCCTCGCAGTTCCGCCTGCTTCACCACGAGGACGATGTTCGGTTCAACGCCACCCTTTTGCAGTTCCTGGAGCGGGATTTCGATCTCAAAATCCCATCGCTCCAGGGCGAGCTTCCGACCGACGAGAGCGGTATCGACGTTCCCTTCGTTCTGGAACTCATGCGCAGGGCCGTGCGCGACGTGCCGGGCTTCGAGGTCGTCGACGAGACGGCGCTGGCCACCTTCTCCTTCGCCAAGTTCCTGATGTGGAAGGACCTCGTGGAGCGGACAGACTCCCTCCGCCAAAACAGGGTCGTCCGGCATCTCATCGATACGCCCGAGCAGCCATTTTCCGGCGACGGCACGGCCTTCCATCCGGAACGCGACGTCGACCGCGTCTTTGCCCCGGCCGACATCGTGACCCCGCTTCCCGCCGATTCCTCCCAATTGGTTGCAAGCATTGCCGCGGCCGAAGGCAAGGATTTCGTCCTCGTCGGGCCGCCGGGAACCGGCAAGAGCCAGACCATCGCCAACATGATCGCGAACTGCCTGGCAAAGAAGAAGACCGTGCTCTTCGTGGCGGAAAAGACGGCGGCTCTCGACGTGGTCTACCGGCGCCTGCGCGAGCACGGGCTCGCGCATCGGTGTCTGGAGCTGCACTCCAGCAATGCCGACCGGCGGCACTTTCTGAGCCAATTGCGCGATGCCTGGGAGAGCGGCAAGGCAGGGACTGCCTCAAAATGGATCGAGCTCAACGATCGCCTCCGGATCCGCCGTGATGAGCTCAATGCCTATGTCGACGCGCTCCACCTTGAGGCGACGAACGGGCTCACGCCCTACCTCGCGATGGGCCGCACGTTGCGCGGCAAAACGCGTTACGCGCCCGCTCTCCATTGGCCCTCGAAGGATGCGCATGATCGCGAGAGCCTGATCGAGCTCGAAGACCTGGCAGCAGAGCTCGGTCGCACATTCTCGGAAGTGGAATACCGACCTTCGCTCGCTTTCCTCGACATCGAGGAATGGTCGTCCGCATGGGAGGACAAAACGCTGGCGGCCGCTCGCATCTGCCGGGATGCGGCGGGCGATCTTTTGGACGCGCTTTGTCGGCTCCGGCACGAACTCGGCCTCGGCGCCGTCGCGGATGCGGATCGGGCATCGCTGGAAAGCTATGCGGAGTTTGCGCGCCACATCGGCAAGAGCGCCGAGGGCGATTACACGATCGCGCTCGACCGCGAATTCGAGCGGATCCAAGCCGCGATGGACGAACTGGAGCGCACCCTACAGAGCTATGTCTCAGATGAAGGCGCTCTCTCAGCAATCTTCGAGCGCGAGGAACTCGGCCGGATTCCGGTCGACGTCATCGAACAGGACTGGCGGCAGGCCAAGGCTTCGAACTGGCCGCTCTCGTGGTTGCGCCGGCGCAAATGCCGCAAGCTTTTGCAGACGTACGCACACTCCGGAAAAGTGGATCCGGAGAACGATCTGCCGCTGATCCGAAGGATGCAACGCTCCGCTGCGGCGATTGCCCAGAGCCCACTTGTCGTCGAAGGAAGCCATTTCGCGGGGCTCGACACGGACACCGCCAAATTGCGAGCGCATCTTGAGGCAGCCCGGCAGCTGCGCGGCGCCTTCCTCGGGCTTCTCAAAACCGTGGGCGAGGTGAAAACCGTCGTCGAGAGCGTCGCGCCCATCATCTACGGACGGCGCGAAGGCGACACACTGATCGCAGCCGCGGCGCGCTTTCTCGAAAGGCACGCAGACTTTCTCTCCGCGGAAACGGATTTTGGCGCGGCGGCAGGCCAAAGACCGAATGACCTCGAAGCGACGCCAAGCCTCGCTTTCATCTCGAAGGCGATGCGCGAGATCGAGGAGAGCCGTCCACTCCTGCGCAACTGGTCCTCGTGGTGCAACGTGCGCAACCGGGCCATCGCCCACGGCCTGCAACCATTCGTGGCGGATCTCGGAAAGGGCCTGATTGAGCCTCATGACATGCGAGACATCTTCCGCCTCGCCTATGCGAGGTGGTGGTTGCCGCTCGCTATCGACGACGACGCCACGCTGCGCAGTTTCCGGCGCTTCCAGCACGAGCATGCGATCGACGATTTCCGTGAGTTGGACGATCTCGTGTGCAAGGCTGCATCCGCGCGCGTCGTCAAAGCCGTCGAGCACCATCTGCCAGCAGCGCACACGGTCCCGCGCAAATCCGAGCTCGGGCATCTTCGGCATCAATTGGAGCTGAAGCGCCCGAGCCGCTCCATTCGCGAAATGATCGGCAAAATGCCCGAGAGCTTCGGACGGCTCGCCCCGTGTGTCCTCATGTCCCCCTTGTCGATCGCGCAATATCTGCCGCCGGACCAGGCCCTGTTCGATGTCGTCATTTTCGACGAGGCCTCGCAGATCACAACCTGGGACGCCGTCGGCGCGGTCGCACGTGGACGCCAGACGATCATCGTCGGCGATCCGAAACAGCTTCCTCCGACCAACTTTTTCGGGCGCAACGAGGCCGACGATGCGGATCTCGAAGAGTATGAGAAAGATCTGGAGAGCATCCTCGACGAAGCGAGAGCCTGCGGTCTGCCCATTCACGATCTGCGCTGGCATTATCGCAGCCGGCACGAATCCCTGATCGCCTTCTCCAACTGGAATTATTACCAGAACCGTCTCATCACCTTTCCTTCTCCCGTCACGGAGGATCGGGCCGTATCGTTCCGGCACGTCGCCGACGCCGTTTACGACCGCGGCAAGAGCCGCACGAACGAGAAGGAAGCCCGCGTGATCGCCAGAGAGGTCGCCGCACGCCTCAAAGACTGGCTGAGACTGCCGGAGAGCGCGCGGCCGACCATTGGCGTGATCACCTTCAACAGCCAGCAGCAGGCGCTCATCCTGGATTTTCTCGACGATGAGCGACGCGCAGACGACGAAATCGAATGGTTCTTCGCAGACGAGCGCGTCGAACCGGTGTTCGTGAAGAACCTGGAAAACGTCCAGGGCGACGAGCGCGACGTGATCTTGTTCTCCATCACCTTCTGCAAGGACGCAGCCGGCAAGCTCAGCGTCGATTTCGGCGCCATCAACCGCGAGGGCGGCGAGCGGCGACTGAACGTTGCCGTCACACGGGCACGCCAGGAACTCGTCGTGTTTGCCGGGATCACCGCCGACCAGATCGATCTCGGTCGCACCAAAGCCGCCGGCGTCCACCATCTCAAGGCGTTCCTGGATTATGCGCAAAGGGGCGCCGTGGCATTGCCCGCGGTGGAGACCGGGTCTCAGGGCGAACTTGAATCCCCCTTCGAACAGGAGGTCGCCGAGGAGCTGCGCAACCGCGGCTGGCATGTCGTGCCTCAGGTCGGGGTTTCGGGCTTCCGGGTCGACATCGCGGTGAAGCATCCGGAGCGCCCCGGCGCCTATCTCGCCGGCATCGAATGCGATGGCGCCACCTATCACCGCTCCGCCACGGCCCGCGACCGCGACAAGGTGCGCGAACAGGTTCTGCGTGGGCTCGGCTGGGAGATCATTCGCGTCTGGTCGACCGACTGGTGGTTCGATCGAACCGAAGCGGCCACCCGACTGCACGGCGCCCTTGAAGAGCTCGTTGCGCGGCAATCCGAACCCATCCCGGAACCTTCAGAGACGGCGCATTGGGAGATGGCCGAGACGGAGGACGCGATGCGAGAACCGCTTGTGGCGAGTTCCATATCGGTGATGACGCGGGAGCGGCCCGCTGACCTTTCCGACGCCGCAAGCGACGATGCCGACCGCTTTGCCGGAGGGACGACGCCGAAAGAGAGCCTGTTGGCAGGGCCTGAGGCGGTGCGAGAGACGGGCAAGCCCCTCTTCCATGTCGCAGACCTCTCCGGCTTTGATGCCGATCCGAACAAGTTCTTCGACTTCGACTACCGCCATGAGCTTCAGGCGATGGTCGACGCGGTCTTGGAGGCCGAAGGCCCGGTGCGCGAGGACGTGCTGATGCAGCGCATTGCGCGCGCGCATGGCTGGCTGCGGACCGGAAGGCGGATCCGGGAGCAGATCGCCAAGCATCTGAAGACCAGCGCCCGAACCGAAGAGAACGACGTGCCCTTCCTGTGGAAGAGCGAGATTGCGGACCGTGTGCCCTACCGAGCCCCCGCTGGGCCAGAACACCGCCGCGCCGTTCCCGAAATCTCTCTTGCGGAGCTCGCCGATCTCATCCTCGCGGATCCTGCGGTTTTTGCAGAGGCCGATCCGGCGCTCGCGCTATCCCGCACCATCGGCGTCGACAGGCTCTCCGCCTCATCGCGGACGCGGCTCGACAAGGCGTTGCAACATGCGCAGCGCCTCGACGCGGGCGCGCCGTAGGTCGAGCCCTGACGCGCCTCCCTCGGCGCCGAGACACCAGCCTGGGACGCGCAGCGGAGCTTTTCCGTCGCCGTCCCCGCCTGAGCTTACTCACGCCGACGGCAGATGTCCCGGGAGGCCGTCGATCCTGAATTCCGTCTTCATCTTTTCCGCGTCGAGGCCTATCCCGGTCTGTGCGACATAGGCACTCGCCCAGAATGAAGAGGCTCGACCGATGACATCTTCATCCCACGCCAAGTTCGATCCGGATCGAGCTCGCGAATATGGGGAACAGGCCCGCATCGCCCTTGCCGGCTACGACGCCTGCCACGAGCTTTGCGCCTGCATCCTGTCGGCCGCCCTCACCGGGCGCAAGGAGCGGCACGTGCTCGTCGTGGGAGCGGGTGGCACCGCCGGCGAGATCATCACCACCGCCCGGCTTGAACCGGGCTGGCGTTTTGTTGCGGTCGATCCGTCGAAGCCTATGCTCGCGCTGGCGCAATCAGAGGTCAATGCTGCGGGAATCGCAGATCGCGTCACATTCGTTCGTGAGGAGGTTTCCGCCCTCCCGCGCGAACCTCGATACGATGCCGCGTTCATGATCGGCGTGTTGCACCACATCCCTGAAAGCCGCGACAAGGCACGGTTGTTGGCCGACATCGCCTGCAGGCTCGTTGCGGGCGGGTCGCTCGTCCTTGCCGGAAATTGCAGGTCCTACGACAGCGAACCGCTTCTTCAGGCCGCCTGGGCAAACCGCTGGCATCTTCACGGCGCCTCCGAGGACGACGTCGAGACGAAGCTGGCGCGCATCAAGGCCGGCGCCGTGCCGCCCGAATCCGAGAAGGCCGTCGCCGCGCTTCTCGCCGAGGCCGGCTTCTCTCAACCCAAGAGTTTTTTCGCCAGCCTCTTCTGGGCCGCGTGGCATACACGCCGCGAAATCTAAGTCGTGGACCTATAAGCGGGTCGGACAGGGCGGCAGAAGAGCAGACGGTTTGCCCCGCCACGATCTGCGACGGATCGGAATGCGGATGAGCGTGGCACCTGAAAGCGGCGCCAGACCAGGCGGCACGCGAATCCCGAACCGCCAGTCACTGCCTCCTCGCAGGATCACGCCAGCCGAGACGCATCGTTCGTTCCCGACGCTTCGGCAGACGCCGAAATCCGAAATCGTGAACTTTTGAAGATTTATGAATAACTTAGGTGTGGCGGAGAGGAAGGGAACCTCCCCCAAAACATACCTAAGCCTTTGATCCAGATGCGGGATTTTTCGCGACTGGGTACATAAGTGGGTACACAAACGGGTACATTCTGTCAACAGAATGGGCGTTTTCGCTTTCGGCTCGGTCGGCTGAGAACGTCGTCGGCACCGCCTGTGCTTTCTCCGCCCCGTTCCGGCACACCGAGGCGCTGCGCGAACTCGGTCTCAAATCCGGCGAGGCTGCGACCTACATTCTCGTCGGGCGCAACGGGTCTGAGACGCTCGCCTATGTCGGCGAGACCGTCGATGTCATGAAGCGCCTCAGCTCCCACCGCCGCGACAAGGACAAGGCCTTTGCTGAGATGGTCTTCGTCGTCACCAGCCGGAGTGGTCTGAACTCCAAGGATCTGGCGCGGCACCGGCAGGCAAAATACGCGGCCCTCATCGCCGCTTCCGGCCGGGCAAAGCTCGTCGGCGCCCCTCCCGAGGCGGCCGAGCTTCCGCCCGTCTTTGCCGCCATCGCCGACCCGTTGGTGGATCTGGAACGGCAGCTTCTCTGGGATCTCGGCTGTCCGCTGCTTGAGCCCTCGCTGCGCCATCCGGCACT
>NZ_FMVW01000010.1 GCF_900102695.1 Afifella marina DSM 2698
CTTGAACATCAAGGTCGGATCGAGCGCCGGGCGGCCATTATCCGGACAGTAGAGCCCCGCAACCCGGTCATGGATGAACGAGAAGTCGATCACCGCGTCGATCTTGCGAAGCAGGTGATCCTTGGGAACCAATTGATCGAGTGTCACCATCTCGATCGCAGTCTGCTCAGGGGCCGGGCTCTTCAACATGGCCCACTGAATCAAAAAGCCCCGGCTCACGCCAGGGCTTTGTCAGCAGTCTGAGGGCGGCTCATGTGGTGAGCCGCCTTTTTTGTATCAGCGCCCTCGGTCGGGGGGCGGATCCGCCATCCGGCCGACGCGGCTGGCGGATTTTTCGGCCGCGTCTTTTTCATCTCGCAAAACTCATTGTCGCCGCACGTGCCGTCCCATAGGACGGAGCGGGTGGGAGGCGTCCGTCGCCGCTGGAAGCGACCGACCAGGGCGGAGCACGGCCCCATTTTGCTCTTGCGCCGGAACCTCGTTCCTGGCGCTCGGGTAGAAAAGTGAAGTCTCCGAGAAGGACTCTCCAAAAAAGGACAATGCGATGAACGGCGCACATAGCCTCGTCAAAACCCTCCTCAATCAAGGCGTCGACACCTGTTTCGCCAATCCCGGCACGAGCGAGATGCACTTCGTTGCGGCGCTCGACCAGATCGACGGCATGCGCTGTGTCCTCGGTCTGCAGGAGAACGTCGTGACGGGGATGGCCGATGGCTATGCGCGGATCGCGGGCAAGCCCGCCTGCACGCTCCTGCATTGCGGGCCTGGCCTCGCCAACGGCCTTGCCAATCTTCACAATGCGCGCCGGGCAAGAGCCGCGATCGTCAACATCGTCGGTGACCAGGCGACGTATCATCGCCCGCATGACGCGCCCCTGACGATGGATACGAGCAGCCTCGCTCATACGGTGTCCGGCTTCGTGCGTGCTTCAACTTGCGCTGCCGATGTCGGTCGGGATGCTGCGGCCGCGACGCAGGCCGCGCGTGCACTGCCGGGGCAGGTTGCGACCCTGATCCTGCCGTCCGACACATGCTGGAGCGAGGGCGGGATCGTGGCCGATGCTCTGCCGGCGCTGACCGCGGCACCGCTCGACCCGCATTCCATCGAGACGGCCGCGCGGATGCTGCGGAACGGCCGCGAGACCCTCATTCTCCTCGGGGGCGCCGGGCTTCTTCAGCCGGCCCAGGAGCTTGCCTGGCGCGTGGCGCAGGCGACCGGTGCCACGCTCATGGCGGATTTCGTTTGCGGGCAGGTGGCGCGGGGGCGGGGCCGCGTGCCGCTCGCCCGGGTCCCTTATGTGGCCGAAGCCGCGCGGGCCGCACTTGAGCGGTTCGAGCAGATCATCCTCGTCGCCGCGAAGCCGCCGGTCTCCTTCTTCGCGTATCCCGGTCAGCCATCGATCGAATATCGTGCGGAGGCAGAGCTCCAGACATTGGCGCGCGGCGACCAGGACGTGGTTGCCGCCTTGCAGGCGCTTGTCGATGAGCTTGGAGCCCCTCCGGCGGCAATGCCGGATCCGGGAGCGCGGCCGGAGGTGGCACACGGCGCGTCGACGCCTGAAGGTCTCGCCCGTACCGTTGCGGCCCTCATGCCGGAGAATGCCATCCTCTGTGAGGAGGCGATCTCCTATAGCCGTGGCTTGTACGATGAGACCTATGCCGCGCCCGCGCATGACATGCTGCACCTCGCAGGCGGGGCGATCGGAGATGGCATGCCTGTTGCGACGGGGGCGGCTGTTGCAGGCTCCGGGCGCCGGGTGATCAATCTCCAGGCTGACGGGTCGGCCATGTACACGATCCAGTCGCTATGGACGCAGGCGCGCGAGAGACTGCCGGTCACGACCGTCATTTTGAACAACCGCCAATATGCGATCTTGCTCGGCGAGTACGCCAATGTCGGTGCGACGCCGGGAGAGACGGCGATGCAGATGCTCGATCTCGGCAATCCCGATCTTGGCTGGATCAATCTCGCCAAAGGCATGGGCGTGGAAGCCGCACGCGCCGAGACACTCGATGAACTCGCAGACCTGATGCGAGCAAGCTTCGAACGCGACGGGCCCTTCCTGATCGAACTGATGATCTGATTCGGCGATTCCGGCTCGCGTGATTCGCTCAGCTGGCCGGAATCGCACCGCATCAGTACACGAGACGCGGCCTGTGCGCGCTTATCGGCGGGCGCTCCAGGTCATGGGACGCGATTTGACGGTGATGTGAGAGAAGAAAGGCGCCTCGCGCCGCATTCTCCTGACGAATCGCATGTGCGACGCCGGGAGAATGGTACGCCCAAGGGGAATCGAACCCCTGTTTCCGCCGTGAAAGGGCGGCGTCCTAGACCGCTAGACGATGGGCGCGTCGCGGCGCCTTATAGTCGGGTGCGGCGCCGCAAACAAGTCATGCAAGGAAAATCATGAAGGAAATTTGATTGCCCTTGTTCGCCCTCTCGCGCAGGCGGTCGGCAAGGGCCGCGCGCCTGCACGAAAGCGCTCTTACCAGGAGCCGGTGTTCTGCATCGAGGCCCAGGGTTCGGCCGGTGGCAGCGCGTCACCCTTTTGCAGAAGCTCGATCGAGATCCCGTCCGGGGACCGCACGAACGCCATGTGGCCGTCGCGCGGGGGGCGATTGATCGTCACACCGCCGTCCATCAGCTTCTGGCAGGTGTCGTAGATGTTGTCCGTGGCAAAGGCGAGATGGCCGAAATTCCGGCCGCCGTCGTATTCCTCTGGGTCCCAATTGTAGGTGAGTTCCAGGAGCGGCGCACGTTCCGTCTCCGCTCGGGCCTTGTCATTGGGCGCTGCGAGGAAGATCAGGGTGAAGCGGCCTTTCTCGCTCTCGCTGCGGCGGACCTCTTCCATCCCGAGCTTGTTGCAGTAGAAGTCGAGCGATTGGTCGACGTCTTTAATACGCACCATAGTGTGCAGATATTTCATGCATGCCTCCGTGAGTGGGTTGGCGGGAAAGCTTATGGCACAGATCCAAACTGACAATGACACGCTCTTGGGTGAGGCGGCGCATCTCCAGCGTCTGGTCGATGACGCGAAGGCGATCGTCGCCTTCTGCGGCGCTGGCATCTCGACCGAATCGGGGATCCCCGATTTTCGCTCGCCCGGCGGCATCTGGTCGAAAATGGAGCCGATCACCTACCAGGAATTCATGGCGAGCGAGGAGGTGCGGCTGGAGGATTGGCGGCGGCGTTTCATGCTCGACGAAATCTATTCGAAGGCCGAGCCGAACATCGCGCACCGTGTCCTTGCCCATCTCGTTGCGGAAGGGCGCTCGCCGGGGGTCGTCACCCAAAATGTCGACGGATTGCACCAGCGGGCCGGTCTTTCGCCGGAATATCTCGTGGAGCTTCACGGCAATGCCACCTACGCGCATTGTCTCGACTGCCGCGAGCCTTTCACGCTCGGCGAAGTCCGCAAAATGATCGAAGCGAAAGGTGAAAGCCCGCGCTGTCCCGATTGCGGTGGCTTCATCAAGAGCGCGATCATTTCCTTCGGCGAGGCGATGCCCGAGCATGAGATGCGGCGGGCGTTCGAACTCGCCAATGAATGCGACCTGATGATCGTCCTCGGCTCGTCGCTGGTGGTCCATCCTGCGGCCACAATACCGCTCTTCGCCAAGCAATCCGGGGCGCGGCTGGTGATCTTGAACCGGGAGGAGACGCCGCTCGACGACGTCGCCGACATCCGTTTCTCGGGCGAGATTGGTGCGCTTCTTAGCGCTTTATTTCCCGAGCTGAGCGGTGGTGGGCAAGGAAAGCCGTGAAAACTTCTTAAAGGTCTTGTGGCCTCTGGCCGCACCGATGTTATGCTTTTTTGCACGAATCAATGGACCGATTTTGGAAGCTCTGCCGTTCGCAGGCTTGTGGGTCCTCGATGGAGTGGTCTCGTATGGGCTTCAAGCCGCAAGCGGATGTCCGCGAAGACGCTGTTCGCGACGAGGCCGCGTCTGAGGTGATCGAAGTTTCGGGCCATATCAAATGGTTTGATGTCGCCAAAGGGTATGGCTTCATCGTGCCCGACAACGGCATGCCGGATGTGCTGTTGCATGTCACCTGTCTCAGACGTGACGGGTTCCAGGCCGCCTATGAGGGCGCCCGCGTCGTGTGCGAAGTGCTGCCGGGCGCGAGGGGGCTGCAGGCGATGCGCGTCCTTGCCATGGACGAAAGCGAGGCACCGCATCCCTCCACATTGCCACCCACGAGCCAGCGCAGCACGGTGACGCCGACGAGCCCGCTCGTGACTGCCACGGTCAAATGGTTCAACCGTTTGAAGGGCTACGGCTTCGTCACGGAAGGCGAAGACGCTCCGGACATTTTCGTCCACATGGAGACCCTGCGGCGTTTCGGAATGGCCGAGCTCCGTCCGGGTCAGCTCGTGCTTGTGCGCTACGGCGAAGGCGAGAAGGGCCTGATGGCTGCCGAGATCCGGCCACATTCGGGCGGCCATATTCCGGTGTCCCACTGATTCTACCCCACTGATTCCAACGTCTCGGGCGACTGGGACCGCATTTCTCATCTTGAACTGAAGGCTTGGTGTGATGGCTGTCCGGCTGGTCTCTTTCTTCGTCAGTCTCATTTTCTTGGCTGCCGGCGCTGTGGCGCAGGGAGCGACAGAGCCGCTCACCATCAAGAGCGCCCAGGGCACGCACACTTTCGACGTAGAACTCGCTCTCACGCAGCAGGAGCGGTCGCGGGGTCTCATGTACCGCCGCGAGGTGCCGCGCGGGACTGGCATGCTCTTCGATTTCGGCTCCGACCGCCCGATCACGATGTGGATGAAAAACACCTACGTGCCGCTCGACATGGTGTTCATCGGATCGGATCACAAAGTCCAAAGCATTGCCAAGGAGACGACGCCCTTGTCTGAGACGACGATCGCCTCTGAGCGGCCGGTGCGTTTCGTGCTTGAGGTCGCTGGTGGGACGGCGGACCGGCTTCATATCCGGCCGGGCGACCTGGTTTCCGGCAAAGCGATCGAGCGAAACTGACCTGCCGTCTGTTCGCCCTCGCAAGAAGCAGATAGGCCGCGTTCGATCGGCTGTTTCGCGCCTGCCTTCAGGCTGATCGGGCCCGCTTTCGTTCAGCCTTCTGATAATCCTCCAAAACCTTGGCGCCGGGCAGATTGGTGACGAAGCCGTGGAGGACGAGCGCCACCATGAACGCGGTGGTGAAATCGTCGAGATCGACATCGGGCCTGTCGCCCATGCGACGGATCCAGGAATAGACGGAGATGTCTTCAAACAGGCGGTCGGTCGGGACGGATTGTCCGCCACCCAGCCGTTCCAGCCCGAAATCGGTCACCGCCCATTGGCGCCCTCGCCACAGAATCCCGTCTTCCGGGGCGATTGCGGGGGAGGGGGAGTTCGCCGCAGGCGATGATGCAGACATCGGTTGTTCGGTTGCGGGCGCGTCGTTCATCGTTCTCTTCTCCAGTATTGCGAGGGGCTTAGCAGAGTGCCGGCGTTCTGGACAATGTCCGGAAGGAAGGCAGGAGGGAGCCGGAAGCGGCCTGAGCGCAACGCAAGCTGACTTTGAAAGTGTCGAGCGTGCGGGGCAGGGGTTGGGGAAAGGGGATGATGGTGCCGGTTTCCGGAATTTTCGGCTTTCGCCTCCACCCTCACTTTCCCGCTTGCGCCGGCGGCCCCAGCCTCCTAGTTTCCGCGCCATTGCGGCGTCGGGGCATAGCGCAGTCTGGTAGCGCACCTGCTTTGGGAGCAGGGGGTCGCAGGTTCGAATCCTGCTGCCCCGACCATTTAAGCTTCTGATATCAAGAAGATTTTGGGATCGCGGATCTTGGCGGACAATCCACCGCCAAGGTGATCGGCAACGATACGCGGCCGCAGATTTGCAGCCGACGCAGCGTCGATACGGCTTTGACGAGTCGAGCCGTGTTTCGATCCACGCCCCTGCGTGACGGGCGACGAGATCGGCCTGTCCCACCGGAACTGCATCACGGTTTCGATCCACGCCGCTGCGTGAGGGGCGACGGCCTCACGATAAAACGAGACCAGGGCAGAGAAAACGGCGATGTTTGCGCGAACCGTGCCTCGGCGTGCCTCTGGAAGACTGCGCGTCGGCAAGCGCTTCCGTTTCAGTGCAATGTTTTCAGGAGGTTGGGGCGTGCGTGAACTTGCCGGGAAAACGCGGCACGCTTGCGGTTCGCGACAGCTCTTCAGCGTTGCCTCGGCTTTTGGTGGTGGAGGATCATACGATCAGGGGGCCTTCAAGATCGGATGCTGGCTTGGCGCCAACATGCTCGACGCGGCGTTGCCCTTTTGCGCCGAGATAATAATAGCGCAAGCTGTCGGCTGCCGGATCGATGATGCCTTCCAGCCGCGCCTTCAGTTTCGTCCATTGGGCCGGGTTGACCTCGATCTCGAAGACCGAGAATTGCACGCGCTGGCCGAAATCGCGGCAAGCCTTGGCGATGCGTCGGAGCCGCCTGGCACCACCCGGCTCACTCGTTCTCACGTCATAGGTTACGAGAACCAGCATCGTCTATTTCCAGAACCAGGGCGGGTAGGCGTCGAGATCGCCGCCTCCTGCAGGAGCTTTTCTCCCGAGAAGATCCGCCGCCGCCATCGCCGTCACAGCCGCTCGATGATCTCCACCCCGTCCGGCAGGTTCTCCCGGTCGATCGTCACGGCATAGTCGGAGAAGGCGCGGGCGGGAGGCGCGTTGTCGAGGCGTTCGCTGCCCGGCTCGTACGTTTCGCCCTTGAAGGTGCGCCAGATCTTGACGCGATCGAAGAGGCTATGGGCGGGCGCATTGCCGAGCGCCGTTGCATGGCGGAAGACGATGAGCTTCCTGGTCGCCATCTCGCCGCGTGCGGCGGAATGGTCATGCTCGAACATGGCTTCCAGCGCTTCCATGAGGAGTGCCAGGTCATCGTCCGAAAAACCGGTACGCTCCGCAAGCTTTGCAGAGATGAAGCCATGAGCACGATAGAGGCCATAAGGGACAATGTGCTTGCGCCCCATGGTGCGGTTTTCCGTGCGGGCATTGTCGTCATCGGCCTCGCCTTCGCGGCGTTCTTCTTTTTCTCTGGCGGTGGTCGCTGCCATGCGGGTGATGGAAATCTCCTGCGGCACGATCGGTTCGGCCGACTGCGCAAAGGTCATCTGCACAGGCCCCCGCACCTGACCGCAATTGATGCCTGTCGACATGACGGCCCCGAAGGTGCGGACATCGAAGAAATTGTCGCACATGAAGCGGCGCAGCTTGTCGGCTTCCTCGTCGCCATGGGGGTTGAGCTTCGCACCATCGACCTTTTCGCCCGGCCGGATGGCTCTGTAAGCCTCACGGTGTTTTTCGTTCAGGATTGCGCCTTCTTGCACGTAGATGGCCCGGCCGCTCTCTCCTCTATGCGCGATCTCCATGTAATTGCGGATCTTGCGCTTCAGACTGACGTCGGAGACGAGGCCGTGGCCCGTTTCCGGATCGAGCCGGGGCAAGTTTCCCGCATCGGGATCGCCGTTCGGATTGCCGTTCTTGACGTCGAAGATCAGAACGAAGTCGTGGCGCTGCGCAAGATCAGGCATCGGTCGAAGTCTCCTCAGACGAAATTTCTTTGGGCGCGAAAAAGGCGTTGCGTTGGTGGTAATAACCGAGGCCGAAAAGAGCCTGCTCGGTGGCCGATAAGGTCGCGGGGAAGGGGTCCGAATTCGGATCCATCAGGTCCATGATCTCGCCGATCGTGCGCTCCATATGGATGCGCTGGCCCGGCCGGACCTTGCCGATCTTCGACAGATGGTTGGCTGAACCTGCCTCCAGGCGTGCGAAGACTTTTCTGGGCTGGGCGGAGGCCGCGCCGTAGAATTTGTCCTTGATGGTGGCGTTGACGCTGCGGCCGAGTGCGCCGGTCTGGGCGTGCTCGTAGGCCGCGAAGAGGCGGCCGAGCAGATAGCCTTTGTTACGATTGTCCGGGTCGAGCGCCACAGGAGCCTCCTTTTCCTTACGGAAATTGCGAACGAGAATGGCCTTCAGCATCGATGCGCGGCGGGCGTTGATGATCCCGTCGGAGCGGATGCGCATGAGAACCGTATTGAGAAGCGTGAGCGGGTAGGGCGTGCCCGTCAGAATTGCGCGCGTCCACTCGCCGGCGAGGTTCGGCGGGACGTTTTCGCGCTTGCCGAGGACCGCCGTCTCGGAAAGATACTGCCAGAGCGCCCGCGTGCCGTGTGGGTCGGGCGGCGCGATGCGCATGTCCGCGCTGTAGCGGCCGTAGTTTTTCGCAAGCTCGCCGAAACTCTCCGCCAGCCAGAAGCGGACAGAAATGCGCGCAGCGTTCGGCGCCAGGCCCAGCACGTAAAAGCGAACGCCCTCGCCGAGCTTCGGTTCGACGTCTTTCAGCGCCTGGCCGGCGCGGATTTTCTCAAGCACGATGCCGACCCGCTTTGCCGCGGCTTCGTCCTCGGCGGCCGACGCCTTAGTGTCCGCTCCGCCGACCATCGCTCCGAAGATTTTCTCCGACAGAGCGGCCATTTGCGTGTCGTCTGCTTCCGCCCAGAACACGGTCGACGCGTCACCGATCTGCACGCGGTGTCCGGAATCCTTTTGGAGGAAATGGTTGAGTGCGCCGGCATAAGCTTCGGCGGCGCTTTCCGAGACCGGCGCGTTCTCACCTTGCTCATGGCCGTAGGATTCGAAGGCGTCGAGATTGAAAGACACGATCGAGCCGCCAGAGGATTGTCCGCCCCAAACGCCCTTGATCGCCGGGTGCAACCGCGCGACCGGCGCACGTTTTCCCGAGATGAGGCAGATCTGGCCGCCACCCTCTGTGTCGCCTGTATTGAGAATCTTAAGGGCTGCAGGGCGGCCATGCAGATGAATGTTTTGCAGCCGCTCGTCTTCCAGCGCGAAGACGACGTTCTCGTCCCTTAGATCCTCCGAAAAATGCGCTTCGAACATTTCGGGCTGCCACAGGTCGAGAAAACGGAGAAAGGCAAGCAAGCCCGGATCGTCTGTCGCGCCAATCAGTTTGCGGTGATGATCGACGAAGGCCTGATGCTCCTGCACCGTGCGCTTGCCAGATCCGGCGGTTACCCCCAACGCGTAAGACGTCTTGTCCCAGAACGTGTTCGGAAGGATCGCGACCGTCCGCTTCACCGGGGCCGGCACAGGCATCTGCCGCGCGACCTTCTTCTTGCCTTGAGCTTCCCGCAGGTCCGTGACGGTGGCGATCGTCCCACCGGGGTTTAGTCCAATGGCGAGCCCGATCTTCTGCATGGCGAAACCGGGCCGCGGCGCGTCGGGGATCCGCTCATAGGCGCGCGCCAGGGATTGCAGGATGGTCATCGCAGGATCTCCGGCGAGCCGGGGGGCGGCACCTTCACGACGCCGTTTTCAAGCATGGCGCGAAAAAACAGCGACGGCCGCCCCTTCGCCTGGTGGTCGATGTCGAAGAGCATGAAACCGAGATCGCGTGGGGTGCCGTAGCCGAGCTCGGCCGTATGTGCGGAGCTGTCCGGCTCGGGGATCGGTTCATCCGGGTCGATCAATCGGAAGCGGGCGTCGAACTCCCTCGTGCCGAGGCAGGGCTGGTGGAAGCACTGTCCATTGCGCGCCCGGCGATTGAACATGTCGAGATGCTTGCCTTCGTTGTCCTGCGGCCCGGCCTTTTCCGTCATCTCGAAATGCGCGGCGATGACGTAGGCGACGTCGACGAGGATGGTGGAGGCGCGCTGCTGGCGGTCTTCGTCGACGAGGAGGGCGAGGCCGGAGAGATCGCCGCGATTCATCGCCGTCTTGGCATTGCGGGCGGAGGCTTTGTGACCCACCTCGTTGCGCCGGATGGACCGGAAGCGGATCGGCTTCAGGATGTGGATCTCGTCGATCGCCCAACGGATCGCCGGCTTCCAGTGGATCGCCTCCAGAATGCCGCGCGCGGCCGAGGGCGTCATCACATCATAGGAGACGCGCTCCACCTTCATTTCGGGTCGGGTGAAGCAGGCGAAGGGACCTGAGACCAAAAGACGGATGCCGTAGGTCATGGTGAATCGCCCCCTTTTGTTTTCTCGGTTACTGATTATCCCGTCTCTTATGGAGATCGTGCAACTGGGCCGTGTGGCCGCAGAGAAGGTCGTTTTCTAAGCGATGGTGTTTTCGAGCGCCAAGTACTCTGCATTCTCCCAGAGCAGACCAACGTCTTCCTCGTAGAGCGCGTCCGTCTTCAGGATCGCGAACTGATCTCCCCGTAAATCCGGATGTGCAAAGGCGATATGTTCGTTTGTCTTGAGGAGTGCCCGCGCCTTGGGCGGTACCAAAACGAGGTAGGGCTGCAGCTCGCGGGCGATCGCGCCCGAAGGGATGGTCGAGACTCCGAGCTTTGCGACGGCCTGCTCCGCGCGCTGGCCGCGGGCGACGATCACCGCCGCCATGCCGTCGTCGATCATCCGGTAGTGTTCGGCGATGGTGCGATAGGCAATGTCCGGACCGTAGCTCTGCGAGAATTGTGAAAGATCGAGGATGGGCTTGCCGAGGCGTGCCTCGCCGGCCTGCCAGTAGACCTCGTGAAAATAGCGCTCGATGGCCTCCGGCGCGAAATGGTTGTCGAAGAGATCCTTCATTCGCTCCATGCTGCCGATGAGGCTTTTGATTTCGGCCGGCGGCGCATGGTCCGGGTCGGACGGCTTGAAGACCGTGACGACGCTTTCCTCGACCGGTCGCCGCATCTCTCGGTTCACGCGACCGGCCGCCTGTGCGATCTGGTCGAGCCCCGCTTCGGCGCGCCAGGCGACGGGGAAATCGACATCGACGCCGGCTTCGATCAGCGACGTGGCGATCAGACGGCAGGGGCGTTCGTCTTTGAGACGCCTTTTCACGTCAGTGAGGATGTTGCGCCGGTGCATCGCATATTGCCGGGTCGTCAGATGCACGAGCCCGTCGAGCTCCTCGGCCTGTGCCGCCCTGTAGAGATCGAGAGCATGGCGACGACTGTTGACGATGACGAGCGCCTGCGGATGCTCCTTGAGAGCTTCCACGAGATCCTCGTCACTCATCTCCCCGGCGAAGACGAGACGTCCGCGCTCAAAGGCCTTGTGAAGTCGCGGCGGGTCGGGAGCGAGCTCGCGGCCGTCGAGATCGAGCGCCAGGAGATGGTCTGGCTTCAGCGCCTTCAGCTTGCGTGCATCGAAAGCGGGCTGGGTCGCCGTGCACAGAACGATCGAGCAGTCGTAATTGCGGCAGAGCTCGTCGATCGCCCAGACGGTTGGTGCCAAGAGCTTCTTCGGCAGGGTCTGTGCTTCGTCGAGCACGATGACGCTGCCGGCGATGTTGTGGAGCTTGCGGCAGCGCGAGGTGCGGGCGGCGAACAGGCTCTCGAACAGCTGCACATGCGTTGTGACGATAACAGGTGCGGCCCAGTCTTCCATGGCGAACCGCATCTTGGCCTTCATCGATCGGGTGCTGTCCGCTGCGCCGACGTGGTCGGTCTCTTCATCCTCGATGGCAGAATGATGCTCCAGCACAAGATCGTTGCCCAGGATCTCCCGGAAGATCGCGGTCGTCTGGTCGATGATGGAGGTGAACGGAATCCCGAAGATGATCCGGCGATGGCCGTGGTGTTTCGCATGGTCCAGCGCGAAGCCGAGCGAAGCGAGCGTCTTGCCGCCGCCGGTCGGCACGTTGAGTGTGAAGAGGCCGGGAGGCATCGCGGCGCGTGCCCGTGCAGTGGCAAGGATTTCGGCCCGCAATCGCCCGATTTCGCTCTGCGGCTCGCCGAAAACGGCGATCCTCTTCTCAAAGGCGTCCAAAAACGTGGGTAGGCATTCCGCAAGGCTCGGCCAGTCGCGGTCCTTCGCGACGTCTCCGGTTTTTTGGTAGAAGAGCTCGGTCTCCTTGAAATCTGCGTCGACGAGGCAGGAGAAGAGCATGCGCCCGAGCATGGCGAAGCGAAAGGCGCAGCGCGGCCAGTCGGGGGCCGTCCAGTCGAAGGGCGGCACGAGTTCGGACGGCGTGTCGGGGAGGAGGTCGGCCCAGCCGGGCGCCAGAGCTTTCATAGTACAACCGCCCAGCCGCTCCTCCAGGGAGCTGGGCTGATGGCTGGCCCGATCCGGCAGTCCGGCATGGTGGCCGGCGATCGCCTGTGCCATGAGCCAGGCGATCCACTGGTTCGGGGCTTCCGTGAAGAGGTCGGGAACGGCCTTCGCACCGGCCGTGGAATGGTCGACCGGTTCGCTCGCGCCTTGCAGCCGCGCCTGGAACGCTGGCGAGAATTTTCCCAGGTCATGCAGGGCGCCGCAAAACGCGGCGGCCTCCGCGAGATTCAAGGGCGCTGCGAATTCGCGTGCCCGCCGCGCCACGTCACTGAGGTGGTCAGAGAGAAGCTCCCAATCGCAGCAATCGGTCGCCTTGGTGGAATGGGCGTAGAATTCCATCGTCCTTCACCGTCGCGATTTTGCGAGTAAGACGTAAGGGATGGTTATGCTTCCCGAAAATATCGGGCGCGATTATTGTTCAAAATGATCTGAACAATCCAATTCGGAATCGATTATTGCAAGAATGCTCAAGTGTTATCGTGCAGCACCAGTTCTCGGGAGGAGAATATCGTCGCATGCTGGCGGTTGTCCCTGAGGTGGCAAGTGTGCGTCTCCCGGTGGTGAGGCGCTCCATGCACGGGCCGGGACCCAGTGGAGCCCGTGCATGGCGAGAGTAGCTTTTCTCTTAGAGCCCTGCATAATGCCGTCTTGCGTTACTTCGTTGACGGATCGGCAACCTGTTTGCCGCAGATGGGAAAGTGCGGCAGCCGCAAAGACAGAGGGGGTAATCATGGGCGCGCGCTGACATTGCCCCCGGGTGCTCTCTCTCTCTTGATTCTGGTCTGGCGGCGCGCTGCCGTGTGGCGGAGCCGTCTATCGGGTTTTCCCATTCAAACGTGATGTAAACAGGAATATTTACTGCCTGTTGTCTCGATTGTTTTCGTATCCGAGAGATCGTAATATCCCTCGGCAAAGTCATTCGTCTCGTTCTCGCAGAATTGGCGCGAGGAGGGCGGGCCTTCGAAGTTGTCGTTTTCTTCTGCATATGGGCAGCTTTTGCGTGTCACAAGGACGTGGCTAGTCCGTTCCTGGGAGGCCTCCGCTCCCGATCCCGCAGCTCGCGGTGCCGGCGGACCACGTGCTGCCGCGGCTTGTGAGCACCTGGTCGAGCCGTCGTGTCCTCAGCCCCTACGGAGGTTTTTCGGTGCGGCCAGAGGCAAGATCGCTTTACCGTTGAAACTTGATTTTCCTTATCCGGCTTTTTCATCACAACCTGTTGAACGGGCTGCCGTTCCCGTCGGAATTTCGGTACCGTCTCTGTGCCGCGGTCGCGTCCGCGCTCGGATTCTTGAAGGTGCCCGACCCGGGGCAGGTGGCAACCGACCCGGCGGGCCAGGCAGGGCGCCCACCGCTTCGGGCAGGGAAGGTGCGACGCGTCCGACAGGGGTGTCGTACAGGACATCACCAAGTTGAGCGGTACGAGAGGACAAGGAGGGGTATGTGCGATATGCGCCGATTGATACAAATCAAAGGCATGGTGGGTGCATGCCGCTAAACTTACGTTCTGCTCGGCCGCGACCATCGTTCATGTTTTCCGTTACTCTCGGAACTTCCGTAAAAATGGACAGATACATTTGCGATGCGCTGTTTTCGTGCCGACCGAGCGTCGCACTCCGCCGCCGGGCGCATCTCGTCCCGCCAATGGCCCCGTCCGAAGCCAAACAAGGTAGATCGCGTTGAAGAACCCCCGCAAATTCGCCAAAACTCTCTCCATCGGGGTCGCGATCGTCGTGGTCGCCGGCCTCGTGGGCTTCCTGGTCCTCACCTCGCCCGTGACCTGGTCGCTGACGCATCCGGAACGCGATGTTGCCGATGCCGGCCCTGCCGATCTCAAGAACGGCCGCACACTTTTCCTGGCTGGCGACTGCGCCACCTGCCATGCCTCGCCGAGGCAGGACGATCCGCTCCTCCTTGGCGGCGGCCGCGAGCTCGATACCGAATTCGGGCTGTTCCACATGCCCAACATCTCCTCCGATCCGGAACATGGGATCGGCGGATGGACGCTCGCCGAATTCACTCGCGCCATGCGCGAGGGGGTAGGTCCCGGCGGGATCCTGCCAGACGGCCAGAACCTCTATCCGGCCTTCCCCTACACCTCCTATCAGAGGATGTCGGCAAACGATGTTCGCGACCTCTTCGCCTACATCAAGTCGCTTAAGCCGGTGGCGAGCGACGTGCCGGACCATGAACTGAAGTTCCCCTTCAATATCCGCCGCGGCGTCGGCGTGTGGCGCCTGGTCTTCCTCGACGGCAAGGCTTCGGCGCCGACGAGCACCAAGGCGCTCAAGGTCGCCAAGAACGAGGCAGACCCGATGAAGCCAGTCGTCATCGACGCGTCTCCGGAAGCGATCCGCGCGCGCGGCCAATATTTGGTCGAGGGTCCGGGCCATTGCGCCGAATGCCATTCGCCGCGCACCTTCATGGGCAATATCCCTGACGATCTGCGCTACGGCGGTGGCCCGACACCGGAAGGTAACGGCTATTTCCCGAACATTTCGCCCGACGAGACCGGGATCGGCTTCTGGTCAGTCAACTCCACCGCCAATTACCTGCTCACGGGCATCAGCCCGATCAACAAGCGAGCGGGTGGCGACATGGAGGAGGTGATCGCCAACACCTCGCAGATGTCTGCGGCCGACCGCTACGCCATGGCCGTCTATCTGAAGAGCATCAAGCCCGTCGACCGGCCGGCCCCAGGCCAGCCTGAACCGAACCACACCAGCCAGGTGGTCATGCTGCCGGAGGCCAAGGCCAAGGAAATCGTCTTCCCGACGTCCTCGGAAAATGCCGTGGAAGAAGCGAACACCGTCTACGTGATGCACACGAAGTCGTTCTTCCTCGATCCTGCCAATGTCGGTGCGGCCGAGACCTCGGCGGAAGGCTCCGAAGATGGCAAGTTCCTGGGCGGCACCGAGCTGCACGTCCTCGGACATGACGGCGACAAGGTCCAGGTCGCGCTCGAAGGCTGGCAGATGGAGGGCGCCGATTCGGTCGTCTACGCCCAGAAGGGTCAGCGTATCATGCAGGCGGTCCTCGCCGACAGCGCCATCGAAGCTCTCGACAAGGGAGAGTCCGTCGTCGATCCCGATACGGAGCAGACCTGGACAAAGGTCAGCCTCAAGGGTTGGACCGAAGTCGATGGCGTACTCGTCGACCAGCCGGAGATGTGGCAGTTCACGTCCAACCTTTTCAACAGCACCTGCGCGGCGTGTCACACCCTGCCTGAGCCCAGCCATTTTCTCGCCAATCAGTGGATCGGCACGCTCGGGGCGATGAAGCGCTTCACCTCGCTTGCGCCGGACGAATATCGCCTGCTTCTCGCCTATCTGCAGAACCATGCGAAGGATACCGCTGCGGCGGAGGAGGCGCATTGACCGATCTCGGCACCACGCGGCCCGGCGCGCACGAAGCGTCGGCGCCCGGCTTCGGTCGCGACGAAGAGACGATCTTCGTCGCCGACTGGCTGAGCGGTCTCTTCATCGCGCCGCTCGATGAGGGCGCGATCGAAGCCTACCGTTCCGGGCCCGCCGCGGCGCTATTGTTTGAGATCGCCGAGGCTTTTGGCTGCCCGGAAGCCGGCCGCCGCCTCGATGCGGTGCTTGCCTCGGGCGAGGCTCATGCCGTCGCCGGAGAGCTGTCGCGCCAATATACGCGGCTTTTCGACGGCCTCGGCGGACCGCAAACGATCGCGCTTTACGAAAGCGCCACACGCGGCGGCCACCGCCTGTTTCAAGAACCCTTCGCGGAGATGCAGGCGGTGCTCCGTCACCTCGACGTGGCGGTCGGCCAAGCTTGCCCGGAACCGGCAGACCATCTTTCGATCGAGCTCGCCGCATTCGCCGCGGCGATGCGCCAGGGCGACGGCGTCATGGCCGCAGCCCTTGCACAGCGCCTCAATGGTTGGGTGCCGCCGCTCGCCGAAGCAATTGCGAAAGCCGATCCCGAAGGCTTTTACGGTGCTGCCGGCCTCATTCTCGCAGGGTTTCTCAGAACCCTTTCATGCCATTAGACGCTTTCGGCCGCTCCCCGAAAGCGTTCTGCGAAAAGGTAGGAACTCCATGTCCACCACCTCTACCCCCCAGCGCCCCGCCGTCTCGCGCCGTCATTTCCTGCAGGGGGCGGCGGCCCTCGGCGCCCTCGGCATGGCCGGCTCCTCGCTTCTCACCAAGGGCGCACTGGCGCAGTCGGCGAGCAAGGACACCATCTCGGCGTGCCATTGGGGCGTCTTCCGCGGCCACAAAGAGGATGGCCGTCTGACCGCGCTCACGCCCTGGGAGAAGGATCCCTTTCCCTCGCCGCAATTGCCGGGCGTGCTCGATTCGATCTATTCGCCGACGCGCATCAAGTACCCGATGGTGCGGCGCGCCTTCCTGGAGCAGGGTCCGGGTGCCGATCCCGAAGGCCGCGGCACCGGCGATTTCGTGCGCGTGAGCTGGGAGAAGGCGATCGAACTCGTCGCCAACGAATTGGTGCGCGTGCGCGACACGTATGGCCCGACGGGCATCTTCGGCGGTTCCTACGGCTGGAAGAGCCCCGGCAAGATGCACAACTGCCAGACGCTGCTGCGCCGCCTCCTCAAGCTGAATGGCGGCTTCACCAACAGCTCGGGCGACTACTCGACCGGCGCCGCCCAGGTCATCCTGCCCTATGTCGTCGGCTCCATCGAGGTCTACGAGCAGTGCACGACCTGGCCGGTGTTGGCGGAGAACACCGAGCTCATGGTCTTCTGGGGCGCCAATCCGCTGCGCAATTCGGAGATCTGCTGGCAGGTTGCCGATCACGGCTCGTTCGTCGGCGTCGATCTTCTGAAGAAGGCCGGCACCAAGGCCATCTGCATCGATCCGGTTCGCACTGAGACGGCGCAGCGCCTCGACGCCGAATGGATCGCGCCGCGGCCGCAGACCGACGTCGCCATGATGCTCGGCATCGCCCATACGCTCTACAGCGAAGGGCTGCACGACCAGGGCTTCCTCGACAAGTACACGACCGGCTTCGACAAGTTCCTGCCCTATCTGACCGGCGAGGTGGACGGCCAGCCGAAGAGCGCCGAATGGGCGTCGGCTATCTGCGAGATCCCAGCCGACACCATCAAGGATCTGGCGCGTCGCTTCGCCAGTCACCGCACCATGCTGGCCCTCGGCTATTCCACGCAGCGCCAGCACCACGGCGAGCAGGTCCATTGGATGCTGATCACGCTCACGTCGATGCTCGGGCAGATCGGGCTGCCTGGCGGCGGCTACGGCTTGAGCTACCATTATGCCTCGGGCGGGGCGCCGACGCACAATTCGCCGATTCTCACCGCCATGTCGGACCAGCCGGGCGGCGGTACGGTTGCAGTCGGCGAGCCGGCTTGGCTGGCCGGCGGCGGCACGGCCTCCATCCCGGTCTCGCGCCTGGTGGAGACGCTGCTCAATCCGGGCAAGAAGATGGATTTCAACGGCCACGAGATCGAGTTGCCGACGATCAAGCTCGCCTATTGGGTCGGCGGCAATCCGTTCTCGCATCACCAGGACCGCAACGAGATGGTGCGCGCCTGGCGCAATCTCGAGACGTTCATCGTCCATGATTTCCAGTGGACGGCGACGGCGCGGCATGCCGACATCGTTCTGCCGGCGACCACCTCCTACGAGCGCAACGACATCTCGCAGGTTGGCGATTATGCGCTCAGCCACATCGTGCCGATGAAGAAGCTGATCGACCCGGTGTTCGAATCGCGCACCGACTACGACATCTTCACGGCGATCGCCCACAAGCTCGGCAAAGGCTACGAATATACAGAGGGCAAGACGGAGATGGACTGGATCCGCGGCTTCTACGAGGCCGCGATGATCGAGGCTCGCGCCAAGGGCATGGAGATGCCGGTCTTCGATGCCTTCTGGGATAGCGACGAAGCGCTCGAATTCCCGCTCCTCGACGAGCAGAAGAATTTCGTCCGCTATGCCGACTTCCGCGCCGATCCGCTCCTCAACGCACTTGGCACGGCGTCCGGCAAGATCGAGATCTTTTCGCGCAACATCGAGAAGATGCATTACGACGACTGCCCGCCGCATCCGAGCTGGATGGAGCCGGTGGAACGGCTGGACGGCCCGACCACCCGATATCCGCTGCACATTGCGGCGAACCATCCCGTGAAGCGCCTGCATTCGCAGCTCTGCGGCACCTCGCTGCGCGAGGATTATGCCGTCAAGGGACGCGAACCCTGCTGGATCCATCCGGAGGATGCGGCCGCGCGCGGCCTCGTCGATGGCGACATCGTGCGCGTCTTCAACGACCGTGGCCAGATCCTCGCAGGTCTCGTCGTCACCGACGTGATCCGCAAGGGCGTCGTGCGCATCAATGAGGGCGGCTGGTTCGATCCTGTCGATCCGCGCACGCCCGGTAGCCTTTGCCGCTACGGCGACGTCAACAATCTCACCGTCGGCATTGGCACCTCCAAGCTGGCGCAGGGAAATTGCGGACAGACGGCCGTGGCCGAGGTGGAGAAGTTCGAGGGGCCTGTTCCGGAGATCATGGTCTTCAGCGAGCCAGCAGCCCAGAAAGACGCCTCGAAGACCTGAACGGGTCCGACGCAGCGTGAAAAAGCAAGACCGCGCTGTAGGCCTCTGGTACCCGCCGCGCGGTCCATCTCATCTGCCTCACACGGCAGGGGCTCATAGAGCCGGCGATTAAGAAGAGAGTTCGGCGGCGCGCATGCGCGCCGCTATTTCCTGATCGGTCGTCAGTCGACAACCCGTCAATTGGCTTCGCCGCTCTCTTCCTCGCTATAGGGCGAGACGCATTTCCGCTTGAAATTGTTGTCGCTGACGAAGGTGTCCGTCTGCGGATCGTAGGATTTGTAGCGCCCGGAGCACCAGGCTGCGTGAAGTGTGTCGGGGAGCGGGCCGGCAGGGCCAGGAGCGGGCTCGTCCTTGCTCTTGGCCTGGACATAATTCTCGTCCTGCGCCGGCGCCGGCGGCAGGTCGTAGGCGAGCGCTACGCTGCGCAAGGCCATGGAGAGAACGAATGCGGTGGCGGCCGCGGTGCCGAATGAGCGAAGCGTGGTCATGGGTGGGAATCCTTCCGGCCGGTTGGCCTGCTGCAATGCAGGCATTCAAGGGTCACAGTTAGGGCGCTCAGAAAAATGGCCAGACGTGAAACAAGATCGCTTAGTGGTTGATAGAAAATATGTTTCTACTTCTGGGGCAGGAATGTTGTTGGCCTTTTTCTGAGGCGAGGTGGGGGCGTCCGTCCCGTTTGCGCGGCGGGAGGAGGTCATGACCGAGGAGGCCGTTCCGCCCATGGCGGCCGTGCATGTCGAAGGCCGCGGAGGCACCGACCTCTTGTTGAGGGCCGTTGCCCGCGATCTCGCGGCGCGCGGATTTTGTATCACTGGCGTCGTCCAGTCGAACCCCGAACGTGCGGCTCGGACGCGTTGCGATATGGATCTCACCGTTCTGCCTGACGGCCCGACATTGCGTATCAGCCAGGATCGCGGCGACGGGGCGCGCGGCTGCCGCCTCGATGTCGGCGCGCTCGAAACCGCTGTGGCAGGCGTCGAGGCGATCCTGGAAAAGGGCGGGCTCGACCTTCTCCTCATCAACAAGTTCGGCAAGCGCGAGGCCGAAGGACACGGCTTTGCCGCAACCATTGGGACGGCGCTCAGCGTTGGCGTCCCCGTCCTCGTCGGCGTCAACCAGCTCAACCGGCCCGAGTTCGAGGCTTTTGCAGATGGCCTCGCAACCATGCTTCCGCCGCATCACGACGCAGTGCTTGCCTGGTGTCTCGCCGCAACCGGCACCACAACTGGAGACGAGCGGCCTGTATTTGCGGTCTAGGTTCTGAACTCACAAACGGAATTCCGACCGGTTTTTAGGCTCCTCTAGGCGGTTCATCGTGGGGATTGCCGATGCCGGAACCCTCCGCGGCTCGCTCCTTGTGAGCCATGGCCATACGTGGCTTGCGAGCGGATCGCTTTCGTTGCGCCAATTGCGCTACTCTCCGATCCCCGCGTTCGAGCATGGCAAGCCCGCATGAACATCACGCTGAAGCAGGTGCGCTATTTCATAGCTGTCGCCAGCGGCCAGTCGGTGTCGCTTGCAGCGCGCGATCTGCATATCTCGCAATCGGCGATCACCGTCGCATTGAAGCAGCTGGAGCAGGAAGTGGGGGCGGCGCTCTTCCTGCGCACGCCGCGCGGCATGGTGCTGACTCAGGAGGGCCACCAATTCCTGCGCCACTCGGAACGCATTATGGCGGTCGTGGCCGATGCGGGGCGCGCGCTCAAGGTTCGCGAGCCAACGGGCGGCGGGACCTTGACGATCGGTGTGACGGCGCTCGTCGCAGGCTATTATCTCGCTGACCTTCTGGCGCGCTATCAGCGCGTTTATCCGGAGGTGGACGTCAAGGTCGTGGAAGACCAGCAGCGCTTCCTCGAGCATCTCTTGATCGGCGGCGAGATCGATGTCGGCCTTCTCATCTCCTCGGCGCTGTCAAATCGGGATGCGCTCGCCAGCGATACCTTGCTGCGTTCGCCCTATCTCGTCTGGTTGCCGGCCAATCATCGGCTGTTGGCGCTCGATGAGCCCTCGCTCAGCGATCTCGCGGACCAGCCTCTGGTGCAGCTCACCACAGACGACATGCACGCCATCACGCAGAGGCACTGGCGCGAGGCCGGCATCAAGCCGCGCACCGTCTTGCGGACGAGTTCGGTGGAGGCGATCCGCTCGCTCGTCGGCACCGGGATCGGCCTCGCCGTTCTGCCGGACATGACCTATCGTCCATGGTCGCTCGAGGGTGACCGCGTCGAGGTTCGCCCTTTGAAGGAGGTGTTTCCGACGATCGATATCGGCCTCATCTGGCGGAAGGGAAGCCTTCTGCCCGAGCCGGCGCGAGCCTTCATCGAGCTTGCGCGCGAGCAGGCAAAGCTGCGCGCCCGCCAGTCGCGGCCGGGTCGATAACAGCTCTGGCACGCTGCCTTAAAAATGAGCGCGATGAGCATGGCGACAGACCGTTCGATTTTTTTCATAGGCTCGCTTAGTTTTTCATATTTCTCACCGCGAAAGATTTCCGATTAGCTTCCTCTTGCCGATAGCGGCGCGGCTCAAAGAGGGGAGAGCAACGTCATGCGCGAGAAAAGAATCCGTCGAGTGGTGGCAGCGACCACCGCATTTGTTCTGGCTGCGGGCCCGGCCTTTGCCGAGCCGCTGCAAGAGCTCGGCGATGCGGAAGGCGAGGTCGATATCGTCGCCTGGCCGGGCTACATCGAACGCGGCGAAAGCGATGCCGCCTATGATTGGGTGAGTGCCTTCGAGAAGGAGACCGGCTGCAAGGTCAATGTGAAGACCGCCGGGACCTCCGATGAAATGGTGGCGCTGATGAACGAGGGCGGCTTCGACCTCGTCACCGCCTCGGGCGATGCCTCCCTGCGCCTGATCGCCGGCGGGCGCGTCCAGGAAATCAACACCGCACTCATTCCCTCCTGGGACAGCCTCGACGATCGGCTGAAGGATGCGCCCTGGCACACCGTCGAGGGCAAGCATTACGGCGTGCCCTATCAATGGGGCCCGAACGTGCTCGCCTACAACACCGACGTCTTCAAGGATTCGCCGCCCGTTTCCTGGAATGTCGTCTTCGAGGAGCAGGATCTGCCGGACGGCAAAACCAACAAGGGTCGCGTCCAGGCATTCGACGGGCCGATCTATATCGCCGATGCCGCGCTCTATCTGATGAGCACCAAGCCGGAACTCGGCATCAAGGATCCATACGAGCTCAACGAAGATCAGTACAAGGCGGCGCTCGAGCTTCTGCGCGAGCAGCGCAAGCTGGTGAACCGCTACTGGCACGACGCCTTCGTGCAGATCGACGATTTCACCAATGAAGGCGTGGCCGCGTCCAGTTCCTGGCCGTTCCAGGTCAACCTCCTTAAATCGGAGAACCAGCCGATCGAGAGCGTCATCCCGAAAGAGGGGGCGACCGGCTGGGCCGATACGACGATGATGCATTCGGAGGCCGCGCATCCGACCTGCGCCTATAAGTGGATGGAGCATTCCATCGACAAGAAGGTGCAGGGTGACGTTGCCGCCTGGTTCGGCGCCAATCCATCCGTTCCCGCGGCTTGCGAGGGCAACGAGCTCCTCGGCGACAAAGGTTGCGAAACGAACGGTTTCGGCAAGTTCGACGAGATCCATTTCTGGCGGACGCCCAGGGCCGAATGCGACAGCCAGGAGAGCTGCGTCCCTTATTATCGTTGGGTCTCCGATTACATCGCCGTTCTCGGCGGCCGTTGAACGACCCGCATAGCCGGCGTGCCGCTCCGCCTATTGAGGCGGCGCGCCGGTCGTCCTCCGCCATTTCGCGCCAGGGATAGAAGATGCAAGCCGAGGTGCGCTTCGATCACGTGACCTGCATGTTCGGCTCCGTGATCGCCGTCGACGACGTGACTTTCGATATTGCCGAGGGAGAGTTCTTCACCCTTCTGGGGCCGTCCGGCTCCGGCAAGACGACCTGCCTCAGGATGGTCGCCGGCTTTCAATATCCGACGTCGGGCCATGTCTATATTCATGGGAAAGACGACACCCGGCTGCCGCCGTTCGAGCGCGACGTCAACACGGTGTTTCAGGACTATGCCCTGTTCCCGCATATGAGTGTCGCCGACAACGTGGCCTATGGGTTGATGGTGCGCGGCGTCGGCAAGAAAGCGCGGCGCAAACAGGCGGAAGAGATGCTCGAACTCGTCCGCCTCGGAGGCTACGGGCACCGGCGTCCGATCGAGCTTTCGGGCGGCCAGCGGCAGCGTGTGGCGCTCGCCCGCGCTCTCATCAATCGCCCTCGCGTCCTCCTTCTCGACGAGCCTCTTGGCGCCCTCGACCAGAAACTGCGCGAAGAGATGCAGGTGGAATTGAAGGAGCTGCAGCGCGAGGTCGGCATCACCTTCGTCTTCGTCACGCACGACCAGACGGAGGCGCTGTCGATGTCGGATCGTCTCGCCGTCTTCAACAAGGGGCGCGTGGAGCAGATCGGTACGCCGCAGGAGGTCTATGACCGCCCGCTGACCCGCTTTGTCGCGTCTTTCGTCGGGGCCTCCAACATTGTCGAAGGGCCTCTCGCCGAACGGCTTTTCGGCAATTCTCAGCCGGTCTCGATCCGACCGGAGAAGATCGTTCTGTCGCGCGACGGGGAGGGGATCGCCGCCACCATCCGAGAGGTCAATTTCATCGGTGCCGCCACGCGCTACCGCATCGCCGTTGACGGCGTGGAGGAGGCGGCGCTTCTCGTCACCTCGCCCAATGTTCTCACCGGCGACAACGCTTTTGCTGTCGGCACGCCAGTCCGCCTCGCCTGGGCGAAGGGCACGACGCAGGCGCTGAAATGACCGGCCCATCCGTCTCTTCGCCTGAGACGCTGCCGACACCGTCCGGCGATGCCGCTGCGGGGATCGGCCGGCGTATCTCGCGCTGGTTCTATGGCCGGCCTGGCATCTTTCTCCTGCTGCTTCTTCTGCCGCCGCTCCTCTGGCTCGGCATCGTCTATGTCGGCTCGCTGTTTGCGCTGCTGCTCAACTCCTTCTTCGCCATCGATCCCTTCACCGGAATGGTGAAATACGAGCTGACGCTGGCGACCTGGAAGCAGCTCTTCACCCTCGCCAATTTCGACATCATCATGCGCACCGTGACGATGGCGGCGTGCGTGACCGTTGGTGCCGCGATCATCGGCTTTCCGCTGGCGCATTACATGGCGCGCTATGCCGGCCCTCGCATCAAGGGGCTTCTCTATCTCGCGGTGATGCTGCCGCTGTGGTCGAGCTATCTCGTTCGCCTCTATGCCTGGAAATTGATCCTGGCCAAGGAAGGCATCATCAGCTGGATCGCGGCTCATACCGGGCTGAGCTGGCTTCTCGACGCTCTCCTGGCATTGCCGGTGATCGGCGGTCCGAGCCTCTCCGTCAGCTATATCGGCATGTTCCTGGTGTTTCTCTACATCTGGCTGCCCTTCATGATCCTGCCGATCGAGGCGGCACTTGAACGTGTGCCGCGGACGGTGACGGATGCCTCGGCCGATCTCGGGGCCCGGCCTGGCATGACCTTTCGCAAGGTGATCCTGCCGCTCGCTTTTCCAGGCGTCGTCGCGGGCTCGATCTTCACCTTCTCGCTGACGCTCGGCGATTACATCATCCCTGGCGTCGTCGGCTCGTCGCGGCTCTTCATCGGGCAGGCGGTCTATCTGCATCAAGGAACGGCCGGCAACCTGCCGCTGGCGGCGGCTTTCTCGACCGTGCCCATCGTCATCATGGCGGCCTATCTGATGATCGCCAAACGCCTGGGGGCTTTCAATGCGCTCTAGACGTCAGGCCAGCGCAAGGCCGCGGGCGAGCCTCCTCCTGAAGCTTGGAACGATCTTTTGTGTCCTGTTCCTGCATGTGCCGATGGCCTTCATCATCCTCTACGCCTTCACGACGGAGGACAAATCGTACGTCTTTCCGCCGCCGGGCCTGACGCTCAAATGGTTTGCCGTCGCCTGGGGGCGGCAGGATGTGTGGGATGCGCTGACGCTGTCCGTGCAGGTCGCCCTGACCGCGACGGTGATGGCGCTCATTCTGGGGACGCTCGCGGCGGCCGCGGTCAGTCGGGCTCGATTTTTCGGTCGCGAGGCGGTGAGCCTTCTCGTCATTTTGCCGATCGCGCTGCCGGGTGTCGTCACCGGTATCGCGTTGCGTTCTGCCTTCGGCCTCGCCGACATACCCTTTTCGTTCTGGACGATCGTCGTCGGCCACGCGACCTTCTGCGTCGTCGTTGTCTACAACAACGCCGTCGCGCGCCTGCGGCGCACTTCAGGCAGTCTCATCGAAGTGTCGATGGACCTTGGCGCCAACGGTTTTCAAACGTTCCGCTATGTCGTTCTGCCGAACCTCGCGACGGCGCTTCTCGCCGGCGGCATGCTCGCCTTTGCATTGTCCTTCGACGAGGTGATCGTCACCACCTTTACCGCCGGCCAACAGACGACCCTGCCGATCTGGATGCTGTCGGAGCTGGTGCGGCCGCGTCAGCGCCCGGTCACGAACGTCGTCGCCGTTTTCGTCATTGCCGTCACCTTCATTCCGATCCTGACCGCTTACTGGGCGACACGTTCGAGCGCCTTTGCGGAAGGGGGAGGCAAGTGAATTTCCATTCCAAGGGAGGAGTGAGACCATGAAGTTACCGCCGAGACTGCCTGCGAAACTTCTCATTGGAGGGGAGTTCGTTGCCGGTGCGGGCGCCGATGAGATGATCCTCAACCCGGCCACGGGCGAGGCGATCTGCGTCGTCCCGGAAGCCTCCTCCGAACAGGTCGATGCGGCGGTTGCCGCCGCAGAGGAAGCCTTCCCGGCCTGGGCACGCACCACACCGGCCGAGCGTTCGGCTCTTCTTTTTGAGCTGGCGAACCGGATCGAGAAGGAGGCGGAGGCGATCGCGAGCCTTGAAAGCCTCAATTGCGGCAAGCCCTATGCTTCGGCACTCGCTGACGAAGTGCCGGCGATCGTCGATTGCTTCCGCTTTTTTGCCGGTGCGGCACGCTGCCTGCCGGGCATGGCGGCCGGCGAATACCTGCCGGGCTATACCAGCATGATCCGCCGCGATCCTGTCGGCGTCGTGGGCTCGATCGCGCCCTGGAACTATCCTTTGATGATGGCGGCATGGAAGCTCGCCCCGGCGCTTGCGGCGGGCAACACCGCCGTCCTGAAGCCGTCGGAGCAGACGCCCCTGACGACGCTTTTCCTCGCCGAACTCGTCGCCGATCTCTTTCCGAAAGGTGTCCTCAACATCGTCACCGGACGAGGCGAGACGGTGGGGGCACCGCTCGTCGAACATCCGCGGGTGCGGATGGTGTCTTTGACGGGCGACGTTGCGACCGGCCAGAAGGTGCTGCAGGCGGCAAGCCGTGCCATGAAGCGCACGCATCTGGAACTCGGCGGCAAGGCGCCGGTGATCGTCTTCGACGATGCGGATCTCGAAGCGGTGATCGAAGGCATACGAACTTTCGGCTATTTCAACGCCGGCCAGGATTGCACGGCGGCCTGCCGCGTCTACGCCGGCCCGAAAATCCATGACCGGCTCGTCGCCGATCTCGCCGATGCGGTCTCGACGCTCAAATTCGGTGCTCCGGAGGACGAGGGCGTCGAAATCGGGCCACTGATTTCCGAAAGGCAGCGTTCGCGTGTGGCGAGTTTCGTCGAGAGGGCGTTGTCGCACGGGCACATGGAGGCGGTCACCGGCGGCAGCGCGGCCGAAGGGCCGGGATTCTTCTACAGGCCGACGGTGATCGCCGGCGCCTTGCAGAAGGACGAGATCGTGCAGCGCGAGGTCTTTGGTCCGGTCGTTTCCGTGACGCGCTTTTCCGAAGTCGACGAGGCGGTCGCCTGGGCAAATGACAGCGAATACGGTCTCGCATCATCCGTCTGGACGAAGGATGTCGGCCGCGCCATGGCCGCTGCCGCACAGCTGCAATACGGCTGCACCTGGATCAACACGCATTTCATGCTGTGCAATGAAATGCCCCATGGCGGCATGAAGAGCTCCGGCTACGGCAAGGATATGAGCCTCTACGCGCTCGAAGATTACACGGTCGTCCGCCACGTCATGGCGAAGTGGTAGGCCCTCTCCGCGACCGGCAGGACAGGCGTCGCTTCACGCGGCGCCTGTCTTTGCGAGGGGACGAATCCACCTTCACGCGCTGGAGGCCTGCGCTTCAAGCCCGCGACGCGGCTCGAAAATGCCTGCGCCTCGGGATCAGCCGCGCTCTACGCGGCAATCGACGCGATCGAGGCCGGCCGGACCGACGTCGCTCTCGTCGTCGGGACGGAGAAGATGACCCATCTGCCGGGCGTGCAGGTGACGGCCGCGCTTGGCGCTGCGAGCTACCAGAAGGACGAGGCGGGTGTCAGCGTCGCCGACATCTCCTTCGCGGAGGTGCACGACTGCTTCACAATCGCTGAGCTGATGACCATGGAAGCGATGGGTCTGGCGCGCCCCGGCGAGGCAGGCTTGCTCGTCGGCGAAGGCGTCACGCAGAAGGACGGAAGGTTGCCGCCGATCAATCGCTCGGGCGGCTTGAAGGCCAAGGGCCATCCCGTTGGTGCGACGGTGGTTTCCATGCACGTCATGGCCGCCCGCCAACTCACCGGGGACGCAGGCGACATGCAGCTTCAAGGCCCGAAACTCGGTCTCTGCTTCAACATGGGTGGAGGCGCCGTCGCAAGTTACGTTTCGATCCTCGAACCCCTGGAGGTCTGACCCATGAACCTCGCGGACTGGCTTCTTCGCACGGCGCGACGCATGCCCGATGCGCCGGCGCTTTTGCGTGGCGATGAACTCGTGGCGACCTATGGAGAGTTTGCCGAGCGGGCCGCACGGCTCGGGCGCGCACTCAAAGAGGTGCATGGCGTCTCGCCGGGAGATCGGGTTGCGATCTTCATGGCCAATTCGACCGAGTATTTGGAGATCATGTATGGGATCTGGTGGGCTGGGGCGGCCGCCGTGCCGATCAACCACAAGCTTCATCCACGCGAGGCCGCCTATATCATCCAGGATTCCGGAGCAGATCTCGTCTTTGTCTCCGAGGGGGACGAAGGGCTGGCGCAACGCCTCGACGATGGCGTGCGTCTGATCACAGCGCCGGGTGAGGCATTCCAGACGCTGCTTGCCGCCGAACCGCTTACCGCGCCACAGGCGATGTCGTCGGACGGGCTCGCCTGGCTCTTCTACACTTCCGGCACGACCGGCAATCCGAAAGGCGTGATGCTCTCGGTTGCCAATCTGCAGGCGATGAGCTTTGCCTATTTCGTCGATGTCGATGACGTGCGCACCGAGGATGCTGCCCTTTATGCCGCGCCGATGTCGCATGGGGCGGGCCTCTACAACTTCATGCATGTTCTGCGCGGTGCCCGCCATGTCATTCCAAAATCAAGCGGATTCGACGCAGAAGAAATCGCATCGCTTGCTCGTTCTGTCGGCAGCCTGTCTTTCTTCGCTGCGCCGACCATGGTGCGACGCCTCGTCCAGCACGCGAAGGCGACCGGCTACGACGGCGAGGGCATCCGCACCATCGTCTATGGAGGCGGGCCGATGTATGTCGCCGATATCGAGGAGGCCGTCTCCCTCTTCGGACCGCGCTTCGTGCAGATCTATGGTCAGGGTGAAAGCCCGATGACGATCACGGCCCTCTCTCGCGATTTGGTGGCCGACAGAAGCCATCCGCGCTGGAAGGAGCGCCTCGGCTCCGTCGGCACGGCGCAATCCTGCGTCGACGTGCGGGTGGCGGACGGCGACGGCAATACGCTCGCTCCCGGGGAGAGTGGCGAGATTCTGGTGCGCGGTCCGAGCGTCATGGCCGGCTACTGGCAAAACGAGAAGGCGAGTGCCGGATCTCTTCGCGACGGCTGGCTCTGGACCGGGGATGTCGGTGCGATGGACGAGGACGGTTTCCTAACGCTGATGGATCGCTCCAAGGACGTCATCATCTCCGGCGGCACCAACATCTATCCGCGCGAGGTCGAAGAGGTGCTGCTGCGCCATCCCGCCGTTCAGGAGGTGTCTGTGGTCGGCCGGCCGAGCCCCGAATGGGGTGAGGACGTCGTCGCCTTCGTTGTCGCGCCGGAGAACACGCCGAGTGTCGACGAACTCGATGCCCTCTGCCGTGAGGAAATCGCCCGCTTCAAACGCCCGAAGGACTATGTCTTCCTGAACGAGCTTCCGAAGAACAATTACGGCAAGGTGCTGAAGATCGAGCTGCGCAGGCTGCTGGGGCAGGCTTGAGCGAATCGGCCACTGGCCGTCATGACTTCCCGCGAACGCTTGCAGAAGCGTCCTGAAATGCGACAGCCAACGCCATCTTTGAGGCGTTCGTAACGCCCGGAACGTGACCCTGCTGCGAGCGGGGGAGAGGCTTAAGGTCTTGCTCCTCCTGCTTTGCGTCTCGCTTTCAGACTTGTCGAATGACTTCGAACGAGCTCCATGGCCAGCTCGATGCTGCATAGCCCGGAGGGAATGTGGCCGGTACCCGGCTTGACACCCCGATACCATCCGGCCTTTATCGCCATTGATGGTTCCCAGCGAAACGAAGACTTCGCTGGGTGAAAAGGGAATACGGTGCGGTGTAGCCAGTAGGCGCCAAATCCGTGACTGCCCCCGCAATTGTGAGCGGAGAGCGACCCCGAACAATGCCACTGGGCGTGCGACGGACACCGTCTGACGCCTGGGAAGGCTCGGGGAAGCAGAGACCCGCAAGTCAAGAGACCTGCCATCATCATGCAACCAGACCCGGCGGGGATGTCGGGGGAAGGATCGAGATGACAACCTTGTCGTCGACGACAATGCGCGAGCTTCTTTTCGGGCAATCCATTCCGCCTGCCCCCGCGGTTCTCTCTCGGAACCAGGATAGCAGTCATAATGCACCGAAACGTCGCGATCGGCCTTGCAGCGCTGGCCAGTCTTTCGCTTATCGATGCCGCGCATGCGGGTGAAACCAAATATCCGCTGACAATCGACAATTGCGGACAATCCATCACGTTCGAGGCCGCGCCTGAGCGCGATGTCACGGTCGGCCAGTCTGCGACTGAGATTCTCTACTCTCTCAGCCTTGGCGATAAGGTCGTTGGCACCTCTGTTTGGTTCAGCGATGTGCTGCCGGAGTTTGCCGACCTCAACAGCGGCATCGAACGGCTCGCGGACAACGATCCGAGTTTCGAAAGCGTCGTTGCCAAGAAGCCCGATCTCGTCTCGGTTTCTTATGAATGGCATATCGGGCCGCAGGGCATCGTCGGGACGCGCGAGCAGTTCCATGACGTCGGCATCCCGACCTACATCCTTCCGACCGATTGCGTGAAAGACAATTCCGCCGGCGTCGATGGCACCCGGCTCGAGATGTACAACACCGACGCCCTCTACCGTGCGATCCGCGAACTCGCCGAGATCCATGACGTGAAGGAGAACGGCGAGGCGCTTGTCGCCGATCTTTCGAAGCGCGAGGCCGCTGCTGTTGCAAAGGCGAAAGAGACGAAGTCCGGCGATGTTTCGGCCGTCTTCTGGTTTTCCTCCGCCGAGATGGATGTCGATCCCTATGTCGCCGGGCGCAAGGGCGTTCCCGGCTGGATGATGGAGAAGCTCGGCCTCCGCAACATCGTGGAAAGCGATGAAGAATGGCCGGTTGTCGGCTGGGAAACCATCGCCAAGGCCAATCCGGACATCATCGTCGTTGCCGAGATGACGCGCCGCCGCTTTCCTGCCGACGATGTAGAAAAGAAGCTCGAATTCCTGAAGACGGACCCGGTCGCCAAGGAAATGGACGCCGTCAAGGCGGGGCGGATTCTCGTGATGGATGCCCATTCCATGGATCCGTCCATCCGCAACATCTCCGCGCTCGAGATGCTTGCCGATGAACTTCCGAAGCTGAAATAGCAGAGCCCGGACATGGCCACTTATCGACCCGGCCGCTGGCCGGGTCTCCTGACGTCGTTCTCATCGAAACTCGCAATTCTGGGCGCAGCTCTGATCCTCGGAGCTGCGATCGGAGAGACGCGCATCCCGCTGGAGACTGTGGGGCAGGTGCTTGCCATGAAGATGTTCGGAGGGAGCTATCCTGTCGATCCGATCGATCAGGGTATCGTCTGGAATTATCGCTTCAGCCGGGCAATCGTCGCGGCCTCCTGTGGCGCGGGCCTGGCCGTCTCGGGGCTGGTGCTTCAGACGCTGCTGCGCAACGTGCTCGCTGACCCTTATATTTTGGGAATCTCTGCCGGCGCGTCGACGGGAGCCGTGGCTGTCACAATCGCCGGGATAGGGGGCGGTCTTGTGTCGCTTTCTGCCGGCGCTTTCGTCGGCGCCCTCGTGGCGTTTGCGCTCGTCATCGGCCTGGCGCGGGCAGCCGGTGGCTTTGCGGGAACATCGACTGGGCAGGTGATCCTGGCGGGCGTGGCTGGGGCCCAGCTTTTCAATGCGCTGACCTCGCTGATCATCGCGCATTCCGCCAACGCCGAACAGGCGCGCGGTATCATCTTCTGGCTCCTCGGCAATCTGTCCGGTGTGCGCTGGCCCGATGTGTGGCTCGCCGCACCGGTCGCGATCCTGGTGCTCGTGATCATCACGGTCCATGCCCGGGCGCTCGATGCGTTCGCCTTCGGATCGGATGCGGCTGCCTCACTCGGTATCAACGTGTTGAAGACACAGGCGATCCTGATCGGGGCTGCCGCCCTGGTGACGGCCGTTATGGTCAGCATCGTCGGCGCAATCGGCTTCGTCGGACTCGTCGTTCCTCATGCCGCAAGGCTTCTGGTCGGTCCGCGCCATGGCCGGCTCATCCCGATGACGGCGATCACCGGCGCGGTTTTTCTCATCTTCGCCGACATCGTGTCGCGAATCATCATTCCGGGTCAGGTCCTGCCGATCGGTGTCGTGACGGCGCTCGTCGGCGCGCCGGCCTTCGCGCTGATCCTGGTGCGCGGTCGCGGAGGGGCGCGATGACGCTGACGGCGCATGCTCTCGGTTGGTCCGCCGGCCGAACTCCGATCGTGTCAGACATCGATCTGAAGATCGAGCCTGGCGAGCTCTTCGGTCTCGTCGGGCCGAACGGCTCCGGCAAGTCGACGTTGTTGTTGCTGCTCTCGGGATTGCGGAGACCGTCGCACGGCCGGGTGATGGTCGGCGATATCGATATCCAAAAAATCACGCGCTGCGAGGTCGCCCGGCGGATCGCCATCGTCGCCCAACAACTCGATACCTCCGACCGGCTCACCGTCCGCGAAACGGTCGAGCTCGGGCGCACGCCATGGCTGGGTCCGCTCACGCCCTTTGGGGCCGACGACGACGAGATTGTGGAAAAAGCGCTCGCCGAAACCGGCATTGGGCATCTCGCCGAGCGCCGGTGGCAGACGCTTTCAGGAGGCGAACGCCAGCGCGCCCATATTGCCCGCGCTCTGGCTCAAAAGGCCGACATTCTGATCTTGGACGAGCCTACGAACCATCTCGATATCCATCACCAGCTTTCGATTCTCGCGCTTGTCCGGCGTCTGCCGATCACGGTGGTCGTCGCTCTGCACGATCTCAATCAAGCGATGGTGTGCGACCGGCTGGGCTTGATGGCGAAAGGCCGGCTGGAGGCGGTCGGTATGCCGAAGGACATTCTGACTGCAGCTCGGATCGAACAGGTTTTCGACGTCTGCTCGCGTTCAATCGGCGACCCGGCGAGCGGCGAACCCATCCTGCGCTTTGCATTATCAGGGGAAGAGTTTGATTATGAAGGGGTTTCTTGTTTTATTTCTTGTTTTGGCGAGCAACATTGCGCATGCCGAGACCTTCGAGGTGAAGATGCTGAACCGAGGAGAGAAAGGCGCAATGGTCTATGAGCCGGATTTCCTGCGCGTGGCGCCGGGCGACACGATCCGCTTTGTCGCGACGACGCCAGGCCATAATGCCCGAACCATCGCCGGACTGGCGCCCAACGGTGCGGTGGAAATCAAGACGGCTCTCGGCGAAACGGCGGACGTGGTCGCCGCAACGCCGGGGATCTATGGCATCAAATGCAGCCCCCACTATGCGATGGGCATGGTGATGATGATCGCCGTCGGGGAAGAGGCGGATCCGGGGGCGGTCGTGCTTCCGGAGGGCTTGCCCAGACGAGCCGGCGAAAGACTGGAAGAGATCATCGCCGAAAACCGCAAGTGAGGGTGTGGTCGCAAGAGCCGCCGATGATAGGTTGTCGCGAGCTTGCCATCCTCTGCCGGTGAAGCAATGCCGCTCGGGCGATGGGATCGTTGTTCAACCATCGCGCGTTCTCCCCGTTGCCGCGTCCAGAGATGGCCCACGATGCCTGCGAATCTCGTCACTCTCAGTTTCTTCCGCTATCCGCGCAGGCAGGCGTGGGGGGCTTTCCTGCGTATGGGATTTCCGGGAGTGATCGACGCCCCGACACGGCGATCCGGCGAATTGCGCCTGTTGGGTTGTGGCAGCGGCAGCGGCTTTTCCATCCTCCCAGACTTTACGCGCTACTGCCTGATGGGCGTGCCCGAGCGGCCGGAAGACTTGCCGCGCCTTCGCCAAACGCGGCTTTATCGCAGTGTCGCAGGGCCGAGCGTCGAACAGCTTCATATCACCGTCCGTCCGGCAAGCGGCCACGGTAGCTGGGACGGCGAACAGCTCTTCGACTATTCGGGACGTGAAGTCGGCGAGCATCCTTTTGCGGTTCTGACTTTGGCGACCGTCGCACCGAAGCGGGTTCGGGCTTTCTGGCGACAGGTGCCGGCGGTCGACCGTTCGCTCAGCCAGGCGGAGGGGTGCCTTTGGCATGTCGGTTTCGGCTCCCATCCCCTGTTGCAGCTCGCCACCTTCAGCGTCTGGGAAAACCTGGATGCCATGCGTGCCTTCGCCTATCGCGAAGGTCAGCATCCGACGGCGATCAAGAAGGCGCGCGGCGAAGACTGGCTGCCGGAATCGCTTTTCGCCCGCTTCGAGCTCGAGGCGATCGAGGGTGACGTCGATCGATATCCGCGGCTCGCAGCGCTTGTCGCTTCAGATCGCATCCCTCATCTGCAGGCGCTCTCCATCGCGTCCTAGGCGTCGCCTTTGACGGGCACGGCGCAGGTCATGCTGCGCTCATGCCTTTGCAAGCGGCCGCGCTGGCCCATCTATCGTGTCGAAGCAACCGGCTCCGCTGCGCCTAACAAGACGGCGGAGCCCAGCAAAGGAGCAACCGACAATGGCGATCACCAAGCACGGATCAGCTGTCTGGAAGGGCGGTATCAAGGACGGAAGCGGCACCATCTCCACGGAGACTGGAGCGCTTAACGCGCATCCTTACGGCTTTGCGAGCCGCTTTGAGAGCGGCAAGGGCAGCAACCCCGAGGAGCTTATTGCAGCCGCACATGCCGCCTGCTTTTCCATGGCGCTCTCGCTGATGTTGACCCAGGAAGGGATGGCGCCGGAAGAGCTCGATACCTCCGCTGCCGTCACCATCGAGCAGCAGGGGGAGGGATTCACCATCACCTCCAGCCGCCTGACGCTGAAGGCCAAAGTGCCCGGCATCGACGAAGCAAAATTCAAGGAGATCGCCGGAAAGGCCAAGGAAGGCTGCCCGGTTTCCAAGCTCTTGAACGCCGAGGTGACGCTCGAGGCAAGCCTCGTCGGCTGACCTGGGATGTGTGGCGACGCCGTAGCCTCCGCCCCGAGGCGATGGCTGCGGCGCCGTGCCTAGAAGCCCACCGCCTGACCGTCCTTTCGGTGGTCGCTGCCGGCAATATAGCCGTCGGGGAGGCGACGAATGAGCTGCGCGCCGCCGAAGCTGAAATCCACGTCCGGCGCGACGCGCTCGATCTGGTGGCCCATCCTTTCCAGCTTTGCCGCGACATCAGCGGAGATGCCCGTTTCGAGGGCAACCCGGCGCCCGGCGATAAAGCGCCAGCGCGGCGCGTCGCTCGCCGCCTGCGGGTTCTGCCGCCAAAGCTGCGTGCGCAAAACCATCTGTACGTGTCCCTGCGCCTGCATCGCGCCGCCCATGACGCCGAAGCTCATGAGGGGCGTGCCGTCACCCATGAGAAAGCCCGGAATGATCGTGTGGAAGGGGCGCTTGCCGCCTGCGACCTCGTTCGGGTGCCCCGGGGCGAGCACGAAACCGGAGCCCCGGTTCTGCAGGTGGATGCCGGTTCCCGGCACCACGACGCCGGACCCGAAGCCCGCATAATTCGACTGAATGAAGGAAACCATCCGGCCGGCGGCATCCGCGGCCGTGACATAGACCGTTCCGCCCCGCCTCGGTGCGCCGGCGGTGGCGTCGGAGGCGCGATTGCGATCGACCGCTGCGGCACGAGACGCAAGGTAATCGTCGTCGAGTAGAGCGTCGGGCGCGATCTCCATATTGACCGGATCGCCGATGAAACGATGCGCGTCTGCGAGCGCAAGCTTCATCGCCTCGATTTCAAGATGGAGGGCCTCGGCGCCGTCGGGGTCGAGGTTTTCAAGATCGAGCCGATCCAGAATGCCGAGCGCGATCAGCGCGGCGATACCTTGCCCGTTTGGAGGGATCTCGTGGAGTTCGGTCCCGCGGAACGGCTGGCTGATCGTCCCGCACCAATCGCAGGGATGCGCGGCGAGATCCTCTTCGTCGAGAACAGCATCATGTTGCCGTGCGAAATCCGCGATCTTGCGGGCGAGCTCGCCGCGATAGAAATCCTCGCCACGACTGTCGGCAATTTTTCTAAGGGATCTGGCGAGGTCTGGATTGCGAAAGATCTCGCCGGGCCGGGGGACGCGGTCTTCGATCAGGAAGTGGGGCGCGAAGCCGGGTTCGTGGCGCAATCTGTCGGCACCTCGTGACCATTGCAGCGCAATCGACGGTGAAACGGCAAACCCTTCTTCGGCATAGGTGATCGCGGGTTCGAACAAGGCCGCGAAGGGAAGGGCGCCAAAACGCTCCGACAGAGCGACCCAGCCCGACACGGCCCCCGGGACGGTGACGCTCTCCCAACCCTGCTGCGGCATTTCGGGAAGACCGCGGAAGCGCTCAGGCGACCAGGCGCGTGGCGAACGCCCGGAGGCATTGAGGCCATGGAGCTCGTTTCCGTCCCAGACGATGGCAAAAGCGTCGGAGCCGAGCCCGTTGCCTGTCGGTTCGACCACCGTCAAGGTGATTGCCGCCGCGAGTGCTGCATCGATCGCGTTTCCGCCGGCAAGGAGCATGCGCAGGCCGGCCTGCGCGGCCAGTGGCTGCGAGGTGGAGACCATGTTGCGCGCCATAATCGGGGTGCGCACGCTGACATAGGGATTGTCGTAAGAAAGGGCCGAGATGGTCGTTCTCCGTGGCGGCTGGCGCTTGCGGGACAGGCAATCTCGCGAGCTTCTTACAGCGGGCACGTATCGGCAAGCGGGCCGAGAGATTCCGGTCTCCGAGACGGTGTCTGAAACCGTGGAAATGAAACTCCGTGCTTGCAGAAAGAGTTTGCTTGCGGACGGGACTTTTCGTGGCCCCGACCAGATCCTATAGAGACGACGACCGAGCCGGCCGCGATGGCATGGAATTCGTCGGCATTCCTGCTAGTCTTCTGTTGAAGCGAGGCTGGAATCGCTGCGAAAGGTTTCGGCAAGGCAAAGGACGGCAGAGACGTATGCAGGCGCGCATCTACAAACCGGCTCGCACGGCGATGAGCTCGGGCCAGGCCAAGACGCACGAATGGGTCTTGGAATTCGAGCCGGAAACACCGCGCTCGATCGAGCCCCTGATGGGCTATACGGCTTCAAGCGACATGCGCTCACAGGTGCTTCTGCGGTTCCCCTCCAAGGAGGAGGCCGTGGCCTACGCCCAGCGCAACAAGATCGCCTATCGCGTCTATGAGCCGAAGGAAAAGAAGCGGGCGACGATCTCTTACTCCGACAATTTCAAATTCAATCGGCAGGTGCCGTGGACCCATTAGGCGCGCCTTTGCGCCTTCCGGCCCCGTAGCTCAGTGGATAGAGCACCGGCCTTCTAAGCCGATGGTCGCAGGTTCGAATCCTGCCGGGGTCGCCATTGATCTTTTGAATGGAAAACTGTCGCCAACTGCCTGATGCCAAATAGTTTTGGGGCGCGTCAGTGTGCTGCTACAGAGCCAGGATCGCGCGGAAATCGTTGACGTTCGTCAGGGTCGGACCGCTGATGACGAGATCGCCGAGCGCTTCAAAGAAGCCGTAGGCGTCGTTGCGCGCCAGAGCTGCGTGCGGGTCGAGACCGAGTTCTTTGGCGCGTGCGAGCGTGTCGGGAGCACAAAGCGCGCCGGCATTGTCTTCCGAGCCGTCGATCCCATCCGTGTCGCAGGAGAGCGCATAGATCCCGTCTGCGGAATCGAGTGCGATCGCGAGAGCCAGAAGATACTCCGCATTGCGGCCGCCACGGCCGTCCCCGCGTAAGGTGACGGTGGTTTCTCCTCCCGACAGAAGCACGAATGGCCGCGCCAGCTCGCCCCGGGCAAGTTTGGTGCGGGCCAGGCGGCCATGCTCGGCGCCGAGCTGCCGGGCTTCGCCTTCCAGGTCGTCTCCGAGGATGAGCGGTGTAACACCACAATCGCGGGCGATCTTGGCCGCCTCTTCCAAAGAACGGTGCGGGGCCGCGATGAGGCGGAAGGTGCTTCGGGAGAGATGCAAGGCGCCGGGTTTCGGCGTTTCGGCCTCCGGGCGCGCAAGCCATGCCTCGGCCGCGGCCGGCAGCTCGATGCGGAAACGTGTGAGAACATTGCGTGCGTCGGCCAAAGATGTCGGATCGCCGACCGTTGGACCCGAGGCGATCCCGGCGGGATCGTCGCCCGGGATATCCGATATGGCGAGGGTCAAGACAGGAGCTGGCCAGGCGGCGGCCGCCAGGCGACCGCCTTTGACGACGGAGAGATGCTTGCGCACGCAGTTCATCGCGCCGATCGGGGCGCCAGAGGCGAGGAGTGCCCGATTGATCGCCTGCTTGTCGGCAAGGGTCAGGCCGTCCGCCGGAGCACTCAAAAGGGCCGAACCGCCGCCCGAGATCAGGGCGATGACGAGATCGTCCTCGGTGAGACCACGGAGGAGATCGAGGATGCGCCGTGCAGCCTTTTCACCGGAGGCATCCGGGACCGGATGGGCTGCTTCCACGATCTCGATCGATCGGCATGGCACCGCATGGCCGTAGCGTGTCACCACCAGGCCTTCGAGAGGCCCCTCCCAATTGTCTTCCAGCGCTTTGGCCATGGCGGCCGAAGCCTTTCCGGCGCCGATGACGATGGTGCGGCCGGCAGGCGGCGAGGGCAGGTGGGGCGGCAGACAGGTCGCCGGGTCGGCAGCGCGGACGGCCGCGGCAAAAAGCATTCGCAGGAAAGCCTTTGGCTGGGAAAGATTGGGAGCGCTCAACATCGAGATCCCATCGTCGCTGGCCCTTGTCGTTAGCACTGCTGCGCGCGGCGCTTGCGTGCCGGCCCTTGCCGGCTTAGCACCAGCCGCGAATGTTCAAAAGGCGAGACTTCGATGTCTGAGGCACCGTTGGATGCGCGACGCTCGCGGCTTATCGGCTGGCCAAGCCGCTTTGCGCCCCTTGCGGGGCTGATCACGATCCTCGTCGCGATCATCCTGTTTCTGCCCGGTCTGACGACGCTGCCACCGATCGATCGGGACGAGGCGCGTTTCGTCCAGGCGACGAAGCAGATGCATGAAAGCGGCGATTTCGTCGACATCCATTTCCAATCCGAAACGCGCTACAAGAAGCCGGTCGGCATCTACTGGCTGCAGGCGGCTGCAACCGCGCCTTTCGGTGGAGCCGATGCCCCGATCTGGGCCTACCGGATTCCGTCGGCTGTCGGCGCGGTTCTTGCCGTGCTTGCCACCTATCTCGCCGGCCTGTCCCTGTTCGGCCGACGCGCGGCCTTCATCGGCTCGCTGCTCATGTCCGCCACGATCCTCCTCGGGGTCGAAGCGCGACTTGCCAAGACCGATGCCGTGCTGCTGGCGCTCACCGTCTTTGCGCAGGCGATCATGGCGCGCGCCTGGATGGGCGGGCGAGGCGAGACGGAAGAGAGCGTCGGACTGACGGCGCCGCCTTCGCGAGAGCCGCTTTCCTGGCCGCTCGCCCTCGGATTCTGGATTGCGCTTGGCGCCGGGATCCTGGTCAAGGGCCCGGTCATCGTCATGGTCTGCGGCCTGACGCTGATTTCCTTGATGATCGGCTCGCGCTCGTTTGTCCCGCTCTTGCGTCTGAGGCCATTGCCCGGGCTCGTCGCAATGCTCGTCGTGACTTTGCCCTGGTTCGTGGCGATTACGCTCCTCTCCGACGGTGCCTTTTTCGGGGATTCGGTGGGTCATGATTTGCTGGCCAAGGTGGCGAGCGGGCAGGAGAGCCACGGCGCGCCTCCTGGAACCTATCTCGGACTTCTCTTCGCGACCGCCTGGCCTCTCACCCCCTTCGTGCTCCTTGCTCTGCCGATGATGGTCCGGCAGTGGCGCCATCCTGACATCTTCTTCTGTCTCGTCTGGATCGTGCCAGCCTGGCTCGTCTTCGAGGCCGTGCCGACCAAGCTTCCCCATTACGTCTTGCCGCTCTATCCGGCTTTCGCGCTCCTTGCCGGTGCTGCGATTGCCCGCGGGGCAGTGCTCACGCGGACCTCGCTGCGGATTATTATCGGGCTGTTGGCGGCTACCGTTCCCGTCGTCGTCGCCATCGGCATTGTCGTCCTGCCGCTCTATCTGGAGAAGCGTCTTCCCGCCGGGGCGGATGTCGCTGCGGTGGCCGCTGCGGTCATGGGACTTCTCGCCGCCCGAGCCTTGATGAGGGGACGCGACGAGCGTGCCGTGGCCGCCTCGATCCTTTCCGCCGCGCTTCTTTATGTCGGAGCCTTCCAGCTTGCCTTTCCGGGTCTCGATGCGATTAGGGTCTCGGAACGTGTGGTCGCTGAAGCTGAGAAGGTGTCTTCGTGCCCCAACCCGGAGCTGGCGGCGACGGGTTACACCGAGCCGAGCCTCGTCTTCTTCGGGGGCACGGATGTGGTTCTCGGATCCTCCGAAGACGTCGCAAAGTTTCTCGCAGAACCCGGATGCCGCGTCGGTCTGGTCGAGGCGCGGCGTGACGCTGAATTCCACGCATCGGCCGCTGCCGATGGGCTGACGGTCGTGCGCAGGGGCGACGTCTCGGGCTACAATTATTCCCGCGGGCGGCCCGTCACGGTCGGCATCTACGAAACGGTCCCGGCTGCCCAATGAGTGATTTCAAGGACCGCTGGAGCCTGACCGCGCGGCAGCATCTCGTGCGCGGACGCGAACGGGCGCTCGCCTTTTCGCGTCTTCTGAACGAGAGGCAGCGCGATCGCCGTCATCCGCCGTATCGTCCGACCCCCATCGGCTTTCTCAACGGCGTCGTGTTGATCGGGAGCCTGCTCGTCATTCTTTTCATTCTCGCCGATCCCTATCTGACGCTGTTTCAGGCGACGATGCAGCCGGAGGTGCGCGACTTCCTCGAGTTCGTGACCGATATCGGCAAGTCCGATTGGATGCTCATCGCCACTGGCGGATTCCTCATCTACCAGATCTTTCGCGATATCTCGGTTCACGGCATCAGGCGGCGCGCCGCTTTCGTGCGGGCGTCGGCGACGGCGACCTATCTCTTCGTCTCCGTGCTGGCGGCCGGTCTCATCGTTCTCGTCCTGAAATACGTGATCGGGCGGGCGCGGCCGAAGCTTTTCGATACGGAAGGTCTGGCCGCCTTCCATCCGTTTTCGTTCGATCCGAGTTGGGCGAGCTTTCCTTCGGGCCATGCGACGAATGTCGCCGCACTCGGAGTGGCGCTGGCATTGCTGTTTCCGCGGGCGCGAATCGTCATCCTGACCGGGGCATTCTGGATCGCCGTCAGCCGCCTCGCGACGCGCTCCCATTATCCGACCGATGTGGTCGCCGGTTTTCTTCTCGGTGGGGCAGTGGCCTGGCTCACCGCACGCATTTTCGCAGAACGCCGTCTCGTCTTCCGCCTGGACGAGGACGGCCGCATTGAAAGGCGCCATGTGCACCAGAAAGGCACGTCATGACTTCGCCTCTCTCGCCTGAAGTCTCGGTCATCGTCCCGTGCAAGGACGAGGCCGGCAATATCGGCTTCCTGATCGACGAAATCGCAACGGCGCTTTCCGGGCGGTCCTTCGAAATCCTCGTCGTCGATGATGGATCGCGTGACGGGACCGGTGAAACCGTCCGCTCAAGCGCGCGGCAGCACCCACAGGTGCGTCTGTTGCGGCATGAGACGAGCGCCGGCCAAAGCGCCGCGATTCGAAGCGGCCTCGAAGCGGCGAAGGGGGATGCCGTCGTCACGATCGACGGAGACGGTCAGAACGATCCCGCTTATATTCCCGCACTTCTCGATGCGCTCGCAGCCGGTGGCGACAAGGTCGGCCTGGCGGCCGGGCAGCGGATCGGGCGCAAGGCGAGTTTTGCCAAGCGCTACGGCTCGCGTATCGCCAACCGCGTGCGGCGCTCACTCCTCGATGACCAGGTGCGAGACACCGGTTGCGGCCTCAAGGCCGTCCGCCGCACGTTGTTCTTGCGGCTGCCTTATTTTGATGGTTGGCACCGCTTTCTGCCCGCACTGGTGAGGCGGGAAGGCTACGAGATCGCACTCGTCGATGTGGCGGACCGGGAACGACGGCATGGCACCTCGAAGTACGGCATCTTCGATCGCCTTTGGGTTGGCATTGCCGATCTTTTCGGGGTGTGGTGGTTGGCCAGCCGGCGCAGGGTGCGTCCGCAGCTGAGCGAGGAGAATCTGGATGAGTGACATGTGGAACTGGATCCACGAGGTCTTTGTCGAGCAGTTCACCTTGTGGATCGCGCTCGGCTTCGTCGCCCAGTTCATGTTCATGATGCGCTTCGTCATCCAGTGGCTGGCGAGCGAAAGGGCAGGGAGGTCTGTCGTTCCCGTCGCCTTTTGGTTCTTCTCCGTCTTTGGCGGGTTCCTGCTCTTTATCTACGCGCTGCATCGGCAAGACCCCGTCTTCATCCTCGGCCAGGGTCTCGGCCTCTTCATCTATTTCCGCAACTTGTGGCTGATTTTTCGCGAGGCGAAATCGCCCATGAAAAATGCCGGCTGAGAGGCTCTCAGCCGGCCTGCCATTTACGCGTTCGACGGCCTGATGCCGGTCAGGCTGCGATCGCCGCAAGAGCCTGCTCGAGGTCTGCGATCTGGTCCTCGACCGCTTCCAGGCCGATCTGAAGACGGATCACGGGGCCGGCCTGCCAGGTCGTGACGCTTCGCGTTTCCCGAAACTCCGCCAGCGTGGCCAGGCTTTCGAAACCGCCCCAGGAAAAGCCGAGGCCGAAGAGGCGCAGAGCATTCAGGAAGGTCGCGGCGTCGTCTTCGGTGCCCGAGAGCTCAAACGCGAAGAGCCCGCTTGAGCGACCGAAATAGCGCTTCCAATTCTCATGCCCTGGGCAGCTTTCCATCGCCGGGTGGAGAAGCCGTGCGACTTTCGGCTGGTTAGCCAGCCATTTCGCCACTTCAAGGGCCTGACCTTCGTGCTGATCCATGCGCAGCTTCATCGTGCGCAGGCCGCGCATGGCGAGGTAGATCTCGTCGGGGCCTGCCTGGATGCCGAGATTGGCGTGCGTTGCGGAGAGTTTCGGCCACATCCTCTCATTGGCGCTGATCGAGCCGATGAGCACGTCGGCATGACCGCCGACATATTTGGTGCCTGCCTGAATGGAGAGGTCGAAACCTTCGGCGATCGGCTTGTAGAGGAGCGGCGTCGCCCATGTGTTGTCGATCATCGTGACCGCACCGGCGGCTTTGGCGAGTTCGAGTGTCGCTCCGATATCGGGAACTTCGAAGGTGAGAGAGCCTGGGGCTTCGACGAAGACTGCGCTTGCTCCGCCATCGAGAGCTGATTTCAAAGCCTCGAGATCCATCGGATCGTAGTAGCTCGTCCTCATCCCCCAGCGCTTCAATGTCTGATTGCAGAACCGTCGGGTCGGCCCATAGACGTTGTCCGGCACGAGGATCTCTTCTCCGGCCGAGAGTGCCGACAAGATCGCCACCGTGACCGCTGCGAGGCCTGAAGGGACGAGCACAGTCCCGGCGGCCTCTTCGAGCTCGGTCCAGACCTCGTTGAAGGCCTCGATCGTCGGCGTGTTCATTAGACCATAGGCGTAGCGGCTCTCGCGCCGGCCTTTCATCTCGTCCACGTCGTTGAAGAGAACGGTCGATGCCCGAACCAGAGGCGGATTGATGAAACCGTGGAATTCCTTCGGGTGACGCCCACCGTGGGTGACGAGAGTTGCCGCTTTGCGGGGGGTGTCGGACATGATTGTTTCGTCCTTGTTTTTACTCATGCGGGTCTCCGCGTCATTTGATCGCCTCTCGAAATTGCCTCTGTTTGCCTCATACGACCTCAGGGCCGCAGGCTTGACCGGGGCCAGTAGATAGCTTTCGATGGCCGCATGGACGGGGTTGCGTCAAGCGGCGTCTGGCAGGGAAGAGCGAGGCGGGTCTGCTTCGCTTTGGATGCATGACTGCAAATCATCGTTCTAAGAACCAAACCGGTGAACAGGAAATCGTCATATGAAGAAATCCATCGTACCGCTCGTAGCCGGGGCGGCCCTGGCTGTGTCGGCCGTCTCCGCTTCTGCAGCGACGCTTGACGACGTGAAGGCCAAAGGCTCCGTGCAATGCGGCGTGAGCCAGGGCCTGCCCGGCTTCTCGAACCCTGATTCCCAGGGCAATTGGACCGGCCTCGACGTAGACACGTGCAAGGCGATCGCCGCCGCTATCTTCGGCAACGCGGACGCCGCGAAATTCACGCCTCTCTCGGCGAAAGAGCGCTTTACTGCGCTGCAGTCGGGCGAAGTCGACGTTCTCACGCGCAACACCACCTGGACGATGTCGCGCGATACCGATCTCGGGCTGAACTTCACCGGCGTGAACTATTACGACGGCCAGGGCTTCATGGTGCCGAAAGATCTCGGCGTCTCATCGGCTCTGGAGCTTTCGGGCGCCAGCGTCTGCACGAACACCGGCACCACGACCGAACTCAATGTCGCGGATTATTTCCGCAGCCACGACATGGATTACGAAGTGGTCGCCTTCGAAAAGGCCGATGAGGTCGTGGCCGCCTACGATGCTGGCCGCTGCGATGTCTATACGACCGATCAGTCGGGCCTTTATGCCCAGAAGCTGAAGCTCACCAATCCCGACGACCATGTCATCCTGCCAGAGATCATCTCCAAGGAGCCGCTTGGCCCGGCCGTTCGCCAGGGTGACGATCAGTGGTTCAACGTCGTCAAGTGGACGCTGTTTGCGCTCATCAACGCCGAAGAGCTCGGCGTCACTCAGGACAACGTCGACGAGATGAAGAACTCCGACAACCCCTCGATCAAGCGCCTTCTCGGGACGGAAGGTTCGTTCGGCGAATCGATTGGTCTCGACAAAGAATGGGCGGTGAACGCGATCAAGGCGGTCGGCAATTATGGTGAGATGTTCAACCGCAATGTCGGCCCGGACACGGAGCTCGGCATCGACCGCGGGCTGAACAAGCTCTGGAGCGATGGCGGCCTGCAGTACGCGCCGCCGGTTCGCTAAGAATAAACATGGGCCCGGCCGAGCGATCGGCCGGGCCCCTTGCCATCAAACCGGGCGCTCACGATCCGGGATGGCATGGAACCTGCTAGCCGAGGGGACATGGCTGCTCAGGACGTATTGCCGAGCCGAAAAGGCTCGAGTGGATTTTCTGCACTCAACGATCAGCGCGTACGTGGCGTGATCTTTCAGGTTCTCCTGATTGTCGCAATCGTCAGTTTCGCCTGGTGGATCATCCACAACACCGCCGCCAATTTGCGGGCACAAGGCATCGGTTTCGGCTTCGGCATCTTGCGGGATTCGGCCGGTTTCCAGATCAATCAGACATTGATCGACTACCAGGAAACCTCGTCCTACGTCCGCGTCTATTTCGTCGGGCTGCTCAACACGCTGCTGGTCTCTTTCATTGGCGTGATCCTCGCCACGATCATCGGTTTTATCGTCGGGATCTCCAGGCTTTCTAAGAACTGGGTCGTCGCCAAGGCAGCCTATGTCTACATCGAGGTTCTGCGGAACATCCCGCTGCTGTTGCAGATCTTCATTTGGTATTTTGCGGTTCTGCGGCTCCTACCTGCCAAGCGCGATGCGATCGATCTCGGACCGTTCGGGCTTCTCAACATCGCCGGCTGGTACGCACCCAATCCGGTTCTCGGGCGGGGCTTTGCGCTCGTGGCGGCTGCCTTCATAATAGGCATCGTCGCAACTTTTGTTCTTCGCGCTTGGGCGAGACGGCGACAGATGGCCACTGGTCAGATCTTTCCGCTCTTCCGCGTGGCCCTCGCGCTCATCATCGGGCTGCCGCTCGTTGCCTATTTCGTTGCCGGCTTCGCGTTCGCCAATCCACCATTCTCTCTAGAATACCCGACCCCGGGCAATTTCGGTCCACGCGGCGGCCTGCGGGTCTTCCCCGAATTCATCGGGCTTTTGATGGCGCTTAGCTTCTACACGGCCTCCTTTATTGCGGAGATCGTGCGGGCGGGGATCCTTGCAGTGCCGAATGGCCAGACAGAGGCGTCTTATTCCCTCGGATTGCGGCCCGGTCACACTTTGAGGCTTGTGGTTATCCCGCAAGCCATGCGCGTGATCATACCTCCGCTCACAAGCCAGTATCTCAATCTGACGAAGAACTCCTCGCTTGCGGTCGCAATCGCCTATCCCGACCTGGTCTCGGTTTTCGCGGGGACTGCGCTCAACCAGACGGGACGCGCGGTGGAGTTCATCCTCATCACCATGGCGACCTATCTGACGATCTCGCTTGTGACCTCGCTCTTCATGAACTGGTACAACCGCAGCGTCGCGCTGGTGGAGCGCTGAGCCATGTCCGATATCCAATCCGAAACTGATCTCGTCTATGTCCGCGACGAGATGTTGTCTCAGTCTCCGCCGCCGCATCGTGAGAGCGGACCCGTGGGCTGGCTGCGCAAAAACCTCTTCTCGAGCTTGTCGAACACGGTTCTGACGCTGATCGCGCTTTATGTGATCTGGATCGTCGTGCCGCCTCTCATCGATTTCGCTTTGGTGCAGGCCGTGTGGTCCGGCGATAGCCGCGACGTCTGCACCACGATCAACCAGGGCGGCATCCAGCCGAATGGATGGTTCGGGGCCTGCTGGCCTTACGTGAAAGACTATTTTGCCCAGTTCATCTATGGGCGCTATCCGGTCGAGGAGCGTTGGCGCGTCAACATCGTCTTCGTTCTCTTCGTCATCGGCGTCGTGCCGCTCCTCGTTCCGACGGCCCCCTTCAAGAGCATCAACCTCATCTATATGGCCGTGGTCTTTCCTGTTGCCGCACTCCTGCTTTTGACCGGTGGTCACATGGAATTCGAGAGCATGATCGGCATCGGGCGGGAGCTTGCGCCGCTCGGCAGCGGCCTCGATTTCTGGATCGAGTATGCGCTTTTGACGCTGGTCGTGCTCGGGATTGCCTATGCGTGGGCGCGGGGAACCGGAGCTCCGGCCGGCGGGCTTCTGAAGCTCGTCTTGACGATGATGCTCGCGCTTGCGGCAGTTATCTTTGTCCTCAGCCTGGATCTTGGGCTCGAATTCGTTCCGACATCGATCTGGGGCGGTCTGCTCGTCACCCTGGTGATTGCCATCACGGGCATTGCCGCGTCGCTGCCGCTTGGTGTCGTGCTTGCTCTCGGACGTCGCTCGGACATGCCGATCGTGCGCTTCGCCTGCGTCGTCTTTATCGAATTCTGGCGCGGCGTTCCCTTGATCACCGTCCTGTTCATGTCCTCGGTGATGCTGCCGCTGTTTTTGCCGGAAGGCGTTTCCTTTGACAAACTCCTGCGGGCGCTGATCGGCGTGGCGTTGTTTTCAGCCGCCTATATGGCCGAGGTCATCCGGGGCGGGCTGCAGGCGATCCCGAAGGGGCAGTATGAGGGCGCAGACGCGGTCGGTCTTGCGTATTGGCAGAAAATGCGGCTCATCATTCTGCCGCAGGCGCTGACGCTCGTGATCCCGGGCATCGTCAACACCTTCATCGGCCTTTTCAAGGACACGACGCTCGTTTTGATCATTGGCCTTTTCGATTTTCTCGGCCAGATCCAGTCGAGCTTTACCGACCCCAGCTGGTCGACGCCGGTTCAGGCGACGACCGCCTATTTCTTTGCGGCCTGCGTCTACTGGATTTTCTGTTTTTCCATGTCGCGGTATTCGATCTTCACCGAAAACCGTCTTCGCACTGGCCATGCGCGTTAGGAGCCCCCTTTGATGAGTGATACCGAGACAAGCGCCCATATCTCTGCAGACGAGAACGGCGCGGCCGACATGATGGACCCGAACGCCGGTCCTGCCGTGGAGATGCGCGGCGTCAACAAATGGTTCGGCGAGTTCCATGTGTTGCGCGATATCAATCTGAATGTGCGCCGTGGCGAGCGTATCGTGGTGTGCGGCCCTTCGGGTTCGGGCAAGTCGACGATGATCCGCTGCATCAATCGGCTCGAAGAGCATCAGAAGGGCGACATTATCGTCGACGGGATTGAGCTCACCAACGACCTGAAGAAGATCGACGAAATTCGTCGCGAGGTCGGCATGGTGTTCCAGCACTTCAATCTCTTCCCGCATCTCACGATCCTGGAGAATTGCACGCTGGCGCCGATTTGGGTGCGCAAGATGCCCAAGCGCGAGGCCGAAGAGGCGGCAATGCATTATTTGGAGCGGGTGAAGATCCCCGAGCAGGCCAACAAATATCCAGGGCAGCTTTCGGGCGGCCAGCAGCAGCGTGTGGCGATTGCCCGCGCCTTGTGCATGAACCCGCGCATCATGCTCTTCGACGAGCCGACCTCCGCGCTCGATCCGGAGATGATCAAGGAGGTGCTCGACGTGATGGTGGATCTCGCCAAATCCGGCATGACCATGCTCGTCGTCACGCATGAGATGGGCTTTGCCAGACAGGTGGCGAACCGGGTCATCTTCATGGATGCCGGTCAGATCGTTGAACAGAACGAACCCGAGCAGTTCTTCACGAACCCGCAGCACGATCGCACCAAGCTCTTCCTGTCGCAAATCCTGCACTGAGCATCGGGCAAGCGGGCATTATCCGACAGGCCGGCGGCGGCTCGGCCTCGTCGCGACGTTCGGCCGGCGAGCTGGCGCGAGCGGGGGCAGTCGCGCGGTCGAGGAAAATCTAAGGCAGCTAGGAAGTTATTGAAACCGCCGCTGATTATGGCGGAACTGAGGAGTTTGCAGGGCGTTTGAAGCGGGTAGCAGACACCCGCCAGGCCCATGACTTCAACCGATTCCGAAGCCGACGACCGTCCCTCGGAGACGACGCCCCCACAAGCCGACGCTTCCGTTGTGCCCCAGCGCCAGAGCGCGCCGTGGCCTCTGACCGGTCTGTTTCTGATCGCTCTTATTGGCTCGCTTTATCTGGCGAAGGGGTTCTTCCTGCCGGTCGTGCTGGCGTTCCTGTTTGCGCTCGTCTTGAGCCCCGTGGTGCGTTTCTTTTCGCGGCGGGGAATCGCGGAGTGGGTGACGGGCGCGCTTCTCGTCTCCTCAACCTTCATCATGCTCGTCGGCGGCTCCTACATCCTGAGCGATCCGATCGGGGAGTGGGTCGATCGCGCGCCCAGCATTGCGCGGGAGATGGAGCGAAAAGTCGGCTATCTGCGTGGTTCCGTCGAGCAGCTGCAGCGCGCATCCAAAGAGGTGGATAAGTTCACCACCGGCAAAGGGGGGCCAGCGCCCGGAGCGGCACAGGAGGTGGTGCTGCGGGAGCCGGGGCTCTTGTCGGATGTCGCGACCAGCACACCCGATATCCTGGCGCGCGTTCTCCTTTGCCTCGTACTGCTCTTTTTCCTGCTTGCGTATTCGGAACTCTTCTACGTCAAGCTCGTGCGTTCGATGCCGTCGCTCAGTGACAAGAAGCGAGCCTTGCGGATTGCGCACGACATCGAGCGCGAGCTTTCTCGCTATCTTTTCACTGTCACCTTCATCAACACGATGCTGGGCATCGCGATCGGCTCGGGCATGTGGGTCATCGGCATGCCCAACCCGCTGCTTTGGGGCATCCTGGCGACGTTGCTGAATTTCATCCCCTATGTCGGGTCGATGATGGGCATCGGGCTTTCGGCCGTGGTCGGCATCGTCACGTTTCCGACCCTCGGCGAAGCTTTCTATCCGCCGCTCGTTTATCTCTTCTTCACCGCCATGGAAGGCAATTTCGTCACGCCGATGGTGGTCGGACGGCGGCTTGAGATGAACCCGGTGGCGGTCTTCCTGTCGATCGCCTTCTGGGGCTGGCTTTGGGGCTTCGTCGGCATGTTCATGGCCGTGCCGCTTCTCGTCGCGATCAAGATCTTCGCTACGAATATCCCGAGCCTCGGAGCCGTGGCCGAGTTTCTCTCCGGCGACCCTCGGCGCTCGGTCGAGGAGCCGGATGAGGCCGATGAAGCGAGCGCGCCGAGCGGGGGCTAGTCACTCTTTCTGAGGCTTCGCCTTTCGCTGCCGAGCGGGTTTGGATCGCGGGGCCCTGGGTCGCGGTGACGGGGAGGGAAGCTCTTCCGTCATCTCCTTGAGCGAGTCCGATAGGGCAAGATTCACCTGCGCGAGCATCTGCGCGAACTTTTCTCGGTCAGTCTGTTTCCAGGCCCCAAACAGCGTCTCGATCCGCCCGAGCCTTGCCAGACGCATCGTCTCGGCGCTCTCGGCGCCAAGCCGTGTGCGCTCGATGAGGGTGCTGCGCCCGTCGGCCGGATTCTTGACGCGGCGGATCAGGCGGCGCCGCTGCATGGCGGCGATCTGCCTCGTTACGGTCGAATCGTCGAGGTCGAGGTGGTGGGCGAGGTCTGTGACGCTTGCAGGGCCTTCGCGCAATTGCAGCAGCAAAAGATAATGAGCGCGCTCAAGAGGATAGCCGCGTTTGCGATGAACTGCTTCCAGCCTTCGCGCAAAGAACGCCAGCTCGCGTTCCAGTTTCTCGATCACCGCTGTCGTGTCAGTCATGCCGACCTCCCGCCCATGCACGGCTCATCACAATACCTGTATTATACACCTTGTTTTTGGGTGCGGGCCACGCGTATCCCTGTATCGTACACCTGTTTTTGACGTTCAGGATCCGCATGTCCGCCATTTCCGCATCTCCCCATTTTCTGGATCAGCCAAAAGCCGTTTGGGGCGACTGCATTCGCATGTGTCGTCAGCTTCATGTCGATCGGTCTGGTCGATCCCATTCTCACTTCGATCGCAGCGGGCCTCAACGCATCCCCCAGTCAGGTATCGCTACTGTTTACCAGCTACTTTTTCGTCACCTCGGTGATGATGCTGGTCACAGGTTTCGTTTCGAGCCGGTTGGGCGGCCGCAAGACGTTGATGGTGGGGGCCCTTCTCATCGTCGCGTTCTCCGCGCTTGCCGGAACCTCGGGGTCTGTTGGCGAACTGGTCGCGTTCCGAGCCGGGTGGGGTCTCGGCAACGCGACGATATCGGAAATCTCGTCCATGGATGCGTTGTCGACGCGATGGAACGTCAGGCTGGACAGGGGCCGTGCCTCGTGACCGTGTCTGGGCCGGAGACCGGATCCGTTGCGAGCGCCCACTGAAGATGGGCCGCAAAGAAAATGGGCCCGCTATGGCAGACCCATTTTCTTTGCAGGCAGCACACAGGAAGAGCGGCGATTTACCGGCTCGTGCTTTGAATGAGCGGCGTGATGCGGCGCACGGCGACGCGCCGGTTCGAACGTTCCGCCGTCTCCGTCGGCACTTTGAGGTATTGTTCGCCGTAACCCTGGGTGACGAGATTCTCAGGCGGAATATCGAAATTTTCCGACAGAACGATAGCAACCGATTCCGCGCGGCGGTCTGAGAGGGCGAGGTTCGACACGTCCGAGCCGACGGCATCGGTATGGCCTTCGACGAGGAAGATCTCGTTGGGATTGCGCGACAGCACGTCTTCGATGGCCTGGCCGATCGCTGAGAGCTCACCTATCTGGCTGCGCGATATCGCGGCGCTGCCCGTGTCGAAGGTGATCGCATCCAGGTCGACGCGACGGAGCTTGTCGCGCAAACGCGAGCTGTCGCGGACCTCCTCCAATGTATAGATCCGCTCGACGCCTTCGACCGGCGGTGCCATCAAGGCATCTTCGAGCTCGCGTTCAGATGCGCGCTGCATTTCGACGATGTAGCGATCTTGCGGCATTTGCAGGTCGAGCGGGGGCAGCGAGCGCTCGAAATAGCCTGGCTCATATTCGCGATCGCGACGATCGTAGCCGCGCTCGTCGATCAGCACGACCTGGTTGCCGTCCGGATACTGGCGGACGCGCCGGATGATCTCGCCGTCATAATCCCGCTCGGTGATGACGCGGATTCCGTCGGGACGGGTCACGATCGTGCGCGTCCGTCCACCGCCCAGCTCGTCGACCGAGACATCCCGTGCGCGGCGCAGAAGACGGTCGGTTTCGCTGTCGGAGCGAATGAGAAGCTGACCATTCCGCCGAACGATGACGCGGTCGCCCGAATCCTGGACGATGTCGCCTGAGGCGAAGGGGAGCATGAAGCCCGCCGCGCCGCGGGGAGGGCCGCGGCGATCTCGCCGGTCATCTTCGACCGGCCGCTCGCGACCATCCCGTCCGCGACGACGGGCCTCGTCGCGATCTGGCCTATCTGCCTGCCGCACAGCCTCGCGTCGCTGCTGATGCAATTTCTGGCGCAGCTCGCGCACTCGCGGATCTTCACGCTCGCCGGCGATGCCGAGCTGGGGCGTTTGCGAAGCGGCCGCTTCGCCTCTCGGCTCCGCCTCCGGCCGCTGCTGCACGTTGCGCTTTGGTGGTGTTGCTTCCGGCTTTGGCGGGACGGGTGCCTTGGCGGGCGCTTCCGCGGGCCGCTTCCGCCGTTCGTTCGCCTGTTCCTTTTGCCGATGCAGGAATTCCGCTCCTGGCCCTGCTTTCTCCCGGCGCGGATCTGCTTGACGAGACGGCCCTTCGCCTCGTGGTGGCGCGGCAGCGGGTCTTTCTGGGCGTGCCGGTTCTGCACGCTTCGGTGCGGGCTGGGGTGCGGATTTACGAGGCGGCTCGGCTTGTCGCTGCGGCGCCTGCTTCGGGGGCTGCTGCGGCCGTTCGGCCCGAGGTGCAGGCGGTGCAGGTTGCATTGGGCCCGGACCTTGAGGCGGCCTCTGGGGCTTGTTCGCTTGCGGTTGAGGAGCCTTTTGTGGAGGCGGGCCGGGTTGTCCGAGCTTTGGACGTTCGCGGTTTTGCTCGCGCTTCTTCTCACCCTCGCCGTTGCCGCGTCTCGGGCCGATGTTGGGCGGCCAGTCGGGCTGTCCCGCTTGCGCAAGGAGGGTCGGGCGCTCCACGCCGGCAGTGCCGGCGGAGGCGGTGTGGGCGAGCGGCAGAGTGAGCGCCGTCGCCGCGAGTATGGCTGCAAATCTCATCGACCTATCCGTGTTCCGAGCCCCCTCGGACACGGCTAAATCCGCCGATGGCGAATTGTTCCGTCTTACGGTGAATTCGCGGCCGGGACGTGGGTGGGCAGGGTGAAGCCTTCCGGGACCGGTAGCTGATGCTCTCGCCGCCCGACGGCCTCAAATCCCAGGCGCTGGTAGAGCGGCAAGGCTGCCGGGTGATCCATCGTGCACGTGTTCACGGTGACCGCTTCCGCACCGCGCGAAAAAGCTTCGTTGACGGCAGTGCCGAGGAGCCAGGGTCCGATGCGGCGGCCCTTCCAGTCCGGCATGAGGCCGAAATAGACGAGGTCGACGGTTGTGGGATCGGCGAAGTTGAGCTCGAAGAAGCCGGCCGGTGCGCCATTCCCATAAAGCACCCAGACTTCGATGCCGTCCCCGTGGATGCGTTCCGCCAAGGTCGCATCGTCGAGCCCGTGCCGTTCGACCCACAGATAGCTCCGACCAATCGTGGCGTAGAGATATCGGTAGAAATGCAGGGGGCAGTTTTCGGCACGCATCAGCGCGAGACGAATGCCGGCCGGAGGCGGGGGAAGGTGCCGCGGGGGCGCACTCATCCGCAGATCCGTGATCGTGGTCGGAACCAGACGCGTCATTCGCTTCCTCGTTCGATGGGTGTGTCGGTTCTGCCGCCCCATTCCGCCCACGAACCATCGTAAAGAGCCACATCCCGCTTGCCCGCCGTGGCAAGCGCGAAGCTCAAGACTGCGGCCGTCACGCCCGAACCGCAGGATGTGATGATGGGTCTGTGCCAGTCGACGCCGGCTTGCTCGAAAAGCCGACGGATGGTGCCGGGTTCCGCCAGGCTTTTGCCGTCTTCTGCGAAAAGTGCGCCGAAGGGCAGATTGAAAGAGCCTGGCATGTGGCCGCTCTTCAGACCGGGGCGCGGCTCGGCCGCTTCGCCGCTGAAGCGCGTTGCGGGCCGTGCATCGACCACCTGCGCGTTCTTGTTGACGATCGCATTGCGGACCCGCTCAAGATCGGCAACCGCGTCTCGGTCGAACCGAACGGTGAAGGTTGTCTCGGGAGGTGAGGGCGTTTCGGTCTCCAACGGCAGTCCTGCCGCGCGCCAGGCCGGCAGACCGCCATCGAGGAGGCGCACATCGGTCGCGCCGAAGGTCTTGAGCGTCCACCATACGCGCGGAGCGGAGAAGCAGCCCATTCCGTCGTAGACGATGATCGTATCCTTCTCCGACAGCCCGAGCTTTCCCGCTGCTTGCGCGAAAGTTTCGCGGCTCGGCAGCATGTGCGGCAGCTCCGTGTCGGGATCGGCGATCCGGTCGATGTCGAAATAAACCGCACCGGGAATATGTCCGGCCTGGTACTCCGCCTTGGCATCGCGCGCATGGGCGGGGAGGTACCAGGAGGCGTCGACGACTTTTACCTTTTCGTCCGCAAGGTGCTCGTTGAGCCATTTGGGACTGACCAGCATGGTGCCCATCGTCAGTTCGCCCGCTGCAAACGGATGCGTCGGTTCTGGCGGCCCTTTTTCTCGACCTTGCCGATTTTGAGGCCGCCGATTTCGCCGGTTGTGCGCACATGGGTGCCGCCACAAGGCTGAAGATCGACCGAACCATCGGCGCCAATCGCCACGAGCCGCACCTTGCCGGAGCCGGTTGGCGGCTTCACGCTCATGGTGCGAACGAGATCCGGGTTGTCGGCGAGTTCTTCATCCGTAATCCAGCGTGTTGTCACGGCGTGGTCAGCTTTCACGAGTTCGTTGAGCGCATCGGTCAGCGCGTCCTTGTCGATGGCATCCGCCTCGGCGATATCGAAATCGAGCCGGCTTTCCGCCGCTCCGATCGATCCTCCCGTGACGGGGAAGGCGATCAGCGAGCAGAGGAGATGCAGGGCGGTGTGCATGCGCATATGCGCGTGACGTCGGTCCCAGTCGAGGATGACTTTCACTTGCTCCCCAACTGAAGGGAGCTTCGTCTCGCCAGCCGGCACATGCACGATCTCAGATTTGTCGTCGCCATAGACGGTGGCGCTGATCGCGGCCTCTCCGTCGGCGAAGAGAAGGCGTCCTGTGTCGCCAGGCTGGCCGCCGCCGGTGGCGTAGAAAACGGTTTTGTCCAGGATGACGCCGCCACGATCGTTGATGGCGACAACCTCCGCCTCGCATTCTTTCAGATAGGCATCGTCGCGAAAGAGAAGTTCAGTCGGCCCACTCACTCGGGCACCTCCTCGAATGGGATATCGATCGCCGGCGGCTGTGACAGCCAGGTCGGCACAGGCAGGTTCTTAGCGCGCAGGAAGTCGGGATTGAACAATTTCGTGGCGTAACGTGCGCCATGGTCGCACAGAATGGTCACGATACGGTGGCCCGGACCCAGCTCGCGGGCCATGCGGATGGCTCCCGCAACATTGATCCCCGACGAACCACCCAGGCACAGCCCCTCCTTCTCGACGAGGTCGAAGAGGACGGTCATCGCTTCCGAATCGGGAATGTTGAACGGCATGTCGACGGCAGCACCTTCAAGATTGGCCGTGATCCGACCCTGGCCGATGCCCTCCGTGACGGATGAGCCGGAGGATTTGAGCTGGCCATGGGCATAGTAATTGTACAATGCCGCGCCATCTGGGTCCGCGAGCCCGATCTTGATCGAACTGTTCCTCTCTTTCAGCGCCATGCCGCATCCGGCGAGTGTGCCGCCCGTTCCGACGGCGCAGATGAAGCCGTCGAGCTTGCCATCCGTCTGCCGCCAGATTTCCGGACCCGTCGTTTCGATATGGGCGTTGCGGTTCGCGGTGTTGTCGAATTGGTTGGCCCAGATCGCGCCGTTTGGCTCCTCTGCGGCGAGCTTCTCGGCAAGTCGTCCCGAGACTTTGATGTAGTTGTTGGGGTTGCGGTAGGGCACCGCCGGGACTTCCAGGAGGCGCGCGCCATGCAGACGAAGAGCCTGCTTCTTCTCCTCAGACTGCGTTTGCGGGATGACGATGACGGCGCGGTAGCCAAGCGCTTTCGCAACGAGAGCGAGCCCGATGCCCGTATTGCCGGCTGTCCCTTCGACGATGGTCCCGCCCGGTTGCAACAATCCACGCTTTTCCGCGTCGCGGATGATGCCAAGGGCGGCCCGGTCTTTGACAGACTGGCCAGGGTTGAGAAACTCGGCTTTGGCGAGGATTTCGCAGCCGGTCATCTCCGATGCGTGACGCAGCCGCAAAAGCGGTGTGTTGCCGACCGTTTCCAGAACGGACGGTGTGATGGCAGCGGGCATAGATTCTCCTCGCGTCTTGCACTCGCGGCGGAACAGGGGTCGGCGCCGCAGAGTTATGGGGTAGCGCAGGCGAATGCACCTTCGCTCGGGCGTATCTGTCTTCACATTTATGCCCCGCGCACGCGCCGTAAAGGACAATCTCGATTGCAAGCCTGGAGCGATCTTTAGGGTTTACTGGAACCAAGTGACGCCCTATCGAGATGCCTCTCGGCACCGGCCCGACTGCACGCCTTGGGGGGCAGCATAGCGGAAGGGTTTCGCGGGATAACCTTGGGTTATCGCGGGCCGGGCATGTTCTCGCACAAGGAAATCCCCCAATGGACATCAATCCTGACCGTCTGGGTAAGGTCGCGATCATTGCTGCGATCAGCTCGCGCGAGGAGGAAGAGGTCTTCAAGCAGTATATCGCTGCGAGTACGCGCTTGAAGCTCGGCATCACCTTTGTCAGCGGCATTCGCACGGATGTGACGAAGACATTCGTGAAGTCGCTCGTCGCCTGCGCGCTTCAAAGCCATATCATCCATCACCATCACAACGAGATCCACGCCGTGATCCATGCGGGCCTCGAATGCCTGAAGGGCGTCAGCTCGGACGTGGCGGCAGAATCGAGCCTGAAGCTCAAGGTGGCGATCGTTTCCGACGGACGGTGGCTCGCCATCGCTGCGCACGGCGAATCGGCTTTCCACCCCGAAACGAACCATGAGCGCATGGGCTTTGGGGTCATGCATCTCTAGGCGCCGAACCCGACGCCTCCCAGATCCGTGTGGCGCATGGGACAGGGCAGGCCAGACGCCCATTTCCCCAGTGACGGCCATGCTTTGGAACCTCCCTCCGCTTCAGCGGCCCCGTTTCGCTGAAGATCCCGCACCGAACGCGGTGAATGACCTGATCGCGGCTCGCGTTCGCCTCCGTCCGGCTTGAGGACGAGAGGCATTCTGTCAGCGCATTTTTCATGACCGGGAGGAGCGCTGTCTCGGATGCGGCCAGGATCAGGCGGCGGTTCGTCGCTTCGCCGCATCGGCCGGTTGTGCTGTTCGGCCGGTCTTTTCTGCCGAAGAGCATCGCCCGTGTGCATGCGGGCGCGATTGAGCGCGGCGATATCTGATCACGTGATTGTACGTGCAAAATTAAAAACGACGATCTCAATCGTGTTCAATTTGCGGCCGACGAGCAGCGAAAACGTCGCGTTTTCAGATGTTTAGAATGCATTATAGAAGTCGCATTTCAGCGCCTCTGCAACCCGTATGGGCGGCGGTAATTCCGCGGATGGCCTTCGCCGACATCATTCTAAGAGACTGAAAAACAACAAGAATATCTCCTTGTACGTCTGGCTTATAATGATGCCATTTTGCCGCAACCTTTGACCGGACAGAGGTCTGGACTCTTCGGCTTCATAGTGAGATATACGACTTAAGTCGGGGGTACCGATACGGGAACTCGACGGGCCCTCGGGCCATGTGATGCTCCGCCTGGCGGAGATGTACTGCTCTTTCGAGAGCTAGTGATACAGTGATCAGGGGTGACGCCGACCGCATTCGCGGAGGTGAGCACCTATCTTCAGAGCCCCTCTGGGGCGTGTGATCTCGTGACTGGAGCAGCTTGGGCGCCCCTTCGGGGAGTTCGTTCCATCCTTTGCTCAACCCCATTCCTCACCAGTGAATCAGTGTTCTCCGTGCCGGTGAACTCCTGAATCTCCTTGCGACTTTCGGCGCTTATCTGCGCTCGAGGTCAACGGGGAATTGCGCCCTCGCGCCGCCCGCTATGAGCGTCGTCCGGACGCGGCGAAATCGCCGATGCAGGCCTATGCGCAAGCGACGATTGTCATCGAAGCGCAGCCTGGGGAGGCGAAATGAGTACGAGATTATGCAAGCCCCTCAGCAACTTACAGCGAACAATCCGGAGCAGACCCCCGCTTTCGAAGCCGGCGTAAGCGCCGTTGCCTGGCGCATCGGGTCGGCATTCCTCGCCGGCGCATTGCTCGAAGTCGCAACCCATCCGAAGCCTGGTCTCGTAACGGCCCGCTCCAACGGCGCACACCGCGACATGGACATCTCCACCTTCATGGTGTCCTCGGCCGCGATCGCTCCCTGCTTTTTTCAATGTGCTGATGCCGGCCAACGTCATGAAGGGCAGGTGGGCAGCCTTCTCCCGGTCGTGCGCGCCATTGGTTCCCATTATGAAGGCCTGCTTCTCGCCGCCACCGGCGGCGTCAACACACAACGCGGTTTTCTCTTCTCCGCCGGTATTTTGAGCGCTGCGGCTGGTCTGCTGGCGCGCGAACCGGCGGCCATGAGCGCCGATGCTCTCTTCGCGACTGCGGCCTTGATGGTCGACGGGCTTTGCGCCCGCGAGCTCTGCAGTCTTGCCGATCGCGAACCGGCGACTGCCGGCGAGTGGCTCTATCAACGCTATGGTGTTCAGGGCATCCGCGGCGAAGTGGAGGCGGGTTTTCCCACCGTCGCCGAAGCGGGGCTCCCCGCTTTTCGGGCGGCCCGCGAAGCGGGAGCCTCTGTCCAGACGGCGCTCATTCACACCCTCATTTCCCTGATGGCTGTCGCCGAAGACACGACGCTTCTGTGGCGCGGCGGCTTTGCGGCGCTCGACTTCGTCCGTGCGGAAGCCCGCGAAGTGCTTCGTCTCGGCGGGGCGCTGAGCGAGGCCGGCATGGCCGCGATCCGCCGTCTCGATGCGGCATGCATCACCCGAAATATCAGCCCCGGAGGCTCGGCCGATCTTCTGGCCATCACCTTCGGCGTCGATGCGCTCTTGAGCGGCCATCCCGCCCCCGGAGCCGCCTTCACCGACCGGCCCCGCACGGCGGGTCAGTCCCCCAACCCCCCGAGGATCTCATGAACATCATTGTCTATGCCGGGATGTCCTACCTCATCACCGCAATCATCGCTTTCGGCGTGATCGGCGTGATCGTCGGCATCTCCAAATTCCTCTCGCAGCCTTCCGAATAGACCGGCGAAACCATGTTACATCAACTCCTTAGCATCTTCCCGGGTATCGGGACGCTCTTCGTTCAGGATCCGGTTATCGCGTTTTCGCGCATCGGCCTCATCATCCTCGGCTTCACGCTCGCCTATCTCGGCTTCAAGCGTACGCTCGAACCCTTGATCATGGTCCCGATGGGCCTCGGCATGATGGCGGTCAACGCCGGCGTCATGTTCCTGGAGGCCGGCAAGATCGGCACTCTCATCATCGCGCCGATGGTCTCCGAGACGGGCCCCTTGGTCGACATCATGCAGATCAACTTTCTGCAGCCGATCTACAACTTCACCTTCGTGAACTCGCTCGTTGCCTGCATGCTCTTCATGGGCATCGGCACGATGGCCGACATCTCCTTCATTCTGGCGCGCCCTTGGGCTTCGATCACGGTTGCGGTCTGCGCCGAGCTCGGCACCTTCGTGACGCTGGTGATCGGCTACTACTTCGGCTTGACGCCGGGGCAGGCGGCTGCGGTCGGCACGATCGGCGGCGCGGACGGCCCGATGGTGTTGTTTGCCTCGCTGATCATGGCGAAGGACCTCTTCGTCCCGATCTCCATCATCGCCTATCTCTATCTGTCGCTGTGCTACGCTGGCTATCCGTACCTCGTGCGTTGGCTGGTGCCTGAGAAGTACCGTGGCATCGAGGTCGAGATCGACTTCCCTGATGTCTCCCCGCAAGCGAAGTTCATCTTCACCATCGTTGCTGCGGGACTCCTCTGCCTGCTGCTGCCGGTGGCATCTCCGTTGATCCTGTCCTTCTTCATGGGCGTTGCGATCAAGGAAGCAGAGATCGAGCCCTACCAGAAGCTCCTTGAGAACACGATCACCTACGGGTCGACCCTTTTCCTCGGCCTTGTGCTCGGCGTGCTTTGTGAGGCTTCGACCCTGCTTGATCCGCGTGTGGCGATCCTGCTCGTCCTCGGCATCACGGCGCTCGCCGTCTCCGCTCTCGGCGGTATCGGTGGTGGCTGGCTGGTCTGGTTCCTGAGCAAGGGCAAGTACAACCCTGCCACGGGCATCGCCGGTGTCTCCTGCATGCCGTCCACCGCCAAGATCGCCCAACGCTGCGCCTTCGAGGCGAGCCCCTACGCCATGATTATGCCTCTGGCCATGGGTGCCTCGATCTGCGGCGTCATCGTCTCCGCCATTGCCGTCGGCGTCTTCGCTTCGACGATCGGCCTGGTCGGATGACGGAGCGTCCGGTGTCTGCGCGCCCCCCAACCCTGCAGACACCGGACGTCATCCTTCAACGTATCGAAACCCTTACTCCGGACGAAACCATGTCCACCTTCTTCGCCCTCGCTGCCACGCCCGCCGACCTCGCAAGCCATTGCGGTGTCGAGCGCCGCAGCGGCGGGATCGACCCAGTCTATCGTATCTCGGCCGTCGATTCGACGAACCGGCTTATCCGGGATCTCGCTGGTGAAGGGGCAGGGCCGGGTCTCGCGGTGGTGGCCGATCATCAGACGGCCGGCCGCGGTAAGGGCAAGCGTTTCTGGTTTTCGGAGCCGGGCAAGGGCTTCGCTCTGTCGCTGCTGTTGCGGCCGGAGCGGCCGGTGGAAGAAGTCCCCCAGCTTACCCTCGTGCTGGGCGTGGCCGTCGCTGAGGCCATCGTGCAGGCAACCGGCGTCGCCGCCGAACTCAAATGGCCAAACGATATCCTCGTCGACGGTCGCAAGCTTTGCGGCATCCTGTGCGAGCTCGTCCTGACCCCGGAAGGGGACATGGCCCACGTGATCGCCGGTATCGGCCTCAACGTGAACGTCAAAGCGTCCGATTTTCCTCAAATCCTTGAGGGCATTGCCACATCTCTCGCGATCGAAGCCGGTCGGACGATCGATTCCGAAGCGGTTCTGTCGGCGGTTTTCGACTCGGTCGAGCGGTGGATGAGGCGCTGGGAAGACGAAGGCTTCGACCCCATTCGCCAGGCCTGGATCGCACGCTCCTGCACAATTGGGCGGGAGATCTCCTTCGACGCAGGCGATGCGCGCTGCCGAGGCGTCGCAACCGACCTCGGCCCTGACGGCAGTTTAAGTATTCGAGACGGAGGCGGCGCTCTACACCGCTTCTACTACGGAGAAGCGTGTCATTCGCCCGCTATCGCGAGCGTTGCGCGCTAATATAAGGAAACAGAGGTTGTTCCATGTCCACTAACTCTACAGAAAAGAAGTGGGACCGCCGCTCTGCAGATACTGCGGAGAGGCTGGAGGCTGCCTCCCGGTACATTGGTCCGGGAAAGCAGTTCAAGCCGGAGGATACGGTCGCGCTGCTTGAAGCGGTGATCCGCGCCGGCGACCGGGTCAATATCGAAGGCAACAATCAGAAGCAGGCCGATTTCCTCGCCGAATGCCTCAACAAGGTGGACAAGTCGAGGATCCACGATCTGCACATGGTGCAGTCGGCCGTGCCGCTGCCCGTCCATCTCGACCTGTTTGAGAACGGGATCGCCAAGAAGCTCGACTTCGCATTCGGCGGACCGCAGGCCGGCCGGGTCGCCAAGTTCATCAGCGAAGGCAAGCTCGAGCTTGGAGCCATCCATACCTATCTGGAGCTCTTTGGCCGCTACTTCCTCGACCTGACGCCGAAGGTGTCTCTCATCTGCGCCTACAAGGCGGACCGGGAGGGCAACCTCTACACCGGCTTCAACACCGAAGACACGCCGACGATCGTCGAGGCCACGAAGTTCCGTCAGGGCATCGTGATTGCCCAGGTCAACGAGATCGTCGACAAGCTCCCGCGCGTCGACATTCCGGCCGACTGGATCGACGCCGTTGTGGAGTCGCCGAGGCCGTTCTTCATCGAGCCGTTGTTCACCCGTGACCCGGGGCTCGTCACGGAGAGCCAGATCCTCCTCGCGATGCTGTGCCTCAAAGGCATCTACGCCGAATACGAGGTCAAGCGGATCAACCATGGCATCGGCTTCCTGACGTCGGCCATCGAACTGCTTCTGCCGACCTACGGCGAAGAGCTGGGCCTCAAGGGCAAAGCCTGTACGCATATGATCCTCAACCCGCATCCGACGATGATCCCGGCGATCGAATCGGGCTGGGTCGATACGATCCACTGCTTCGGCGGCGAGCTCGGCATGGAGAAGTACGTTGCGGCGCGGCCGGACGTCTTCTTTACGGGCCCCGACGGCACGCTGCGCTCCAACCGCGCTTACGCCCAGACCGCCGGCCATTACGCCCTCGACATGTTCATCGGCGGCACGCTGCAGATCGACAAATACGGCAATTCCTCCACGGCGACCGCGTCGCGCGTGGCTGGCTTCGGCGGCGCACCGAACATGGGTTGCGATGCCAAAGGCCGTCGTCATGTGACCGATAGCTGGCTGAAGTGCGGCAAGGAAATGCCGACGCTCGATCGTCAGATCGGCAACATGCCGCGCGGCAAGCGCCTTGTGGTGCAGGGTGTTGAAACGTTCGGCGAGGGCAGGGCGCCCGTTTTCGTGGAAGAGCTCGACGCCTGGAAGCTGGCCGAAAACGCCAATCTCGATCTGCCGCCGGTGATGATCTACGGCGACGATCTCACCCACGTCGTGACCGAGGAAGGCATCGCCTACCTCAATCGCTGCGCGGACATCGATGCGCGCATGGCCGCCATTCGTGCGGTCGCCGGCTACACCGAGATCGGCATCAAGGCCAATCCGGACGAAACCCGGCAGCTGCGTGAAGCCGGCATCGTCAAGACGCCGGAAGACCTGGGCGTCGATCGCTCCCGTGCCAACCGCTCGCTGCTCGCAGCCCGCAACATCCGCGACCTCGTGAGCTGGTCGGGCGGCCTCTACAACCCGCCGGCCCGGTTCCGCAACTGGTGACGAAGGACATTTGAATCATGGCTTTGAATACCTTGGAATTCGACCTCAAGCTCGATGAGGTGACGCATTCGATCGACACGCCGATCCATCTCGGCGTCGTCGGTTCGGGCGACATGGAAGTCCTGATGGAGCCCAAGGATCTGAAGGGCGCGGTCTCGGTCCGTATCGTTACCCCGGTCGCTGGCTTCGACGAACTGTGGAAGCGCGTGGTGGAGAAGTTCGTCTCCGAAACGCTCCTCGGCGATGTCCACCTCGAGATCAACGACAACAACGCCACGCCTGCCGTGGTCCTGCTGCGCCTGCGCCAGGGCTTTGCGGAAGCGACCGGCGAGTAAGGAGAGATCTGATGCCGAAATGGAATGATCTTCAGGAGCAGAGCTTCCTGGAATCTGATGCGCGCGCCCGGGCCGTTGGCCTGGTCGACGAGGGCACCTACACAGAACTCGCGGGTCCGTTCGACAGGTTCTACAGCCCGCACCTGGAAGTCTTGGGCGAAGCCGTCGAATTCGACGATGGAATCGTCACCGCGGTTGGCAAGATCGGCAAAACCCCGGTTTTCGTCATCTCGCAGGAAGGCCGCTTCATTGGCGGTTCCGTCGGCGAGGTCGGTGGCGCGAAGATGGTCAACACGATCCGTCTCGCCATCGAGTTCCACGACAAGCTGGTGGCGGACTATCCGGACATCTCCGACGAGGAGAAGCCGGTCGTCGTCATCTCTTTCGAAACCGGCGGCGTGCGCCTGCATGAATCGAATGCAGGCCTTCTCGCCCATGCCGAGGTGATGGACCAGTTGCAGAAGGCACGCCACAAGGTGCCGGTCATCACGCTTATCGGCTCGAAGGTCGGCTGCTTCGGCGGCATGGGCTTTGTCGCGGCGGCAACGGACGCCATCGTGATGAGCGAGTTCGGACGTCTCGGCCTGACCGGCCCTGAAGTCATCGAACAGGAGATGGGCAAGGAAGAGTTCGATTCTTCCGATCGTGCGCTCGTCTTCCGCACCACGGGCGGTCGGCACAAGTACATCATGGGCGATTGCAACGTCCTCGTGCACAACACGATCGGCGCCTTCCGTGAAGCCGTTGCCAAGCTCGCCGTTCTTCCGGTCTCCGAATTTGAGAAGATGCGCCGCATCGGCTCGCCCGAGGCCGTCGAACGCCAGCTGCGTGCAGTCGCGCTCGCTGCCGAGATGCAGCCGCAGGATGCCCGTGACGTCTGGGTGAAAGCCGGCAATCCCGATCCCGTCGCTCTTACCGACATTCCGCTCGACGAGTTCCTCGCCGACGTGAAGCGGCTGTCGGTCTGAGCCCGGTCACAAATCCCTTAATCAGGAGACAATCATGGAAGCCACTGAGACCATGATGGGAAGAGGTCGGGACGCGATCGACATGATCGTCGATGCCGACAGCTTCAACGAGGGCACCATCGGTGCCAAAACCTTCGACGATCCCGAATTCGGTCCGGGTGCGGTTGTCGGAACAGCAGCCCTCAATGGCGAGACGGTGACGATCATCGCCTCCGACGCCAACGCCTTCAACGAGAAGTTCCCCGTCGTCTATGCCGGCATCATCGGCATGGAGGAGGGCTACAAGATGGCGCAGGCCGTCTATGCCTCCCTCGAAGCCGATAAGGCCAAGCCGGTCGCCGAGAAGCGCCCGCTCGTCCTCATCGTTGACACCCCAGGAAACGGTCCGGGCAAGGTCGAAGAGATCTTCGGCATGAACAAGGCGACCGGCGCCTATCAGCTGGCGCTCGCTGAGGCTCGGCTTGCGGGTCATCCGATCGTTGCCATGGTCATCGGCCGGGCGATCTCGGGCGCCTTCCTGTGCCATGGGCTACAGGCGGACCACATCGTGTCGCTCGATGCCAACTTCGGCACGATGATCCACGTGATGCCGCTCACCTCGGTGTCGCGCATCATCCGCAAGGATCTCGAGACGCTGCAGGAATTGTCGAAGGGCAATCCGGTCTTCGCCGCCGGCCCGCGCTTCTTTTACGCCCTCGGCGGCGTCGAGGAGCTGGTCGGAACGATCGAGGGCATGCGTCCGACGATCATCGAGCACATCAAGGCGATCCGTGCCGCGAAGGCGGCCGGTGAAGCCGAAAAGCTCGGCCCGTGGGGCCGGGGACAGCTCGGTGCAGAGCGTGAAGGCCGCAAAGTCCGGCCTGAAGTGATCAAGCTGATGAACCAAGAGTTCGCAGCAGTCGCCGAGAAATACGCTCCATCTCGCTGACGACCCAAAAGGGACGACGATCATGTCTGACGATCTGACGGTTCTCGAAGCAGCCCTGGACGCTTTCGGCACAGCTCCGACTTTGGAGGAGATGCCGCGGCGGACATTGGCGGACAAGGGTATCGACGGTCCTACCGCCGCCCATGTCATCGAGGAGGTGCATACGCCTTTCAATCTGGCGTATCTCACCTTCACGACAGGCTCTTCGGCGTTCCAGAATATCGTCGGCGTGGTCCATGGCGAGATTTCCGGCCGCTGCGCGGTGGCCCGGACCCTGTTCGAAAGACTTGGGTCCGGGCCAGGAGCGCGGATGCTCGTCAGCTATCCGCCTCTCGTCAATGTCTTCTCCGCCGAGGCGCTGCGCCAATGCGGGGTGGAATGGAGTTTCCTCAAGCGCTCAAGCCGCGACGCCTTCCTCGTCGCGGCCTGCCGGGAAAAACCTTCGATTATCCTTGGAGAATCCTCGTTCCTGCGGGCAAGCCTCGAGCAGGCCGGTCCGCTAGGACTGAAGAACGAATTGCCAGAGGGGGCTATCCTCCTCACGGCCGGTACTCCGCTCGACGAAGGCCTGCTGCCGGTCGCGGAGCGTTTCGGCTACACCGTCCACGATCTTTATGGATGTCAGGAATTCGGCTGGCTGACGCTCGACGGCGTGCCGCTGCGCGATGACATCAGCCTCGTCGCATCGCCCCGCGGGCCTTCTTATCGTGAGCTTGTGGTCGGCGGTCTGCCGATGGGCGACAGCTTCATCGTTTCGCAGTCCGGGCATGTGTGCGATCGCGCAGGTGAAATCATCACCTATCGCCGCGAACGCACCTATCCAGAATATGAAGTCGTCGTCACGCACACGACGGCGATGGCTGCGGAAACCGTCGAAAAGGCGGCGCGCACGATTTTGCGGATCAAAGGCCGTGTCGTGAAAGTGGCGCCGGACGTCGTGGTCGGCGCCCCGGCGACGCGTCTCAAACTCATCCCCGGTCTGCCGCTCGGCGATGCTGCCGCACAGGCGGGCGTCGAGATCGTCGGGCCCGAGAAGACGCGCCTCTTCGACGTGCTGGTCGAGGCCCAGGCCAATTTGCAGAAGACCGCGAAGGCGGATCCTGCCTGGATCAAGAGGCGCTGACCATGCTGAACCGGCGCCATTTCCTCGCTTATCTCCATCCTGACGCCCGCCAGGTGCTCGCGTCCGCCCTTGTGGAAGGTTTGCCGCACACGATGCGCGACCGCGCCACCGAAGCGGCGGTTCTGCATGGGTTCCTGACCGATCGGATCCCCGGCATCGTCTGCCGTCCGACCAGGGTGTGCACGGACGGGCAGGGTCAGCTCGGCTTCTCCTTCCCGCTGCGCATCGGCGAAGAACGGGTGAGGAGCTCGGTCCTGGTAGAGCCAGGGCAGGTCGCTTCCTTCCTGTCGCCCTACGAGGTGATGGAGCGTGCGGCTCTCCGTTTTCCCCCGCCGCACGCGGCTTTGCGGGTCGCGCTGTCGCTCGCTCGCCGTTTCGATATCCGGCTCGGTCTCATTGGATCTGCTGCGCTCGCTGCCATGACGGGCCTTCCATATGTGCGCCCGCAATCGGATCTCGATCTCTTGATCGATGCCGATCTCGGTGGCGATTTCCAAGCTTTTCATGCGTCTCTTGCGGCAATCTCTCGCGAGATCGGCGTCAAAGTCGATGTCGAGTTGGAATTTAATCGTTCCCTCGGCGTCAAGCTTTCCGAATATATTTCAGGAAGAGAAGTTCTTCTAGCGAAGACGATTAATGATGTGGAGCTCATAGATCGAATTGAATTACAGAGTTGCTCGTCTGATGAGGTGAATATTAGCGCCTCTGTTGCCGGGCGTTGCGGGGAAAATTGCAAGGTCCCCACAACCGAAACCATCGAGAACCAATGGAGTGAATGATGGATATCAAAGTGAAAATGCCGTCGACCGTCGTGTCTATCGAAGTTGCCGTCGGAGATGCGGTGACGAAGGGTCAGAGCCTCGCAGTGGTTGAGGCGATGAAGATGAAAAACAACACGCCTTCGCCGGTCGACGGCACGGTCAAGTCGATTTCGGCTTCCGTTGGCGAGCGCCTGAAGCCGGGTGCCGTCCTGATGGTCGTCGAGTGATTGAGTGACGTGGGGCGGCGCGTCGCGCCGCCCCCTCAAACTTGGGCTCCGATACTCTGGAGTAAGTGAAATGGTGATTTACGGACTAGCCCTGATGGGCGGGTGCATGATCGTAGGTACCGGTCTCGGTTACCTGATCGGTCATCTTGTTGGCATTGACGCGAATGTGGGCGGCGTCGGCATTGCGATGCTGTTGCTCGTCATCATCTCGCGCCAGCTTATGGATAAAGAACAGCTCTCCAAGCTGGCCCAGGACGGCATCATGTTCTGGAGCGCTATGTACATCCCGATCGTGGTCGCGATGTGCGCCCGCCAGAACGTCGTCGCGGCCTTCGACGCCGGCGCTCTCGCCTTTGTCGCCGGACTTGGCGCGGTCTTCGCCGGCTTCCTGCTGATCCGGCCGATTGCGGCTCTCAGCCCGAAGAGTGATCCACTTCCGCCCCTCGATGCGGACAATGCTGCTCCTGCCGCCACCGTCGCGGTGCCTGAATCCGCGAAGGAGGTCAAGTAATCATGGACATCCTGGTACAAGCAGTCTCCAAATACCCTCTGGTTACTGCCTTCGTCGTCGTCGGCCTCATCATGTGGGTGTCGACCTATATTGGCAAAATCTTCAACAACCGCATTCATGCTTCGGCGATTGCGATCGTCATCGGTCTGCTCCTGGCGTTTGTCGGTGGCAAATACACCGGCGGCAAGCACGGCATCTCCGATGTCGGTCTGTTCGCAGGCATCGGTCTGATGGGTGGCAGCGTCTTCCGTGACTTCGCCATCGTTGCCACGGCCTTTGGCGTGAAGCTTGAAGAGCTGAAGAAGGCCGGCGTGCCTGGCGTCGTCGCTCTCGTCGTGTCGATGATCCTGTCGACTGCGATCGGCGCGGCGACCGCTTATGCGTTCGGCTACACGAACCCGGTCGACATGGCCACGATCGGCGGCGGTGCAGCGACCTTCATCGTCGGTCCGGTGACCGGTGCGGCTCTCGGCGCATCTTCGGAAGTTATCGCCCTGTCGGTTGCCGCCGGCGTGGTGAAGTCAATCTCCGTGATGATCCTGACCCCGTTCCTTGCCAAGATGGCAGGCCTCAACAACCCGGCCGCAGCGGCTGTGTATGGTGGTCTCATGGGAACGACCAGCGGAACAGCCGCCGGATTGGCTGCTACCGATCCGCGGCTGGTTCCTTATGGTGCGATGACGGCGACATTCTACACCGGCTTTGGCTGCCTGGTCGTCCCGTCAATTGGCTACGCGGCGATTGTCGCCCTGGTTGGTTGAACCTTTTGCCGAAGGACCAGTCAGGGTTTCATCCTGCGCAACACCGCTAAGAATGAGACACCTGAGACAGTGTTTCAAGCGATGGTGCTACGAATAAGGTTCCGGAGCACGAACATGTGAACGATGTTCGCGTTCCGAACCTGCAGCCGCCGGCGCGTTTCCATCAAAGAGATGCCGGCGGCGCCAACGCTCCAAGGGGCAGATGATGACGACGATCGAGATTCGCGCGGTTCATCAGCGCTTCGAGACCTTCGAAGCCTTGAAGGGAATCGATCTGACGCTGAACGAGAAGCGTATCGGGATCGTCGGTTCCAATGGGTCCGGCAAGAGCACATTTGCCCGCCTCTTGAACGGACTTCTTATTCCCACCTCCGGACAGGTTCTCGTCGACGGCCTCGATACGGCCAAGTCGGGCAAGGCGGTCCGTCGCAAGGTGGGCTTTGTTTTCCAAAATCCAGACAATCAGATCGTCTTCCCGATCGTGGAAGAAGACGTCGCCTTCGGCCTCAAGGGGCTGAAGCTACCCGCAGCCCAGCGTGGCGCTCTCGTCGAAGAGGTGCTCGACCGCTACGGGCTCGGACCCTTTCGCTCGCATCCCTCCCATACGCTTTCCGGCGGCCAGAAGCAGCTTCTGGCGCTGGCCGGCGTCCTCATCACGCGGCCTGATTGTGTCGTATTCGACGAGCCGACGACGCTTCTCGATTTGCGCAATGCCAGGCGGGTTGCCAAGGTCATCGCCGAGATGGAAGAGACCGTCATCGTCGTCACGCACGACTTGCCGCTTCTTCAATCGTTCGATCGCGTCATCGTTTTCGACCAGGGCAGGGTGATTGCCGACGATGAGCCGAATTCCGCGCTCGCGCGGTATGTGGAGCGTATGCAATGAGATCTCGCGGCGAGATATCCTCGTTCCTGCATGAGCTGCCGGCTGCCGCCAAGCTCCTGGTTCTGGCCGGGGCGGGCACAGGGCTCGTTCTCGTCGGCAGTCTTCCCGTGCTCGCCGGCGCATTTCTCGCGACGCTGCTCCTTTATTGGCTCGCAGGCATCTCGCGCCGGCAGGCGTTTCAGCAATTGCGCCCTCTGTTGTGGCTGCTGGTGCTTCTCTTCATCGTCCAAGGTGTCTGGCAGTCATGGGAACTCGGCGCTCTCGTCGTCCTGCGGATTTCGACGCTGATCCTCCTGGCGGCGTTTGTGACGCTGACAACGCGCACCGACGCACTGATCGCGGCGGTCGAAAGCGCGCTCACGCCGTTTCGGCGTTTCGGCGTCAATCCCGCCAAGGTCGGTCTCGCGTTCTCTCTGGCGCTCCGGTTCATTCCCGTCATTGCGCAGCAGGCGAACGATATTCGCGACGCGCAGCGGGCGAGGGGGCTTGGAGCAAATCCCGTCGCGCTCGCCTTGCCGCTCATCGTCCGGACCCTTCGAATGGCCAGCGATGTTGCCGATGCGATCGATGCGCGCTCGCCCTACAGTGATCACTCCGGCGACGAAGGCGAGCTGCCGCCGCGCTTCGTCCTCCAGCCGAATACGTCCAATGCGAGGATGTCATGCAACGACGCGGAACCACAACTAAAGACATAGTCTACATCGCCCTTTTCGCGGCCTTTATGGCTGCGCTCGGGATTTTCCCGCCGGTGATGCTGCCGCTGATCGGCGTGCCTGTTACGGCTCAGTCGATGGGGCCGATGCTGGCTGGTGCCATCCTCGGGGCGCGTCGGGGAGCGCTGTCGATCCTGCTCTTCCTCGCGCTCGTCGCCGTCGGACTGCCCCTTCTTGCCGCCGGTCGCGGCGGGCTCGGCGTCTTCTTCGGTCCGACCGCCGGTTACCTTTTCGGGTGGGTCGCGGCCGCCTTCGCCGTCGGGGCTTTGCACGAATGGGGCTGGAACCGACTCAATGTCGTCACGTCGTTCGTCTTCTGCGCTCTCGGCGGCATCGTGGTTCTCTATGCGATCGGTATCCCATGGACCGCGGTCAATGTCGGCCTGCCGCTGACGAAGACCGCGATCGCCTCGGCGGCCTTCATCCCAGGAGACGTCGTCAAAGCCGGTCTCGCCGCCATTGTCGCGGTTTCCGTGAAGCGGTCTTATCCGATCATTCAGCGGACGGCATAGGCGGCACGTAGGCGCTAATTGAGCGGCGGTCAGCCGAGATAGAGGAGGCCGGCCGCCACGAAGCCTGCAAGGCCGATCAGGGTCGGCACGATGGTGCCTCCCTTCCACACGGCGATCGCGAAGGCGATGACCACGCAAACGATCGCGACCGCGGACCCGATGAGGGGGGCGCCGTGAAACAGGCCCTGGCCCGACCGCAAAGCCGATGTCGCGACGATGCCGCCCAGAATGCCGTAGCCTGCCCGGTCGAAGAATTCGCGGATGCGTTCGCCGCCGATCGCCTCGCGCGCAAACAGCGGCACGAGCCGCAACATAAGCGTCCCAAGGCCGGCGCCGGCCGCCACCGCCCAAAGCTGCCAGTGAGAGAGAGCGTCAGGCATTCTTTTGTTTTCCTTGATCGACCAGCATGCTGAGGCCCGCCACGATGAGGGGCAGGATGAGAAGCGCGGATGCACCCATGAAGGGCACGCCGAGCGGCACGAGAAGTGCGCCGAAGAGAGCGTTCACCATCAACGGCCGCAGCTTCTTCTGGCGGGCAATCAGCGTGGCGAAATAGATGGGAATCATCGCGCCCAGGGTGGCGCCGACGATGACCGGTACGGAGGCTGCGAGTTGATGGCCGGCCACGGCGCCGATGACGGCGGAGAGCGAGCACATGCCTCCGACCATGCCGCAATAGAGAATCGGTCGTGGAGGCGGCTCCTCCATGAGGCGGGGGAGGATGACGGCGAAGGAACTCGCCGAAATCAGGCCGACGCCGCCCAGGGCGCGCCAGAAGGTCGTCTCCGGCAAGCGCGCCAGGACCGAGGCGACCATGACGATGAAGCGGAGATTGACGATGATGACGGCGACGACGGCCGCGGCCCAAGCGCCGGCGGTCGCGCCCTCGCTCGTCAGGATCTGCATGGCGGCAGCCTGAGCGGGCGCGGCGACCGTGAGGCTCGTCATCAAAGCGGTCTGCACCGCGTTGAGGCCGGCTTCAGCGCTGAGCTGGCCGACGCCCATGAACATGACGAGGAAAGTGAGAATCACGACGAGAGCGTCGCCGGCGGCAATGCGGAAAACGTGTGCTGCGGACGCCTCTTCGTCGCTGGAGAGGTCTGGGGAGTCTGTCATTGCATCGGGGGAGGGCGTGTCTCAATGTAGAATATTGGATATACCTTTATTCTAGCCCATATATTGTGTCCAGAAAAACTAATCGAAATGAATAGACTTCATTTCGGCGCGATTTTCTGTGCCTGTATATATAATAATAATGAAGATGACTTATTTGTTTTTGCGCTGCGAGCGCGCGGATCGTCGTCGCGGATGTCTCTGCGTTCGATCATCTTCTGCGCATCCGCTCCTGCGTGGAGACGTCTGACGCGATGCGGGGGCCGGCGCGTTGCGAATCGCCTGGAGAACCTCACCTTTGAGGTCGAGCGGCGCTCGTTTCAGATTTCCCTCGTGACGATGGAAACGGGACCGGCTTTCGCGTGGCCCAGCGTTGCCTTGGGCAGGCCGCTTCTGGTGCTCACAGTTCCTGGCACCGACCGTGAAGACACGGTTTCGACGAGATCGTGGGATGAGAAGAGAAGGAAGGTGGCTCCCCGGGCCGGACTCGAACCAGCGACCCAGCGGTTAACAGCCGCTTGCTCTACCAACTGAGCTACCGGGGAATTGGGGCGCGATATACCAAACTCATCGGGCATTGCAAGCATCCTTTCGCAGCCCATTTTTGACGCATGCAAAACAGGCAGGAAGCCGAAGTGGTAAAGAACGACAGCAAGCGGCGCTCGCGCCTCCATCTTTTCGGCCGGCAGATGCCTCTGCCGCATAGCCCGCTTCTGCGTGTGGGTATCGGGATTCTGCTGGTTCTCGGCGGTCTGTTCGCCTTCCTGCCGGTGCTCGGCCTGTGGATGCTGCCGCTCGGGCTGATCGTGTTGTCGATCGATATTCCCGCGGTGCGGCGCTGGCGGCGACGGTTCACCGTGTGGATTTATACGCGCTATCCGGGCATGGCGCGGCGATTCGACGTGGCCGCGCCCGCCGGCAATGGCAACGGCAAGGCGCCCGTTGCCGGCAAAATCGATTCGCAAACGCCTTTCGTTTCGCCGGGCGATACAAGCGCGGGCGAAACGAAGCGTACGGCGGAATCGCGCTTGCGACAGTCTTCTGATTCCGTTTAGTCTTTGAAATGGTTCCGGTTCCCGAATGGTGCACAGCACCTGGGGATCAAAAGGGAATGCGACAGGGATGACCCAGATCGGGGTCCCTCATCCGCAGCTGCCCCCGCAACTGTACGCGGCGAGCCCTCTGCATATGCCACCGGCAACGGGAAGGCGCAGAAGGGGCTGAGACCCGCAAGCCAGGAGACCTGCCGGACCAGGGCAACTCGAACGCCGTCGGAGGGACGGTAAAGGGGATAGCATGCAAATTTCGCGAAAATTCCCGTCGGCGATTCCATCCAGCACCGGAGCCGGGCGCACCGCAACGACCGTTGTCGACCTGCGCACGCGCGTCGAGGCTGGGCAGGGCGGTTTCGCTTTCGTGCCGGGGCAATGTCCGTCGCCTGATCTTTCAGGAACCGCTTCCTCGCCCGACTGCCGCTGAAGCAGAGATGTTTCTTCCCATTCAAGGTGTGGCCGCGGGGCACGCGGCCTTCGTGCCGGTCGGCACGAAGGTGAGCAGCCGGCAGCTTGTGACGCCTGCCTTTCCCCTGGCGCGGGAATGGTCCGCAAAATCCTCATGATAACGACGGCACTCGTTTTGGGCGGCGCCCGCTCGGGAAAAAGCACCTATGCGGAACGGCTCGTCGAGGAAACCGGGCTTAACCCCGTCTACGTCGCGACATGCCCTCCAGCGGACGACGATGCGGAGATGGGTGAGCGCATCGCCGTGCATCAGGCCCGGCGCGGGCCGGCATGGCGCACCGTCGAGGAGCCGATTGCGCTTGCGGACGCCATCGCCCGGGAGGCCGCGCCGGATCGGGCCCTGCTCGTCGACTGCCTCACACTCTGGCTTTCCAATATTTTGTTCGCCGAAGAGGACATTGCCGTGCGTACGCGCGAGCTTTGTGCGGTCCTCTCCGTGGCGAAGGGCCCCGTCGTCCTCGTCTCCAACGAGGTCGGCCTCGGCATAGTCCCCGACAACGCCCTTGCTCGTCGCTTCCGCGATGCGCAGGGCCGTCTCAACCAGGAAATCGCCCGCTCGGCGGAACTGGTCGTCTTCACGGCGGCCGGTCTGCCTCTGGCACTGAAAGGACAGCTTCCTTCATGACAAACGCTTCGGAACGCATTCCCGCGACGATCATCACCGGCTTCCTCGGAGCCGGAAAGACGACGATCATCCGCCACATCCTCGAGAACGCGAACGGCCGGAAGATTGCGCTCATCGTCAACGAGTTCGGAGATACGGGCTTTGACGGTGGTCTTCTTTCCGATTGCGGCAGTCCTGCCTGCGGTGAGGAGGATATCGTCGAGCTCTCCAATGGCTGCATCTGCTGCACGGTGGCCGACGACTTCTTGCCGGCGATGGAAAGTCTCCTCGCACGCGGCGAGGCGCCCGATCACATCGTCATCGAGACCTCAGGCCTCGCTCTGCCGCAGCCGCTCGTCAAAGCCTTCGCATGGCCTGCAGTCCGTGACCGCGTGACCGTCGACGGGGTGGTGACCGTCGTCGATGCCGAGGCCGTCGCGGCCGGGCGTATGGCGAGCGACGAAGCGAAGCTCGCCGCGCAGCGCGAAGCCGACCAGTCGCTCGATCATGACGATCCGATCGAGGAATTGTTCGAGGATCAGCTGCGCTGCGCCGATCTCATTATCCTGTCGAAGAGCGATCTCGTCGATGAAGCGGGCATGCTGCGCGTGGAAAAGCGCGTCGGCGAGGACAAGCGGGTCGCCGCTTCGCTGATCCGCGCCACCCACGGCATCGTGCCGCCGGAGGTGCTCTTGGGCGTCGGGGCCGGCGCCGAGGACGACAGCGAGACCCGGCTTTCGCACCATGAGATGGAAGGCGAGGAGCACGAGCACGACGATTTCGATTCCTTCAGTATCGCCATCACCGCGCCCGACAAGGCCGCGGCCGAAGCACGTATCGCCAAGGCGCTCGCCATGCCCGGCGTTCTGCGCATCAAGGGACGCCTCGCGATCGACGGCAAAAAGGTGCCGTTGATCGTTCAGGCTGTGGGTCAGAGGCTGGAGAGCTGGTTTGATCGCGGCAACGGTGAAACGTCAGGCGAGCCGAAGCTCGTGGTGATCGGCCTGTCCGATGTCGATCGGGCGGCCGTCACGGAGGCCCTCGGAGGCTGAATTGCATATCTTCAAGGGCCAGAGTCGGGGGCTCGACGCGGCCTCCGAAGCGGTCGATCTCGACCAGAGCCCGGGTGACATCGTCATCCTTTCCGCAGCCGATACCGAGATTGCCGGGTTGGCTGCAGCGGCGAACCGGCTGCCGGGTGATTTCCCGGCCGTCAGGCTCGCCAATTGGATGTCGCTTGCGCATCCCTATTCGGTCGATCTCTATGTCGAGAAGGTGCTGGCCGAGGCGAAGCTGATCGTCGTGCGGCTGCTCGGCGGGGTCGGTTACTGGCGCTACGGCGTCGAGGAGACGCTGCGGATCGCACGGGGCTCAGGCGCCAAAGTGGCGCTGATGCCGGGCGATACGAAATGGGACGGCGATCTTGCCGCCGAGGGCACGCTCGGCGCCGACGAAACGCGGCTGCTCTGGTCCTATCTGGTCGAGGGAGGGGCCGAGAACTTTGAAAACGCGTTGCGGTTCTCGGGCCATCTTCTCGGCTACGACGAGGCGCCTCCACCACCGAAGACGGTGCCGGCTTTCGGCGTCTACGATTCCGGACTGAAGTCCGTCGAGGGACCGACGGCGGCAATCGTCTTCTACCGGGCCCTCGTGCAGTCGGGCCAGACGGCACCGGTGGAAGCGCTTTGCACGGCTCTTGGCGAACGTGGTCTGCGGCCGCTTCCGGTTTTCGTCTCAAGCCTCAAGGCGGCGGCGGACAAAGACTTCGTAACGGGGCTGTTTCAGGAGCACGATCCTGCGCTTATCTTGAACGCCACTGCGTTCGCACTCGGCAAGACCGGCGATCCGTCTGCCGAGACCGTTCTCGATGGCGGAAGGCGGCCGGTTCTGCAGGTGACGTTTGCGGGTGTGTCCGAGGCGATCTGGCGTGAACATCCGCGCGGTCTCTCACCCTCCGATCTCACCATGAACGTGGTGCTGCCGGAGGTCGACGGACGCCTCATCACGCGCGCCGTCTCTTTTAAGGAAGAGGGGGCATTCGAGCCGCGCACGCAGTGCCGGCCGATGGCGCATCGCCCGCTCGAAGACCGCGTCGCCTTCGTTGCCGATCTCGCGGCGGCCTGGGCGCAGCTTTCGACGAAGCCGAACGCGGCGAAACATATCGGCATCGTTCTGTCGAACTATCCGAACAAGGATGGTCGGCTCGCAAACGGTGTCGGTCTCGATGCACCGGAATCGACCGTTCGCCTCCTGAAGGCCATGGCCGAGGCGGGTTATGACACGGAGGGCGCGCCCGAGACGGGCGAGGCCTTGATGCAAAGAATCCTCGCCGGGCCCACGAATGCGATCGACGGACGGGTCGAGCGCACGGGTGGCGAGCGACTTTCGCTCGACGATTATCGAGAATTCTTCCGGGCGCTGCCAGAGAACGTGCAGAGCGAGGTCGAGGCGGCCTGGGGGCGGCCTGAAGACGATCCGTTCTTCGATCCTGACGAAGGGGCCTTTGCGCTCGCCCTGCATCGCTTTGGGCATGTCGTCATCGGCGTGCAGCCGGCGCGCGGCTACAACGTCGATCCGAAGACGAGCTATCATGACCCGGCGCTCGTGCCGCCGCATGGCTATTTCGCCTTTTATGCCTTTCTGCGGCGCTCATTCGCGGCCGATGCGCTCGTCCATATGGGCAAGCACGGCAACCAGGAATGGCTTCCGGGCAAGGCGCTCGCGCTGTCACAGGATTGCTTTCCCGAGGCCACCCTCGGGCCCGTGCCGCTCGTCTATCCCTTCATCGTCAACGATCCAGGCGAAGGGGCGCAGGCGAAGCGGCGCGCGGCTGCGGTTATCATCGACCATCTGATGCCGCCGATGACGCGCGCCGAAAGCCACGGCGCGGCAGCCGAGCTTGAATATCTGATCGACGAATATGCGGCCGCCGACCTCGTCGATCCGCGGCGGTCGAAAAAGGTCGCCGAAGCGATCGTGGAGCGCGCGGAAAGCGAGGGTTTTCTTGCCGATCTCGGGATCGCCTCGGGCAAGGAGTCCCGCGAGGAAATCATCCTCAAGCTCGACGAGCAGATCTGCGACCTGAAAGAGCTTCAAATCCGCGACGGGCTGCACATTCTGGGGCAGTCGCCATGCGGGCGCCTCAGGACGGATACGCTTGCCGCGCTTGCGCGTGTGCCGCGCGGCGGGGGCGAGGCGGGTGACGCATCACTCTTACGCGCACTCGCCGATGATTTCGGCCTCCGCTTCGACCCGCTCGATTGCGTGCTGCATGAGCGCTGGGAAGGAAAACGGCCAAAGCTCCTGGCGGATCTCACGGATGCGGCCTGGCGCACCAACGGCGACACGGTGGAGCGGCTGGAGATCTTTGCGGCGGCGCTGGTGGCCGCGCTCGTTCCCGAAGCTGAGGCGGGCAGCCCTTCAACGGAACCTGCAAGGGTTCTGGAAGCGGTCGACGGCGCTCCGGCGGCAACGCCTGCATCCGCTCAGGTGACGTCCGACGACGCGCATCTGTCTCTGCCCTGCGAAGCACCGGGTCCAAAAACCGAGGCCGTGTTGGCAGGACTTCGCGAGGCGATTGCGCCGACGCTCGATGGGTCCGGTCGAGCCGAGATCGCCGCAACACTTGCCGCGCTCTCGGGCCGTTTCGTGGCGCCCGGCCCATCCGGCGCACCGACGCGCGGACGCGCCGATTGCCTGCCGACAGGACGCAATTTCTATTCCGTCGACGTCCGTGGCGTCCCGTCGCGCGCCGCCTTCGATCTCGGCTGGCGTTCGGCACAGCTTCTGGCTGAGCGCTATTTCGCCGACGAAGGCGAATGGCCGACGGCCATGGCGCTTACCGTCTGGGGCACGTCGAACATGCGCACGGGCGGTGACGATATCGCCCAGGCGCTCGCGCTTCTTGGAACGCGCCCGGTGTGGGAGCAGGCCTCGGGGCGTGTGACGGGCATCGATGTCGTGCCGCTTTCAGAGCTCGGTCGCCCGCGCATCGATGTGACGCTGCGGATCTCCGGCCTTTTCCGCGACGCTTTTCCGCATCAGATCGATCTCTTCCATCAGGCGGTGCTCGCCGTCTCTGAGCGCGAGGAGCCGGAGGACGCCAATCCGATCGCTGCGCGCATCCGCCAGGACAGCGCCCGGTTGGGTGAGGCGGGAATGGCGGAGGACGATGCGCGCCGCGCCGCCTCCTTCCGCGTCTTCGGGTCCAAGCCCGGCGCCTATGGTGCCGGCCTGCAAGCCTTGATCGACGAAGGCATCTGGCAGGAGCGGGGAGATCTTGCGACAGCGTTCCTGGAATGGTCGTCCTATGCCTATGGCGGCGGTTCGGAGGGCGAAGGTGGCGAGCGGACACGCAAGCTCTTTGAGCGGCGGCTGAAGACGACGGATGCCATCGTGCAGAACCAGGACAACCGCGAGCACGATCTTCTCGATTCCGACGATTATTATCAGTTCGAGGGTGGTCTCTCGTCCGCTGTCGAAACGCTGAAAGGGTCGGCGCCGCGGGCCTATCACAACGATCATTCGCGTCCGGAGCGGCCGGTGATCCGAGGCCTCGATGAAGAGCTCGCACGTGTCGTGCGTGGACGTGCTGCCAATCCGAAATGGATCGAGGGCGTCATGCGCCACGGCTATAAGGGCGCTTTCGAAATCGCCGCGACGGTTGATTATCTCTTTGCATTCGCGGCAACGACGCCTGCGGTCAAACACCATCATTTCGACCAGCTCTATGCCGCCTACCTCGAAGACGAGGATGTGCGTGCCTTTCTGGCCGACAACAATGCGCCGGCGTTGAAAGAGATCGCGGCGCGTTTCAACGAAGCGATCGAGCGCGGCCTGTGGGCGCCGCGGCGCAACTCGGTCCACAACGAACTTCACGAGCTCGCGAACGGAGGAAGTTTATGAGCAAGGCAGAGCTGAGCGAGGACGAGCTCAACCAGAAGCACGCCGAAAAGATGCGGCGGAAGAAAGAGGCGCGAGACAAGATCATCGCGACGAAGACGATCGAGAAGGGGCTTCTCGTCGTTCATACGGGCAAGGGCAAGGGCAAGACGACGGCGGGCTTCGGTCTCGTTTTTCGTGCGCTCGGCAATGGCATGAAAGTCGGTATCGCGCAGTTCGTGAAGGGCAAGCGCGACACGGGCGAACGCCACGCTTTGGAGAAGTTCTCTGATCAGATCACCGTCGTCTCGACGGGCGAAGGCTTCACGTGGGAGACGCAGGATCGCGAGCATGACATTGCCGCTGCGCGCGAGGTCTGGGAAAAGGCCAAGGCGATGATCGAAGACGGAGAACACGATCTCGTTCTCCTCGACGAGCTCAACATCGTCCTGCGCTACGATTATCTGCCGCTTGAGGAAGTTCTCGAGGTGATCGAGGCGCGTCCGACGATGAAGCATGTCGTCGTGACTGGCCGTAACGCCAAGGACGAGCTCATTGAGGCCGCCGACCTCGTCACCGAGATGACGCAGGTGAAGCATCCGTTCCGGTCCGGCGTGAAGGCGCAGGTCGGGATCGAATTCTAGGCTTTTGCGCCAACCCTTCGGAGTTACCGTGTCTCGTACCCCCGCCATTATGATCCAGGGCACCGGCTCGCATGTCGGCAAGTCGCTTCTGGTTGCCGGCCTTTGCCGGGCTTTCAGCAACCGCGGTCTCAAGGTGAGACCCTTCAAGCCGCAGAACATGTCGAACAATGCCGGCGTGACGGCGGATGGCGGCGAGATCGGCCGGGCGCAGATGACGCAGGCGCTAGCCGCCCGCGTCCCGCCTTCCGTGCACATGAATCCGGTCCTGCTGAAGCCGGAAAGCGATATCGGGGCGCAGGTGATCGTGCAGGGGCGGCGCGTCGCGACGCTGAAGGCGCGTGATTACACGGTGCGCAAGCCCGAGTTCCTCGCGGCCGTGATGGACAGCTTCAATCGGCAGCTCGAGGCTGCAGACATCGTTGTCGTCGAAGGGGCGGGCTCCCCGGCGGAGGTCAATCTGCGTGAGGGCGATATCGCCAATATGGGCTTTGCGCTGGCGGCCGATGTGCCGGTCATTCTCGCCGGAGATATCGAACGCGGCGGTGTCATCGCGAGCCTCGTCGGCTCCCATGCGATTCTTGATGCGGCCGATCGCTCTCTCATTAAAGCATTTATTGTCAATCGCTTCCGCGGCGATGTTACACTCTTTGACGAAGGCATGCGGATCATCGAAGAGCGCACCGGATGGGCTGGCCTCGGGGTCGTGCCGCATTTTCCCGGTGCTGCGAAGCTCCCGGCCGAGGATGTGCTCGGACTCGAAGAACCCGCGGAGACGCCGAAAAAAGGTGCTGCCATCGTGAAGGTGGTCGTGCCGCGCCTCGGCCGCATCGCCAATTTCGACGACCTCGATCCGTTGCGGCAGGAGCCTGCCGTCGAACTCGTCATCCTCGAGCCGGGCGAGGCGCTGCCGGGTAACACAGATCTCGTGCTTCTTCCCGGCTCGAAGTCCACGATTGCCGATCTGGCGGCGCTGCGGGAGGCCGGCTGGGATATCGATATCGCCGCGCATGTGCGCCGTGGCGGCCACGTTATCGGGATCTGCGGAGGGTTTCAGATGCTCGGCCGCCTGATCGCGGACAAGGACGGCATCGAAGGCGCGCCGCAGAATGTGCGTGGCCTCGGGCTTCTCGACGTCACCACGAACCTCACCGCCGACAAGACGACCGTGCCGGTGCGGGGCGTGCATATGGCGACGGGTGCGGAGTTTTCAGGTTACGAGATCCATGTCGGCGAGACCGTGGGGCCCGGACGCGCTGAACCTTTCGCAAAGCTCGAAGGGCACCCTGATGGAGCCGTCGCCTATGACGGGCGCGTCATGGGCACCTATGCGCACGGCCTCTTCGGCTCCGACGCCTTCAGGGGAGCTTTCCTCGCCAATCTCGGTGCGACAAGCAGCACGCGCTATGACGAGGGCGTCGAAGAGGTCCTCGACGCCCTGGCGCAGCATCTCGAAGAGCATCTGCCGCTCGACCACATTTTTGAGATCGCCGCTTCGCGCGGTTCGCACGAGCGCAAGAGCGCCTGAGATTATTCGGTGGCGGCCTGCTTTTTCGGCAGGTCGATGCGGGTCGCTGTGACCCGGCGTTCGTCGCGAACAATCCCGTAGATGACGCCAGGCTCGGAATGGTCCCAGGCGATGCCCTGACCGGCGATTTCGGCCGGGGCGGTGGCCACCCAGCGCATGACGGAGCCGAATTCGGGGAACTCCATTTTGTAGATCTCGGCCGGATCGTGCCCAGACAGCCAGAGATTGCCGTCAGGGCCGAACGAACCGCCTGAATTGCTCATGTCGTCGAATTTTTCGAGAAGCGCGTCAGGCAGGATCCAGGCTTCGGCGATGCGCCAATCGTCATCGAAACGCACGAGCTGGGTGGTGTATTTGTTGCCGTAGGCCTGCTGGCTGCGCTCAAAGACACGATTGTAATTCGCAAAGGCCCCGTACCAGACGCCGTCCTTGCGATCGAGCCAGGTGAGCGATCCGCGCTCGATCCCGAGGCTGTGGCTTTCCAAATGGTCGAGCGTAGCGGCGTCGAACACCTCGATCGAGCTCGTCATCGGCCATTCGGGATAATTGGAATGGGCGACATAGATCTTGCCGTCGATGACTGTGGCGCTGTCAAAATGCTTCACGGCGCCGCCCTTGGCGCGCTCGAAGATTGCGACGCGTTCGCCCGTCTCCTTGGCGTATTTCGCGATGGTGCGGTTATCGACCGCGTAAAAGTAGTTTTCGTCGACTCCGACGGCCTGATTGGCCTCCGGCACGTCGTAAGAGCGAATCGTCTCGCTCTTAAGCGCCTCGGTCGGTTCGTGGGTGCCTTCTTGTGCGAGGGCGGACGTTGCGAGGACGAGCAGAGCGGCGAGGGAGCAAAACGCGATTCGACACATGAGCGTCTCCTGAGAGAATGGAACGCTCTGTCATTGCGATTTTCCATGTCGAGCGTGCTTCACTGCCGTGACGCTTCGACCAGGATGCGCGGCCTCGCTCGTTATCCCCAGATCAGGAGCGCGCTGACGGCCACGAGCGCCAAACCAAGCAGCCACGTCGCATCCGCGAGCCTCAATCCTCGGCGGAGATCTTTGAGCGTTGCCTCGCTACGGCCTTCGGCATTCAGCCAAGCCCCTTCGACGGCCTCGTTCCCGTATCTTCGTGGTCCGCCGAAAGCGAGGCCCAGCGCCCCAGCGAGTGCGGCCTCGGGCCAGCCGGCGTTTGGCGAGCGATGCAGCGGTGCGTCGCGCCGCGCGGCTTTCAAAGCCTGTCTCGGGGAGGCTTCGGCGAAGGCGGCGGCAGCCGCGATGAGGAGCGCGGAAAGGCGCGCGGGGACATAATTCGCAAGATCATCGAGGCGCGCGGCGGCGTAGCCGAAATCCTGATAGCGCTCGTTCTTATGTCCGATCATCGAATCGGCGGTGTTGAGCGCTTTGTAGGCGAGGAGGCCGGGAAGCCCGCCGATAAGGTACCAGAAGGCAGGTGCCACCAGCCCATCAGAAAAGTTCTCGGCCAGCGATTCGAGGGCTGCGCGGTTGACGCCGGCTTCGTCGAGCTGGGTGACGTCGCGGCCGACGATCCAGGAGAGGGCTTTCCGCGCCGGACCGATGCCGCCTTCTGCCATGGCGTCGCCGACGGCCTGAACATGCTCCAAAAGGCTTTTCTGAGCGAGGAAGACGGAAACGATCAGCGCCTCGACGATCAGGGAGAGGGGAAGTGCTGTCGCGATTCGTTGCAGGACGACACCCGCGAAGACCGCTAGCCCAATCAGCACGGCGACAGCCAGCATGCCCCGCTTGCGGCGCTCCTCGCCGGTTTTTCGTTCATCGTTGAGGCCTTGATCCAGACCCTCGATCAAGCGTCCGATCCAGGCGACCGGATGGCCGATCTTCTTCCACAATTCGTCCGGGTCTCCGACGAGGCGGTCGATCAGAAGGCCCAGGGCAAGAACGACAAGACGGCTCATGACGGCAAAATCTCGTTTAAAGCGACCTCAAGGCGATGGAATTCGCTCTTATCGCCGGGAAGGCCGAGGCGGAGCGAGCTCGGCCGGTCGGTGAAGATGCGGGTCCAAATGCCTTGCGCGGCGAGGCCGCGGTGCATCTCGGTCGCGCGGTCGTCGCGAAGGAGGGTGAGGAGCGGAGACTGGCTTTCGAACTGCAGTCCATGGGCGGCCAGCAGCGCCCGGAGTTCTCGTGCCTGAGTGTCGAGGCTGAGGCGCGCCGTTTCCCGCCATTGCCGGTCGGTGAGCGCCTGGCGACCGATCGTGATCGCCAACTGCGAGATGGGCCAGTCTCCGAGGCGCTCACGCAGCGGCGCAATCAGCTGCCCGTGTGCGATGATGAAGCCGAGGCGCAGTCCGGGCAGGCCGTAGAATTTGCCGAAAGAACGCAGAACGACGAGATTTTGAATCCGGCTCATGAACGGGATGACCGAAGTGCGTTCGGTCATCCCGTCCTCATAAGCTTCGTCCACCACGACGAGATCAGCGTCCTGCCGGCTCCCGGCGAGCGACAGAATCGTTTCAGGCGACAGAACTCTGCCGTCGGGATTGTTGGGGTTGACCAAGATGACGCTCGTTCGCGCCGGAATCTCGCTCGGGGCTTTGATGACAGGGATCTGGTTGTCGAAAGCTGTGCGATAGGACGCATAGGATGTGTCGAGAAGGACCGCCTTCCTCGTGAGAGAGGGGAGTTGGCGGATGACCGGCTCGATGCCTGCGACAGGCAAGATCTCGACGTCGTCCGGAACCCGGTACGCGATTCTTGCTGCGGCAATCACGGAGTCGAGGTCACTCCGGGAAGGAAGCCGCTCTAGGGCGACGTCGTCGAGTTTGACGCGTTCGCGCCATGGCCATGCATGGGGATTGATTCCCGTCGACAGATCGATCCAGTCATCGCGGAAAATGCCGTAGAGTGCCCCCGCCGCCGCCGGGTCGCCGCCGTGATACATTTCGTTTCCCTTTGCCCGCGGGCCTCATAGCGCAAACAAAGGCCCTGCGACGAGGCCTGGGCTCACCAAAAAGCGGGATGCAGCCCCCCGCAGCATCTTTTTGCCGCGGGAGCTGCTTGTGCTTGTCGGACCGGCAAAGCTTTGCTACGGGAGCGCCTCTGGCCTCGTGGCGGAGTGGTGACGCAGCGGACTGCAAATCCGTATACCCCGGTTCGATTCCGGGCGAGGCCTCCAGAGCCCCCATCCTCGCAGAGACGCAGTAAACCTCCGAAGACGAGTTCGCGTCCTGCTGTTGAGATGTCATAGACGGTCTCAAGCGAGGATTTGCGGCTCTTTCTGCGGGCTGCTCCATGTTTGCAGGCGGCCTTGCTTGTCGCACCGCTCGACCCCCGCTAGGAAAGACGACGCAACGGTCAGGAACGAGCCATGACAGACAATGAAACCCTGCGTCAGCGGATGGTCGACAACCAGATCCGCACCCGGGATGTCACCGATCGTGAACTCATTCAGGCATTTCTGAATGTGCCCCGCGAGCGCTTCGTGTCCGGAGTGCAGCAACCCTTCGCCTATTCCGACTTGGATTTGCCGCTCGAATCGCCGGGACGCGTGCTGCTCAGTCCGGCACTTCTCGGTCGCATTATCCAGGCGATGGAGATCACCCCCAAAGAGGTGGTGCTCGATCTCGGCTGCGGGCGCGGTTACGCCTCGGCGCTCATGGCGCGGCTTGCCGAAGCGGTCGTCTCTGTCGAGCCGGACGAGGAGCTGCGTCACGCTGCGGAGGCCAATATGGTCTCTTTGAAAATCGATAACGTTGCGATCGTCGAAGGGTCTTTGACCGAAGGCTACCCTTCCGAAGGGCCGTACGATGCAATCCTAATCGCGGGAGGAATCGAGGTGATTCCGCCGGCGATTTTCGAGCAATTGAGCGAATATGGCCGTCTTGCCGCGATCGAGATGAACGGCGAGGCGGGGCGTGTGATGCTCTATTCGCGCGTCGGGACCCATGTCAGCGGCAGACCGGTTCTCGATGCGACGGCACCAATCATTCCGGGCTTTGAGCGCAAGCGCGAGTTCGTTTTTTGAGGCCTTTGATGCCCGATTGCCGGGTGTTGCAGAAGGGCCGCAGCCGAAAATAGAAATGCCGAGGGTCGTAGCAAAAGCGGCGAGTTTCGTGCATCTGATGTTAAAACCCATATGACCGCGAGCGGCGGTCGCAGCTTCCGGTAGACGACGTGCTCCTGACCCCATGTAGATACTCCCTGGGCGTTGTTCTCGCCGCTACGCTTCTGGCTTCTCCAGCCGGAGCAGAGAGCATCACCGAGGCTCTCGCCTCAGCCTATTGGAACAATCCGACAATCAATTCGCAGCGTGCCGAGATGCGCGCGGTCGACGAGAACGTGCCGATCGCCAAAGCTGGCAATCGGCCGCAGGTTTCCGCTTACGGTGAAATCGACGGTACGCATACCGGCGGCTATGCGCGTTCTGGTGGCGTCGGAGCTGATTTCAACCGCAACACCTCGGACCTCGCCGTCGGCGTCCAGGTTCAGCAGAACCTGTTCAACGGGTTTCAGACCCGCAACGCCGTGAGTGGTGCGACCTCGAACGTCTATGCCAGTCGCTTTGCCTTGGAGAGCACGGTCCAGGACGTCCTTCTCGATGCGGCCCAAGCCTACATGGATGTGCTGCGCGACGAGGCGCTGTTGCGGCTGCGGCGCCAGAATATCGACTTTCTCGACGAGCAATTGCGGGCGGCGCAAGACCGCTTCGACGTGGGCGAGAATACCCGCACGGACGTGGCGCAGACGCGTGCCTCGTTGAGCCTGGCCCAGTCGAACCTCAGCCTCGCGGAAGCCAATCTCGTCGCCAGCAAGGCGATCTACCGTCAGGTCGTCGGTCACGAGGCCAAGAATCTTCAGCTGACGTTTCCGTTCCGGAACAAATTGCCGAGCTCGCTTCAGCAGGCGCTGTCTCTCAGTCTCGACCGGCATCCGTCCATCATCGCCGCGCAATACGCCATGGATGCCGCCGCCTATGATGCGAAGCGGATCGAGGGCGAGCTTTTGCCAACCGTCAGCGTGACCGGCAATCTGCAGAAAGAGATCGGCGTCGGGCGGCCTGACAACAGCGAGACGGCGCAGATCATCGGCCGTGTCTCTATCCCGATCTATCAGGGTGGTTCGGTCTCGGCCCGCGTGCGGCAGGCGAAGGAGCTTCTTGGTCAGCGGCGCATCGAGGTGGATGTGGCGCGCGAGCAGGTGCGTGCATCGACCGTTGCGGCCTGGGGAACTCTCGAGGCAACCAACGCCTCCATCCTCGCTGCCACGGCGCAGGTTGCCGCTTCGGATATCGCCTTGCAGGGCGTGATCGAGGAGCAGCGGGTCGGTCAGCGCACACAGCTCGACGTCTTGGACGCTCGCAGCACGCTTCTCGACGCCAATGTCAATCGCGTGGTCAGCCAGCGTGACCGCATCGTGGCGGCTTTCTCGCTGCTTGCTGCAGTCGGCCGGCTCAACGCGGATGCCCTGAACCTTCCGGTCGAGCGGTATCACGCCGAAGCCCATTACGAGGCCGTGAAGGACAAGTGGTTCGGGCTGAGAACGCCGGACGGTCGCTGAGGCGAACGAGGCGGTTTCCCTCATTTTGGCCGTTTCCCTTTGGCTCAGTAGCGCTTGGGGAAACGGAGAATAACTTTCTCGCCGGCACTTCCGCGCGCTCTCATGGCCTTTATTGATGGCGATGCCGCGCGGCCCGTCAGCGCCCCTTCTCACCTGCTGCAGCCATGCCCAGAGGTCCACGCTGTCAGACGGCGCACGCATCGCGCGCACCGGGCCTGGGGATTATGCTCTTAAGCCCCTGGCGAGGGGCTTTCTTTAACCTTCAAATGCGCATGTACAACCAAAGCGATTCGATGTGTGGAGGCTAACGCCTCCGCCCAGGGAGCATTTTATGGCTAATCCGAGCGCGGCACAGGAACCGACCATGGAGGAGATCCTGGCGTCGATCCGCCAGATCATTTCCGAGGACGGCGACAAGTCGGAGGCGCGTGCTTCGAGGTCTCTGCGCGTCGCCATCGAGGATGACGAGGCCGAGCCGACAGCGTCTGCTGCTCAGCCCGATGCTCCTCAGCCTGTTGGCCCGCAGCCTGTTGACGAGCCTGCTGCCTCGGCGCCGGACGCTGTCGCGGAGCCGTCTCTCGCCGAGGAAATGGCCGACGACGAGGAAGATGATTTTCCGGATTTCTCCGCCCCGTTCGAGACTGCCGGGGGCGTTGAGGCTCAGTCGCCTGAGCCTGAGACGGAGCCGGTAAAAGAGACGAAGGTCGCCGAAACGGTTATGCCGGAGGCTGTGCAGCCTTCCTTTGGCCATCGCGCAGAGCCAGAGACATTCGAGCCGGCAAGGTCGGCAGCGAAGGAGCCCAGCTCTATGACGACTTATGAAGCGCATGCGCGCGCCGAGGAGCGGCTCTTGTCCGATGATGCGGATGAGGCGGTCTCCGGTGCCTTCAATTCTTTGGCGCATACCATTCTGTCTCAGAACGCGCGCACCTTGGAGGATCTCGTTTCGGAGATGCTGCGCCCGATGCTGAAAGAATGGCTCGATGACAATCTTCCCCCGCTTGTGGAGCGGCTCGTCAGAGAAGAAATCGAGCGCGTTTCCCGCGGACGTCGCTGATTAATTCTGTCGCGGCCCTCGGTCGCGGCGACCCCTTTGTTTGCAGCCGTTGCGGCTGCTGATCCAGACCGCTTGTTGACAGGCGGCGGGCGCACCAGTTTAACCGCGGCGGTTTCAGCGCCCGCTTCCGGGCCCATGGTGCGTTTCCCTCATGCTAGAAAAGACCTTCGACGCAAAGAACGTCGAACCCCGTATTTCCCAGAAATGGCTTGATGCCGATGCCTTCCGTGCCGGTGCCGGTGCGGAGCCTGGCGCAGACACGTTCGCAGTCGTCATCCCGCCGCCGAACGTGACCGGCTCCTTGCATATGGGGCACGCACTCAACAACACGCTGCAAGATGTGCTCGTGCGCTACAACCGCATGCAGGGCAGGGACGTCCTATGGCAGCCGGGCATGGACCATGCCGGCATCGCCACGCAAATGGTCGTCGAACGGCAGATGATGCAGCGTCAGGAGCCGGGCCGGCGCGATATCGGCCGTGAGGCCTTCGTGGAGAAGGTCTGGACCTGGAAGGCCGAGTCGGGCGGCATGATTCTCAATCAGCTGAAACGTCTCGGCGCCTCGTGCGATTGGTCGCGCGAGCGCTTCACCATGGATGAGGGGCTATCGGCTGCCGTCATCAAAGTGTTCGTGCAGCTCTACAAGGAAGGGCTGATCTACAAGGACAAGCGGCTCGTCAATTGGGACCCGAAGCTCCTGACGGCCATCTCCGACCTCGAAGTGCAACAGGTCGAGATGAAGGGGCATCTGTGGCACTTCAAATACCCGATCGAGGGAGAGGAAGGCCGCTACATCACCGTCGCGACCACCCGCCCCGAGACCATGCTGGGCGATACGGGCGTGGCCGTGCATCCGGAAGACGAGCGCTACCGCGATCTCATCGGCAAGCATGTGATCTTGCCGCTCGTCGGTCGCCGCATCCCGATCGTGGCCGATGATTATGCCGATCCCGAAGCCGGCTCCGGCGCTGTGAAGATTACCCCGGCCCACGACTTCAACGACTTCGAGGTTGGCCGGCGGAATGATCTCGCCATGGTTAACGTCATGGACGTGGAGGCCAATCTCGTCCTCGACGGCAACGAAGATTTCCTGCGCGACGTTCCGGAGAGTGCAGAACTCGCCGAAACCATCGCGGCTCTTCATGGGCAGGACCGCTTCACGGCGCGCGACAAAGTCGTGGCGATGATGGATGAGCGGGGGCTTCTCGAGAAGATCGAAGAGCACGTCCATGTCGTGCCGCATGGCGATCGCGGCGGTGTGCCGATCGAGCCGTTCCTGACGGACCAGTGGTACGTGGATGCCGTCACGCTGGCGAAGCCTGCGATTGCCTCCGTTCGCGAGGGGCGCACGAATTTCGTCCCGAAGAATTGGGAAAAGACCTATTTCGAGTGGATGGAGAACATCCAGCCCTGGTGCATTTCACGCCAGCTGTGGTGGGGACATCGGATTCCGGCCTGGTATGGGCCGGATGGCGAGGTCTTCGTGGAGGCCTCCGAGGAAGAGGCGGAAGCCGCCGCTTACCGCCATTACGGCAGCCGGGTGAAACTCGACCGCGACGAGGATGTGCTCGACACTTGGTTCTCCTCGGCGCTCTGGCCGTTTTCCACGCTCGGTTGGCCCGACGAGACGGCGGAGCTTGCCCGCTATTATCCGACGAACGTGCTCGTGACGGGCTTCGACATCATCTTCTTCTGGGTCGCCCGGATGATGATGTTCGGAATGCATTTCATGAAGCAGGAGCCCTTTGCGGACGTCTACATCCACGCCCTCGTGCGAGACGAGCACGGCGCGAAGATGTCGAAGTCGAAGGGCAACGTCATCGATCCGCTGGAACTCATCGAGGAGTTCGGCGCGGATGCGCTGCGTTTCACGCTGGCGGCCATGGCGGCGCAGGGACGTGACATTAAGCTTTCTCCACAACGTGTTGCCGGATATCGCAATTTCGGAACGAAACTGTGGAATGCCGCGCGCTTCTGTCAGATGAAGGGCTGCCGGCTGGATGCGACTTTCGATCCGGCTGATGCGAAACTGCCGGTCAATCGCTGGATCCTCACGGAAGCTGCCCGCACGGTCGCCGCAGTTACCGAAGGCATCACGGCGTACCGCTTCAACGAGGCGGCCGATGCTATCTATCACTTCGTCTGGGACACGTTCTGCGACTGGTATTTGGAGCTCATCAAGCCGGTTCTCGACGGGGACGACAAAGCGGCCGCGGCCGAGACACGCGCGGTCGCCGGACGGGCTCTCGTCGATATCCTGAAGCTTTTGCACCCCTTCAGCCCGTTCATCACCGAGGCGCTTTGGGACGAACTCGGCGGAGAGGAGGCCGGGCTTTTGGCTCTCGCGTCCTGGCCGGAGAGCGCATTTTCGGATGACGCTGCAGCCGACGACATCAACTGGCTCGTTCTGCTCGTGTCGTCGATCCGATCCGTTCGTGCGGAGATGAACGTGCCGGCCGGTGCCCGTACGCCACTCGTGGTCTGCGCGGCCTCCGAGCTGACGCAGGAGCGGCTTGCCCGTCATCAGGCGGCGATCGAACGGCTCGCTCGGGTGGATGCCATCTCGACCGCTCCGGACGTGCCGAAGAACGCGGCCCAGTTTCTCGTGGGCGAGGCGACCTGTGCCTTGCCGCTTGAAGGCGTCATCGATTTCGATGCCGAACGCTCGCGCCTTGAGAAAGAGATAGGCAAGGTCGATGGCGAGATCTCACGCCTCGACAAGAAGCTCAGCAACGAGAAATTCGTGGCCCGCGCGCCTGAAGAGGTTGTGGCGGCCGAGCGCGAGAAACGGGCGGAATACGTTGCCGATCGCGAACGCTTGGCGGCGGCGCTCGGACGGCTGAGCGATACGCACTGACCAGCGCAATTAACGGGGCCGTTATTGCGGCCCCGTTGCGAGTTCCTTCCTCCGCACGGCGTCGGCCGAACCGCCGCCTTCTCTCGTGTCGTCCTGTGAGACGGCTTCATGCCGGGAGTCGCTGTGGCCATTGCGCAACAGCCGCTTAGCGCAAGAAGCTCACCCCCTTAGACCCATTAACAAGCGCCACGTTTCAGTCATAAACGAAGCGCAGGCGGGGCTTTATGGCGAAGGCTCCACCCGGGGCTAGAGTTCATGGGGCTTAGGGGCATGGACGCGAAAAGTTTTGATAAGTCACGTTTGCCAAGCCGCCATGTGACGGAGGGTCCGTCGCGTGCGCCGCACCGCTCCTATTACTATGCGATGGGTCTCGGGACTGAGGAAATCCATCAGCCGTTCGTGGGTGTGGCGACCTGCTGGAACGAGGCCGCTCCGTGCAACATTGCGCTGTCTCGACAGGCGCAGGTCGTCAAGAAGGGCGTTGCATCGGCCAAAGGTACGCCGCGCGAATTCACCACCATTACCGTGACCGATGGGATCGCCATGGGACACGCCGGGATGAAGGCCTCTCTCGCATCGCGCGAGGTGATCGCCGATTCCGTCGAGCTCACCATGCGGGGCCACTGCTACGACGCTCTGATCGGTCTTGCCGGTTGCGACAAATCCCTGCCGGGAATGATGATGGCAATGGTGCGTCTCAACGTGCCGTCGATCTTCATCTATGGCGGAACGATCCTGCCCGGCAGTTTTCGCGGCAAGGAGGTGACTGTCCTCGACGTCTTCGAAGGCGTCGGAAAGCATCTGAGCGGCGAATTCACCGACGACGATCTTGCCGAGCTGGAAGCGGTCGCCTGTCCTTCTGCCGGCGCCTGCGGGGCGCAGTTCACGGCCAACACCATGGCGACGGTTTCTGAGGCGATCGGGCTCGCTCTGCCGTATTCGGCCGGCGCGCCGGCGCCCTATGAGTTCCGTGACCGGTTCTGCTATGCGGCGGGCGAGCAGATCATGGAGCTTCTCGCGCAGCAGATCCGCCCGCGAGATATCGTGACCCGCAAGGCTTTGGAGAATGCCGCAACGGTGGTCGCAGCCTCGGGTGGATCCACGAATGCTGGACTGCATCTGCCGGCGATCGCGCATGAATGCGGCATCGACTTCGATCTCTTCGAAGTTGCGAAAATTTTTAAACGTACGCCCTACATTGCCGACCTCAAGCCGGGCGGAAAGTATATCGCCAAGGATATGTTCGAGGCAGGCGGCATCCCATTGTTGATGAAAACCCTTCTCGATAACGGATTCTTGCACGGGGACTGCCTGACAGTCACCGGCCGCACAATTGCCGAAAATCTGGAACATGTTCAGTGGAACGATGAGCAGGACGTGGTTCATCCCGCGAACAAGCCGATCAGCCCGACAGGCGGCGTGGTCGGTCTTTCCGGAAATCTCGCCCCTGATGGCGCGATCGTGAAAGTCGCGGGCATGACCAATCTGCGCTTCAAAGGTCCGGCGCGTTGCTTCGATACGGAAGAAGAGTGTTTTGAGGCCGTGCGAAGCCGTCAGTACCGGGAGGGAGACGTTCTGGTGATCCGCTATGAAGGCCCGAAAGGTGGGCCTGGCATGCGCGAAATGTTGTCCACGACCTCTGCTCTCTATGGGCAGGGCATGGGCAGCAAAGTGGCGCTGATCACGGATGGACGCTTCTCCGGCGCGACGCGCGGGTTCTGCATCGGCCATGTCGGGCCGGAAGCCGCCGTGGGCGGACCGATCGCTCTTCTCGAGGACGGCGACGTCATCGAGATCGATGCAGAGGCCGGGACGATCTCGGTCGAGCTCGAGGACACAGAATTGGATCGTCGGCGTCAAAGATGGACGCCGCGCGAGACGGATTATCGCTCCGGCGCTTTGTGGAAATACGCGCAGACCGTCGGAGCGGCACGAAAAGGTGCCGTGACGCATCCGGGCGGCGCGGCGGAAACGGTGTGCTATGCGGATCAGTAGTGTTCTGCCGGCCGCGTGTCTGGCGGTGGCGATGGCGACGCCTGCCTTCGCCTTCGATCCGGATATGTCGGCCCGCGAGGCATTTCGCGAAGGATATATCGCCTACAAACAGGGCCATACTGCCGAGGCCCTGGAGGCGCTGTCCTATGCTGCGGATAAGGGCCACACTGCCGCGTTGTGGAAGCTCGGGCGCATCTACGCCACTGGCGACGGCGTCAGCGAGGACGATGCGCACGCCTTTCGGATCTTTGCCAAAATCGCCAACGACTATGCCGACGGCAACCCGCGCGGCTCGGATGCGCGCTTTGTCTCCGATGCCTTCGTCGCGCTTGCGGGCTATTTTCGTGACGGGATCACGGGAACGGTCGTCGCCGATGAGGGGAAGGCCCGGCGGTTTTATTCCTATGCCGCGTCCTACTTCGCCGATCCGGAGGCGCAGTTTCAGCTCGGCATGATGTATCTGAGCGGCCGCGGCGGTGAGAAGAACGATCGCCAGGCGGCGCGATGGCTGAAACTCGCGGCTGACAAAGGCCATGCCCAGGCGCAGGCGGAATTCGGACGGCTCCTGTTCGACGGCATCGGCATCCGGCGCAATGCGGTGAAAGGGCTGATGTGGCTCTCAATCGCGCGCAATTCCTACCGTGGCGACGACGCCATCCAATCGCTCCATGAGGAGGCCTTTGCGGCCGCGAGCGAGAATGATCGCCGCACGGCTATGGCTCTGGCGGAGGATTACCTCGCCAAGAGCAAGACGAAGTAGCTTTCGTCTCGCAGGCTCCCGGGAGCCATTCCCCGAAATCGCAGATCGATGAAGGCCGCCGCCATGCGGTCGATTGCTGTCGTGGAAACTGTCTCTCGCGCGGGGTGCTCTGCGGACAAAGCCATCCGGGCCACCCGGGCCGGCATTGCTGCGCGACCCTAATTCCTTCGATTGAGTTTCGTCTTTTTGGCATTGGCTTCCGCCCGGCGATCGGGCATGACTTTGTCATGCGCTTTATGAGGCACGTGCTCGGTGACAAATTCGTCGGTGGCCTGGTCGCCGTCGTCGTCGCCTATATGCTTCTTTTTCAAGGCGTTTCAGGTGCTTACGCGATCGGCTTTATGGCCGGGGGCAATTCGACGGCCCTGTGCAATCCGCTCGCATCGCCTGGCCAGAAGAACGAGGGCAAGAGCCACGACAACGGGGCATGCCCCTGTTGTTCTGCGCTTTGCCATTCCGCGAGCCTTTTGCAGCCGCTGGTACCGCAGGATGGTGCAATTCTCCTTGCGAGTTTCGGGCCGTTTCTTGTGGTCGCCCGCGACGTTAGGGGCGGGACCTCGCATCCGTCCGAGCTGCGTCTTGCCGCCGAAGCCCGCGCGCCACCCATTCTCTCCAACTGACGCTTTTCCCTTCCGTGCGGCCTCTGCCGACGGTTCTTTTTATGCGCAGATGGAGAAATCGATGCGCCTCGTTACGAAACTCTTTGCGGCTGCTTTTGTCTTTGCCGCCACCCCCGCTCTCGCTCACGGATACAAGCTCGGCAATCTCGAGATCGGTCATCCCTGGACACGCGCGACGCCGCCTTCGGCCACCGCCGGCGGCGGGTTTTTGAAGATCACGAATACCGGTGATGAGGACGACCGTCTTGTCTCCGCCTCATCGCCGATTTCCGGTCGGGTGGAACTTCACACCATGGATATGTCGGGTGGCGTGATGAAGATGCGCCAGCTCGAAGATGGCATCCCGGTGCCGGCCGGAGCGACGGTCGAACTGAAGCCCGGTAGCCTGCATGTCATGTTCATCGATCTGACCGCTCCCATCGAAGAAGGGGCGAACGTGCCGGTCACGCTCACTTTCGAGAAGGCAGGTTCGGTCGATGTGGAAATGTCCGCCACGGCCGTTGGCGCTCCTAGCCCCGGCGGCAAGCCAATGGAGATGGACGGGCACAATATGCAAATGCCGGAAAACAGCAAAACTCAGTGATGTCGATGCGCAAAATTTGGCTGCTCGTTGCAGGAGCGATAGCGATCCTCGCCGTTTCGGCGGTCTTCGCCTTTCTACTGACGCCGCCTGAGCGATTGCAGCAAAGCGTTGGGGTGGCCGCCATCGGCGGCCCCTTCACGCTCGTCGATGAAGAGGGCAGGACGGTCAGCGAGGAGGATTTCCGCGGCAAACCGACGGTGATCTATTTCGGTTTCACCTTTTGCCCCGATGTCTGCCCGACGACGCTTTACGAACTCTCGGGTCTGATCAAGCGGCTGGGCGACGATGCGGAAAAGCTCAATTTCGTCTTCGTTTCGGTCGACTGGGAGCGTGATGGGCCGGAGAAGATGAAGGATTACGTCTCCGCCTTCGATCCGCATATCCGCGGGCTTTCGGGCAATGAAGAGCAGATCGAGAAAATCGCGAAAGCCTATAAGATCTATTACAAAAAGGTCCCGACCGACGATGGTGACTACACGATCGATCACACGGCTTCGGTCTATCTGATGGATCAGGACGGAAAATTCGTAGGAACCCTCAATTACGGTGAGGACAGCGACTCGATGTTCGCAAAGCTGAAGCGGCTTGCCGAAAACGCCTGACTTTCACGTCGGCCTCAGCTGAGTGCGATCCACACCGGGACATGATCTGAGGGCTTTTCCCAGGCGCGCACATGCTTGTCGATGCCCACGGCTGCCAGACGGTCGGCGGCTTCGGGCGACAAGAGAAGATGGTCGATGCGGATGCCGTTGTTCTTCTGCCAGGCGCCGGCCTGGTAGTCCCAGAACGTGTAGATGTCGCCCGCATCGGTCACCGTGCGCAGCGCTTCGGTCAGGCCGCGTGCGGTGAGCTTCCTGTAGGCATTGCGCGATTCGGGTTGGAAGAGGGCATCTTCCGTCCATCTTTGCGGGTAGCGGGCATCGATCGACTCCGGGATAATGTTGAAATCGCCCGCCAGCACGAAGGGTTCTTCGAGCGCGAGCCGATCGTCCACCCACGCTTCCAAGCGTTCCATCCAGGCGAGTTTGTAGGAAAACTTCTCCGTCCCGATCGGATTGCCATTCGGCATGTACGCGGAGACGACACGAACGATGCCGTCGTGGTCGTCCGGCACGATCGCCTCCAGAAAGCGAGCCTGGACGTCGTCCTCGTCGCCGGAAAGACGCGGCGTCACGTCTTCCAGCGGTCGTTTCGATAGGATCGCGACGCCGTTGAAGCCTTTCTGGCCATGCGTGGCGACGTTGTAGCCTAGCGCTTCGATCGGTTCGCGCGGGAAGGCCTCGTCGATCGATTTGATTTCCTGCAGGCACACGACGTCGGGGCTCGCTTCTCCGAGCCAGGTAACGAGGCCATCAAGGCGCGCTTTCACGCCGTTGATGTTCCAGGTGGCAATCTTCAACGGCCTGTCCGATCTCTGCGCGCCCTTTGTCGGTCAGCGCGTTCTATGTGTCAGATTGAGAAGCTGGTGCCGCAGCCGCACGAGGCGGTGGCATGCGGGTTTTTGATCTGGAAGGACTGACCCATCAAATCGTCGACGAAGTCGATCACCGCGCCTTCCATAAAGGGGAGAGACATGGAATCGATCAGCACTGTAGCTCCGTCGCGCGCGAGCACGAGATCGTCGTCGTCATGCGGGTCCTGGACGAGATCGTAACGGTACTGAAAGCCGGAACAGCCGCCGCCTTCGACGGAAATCCGCAAAGCCGTCTCCGCAGGCTCGCCGGAGAGAATTTTGGCGATGCGCTTTGCCGCACGATCCGTCAAAACAACCGCCGTCTCCGGGGCTTGTTCGGTGTTGTGGGCGCTTATCGTCGAGGCCTCGGTCATGGTGGCCACCTTGCTCATCTCAATGCATCGTAGCTAAGAAGCACTGCCCCGCAAGTCAATCGTAGCCAGATCATGAGTGCGAGCCTTCCTCGTCATCTCCTCAAGCACGGCGCCCGCTGGAGAGCGCCCTATGCCACAGACCCGGATGAGGGAGGTGGCCGTGTGCATGAGGAGAGGGAGGATCGTCTGCGCTCGCCGTTCCAGCGAGACCGGGACCGGATCGTGCATTGCACCGCGTTCCGGAGACTGAAGCACAAGACGCAGGTCTTCATCCGGCCGGAAGGCGATCATTTCCGGACGCGGCTCACGCATTCCTTGGAGGTTGCGCAGGTTGCGCGCTCGATTGCACGCCCCCTCGGTCTCGACGAGGATTTGACGGAGGCGATCGCGCTTGCGCACGACCTCGGGCACACGCCGTTCGGTCATGCCGGTGAACGGGCTTTGAGTGCCGCGCTCGGAGAATATGGTGGTTTTGACCACAACCTTCAGAGCCTGCGTGTCGTCACGCGGCTGGAGAGGCGCTATGCGCGCTATGACGGTCTCAATCTTTCGCGTGCCTCTTTGGAGGGCCTCGTCAAGCACAACGGGCCACTGAAAGGGAAAATGTCGGCGCTCTCTCCAGTGGTGGTGGAGCTCAATGAGGCGCTCGACCTCGATCTGGAAAATTACGCGGGCGCGGAAGCCCAGATCGCCGCAATTTCCGACGATATTGCCTATGATGCGCACGACATCGATGACGGATTGCGCTCCGGTCTCCTGCATCTGGAGGATCTTGTCGAGGTTCCTCTGACGGCGCGTATCATCGGCGAGCTCAAGCAGGCGTTTCCCACTCTGGAGCGCTCGCGCTTCGCGGCCGAGCTCACGCGGCGGTTGATCACCGTGATGATCACCGATGTGCTTGTCGAGACGGCCAGGCGGCTTGAGGAGACAGGTGCGGCGTCGGCATGTGCGGTCACCCATGCCGGGAAGCCTACGGTCGGCTTCTCGGAAAACTTGGCGCGCGAGGAGAAGGAGCTGAAAGGCTTTCTTTTTTCGCGGCTTTATCGCCATGAGAGCGTTATGCGGGCAGCCCATGCCGGTGAGGCGATCGTGACGGATCTTTTCAACCGCCTGCAGTCGGAGCCCGAGCTCCTGCCGGAGGTGTGGCAGGCACAGGTCGATATGGCCGATGAACGAAGGCGGGCACGTCGTGCGGCCGATTATATCGCCGGGATGAGCGACGGCTTCGCGGTCGCCGAGCACCGTCGCCTGTTTGACCACACCCCCGATCTCGGCTAGGGGCCAAGCCTATCGAACGGTATGCCGCGTAGACGGCAACGGATATTCCAGCATGAACCTTTTTGATGATTTTGCGGAGCGGGTCCGGGCCGCTATCGCCCGGGTCGTAACGGAAAGCGAGATCGCGCCGGAGCTGCTTGCGCGCGTGGTGGTCGAGCCGCCGCGCGATGCCGCGCATGGCGACCTTGCCACCAACGCTGCGCTGGTGCTCTCGAAACCTCTGGCGATGAAGCCGCGCGACCTGGCGACCAGGCTCGGTGCCGAGCTCTCCCAGCACGACGATGTGGACGCCGTGGAGATCGCCGGCCCCGGCTTTCTCAATCTGCGTCTGGCGCAATCCTTCTGGGCGCGGGAACTCGCAGCCATCCTGAAAGCCGGCGACCGCTATGGCTACGTGCAGGCGGGGCAGGGTGCGGCCGTCAACATCGAATACGTCTCCGCCAATCCCACGGGGCCGTTGCATGTCGGCCATTGCCGCGGCGCCGTCGTGGGCGATGCGATCGCAAACCTTCTGGCGGCATCCGGCCAGGCGGTGACGCGGGAATATTACATCAACGATGCGGGCTCGCAGGTCGACCAGCTCGCGCGCTCCGTTCATCTGCGCTACCGCGAAGCGCTTGGCGAGACGATCGGCGAGATCCCGAAGGGGCTTTATCCGGGCGACTATCTCGTTCCCGTCGGCAAGGCGCTTGCCGAAAAATACGGTGAGGCGCTCAAGCACCTGGATGAAGCCGATTGGCTGCCTCTGGTGCGCGACTTCGCGATCGCCGCGATGATGGAGAATGTCCGCGACGATCTCGCCAGCCTCAATATCCGGCACGACGTGTTTTTCTCCGAGCGTTCGCTGATCGGGAATGGCCGTGACCGGGTGGCGGAACTCATTGCGTGGCTTGAAGAGCGGGACCTCGTTTACTGGGGAACGCTGCCGCCGCCTAAGGGGCAGGAGAATGAGGACGAAGACTGGGACGAGCGCGAGCAGCTCCTCTTTCGCGCAACGTCGTTCGGTGACGATGTCGACCGGCCTTTGAAGAAAGCGGACGGCAGTTATACCTACTTCGCCTCCGACATCGCCTATCACTTCGACAAGTTCGAGCGTGGCTTCGCTCATATGATCGATGTCTGGGGCGCTGATCATGGCGGCTACGTCAAGCGCATGACGGCGGCGGTTAAGGCCATTTCTGAAGGCGAGGGCGAGCTGGAAGTGCAGCTCTCGCAGCTCGTTCGGCTCTTCCGTGCAGGAGAACCCGTCAGAATGTCGAAGCGGGCCGGTGATCTCGTGACGCTCGCAGACGTCGTCGACGAGGTGGGGCGCGACGCGGTTCGCTTCATGATGCTGACCCGCAAGGCGGATGCGCCACTCGATTTCGATTTCCAGACCGTGACCGAGCAGTCGAAGGACAATCCGGTTTTCTACGTGCAGTATGCGCATGCGCGGACGGCCTCCGTGCGGCGGCAATTTGCGCAGGAAATGCCGGAGATTGACGAGACACCCGCAGAACTTGCCTCAGCTGAGCGGCTCATCCGGCTCGAAGATCCCGGTGAGCTCCAGCTCATCAAGCAGCTCTGCGATTGGCCGCGTATCGTGCAGCTTGCCGCCCAGAGCAGAGAGCCGCATCGGATTGCGTATTATCTCTACGATTTAGCGAATTCCTTTCATGTTCACTGGAACAGAGGCAAGGAGTCGCCGCAATTACGCTTCATTAAGCCTGATGATATAGAGATATCAAAAGCGAGGCTTGGCTTGGTGGATGCTGTTGGCATGGTAATCCGAGCGGGCTTGTCGGTGCTCGGGGTCGAGGCGCCCAAGGAGATGCGCTGAATCTCAGGAGCGCCCGGCGTTACCGGAACAACGCGTAAGGTTTGCCGATGGCGGATGAACGTCCGAAAACCTCCTACTTGCATCACGGACCCGGCGGTGGACCTGCCGGCCCGGAGGAGGAGGATCCGCTCGTCGAGCTGGCGCGTATCGTCAGCGAAGACAGCTCATATTATCGTCCGTCGCCACGTGCCGAGGCTGCCCCGACAAGGCGGGAGCCCGACGTGGACGCGTTCTCGTCCGAGCTCGAAGCGGAGCTGATGCGGGAGTTCGAGCAATCGAACCGTGCGCGCCAGCCCGAGCGCTCCACGCCTGAGCCTTACACGCCCGAGCCGTACACCCCCAAGAGCTACACGCGTGCCGAACCCCGTTTCGTGCCCGAGCCTGCGCAAGAGCCGGAAGAGCAGGCGTATTGGCGGAGCCATGGGCCGCGCGCCGAGGAGCCGCGCGTCGAGCATCCTCTTTCATCTCTGGTGACGAGGTTTCCGAGCGGCCCTGCCGCGGAGGAGGTCGATGACGAGCGCTCTTTCCCGGAGGATCGTTATCCGGCCTCTGATCCGTATGGCGCCTATGAGGATTCGCCTCAGTCTTCCGGTTACGAGGAGCCTCCGCAGGAGCCTTATGACGCTCCGGAGGGGGCGTACCCCGAATCCCATCGCAACGCGGCTCAAGACTTTGCTCATTGGATGGAGCATGAACTCCCAGGCGAACTCGCGGCCCAGTCGCAGAGGGAAGAGCCGTCATGGTCGGAGCCGCAGCACGGCGGTGCCGATTACGAGCGATCGGATTCGTCTGAGGATGAGCGTGTGCCGCAGCCGCGCGAGCCGCGTGCTCCTTATGTCCCACACGTTCAGGCCGGGGCTCCGCATGCGGAGCGCGACTGGCCCGCGAGCGATGACCTGGCCGACACGCCCGAGCCGAGCCACGAAGAATTTCCGTTCCTTGTCGACAGTGATCCGCTCGTCAGTCGCGCCGATGGCGATCCCGATGGTCAGATCCGCATGGATGACGAGGGGGATGGCCGCAAGGGACGCCGCAAAGGTCTGATGGCGCTGGCGGCCGTCTTGAGTGTCGTCGTTGTCGGCGGCGGCGTCATCGCCATGCTCGGTGGGGGCGAGGGTGATTCGGATGGTTCCGTTCCCATCATCACCGCCGATGGCGGCGATGTGAAAGTGGCCGTCGAAAACCCGGGCGACAAGAAAGACGACGAGGTCGGCCAGGCCGTGTTCGACCGTGTTTCCGGTCGCGATCCCGAGACTGATGAAAAGCTCGTCGACCGCAACGAGGAACCACGAGAAATCGCTCGCATCGTGTTGCCGAACGCGCAAGACGGCGAGGGTGCCGATAATGGGGCCGTAGCGGCAGACGACGACGGAAAGATCTCCGCGCGCATTTCGGACGATACGGCTGAGCCGCAGGTGGGGCCGCAGGTCACGCCAATTGGACCGAAGAAGGTCCGGACTTTGACGGTCCGTCCCGATGGAACGATCGTCGAAAACACTCCGAGCAGCCAGTCCGCGACCTCGCAGCAGCCGACGGAGCTCGCAGGCCCTGCGCCGGCGACAGATCCGCAGCCGGTCCAGGTGCAGAGCGTGCGCGTCCAGCCGGAGGACGGCGGTATTCCTGCGGATGAAAGCGCCGGAAACAACGCGCAAGCGAGCGCGCAGCCGAACGGGCTCGGCGAAACGCCGACATCCGCCGAAACTCCGAGCTTCGACATCGCGAACCTGCCGCAGGCACGGCCGACGGTACCGGATCTTGTCGCGCCTTCTCCCAGTTCGGCACAGACCGCACAGCAGCCAGCGGCTTCGGCCTCTTCCTTGACGGCGTCTGCGCCGTCTTCGAACGCGTCAGAGCCGCAGGTCGCCTCCACGGCACCGGCCGGATGGGCGGTTCAGGTCAGCTCCCAACGTTCAGAAGAGCAGGCCCGATCGTCCTACAGCAATCTGCAGCGGCGTTTCCCGCAGCTTCTCGGAGGCCAGGAGGCAGTGATCCTTCAGGCCGATCTCGGCGACAAGGGTATCTATTACCGTGTCCGGGTCGGTCCGATGGCTTCGCGCGAGGCGGCGATCTCGTTGTGCGAGAATCTGCAGAGCGCTGGCGGCAGTTGCTTCGTAACGCAGTAGAACTCCACGCAGGATATCGAACTGAATGATGGCGAAGGCCTTCGCTTGCGGCCTCGCCGGGCTCACGCTCGGCGAGGAAGAACGCGCTTTCTTGCGCGATGAAAAACCCTGGGGCGTGATTCTCTTTGCCCGCAACATCCAGGATGCTGGCCAGATCCGGCGGCTGACGGACAGCGTCCGCGAGACGCTCGATCGTCCGGACGTTCCGATCCTGATCGACCAGGAAGGAGGCCGGGTCCAACGCATTCGCCCGCCGGTGGTGCGCTCCTATCCGCCAGCGAAGCGCTTCGGGGACATCTACAAGACGGATCCTGTTTCCGGAATCGAGGCGGCGCAGCTTGCCGCGAAGCTGATGGCGCTCGACCTCATCGAACTCGGCATCAACGTGGATTGTCTGCCGGTCCTCGATGTGCCGGTGCCTGGCAGTCACGATATCATCGGCGATCGCGCCTACGGCGACACGGTCGAGATGGTGGTGACGCTCGGCGGCGCCGTCATGGCCGGACTGAGTGCCGGCGGCGTGACGCCGGTGATCAAGCATCTACCTGGCCATGGTCGCGCGGCTTCCGACAGCCATGAAGAGCTTCCCGTCGTCGATGCGGATCTGGCGGCACTCGAGGCCGTCGATTTCGCACCGTTTCGAATGTTGGCCGCGCGCGCGTCCCTCGGCATCGTGGCCCATGTCGTCTATTCCGCAGTGGACGACGCCCAGCCGGCCACGCATTCCGCTGCAATCATCGCTAACATCATACGCGAGCGAATCGGTTTTGATGGTCTGCTGATGACGGACGACATCTCCATGAAGGCGCTGAGCGGCAGTCCAGCCGAACGCTCACGGCGTGCGATCGCCGCAGGCTGCGACGTCGTCCTTCACTGCAACGGCGAAATGGAAGAGATGCGCGACGTGGCGAATGCCGTTCCGGAGCTTTCCGGCGATGTGCTGAAGCGTGCCGAGACGTCCCTTCTTGGCAGCGTTGCCGATGTGGTCGGAGATCGGGCGTTCTTGCACGAGCGGTTGTCGCAGTTGTTGGGATCAGACAGGGTTGTTGGATGAGTGTTGCGGCGGATGCTTTCGAGGAAGATACGCCCGTCGACGAGGCCGAGGTTCTGCTTGTCGACGTGGATGGTTTCGAAGGCCCGCTCGACCTGCTCCTCGCTCTCGCCCGCAGTCAGAAGGTCGATCTGACAAAAATTTCCGTGCTGGCTTTAGCCGAGCAGTATCTCGTTTTCATCGATCATGCGCGCAAGCTGCATCTGCAGATCGCTGCCGACTACCTCGTGATGGCGGCGTGGCTCGCCTATCTCAAGTCGCGGCTTCTTCTGCCCGATCCCGAACCGATGGAAGAACCGTCCGGCGAGGAAATGGCGGCGCGGCTCGCTTTCCGCCTGAAGCGGCTGCAGGCCATGCGCGACGCGGCCGAGAAGCTGTCGGACCGGGACAAGCTTGGTTCCAGCTTTTTCGAACGCGGCATGCCGGAAGCCATCGCGAGCGACCGGACAATGCGATGGGGGGCAGAGCTCTACGACCTTTTGCAGTCTTATTCGGCTTTGCGTGCGCGCCAGTTTGCGAGCTTCGTGAAGGTGAAGAAGCGCAAAGTCATCGGTCTGCAGGAAGCACGCGATCGCCTCATGCGCCTGATCGGTGACGATGCGACCTGGATGCCGATGGATACGTATCTCACCGAGTTTCTGGCTAAGCCGGAACTGCGGGCGACAGCCCGGGCAAGTGCGCTCTCGGCAAGTCTCGAACTGGTGCGGGAAGGCAAGCTGGAATTGACGCAGTCATCCAATTTTGCACCTCTCTACGTGCGGCGGAGGTCTGCTTCGTTGGAGGCGAAGCGTGCCTGATCTTTTTGCCAGCGGCAGCAATGTGACCAGCCTGTCGCCGGAGGATCGCCGGCTGCATCTGCGCATGCTCGAAGCGATGTTGTTCGCCTCGGCGAAACCCATGAGCGAGGCGGAACTGGCCGCGAAGATGCCCGAGGGCGTTACGGTCGACGTGCTGCTGCACGAATTGCAGACCGCTTATGCGAGCCGGGGCGTCAATCTGAGGCGCATCGGCGATTGCTGGGCATTCCGCACTGCGAGCGACCTCGGCTTCCTTCTACAGGAGCACAAGGTGGAGGAGCGCAAGCTCTCTCGGGCCGCGATGGAGACGCTCGCCATCATCGCCTATCACCAGCCGGTGACGCGTGCCGAGATCGAAGAGGTGAGGGGCGTCTCGACATCCAAGGGTACGCTCGACGTCCTGCTCGAGACCGGTTGGGTGCGGCCGCGGGGTCGCCGGCGTTCGCCGGGGCGCCCGCTGACTTTCGGCACGACGAACGAGTTTCTCGATCATTTCGGCCTTGCAGCAATCGGCGATCTGCCGGGTCTTCTCGACTTGAAGGCGGCCGGTCTTCTGAACGCAAACATTCCGCCGGGCTTCGAAGCGCCGCCTGCCTTTGGGAGCGAGGGGCTGCGGGACGACGAAGACCCTTTGGATGGCGACTGACGGATTGATACGCCAAGCCAGCGATTCTCGGGAATCAGCGCATTTTTCACCAATTCCGATCTGCGGCAAAACGCCGGCTATTCCAGCCTCAATCTCACCGCTCTTGTGGATGAGGGTCGTTTGCCACGGCGGACCCTACGGAAGGTTTCGCCCCTTTCGGACGGCGCAGAATTCGATGTGGCTTTGAATGATCGGGCCACTTATATCACTCCGGGACTGTTTGGAGGAAACGCTGGTCGCCGCATCTCAATGCCTGTCGCAGTTTCGTGACGGGACAGGGGATCGGAGAAGAGGGCGAGTTGATGCGAATCCGACGATTTGCAATAGTCCCGCGACCGGCCGTGGCGAGTTTTGAAAGGTTTATCCTATGTCGATAGGCTTCTGGCAGATCGTTATCATCGCGATCATCATCGTGCTCCTGTTCGGGCGCGGAAAGATCTCTGACCTGATGGGTGATGTCGCTAAAGGCATCAAGAGCTTCAAGACGGGCTTGCAGGAGGACGACGATACCACGTCGACGAACCAGTCCCGGACCATCGAGCACAACGACCCTGCCAGCGTGGAGCCGGCGGAGAAGAAGAACAAGGTCGGCTAACAGCATCGGCCACGGCGAACCCGACACAATCTATGTTTGAGCTCGGCCATGTTTGATATCGGCTGGACCGAACTGGTGGTGATCGCCGGCGTGGCGATTATCGTCGTCGGGCCGAAAGATCTGCCTGGGATGCTGCGCACGTTCGGCAAGACGATGGGCCAGATCCGTCGCACTGCGAACGATTTCAAGCGCCAGCTGGACGATGCTCTGAAAGAGGCCGAGCAACAGGCCGGGTTGGAGGAAACCCGGAAGTCGCTGCAGTCGATTTCCAAGATGGATCCCCTCGCCGGCGTCAAAAAAGACGTCGAGGCCGCCGCCAATCGGACGGGTCAGAAGCCGGCGGCCGAGACTGTGCCATCCGCTCTCGCGCCCGCGGAGGAGGAGGCCTCCCCGTCGGCAGAACCCGCATCAGGCGAAGCTGCAGTGACGGAGCCCACGGAGGACGTGGATGATCGCCCGGCACCGGCGGAAGAAAAGGTGCAAGACGTGGCGTCGAGCAAGGACGACGGGGCGGCCGAAGAAGCCCCCGACAACAGAGGCGGAAGCCCGCGCACGAGCGACGCAGCATGAGCGACGACGATATCGAAGCCTCACGAGCGCCGTTGATCGAGCATCTGATCGAACTGCGTCAGCGTCTTCTGCGTGCCTTGATCGCAATCGCGATCGCCTTCGTGGTCTGCTTCTATTTTGCCGATCAGATCTTCAATCTTCTGATCATTCCCTATGAGCGGGCAGCGGGTGCGGACCGCAGCATCCGTCTGATCTTCACGGCTCCGCAGGAATATTTTTTCACGCAGATGAAGCTTGCCTTCTTCGGCGCGCTCTTTCTGGCCTTCCCGGTCATCGCCAACCAAATCTACAAATTTGTGGCGCCGGGGCTCTACAAGCATGAGCGTCAGGCGTTCTACCCCTACCTGATCGCCACGCCGATCCTCTTCATTATCGGAGCGGCGCTCGTTTATTTCGCGGTGATGCCGCTTGCGCTCGCCTTCTTCCTCTCGATGGAACAGACGGGTGGCGCCGGGCGCGCATCGATCGAGCTTCTGCCGAAGGTGAACGAGTATCTCAGCCTCATCATGACGCTGATTTTTGCCTTCGGCCTCGTGTTCCAGCTTCCGGTCGTCCTGACGCTTCTCGGCCGCGTCGGGATCGTCGATGCGGCGATCCTCAAAGCCAAGCGCAAATACGCCATCATGATCGCCTTCATCCTGGCGGCGATCCTTACGCCGCCTGATCCGATCAGCCAGATCGGTCTCGCGTTGCCGACAATTCTTCTCTACGAAATCTCCATCTACGCCGTTCGACGGGTGGAACTGAAGAATGCTGCAAGGGACGAGGAAGCTGCGACATAGTCGGGTGAACCTGGTCTTGGACGGCTGAAGTCATCCGGATCTGCGGATCTTCCTCAACGCGAGACTTGACCGCTGCCGTCGTTGCGTTACGCCCTGCGGCCATAGACAAGCACGCGGAGTCGCCGCAAGGCGTCCAGCAGAGGTTCGCGAAAGATGCTCGACATCACATGGATTCGCCAAGATCCGCAGGCGCTCGACCGCGCTCTCGCCGATCGAGGGGCGGAGCCGGCCGCTCAACGCCTGATCGATATCGACGATGAGCGGCGCGCTCATATCCGTCAATTGCAGGAAGCGCAGAACGCGCGCAATCAGGCTTCGAAACAGATCGGCAAGGCGAAGGCTTCGGGTGATGAGGCCGCGGCCCAAAACCTTATCGACGAGGTCGCCAAGCTGAAGAGTGCCATACAGGAAGGCGAAGCCCTGGAGCGCACACTCGAGGAAGCGCTACGGACGGCACTCGCCGAACTTCCGAACGTGCCACTGCCGGATGTGCCCGTCGGGCCCGACGAGACAGCCAATGTCGAGCTGCGGCTCGTCGGCGACCCTGTGTTGAGCGATAGCGCGCCGGAACATTACGAAATCGGCGAGGCCTTGGGCCTGATGGATTTCGAAAGTGCGGCGAAACTCTCAGGCTCGCGCTTCGTCGTGCTCAAGGGCCAGCTTGCGCGCCTGGAGCGGGCGCTCGGCCAGTTCATGCTCGATCTTCATACGAGCGAGCACGGCTATACCGAGGTCGCTCCGCCGATCCTCGTGCGGGACGATGCGCTTTTCGGCACCGCCCAGCTGCCGAAGTTTGCCGAGGATTCCTACGCAACTGCAGCCGTCGATGACGATGAAGCCTCGGCGGCGCGTCTCTGGCTCATTCCGACGGCGGAAGTGCCGCTCACCAATCTCGTGCGCGAAACGATCCTCGACGAATCGGAGCTGCCATTGCGCTTCACGGCGCTGACGCCCTGTTTCAGGTCCGAAGCGGGTTCGGCCGGGCGCGATACCCGCGGCATGCTGCGACAGCATCAGTTCAACAAAGTGGAGCTCGTTTCCATCACCAGCCAGGAGGCGAGCCTCGAAGAGCATGAGCGCATGACGGCGTGCGCTGAGACGGTGCTCAAAAAGCTGGAACTGCCTTATCGCGTCGTCGTCCTCTCGACGGGTGACATGGGATTTGCCGCGCGGCGCACTTACGACATCGAAGTCTGGCTGCCGGGGCAGGGTGCCTACCGGGAAATCTCGTCGTGTTCGGTGTGCGGCGACTTTCAGGCGCGTCGGATGAACGCGCGCTACCGGGCCGAAGGCGAAAAGCAGCCGCGCTTCGTGCATACCTTGAACGGTTCCGGCGTGGCGGTCGGTCGGGCGCTGATCGCCGTCATGGAGAATTACCGCAACGACGACGGGTCGATCACCGTGCCGGAGGTGCTGCGGCGCTATATGGGCGGCATGGAGCGGATCGGCGCATGAAAATTCTCGTCACCAACGATGATGGAATCCATGCTCCGGGCCTGAAGGTCGCAGAGGAGATCGCACGCGCGCTTTCCGACGATGTGTGGGTGGTCGCGCCGGAGACAGATCAATCGGGCGTGGCGCATGCGTTGACCCTGAGCGACCCTTTGCGCTTGCGGGAGGTCGACGAGCGCCATTTCGCCGTGCGCGGAACGCCGACGGATTGCGTGATCATGGCCTCGAAGGTCGTCATCGGCGAAAAGCCGGACCTGGTGATCTCTGGCGTGAACCGGGGACAGAACATCGCCGACGATGTGAGCTATTCCGGTACGGTTGCCGGTGCGATCGAAGGGACGATCCTCGGGATCCGCTCCTTCGCTCTGTCGCAGGCGTTCGGGGCGGACACGATCGACGATCCGAGATGGGATTGCGCCCGAGCTCATGCCCCTGGGATCATCGAGCGCGTACTCGGTCTGCAATTGCCGTCAGGCGTTCTCATCAACGTCAATTTCCCCAACCGTTCAGCTGAGGACGTTTCGGGCGTTCTCCTCACGCGTCAGGGCAAGCGCGCTGCCGATTGGATGCATATCGACGAACGTCGCGATGGGCGCGGGCGGCCGTATTTTTGGATCGCCTTCAAGCACTCGAAGATGGAGCCGCCCCCGGAAACCGATCTGGCGGCGCTCGCTCAGGGCTATATCTCCGTCACGCCCTTGTCTCTCGACATGACCGATGAACCTGCCCGCCAGGAGCTCACACGCCATTTCACGGCTCCAAGCGGGGCAAACCGGGCCTCTTCGTGAGCGACGATCCTGACATCGAGGCAGATCCTGAGGCGCGTGTTCGGCTGGCCAGCCTCATTCTGAGGCTGCGCGAACTCGGCATTTCGGACCGAAAGGTGCTCGGGGCGATCGAGACGGTGCCGCGCGAGGCTTTCGTCCCGGATCTGTATCGAGACGATGCCTATCTCGATCGCGCCTTGCCGATCGAATGCGGGCAGACCATCAGTGCGCCTTCGGTGGTGGCGATGATGACGACAGCGCTCGAACTCGAACCACGTCACCATGTTCTCGAGATCGGCACCGGCTCCGGGTACCAGGCCGCCATTCTCGCGAGGTTGTCGCGCCGGGTGACCACGCTTGAGCGCTATCGGACGCTGTTGGAACTGGCGCAGACGCGCTGGGATCTTCTCGGCATCACCAATATCGCCGGCATCGTCGCAGACGGGTCGAAGGGATGGCAGACACAGGCCCCCTTCGATCGGATCCTGGTCACCGCTGCAGCGGCCGTTGCGCCCGCCAAACTCGTCGCACAGCTGGTCGATGGCGGCATTCTCGTTGCGCCGGTCGGACCGGTCGATGCCGTGCAGAGGCTGACGCTTTTTCGCAAAGAGGGGACGCGGGTGGACACCCGCGATCTCGGTGCCGTCCGTTTCGTGCCGCTGATCGAAGGCATCGCCCGCAATCTTTGATTTTGGTTCGTTTTGCCGGCGTCCCTTAACGCCTTTTCAATGTTAATGCTTTTACATCACGTCAGCATCCCCAATGCCTGCGTGAGTTTGTTCGATGAGGTCATACCGTCAGTCTGCCAGCTTCTGGTTCACCCGCATTAGTGCGCTCGCCCTGATTACCGGGCTCGGTGCCGGGTGCAGCGCCGATGCCATACGTCTGACTGAGCCCATCTACACCGGCTCGACGGCGAATCAGCAGCAGACAATTTCAGCCCAAGCGAATGCCTATCAGGCACCGCAACAGTTCGCGGCGCCATCGCCCGCCGTCCAGTCGCGGCAGTTGCCACCACCCTCTGGCGGTTATCAGACCGCCTACAATTATCCGGGTTCCGCCGGGACGCAGCAGAGCTATTCGAGCGCGCCGACGAGCTACCCGCAACAGCAGGCATCTGCTCCGAAACCCTATACGCCGCCGAAGCCTTACGCGCCGAGCGGCATGCCGAAGCCTCTCGGGAAGGTGACCGTCGATTCGCAAGGCACGCCTCAGCCGCGCCGTGCGGAGCCTGCGGTTGCGCGGACCGAAGCCCCGCAGCCGCACCAGCAAAACAACGTGGCCTCGAGCGGGGGCTATACCGTTCGCTCCGGTGATTCGCTGTGGAGCATCGCCCATGCGCATGGTGTCACGACGAGCGAGCTCGCCTCGGCCAACAACATTGAGGGCGGCAATATTCGCCCCGGTCAGACGCTGAAAATCCCGTCCGGTGGCGAAACGCAGGTTGCGCGCGTCGATCCAAAAGACGGAACGATGTCGGATGCACAGCCGGAAGCCACGCCTGAGGTGCGGCCCGAAAAGACGCCGGTGAGCTACACACCGCCATCGGCGGAGCCCAAGCAAGAAAGCGCGGCGCCTGCAGCCGATACCACTGCCAAATCTGGAGGCGCAGGCTTCCGGTGGCCGGTGCACGGGCGCATCATTGCGGAGTTCGGCAGCAAGCCGAACGGTGAGCGCAACGATGGCATCAATCTCGCCGTGCCAGAGGGCACGGCCGTCAAGGCCGCCGAAGACGGCACCGTGATCTATTCAGGCAACGAGCTGAAGAGCTACGGCAATCTGATCCTGGTGCGCCACGAGGGCGGCTGGGTTTCGGCCTATGCCCACAACAGCGAGTTGCTGGTCAAGCGCGGTGAGAAGATTCGGCGCGGTCAGATCATTGCGAAGTCGGGAATGAGCGGCAACGTCACCTCGCCGCAGGTGCATTTCGAGCTCCGCAAGGGAGCGACCCCGGTCAATCCGGTCGGACATATGGCGTCCGCTTGAGCGGGCGCCTTCCGGGTTTTCGGGCAGGGGTCAGTCAGCCGAGCGACTGACCTGTCCGTCCGGCGAGATCCTGAATGAACTGCCAGGCGACGCGGCCGGAGCGACTCCCCCGCGTCGTTGCCCATTCCAAGGCCTGAGGGCGCCATTCCTCTTCCGGCGTCGCGATGCCGAAGTGCTCCACATAGGCGCGCACCATCGCCAGATACTGTGTCTGATCGCAGTGATGGAAGCCGAGCCACAGGCCGAAGCGGTCTGAAAGCGACACCTTTTCCTGCACCGCCTCCGACGGGTTGATCGCTGTCGAATGCTCGTTCTCGATCATATCGCGGGGGAGCAGGTGGCGGCGGTTGGAGGTGGCGTAGAAGATCACGTTGCGCGGCCGGCCCTCGACGCCGCCTTCGAGTGCGGCTTTCAGCGACTTGTAGGACGTGTCGTCGGCATCGAAGGACAAGTCGTCGCAGAAAAAGATGAATCGTTCCGGCCGATCGCGAATGGTGTTCATCAAATCGGGCAGTGTGTTGATATCCTCGCGATGGATTTCGACGAGCTTGAGTGGCGTCTCGGGCGCTTCGGCCGAGACCTGCGCGTGGACGGATTTCACCAGAGAAGATTTTCCCATCCCGCGGGCGCCCCAAAGCAGGGCGTTGTTGGCCGCATAGCCTTTGGCGAAGTGCCGTGTGTTCTCAAGCAGCGTGTCGCGGGACCGGTCTATGCCCTGCAAAAGCTCGATTTCCAGGCGGTTCACGTTCTTCACCGGGATGAGGCGAGGTGGCTGCGGATCCCATACATAGGCATCGGCCGAAAGGTCGAGCGGCGGCGCCACGGGCGGAGCGAGCCGCTCCAGAGCACCGGCAATACGTTCAAGGAGCGGAATGAGGTTTTGCGTTTGGTCTTGAGTCACTTGGGTTCACGTCCTACAGGCGGGGCGTCTCGGTAACATAAGGATCGAGGGGTCGACAGATCGCTCGTGCCGGGACCGGTTGCAAAGGGGCGCGCCACAGCTATAGTCCGCGCCGGTTTGGACCGACGGGTCCGCAAGCAAATTCCGAGGCCTTTATGTTCGTGACTCCGGCCTATGCGCAAGGCGCAGGCGCAGGTGGCGGCGGTGAGATGTTGATTTCGCTTCTGCCTTTCATCCTGATCTTCGTGATCATGTATTTTCTCATCATCCGTCCGCAGCGCCAGCAGGCGAAGAAGCGGGAAGAGATGCTGAAGGCGATCCGTCGTGGCGACACGGTGGTGACCGGTGGCGGGCTCATCGGCAAGGTCACCAAGGTGATCGACGACAACGAGCTCGAAGTACAAATTGCCGAAGGCGTGAAGGTGCGGGCGCAAAGAGGCCTCATTTATGAGGTTCGAGCAAAGGCCGAGCCGGTGAGCGGCTCCGCCGCCTGACCTCAGGACCCGCCTTTTCATGCTCTATTTCGCTCGTTGGAAGATCGTCCTCATCATCCTCGTCCTTGTGGCGGGGGTGATCGTGACGCTTCCCAATCTTTTTTCCGCCGCGACGGTGCAGGCGTGGCCGTCTTTCATGCCCAAGCGCCAGATCGTCCTCGGTCTCGATCTGCGAGGCGGCGCCCATCTGCTCTTGCAGGTGGAGCGCGATTCGCTGGTCAAAGACCGGCTTCAGACACTGGTCGGCGATGTTCGGCAGACCTTGCGTGACGAACGCATCGGCTACCGCAATCTGCGCAGCCGCGGAGAAAGCGTGACGTTCACGTTGCGCGAACCGAGCGAAGCAGATCGTGTGATGCAGCTGCTGCGTCCGCTGACCAATCCCGTGCAATCGGGGCTCTTCGGACAGGGGTCTGTGAGCGAGGTAGAGGTCTCTCGTGACGGCGCGCAGGTGACACTGAACCTGACGGAGGCGGGGCTTGAAGAGCGTACCCGCTCGGCCGTCGAACAGAGCCTGTCCGTTCTCGGACGCCGTATCAACGCGCTCGGGACCACCGAGCCGACGATCCAGCGCGAAGGCGACGATCGCATTCTCGTCCAGGTCCCGGGTCTTGAAGATACCAGCCGGCTGAAAGAAATCCTCGGCCAGACGGCGAAGATGACATTCCATCTGGAGTGCCCGGAGGGCGACGTCGTCTCCGCGCAACAGGGGCGTCCGCCCGCCGGATGTGAGATCGTCGAGCCGGCCGATCCCAATGACGGTCCGGTTCTCGTCGAATCGCGGGCCCGGCTTTCCGGTGACGATCTTGTCGACGCTCAGCCGGCCTTCGATCAGCAGACGAACACGCCGATCGTCACCTTCCGCTTCAATTCTCGCGGCGGGTCGATTTTCGGACAGCTGACACAGCAGAATGTCGGGCGCCGCTTTGCGGTCGTCCTCGACAACAAATACATCACGGCCCCCGTCATCCGCTCGCCCATCCTCGGCGGTTCGGGGCAAATCGAGGGCAATTTCACCGTCGAAAGCGCGCAGAATCTCGCTGTTCTGCTGCGGGCCGGCGCCCTTCCGGCCGACCTCACCATCGTCGAGGAGCGCACGGTCGGACCTAGCCTCGGTCGAGATTCGATTGCCGCTGGCGAAATCGCCGCGTTGATCGGCACGGCCGGTGTCGTCGTGTTTATGGTGCTCGTCTACGGCCTCTTCGGCGTCTTTGCGAATTTCGCCTTGATCTGCAATATCGTGCTCCTGCTGGCGCTTCTGACGCTCCTGCAGGCGACGCTGACGCTTCCGGGCATTGCCGGCATCGTGCTGACGGTCGGTATGGCGGTGGACGCGAACGTGCTGATCTTCGAGCGAATACGCGAGGAGGCCAAGCTGGGACGGTCCGCGATCAATGCCATTGAAGCTGGTTTCAGTCGGGCGCTCGGCACTATCCTTGATGCCAACATCACGACCTTGATCGCTGCCTTCGCGCTTTTCGCTCTGGGTTCCGGTCCGATCCGTGGTTTTGCGGTCACCCTTGCTCTCGGCATTCTGACGACCGTCTTCACCGCCTTTGTTCTGACCCGCTTCATCGTCGCCGTCTGGGTTCGCTCGCAGCGCCCCAAGACAGTGCCGATCTGAGTATCGCTATGCCATTCCGCATCGTTCCCGACGACACCACGGTTCCCTTCATGCGCTTTGCGCGCTGGGGCTTTCCTGCCTCAGTGGTCGCCATGGTGGCGTCGCTCGTCTTGTTTTTTGTCGTCGGACTCAATCTCGGCATCGACTTCAGGGGCGGCACTCTGATTGAGGTGCAAAGCCAGAGTGGAGCCGTGGACATTGGCTCGATCCGACAGACGTTGCAGCCTCTCGAACTCGGCGACTTCGAGGTCCAGGGCTTTGGCTCAGGCAACGAAGCCGTCATTCGGATCGCGACGCAGCCCGGCGGAGACGAAGCGCAGCAAGCGGCCGTGCAGAAGGTGCAGGACGCGCTTGGCTTCGACGCTTACAATTATCGTCGCGTCGAAGTCGTTGGGCCGCGTGTGTCCGGAGAGCTTGCGGAAACCGGGACGATCGCCGTCCTCGTGACGCTTGTGGGCGTGCTGCTTTATATCTGGTTCCGGTTCGAATGGCAGTTCGCCATCGGTGCGATCGCGTCCCTTCTTCACGACGTCATCTTGACCATCGGGTTTTTCACGATCACGCAGATCGAGTTCAATCTGTCTTCGATCGCGGCGATTTTGACGATCGTCGGTTATTCGCTGAACGACACCGTGGTGATCTTCGACCGCGTGCGTGAAATGCTGCGGAAGTTCAAGCAGACGCCGATCCGGGGCATCATCGATCTATCGGTCAATCAGACCCTGTCTCGGACCCTGTTGACGTCTCTGACCACGCTGATCGCGCTTGCCGCTTTGTTCTTCTTCGGCGGAGCGGTCATTCGTTCGTTCACGGCGGCGATGATCTGGGGCGTGTTCATTGGGACGTACTCCACGGTTTTCATTGCCGCGCCGATGCTGATCTTCTTCAATCTGCGTCCTGAAAAGGTTGCCGCACCGGAAGCCGCAAAGAAGCCTGCGGCCAGCTGATGGCGGCCGGCGGAGACAGACAAGCTGGCCCGCCCGAGGGCGGCCGTTTCCCCGGACGTGCACCGGTTGATGCGTATGGGAATGGCGGTTTCCGTTTTGCCGGCATGTCGCATCGCGGGTCGATCTTGATGCTTCCGTCGGCGATCCTCGGCTGGCATGTCACCAGGCCGGAGGAGATCAGCCTCGAAGCGCTTCAGCCGGCTCTTGCCGAAGCTTCTTCGATCGAAGTCCTTCTGGTCGGGACGGGGCACACTCTCGTTCCACTCGATCCGAAGGTGAAATCGGATCTCGAAGCCGCCGGTCTTTGGCCGGAAGTGATGGCGACGGGCGCGGCCTCGCGGACCTACAACATCCTGCTTGCGGAAGAGCGGGCGGTTGCTGCGGCGCTGATTGCTGTCGACGATCCGGAATGAAGCCCTAGCTCCGGCTCATGGCCGAGCCCGATCCCACACTCGTTGAGCCTGTGCGCGAGCGCGATCTTCCGCGCTACTACTCGGTGTTGTTCGCGCCGCAACATGCGCGCGAAGAGCTTTTTGCGCTCTACGCCTTCGCAGTCGAGGCGGAAAAAGTCGCCGATATCGTGCAAGAGGCGACGCTCGGGGAGATTCGTCTGACGTGGTGGCGCGATTCTCTCGACCTGGCGGTGGCGGGGCAGGCGAGCGGCTCGCCGATTGTCGACCGGCTCGCTTTGGCGCTGCGTGAGAAAGGACTTTCCGCCGACGCCCTCGCCGCACTCACGGAAGCCCGGCACGGCGACCTTTACGCCGATCCTCCTGCGACACTCGCCGATCTCGAAGGGCGGATGGGTGAGACGCAGTCGAGCCTTTTTCAGCTGGGTGGATTGTTTCTTGGTGGAGAGGCCGGCGAACTCGCCGAAGCCGCGGGGCATGCGGGCATCGCCTATGGCATCGCCATGAGCCTTTGGGATAGCGCACGGGCGCGGGCGAGGGGGCGTCTCCTCATCCCCTCCGAGCTTCTTCAGAGAGTGGGGCTCTCGCCTGAGGAGGTCTATTCGGCAGATGTGAAGGAGCTCGTCGCTCCACTCGGCGAACTCGTCGCCTTCGGGCGAGAGCATCGAAGCCTCGCGGCTTCGGCACTCAAGCAGGTTCGAGGGGAGGCTCGGTCTGCCTTTTTGCCATTGAAAGCCGCAGATGTCCTGCTTCCTCGAATCGGGCGGGATCCGGCCAGATTTGTCACCACCCCGCAACAGATGCCAGCGCTCGGCGTTTTGAGCCGGATGGTGTTTGCCAGTCTCGGCAAGGGCCGCTGATCGATCCGACCCCGGCAAGAGCTGCTTCTTTTCTCAGGCTGCCTTCCGCAACTCGTTGGCCGCAAGCCACGCCGTGAAATCTGCAAGTGCGCGTGCGGCGAGCGTGCGCTTGCGTGCCACGCCGCGCTCCTTGCCCTTCATTCTGCGTCCGTCCTCGTCTTTCGTGGGCGCCTCGATGTCCGGGAAAAGGCCGAAATTGACGTTCATCGGCTGAAAGTCGCCATTCTCCTTATCCACGAGATTGCGCCCGGTGATGTGAGCGAGGAGCGCTCCGTGGGCCGTCGTATCCGGCGGCAGGGCCGGTTGATCGCCAAGTGCCTCCGCGGCGGCGAAACGGCCGGCGAGAAGCCCGATGGAGGCCGATTCGACATAGCCTTCGCAGCCGGTGATCTGGCCGGCGAAGCGGATATGGGGCTGCACCTTCAGGCGCATCGTCTCGTCGAGAATTTTCGGTGACCGCAGGAAGGTGTTGCGGTGAATGCCGCCAAGGCGTGCGAATTCGGCATTCTCCAAAGCCGGGATCATGCGGAGAATGCGGGTCTGTTCGCCGTACTTCATCTTGGTTTGGAAACCGACCATGTTGAACAAGGTGCCCTGCTTGTTGTCTTGGCGCAGTTGCACCACGGCCCACGGCTTCTCCTCCGGCCGGTGCCGATTGGTGAGGCCGACCGGCTTCATCGGACCCCAGCGCAGGGTCTCGGCGCCGCGGGCCGCCATGACTTCGATCGGAAGGCAGCCTTCGAAATAGGCCGTATCCTTTTCCCATTCACGGAAATCGGCGGTCTCCGCCTGAAGCAGAGCCTCGATGAAGGCCTCGTACTGGGCGCGGTCCATCGGACAGTTCAGGTAGGCGGCCGTGTCACCGCCAGGTCCGGGTTTGTCGTAGCGCGACTGCATCCAGGCGATATCCATGTTGATGCTGTCGCGATGGATGATCGGTGCGATGGCATCGAAAAAGGCGAGCTGGTCTTCGCCGGTCGCCTCGCGGATTGCGGTCGCGAGCGCTCCGCTCGTCAAAGGGCCGGTGGCGACGATGGTCGGCTGATCTGGATTTGGCAGGGTAGAGATTTCGCCGCGTTCAATGCGGATCAAGGGATGATCGGCAATCGCCTGTGTCACAGCTTCGGAGAAACCGTCGCGATCGACGGCAAGCGCTGAGCCGGCGGGCAATTGATGGCGGTCGGCCGCCCACATGATCAGCGAACCGGCCGCGCGCATTTCCGCATGCAGAACACCGACAGCGTTGCTTGTCGAATCGTCGGAGCGGAACGAGTTCGAGCAGACGAGCTCGGCGAGGCCGTCGCTTTTATGCGCTGGCGTCTCGACCTCGGGCCGCATTTCGTGCAGCACGACGGCGATGCCGGCTTCGGCGATCTGCCAGGCGGCTTCGCAGCCGGCGAGGCCGCCGCCGATAACATGGATGGGTCTCGTCATTTCGTGTCTCTCAGCTTCTGCTGCTTTGTTCGTCGCCGGGGAAATATGTCGAATGCAACGCTTCACGCCTGTGCATGTTGACGCTTGCCAACGAGATCGCAAGGGGAGAGCCAGGGTGCCTGCGCGAATCCATATGATGCTTGTCAGGCAGTGCAACAATAGCCGTCCAAGGCGACAAAACGGGGATTGAGATGGCCGGAAGCTCGAAGAAGGCAATTTATGCGGCGCTTGTCGGAAACCTGGCGATTGCCATCACGAAGTTCGGCGCTGCCGCCTATACGGGTTCCTCGGCGATGCTATCCGAGGGCATCCATTCGGTTGTCGATACCGGCAACCAGGGACTTCTTCTCTATGGGATGAAACGCGCGTCTCGACCGGCGGATCGCGCGCACCCCTTCGGCTACAGCGCGGAGATCTATTTTTGGGCCTTCGTGGTGGCGATCCTGATCTTTGCGGTTGGCGCCGGCGTCTCCGTCTATGAGGGCGTGCACAAGATCGCGGATGCCAACGAGATCACCTCTCCGTTCGTCAATTACATCGTGTTGACGTTGGCTATCGTCTTTGAAGGCGCGTCGTGGACCGTTGCCTACCGAGAGTTTCGCCGGCAGAGGAATGAAGGGCACAATTTCTTCGAGGCCGTTCGTCACTCCAAGGACCCCACCGTTTTCACGGTGCTTTACGAAGATACTGCCGCCCTCCTTGGTCTTGTCGTTGCTTTGATCGGTGTGTTCCTCGCCAGTTATCTCGGGCTTCCCTGGCTCGATGGTGCGGCCTCGATCGGGATCGGCATCATTCTTGGCGCGACCGCAATCCTTCTCGCGATCGAGACCAAAGGCCTGTTGATCGGCGAATCGGCGGCACCGGAAACGGTCGCCGCGGTGCGCGAGATCGTCGAAGCCGAAGAAGGTGTCAGTGCACTGAACGAGCTCAGGACATTGCATCGCGGGCCCAATGACATCCTACTCGCGCTCTCGGTCGACTTCGAAGACGACATGCCGGCCGGGCGCGTCGAGGCTGCCATCACGCGTCTGGAAAAGGCGATCAAGGCACGCATTCCGACGATCCGCCGTCTCTTCATCGAGGTGCAATCCGCGGGCGATCACAAAATTGGGGTGGAGGAAGAACGGCGGACACGGAACGCGTCAGGCTCGGTCGAGGTGTGACCGGATGCGACAGAATAGCGAGCTTACATTAGAATTGATCTAAGTCAAAAGTAGCCTGCAGGACACTGGTAGGGTCGTTGCGCGACCTGAGGCAGCGATCTGGGTCGCGGGCCTTGAACGCCAAAAGCCACGAGCCGACCCGACGGTCGCCGGTCGTGCTCGCCTTGACGTCTCATCTCCCGTGGCTCTCTCGCAAATGAATGGAGAGCGCGATGACACGTTTGCTGGTCTCGCTCCTACTTACGGCCGGGCTAGGCACTGCGGCCTATGCTGCGGACGACCAGAAATTGATCGAAGATGCCAATGGCTTCTTCGATCCAATCCCGACAATGGTGCAGGCCCCCGAAAATAACGCCATCACCCGCGAGAAGGTCGAACTCGGCAAAATGCTGTATTTCGATCCGCGGCTGTCTTCTTCTCACCTTTTGAGCTGCAACACCTGCCACAATCTCGGCCTTGCGGGGACGGATCTGCAGCCGACCTCTGTCGGACATGGCTGGCAGCGCGGCCCCCGCAACGCGCCGACGGTCCTCAATTCCGTCTTCAACATCGCCCAGTTCTGGGACGGACGGGCGGCAGACCTGAAAGCGCAAGCCGTCGGGCCGATGCAGGCGGCGGTTGAAATGAACTCCACGCCCGATGAGGTGGTTGCGGTTCTGAACAGCATGCCCGAGTACAAGGAGCGCTTCGACGTCGTGTTTTCGGGCGACGAGGATCCGGTCACTCTCGACAACGTCGCGAAGGCCATCGAGGCCTTTGAAGTGACGTTGGTGACGCCGGCTTCCCGCTTCGACCAATTCCTGGACGGCAACGCGAATGCCCTGAACGACAAAGAGAAGCACGGGCTCTCCTTGTTTATGGAAAAGGGCTGCGTGTCCTGCCATTCCGGCGTGAATGTCGGCGGTCAGGACTATTTCCCGTTCGGCGTCGTGGAGAAACCCGGTGCCGACATCCTTCCGCCGGACGACAAGGGCCGCTTTGCGGTGACGCATACGGCGACGGATGAATATGTCTTCCGTGCTGGCACCTTGCGGAATATCGCGCTGACCGCGCCCTATTTCCACAGTGGCCAGGTCTGGAGCCTGCGTCAGGCGGTGCAGGTGATGGCGACGGCCCAGCTTGGAACCGAGCTCACCGAGGACGAAGTCGATTCCATGGTGGCGTTCCTGCACACGCTGACGGGCGAGCAGCCGCAGGTCGATTATCCGATCCTGCCGGCGAGCACGGACGAGACCCCGCGTCCGGTGCTGACCGTTCCGGGACAGGAAAACAACTGAGCCAAACGTTTTCCGAAAGGCCCAACCCTGGGTATATGAGCGAAGGGCCGCGTGAGCGGCCCTTCAGACTGCTGACAAAGCCCTGGCGTGAGCCGGGGCTTTTTGATTCAGTGGGCCATGTTGAAGAGCCCGGCCCCTGAGCAGACTGCGATCGAGATGGTGACACTCGATCAATTGGTTCCCAAGGATCACCTGCTTCGCAAGATCGACGCGGTGATCGACTTCTCGTTCATCCATGACCGGGTTGCGGGGCTCTACTGTCCGGATAATGGCCGCCCGGCGCTCGATCCGACCTTGATGTTCAAGGCGCTGTTCCTGGGCTATCTCTTCGGCATCCGCTCTGAGCGCCAGTTGGTGCGCGAGATCGAGGTGAATGTCGCCTATCG
>NZ_FMVW01000006.1 GCF_900102695.1 Afifella marina DSM 2698
GCCCGATGAACCGCGCCGCCTTCGACACCTACATCGAAACCCAACTCGCTCCGACGCTGAACAAGGGTGACGTTGTCATCCTCGACAATCTGGCAGTTCACAAGAGTGCCAGGGCAGCGGCGATCCTGAGAGAGAAAGGTGCCTGGTTCCTCTTCCTGCCGCCCTACAGCCCCGATCTCAACCCAATCGAGATGGCCTTCTCAAAGCTCAAGTCACTTTTAAGAAAAGCAGGCGCACGAGCCTTCGATGCCCTTTGGAAGGCAATCGGAGATGTCTGCGGTCTCTACCAAGCCGACGAATGCTGGAACTATCTGAAGGCCGCTGGATATGCGCCCAATTAATAGGTCCTGAGCATAGTTCGACGACGATTTGCAGCTTCACTGACGATCTGTGCAAGCTCCTCTTCCTTGAGTCGCGATTTAACGATGACGCGTACAGAGCGTTCATCTACCTCCGGCATGTCGCGAGAACCAACCATTACGACCGGAAGGTCGGGGCAGCGTCTCGAGACCTCATCAAGCAAGTCCAACCCAGATCCATCCGGCAGGGTTTCCTCTACGATAAGAAGGTCAAAGCGCTGTTCAGCCAATTGCTGGCGCGCCTCTGCAACGGTGGACGCGCGCGAGAGCTCCAGGCTCTCTTTCAAAAGAGCGGAGAGGATCGCGAAAAAGTCGGCATCTTCCTCGACATGCAGCGCACGCGGCAAGTTCGAGACGCTCTGCGGTGCCTCAGCTCCAGCCTCGTCGTTCGCGTCAACCGTCGTCCGGTCCGTCGCCTTTTCTGCTGCCCCCGTCGATAGCGGCAAAGCAACTGTAAATTCGGCACCGGAATCCGGCCGATTGCGATAGGAGATCGAGCCGTTCATCTGCTCGATGATCTGTCGCGAGATGTGCAGGCCGAGGCCGGTGCCGCCCTGCTGCCTTGTGGCGGAGGAATCAGCCTGGCTGAAACGGTTGAAGATCTTGCCCTCGAATTCCGGAGGCACACCCGCTCCTTCATCGGCGACGGAAATGCGCACTATCTCGCCGCTCTTGGCGATGGAAACCTCCACGGCCCCGCCTGGCGGGGAAAACTTTGCGGCATTCGACAGGAGATTAGAGAAAACCTGCTGCAGCCTCCTCGCATCGACCTCGACGGCATAAAGGCCGTCCGCGTGCACGACGGGCGTCACATCAAATTTCTCGAAATATGCCTGGTTCGCTTCGACCGACTGCCTGACGAGTTCGTTCAGATCTTCCACGCGTCGATCGAACTGCATCGCGCCTGAGGCGATCTTCTCCAGGTCGAGGATGTCGTTGACGAGTTCAACCAGGCGTTCGCAGTTCTTTAGTGCGATCGTGAGAAGATGCGAGATCTTTGGACCGAGCTGCGCCTCTGCCGAGCCAAGAACCAGCCCGAGAGAGCCGCGAATGGAGGTCAGCGGCGTGCGAAGTTCGTGGCTGACGGTCGCGATGAATTCGCTCTTCGCTCGCTCCGCCTCCTTTCGGGCATCGATATCCTGGAACTGGGCGACGAAGTAGCCATGCCGGGTCTGGTGGTCCTCCACGCGCGACAGACCGAAGAGACACCAGATCGAGCGCCCGTTCTTGGCGACGAAGCGACGCTCGGCCTGCTGGGTGGCAGCGACACCGTCGAGCATCTTGCGCAGCTGTCCGGACGCCGGTCTGTCGTCGGGATGGATCACGCTGGCGAAATCGAGATGCTCGAACTCCTCCGGCTCGTATTGCAGAAGCGTGCACAGCGTTTCGTTGACCTGCATCCATCGCCCGTCGTCACTGATCAGCGCCATGCCGACAGGTGCATTCTCAAGTGCCAGGCGGAATCGTTCCTCGCTCTCGCGCAGCGCGAGCTCCGTCTCTTTGAGGTGCGTGATGTCCGTTTGCGTGCCGATCATGCGCATCGCTCGACCGTTCTTGTCGCGTTCGATGCCGATCGCCTCCGAGCGCAACCAGATCCAACGGCCGTCTTTGTGATGAACACGGTATTCCGTCAGGGAGCGGGCAGCCCGGCCCTCGATACACGCCTCGTCGGCCTTCTCCACCGCGGCGCGATCGTCGGGATGCACCCGCCGTCTCCATTCCTCCTGCGGGTCGATATCTTCGTCCTCGCCGAAGCCCAGCATCGCCCGCCATCTGCCCGAGACGACGGAGCGGCCGGTTTTGAGATCGATATCAAAGACACCGATGGCCGCCGCCTCAATCGCCTGCTGCAGGCGCTGCTCGCTGATTGCCAGTTCGCGCGCCACCTTTTGCTGCAGTGTCACATCGCTGATGATCAGTGTATGGCGCAGGTCGCCTGCCTCTGTGCGCCACTCGTTCTTTTGCAGCGTCAGGAAAAGCTCCTCGCCATTGCGGTTCCGCGTCTCGACAAGCCGGCTGACTTCTCCCTGCTTCTGCGCACTTGCGGCGTCCTCTTTCGACCCGGGAAACAGAGTGGCTATCGTCTGCCCGTCCAATTCGTCCGCCCGATAGCCGAAGATCAGCTCCGTTGCCGGATTGACGGAACGAATGATGCCGCCTTTGTCGAGCACGACCACGCCGGCAAGAGCCGTATCGACGATCGAACGGTTCTGCTGCTCGCGCGCGGCAATCTCCCGCGTCTTCAATTCGACCGTCTCCTGGATCGCCTCCTCGCGGCGCGCATAAGACATCAAGAGCACGCCGAAGAGGAAGGACAGGGCAAGTCCCGCTGCCAGGACGATCGCCGGCTCTTTCGATGCCGCCGTCGCTTCAAAGGCGGGCGTGCTCTCCCAGACGACGGTCCATGTCTTCTCCATCACGGACAGCACTTTGCTGACCTGGAACGCGGGATTGTGTGCGTCTCCTTCGGAGCTTGAATAGATCAACTGGTCCGGATCGGCCGTGCCGCCATCATAGACACTGAGGTTCAACCGCGTGCCCTGGCTGGCCGTCAGACTGTCCATGAAACGCGGCGCGATAAAAGGCGCATAAACCCAGCCACGGAACGCATCCCGCCTCTGCGCCATAGTCTCAAGAGGGGCGGAGGCCTCATAAAGGGGGCGAAGCAACAAGAAACCGGCGCTTTTCGTTTCGTCTTGCACAAGGAAGATCCGACCCGTGATCGTCGCACGCCCGGTGTCGCGCGCATGGACAGCTGCGGTGCGGCGGTTCTGCTCAAACGCAATATCGAGCCCGAACGCCCTCGCGTTCGTCGCAAGCGGCTGGATAAAGGTGATCACGAACATCTCGCGATCCGTGGAAGGCTCGGGCTTGATCGTCAGATTGGTTTCGCCGGGCGTTGTGTGCTCGATTAAAAACGTCTGCAGCTCGTCAGGCATGACCGGCTCGATAAACCCGACGCCGTTGATCCCGGGTAGATTCGCCTCGAGACCGAACTCGCTGACGAAAGCCCTCCATTCCGTCTGCGAAACGTAGCTGGAGCCGCTGAAGAGGCCCGCTCCAGCGTCCAGCGCCTGCTTGTAAGCGTCGAGCCGGTGCAGAAGTGCTTGTTCGCTATCTCCCGCCAGCGCCTTGAACGAGGTCAGCCCTTGTTCGAACGCGGCTTCGTTGGTGAACTTCCATGCGTAGAACGTCAATCCGAGGGGAACCAGCAGCGCCACAAGGCCCAGCCTGCTGACCCGGGCGAGCGGGCGTCCGCGGTATCGGGCACTCCACGGGCGCAAAGGGCTGATCATAGCCAGGGGTAGGACGAGCAGGATGCCCGCAACATCCCCGATCCACCATGTGATCCAATTGGAAAGGGCCGCCGATCCCTCAGTGATACCGGCCCCCATAAGGCTCGCTACGCCGACGCTCGCACCAATGAGACACGGCAAAAGTGCCGCGCGCAGGATAAACGGAATGAAATCTCGCATCCCATCCAAGGCGAGCGGCATCCCGAAGCGCCGCCGAAGAAGTTGGACAGCGAGAAGCGACTGCACCGTCGAGCCCGTGGCGATGCAAGCAGCAACCCCCAGAGCTGACCAGTCGGGCCCCTGGGCACCGAAAGCGTTTCCGATGACGGCATTAACCGCAAATGCCCCCAGAAACACGCCGGGCCATAGCCGGTGACCATAAAATAAAAGAGCAGAAACCGCGATTCCCGATGCCGGCCAGATCAACGTCGCATAGCCTGGCGGTACGGCCAGACGCAGGCCGAGCCAGCCAAAAAGCCCGTAAAGGACGGCCGTAACAGCCGCGCGGTAAAAGTCGGTTCGAGACATAAGTCGCAGATTTAGCATGCGCAGCTTGCGCGCGGCAGACATACAACTCAAGAGCGATAATAAGGAATGCGTCGGCAAGACGGGACTTCATCATCCCTAACGATGAGCTGGCATCCGCCTCTTGGCTCCCGATCATCGAAAGCACGCGATCACAATCCCGGCCGCCTGGGCTCGGTACTGTTGATCGATCGTACGGAACGCACCGGCCCTATTGCCCAGAAGAAAAGAAGAGCTTCCGGGCCGCGTCAGCAGGACACCTTCCATGGCCACCCGCTCGAACCCTCTTTGAAAATACATGACTGAAATCCAAAATGAGATAAAGTAACACTGTTCGATTCGGATCGGACGTTTTTACGAGATATTAAATTGAATCCGAAGAGAGCGTGCGGATGACTTTCCTTTTGAATTCGTGGCGATCCTGGACATCTGCTGCGCCCTAAAGAGGACCGCGGCTATTGAGACTTAGCTGTGAAGCGTGAGCGACCTGAACAGATAGAGGCATATGCTGAAAACGGCGCGGATACTCTACGTTGACGACGAGCCCGACATCCGGGAAATCGCGAGCATGTCCCTGGAACTCGACTCCCAGTTGGACGTGCGCACGTGTTCCTGCGGCCAGGAAGCGATCGAGGCTGCACGCGCGTGGCAGCCCGATCTCATTTTGCTTGATGCGATGATGCCGGGAATGGACGGGCCGCAGACGTTGGCAGCCCTAAAGGAAAAAGCCGACACGAGCGGCATCTCGGTCGTGTTCATCACCGCCCGTACGCAGACATCCGAGGTCGAGCATTTCATCAGTCTCGGAGCCATAGGCGTCATCGCCAAACCCTTCGACCCGATGAGTCTTGCGGGCCTTGTCCAACAATACCTGCAGAATGTGGATGCCTAGGCTCTGGAAAGCTGAGAGGGCGCTAGGGCTGAGGGCGGTAGTTTGCGGATTTTCCTTCGCATGCATGACAGCAGGCATCGCCGTGGCCGATGAAGGACTGTCTGGAGACGGCCCGGACGCGTCGATCCTCTGGCGCGGAGACGTCACGCCGTTCGCCGAAGCGCCTGCCCGCGTCGTCATCGAAGGGGTCGAAGAGGAAAACGGCTTCGAGCCGCGGCTGGCGCGTCTCGTCGAAACTCCGAAGCCCGCATCGTCGGCCCCGCCGCGCATGCTCGCACTTGAAAAAAACCTCCTTCGACAAGTGAATATTCGCCCTTTCGGCGAGGAGGAACGCGCCGCGTCGCGGAAGAGCGGAGTTCAGCTAGAGCTGCACTGCAAGGCAGGACAAAGCCCAGCGGGCTTCGTCCTGTCTGCTCCAAATTCCCGCCTGCCGCGCGGCCTCCGCCTTGCCGCCGTCGCCAAGACTTCCGGCGGGAAGGGCTTCGGATTGTCGCTTGTGCCCAAGGGAGAGGATGCGCCGGCAATACCGCAGGCGAAGTTGCACACCGGCAAGACTCGACTGCCCATTCCCTTGCAGCAATCCGCAGGGGAGCCCAATCAGCCCGATGTCGTGATCAGCTGCCCTGAAAGCGCAGCGACCGCGACGCTTCAGGAATTCGCCCTTGTGCCACAAGCCGAGACGGCCACTTCGGTTGCCGCAAGTCACCTCGGCACATGGATCTGGGACATCGACCCCTTTCTCCAGGATCCGGATGCGCTGCTTGCTTTCGCGCGCAACGAGCAACTGAGCGAGCTCTATCTTCAACTGCCGCTTCCCATCGAATCTCAGTCGCAGATGGCGGCGTTGGAGCGGCTGCACGACACCCTGACCGCGGCAGGCATCGCGGTCATCGCCGTCGAAGGCGATCCGGAGATGGTCCTTCCTTCCGGCAGACAGAATGCGCTCTCGCGCCTTCAAGCGCTCCGCAAGATCGAGCAGAAGATACCCCTGACCGCCCTGCAATATGACATCGAGCCCTACCTCCTGCCCGCTCTTGGGCGCGATCTCCCTGCGGCCTGGGCCGCGTGGACGGAGACGATACGCGCCCTGTCGCAGGCCTGGGATGGCCCGGTTGGTGTGGTTCTGCCGTTCTGGATGCTGGAGTCGAAAGACGGACTGAAGGCTCTCGATCGTGCCGCGGCTTCGCTCGCCGCTGTCACGGTCATGGCCTATCGCACCGACATCAATGAAATCGTCGCGATCAGCGAGCCTTGGCTGGCCTGGGGTGGCCGCTCCGGCGTGCCGATCCGAATTGCCGTCGAAAACGGCCCCCTTGAGCAGGAGGTCCACCAGGTCTACCAGAGAGCGAAAGAGGGGACGCTACGACTCGCGTCTGGCGGGAAAGAAGCTTCGGCAGAGCTCCGTACTGAACCCGTACCGGAGAGGTCGGATGCCCCCGTCTACCGTTTCAGCCACGAGGTACGGGTGGACATGGCGCGCATCAGCTTCCTCAACGACACAAACAAACTTACGTCCGCACGTGCGCATCTGAAGCATCTTTTTTCTGCCTGGCCGGCCTTTGCCGGCCTCGCGATCCACGACTTGCAACAAGCGCAACGCGAGGGACCGGAACAGGCAAGGATTCCCGAGCAATGAGCTCCCCGCCACTCATCCTCATCTGCGACGACGACCCGCTCCTCATCGAGCTCATGGAATTCCGTCTTCGCGCCAAGGGTTATGCCGTCACAACCGCCACCGATGGCGAAGAAGCCTTCGCGAAAGTGTCCTCCGAACGGCCATCGATCGTCGTACTCGACGCAATGATGCCCAAGCTCGATGGCTTCGATGTCCTCAACCGCATCAAGCAGGATCCCGAGCTGAAGGACATCCCCGTCGTGATGCTCACTGCGCGCAAGAACGAGCGCGACATCGTCTCGGCGCTGGAGCGTGGCGCAGAAGACTATCTCGTGAAGCCATTCATTCCGGACGAATTGATGGCGCGTTTGTCGAAGCTGATCGCCAGGCAGCCCCCGAGGGCCTGATGCCGGTCATCGCCCCGCCCCATGCCGTGCTGCTTGGCCTCCTGCTGGCCTTTTGCAGCGTGGCACCGGCCAGGGCGCAAGCCCCTGAAACGCTTTACGAGGAAGGCGTCCGTTACCGGCTCGAAGGCCGCTTCGACGACGCGGAACGCATGCTCCAGGAGGCCTTGAGCGAACAGCCCAAAAATGTCGACGCGCTGGTGCAGCTCGGATTCGTTCAACTCGCCCAGGGAAAGAACGAGGATGCGCAGGCGACGTTCGAACGCGTGCTCGTCCTGTCGCCGAATTACGAGGACGCACGCTACGGTCTCGCCCAGCTCGCCTTCCGAAACGGCAACCTCGACGAAGCGGAAAACCTCACAAACCAGGTTCTGGCGGCGCAGCCGGAAAATGCCGACGCGCAGGCGCTCGCCGACAACGTCGCACGCGCCCGCGAGGCGCAAAAGACCAGCGCCGCATCGCCCCCAGAGGCTGTGCCTACGGTACCCGCGCCTCCCGAACCCGCTCCCGCAAAACCGACCCCCGAAGAGATCGCACAGGCAAAGCGCAAACGCCTCGCCGGTCTAATCGCCGAAGCCACGCGGCTTCGGCTCGATGGCCGTTCAGCTGCCGCCGAAACACGCTATCGCAAGGCCCTGTCGCTCGCGCCCGAGGATGCCGACATCCTGGTGGCGCTCGGGCTCGTGACCGCGAACCAGGACAAGCTGACGGAGGCGCGTGAGTTCTTCGGACGCGCGCTCAGACTCGCGCCCTCCTATACAGATGCCAGGCTCGGTCTCGCTCGGCTTGCCCTGCGCGCTGACGACACCGCCGAAGCACGGCGCCTTGCCGAGGAGGCAAAAGCGCGCGAGCCGGAGAGCATCGAGACGGAGCTTCTCCTCGCCCGCATCGACATCGCGGAAGGCGATCTCACGTCGGCGGATGCGCGCTACGAGGCGCTCGCCCGGCGCACCAACGACAACGCCGAGGTTATGGTCGGCCTCGGCGATACACGATTTCGGCAATGGCGCTTCGACGAGGCACGGGCCGCCTATGAGCGGGCGCACGAGATCGCACCCGACGATCCTGTAACGGCGGGCCGACTTGAGCGCGAGCCACCGAAGCGCTGGCGCTTCACGGCGGGAAGTGAATACAGCGCCCTCACCGAGAACCGGCCGCACTGGACCGACAGCGTCGCGGTGCTCTCCTACCGCCTCTCCCCCGCCGCGACGGTGACAGGAGAGACCCGGCTCGCCACCCGCAACAATTCGACCGACCTACAGATCGGCGCGCGCATCGATTACGCCTTTTCCGACGCCTTCGCCGCCAACGCCTCGATCGCAGCAACGCCGCGCGCCGATTTTCTGGCCCGTGTCGCGCTCGGCGCCGGCATGGCCTGGCGCATCGCCGAAGACGGTCCGACTGGCGGTCCACTCTTTCTGGAAATGCAGACGCGGCACGAATTCTCCGCAGACAGCGAAGTCACCTCCCTCTTCCCCGCGATCAAGGCAGCTATCGTCGACGAACGTCTCACCTTCAAGGTCACGTGGGTGCATGCCCGCGACGACGACAGCACCGTCTCGAACGGCTACATCCTGCGCACCGATCTTGCTGCCACAGACAGGTTTCGGCTCTTCGCCGGCTATGCCGACGCCCCTGAAATTTCGGAAGGCAGTCTGTTTGAGACCCGCACGTTCTTCGGCGGCGTCTCCTTCGATCCGGTGGATTGGGTAACGATCAACGCCGCCATCGCGCACGAGCGGCGTGATGCCTTCGAGCGCAACAGCTTCGCCCTTAACTTCTCAACCCGGTTCTAGGCGATGCTTTACGGAATCTGGAACCTCTCCATCGCGCTTGCACTCGCATCGATTTTAATCTTGCTGGGCCTGATCGTTCTGCGTATCGCCGATATGCGTCTTGCCGCGCGTCGTGCCGCACAACGCAAGCGCTTCGTCGGCGCCTTGATCCGCTTTTCCGAGGACGAAGACGAAGCCTCGCTAAGGCAGGTCATAGCGGAAACTCCGAAGCGCATCATCCTCGATGCGGGCTTTGAGTTCCTGGCAATGCTGCGCGGCGACGAGCGCGCCCGCATCGAAAAGGTGTTCGCCGAGACGGGCGTGCCCGATTACATCTGCCGCCGCCTGCGCCGCGCGAACGAGGCAGAGCGTATCTTTGCCGCCGAAACCCTGGCGGCCTTTCCCGGCGAGGCGACGATCGCAGCGCTCAACCGGGCGCTCGACGACCGCACACGAGAGGTGCGTCTCGCCGCAGCGATCTCCCTCAATCGTCTGGACAGAACGCCGTCGCTTGCCGAGCTGATGGCGAAAATCGGCGAACGCGGCCAGCGCTCCCGCCGTCTCGTTGAATTGCTGCGCACCTTCCCCCTGGAAAAAGCCCCGGAGCTCGTCGAATTCGCGGCACGCGAGGACGCCTCCTCCTTCTCCCGCGCCGCGGCGATCGAGGCGCTCTCCCATATCGGCGATCCGCAATTCATGCCCTTCTTCTCGCGCCTCGCCGCCGACGCGAAACCGGAAGTCGCCGCCGCGGCGGTCCGCGGACTTGGCCGCTTCGGCCACCCTTCGGTCCTGCCCACAGTGCTCGCAGCGACAAAGAATGGTGACTGGCAGGTGCGCTACGAAGCGGCCGAAGTGGCGGCTGCCTTCCCGTCGCAGGAGATGATCGAGCCTCTGGCTGCGCTCCTCAGCGATGCGGAATGGTCCGTTCGCTATGCCGCAGCGAAGGGGCTGAAGAATCTCGGCGCGGCTGGGCGCGACAGGCTTCTCGCCTTCGCCACGGGAACGGCCTCCCGTGGCCAGCGCACCGCCTCCATGGTGCTCCAAGAGGGAAGCCAGGCATGAGCGACTTCGTCCTCGCCGATGTCCTCCTCCAGGCGACGCGCGTCATCGCCTGGTTCGTCATCGCATCGGGGCTCGCCCAGTCCGCCGTCTATCTGTTCCAGCTCGTCGTCGCCGGCGCGACCTTTTACCAGCGGCCACCCGTCGCGCGCTCTTCGCTCCTCTGGCATCGATACAGCGATGTGGCCCCGCCGATCGCCCTCATCGTGCCCGCCTACAATGAGCAGCTAAACATCGTCTCGACCGTCTATTCACTGCTCTCGATCGAATATCCAAGCTACGAGGTCATCGTCGTCAACGATGGCTCCAAGGACGAAACCCTGTCACGTCTGCTTGAGACCTTCGACATGAGGGAGTTCGAGCGCCCCCACGACGACGCCCTCCCCCACGCACCCATCCGCAACATTTACAGCTCACGCAACAGCGACAGGCTTTTCGTCATCGACAAGGAGAATGGCGGGAAGGCAGATGCCCAGAATGCCGGCATCAATCTCTGTCGCGCACCTCTGTTTTGTGTCGTTGATGGCGATTCCATCGTCGAACCTGATGCGCTGATGCGGGTGGCACAGCCCTTCATCGACGACCCGAACCGCACGATCGGCGTCGGCGGGACGATCCGCATCGCCAACAACTCCCTGGTCGATGCCGGGCGGATCACTGACGTGCGTCTGCCTAAACGTCTTCTGCCGCTCTTCCAGGTCGTAGAGTATATCCGCGCCTTCCTGATGGCACGCGTTGCCTGGAGCCGTATCAACACGCTGATGCTGGTCTCCGGCGCCTTTGGAGTCTTTCGACGCCGCGAGGTGATCGACGTCGGCGGCTATACGCCGGGCTCGATGGGGGAAGATCTCGATCTCGTCATCAAGCTGCACCGCAGCATGATCGAGAAGAAACGGAAGTACCGCATCACTTTCGTTCCCGAGCCCGTATGCTGGACAGAAGCTCCCGAAACCTTGTCGGTGCTCGGGCGGCAACGTGCGCGCTGGCAGCGCGGTGCGCTGGAGTGCTTCTTCCGCTATCGCCACATGGCCTTCAATCCGCGCTATGGTCGGATCGGATTTCTGGGTTTCGGCCAGATGTTTATCGTCGACGTCTTGGGCCCTGTGGTCGAAGTGCTCGGCTATATTCTCATGCCGACATTCTATTTCCTCGGGGGTTTGTCGCTCGAATACCTCCTCGCCTATACGGCCCTCGTTTTCGTCTTTGGGATTTTCATCAGCGTCGGATCGCTGGTGTTGGAAGAAATCGAGCTGAAACGCTTTCCGACACCCCGGAGCCTCTTCATCCTGGCGATGGCAGCGATAATTGAGAATTTCGGCTATCGTCAGATCAATAATTACTGGCGGCTGAAGGGATTGTGGCAGTATCTACGATCCGACAACAGCTGGGGTGAAATGACCCGCATCGGCTTTCAGTCACGCTCCCCTTGAGACGCTCACTGGAAGCCGAGTTGAAGCCGTCCGACGGACTGGGTCTGCATCAATCGGCAGGATGCCTCGTCTTTGCAAGTTCTTCACACAGGTCGTCATAGGCGCCGGAGACGTCCTGTCGCTCGGCGACTTCCAGGCCCAGCAGATCTTCGAGCGCTGATGCCCGATCGCTGACGGCAGGAAAACCAAAGGTACCGCCGGCCCCTGCTAAACCATGAACGAGCGAAATAATCTGCGGAATATCCTCGATGGCATGCGGACTGAGCTGCCTGAGGCGCGCGAGATCACTCCCACAACGCTCGGCGAAACGCTTCTTGAGAGGCAGCAACGGATCGTCTTGCACGAAGGTCCCCTTTGAAATTGGCCGAAGTCTGCACACTTCCTGAGCGACGCCTCTGCAAGCTATCGCAGTGCTTCAATGGAACATATTCAGTTGGCGTATTCCTGTTTGATCAGAAGCGTCACATCCGGTCACCTATCCTTACGCATAGGCGGACCTGATCTCTTGCTTTGTGGTGAAATAAGCGAGGCTTCGATAAAAAAAGACAACCAAGCAAATTCGACGAGGAACAGGACATGTCGATCGGCACCATTATGACGAAGCTGAAACTGTTCATGGCCGGCCTTGCGATCCTCGCCGGATTTGCGACCGTATGGTCGGTTGGCCTGGAGCCGGACCCCGCCAGGGCTGCCCGGCTGGGGGCTACGCCCACAGGAGACGTCATTCTACGGATCTCTGGCAAAATCAACGCGACCAATGTCGGCGATGAGGCGCACTTCGACCTCGACATGCTGAAAGAGATGCCTGCGACGACATTCAAAACCAGCACGATCTGGACAGAAGGCGTGAACAGCTTCACCGGCGTGAGCCTTGAAGACCTTCTAGACGCGGTCGAGGCGCAGGGTGGAACACTTCGCGCAACGGCTATCAACGATTACGCGGTTCAGCTGCCGGTGTCGGATGCCACGTCGTCCGGCCCCATGGTCGCCTATGAAATGAACGGCAGGCCGATGTCGCGCCGTGGCAAGGGCCCCTTGTGGATCATCTACCCATTTGATCAGAATTCGCGCTTTCAATCCGAAACAATATATTCACGCAGCATATGGCAGCTTGACCGCATTGAGGTGATCAACTGAGTTGCCCAATGTGACCCATGAATAAAAGCAATGGAAAACCCGCCAGGCATGGCGGAGCACTTCGAAACGGACTCGCAGCGACCGTCCTGATTGCGGCCGCTGCGCTTCTCGTCTTTCTGGGTTTGCAGGTATCGCAGGAACTAAAAGAGTTACGCAACGCTCCACGCGACAACGTGCAATGGACGGTCGCGCAGCTTGAAGTCGAACTGCTAAGGCTCCTGCGGTCCATCGAGGGTGGCAGCGGGGCCGGCGACATCGATGAACTCCGAAAGCGTTTCGACGTTTTCTACAGCCGCGTCTCGACGATCGAGACCAGCAACATGTTCTCCGAGCTGCGCACGGCGGAAAACGCCGATGCCGCTCTTCTCCGTATACAAGCGACGCTGGACGACCTCGTTCCCGTCATAGACGGGCCGGATGAAATTCTCCGCGAACGTCGCGCCGAACTGGTCGCCCCCCTGGCGCAACTGCGTTCCACCGTACGCACACTCTCCCTTAAGAGTGTCGATCTGTTCGCCCGCCTGTCTGACGAGCGCCGCCACGCCTTTACGCTCCTCCTCCTTCAGACAGCTGTCGTCGCAGGGCTTCTCATCATTGCCCTTGCGGGAACGCTCCTGGTGCTCTGGCGCCAATACGGCATCTCGATGTCGCGCGCAGGCGAGCTCTCGCGCAGCAGCCAGCGTTACGCCAACACCATCAACGCCTCTCTCGACGCCATCATCGTCGCCGACGCCTCGGGGACCATTCTCGACTTCAATCCTGCGGCGGAGCGTGCGTTCGGCTATTCACGACACGCCGCACTTGGCCGCAACATTTCGAGCCTGATCGCACCGGGCGAGCCTTATGGCACCGGTGACACCTTCATCAAACGCCATTTGCGCTCGTCCGCCAAGAAACCACTCGGACAGGACCGCATCGAGCTCCAGGCGATCCGCGCCAATGGCGACAAGTTTCCGGCCGAGCTGTCTCTGGGCATCGCGAGCGAGAGCAAAAACCCGACCTTTATCGCCTATATGCGCGACATCTCCGATCGGCACCGCACCCGCCAGGAGCTTTTGTACGCCCGCGACCGCGCTCTGGCAGCGGCTGAAGCAAAATCGCAATTCCTTGCCGTGATGAGCCATGAAATGCGCACGCCGCTCAACGGCATCCTCGGTGTACTCGATCTCATCCACGGCACCGACCTTACCGACAAGCAGAGCCAGTTCGTGGAAACTGCGATCGCATCGGGTGAGCTTTTACGCGACCAGATCGACGACGTCCTCGACCTTTCCAGCCTGGAAGCCGGCAGCTTCGAGCTGAGACCGGTTGCCTTCGAGCTTGGCCACCTCTTGCACGAGATCGTCGATCTGCATGCACTGGCCGCGGAAACGCGCGGCAATCATCTCGTGGTGAGCCTCGCCTTCGAAACGCTCGGCGTGAAGGCCGATCGCCGCCGCATCCGCCAGATCCTCATCAACCTCGTATCAAATGCCGTCAAATTCACCAAGAACGGCATCATCACGCTCGAAGCCCGCGAAATCTCCCAGGCCGACGGACAGGTTCTTGTCGAATTGACAGTGTCCGACACCGGCAGCGGCATAGCCCCCGCCAACATCGATCGGATCTTCGAAGACTTCGTAACTCTCGACCCCTCGTTCAAGCGAACGACTGGCGGAACGGGTCTCGGCCTGGCGATCTGCCGACGCATGGCCGGAGCAATGGGTGGCGAGATCGGCGTTGAAAGCACACTGGGCCAGGGCAGCCGTTTCTGGGTTCACCTTCCGATGTTGCCGGCAAGCAGCGAAGAGCTCGAGGCGAGCCCGGTGGAAGATGTGAGGGAGTATGACTTCGACGGCAAAGCTGGTCTCAATGTCCTCGTGGTGGAAGACAATCCCACCAACCGCTTCGTGGCGCGCGAGATGCTCGTCAAGGCCGGCTGCCGGGTCCGGGAAGCGGAGAACGGCGAAGTCGGTGTCGCCGTGGCCAACGAAGAGGCCTTCGACGTCATATTGATGGATATCAGCATGCCAGTGCTCGATGGCCTTGGTGCGACGCGCCGCATTCGCTCGGGGGACGGGCCATCCAGCGACACGCCGATCATCGGCCTGACCGCGCATGTCTTTCCCGAAGAACAGGGGAAACTCCGCAAGGCCGGGATGCAGGACACGCTCATCAAACCGCTCCGCCTGCAACAGCTCAACGCCGCCCTCGCCCCCCTCCTGAAGGAACGGCCGGTCGCGAGGGAGCTGTCGAGCCGAGAACGGGCGAAGGCGATCCTAAATACGGATTCGGACGGGATGTCGGAGGAACCGGAACTGCTCGACGAAACCGTCGTGCAGGATCTGAAAGATGTCCTGCCTCAGCAGAAGCTGGCACATCACATGGACAAGTTCTGCCACGAGCTTGCCGTTATCAGATCGAGCCTGGAGGGCGCGCGCCAGGACGAAACCTTCATGCAAATTCGCCAGGTCGCTCACCAGCTAGCGGGCTCAGCGGCGCTCTTTGGTGCCCTCAAGCTGCGCGAGGTGCTGCTCGAAATCGAAGAAGTGGGCTTTCAGAAGAACGCGGAGCCTCTATCAGACCTCATTGACGAAGCTGAAGCCCTTGGTCGGCAGACAGCAGCGGCGCTCAAACCTCACCGCACCGCTGCCTGATCTGGCAAGGGCGCTTCAGCGGGCACACCGCCAATCACCACCGTCCCTCGTATCGGAATCAATTGAGCAAAAGTGCTGCAGAGGTCGAGACAGTGCCGAAACCTTTCGCGAGCTCGATCGCGTTGGTCAGGGTGCTGTCATAGCATGCGAGCGCGTCGCCCGGCATGATGTAGGGGTCGTATTCGTCGCGATCGGCACGCTGCAGCATATCCTCCAGGCTGCGCTCGATGACAATCGATTCGCCAGTCATCGGATTGCGGCTGAACAGAATCGCCGTGCGGTGGGCGTTCGTCCATCTCGCGCCGCCAATGCAGTTCATGCCCGCAACTGCCTGGATGAAGCGTGTGCCGTAGCGCAATTCCCGCGCATCCTTGCTGATCGCCGACGGAGCATTGGCGTTTGCCGGCTGCGAGAGGTTCGACATGAATACTGTCACGCCAGGCGCTGTGATGGAGGACGGCACCATGAGCTCTTCCTGAAAACAGCCTCGGCTCGGCACATAGACCTGATCGCCTTCAAGCAGCAGCAGGTCGTTATACGCAAAGCCCGCTACTGCGCCGCGCACATCGACAGAAATGGTCTTTCCGGCCCGGAGAACCCTAACGTTGGAAAGATCGGCATCCGGCCGCACTCCTCCGGCCGCCTGCAGCGCGCTGGAGAGGCGTCGGCCCCGGGCCACCGCTCCGAGCGCCGTCTGGCGGGCACTGTCCACCGCATCGCCGCTTACGCCACCGATGGTGACGGCCATCGGGTCAAAGACGGCGCCGGCGACATAGACCCGCGCCGATGCGACGTCCGCTAGCCGAACCGAAACCCGGGGCGCTTCCTCGTAGAAATCTTCCGTCACCAAGGCGCGCGCAAGGTTCGCCTCGACGCTCTCCACGCTCCGGCCAATCGCGGGGATCGGCTTCAGATAAGGTAGCTTTAGCGTGCCGTCCTGCGACACTTCATATGAACCGGTGAAGGTCTCGTCTTCGGCGACATGCACATCGACGAGGTCACCAGGAGACAGCCTCTCGTCATCGCGCAGAATTGTCGAAACCGAATGGCTGACAGGAGACACGCTCCCGAGCGCACATTTCTTCTGATTGAGATAAGCGGACGCCGAGCGTGGCAACTGCCGGGAGTTAGGAGTGGCGCGATACTGCGCCTGATAGCTCAACCCCTCTGCCACAGCCTCGCGGTTGCTGATGGAATGCATCTGATCGCAGCCGGCAATGACGAACGCCCAGCCCAAGGCGGCAAGCGCCCGAACCAAGGGATGCAGGCGCCTTCTCTTTGCCGGACAGTTCATCAACGGTTATCCCATATTTCAACGACTGGCTGCATAATGGTGGTCAATCTTCCATTTTTGGTGAATCTTTTGAACCCATTCAGTGGCTCCGCGAGCTACTCAAAAGGATAGGTCGCCTCATCGTCTGAGCGCGCTCCTACGCTAGCGCACGCGATACGAAACGCTGCGCCTCGCGTACAAGCAGCGCCAGGACAACAGCCGTTCTTGACGAGCGGAACAAAGGCACTCAAGCATCATGGCACTCGCGATCAAAGCATTGATGGGACGGATCAAAGGCTCGTCACTAACGGGTGGCCTGGCAGCATATGGTGCGTCCGAAGTGGTGTCGAAGCTTTCGCGCCTCGGTGTCGTCGTTGTTCTCGCCCGCTACATGGACCCACTCAGCATTGGACTGGCGGCCGGAGCGATCGCCACCTCCGACATTCTTAAAAGCCTGACGGAGAATGGCGTCGGCCAACGCATCATCGCGGCCGACCAAAACGAGCTGGAATCGACCTGCCGCACCGCCCACCGGATCTTCTGGGTCTGGTGCCTCGGCCTCTTCGGCCTGCAACTCGCTCTCGCGGGCGCCGTCAGCGGCGTCTCTGGCGACTGGCTTGGCTTCGCGCTCATCGCCGTCATTGCCGGCGAGTATCTTTTCATGCCGGGCGGCCTGACCCAGTGCGCGCTCGCCATGCGCGAGGGCAAGCTAAAGCAGACCGCCGCCATCGCTGGAGGCCAAGTCGTCGCCGGCAATATCCTCACCGTTCTTCTCGTACTCGTCTGGCCGCATCCGCTGGCGATCGTGCTGCCGCGCCTGTTGACCGCACCGATCTGGCTGATCGCCATGCGCCGCCTGCGCCCCTGGCGTCCTGCCGATGTGGCGGCGGCTCCGCTGCGGCCGTTCGTTCGCTTCGGCAGCGCCGTCATCGGCATTGAGTTCCTGAAGGCCGTGCGCATGCAGGGCGACAAGCTGATCGTCGGCGGCCTTCTCGGCGCCGATGCGCTTGGCATCTACTTCTTCGCCGTCAATGCCGGCCTCGGCATCACCACCTCGTTCAGCACGGCGCTGTCGACCGTCCTCTTCCCCTATATCTGCCGCAGCGAGAACCGCGACCGCGCCCTCGGCCACGCCTTCGCACTGTCCATGGCCATCATCGTTCCGGTCGCGATCGCCCAGTCACTCCTCGCCCCCTATTACGTGCCGGTTCTCTTCGGCGCCGAATGGGCGGATATGGCGCCACTCGTTGCAATCCTCTGCCTGGCGGCGATCCCGACCGTTCTGTGGTCGGCCTCGGCCCAATGGCTGCGGACCGGCGGCCGTGCCGGCACCGAGTTCACCTACTCGCTGGCGATCGGCGCAACCGTCCTCGTCTCCACCGCCGTCGCCGCTTCTTTCGGCCTCACCGCGGTCGCCTGGACCGTGCTCGCGGCGATGACGGCCTCACAGGTCGTCGCATCTGTCCCGGCAATCCTGGCGGCCCTGCGCGCCAGCATCGGCTTCGTCCCAACCCTTTCTGCTCAGAGGTGCTGACATGACCACTCCGTTGTTTTCCGTGATCATCCCCTGCTGGAACGCTGAAAAGACCATCGCCGCGACGCTCCGCTCGGTCCTTGATCAGACGCTTGCCGATTGGGAAGTGATCGTCATCGACGACGGCTCCACCGACGGCTCGGCCGAGATCCTGGCCGACTTTGCCGCCCGCGATCGGCGCATCGCCTACCGCACGGTTGAGAACGGCGGCCCGAGCCGCGCCCGCAATCTCGGTGCCCTCGAGCTCGCCAAGGGCCGTTACCTTGCCTTCCTCGACGCCGACGATCTGTGGGCTGCCGACAAGCTCGAAATCATGGCGGCGCGGTTCGCCGACGATGTGGCCGTTCAGGCGCTCTATGCCGACGTCGCCTTCTTCACAAACGTGCCGGAAGACGCTCAGTCCCGCACAAAGGTGCGGCGGGATCAGCTCTTCCTGAGGGATGTGCTCGCCGAAAACCCCTTCTGCACGACCTCCAACCTGGTGGTGGAGCGCAAGGCCTTTGCGGCGACCGGCGGCTTCGACGAAACCATCGTTTATGGCGAGGACCTGGAATGGCTGGTGCGCTTCGTCGCCATGTCCGGCGTCATCGAAGGCGTCGACCAGACGCTCGTCTATTACCGCAACACGCCGGGCAGCCTGTCTTCCAACATCGAGGCCATGGCCTCCGCCTGGCAGTCGCGTCTTGCAACGCTTCGCAGGATGCACATCGGGCTTGCGGAAAAGGACCTCCGCGCTGCCGAAGCGCAGCATCTGCGCTACCTCGCCCGCCGAGCCCTGCGTTCCGAAGGATCGCGCTTCACCCCCATGCGCTTCGCGCTGCGCGGCATTTGGACGAGCCCCGTCTCCTTCTTCGACAATCCCCGGCGCGGCTTCCTCACGCTCGCCGCCGCCTGCGCGCTTCCCTTCTTCCCGCAATCGGCCGGACGGCCGGCCTGCTTTCAGTAGATCACGACACCGCCTTCCGAGGAGCAACGACCATGAACATGACCCCGACACCCATCGCCAGCGTCGTCGTCCCCGCTTACAATTGCGAGGCGACGATTGCCGAGACCCTGCGCTCGATCCTCAATCAGACCTTTTCCGATCTTGAGCTGATCGTCGTGGACGACGGTTCGACCGACGCGACCACCGAGATCGTCAACGGCTTTACCGACGAACGCATCCGGCTCATCAGCCAGAAGAACCGGGGCCTTGCCGGCGCCCACAACACCGGCATCTACCATGCGCGCGGCCGCTACATCGGCTTCTGCGATGCCGACGATCTGTGGCTGCCGGAGAAACTCGAGCTGCACGTCGCCCATCTGGAAACGAACCCAGATGTCGGCATCAGCTTCTCCGCTTCCGCCATGATCGACCAGCATGGCCGCCGCCTCGGCATCAGCCAAAAGCCGAAGCTCCGCGGCATCACCGCCGCCGACGTCTTCAAGCGCAACCCCATTGGCAATGGCAGCACACCGGTCATGCGCCGCGCGGCTCTCGATGCCATCGCCTTCCGTCCCGCCGGTGAAGAAGAGCGCGACTGGTGGTTCGATGAGAATTTCCGTCAGTCGGACGACATCGAAGGGTGGCTGCGCTTCATCCTCTCCTCCGACTGGCTGATCGAAGGCATTCCGGGCGATCTCACACTCTACCGCATCCACACCGGCGCCCTCTCCGCCAATGTCGAAGCGCAGTACGACACCTGGTGCCGGATGAAGGACAAAATCGCCGCCATCTCGCCGATGCTCGTGCGCCGCCATGGCGCTGCGGCGACCGCCTACCAGCTGCGCTACCTCGCCCGTCGCGCTGTCTCCTCCCGAGACGGAAAGCGTGCCGCCAGGTTCATGCGCCGCTCGATCTGGGCATCTCGCCGCCCTCTGCGGGAAGAGCCGATCAAGACCATGGTGACGTGGAGCGCCGCAGAGCTTCTGAGCCTTTTCGGGCGCGGCATCTACAACCGCGTCGAGGCGCGCCTTCTTTCGTCCAAGGCAGGCTGAATTCACAACCGGGGGAGCAACTCCATGATCCACGCCATCGCCCATCTCATCGACGACGCATCTTTCGGCGGCATCAACCGGATGCTCGAATACATGGAGGCGTCGCCGGATCTTGCGAAAATCGCAGATCATCGGATCGTGCGGGTCCGGCGCGGCCAGCTTACCGCACCGCCGCTCGGAGCCGACCTGATCGTCTCCCATCTGTCGGTCAACTGGGCGAACCTGCCCATGCTGACGGCGCTACGGGCCGCCTATCCGACGACGCCGATCATCCATGTCGAACACAGCTACTCGGAGCGTTTCGTTGCGCTGCATGTCGAAAAGCGCGACCGCTTCACGGCGCTCCTGCGCACCGCCTATGCGCTTTTCGACGAAGTTGTCGCCGTCAGCGAGACGCAAGGCGCCTGGATGCTGCGCCGCGGCTTCTGTCCGGAAGGCGGCCTCAAGGTCATTGAGCCCTGCGTCGAGCTTGCGCCCTTCCTCGCGGTCGAAGGACATCGCGAAGGACCGGATATCGTCATCGGCGCGATCGGCCGCTTCGACCTGCAAAAAGGCTTCGACATTCTCATCGACGCCTTCCAGGTGCTCGAGCGCACCGACGTGGAGCTGCATCTCTACGGCGACGGGCCGGACCTCAACGACTTGAAGGCGCGCGCCAAGAACAACCCGAAGATCGTCTTCAAGGGCTACACGTCCGACGTCCCCGAAGCCATGGCGGCGTGCGATGCCATCGCCCTCCCCTCGCGCTGGGAGCCTTATGGTCTCGTCGCTATCGAGGCGATGGCGGCCGACCGGCCCGTGCTCTGCCCGCGTCATGACGGCCTCGTCGGCCACATTGCGGCCGGAGCTCGCGATATTGGCGAGAATTCCGTGACCGGATGGGCGGCCGCGATCGAACGGCTCCACGTCGAGGAGTTGCGCGAGCCGAACGCAAAGACCCGCACCCACGCGGCCGAGGCAGGTGAGCGTTTCGCGAAGGCCTGGGGCAGTCTCGTCGGACGGGTTTTGAGCAAAGAGGACAAGGAAGCCGGCGCGGCCTGACCAGGCCTGCACCCGCCGCACCCGACAAAAAGACCCGCGGAAGCTCCGGCTTCCGCGGGTTTTTTCGTTCCTATCGGGCCTCTTGTCAGAGGCGGCCGGCGACCAGCCGAAGACGATCGCTCACAACACAATCCTCGGCCTCGATCGGCGAGCGCCTTTCTGAGCGAACTTTTCTGCCGGAAACTGTTCTTCGGGAGTGAAGCCTACAGCGAGCGCACCCGCATCTTGCCGAACTGGAAGAGCGCGGCGACGGTCGCTCCGCCGAGCGCGCCGATGACGTTCGCATAGAAATCCGTCATCGAGGCGGTCCGCCATGGAATGCACATCTGCAAAAGCTCGATCCAGCCGGAAAAAGCGAGCGTCGCGATGGCCGCTCCGAACGGATTGCCGAAGACGAAGGCGAAGCCCGCTGCGTTGACGAAGGTCCCGAAGGCATGCAGCGCAACATCGCCATGATGGCCAAGATTCACGCCCGGAATGACGGCCAGCATCAAGGCCCACGCATCCGCGCCGAGAATCAGAAGGAAGACTGGCAATCTCATGAGATCCTGCATGTTCTGAGCCCGCGTTTCCATTACGCCTCGGCCTTTCGGGTTGCCTCTATCTCGGTGAACCGAGAAAACTCAGGAGAACATGCGCGGGTGGACTTCATTGTCCTTTTCGGAGTTCCGAAACGCGCCCAATCTCCTGTTAAACTCTTCTCGACTTTCGCAGTCGCCTCACGATCGATCTTCCGCGCAAGTCAATTCGGCATAAGGAAGCCTCACAAAGCTTGCGGGACGCTTGCATCCTTGAAACCGGGGGTAGTATCGGCTCGCACGAGGTTGCGATCGGAGCGAGAAATCTGCGGCTCCGGCTTTCGATCCGGCCTGTCTGAAAAGGCCGAACGACGACGTCGCGGGCCAGATCGACCCAGCACCAAACCAGGCAAACATCGCGAAGGGACGATCGGATAAGTGGCAAACCAACGCTTCACGGATCTCGCCAGCTTTACGTAAACGGAAGCAAAGGCAGGCGGTCTCGGCGGATGCGCGCGCTGATCCATCCGGAGGATGGTCGGGTTCACCCCAAAGGGGCTGGCCATTCGAGGGCACGTGATCGGCAGCTCGTGCAGATGGGGCGGGCGACCTGAAACGCAAAAAAATGGCCGCGGTGCCTGAGCAACCGCGGCCGGTCGGAACTGTGATGGGGAATCGCAGTCTTAGAAGTCTTCGCTTTGTTATAATCCTCCCTTCGTTGTGGTCTCAGTAGGCGCCCCGTCCGGTGAAGACGGCGCGGAAAGTCAGTGCGATGAGGGCGATGTCGAGGAAAACCGAGCGGGAGCGGACATAGGCACTGTCCATGTGGATCATCTTATTGAAGCCGATCTCCGCACGACCCGACACCTGCCAGAGCCCCGTCAGGCCGGGCTTGCCCATCAGCCGCTCGAGAGCCTGAGGCGGATAGGCTTCCACTTCCTGCGGCAGAGCCGGACGCGGGCCGACGATGCTCATATCGCCGTTCCAGATGTTGAAGAGCTGGGGCAGCTCGTCGAGCGAGAAGCGCCGCAGGAGACGACCGATCTTGGTGACGCGCGGATCGTTCTTCGACTTGAAGCAGATGCCTGCGCGATCGCTTTGCTCGAGAAGCGCCGCCCGACGGGCTTCGGCGTCGCGGTACATGGAGCGGAACTTCAACACGGTGAAAGCCTGACCGCCCTGCCCGATGCGCGTCTGCCGGAAGAAGACCGGGCCGCGGGACTCAAGCTTGATGGCCGTTGCGATCATCAGCATCAGCGGCGCGAAGAAGAGCAGACCCATGCCGGATCCGAAAAGGTCGAGGGCACGCTTGGCCCGCTCGTCGGCCGTCGGCACCACTTTCTTGGCCCGGGCGTCCTGCCACGCCCGCATCATAAACTCCGGGTTACCGACGATGTAGCGGCGGAACATGCGGCGCGGCTCGATTGCCAACCGCCAGATCCATTCCAGCCCGGCGCTGCGCAGCATGCGAGGGGCCCGCGACACACGGCCCGCCCAGAAATCGAACTGCGCGCCGACACCCATCACCAGCCGTGCGTTGATGCGATGGCGGTTACGGGCGATCCACACATCCTGACGCGGCACACCCAGAGCGACGAGCACGATATCGGCACCCGAAGCATTGATCTCGTCGATGATGCGATCCTCTTCTTCCGAGTAGAAGTAACCATGACGAGTGCCGGCAACCTTCAGGGCCGGCGCGATCTTACGGGCCGCCTCTGAAGCTTTCCGCGCAACGCCTTCCGCACTTCCGAGAAAATAGATGGACAGGCCGAGAGCGGCAGCCTTGCGGCACAGCGGGACGAACAGGTCGGTGCCATTCAGGTTCTCGACGAAGCGCTTGCCCTGCAGTTTCGCAGCAAGCTGCAAACCCGAGCCGTCGGGCAGCAGGTAATCCGCCTTCTTCAGCGCCCACTGGTAGATCGGCGTCTTGGCGGCGACATTCATGCAATGGGCGTTGAGGAACGCGGCAGTGCGACGGGCGCCGCCCTTCAGAAGCGCTGCAAGCGCGTCTTCCGTCTTTGCGTTGACGATATCGAGCGAGAAGAGAGAGATCTTGTTGAGAGAAGTCATTTTGGCCTCCAGAAATCCGTTGGCCAAACAATACTCATCTCAACGAGAAAATAACTCGAGCAAGGGAACAGTTACAGCATCCGTAGAATATCAAAACTACACAGAAGCGCATGTATAGTCTCGATCGAGACAAGTCCTACCCTTTAGGATAGGCGGTTCCTCTCCGATCACGCCGTGATCGGGCGGGTGCCCGCGGGCGACGCCCTCGATTAACCGTTCATTGGATGCTATGCGCTACGTCCACCAGTGGTTGAAACTGGTGAGACCGCCCGGACCTTCTGCAAAGCGGCGGAGATCGCAAAGCCGGAGAAAAGACGGAAGTGCCCGCTAGGGAATGTGCGGTTTCGCCTGAAAGGTGATGTTGATGGATATTCTGATCGCTGACGATCATGAACTCGTCCGAGACACGATCTGCGCATTCCTGGAACGCGAGCCGGATGTGCGCGTCGTCACAGCCAGCGACTTTGCCGAAGCGATCGAGCGGATCGATGCGCAGGGGCCCTTCGATCTCGTCATCCTTGATTACAACATGCCCGGCATGGACGGTCTGGAAGGCCTCGCCCGCGCCAAGGAACATAATAAGGGCAACCCCGTCGGCATCATTTCCGGCACGGCCAACCGCAGCGTGGCGGAAGAAGCGCTGGCAGCCGGTGCCGCCGGCTTCCTGCCGAAGACGATCGCCGCCAAGTCGCTGATCCACGCGGTTCGCTTCATGGTGGCGGGCGAGCAATATGCCCCGCTCGATTTCATGCGAGCCCCGAGCGGAGAAAATGAAAATCCTCTGGCCGCCAAATTGAGCAAGCGGGAGACGGAGGTCCTGGGCGGCCTCGTCCGTGGAGCCTCCAATAAGGAAATCGCGCGCGAGCTCGATTTGCAGGAGGTCACGGTGAAACTTCACGTCAAAACGCTCTGCCGCAAGCTTCAGGCACGCAACCGCACGCATGCTGCCATGATCGCCAAGGATGCAGGGATGTTCTGATACCGCAGGACAAGGAATTTCCGGGATTTAAGACCTTCGGATAGATTGGGCTATTCCAAAGGATAGGTCGCGCGGCGAAATAGACCCTAAGTGCACCATTGCACGCACGCGAAGAGCAACGCCTTCCGCTAAGCATTTGTCACGACGAGGAGTGCAGTGATGAATGTTCATACCAATCGACTGGAAGGCCTATACAGCCCTCATGCAGAGGAGGCAGCGGGCGACGACGCACGCACCGGTGGCCGGCACCTGTTCGCGCGCCTTGGCGCTGCGGCGGGCGGCATTTCCCGCTTCATGCCGCGCCTGACCCGCACGCGCATCACCGCACTGTCGCCCGTGCGCCTGCTGCGCGGCGGTCGCGTCGGCGACTTCCAGCGCCTGCCCCGCTACGCGCTGGTCATCTTCGCCGGCCTCGCCGCGATCTGGGCTCCGGTCATCCTCTACATCTCCACCGCACCTCTGCGCTTTCAGTCCGAGGCAGCGATGATCATGCCGGGAGCCGGCTCTTCCAGCTCGGTCAACCTTTCCGACATCGGCCAGGCCTCGACCTCGGCGAGTTCGCCTTATTCCAGCTCCTCCATCAGCCCGACCGTGACCTACAAGAGCCTGATCGAATCCCGACGCGTGCTTGAACGCGCAGCGGGTTCGCTGCAGCTCGAAGTGCAGGAACTCGGACGTCCGCGCATCAAGCTCCTCGATCAGACGAGCCTGATCCGCCTGTCGATGACAGGTTCCTCGCCGGAGGAAGCCGCAGACAAGACCGAGGCCATTCTCGCGGCCTTTCTCGGCGAACTGGACCAGTTGCGCAGTGACGAAATGGAGAGCCGTGAGATCTCCACGATCGACACTGTCCGCGAGCACCAGAAGGCCGTTGAGGCCATTCGTCTTAAAATCAGCGCGCTGCAGGCAAAGACCGGGCTGGCGAGCGCGGACCAGCATCTCGAACTCGTGACGATGATCGAGCAGATGGGCCAGCAGGTCGTCTCCACGACGTCGGAGCTGCGGGAATCGGAGGAGGCCGTCGTGGCCCTTTCGACGATGCTCAACGTCGATGCCGACAACGCCTCGTCCATGCTGCGTCTGCACGGGGACATCGAGTTCGCCGCCCTTTCGGAAAACGCCGCAGAAGCTTCGGCAAAACTCTCCAGCCTCAGCGGCCGTTTCGGACAGAGCCATCCCCAGGTCGTCGAGGCGCGCAACAATTACAAAGGCGCCAAGGCGCGCATGGATGATCGCGCACAGGTCGTCACCGGGCTGCCCGTCGTCGCCATCTGGGAGCAGATCGATCCCTCTTCGCAAGGCGAGCGGTCGGCGCTCCTTTCCCAGCTTGTCGACCTCGTCGCCAAGCGGGATGGCCTGGCCGCGCGAGTTGCCGCTCTCAAGCAAGAACACGAAGCCGGGAAAGAGCGTGTGCGGGATCTCGTCGAGACGGCGTCGCGCCTCGACAGTCTCAACCGCGACTACAAGGTTGCCGAGGCTGTCTTCGCATCCGCCCTGGCGCGCATGAACACCACACGCAACGACGTCTTTGCCTCGTATCCGATGGTGCAGGTGATCGAGCAGCCTTCGATCGAATGGGAGCCGTCTTCGCCCAACAAGAAAATCGCATTGGGCGCGGCGGGCGCAGGCTCCCTTTTCCTCCTGATGGGTCTCGCCCTCGCCTGGATGCGTCGTCCTCTGATCGACCGTCTCCTGGAAAACGAGGAAGCTGGCGATGAAAACGCCGATGCCACAGCGTAACCTGCCGGAGAATCTCGTCTTCTGGACGATCTCTCTGACCTGGTTCTTCTACGCCTTCGGCGCGCTCTACGTGGTGGGACCAGTGATCTCCTGGTCCCTGGCCGGTCTCGGCTTCCTGTCGCTTTACCTCGGTCCCGGCCTCAGGCCGGACCTCAGGCCCACCGGCTCGGTGCCGCCGATTATCTGGGGCTGGATCGGCGGCATGCTGGTCATGCTGGTCGCCTTGTGGGTCGGCCATTTCGACTGGGGCCTCGGCATGGGCCAGACGATCAAGTCCTCGATCGGATGGGCAAAAGGCTGGGCGATGGTCGCACTCGTTCCCTTCGCCGGGGCCATTTTGAAGATCCGCCGAGACGTTGTCATCCGCAGCCAGTGCATCGTCGGCGCATGCACGGTGGCACTCCTACCGATCCTCCTCGTCGCACCCTCGATCGGCTTGCCCGAAAAGATCTTCGTTTCGCCTCTGAAGGCCGTTGGCGGCCCGGGTCCAGAATATTTCTCCGTATATTTCTACACGCTTGATCCGTCGAGCTGGACGCCGCGCTGGCAGTTCTACGCCCCGTGGTCGCCCTTTGCCGGCCTTCTCGGCGTCGTGATGGTTCTCTTCGCGCTCGAAGACCGCAGCCGCTTCTGGATGGCGATGGGCATTCTCGCCGGGCTGGCGATGGTCTTCTTTTCCAAGTCGCGCATGAGCCTTGTCGCCCTCTTCGTATGCGCTGTCGGCCCGCGCATGATGCCACTTCTGGCCAAAAGCGTCGCCTGGCAACTCGCTGCCGGCGTCGCCGCATCGATGGCGGCGCTCGGCACATATCTTCTACAGGCCATGCAGGATGCGGTTTCGGCCTTCAAGGGCGCCAGAGCCGACAGCACCCGCGTCCGCGAGACCCTGCAACGTATCGCCTATGAGCGCTGGCAAAACGAGGCGGTGTGGTTCGGCCACGGCACGGTTCAACCGGGTCCCCATATCGTCGAGTACATGCCGATCGGAAGTCATCACACCTGGTATGGACTGCTGTTCGTGAAAGGTCTTGTCGGAGTGTGGGCTCTCCTCGTCCCGCTGGTCTGGCAGTTCTGGATTGTCGCCGTCGATTCCGTCAAAGGCCGCCGAGGACGGCTTCCTCTCGGCATCGTACTCGTTTTTATCATCCTGAGCTTCGGGGAAAACATCGAGATCGAGGCCTATCTCCTTTGGCCGGCTTTGCTTCTCCTTGGCATTCACGCTCGCGAATTGGAGCGCGACCGGCTGGAAACAGCATCCAGGAAAGCTTGAAGAAAGCCCTGCATGCAACTTTTGCGCACATTCGGCTCCCCCTGACCCCCGACCGCAGAGCGCTCGGCGGATACAGGCATCAAGGTCGAACATGGTCCAACTCGGACTCGGTCATGATGAGGCCGGTGCCCAGGCGCAGAGGAACACATGAATGCGGTAGTCACGATGGTCGAGGCAGCCTCCGCCATCATCCTCGCCATCATCTTTCTCGCTCTCCTTGGAGAACGCCTGGAAGGAACGTTCTGGCGTCGGAGCATCGCGTTCGGCCTCGTCTTTGCGGCGACCGGCATCCTCGTCATGCTCAACCCGGTCGAGCTGATGAATGGCGTGCGCACCGATCCGAGAAATGCGGTGGTGGCGCTCTCCGCAGCATTGGGCGGGCCGGTATGCGCTCTCATTACCGCCATTCCGATGATCGCGCTCCGCCTTCATTTCGGCGGCGTGGGGGCCGTTCCCGGAGCCGCCGGCATCGCTTCGGCCGCGATCTGCTCCAGCCTTCTCTGGTACGTCTGGACGAATTACCTCGGGCGCGAGGCGTCGCAGCGCTATATCCTCTATCATTCGCTCAGCGCAGCCGTCGTGCCCGCCCTGGTCATCGGCGTGATGACCGCCGTGCCCTGGGAGATCTTTCTCAAGTCGGCTTCCCTCTTCGTCCCGGTAAACTTTGCAGCGGTCCTCCTGATGGGCCAGCTCGTCATTCGGGAACACCAGCGGCGCTGGGCAATGGCTGCGAACAACGAAGCGCAAGCCCGCTTACAGGCGACGGCCAACAATGCACCGGGGGTCTTATTTCAGATCGCACGGAGCGAAGATGGACAGCTGGATCTGCCCTATATCTCCGACGGCGCGAGACGCATCCTTGATATGGACCCGGAGGATTTCGTCGAGGACCCAGCGAAACTCGCGCGACTGATTTCCCGGAAAGACGGAGAAAAATTGCGCCTTGTATTAGAGGATTCCGCGGAAACCCTGGAACCATGGGCTTTCGAGGCGCAATGCATGCATCCCAAAGGCCGAATCCTCTGGCTGCGCGCCGTAGCGGAACCGCGGGGCTGCAGGCATGACGAGATCGTCTGGGACGGCTTTGCCTACGATATCAGCGACCAGAAACGCTCCGAGCGGATGAAAAATGACTTCATCTCGACGGTAAGCCACGAATTGCGCACCCCTTTGACCGCAATCCACGGCGCGCTTGGGCTCGTCGCTGCAGGAGGGGCCGGTCAACTCAGCGCAAAAGGCAACAGCCTCGTTTCGATCGCCTATGCCAACAGCGCAAGACTGGTGCGTCTCATCAACGACATCCTTGATATTGAGCGGATCGAATCTGGAAGGATGCATTTCGACATCCGACCGCTCTCGATTCGCCCCCTCTTAGAAGCCGCTGTAGACTCGCTGAGCGCTTACGCGGCGGAGCATGAAATCTCCATCAAGATCGAAGAGACAGCCCCCGGTCTCGTCTGCCTGGCTGACCCGGACCGTCTCAGCCAGGCCTTTCTCAATCTGATTTCCAATGCAGTGAAATTCTCCCCGCCAGCAGGCACCGTTCGCATACGCATTGCACAACGCGCCGGACGCGCCCGTATCTATGTGAGCGACGAAGGGCCGGGCATCCCGCAGGAATTCCACACCCGCATCTTCACAAAATTCGAACGAGCCAACTTCTCCGATAATCAAAAGGTTGGCGGTACCGGTCTCGGCCTTTCAATCACCAAGGCGATCATCGAACACCTCAACGGCGAGATCGACTTCCGCAGCACGGAAGGCGGAGGAACTATTTTCTTCGTTGATCTTCCAGGTTTTCCTGCGATGCAGCAGTTTGGTGCCGAACGCGATAATCGCAAGCTCGCAAGCGCCTAAATATCGTGTTCCCGACGCCAGTTGATAGACAAGCCGTATGGTGAAAACGTCTCCGCTGAGACGCTTTAATCTCGCCACCTAGAACGGTTTGCAGGTCCGCCGCACACGCCGGGTCCCAGTTGAGGTCGAAGGGAAGCTGCGCAGCAAGCCCAGCCTTCCGCAAGCCGTCTGCGGATTCCCTCGGTATCACTCTGCCTCTTCCCGACCCACCCGCAGCGCGTAGACCGACGAAGACAGATCGCCGTCTTCGCCATCTTGCGTGTCGCAAATAAGCGCCTCCTGGCTCTCGGGGTCGCCCGGCATCAGGCCATGTTCGGTCAGGACGTCGAGCAAGCGCCGCCGTCGCTTGAGATAGCGGTCGCGTCTGCGCCGCGCTCCGCGGGCCTCCCGCCGCGCCACCGCAAGCGATGCCTTCGACTGCGGGTCGCGACCGGCCATGTCGGACTGCGAGAAGATGCGCACGCCACAACCGACAATCCGGCCTTCTGGATATTGGCCCGGCTCCCCAAGCGTTTCGATGATCGCCCAGCCGAGCGAGTTCGTGCCGATATCGAGGCCGAGTGTAGTGATAAGATCCGCCATGCCGTTGCCCCATTACGAGAGCACAATGATTGATCACTCTCACGAAAACTGCAAATATCATGGTGTTCAGAAATCGCAGTCCAGCCGTTAACAAGCTGAGATATGCACCAGATAAGGCGCTCTCTCCGGCGGGCGCTTTTTTGTTTTCCTTGTATCAAATCGGCCATTCTTCTGTCTTGGCTCCAATTTTGCTCAAGAGCCGGTAACGGCGACGCGTCCACGCCCGAATCTCTACTCTGCCGTTGATGCTCACAAGCTCCTTGACTGATTTCGGGCGTGTTCGGTCGAGGCCAACCGCAGCCAATAGCCCCCTCGGTGCCTAAAGTGAGGATACAAGCATAACTTCCACTGCCGGGCTGCGGGTTGGTGGAAGCAGATCTATGCGCGCGTTGCCTTTAGCTTCCACTCGTCTGGCAACCGGGCACCGGCTCGGCCAAAGACGAGATAAGCGGTCTGCTACCGGGCAATCCATGAGCGCGCTAGCCTGGTTGAACTCACTTTTCGCGCCGTTCTCCCCTGTGTCGCCTTGAGGAAGGTGTCGCGGTCGGGCGGGATGCAGGTCTTCTCGTTCGGCCCGATCTGACCGACTTGGATCCTGTCGTACAAGACTGTATGCGCATCGGACGGGACTTCGTTTGATTTCAATGGCTTACAGGCTCCCCATCCAATCACCCCTAAGTGATTGATCTTACAGCGTGATTCTGAACCAAGAGACCGATTCACACGGTCCTGTCTCACGGAGATCTCTGACCGCTCCCGTCCTCGCCCGTCATGCAACACGAGCGCCAGGATTACGTGTTCGCATGATCAGGCCGAAGGAGACGGACCGGAAAGGCCGTCAATAATCAAGAATGGCCGTTTCTCGCTGCATATTTCAAGACGCGCACGCACGCCGTAAACTCTGCTCAAAAGTTCTTCCGTGACGACCTTCTCTACCGGACCAGCCGCCACCATCGTGCCGTCGGCGATGACGATCACCTGGTCGCAATAACGCAGGACATGGTTGAGATCATGGAGCGCGATCAACACCAAAAGTTCCTTGCTCTTGGCAAGGTGGTGCATGTGGGCGAGCACCTCCACCTGGCGCGACAAATCGAGCGCCGAGGTCGGCTCGTCCATCAACAGCACCTCCGGGTCACGCACCAGCGCCTGGGCGATGGAGACAAGCTGACGCTGGCCTCCGGAAAGCTCGCCAAGACCGCGGAAGGCAAGCTCGGAAATGCGCAGGGAAGCCATGATATTCTCCACGCGCATGAGCTTCGCATCGGAGACATGCCAACCGGAATCGTTCTGTTTCGCCGCCAGGATGATGCTCTCGTAGACGCTGAGAGCCGCCTTCGCGCTGAAGTCCTGCGGCATGTAGACAATCGCGTCGCGGGGCGGCCGCACAGCTTCGAGACGCACATGACCATCCCCCGCGACATGGCCGAGGATGCGCTTGAAGAGCGTTGATTTTCCGGCCGCATTCGGGCCGATCACGGCTGTGACCTCGCCTCCGCGCAAGGGACCGACGGAAACGCCAGACAGAACCCGCCGTCGCCCGTAGGCGGCACCTACCTCGTCCAGCGACAGGCTCACCATGAGCGGCCTCGGCTCGTGAAAATCAAAGAGAAGAAGAACGGCACGCCGACAAGCGCCGTGATGATCCCGATCGGCAGAACGGCGCCCGGCACGACCAATTTGGAGATAATGGAAGCAAGCGAGAGAATGACGGCGCCGCACAGCATCGCACCAGGGAGAAAGAAGCGCTGGTCCTCTCCCATCAGCATGCGTGCGATATGCGGGCCGACGAGACCGACGAAGCCGATGGTGCCGACGAAGGCGACGGGAACGGCGGCAAGCAGGCTCACCGTCAGCATGGTCTCCAGCCGCAGGCGGCGCACATTGACGCCGAAGCTCGCCGCCTTGTCGTCGCCCAGCCGCAACGCGGTGAGTGCCCAGGAATGACGCATAAAGAGAGGTAGCGTCACGACCAGGACCGCGGCCGTGATGCCGACGCTCGACCAGGTGGATTTCGTCAGGCTGCCCATCGTCCAGAAAACGACGGCGGCAAGGGCTTGCTCGCTGGCGGTATATTGCAGAAGCGCCATCAGTGCGTTGAAGGTGAAGACAAGAGCGATGCCGAGAAGGATCATCGTCTCAACCGTCACCCCCCGCATGGTCGAGGCAAAGTGGATGAAGAGTGCTGCCAGGATCGCCATGACGAAGGCATTGCCCGGGACCATCCAATCGCCAGCCACTGGAACAAGCGCCACGCCGACGACGAGCGCCAGCGAGGCGCCGAAGCCCGCCGCGGCGGAGATGCCGAGCGTGAAGGGGCTCGCGAGCGGATTGGCGAGGATCGTCTGCATCTGCGCCCCGGCAACGGAGAGCGCCGCCCCCGCGACCACCGCCATCATGGCGACCGGCAGGCGGATGTCCCAGACGATGACCTTGAGCTGGGCGGAGACGGCATCCGGGCGAACGAGTGCGGAGACGACCTCGCCGAAGGAATAGCTCGCCGGACCAAGCGCGATGTCGCAGACAAGACAGACAAGGAGCACCGCCGACAGGCCGAAGAGCACCATCAGGCGACGGGCGACGAGTGCGCGATAGTGGCGCTGCATCATTCCCTCCGACGCCGAGGACACATCAGCCGCCCGAGCCTCGCTTGTCGCCGTCATCGGCGCCGCACCACAACGCTGCGTCCCAGGCGGCATCGGCAACAGCCGGGTGACATCCCGTACTGCCTCTTAAAGGCCGTGGAAAAGTTCGCAGCACTCGTATAGCCGGCGAGATAGGCCGCCTCGTCGATGCTGATGCCGTCCTCTTCCAGAATGCGGCGCGCTTTGTCGAGCCGCATCGTGCGCACATAGTTGAAGACGGTCGTCCCATAAGCCGTGTGGAAGAGGCGCTGAAGCGTGTTCTCGCTGACGCCGGCCGCCCGCGCCAGGACATCGACGCTAGGCAGGGAGCCGACACTGCCGCGCAGGATCTCCTCCGCCCGCGCCAGACGCAGGCGTTCCGTCCGGCTTAAGGAAGCCGCCTCGTCCTCGCCGCTTCTCCCAGTCAGAAAATCGAAGGTCGCCGCGATGATGCCGAGCACCGAACTTTCGATATGCAGCCGGCGCAGCCAAGGCTGCAGCCCCTTGGAGTCTGCGATCTCCTCCGCGCGCGAAAGGATCGAACGGCCGGGGGTCCAGGCGGCGAGCGCCAGATGGCGGTTGCAGAAATGCGCAACCTCGCGGGCGTTGCAATGCGCAAAGAAATCGCTTGATTCAAACCATTCCGGCGTAATTGCGATATTGAGACGGTGCAGCCGCTGCCCCTGTCGCCCCTGTCGGCGGAACGTCGCAGGCTCCGTCTGCGCGAGCGCGATCGCGACCGGCTGCGTACCCCCATCTCCCTCCGGCATCGGCAGGACGTGGCGCCCCACGGCCGCGAAGGTGGAGCCTCGCAGGAGGAGCTTGATGCTGAAATGCGCCGGCAGCTCCACTTCCGTGTCGAGGTCGCGCAGATTGACGACATCGGAATGATGCACATGCAGGCCCCGCCGCAGCTCCATGTTCATGAACTCGCCGCGCACCACCACGTCGCTGCCCCGCACATTCGGCGTGTGGAGACGAAAAGCCCGCCTTCCGTCCCGCGCGAAACGATCGAATTCCTGCGCTGTCAGGCCATCCACGCATTCCGCTCCGGATCTTCCGCCACACTCTTTGCGCTGAGGCAAAGGATTTTGGTGCTCCCGCAAAAGGCTCGCGCGTAGCTGCGGGAAACCTCCCCGGTTATATAAGAAATCATGATCGTCACAATCATATTTTAGTCGATCATCAGGGGGATCCCGCCATGGGGAGGCGGTAGATTGTTGGAGTATGGAATGGTTCCTGGGGCAGGATTTCGACATTTTCTGATGGCGTCGGCGGGCACGCTCGGCCTGATGGCGGCCGATGCTGCGCTGGCGCAGGACGCGATCCCGCTGCAAGAGATTGTCGTCGAGGGCGGAACGGTCGAGACGGATAAGGGCTTCGTTCCGATGCGGGCCGAAACGGCGACGAAGACGGACAAGCTCCTGATCGAGACGCCGCAGGCGATCTCCGTCGTCAATCGCGAGGAATTCGAGCAGAAGGGTGCGCAAACCATCAACGAGGCGCTGCGCTACACGGCGGGCGTGCAGGCGGATCTGCGCCCCAACGACCGTTACGACATCGTGCCGGTGCGCGGCTTCGGCGCCTACCAGAACTTCGTCCAGTATCTCGACGGGCTTCGTCTCCTGCGCGGCATTTCGTTCTCGCAGCCGACCGTTGATGTCTACGATCTTGAACGGATCGAAGTGCTCAAGGGGCCTGCTTCGGTGCTGTACGGACAGATGTCTCCCGGCGGCTTCGTCAATCTCGTCTCGAAGAAGCCGACGGAGGAGCCGATCCACGAGGTGACGCTGACGGCGGGTTCAGACTGGTACGGCAAGGCCGGGATCGATCTCGGCGGGCCGATCACCGACGACGGCACCCTGCTCTATCGCTTCGTCGCTTCCGGCCGCTACAACGAGACCCGTTGGGACGACGTGGAATCAGAGCGCATCTCCGTCTCGCCGTCTCTGACCTTCCGCCCGACGCCCGGCACGGATCTGACGCTCCTCTTCAATTACACGCAGGATCCGAAGAGCGCCTATCCGAGCTACCTGCCGTCCCTTGGTACGGCTGTGCCCAACAACGGCTACCCTGACATTCCGGACGATTTCAACGTCGGGGATCCGAATTTCGATACCTACGAGCGCACGGTCGCACGCGCCGGGTACGAGTTCAGCCAGGAGCTCGGCGAGGTGTTCACCTTTCGCCAGAACCTCCGCTATACGCATATCGACAGCGAGCATCTCGGCATGACCGGGCGCAGCATCGCCGACACCACGATCACCCGGCTCGCCGCACATCTGGACGAAGAGGTCGACACCTTCGCCATCGACAACCAGCTTGCAGCTGAATTTGCCGTCGGCCCCTTCCAGAACAGCCTGCTCGGCGGCGTCGATTACCAGTATGTCAGCGCGAGTCGGCTGATGGGTACGGGCGCGGCACCTACGATCGACTACCTCAGCCCGGAATACGGGATCGACATCGCGATCCCGGCCTATACCACCGACACCGACCAGGAAACCGAGCAGCTCGGATATTACCTGCAGGATCTGATCGAGATCGGACGCCTGAACATCGCCCTCGGCGGTCGTTACGACGATTATTCGATCGACACCGACACGGTGACCATCGCAAACGGCAGTGTTTCCTCAAGCTATCAGCAGAACACGGCCTTCACCGGACGCCTCGGCGCGACCTACCTCTTCGACAACGGGCTTGCGCCCTTCGCAAGCTACTCGACATCCTTTGAACCGCCGTCAGGGCTTGGCATCAACGGTGGCAATGTGACGGTCTTGGATCCTGTCGAAGGCGAACAGTACGAGGTCGGCATCAAGTACCAGCCGGAAGGCTTTGACAGCTTCCTCATGGCATCCGTCTACGATCTGCGCCAGGAGAACGCCGTCTCCAGCGATCGGGCCAATCCGGGCTACTATCTGCAGACCGGCGAAGTGCATTCCAAAGGCGTGGAATTGGAGGCCAAGCTCAGCCTCGACAACGGCTGGGATCTGACCGGCGCCTACACATATATCGACGCGGAGATCACCGAGAGTGCCGTCGCGGCCGACGTCGGCAACACCCCTGCCCTCGTCCCCGAACACGCTGCGTCCGCCTGGGCACATTACACCTTCCAGAAGGGCGCTCTGGAAGGAGTCGGTCTCGGGGCCGGTGTCCGCTACCAGGGCGAGACCTACGGTGCCGACGACAACAGCTTCACCGTCGACCCGGTGACGCTGGTCGATGTCGCGGCCGACTACGATTTGTCCGCCCGCACGCCTTACGACGTGTCGCTCAGCCTCAGCGTCACGAACCTTCTCGACGAGGAATACGTCTCCTCGTGCAGCAGCTCCATCTCCTGTTTCTACGGGACCCGGCGCACGGCCTATGCGCGGCTCAAATACACCTGGTGAACTTTCGGATGGAGGGTTGGGCTTATCCGCTCCTTCCTCTTTTCAGCCAACAGAGACCCCGATGCAGCATATCACTCAGGATCAGATCCGCGCCTATGTCGTCGAGGTCGGCACGCGTCAGACCGAGATCCAGAAGCGGCTTCGCGCAGAAACACTCGCCCTGCCAAACGGCCATATGGCAACCACCCCAGCGGCCGGCCAGCTTCTAGCACTGCTTGCCAGGACGATCAGCGCAAGGCGCGTCCTGGAGGTCGGAACCTTTACCGGCTACAGCGCGCTCAGCGTGGCGGCCGTCCTGCCCGAAGACGGCGAGCTCGTCGCTTGCGACAACAGCCCAGCGTGGACTGCCATAGCCCGTCGATATTGGGAAGAGGCCGGACTCGCCCAACGCATCACCTTGAAGCTTGGGGATGCGACGGAGACCCTCAGGCTCCTTCTCGCGGAAGGCGGCGAGGCCTCCTTCGATTTCGCCACTATCGATGCCGATAAGGCGAATTACGACACCTACTATGAGCTCTGTCTGCGTCTCGTGCGGCCGGGTGGACTCATCGTCTTCGACAACATGTTCTGGGGGCGCTCCGTCGCCGATCCGGAGGACAACGCCACCGACACTCTGGCACTCCGCTGCCTCAACCTGAAGATCCGTGACGACGCCCGGGTCGACATGTCGCTCATCCCGTTCGGCGACGGCACCACTTTCGTCAGGCGGCGTACATGAAAGGCCGTCCATTACTCTTTCGAGCCTTTGGCTTGGCTCTACTTGTCATTACGGCCCTCCAGACTCCCGCGCATGCCGAGATCGTCTTCACCGACATCAAGGGACGCGAGGTCACGCTGGAAAGGCCAGCGCGCCATGTCGTCGTCGACGATGCACGCATGATTATCGCCCTCTCTTTTCTGACATCTGATCCAGTCGAACTGCTCGCCGGCTGGCCGCACGACGTGAACCGTCTCGGACAGGCGCAATACGCACAGCTCAGGGCACGTTTTCCGAGCATCGCGAAGCTTCCCAAGGTCAGTGGCAACAACGAGGACATGGCCGTCGAGCCAATGATCGCAGCCGAACCCGACCTTGTTCTCCTCTCGGTTTTCTCAAGAGCCTCGCAGCGCCAGATCGATCAGCTTCATGCAGCAGGCATTCCGGTGGCCTTCGTCGATTTCCTGACTGATCCCCTCGGCAACACGGATCGAAGCCTCAAGATCATCGGACAGGCCATCGGTCGCGAGCCGGCGGCCAATTCCGTCACCGCCTTCCGCACCCGGCACCTGGATATGATCCGCGACCGAATTGCCGAAAGCGACGGCCTCAGCAAGCCAAAGGTCTACATTGAGACCCACGCCTCATATCAGGAGCCTTGCTGCAATTCCCCCGGCGAAGGCAATCTTGGCCGCTTCATCACGCTCCTCCACGCAAAAAACATCGGAGACGTGCTGGGCGAGCGGCCCTTCGGCCAGATATTGCTTGAGCATGTCGTCGTCTCCGAGCCCGATGTCTATATCGCCACGGGGGGCGCCTACATGGCGAGCCGCGGCGGTCTCGTCATCGGCAGCGGCATCTCCGAGGACAGGACGGAGGATGCGATGCGGCGCCTCCTCGCACGACCCGGCTTCTCCGAGCTTCCTGCCGTGCGCAACGGTCGCGTCCACGGCATGGCCAAGCAGCTGTTCGACCCTGTTCTCGACATCCTCGCGCTCGAGCTGATGGCACGCTGGATCCATCCGGAGATTTTTTCCGATCTCGACGTGGAAGCCAGCCGGGACGCCCTCAACCGGATGAGCGCGATCAAGCTCGAGGGCCACTACTGGACAGACTGAGAATACCGAAGCTTTGCGCGTGTCGCGCCCGCGGCGGGACGAGCGAGCGTCATTGAAGAGGAGATCTTGATGGACATGATTGCGGCTTTGGCGAACATCGTTCCGGCGAGCGAGTCCGCGGCGGAAAAACAGCCGAGCTTCATCCTCAAGATGGCGGATGAGACCATGCTCGCCTACGGCACCAAACACCAGCTGGCCGCCGGCCCCCTCGATGGCTTTTCAGCGCGCGTGGATCGCCATTTCGCCGAGCACGGGGACAGGCCGGGCATCCTCGTCGGCGCAATTCCTTTCGATCCGGCTCATTCGGCCCATCTCGTCCAGCCGGCTCGCATGCTGCGTGTCCAGGGAGATCATGAGGTTGGAGGCATTCCAGGCCTAGCCACGGCCTCCGCGCCCCTCATGCGCGTTCCCGTCATCTCCGTCACTCCGGAACCGACGGCAGATGCTTTTGGCGAGGCCGTGAATGCCGCCATCCGGGCACTGGACGATACATCGTCGGGCCTTCACAAGCTTGTCCTGTCCCGTTGCCTCAAGGTCCGCGCTGGCCGCTCCTTCTCGGCCGGCGAATTGCTGCGCCGGCTGGCAAGCGATGCGAGTGCCTCCGTCTTCATAACGGCTCTTCCCGACAAAGACGGCAAGCGCATTCTAATCGGCGCAACGCCGGAACTTCTGCTCGACAAACGTGGACACCGCATCGTCTCGCATCCGCTCGCAGGCTCTGCGCCCAGGTCACAAGATCCTGCAGAAGACCGCGCGGCCGGTGAACATCTTCTCTCCTCCGCCAAGGATCAACACGAGCACTCCCTCGTCGTGCAAGCTATCATGGACGTGCTGTCGCCCTATTGCAGCGAGCTATCGGCACCGGGCGGCACAACCTTACGCGCCACGGCAAGTCTCTGGCATCTCGGCACGCGCCTCGTTGGCCGTCTGCGCGACCCGGCGACAAGCTGCGCCGAGCTTGCCGCACTGCTTCATCCGACGCCAGCCGTCTGCGGTCTGCCGCGACAAGCGGCCCATGCCGCGATCGGCGCTCTCGAGCCCTACGACCGTGACTTCTACGCTGGCGCGGTCGGCTGGTGCGACTCCTCTGGGGACGGTCGCTGGTTCGTTTCCATCCGCTGCGCTGAGATCCGGGGAGAGGAGGCCCGCCTCTACGCAGGTGCAGGCATCGTTCCGGGCTCAACCGCCGAAGGGGAGATTGCCGAAACTGCTGCGAAGTTTTCCGCCATGCTCCACGCCTTCGGCCTTGAGGGCGAAGACGTGGAGCGGAGGATCGGTTGATGCTGCCTCTCCGTCAGGTCTGGCCAGAAGAACTGGCAGACCGCTATCGCCGCAAGGGCTACTGGCGCGGCGAGACAATGTCAGACCTTCTCACCGAGAAAGCGAACCTCCACCCCGATTGCCCAGCTGTCGTCGGCAGCCGCGACGGCGTCAAAATACGCTGGACCTACGCTGAGCTTTTTGCACGCACCCAAGCCATCGCAGCGAGCGTACACGCGCTCGGCTTCCGGCCGGGTGAGCGCATCGTCGTGCAGCTTCCCAACGTCCCCTCTTTCCTATCGATTGTGTTCGGTCTCTTCCGCGCCGGCATCGTCCCCGTCTTCGCTCTGCCGGCGCACCGCGAAGCAGAGATCGCACATTTCGTGCGGAGGTCGGAGGCCGCGGGATACCTTACGATCGACCGTTTCGGGAAGTTCGACTACCGGGAACTTGCCCGCAACGTTGCCGCCGCCACGCAGCTTCGCCGGATCATGATCCTGGGCGATAGTCAGGAATTCTTCTCTCTCGACGAGACGCCGGGGCCGGAGCATCCGACCCATACCGCGAGCCCATCCGACGTTGCTTTCCTCCAAATCTCAGGAGGAAGCACGGGCTTGTCGAAACTCATTCCACGAACTCACGACGATTATATCTATAGTTTTCGCGCCAGCGCCGAGATCTGCGGTCTCACACCGGAAAGCGTCTATCTCTGCGCCCTTCCGGCGGCCCACAACTTCCCCATGAGCTCGCCAGGCACGTTCGGCGCACTCTATGCCGGAAGCCTCGTGGTGATGGCCTCCTCGCCCGCACCGGAAACGGCATTTCAACTCATTGAAGAAGAGCGTGTCACCATCACTGGCCTTGTGCCGCCGCTCGCACTCGCCTGGATGCGTGCAGCCAGATCGAGTGAGCGCGATCTCTCGAGCCTCGAAGTCGTTCAGGTCGGCGGTGCCAAGCTGACACCAGAGGCGGCACGTCGGCTCGGACCGGCGCTCGGCTGCAAGCTGCAACAGGTTTTCGGCATGGCTGAGGGGCTCGTCAACTACACGCGCCTCGACGATCCGGAAGAGCTGGTGGTGGCAACGCAGGGGCGACCAATCTCCCCCGACGACGAAATCCGCATCGTGAACGAGTCGGGCGAGCCCGTACCGGAAGGCAGCTCGGGCCACCTTCTGACGCGAGGACCTTATACGATCCGCGGTTACCACAATGAACCGGAAGCGAATCCGATCTCCTTCACAGCGGATGGTTTCTATCGCACCGGAGACATCGTCCGGCAAACCGCCGATGGCTACCTCGTCGTCGAAGGCCGCGCCGTCGACCACATCAACCGGTCTGGTGAAAAGGTCTCCGCCGAGGAGATCGAGGACCATCTCCTCGCCCATCCGCACGTCTTCGACGCCGCCGTCGTCTCCCTGCCCGATCCGCATCTCGGCGAGCGCAGCTGTGCCTTCATCATTCCCGAAGGAGAACCGCCGCGCGTGATCGAGCTCAAGGCCTTCGTGCGCCAGCGAGGCCTCGCCGATTTCAAGGTGCCGGATCAGATCGTGCTGTTGGAAGATTTCAGCACCACGGCGGTCGGCAAGGTGAGCCGCGCGGAGCTGAGACGACGGCTCCGCGATCAGTACCTGCAAACATCGCAAGGGGAATGATGACGATGGGACTGCCGACGATCGCATCCTACGAGCTGCCTGGACGAGACGAGCTGCCTGGCTCCAGGCTTGGCTGGAAAGTCGAAGCGGCGCGCGCCGCCCTTCTCATCCATGACATGCAGGCGTATTTTTTACGTCCCTTCGACCATCGCGCGGCGCCGTTCAAACCGCTCATAGACAATATCGCGCGTCTTCGTAGCATCTGCCGTCATGCCGGCCTTCCCGTATTCTATACGGCCCAACAGGGAGGCCAGGATCGCCGCGACCGCGGTCTGCAGGCGGACCTCTGGGGGCCTGGGATGGATCGGAGCGCCGAACACGAAGCAATTCACGATGCAATCGCCCCGGGTCCGAGCGAAATTGTGCTTCACAAGCATCGCTACAGCGCCTTCCAGCGCTCGACGCTGGAAGCTTTGATGAGGGCCCGCGGCCGTGACCAACTCATCATCTGCGGCGTCTATGCCCATATCGGTTGCATGCTGACAGCCGCCGAGGCCTTCCAGCGCGACATCCAGCCGTTCTTCGTGGCCGACGGCCTCGCCGATTTCTCCCGCCCCCATCACATGCAGGCACTCGACTATATCGCCAGCACCTGCGGGATGCTCGCAACCGTGGAGGGCCTCGAAGGCACACTCACGCAAAGGATCGCAGCATGAGCGTCTTTTTCACGCGAGAGATGATGCGCGCCGACATCGCGGCCGCGATTCACACGCAGCCCGAGGAAGTGGGCGACGACGACAACCTCATGGATCTCGGGCTCGACTCGATGCGCGCTCTGAACCTCGTCCTCCTCTGGCAGGAACGTGGCGTAACGCTCGATTTTTCCGAGCTCGCCGAAGAGGTGACGCTTTCGGGATGGTGGGCGGTCTCCGAACGCCATCTTCATCGGCAAAGGGAGGCCGCCGCATGAATCGGTCGATCGCCCGTTCCGCGGACCCAGAGGAGATCGGCGGCTCCTCCCAGATCGTGCCTTTGACGGAGGCCGCCAGCGCGCTCTGGTTCGCTCAAGCGCTCGATCCCGAAAACCCGATCTTCAATACCGGCCAGATCGTGGAGATAGACGGGCCATTGGACGTAGCCGCCTTCGCTCGAGCCATCACCGGCCTCGGCGAAGAAGCAGATGCACTCAGAGTGCGCGTTCTCGACCACGAGCACCAAGCCCTGAAAGGGAACGGTCTCCATCTCGAGATCATCGATTGTTCGAACGATCCTGAGCCGCGCCGCGCCGCGCATACCGGCATCGCCGCAGACATGGATCGCCCGCTCGATCTCGCGCATGATGCGCCGGTGTGCCAACGTCTGTACAAGCTCGGCACCGAGAGCTTTCTTTGGTACCAGCGCTTGCACCACATCGTCACTGATGGCTTTGCAACCCAGCTTGCGACAGCGCGCGTCGCTGAGCTTTACAACAGCGCCATCTCTGGCATTCCCGACGGGCGGCCGCTCTCCTCTCTGGCTCGCGCGCTCGATACGGAGCGCGCTTATCGCGGCTCGACCCAGCGGGACACCGACAGCAGCTTCTGGAAAGAAACGCTTGCGGAGCTGGACAGCGTCACGGGGATGAAATCCGGCGCAGCCCGGACGGCGAGACGCTACGACCACGCCGAAATCCTTCTGGACGAGACTGTCTGCGCAGATCTCATAGCGCTCGAGCAGGCACATCGCCTCCCCTGGCCGGACGTTCTGACGGCATTTTCGGGCGCGTATTACGCGCGTCATACGACCAGCGACGAAGCCCTTCTCGGTCTCGCCTTTATGGGTCGCTTCGGTTCACGAGCCGCTCGAGTACCGACAATGCTCATGAATATCCTGCCTCTCCGCCTGCCGGTCCAAGAGGACGTCTCTCTCGTCGAATGGCTGCAGGACGCAACCATTCGCATGGTGCAGGCACGCCGGCACGGCCGCTACCGCCAGGAATGGATCCGGCGCGATCTCGGCCTCTCAGGAGCACAGCATCGGCTCTACGGTCCACTCGTCAACATTCTGCCCTTCGACGCCAACCCGCGGCTCCAGGGAGTAAAGACTGCGCTCACCCCACTTGGAACAGGACCGGTGGACGACATCACCATTTCGTTCCGCGGCGATCCGAGAAACCGTCTCGCACTCCAGATCGACACGAACCCTAACCTTTGGGGACCCGGCGAATGCGAGACGCACGCGGCACGCCTTGCCAACTTCATCCGCGAGGGCCTCCGCGCGTCGCGCCTTGGCCAGAGATTGAAGGGGGTGGCGACTGTCCTGCCGTCGGAGCACGAATGGCTCGTCTCGACTCTCAACGATACCGCTCACCCGGTCGCGACCGGAACACTGACGGGAGCGATCGAGACGGCTTTTACCCGCTTTGCCGACAAGGAGGCGCTACGCTTCGGCGCGACCTCCCTCACCTATCGGGAACTGGACGAGAGGAGCGGAGCCCTGGCAGAACGGCTGATCGACGCCGGGGCCGGACGCGATCGCCTCGTCGCGGTCGCCTTGCCACGGTCAATCGAGCTCGTCATCGCTCTTTTCGCGATCCTGCGCGCGGGCGCCGCCTATCTGCCGCTCGATGCCACACAGCCCCGCGCGCGGCTTGAGAGGATCATGGCTTCGGCCTGCCCTGTCGCCCTCCTTACAGACGGAAGAAGCGATCTCGGGTCTGTGACGACCATGCCGCCCTCCTCCTGGCCCAGACGGCGGACCGGTCGCTCTCTGCCCGAAGTCGCGCCGGGGGACCTGGCGTATGTCATTTACACCTCCGGTTCGACCGGAGAACCGAAGGGCGTCGCCGTAGAGCACGGCGCGATCATCAACCGTCTCGAATGGATGGCCAACGCTTACGGCATGGCAGCAGACGACGTCGTTCTCCAGAAGACACCCATGACCTTCGATGTCTCAGTCTGGGAATTCTTCCTGTCCATCCTCAACGGAGGGACGTTGGCCGTTGCTCCGCCGGAAACCCACAAGGATCCAGTCGCACTTATCGACCTCGTGCGATCCAACGGTGTGACCACCATGCACTTTGTGCCGTCGATGCTCATGTCGTTCCTTGCCGAACCGAAATCTTCCGGCCTCAAACTGCGCCGCGTCTTCGTCAGCGGTGAGGAACTCACCGCCGATCTCCGCGACTGCTTTCACCAGCACATCGTTGCGGAACTCCACAACCTTTACGGACCGACAGAAGCCGCCGTCGACGTCAGTTATTGGCCGGCAGTCGCAAACGACAGCTCCGCCCCGGTCCCCATAGGCAGGCCCGTCTGGAACACGCGCCTCTATGTACTCGACCGCCATCTTCGCCCGGTGCCGCCGGGCGTTGAAGGGCATCTCCACATTGCCGGACGCCAGCTTGCCCGGGAATATCTCGGCCGACCGGATTTGACGAACAAACGCTTCATTCCTGATCCATTCCATCCGGGTGAGCGCATGTATGTGACGGGCGACTTGGCGCGACTTCGCGAAGACGGAGCAATCGTCTATCTCGGTCGCAGCGACCATCAGGTGAAGCTGCGCGGCCTGCGCATCGAGCTCGGTGAGATCGAGACGGCTCTTACTGCCCATCCGGCCGTTCTGCACTCTGTCGCCGTTCTGAGGGAGGACGAGCCGAACGATCCGCGCATCATCGCTTATGCCACCCTTCGCGACGCGGTAGGGCCTGAGCAGCTGTCCGATTTTCTTCGGGAGCAGGTGCCCGATTATATGCTGCCTTCTGCGATCCTCATCGTGAAGGAGTTGCCTCTTTCCACGGCCGGCAAGCTCGATCGCAAGGCGCTCCCGGCCCCGCCACGTAAAGGCGGGCGCGGGCGCCCGCCAGAGACGGAAACGGAACGGCTTGTTGCCATGCTTTTCAGGCGTGTTCTCAGCCTTGAGAGTGAAGTATCTGCACATGACAATTTCTTCGATCTCGGCGGCCATTCGCTCCTCGCGGTCGAGCTCATGCTGCATCTACGTGAGATAGCTGGCCGCGACCCCGGTCTCGGAACACTCTTCGAGCATCCAACAGTGGCACGTCTTGCCGCCACTCTCGACGCAGGCGACGAGGATCATGGCGGCCTCCAGCCGCTTTTGAAGCTGTCCGACGCAGCGGAAGACTGTCCGTTCGTCTTTCTCATCCACCCGGCCGGCGGAATCTCATGGTGTTATGGCAGCCTCGCCCGCGCACTTGCACCGTGCCATCAGGTCTGGGGGCTCCAGGCGGAGGCCCTCTCCCCCGACATGCCCGCACCGCGTTCGCTCGAGGCTATGGCGCAGCGTTACGCCGAACACATCGCTTTTCTGACGGGCGGGTGTCCGGTCGCACTCGGCGGCTGGTCGGTCGGAGGCATCCTCGCGCAAACGGTGGCGGTTCGCCTCCAGGCAATAGGCATGTCTGTCGATTTCGTCGTCATGCTCGATTCCTATCCCGCCGATTGCTGGCGCGACGAACCCGACCCCGGGCCGGGTGCGGAGCTGAAGGCGCTTCTCGCCATCGGGGGCCATGACCCGGATGCGCTTCCCGATCTGCCGCTGACGCGCGAGGCGGTGACGGCCTTTCTCACGGAAAGCGGTAGCCCGCTCGGGCAGCTTCCCGCCGAGGCCCTCGACGGCATGGTGCGGGTGGTCGGTCTCAATAACCGCTTGGTGCGTGAACACCGCCACGAGCTCTTCCGCGGACAGATCCTGCATTTCCGCGCCACGCAAACGCCGGGCCAGCGCTCGCTAGATCCCCAAACATGGCGGCCCTACGCCCTGAACGTCACCGTCCATGACGTAGCGGCTATCCATGCGCACATGACGGGAACAGAGGCGCTCACCGAGATCGTGCCCGTCATGAGCCAATGGCTCGATATCTTCGTGCCGGCAAAGGAAAACCGACCATGAACCTGAGCGGGATAGCCGGGCGGACCGCCATTGTCACCGGTGCTGCTGGAGGGATTGGCCTTGCGGTCACCCGTCTTCTGATTGCGAGCGGCGCACATGTCATCGCCACCGATATAGACATCGCCCCACTTGTTGGAAACGCGCCCGAAGGCCTTTGTGCGCGGCAGCTCGATGTCACGCGGAGCGATGCCGTCGACGCTCTGGTGAACGAGGTCGCCGAGACCCATGACGGGATCGATTTCGGCGTGAGCGTTGCGGGTGTTCTGGGCTTCGCGCCGGTCGCCGAAACGAATGACCAGGAATGGGCGCGCATCTTTGCTGTCAACACGTCCGGCGTCTTCCACCTCGGCCGCGCACTCGCACGGATCATGAAACCGCAAAGGTCTGGCACGATCGTGACCGTAAGCTCCAACGCCGCTGGCATACCACGCCAGAACATGGCGGCGTATGCCGCATCGAAAGCAGCGGCGACCATGTTCACGCGGTGCCTCGGGCTGGAACTCGCTCCCTTCGGCATCCGCTGCAACGTCATCGCACCGGGCTCTACGCGAACCCCCATGCAAACAAGCCTTTGGGTCGGAGGCAACAGCGAGGAGAAAGTCATCGCCGGCGCACTCGATACCTATCGGACAGGCATCCCTTTGCAGAAGCTTGCAACGCCTGAGGACATCGCCCACGCTGTCCTGTTCCTTCTTTCCGAAGAGGCAGGTCATATCGCGCTTGCCAATCTCTATGTCGACGGCGGCGCGACGCTGACGTCATGAAACGAGAACAACACGCCTGGGATCCGCCGCAGGTTTCCGCCACCCCGGTTCGGGCAGACGGTTGCAGCCGTTGCCGCCTCGTCTCCAACGAAGGCCAAGCCTACAATATCTTCCTCTATCGCCCGGACGCGCCATCACCCGTGACGGGCTATCCGACCCTCTTTCTCCTTGATGCCGATACAGATTTCTTGCTCGTTGCAGAGACGATTCGGCGACTTTCGCGCAGGCCCGCAGCCACTGGCGTTCCTCCTCTTGTCGTGGCTGGGATCGGCTTTCCCGAGCAGGAGCGTGATCTCTACCGCTACTTCGATCTCACCGAAGGCCCTCCAGCCCATGATCCGTTCCTACGTCCGCACGAAGCGAGATTTGGTGGGGCGTCTGTCTTTGCACAATTTCTTCAAACGACCGTCGCGTCCTATGTCGCCAGCGTCGTTCCGATCGATCCGGTGAAATCGGTGCTTTTCGGGCATTCTCTTGCCGGCTTCTTCGTGCTCGACAGATTGACCCACGAACCCAGGCGCTATTTCGGCTCCATCGCCATCAGCCCATCGATCTGGTGGAACCGCGCACATCTGATGGCGGCACTTCCCGCGATCGGGGCGGCCGGCTCCCTTTACGCCGCGATTGGAGAATGGGAAGAGGAACTCGCCCCGTGGCAGCGCACTGCTCTCGCATCGCCGCGTTATACCTCGATCCGTCACGAGCGCCGCATGGTGAGCAATTTTCGCGAACTCGGCGATCGCCTAACGAACTCGGCCGCGATCTTTCCAGCCCTCTTCGAGACTTATCCCGACGAGGACCATGCAAGCGTCCTGGCAGCGAGCCTCGCCCGTGCGCTGCGTTTCATTTTCACAAAGCAAAGAGACTGACCAACCTTAAAAGCACGATGAGGGGCTGCACAGAAACAGCTCAAGCCCCGGCGATTGCGGCCCGGGACGAGCTCCCGCAGTGCTCAGATCCGGTGGATATGCGGCTGAGCGTAGACGGGGACGTGGCTGTGGATTTCGCCGTCTGCCAGACGTCCGTCGCTTAGAGCGTTTCAGCGTTTGAAGGAATCTTGAGGGATTCCCGTTCGGGGCAGTTTATGATTCAAGATGCAGGTCAGGCGGAGGCCAGCATCGCATGACCTGACCTTTTTCCAAGGATCTTAGTGAACGTGTCGTGGGCGCTGTTTTGGCTGGCCAGACGTGTCGCTCGGTTGCTGAGCGCTTTGGTGTCTCCGTCTCATGGTCGTGAAGTGGTCGCAGCGCTACCAAGCTACGGGCTCTCTGGAGCCCGACGAGCTTGGCGGGCATCGCAAACGTGTCTTGGAGCCGTATCGGAGCTTCATCGTGGAGCGGCTGGCGGAGAGCCCGCATCTGACGTTGCATGGCCTGAAGAACGAGCTGGCCGGTCGCGGCGTTCGTGTCTCGCACAATGCGGTGTGGCTGTTCCTGCGGCGCGAGGGGCTGCGCTTCAAAAAAACGCTGCTCGCCGTTGAGCAGGGCCGGGCCCACGTCGCCCGCCGATGGCGACGATGGCGGGCCGGGCAACATCGTCTCGATCCTGCGCGCCTGGTTTTCATCGACGGTGAGACGGAAAAGTGATCGATCCAGTGGATCGATCACCCGGCGAACGGGATCAAGACGAACATGGCACCCCTCTAAGGCTGGGGTCCGAGAGGCCAACGTGTGCGCGGCTTTGCTCCGCACGGGCACTGGCGCACGCTGACCTTCATCGGCGCCTTGCGCTGCGACGGGCTCACCGTACCATGCGTCTTCGCCGGGCCGATCAACGGCACCTCGTTCGGTGCCTATGTCGAGCAGGTGCTCCTTTCCACCCTCCGGCCTGGCGACATCGTCGTCATGGACAATCTGGGCAGCCACAAATCCGTTGCCGTGCGCCAGACGATCATCAAAGCCGCTGGCGCCAGTTTGCGCTTCCTGCCGCCCTACTCGCCAGACCTCAATTCGATCGAGCAGGCCTTCGCCAAAATCAAGCATTGGATGCGGGCAGCCCAGAAGCGTTCAATCGAAGACACATGGCGCCACATCGGTGCCCTCGTGCAATCCATCAAGCCAGAAGAGTGCACCAACTACCTCCAAAACGCCGGCTACGTTTCCGTCAAAACGTGAAACGCTCTAGGCGACCATCGGCGGCGCGGCTTGGTACGAACGGCGCAGTCTGACACACCTCCCCTTCACCGGCAGGGCCCGGCGCGTCGACGGTCTTCGTAAGTCTACCAGACATCCCTACTAAGTACTCATGGTTGACACGTACAGACATATCTCATATACAACCGGATACGAGAGACGCGTACAAATAAATACTTTGATTCAGCATTGCAAAGTATGTTGACAATACTGAACAAAGTCCCTCCTCCGCTACCAGCCTTTTTCAACGGAAAATCAAGCGGTTATGCGTCTCTCTTAACGTGGCGACTGGAAACCATCTCCCGGTCACGTCCGCAGAGATCGACCGACGGCGCACACCTCCCGCTTGCTACGCCAAGGCAGTCGGTCGCCGCATCCAGCGGCTGGATGATCGGATCCGCTTTGTCCCTCGAGTTCATTGTGAAATAGCCCGCGGACGGGCCGCAGCGATGCTTGTCGGGCCGGCGCATATCCACTACGTCTGAAGATGCTCACACGGGGTGCCCAAAAGGGCTGAGAGGCTTATCCGCCAACCCGCTGAACCTGATCCGGCTCGTACCGGCGGAGGGATGGAGAGCTTTCGTTGCCGCGAATGCGCCCCTTCCCGCTTTCAAACGACAAGGAGGCGCCCTTGGGCTCGCTGCAATCCCCTTCCATTTTCGTAGTCTCGGCCGTCGCCGCGATTGTCTTTGGCGCAGCCGCACCCGCCGCGGCTGAGGAGGATAAGCCCTCGCTGACGGTCTACACCTATGAGAGCTTCGTAGCCGATTATGGACCGGGGCCGCAGATCAAGGCAGGTTTTGAGAAGATTTGCGGCTGCACGGTGAAATGGGTCGGGTTGGAGGACGGCGTTGCGATCCTCAACCGTTTGAAGCTCGAAGGTGCTTCGACATCGGCGGATGTGGTGGTCGGGCTCGACACCAACCTGATCGCTGAGGCCAAGGCGACCGGGCTTTTCGCACCGCATGGCGCCGACACATCTGCGGTCGACGTCCCCGGCGGCTTTTCCGATCCGGTGTTCATACCCTACGATTATGGCTGGTTCGCCGTCGTCTACGACAGCCAGGCGATCGGTGCGCCTCCGCAAAGCCTGGAGGAGCTGGTCAGCGGCAATCCGGAAGAGAAGATCGCCATCGAAGATCCTCGCAGCTCGACACCGGGTCTCGGGCTGCTTCTGTGGATGAAGAAAGTCTATGGCGACAGCGCCGAGGCAAAATGGCGGGAGCTCTCCAAGCGTATCCTGACGGTGACGCCCGGCTGGAGCGAAGCCTATGGGCTCTTGACGAGCGGCGAGGTCCCAATGGTTCTGAGCTATACCACCTCGCCCGCCTATCATGTGATCGAGGAGGAGAGCGACCGCTACCGCGCGGCAGCCTTCGATGAGGGTCATTACATCCAGATCGAGGTCGCCGGCCGTATCGCAAGCTCCGATCACCCCGATCTCGCCCGCGACTTCCTCGCTTATCTGATTTCGCCCGCGGCGCAGGACGTGCTGCCGACCACCAATTGGATGCTGCCGGCCGCAGCGACCGCCTCGCCGCTGCCCGACGCCTTTAAGGAGCTGGTGACCCCGGACAAGACCCTTTCCTTCGATCCCCAAACCGTGGCCGACAGCCGACGCGCCTGGACGCAGGAATGGCTGCAGGCGCTCGGCCGCTGAGGCTCTCAGCGCGCCAAATGACAGGTTCGACCGATCGACGCTGGCGTGTCGCGGCGGGGTTGGCGGCCGTTGCCGCGCTCGCCGTGTTCTTGGGCGGCGCAGGTTTCGCCTTGCTCGCCCAGGCCGATCGGACGCCGAACCTTTTTGCCTTGGCATCGGACCGCTATTTGCGCGGCGTGGTGCTGTTCACGCTGGAACAGGCTGCACTTTCCACCCTACTTGCCGTGATCGGCGCCCTGCCGCTTGCAGTCGCCCTGCACAGGGCGCGGTTTCCTGGCCGCGGGCTCGTCTTGCGTCTGTTTCTGCTGCCGCAAGCCCTGCCGGTTCTGGTCGGCGCCTTGGCAATCATCGCGGTGTGGGGCCGCAACGGCGTCGTCTCGGATCTGGTCGCCACCCTCGGCTTTGGTCGCCTCAACGTCTATGGGCTGTCCGGAATCCTGATCGCCCACACCTTCTTCAACCTCCCGCTCGCCGCCCGACTGATGGTCGCCGCACTCGACGGCGTGCCGGCGGAAAGCTGGAAGCTCGCCGGGCAGCTTTCTCTCACGCCGCTGACCACCTTCCGCCTCCTCGAATGGCCGGCAATCCGCACCGCGCTGCCCGGCGCCACGAGCCTCATCTTCATGCTCTGCGTCACCAGCTTCACGCTGGTCCTCACGCTCGGCGGTGGACCGGGCGCCACCACCCTGGAAGTCGCGATCTATCAGGCGCTGCGCTACGATTTTGATCCGGGTCTCGCGGTTTTCCTGGCACTGATACAGATCGGGCTAACCGCCCTGGCGCTCGCCGTCACGCTGCGGCTTGGCGAGACAACGCCCGGCGGCTTCACACTCGGGCGGCGGGCGCGGCGCTACGATCCTGCCCAGGGGTTCGTTCGGGTGCTCGATCTTGCGGTTCTGGCCGTGGGGATCGCCTTCGTCCTCTCTCCGTTCATCGCCACGATCGTTGCCGGCCTGCGCTCCGATCTGGTCGCATTGCTGGCCGATCCAAACGTCCAGCGGGCCGCGATGACCAGCGGCGTCGTGGCGCTGGCGGCAGCGACACTCGCTCTCTTGCTCGCCACGCCTCTCCTCCTGGCACGACAGGCATTGGCGAGATCGGCTTCTTCGAGGCGGCACGCAGCCTGGCGCGGGCTCTTCGAGCTGTCGGGCAGCCTCGTGCTCGTGGTGCCGCCGATCGTCATCGGCGCCGGCTGGTTTCTTCTGCTGAGACGGGTGACCGACGTTTTCGCGGCGGCGCCCTTCGTCGTCATCGCCACCAATGCCGTGATGGCGATGCCGTTCATCGTGCGAATTCTCGCACCGGCGCTTGCCACCTCGGCCGAGCGACACGATCGCCTTGCCGAGAGCCTCGGCCTCTTCGGGCTGGCGCGGCTGCGCCATGTCGAATGGCCCGCGCTGAAAGCGCCCCTGGCTCTCTCCTTTGCCTTTGCGCTCGCCCTCTCCCTCGGCGATCTCGGCGCGATGGCGCTTTTTGGCAGTCAGGATTTCGTCACCCTGCCCTATCTGCTGCTGCAGCGCATGGGCAGCTATCGCACAGCCGACGCAGCCGGACTGGCGCTGCTGCTCGGGGCTTTGTGCCTCGCGCTGATGGCATTCGCCGAGCGGGGATTTCGCCCGGAGGAAGGCCGATGATCGCCAAGCCCGCTCTCGTCTTGGACGGCCTTGAATACACCTATGACAGCGCGCCGATGCGCTTCGACCTCACCGTGGCGCCTGGCGAATGGCTGGCGATCATCGGCCCGAGCGGTGCCGGCAAATCGACACTTCTCGACATCATCGCCGGTTTTCTGACACCCGAGCGCGGCCGGGTGACGATCTCCGGCGCCGACATGAGGGGCGTGCCACCCTCGCAACGCCCGCTCAGTTTCGTGTTTCAGGAGAACAATCTCTTTGCCCACTTGAGCGCCGTGCAGAATGTGGGGCTCGGGATATCCCCGAGATTGCGGCTGAGCCCGGCCGAGCGGCAGCGCGCGGCAGAGGCGCTGCAGGCTGTCGGCCTCGTGGGCTTCGAAGACCGAAAGCCGGGGGAGATGTCCGGCGGCGAACGCCAGCGGGTCGCGCTGGCGCGCGCCTTTGTGCGCCAGCGTCCTCTGCTGCTGCTGGACGAGCCGTTTGCCGCGCTCGGTCCCGCGCTGCGTCGCGACATGCTGGCCTTGTTGCGCGATCTGCGGCGTCAGGCGGGGACGATGACGGTGCTGATGGTGACACATCATCCGGAGGATGCCCTGGGCTTCGCCGACAAGGTCGCCTTCCTCGACAAGGGGCGTTTCGTCACCGTTGGGCCGACCGAGGAAACCCTCTCAGCCTCGGGCATCGCCGCCGTGGAGCGCTATCTTGGAACACGCGCCCTCGCGTAAACGCGGCATGCTGCTATGCGGCGTCAGGCTAGGCAGAAGCGTGCCGGGGCCGCAGACGAGACGGGGCAGATCGAAGCGACAAGTCGGCACGTCGTTCTTGGATGGCAGCGAACGCTCCCCATACGCATTTTGCCCTCTCTTGCGTTTGCGGCCACATTCATCGAATACTCTCGTCTTACAAAATACGATACGCCACAACAATCATAACAGGCGCAGTCAGGCGATTGCCCTAGTCGTATCTCTAAATACACAAGGAGAACGCAAGAACCTAGAATCGGACGATGTGCCTAAACAAGCCGAATACAAAAACTGGCCCAGGCGCATCGAAACCCCATGGGAGGAAACTTGGGATGTCCGAGACTTGTGCCCACGTCGATGTGGTTCACTCTGCGATCGCGGCCGGGGCTGCCGCGCAATCGCCGATGGTCGCGTCCTGGAGCCGCTCGGCGCGTCTCTATGGGCTCGACCCGGCCAACAGGCATCCGCCTCATCGGCTGACACCGAGCGAATTCGCCCTGGTGCGCGAGAGGATGGAGCCATGGATTCGTGCTGCCGAAGCCAGTCTTGATCAGCTCTTCAGCGCCGTCGGCGCGGCAGGGTGTTGCGTGCTCCTTGCCGACAGCGACGGCGTGCCGGTTGAGCGTCGTGGCGAGGCCGGCGACGATGCGACCTTCGAGGATTGGGGATTATGGCCGGGTGCGCTGTGGAGCGAGGCAACGGAAGGCACTAACGGCATCGGCACCTGCGTCATCGAGCGCCGCCCAGTCACCGTGCACCGCGACCAGCACTTCTTTGCCCGCAACGGAGCGCTCGGCTGCATGGCGGCACCGATCCATGACCATAACGGCGAACTCGCCGGTGTTCTCGACGTCTCCTCCTGCCGCACAGATCTCACCGAGACCTTCGCCGGGCTGATTGCGCTCAGCGTGCGCGAAGCGGCACGGCGGATCGAAGCGGAAGCCTTCCGCCGCACCTTTGCGCATACGCGGATCCTTGCCGTCTCGGGACTGGAGCACAATCCGGCGGCGCTCGTCGCCGTGAATGCCGACGACCTCGCCGTTGGTGCATCCTACAGCGCGCGCATGGCATTGGGGATCAAAGGCAATCTCGCCAAGGCGCCGGTGCCGGCTTCCGATCTCCTGAGCATCCCCGGCTTGGAGAGCTTGGAGGATGCGGAACGTGCTGTTCTTGCCCGCGCTCTTGCCCGCACCGGCGGCAATGTCTCCGCGGCGGCGCGCATCCTCGGCATTTCGCGCGCGACCTTCCATCGCAAACTCGGCGCAAAACGGCTGGAGGCGGCGACACAAGATCCCGCGGCTCCCTGTCGCATTCCTGCGACAGATACAGCCTCTCTCCCGCATGACGGGGGCTGACAAGCCTCCAGGCGCCATCGATCCTGCTGTCCAGGGCGCCCGAGAGGAAACGCTTTTCTCTCGCCAAGAGCGCCCGCTTAGGGAGAACAGCAATGGATCAACTGGAACGGCCGTTCGGCGAAACGCGGCTGCCTTTCGCCACGCGTTACGACAATTACATCGGCGGCAAATGGGTAGCGCCGAAGTCGGGACGGTATTTCGACAACGTCACGCCGATCACCGGCAAATCGCTATGCGAGGTCGCGCGCTCGGATGCGGCCGATATCGAGGCGGCGCTGGATGCCGCCCATGCGGCGAAAGACGCCTGGGGCAAGACCAACGTCGCTCAGCGCGCCTTCATCCTCAATCGCATCGCCGATCGGATGGAGGAGAATCTCGATCTCCTCGCCACCGCCGAGACCTGGGACAATGGCAAACCGATCCGGGAAACGAAAGCCGCGGATCTGCCGCTTGCGATCGATCACTTTCGCTATTTCGCCGGCTGTGTGCGGGCGCAGGAAGGCACGCTCTCCGAAATCGATCACGAAACGATCGCCTACCATTTCCACGAGCCCTTGGGTGTCGTCGGCCAGATCATCCCGTGGAATTTCCCGATTCTCATGGCGGTCTGGAAGCTCGCTCCGGCGCTCGCCGCGGGCAATTGCGTGGTGTTGAAGCCGGCCGAGCAGACGCCCGCCTCGATCATGGTGTTGATGGACGTCATCGGCGACCTTCTGCCTGAAGGCGTGCTGAACGTGGTCAACGGCTTCGGGCTCGAAGCCGGCAAGCCCCTCGCCTCCTCCAACCGCATTGCAAAGATCGCCTTCACCGGCGAAACGACGACCGGCCGGCTGATCATGCAATATGCCAGCCAGAACCTCATTCCGGTGACGCTGGAGCTTGGCGGAAAATCGCCGAACATCTTCTTCGACGACGTGTGCGCGGAAGACGACGATTTCTTCGACAAGGCCATCGAAGGGTTTGTGATGTTCGCCCTCAACCAGGGCGAAGTCTGCACCTGTCCGTCGCGGGCGCTGATCCAGCACTCCATCTACGACCGCTTCATGGAGCGGGCACTGGAGCGCGTGAAGGCCATCAAGCAGGGCAATCCGCTCGCCCCGGAGACGATGATCGGAGCGCAGGCATCGAGCGAACAGCTCGAAAAGATCCTCTCCTATATCGACATCGGCAAACAGGAAGGCGCCGAAATTCTGGTTGGCGGCGAGCGCAACCATCTCGGCGGCGAGCTTGAAGGCGGCTACTTCGTCCAGCCGACCGTGTTTCACGGCAACAACAAGATGCGCATCTTCCAGGAGGAGATCTTCGGCCCCGTCGTGTCGGTGACGACCTTCAAGGACGAGGAAGAAGCGCTGCATATCGCCAACGACACGCTCTATGGCCTCGGCTCTGGCGTGTGGAGCCGCGACATGAACCGCTGCTACCATTTCGGCCGCAACATCCAGGCCGGACGCGTCTGGACCAATTGCTACCACGCCTATCCGGCCCATGCGGCTTTCGGCGGCTACAAGCAATCGGGGATCGGCCGCGAGACCCATTCGATGATGCTCGACCACTACCAGCAGACGAAGAATCTGCTCGTCAGCTACAACCCCAAGAAGCTCGGCTTTTTCTGAACGAGCCACCGACGAGCGCCCGGCGACTTGGGGGCCGCCGGGCTTCTTTTCCAAGACAAATTCCAAGGGAGGAAGACAATGGCGAAGACCATGAAGGCCGCAGTCGTGCGCGAATTCGGCAAACCGCTGAGTGTGGATGAGGTGCCGGTTCCCGAACCGGGGCCAGGACAGATCCAGGTGGCGATCCAGGCATCGGGCATCTGCCACACCGACCTTCATGCCGCGGAAGGAGACTGGCCGGTCAAACCGAACCCGCCTTTCATTCCGGGCCATGAAGGCGTCGGTTATGTCTCGGGTGTCGGGGCGGGCGTCACACGCGTCAAGGAAGGCGACCGCGTCGGCATCCCGTGGCTCTACACGGCCTGCGGGCATTGCGAGCATTGCGTGGGCGGCTGGGAGACCTTGTGTGAATCGCAGCAGAACACCGGATATTCGGTGAATGGCGGTTTTGCCGAATACGTGGTGGCCGACCCCAATTATGTCGGGCACCTTCCGGACGATATCGGGTTCACCGAAATCGCTCCGATCCTGTGCGCCGGCGTGACCGTCTACAAAGGGCTGAAGATGACCGATGCCCGGCCGGGCAATTGGGTCGTCATTTCCGGTATCGGAGGCCTCGGCCACCTTGCCGTCCAATACGCCAAGGCGATGGGCTTCAACGTCGCCGCCGTCGATATCGACGATCACAAGCTCGATCTCGCACGAAATCTCGGCGCCACGCTGACAACCAATGCGGCCAAGGAGGACGCCGCAGCAAAGATCAAGAAAGAGACGGACGGGGGCGCGCACGGCGTTCTCGTCACGGCCGTCAATTTGAAAGCTTTCGAGCAGGCTGAGAACATGGTCCGCCGCGGTGGCACGATCGCGATGAACGGTCTGCCTCCGGGCTCTTTCCCGATCTCCGTCTTCGACATGGTCCTGGCAGGAATCACGGTTCGCGGCTCGATTGTCGGAACCCGTCTCGACCTTCAAGAAGCGCTCGATTTTGCCGGCCACGGCAAGGTCAAGTCGATCGTCAATCCGGTGAAGCTGGAAGACGTCAACAGCGTCTTCGAGAAGATGCACAAGGGTCAGATCGACGGCCGCGCGGTCATCGAGATCGCCGCCTGACATATTAGCTCGGTGGGGCGGCAATGCTGCCCCACCTTCCCGCCCTGCCCTTTGAAATCCGCAAGGTGAAAGCGATGGGCTCAGTCTCGGCAACGCCAGCCGCACGCAAGCTCCTGCGGGAGATCATTGCCGATCACGGGCCGGTCCTGTTTCATCAATCGGGCGGCTGTTGCGATGGCTCCTCGCCGATGTGCTACCCGACGAACGGGTTTCTGATCGGCGACAACGACGTGAAACTCGGCGAGATCGACGGCATGCCCTTCTATATCAGCGGTCCGCAATACGAGCGCTGGCAGCATACCGATCTCATCCTTGATGTGGTCGCGGGACGGGGCGGCATGTTCTCTTTGGACAATGGTCGCGAACGCCGCTTTTTGATCCGCTCGACGATCTGCAAGACGTCGGAAGACGCCGAACATTAGGCTTTCCAAGGCCGCATTTCCGAGGCCTATCCAAAAAACGTCTCCGCCTCCCCGCCGGGCTCAGAACCGTTCGAAGCGATAGGGAGCCGGATCAACGATCGGCGTCTCTCCGGTCACCAGCTCGGCCGCGAGCTGACCTGCAGCGGGCGATGTACCGAAGCCGTGGCCTGAGAACCCGGTCGCCAAAGTCAACCCCGGAATGCTGGCGACAGGCCCGATCACCGGATGGGTGTCCGGGGTGATGTCCATCGTGCCGGCCCAGGCAGATTTTATCTCGACACCTTTAAAAAGCGGCCAGGCCGCACCGAGATTGGCAACCGCCTCTCGATTAAAAGTGGAGATCGTCGGCGGGTCCATCACGCGACGTTTTTCGAAGGGGCTTTCGTCTGCAGGCCCCCAACGGCGCGGAAGTTTCAGATCGTCGATCGTTTCGCGCTCGACCTTCATCCGCACGATGCCGCGGTTCCCACGCAGCTGCGACAGATACCGCATGCCGATCAGCACATGATCGAGCGTCAAAGGCGCCATCAGCGCGGCGCGCTGGGTCATGATGAAGCTTCCGTCTTGATGCTGACAGAAGGAGAAGTCCGGTCCGGCAACGCCGATCTTGCACGGCCCCTGCATCGGCGGAGAACGGAACGCCGAACAGACGAGCGGCAAGGTGGGCAAGCTGATACCGAGATTGCCGAGGAAGCGGCGCGACCACAGCCCCCCGGCGAGAAGGACGTGGTCGCAGCGGATCTCTCCGCGCTCGGTCACGACACCGGCGACCCTGCCCGCTTCCAAAGACAAGGTGCGCACGGCGCAGTTTTCCACGACGACGGCGCCTTTTGAAATCGCGGCTTTCGCGATCGCGCTCGCAGCCAGAGTCGGATCGGCATGGCCGTCGGACGGCGTATAAAGGCCGCCCGCCCATTTGCCCTCACCGCCCGGCACCAATTCATCGATCTCTGAAGGTGTGACGAGACGCGAATCGAGAGACAGATGGCTCACCGATTTCAGCCAGTCCTCATGCCCGGCCACATCCGCTTCGGTGCGGTCGAGATACATGATGCCGGTGCGCCCATAGCCCACATTGGCCCCGACCCGGGTTGCCATCTCTGCCCACAAACGATCCGCGGCGATCGCTAGCGGCACGTCCGGCGCAGCTCGGATCGTCTTGCGGACCCAACCGAGGTTTCGCGACGATTGCTCGCCCGCGAGCCGTCCCTTCTCCAAAACGACGACGGGGATGTTCTTTTCGGCGAGCGTCAGGGCGGCCGTCAGGCCGACGATGCCGCCGCCGATAATGACGACGCTGGTGCGAGGCGGGAAACCCGGCGCCGTTTCAACCGGCGTGATCGTGGGGGCCATGGGGGATATCCTTCTGAGGGACCATTGCCGGGGCTCATCCCCGTGCAGCGGCCGAACGCAATGAGCCCGCTCTCGCTCGCGCACGGAGGGACGCCGCAAGCCGACGTCCCTCGATTTCGTGCAGAGCTTTATTCGATGGCGGGCGGATATGTTGGAGGCGCTTCAGCGCAGCGCCGGCTCGTCCCATAGGTTGAGCTTTTGGCCGATGCCCTTTTCCACCGCGTTGCGGTAAATCACGGTGCCCCACGCCACGTCCTCGACCGGCATGCCTCCGACCGACATCAGGATGACCTCCTCATCGTTGGTCCGCCCTGGCGCATCGCCCGCGACGATCGCGCCGAGATCCTCCAGTTCCTCGCGCTTCATGCTGCCCTCGGCGAGCATATCCATGAACTTCACGCCGATCACCGGGATGGTGCGATGCGCGGGCTTCGGGACCTCCTCGTACCAGGCCTCGTAAAGACCGGTGTTGTCGAGGACCTTGCGGACGTCGGGAGCTTTCATCGCTTCGTCGATTTCGCAAAGGGCCGGCATCGCCAGGAACGCGCCCGGCTTCACCCATTCGCGCTTGACGATCGGATAAGTCTCCGGATCGCCGACCTCACCGGAGGCGCAATAGGTGACAATATCGCAATCGCGGACGACCGCCTCGAGATCGTCCACGATCTCGATCTTGGTGATCTGCGGATAATGCTCTTTTACCCAAGCGATGAAGACATCGAGGCTCTTCTGCCCGCGCGCCTTGACCCGAACGGTGTCGATATTCGGACAGGCGGCGATGAAGGCCGCAAGCGCGGTGCGCGCCATCACCCCAGGCCCGAGGATCCCAACGACTTTTGAATCCTTGCGCGCAAGGTGACGCGCCCCGACGCCCGGCACCGCTCCGGTGCGGTAAGCGGAAAGCAGATTGGCCGACATATAGGCGAGCGGAGCTCCCGTATCGGCATCGTTGAGCGTGAACATGAGGATCGAACGGGGCAGATCCTTGTCGCGGTTTGCGATGTTCGAACCATACCATTTGACGCCCGCGGTGCAGAAATTGCCACCAAGATAGGCCGGCATCGCCATAAAACGGCGGTCGGCCGTGGGCTTCGGCATGTTCGGAAAGGGCGAATTTTCCGGGAAGACGACCATGGCCCCGTGGCTGTCGCTGTTGGGACCGGCCATCCGGTAATCTCCCTGATGAAGCAGGGCGAACATCTCTTCCATGCAGTCGACGCAGGCGGGCATGTCGGTCACGCCGGCCCGGATCATGTCTTGTTCGGAGAGGTAGAGGAAATCGATTTTCGGCAGACCGGTCATCGGTTTGGTCCTTGCGTTCGAGCTCGCGTCGCGCAGGCGCCTCAGCACCGTGCGACGAGAAACGGTGGATTGAAGGGAGAGAGGAAGAGGCGAAAGCCGGCAGACGCAGCGCTCCAACCGCGGAACGCCTGCCGGTTTTCCGGGCGGCCTAGTCGAGCATGCGCCCGAGGCCGGCATAGAGGTCGGGTCGCTTCGCCTTGATGCGATAGCCGAAGAGGATGCCGGCCAGGCAAACGAGGACGATCGCATAGGGGAACGAGGCGACCACGGGACTGTCGCTTCCCGAAAGCAGCGAGAGATTGTTGATCACCAGAGCAAGGGCTCCGAGCAGACCCACGAAGGCGACGCTCGGCGCCACCAGCGTGGTCCAGCGGCCATGCTGGTCAGGATGGCGATGGAAATACAGGACGATCGCCACCGAAACCAAAGCCTGCACCGACAAGATGCCGATTACCGCGAGAGCCGACATCCAGGAGAAGACCACGGCATAGGGGTCGGCTCCCGAGACGACGAAGACGAGAAGGATGGCGGCCGCGCTCACGCTTTGGACGACGCCGGCGATGTGCGGCGACAGATGCTTTTCATGCACCCGACCGAGGGCCCGCATCGCAAGCCCTTCCCGACCGAGAGCAAAGAAATAGCGGTTGAGCGTGTTGTGAAACGAGAGCACGCAGGCAAACAAACTCGTAATCAGGAGGATGTTCATGGTCTCGCTGGCCCAGCGCCCGAGCACCGCATCCATGGCGGCAAAGAAGAAATTGTCGAGCCCGGCTTCGGCGACCGCCTGCACCTGCGAAGCGCCGTAATGCTGCACGATCGCCCAGGTCGAAAACGCGTAAAACAAGGTGATGAGAAGGACGGCGACATAGGTCGCCTTCGGGATCGTCGTCTCAGGGTTTTCAGCCTCTTCGCCGAAAATGGCGGTCGCCTCAAAGCCGATGAATGAGCCGATGACGAAGACGAGGGCCGCGCCCAATCCTGGCGACAGGACGGTGGCCGGCGCGAAAGAGGTCAGTCCAATGCCTTCCGGGCCGCCGCCTTGGATGAGGATCCCGACATCGAGCAGCAAGAGGATGACGATCTCGGCGACCATACAGACGCCGAGGATCTTGCCCGAGAACGCGATGTTGCGCTGCCCGCAGAGATGGACCACGGCCAGGGCAGCGAACGACCAGACCCACCAGGGCATCTCGATGCCGTAGGGCGCGAGCCCCGCCGCAACGAAGACGCCGAAGAGCGCGTAGATGGCGATCTGCACGGCGCTGTAGGTGATCAACGCCATCAGGGCCGCGCCGACGCCTGTCGGTCGGCCGATGCCCTGGGAGATATAGGCATAAAATGCACCCGCCCCCTCGACGTGGCGGCTCATCGCCGTGAATCCCACCGAGAAGACCAGGTACAAAAGCCCCGCCAGAAGGTAGGCGCCGGGAACGCCGGCGCCGTTGCCGAAGGCGAAAGCAACTGGTGAAGCTCCGACGACGGCGGTCAAAGGAGCGGCGGCTGCGACGACGAAGAATACGATATGGGCAAGCCCCACCGAATTCCTTGCCAGTCTCGGACTGGCGACAGGATTGGCGATTTCCAACGTCATATCACCCCTCATTGGAACTGCTATTCGCCAAAGCTACGAGGGAGAAATTGGTACCGATATTGCATGTTACGCCAATGAATCGATAATTCGCGCCGAGAGGGGGTTTGACGATTATGTCGACGGCAAATGCCCTACACTTAGACAGTCGCATGCCAGTGATTGCATCAATTCGTGCCTCCGCACTGGCGCCGATCATTCAAGAACTCGACAAGCGCACGGCCAAGACCGACGTTTTACTGGCAGGCCACGGTATATTGCGCGCCCAGCTCAACGATCCCTATGCTGTCGTCCCGATCGCGCGCTATCTCGCCGCTTTCGAAGAGGCCGCGGTCGTGGTTCGCGATCCTTTTCTCGGCGCTGAGCTCGGGGTGTCGATCAAGCCCGCGGATCTCGGACCGATGGGCATGCTCTTCTCGATGACCTCGACCATCGAAGGCGCCTTCAAGCGCCTGTGCCGTTCGATGGCCGCCCTGCAGGGCGCCAGCCATTCGTCCGTCTCCTGCGAAGACGAGACGCTGATATGGTCCTACGGAATCACCGACACGTCGCTCTCCCCGCGCCGGCAGGACAGCGAGTTCACCCTGGCGACGACCTGCCATCTCGTCAGGCAGTGCTTTTCAAGCAGCTGGCGGCCCCTCGAGGTGCACTTCGAACACGGCGCCCCGCGCGATCAGAAACCTCTGGAGCGCATCTTTCAGGGACCTGTCGTGTTTGGGCAGTCGACCAACAGGTTGGTGATGGACCTTGCCGGCGCCCGCCGCGTCTATCGCAAGGAGGATCCTGCTCTCGCCAGCGTCCTGGAGCGGCATATCAACGACCTCTTCGTCGAAACCGTGGCTCCCACCACCTATTCCGAACGTGTCCTGGCGCTGATCGCCATCCATCTCGGCTTCACGAATATCACGCTCACCACCGTCTCCCGAGAGCTCGGCATCCCGCCGAGGACGCTTCAGCGCCGCCTCGCCGACGAAGGCACATCCATCCGCAAATTGGTGCAGGACTACAGGAAGTCCCTTCTGCGCCGGCACAACGCAGCCGAGGGCGTAAACCGGTCACGCCTCGCTCAGGCGCTCGGCTATGCTGACAGCACGGCTCTGTGGCGCGCCGAAAAGCGCTGGGAGGACGGCGACTAGGCGCAGCCTCGGGCGTCCGCATACTCGCCTCCGGACCGGGGGACGGCCCCCAACCCGCCAAGCGACGAACGCCAGCCTTTGTCAGAATTCGGCGACCTTCCCGCCGGACCCGCGCGCGAACCGCGACAGCGCATATTGCTTGTACTCGACAATCGGTTCCTCTCCGGTGACGAGGTCGGCGATGAGATGCCCGGCCCCCGGACCGATCCCGAAACCATGGCCTGAAAAACCGGCGGCCAGCAGAAACCCCTCCGGTCCCACATTCGGGTCGATGACCGGCACACCGTCGGGCGTGCTGTCAATATAGCCGCCCCAGCGGGCCTGCACCGACACCGCCTTTAGAGGCGGCAGCAACTTTCGCGCCCGCGACAAGGTTTGCTCTGTCGCGCGCATGGACGGTGCGGGATCGAGAATACGCATCCTCTCCATGGGCGTTGGCCGGTCGAGGGACCAGCGCCTGAGCGTTTCATGCCCGGCCCGCAATGCCGTGAGATCACCCGGCGACAGACTGCGCCAACGTTTGGCGAACATCGGCAGAAAGTGCCGGGCGAAGCGCAGCTGCTGCAGCGTCGGATCCGTCTTCGCCATGCCCGAGACGGCAAGCGTGTAGCCGCCATCTCCGCGTCGCGTCACGGTCACCTCCGCCGTATGCAGTGCGTCGAGAAGCCCTTCAGCTCCCGGCTCCACGGAAAGAACGGAGGAGCGGATCGACGCCTGCGGAAAAACCACGCCGAGCTGCCGGCAAAACGAGGAGGCCCAGGCCCCACCCGACATCACCACCTGCCGCGTCCGGATAACGCCTTTTTCTGTCACAACCGCAGAGACGCGCCCGCCTTCCGTTTCGATGCCTCGGGCGGCACAGGATTGATGAACCGTGCCCCCGAACCGGATGATGCCTTCGGCGATCATCGGTGCCGCGCGGGCGGGGTCAGCAATCCCATCCGAGGGAGAAAAGACGCCGCCCTTCCAGGATTTTCCAGTGATGGCGCCCCGCGATGTGGCCTCCTCTCGGCTGAGAGGATGGCTCGTTACGCCCATCGTCGCGGCAAAGCGGCACCATTCCGCCCAGCCTTCGATCTCCTTCTCGTCGTTTGAGAGATATAGGAGGCCGGAGCGCCTGAACCCGAGACCCGGTCCGAGCTCCGCAGCGAGCTCGTCCCACAGTGCCAGGCTCTTGGTCGCCATCGGCAGTTCGCGTGCGTCACGGTTTTGCTGCCGGCACCAGCCCCAATTCCGGCTCGACTGCTCGGCGCCGATCATCCCCTTCTCCAGGAGGGCGACCGCGACGCCCCGCTTGGCCAGAAAATATGCCGCCGTCGCCCCGATGATCCCGCCTCCGATCACGACGACATCGGCGGCCGCCGGCAGTTTCGGGGATGAGGGAACGCTCAGCAATGGAACAGGCATGAATCTCTCCAATCGCTCCGAATCTAGCATCGCGATCGGTTCGGATAGGCGACAATCTCCCGCTTCAGCAGCAGAACATGCTGCGAAATATGCAAACGGCGGCAGCTTGTATTTCCGCCATGCACGCGCAGGCTGGTTGTCAGGAGGCTCAACTCGGCGCAATCTGCCGGCATCTTATGCCGTGCACGCCGGAGGAGGCCCCCCTGCCCACCAATTCGCGCATGAAACTCGATATGATCGATGTGAAAATCCTCTGCGAGCTGCAGAAGAACGGACGTATCACCAATGTCGAGCTGGCCGAGCTCGTCAATCTATCGCCAAGCCCCTGCCTGACCCGGATGAAGAAGCTGCAGGCTGCCGGCTATATCACCGGCTATTCGGCCCAGATCGATGTGAGCAAGATCGGGGAGACGCTGACCGTCTTCACCGAATTCACCCTGAAAAATCACCGACATACCGACTTTTCGCGCTTTCAGGCGACGGTGGAGAAGATCGATTCCTGCGTGGAATGCCACCTCGTCTCGGGCGGTTACGATTATCTCGTCAAATTCGTGACGGCCGGCATCGTGCATTACCAGACGATCATGGAAAAGCTCATCGACGACGACATCGGGATCGACAAGTATTTCAGCTTCGTGGTGATCAAATCGCCCTTCATCAAGGCGCATCTGCCGCTGACATCGCTGTTCCGCGACAAGCTTCACGCCTGAGGAAAGCAGCGTCGTTCAGCGCCCAGCGACGGCCTGCATCAGCTCGTTGTCCTGCTCGAGGCGATCGAGCCAGTTGGTGTCGAGCTGTGGCACAGAGGATATCAAAAGACGGGAATAGGGATGCTCGGCACCGGACTTCATGCGGTTCGTCGGCATCTCCTCCACCTTCTCTCCCTGATACATCACCACGACCTCGTCGCAGATCGCCTCGACCGTCGACAGATCGTGGCTGATGAACATGTAGGAAAGGCCGAGCTCTCGCTGCAATTCATCGAGGAGCTTCAGGATGGCGGCCGCCACCACTGTATCTAGCGCCGACGTGATCTCATCGCAGAGGATCAGCTCAGGTTTCGCGGCCAGGGCGCGCGCCAGGTTGACGCGCTGCTTCTGGCCGCCCGATAATTCGCTCGGCAGACGGTGTTTCAAGGCGGCCGGCAGGCGCACCATATCGAGCAGCCGGTCGACCTCCGCCTCCCGCTGACGCCCTCTCACGCCGTGATAGAAGGTGAGCGGCCGACCCAGAATTGCCCGCACCGGCCGATTGGGGTTGAGAGCGGTGTCGGCGAGCTGAAAGACGATCTGCATCTTGCGCAGTTCTTCACGGCTGCGCCCGCTCACACTTTTCGCAAGTTCCCGCCCCTCGAACGTCACGCTGCCTGAGGATTGTGGCAGAAGCCCCGAAATGACGCGCGCCAGCGTCGACTTCCCGCTGCCAGATTCGCCGATGATCCCGAGGCTCTCCCCCGCCGCAAGTCGGAAGGTGACGTCCTTGAGTGCGAGAAAGCTTGGCTGGCTGTCGGAGCCGGTCGGTCCGTAACCGGCGCTGAGATTCTTCACCTCCAGAATGGCGTTTCTCTGCGCCATGGCACGCGGATCCGCCGGCGCGCGCTCGACGGGATGAAAGGCTGCGATGAGCTCTTTCGTATAGGCGTGCTGCGGAGTGTGGACGATCTTCTCCGTCTCGGCCACTTCCTGCACTTCGCCGCCCTTCAGAACGACGATGCGGTCGGCGATCTGCGCGACGACGGCAAGATCGTGCGAGACATAGATCCCGGCCATATTCCGATCGGCGATGACCGACTTGAAGGCGCGCAGGACTTCGATCTGTGTGGTCACGTCGAGAGCCGTCGTCGGCTCGTCGAACACCATCACCTCGGGATCGCCGATCAGCGCCATCGCCGCCGCCAGCCTCTGCAATTGTCCGCCCGACACCTGATGCGGATAGCGCGCGCCGATCGTCTCCGGATTGGGCAGCGACAGCGCCCGGAAGAGGTCGACGGCCTTGCGGCGCGCATCCTCCGGCGGCATCAGTTGATGAATGCGGGAGACCTCCACCACCTGTTCCATGATGGTCTGGGAGGGATCGAAGGCCGCCGCGGCCGATTGCGGCACATAAGCGACCTGCTGGCCGCGCACGTGCTGGCGCTCTGCCTCGCTCATCGCCACCATGTCGCGGCCGGCAACCAACACCTTGCCGCGGGTGATCCTGCAGCCCGGGCGCGTGTACCCCAGAAGCGTCAATGCGATCGTGGTTTTGCCGGAGCCGCTTTCGCCGATCAAAGCGACCACCTCGCCCTCGGCTACCTCGATGTCGACACCCTTGATGATATCCACGACACGTCCGGAATCGGTCTTCGCGGCGACGGCGAGATCACGAATTTCGACGATATTGCCCATCATGCGCTCCGATCGCGGATGCGGGTCGGCAGATTGTCGATCAGCATGTTGACCGAGATGGTGAGGCTCGCAATCGCGATCGAAGGGAAGATGACGGCAGGCGCACCGTATGGCAGGCCGGCGAGGTTCTCACGCACCAGGCCGCCCCAATCGGCATTCGGCGGTTGCACGCCGAGGCCCAGGAAAGACAGGCCGGAGAGAAGCAGCACGATGAAGACGAAGCGCAGGCCGAAATCGGCCAGCACCGGGCCGATGATGTTCGGCAAGATTTCCTCGCGAATGATGTAGACGGTGCCCTCCCCCCGCGCCCGCGCGACCGTCACGAAATCCATCGTGTTGGTGTTGGCGGCGAGCGAACGGGCGAAACGATAGCTGCCGGGCGCATAGATGAGCGCCAGCGTCATGATCAGCACGGGGATGGAGCTGCCGACGCCGGCAACGACCACAAGCCCGAACATGAGCGAGGGGATGGCGTTGAGCGCGTCGAGAAAGCGCGACAGGGCCGTGTCGAAGAAGCCGCCCACGACAGCGGCGATCATCCCGAGCGCCACGCCGACGAAACAGGCGAGCGATACCGCAGCGAAGGCGATGCCCACCGTGTAGCGCGCGCCCATCAAGATGCGCGAGAGGATATCCCGGCCGAGATAGTCGGTCCCGAGCCAGAATTTCTGCGACATCGGTCCGAAGAAATCGAAATCGACGATCTTGCCGACCGGATAGGGCACGAGTAGCGGGGCGCAGATTGCAATCACGATCCAGAACAGGACGATCGCGGCGCCGATCGTTCCTACGGTGTTGATATGAAATCCTGTGCGGCGTCTGGCGGAGGCGGCGAGAGCTTTCACTGGCGCAGCCTCGGGTTGGACGCGATCGCAACGACGTCGGCAATCAGGATCAGCAACAGATAGCTCAGGCAGAACAGCATCGCGCAGGTTTGGATGAGGGGAAGATCGCGGGTCGCGACGGCATCCACCATCAGCTTGGCAACGCCCGGATAGTTGAAGATCGTCTCCACGATGATCACGCCTCCGAGGAGATAGGAGAGCGACAGGGCCATAGCGTTCGCAATCGGACCGAGCGCGTTCGGCAACGCATGTCTCATGACCATTCGTCGCCGCGTTGCCCCCTTGAGGAGCGCCATCTCGACATAGGGGGTGTTGATCGTATCGATCACGGCGGCGCGGGTCATGCGGATCATTTGAGCCGAGACGACGAAGCTCAATGTGATCACCGGCATGGCATAGACACGCAGGAGCTCACCCAGACCGTGCACTTCATTGGCGAAGGAGAGCGCCGGCAGCCAGCCGAGATAGACAGCGAAAATCAAGACGGCGAGGGTCGCGACCATGAATTCCGGAACGGAGATCACGGTCACCGTGAAGACCGATACGAGCCGATCGTAGAACGAGCCGCGGAACATGGCCGCCGTCACACCGAGAAAAAGCGACAGAGGCACGGAAAAGAGCGTGGTGACGGCTCCGAGCTTCAGGGAGTTCACGAGGCGCCCGGAAATCAGGTCTGCCACGTCGCGGTTGTTGGCATAGGACCGTCCGAAATCGCCCGTCACCAGACCACCGAGCCAGTGCCCGAAGCGCAGGATCGCTGGCTGGTCGAGATGCATCGCCTTGCGAAGCCCTGCCACCGCCTCCGGCGTCGCCGACTGTCCGAGAAGGATTTGTGCGACGTCGCCCGGTAAAAGCTCCGTGGCCGCGAAGACAGCAAACGCAACAATGACGAGGGAGACGAGCATAATCCCAACGCGACGGATGATAAGACCGGCAATCATGGAATTCATGCAGCTCTCTCTCCTTCGTTCTTCGGGCGCGATAGGCCGAGCATCCAGGCTTGCAGGATGGCTCGGCCTTCAGCTCTCTTAGTCGTCGAGCCAGACATATTCGGCGAAGGCGTAACCCATCATGCCGCCCAACGGATTGGGCTGCAGGCCCTTCAGCTTCGAAGACAAGGCATCGACATTGGCGATCCAGACCGGAATGATGGTGCCGGCATCTTCCGACACCATCACCTGCATCTCGTCGTAGATCTCCTTGCGCTTGGCCTCATCGAGGGTGCCGCGCGCCTCCACCAGCATCTTGTCGAATTTTTCAGACTGGTAGCGGCTCTCGTTCCACGGCGCGTCGGAGGTGTAGAGGAGAGAGAAAAGAATATCCGGCGTCGGCCGCGGATTGATGTTGCCGAAGTGTACGGGCGCCTTCAGCCAGTAGTTCGACCAGTAGCCATCGGAAGGGACGCGCTGCACTTCGAACGGCATGCCGATCTCTGCGCCCGCTTGCTGCACCACCATCGCCATGTCGATCGACGAGGTGGCGGCCGTCGAGGCGACGATCGGGATCGACTGGCCCAGCACGCCGGCCTTCTCGAAGAGCTTCTTCGCCTTTTCCGGATCGTAATCCTTTGGCTTCAAATCTTCATTGTAATAGCGGTCATTCGGCGACACCGGCTGATCGTTTGCAATGACGGCCAGGTCACGCATGACGGAGCGGGCGATGACCTCGCGATTGACGAGGTATTTGAGACCGTCGACAAAATCCTTCTTGTCGCCCGGCGCCATATCGAGGCGGACGTTGAGATTGGTGTAATTGCCCGACGTGGTTTTTGACAGGGTGACCGTATCAATCGTCTCCAGCCGCCTGATCGAGCGCGGATTGACCATGGCCGCAAGTGCAATGTCACCCGACAGAAGCGCGTTTACCCGCGCTGTTTCATCCGGGATCGCGATGAACTCAATGGAATCGAGATAGGGAAGATTCTCCTTCCAGTAACTCTCGTTGCGCACGCCGACCGATTTGACGCCGGGTTCGAAGGTCTCGCACTTGAAAGCGCCGGTCCCGTTCGCCGTGGTGAAGTCGGTCGTGCCGTCGGCGATGATCATGAAGTGGTGCAGAGACAGAATGATCGGCAGGTCGGCGTTGGGGGCGCTCAGCACGATCTCCAGAACCCGGTCATCGACCTTCTTGAAGGTTTCCATCTGCTGGGCCATGGCGTTCGCCTTGGAGCCGACAGATTCATCCTTATGGCGTTGGAGCGAGTAGATGACGTCGTCCGTCGTCAGCGTCTTGCCGTCGTGGAACGTGACGTCCGGGCGCAGGGTGATCTTCCACGTCTTGGCATCGTCGGACTCGACGCTTTCAGCGAGCTCCATTTGGACCGCGGCCTTCTCGTCGAGAAAGGTCAACCGGTTATAGAAGGAGCAGCACCGCACATAATCGGTTGAGAGAGAGGCCTTTGCGGGATCGAGTGTGTCAGCCGTCGAGGAAGACCAGCCGGCGGCCGTGATCGAGCCGCCCTTCTTCGGGGTCGCGGCGAAGGCCGCCGTCGCACGTGTCATGATGGCGCTTCCGGCCGCCATCGCCACGCCGCTCGCCGCAAGAAGACGCAAGAGATCGCGGCGTGAAGCGCCTCGTCGGATGGCCTCCTCCACCATCGCATCGTCGCGCCTCGTCCAATTCGTGACGTCCCAGCTCGTCCGGTCATTCTGGCTCATGCGTCGGTCCTTTCCGGTGACAAAGAGGTGGCATCCCGTCTTAGCGCGGTTTGAAACAGGTCAGGGCTGGTCGACGGCCTCCGCCAATGCAGCCAGGGACGTGAAGTGATAGTCCGGCTCGGTGAACCGCTCAGGGGCGATCGTGCCGCCATAGCCTTTCCGGCCGTGACGGCGCTCGATCCAACAATTGGTGAGGCCGAGCTGCCGAGAGACGCCGATATCGTGATACTGGCTCTGGGCCACGTGCAGGATGTCGGCCTTCTCGATCCCCTCGCCCTTCAAATCGGCGAGCACCGCCTCGAAGAAGGCCGGGTCGGGCTTTTCAGTCCCTGTGTCATCGACCGTGAAGGACCTGTGAAATGGCTTACCGAGTTCGTCCGAGAAGCGCTCGAAGGCCCAGCGCTGCGCATTGGTCATGGCAACGAGCCGGAAGCGACGGCGCAATTTCGCAAGAGCCCCGCGGCTGTCGGAAAAGGCCGGTGCAGAGGCGACGGCTTCGACGACCCGGGCGCCATATTCCTCACCGCGCGGGAGGTGCATCTTCGCGGCAATCTCGTCGTAGCAGCGAGCGACGTCGTCAGGGAATCGACCGGCACCCGGACCCCGGCGGCTCTCACGGTAGATAGCGAGAGCCTCCTCGCCATCGAGCGTCGCACCTACCTCTGCCGCAAGGCTGGCGAGCCCGTTTTTGATGCCCGTTTCAAAGTCAATGAGCGTGCCCACGACATCGAAGGTCAGGACTTTGAAAGTCGCCAGTTTGCGGGTCACGCCTTCCTCCGCCTTGAACGCCCACGAGAGACTCCGCCATCTGGCAGCATAATCTTCCGCGATGTGGCACCGGTGCATTCAACGCCGCCGGGCGATTGCTTTGGTCAGAAATCAGCCCGGTTTTGTACTCCGTCGACTATGATGTGCTTTCTTTCCAGGAATGCAGTCTCGCAGGTGGACCCTGTATGAGGTTCCGAATGCGGGCAACATCACAGCATAATCTGTCGATTTTCGCAGCAAGTCGGATTTTGCTGAAGCACTTCTCAATAGCCGCGCGCTTTGTCGACCAGGCCGGGGATCGGTCGACCTTCCTCGTGTGCGCGCAGGCACTCGACTGCGGCCAAGGCCCCCTCTTCGAAATCGGTCATCGTGGCGACATGGGGCGTCAGAACGAGGCGCGGATGGCTCCAGAACGGGTGCTCGGCCGGCAAAGGCTCAGGCTCGGTCACATCGAGGAAAGCACCCTCGAGATGGCCGGTATCAAGCGCATCTAGAAGCGCATCATGATCGAGCTGCCGACCTCTCCCGGCATGCACAAGCGTGGCGCCCTTCGGCAAAGCCGCAAAGAGATGCGCGTCAAGAATGTTCTCGGTTTCCTCCGTCAGCGGCAGAAGGCATATGAGAATATCGGTCCCAGCCAGGAACGCCGGAAGCTCGTTCCGCCCGACGAAAGTCTGCACCCCGTCAAGCGCGCGGGGTGAGCGCCCCCAGCCAGAAAGTTTGAAGCCGAAGGGGCGAAGCGCCTCAAGCACAGCCGTTCCGAGCTGACCCAGCCCCATCACGCCGACGGTCTTCCTCCGCGCAAGATCGACACGGCCGGCGCTCCAGGTTTTGTCCCTCTGTTGGGCAATGTAACGCGGCAATTGCCGGTGCATCGCCAGGACACCGAGAACGACATAGTCGCGCATCATTTCGGCGATGCTTGGCGTGACCATGCGGGCGACCTTCACATGCTCCGGCAGAGCGCGAAAGTCGAACTGGTCGACACCGGCACCGACCGAAAGGATCATCTCAAGGTTCGGATAGGTCTTCAAAGGGTCGGCCGGAGCGTTCCAGGTCGCGATGAAACGCACCTTCGAGGGGTCACGCACCGCCTCGAGGCCATCGTAGAATTCCAGTTCCGGCAATTCGCGCGCGAAGATCGGCTTCCAGACCTCGCCACGCTGTTTATGCGAAAGATAAAGCAGTGCCATCGCTCAGGCGTCCTTCATGACCGCGCGCACATCCGCATCGGCCAGTGTTTCGTCGAGAACGCGCCGCGTGCGCGCCACGATTTCGTCGATCTCCTCATCGCTGCAGCAAAGCGGCGGCGCAAAGCCGATGACGCCCTGTGCGAAGGCGCGGACGATCAGCCCGTTCTTGTAAGCACGATCAAAAACACGTTTGCCGGCTTCAGCCGCAGCGGGAAGCGGTGTCTTTGCACCCTTGTCGGTCACCAATTCGATGGCGGCCAACATGCCACGACCGCGCACATCGCCGACAAGCGGATGTTCGCCGAGGCTTTCAAGGCCCGCCATCAACCGCTTCCCTGCCCGACGGCCATTGTCCAGTAGCCCACCTTCGTAAAGCTTCAGAACTTCCAGACCCACGGCCGTGCTCACCGGATGGCCGGAATAGGTGTAGCCATGGCCGATCGCGACATCGCCTGCCCCATCGGCGATGGTCTGATAGACATGATCGGCCATGAAGACCGCGCCGAGCGGCGCATAGCCGGCGGTGAGCCCTTTGGCGACCGTCATGAAGTCCGGCACCACCCCCTCTTCCTCGCAGGCGAAAAGCGGCCCCGTGCGACCGAAGCCGGTGATCACTTCGTCGGCCACGAAGAGAATGCCGAGTTCGCGGCAAGTCTGCGCCATCGCCTTCATCCATCCGGGCGGCGGCACCAGTACGCCGCCTGAGCCCTGGATCGGCTCGGCGTAGAAAGCCGCGACGCGGTCTTTGCCGATCTCGTCAACCTTGGCCGTCAGTGCCGCGACCGAGGCGGCAATCACCGTCTCGGGATCGCTGCCGACCGGATTGCGGTAGAGGTAATGAGACGGGATCTTGTGCTGCCACTCGTAAGGCACGCCGAAGCCCGTGTGGAAGCCCTTGAGCGCCGTGAGGCCCGCGCCTGCGGTCGAGGATCCGTGGAACCCCTGCTCCAGCGAGATGAACTGATCTCGCTCCGGCGTGCCGCGCGCGTGGTTGTAATAGCGGATGAAGCGGATCGTGCTGTCGACGGCGTCCGACCCCCCGAGCGTGAAGTAAACATGGTCGAGATCGCCCGGTGCCCTCTCGGCGAGCGCCTCGGCAAGCTTGATCGCCGGCTCGGAGCCCAGATCGAAATAGCCCGTCGCGTATGGCAGCCGGCGCATCTGCTCGGCGGCGGCCTCAACGATGCTCTCGTGCCCGTAGCCCGCATTCACGCACCACAGACCGGCAAAACCATCGAGAAGCCGATGTCCTTCTCGGTCCGTCAGCCACGCCCCCTTTGCCGAGGCCATGACACGCACGCCCTCCCGCTCATGCCCGCGAAACGAGCTCAAAGGATGCAGCAGGTGCTCGCGATCGGCCTCGATCAATGAATTTGAAAGCATGTCGTTCTCCGGAAACGTCAGCCAAAGGCCTGAGAAACAAGGGTGAAAGTCGTAGGTTCTCCGTCGCGAGCCACGCGGGGCGGCTCACCACGCGCCATCGCCACACCTGATCCAGCTTCAGGGAAACCGAGCTCTATGATCCAGGGTGAAAGGCCGGTGTCGCGGCGGGTGTCGATACGCAGAAATTCTCCGGGGTGCCGCTCAATGAGGGAGAGGATCAGGCGCTTGGCCGCCTCGGCGTTCGCGGCAACCACGGGCCCGATGACCCGGCCGCGTCCGAATGGGCGACAGATTCCGAAGCCCGTGACCCATCCTTTTTCGCGCAAGACGACGGCTTCGGCGCCGGCGGCAAAAAGCTGCCCGACAAGCGCGCGGCGATCGCCCCCGTAGGCTGCGCGATCGAGGTCGATGATCGCATCCAAATCCCCGTCACGCGCCACCTCGACATCGACGGGCAGGATTTCAGAACGCCGGAGCGAAGGGACCGCGCCCTGGTGCTGGACAATCCCTCCGCGCTCCTCAAATCCGAGCTTCTTATAGAGGGGGAGACCGTCCTCCGTCGCCACAAGGCGCAGATTGCGCGAGCCGGACGTCTCGATCACGGCCTCCATAAGCCGGCGTCCCAGTCCCTGGCCGCGCACAGCTCTGTCGACGATGATCATGTCGATCGTTGCAAGATCCGGCCCGAAAGGCGTGGTGAATGCCGTGCCGACGACACGCCCGCCCTTCGTTGCAACGAAGCCTTGCGAGACAGCGGCGACCATCGCCCAATCTTCGGTTCGGTGCGGCCAATTCTCAGCCTGCGACAGGCGGAAGCCCGCCTCAAGATGGGCATCGGAAAACGGTTCAAGCAGAATATCGGTCATCTCTCGCAACAGAATCCTTGGTTCTCCCAATGGGTAGCAGCCCAGGAGAGAACGATGTGCCCGACGCGCCCGCCACCGGCGACACATCCGGCCGTCCCGCTGATCCCCTGCCGCAGCTTCTACCGAGCGGGCCGCCTCCCCCTGGGCGTTCTGAGACGTTTCAGAAAGCCTGCGCCACGTCCTCGGATGTGGCCCCCGCCGCAAGCCTGCGTCCGAGCCGGAGCACCATTGCGCGGGCCTCGTTGAGCTCATCGACGGTGATATACTCTTCCGGCTTGTGCGCCCGGGAGATGTCGCCCGGCCCGCAGACGATCGAGGGAACTCCGGCAGCCTGGAAAAGACCAGCCTCTGTCCCGTAGCTGACGGCTTCGACGAGGGCATGCCCGGAGAGCTCCGAGGCAAGCGTAGCGAGTGGATGGTCCTCGTCCAACGACAGCGCCGGATAGCTCGCGATAATCTCAGCCGCGAGAGCCTCGCTCGCTTCAACCTCCTCAAGCGCGCCCTGCAGCAACCCCAGAGGATCGAGCCCCGGCACCGCCCGCGCCTCGATATCCGCCTCCGCATGGCTCGGGATGATGTTGAGCGCCTCGCCTCCCGACACCACGCCGATCTGCAAGGTGCTGTAGGGCGGCGCGAAATGCGGATCTCTCGGGCCGCGCTCTTCCTGGATCGCCGCTTCGTCGGCGACGGCCTTCAGTGCCGGCAACAAGGCGTGGATGGCGTTCTGACCGAGATCCGGGCGGGAACTGTGGCCAGCGACCCCTTGCGCCCGGATGCGGATCGCGGCCTTGCCCTTGTGGCGCAGCACGGGCTTCAGGCCCGAAGGCTCGCCGACGATGCAGCCGAGAGGCGGAGCGCACAAAGTCGGCAGCTTTGAGATGAGATGCGGCACACCGCGGCAGCCCGCCTCCTCATCGTATGAGAGTGCGATATGGATCGGCTGCTTCAGCTCCAACGCCGCCAGGGCCGGGACAGCGGAGAGAACGGCCGCCACAAAACCTTTCATGTCGACGGCGCCCCGACCGACGAGCCTGTCCTCCACATTGCGCAAGCGAAACGGGTCGCATGCCCATCCCGTCTCATTCGCCGGCACGACATCGACATGGCCGGAGAGAATGTAGCCCGGAACATGTTTGGGGCCGATCGTCGCGAAGAGGTTGAAGCGGTCGCCTTCCGGCCCGGAGATCACGGCCGAGCCGATGTCGTAGCTGGCGAGATAGTCGCGAATATAGTCCACGAGCGCCCCGTTGCGCGTTCCTACGACGGAGCGGAAAGCGACAAGGGCAGAGAGCATACGTTCGGCGGACATCGGTGGGCCTTCCCCAGCAGGAGCGCAATAGGACGCCATCCTTTGGAAACGATCGCGCGTCGTAATCAAGACTGGCAGAAAAGGACCGGCAGGCCTTGCCGTGTGGGGACCGGCATTCGGAAGAATCTGCTTTGCTTGCGGGGCGGACCACGAAAACGCGCGCGAAATCGCCGCTACGCTCACATCAGGATAGCCACAACGCGCCGTTTTCGCCGCAGTGAAGAAAGGCCATGCCCGTGTTCCGCCCGAAATACATCACCTTCGACTGCTATGGTACGCTCACCCATTTCCAGATGGCCGAGAAAGCCAAGGAAATCCTCGGGAAAAGGCTGTCGCCGGAGAAGCTCGCCACTTTCATCCGCAATTTTTCGGCCTACCGGCTCGACGAGATCATGGGCGATTGGAAGCCCTATGAAGAGGTGCTCGTCAGCGCCTACGAGCGCACCTGCAAACGCAACGACGTCGCTTTCGATCTGGCGGAGGCCCGCTCATTTTACGAAGCCGTGCCGAGCTGGGGTCCGCATCCGGACGTGCCGGCCGGCCTTGCGAAGGTAGCCAAGGAATATCCTCTGGTCGTTTTGTCGAACGCCATGAATTCTCAGATCATGTCGAATGTGGAGAAGCTCGGCGCGCCTTTCGCTCATGTCTTCACGGCCGAGCAGGCCAATGCTTACAAGCCGCGCTTCCGCGCCTTCGAATACATGTTCGATCAGCTCGGCTGCAGCCCCGATGAGATCCTGCATTGCTCATCGTCATTCCGTTACGACCTGATGTCGGCGCATGATCTCGGCATCGAACACAAAGTCTGGGTGAACCGCGGCCACGAACCGGCGAATCCCTATTACGGCTACACCGAGATCGCCGACATTTCCGGTCTGCCGGCTGTGGTCGGTCTCTGAGCCGCGTTCCAGGACCCGCGACGATGCAGCTCAAATCCTATTGGCACGACACCGCGCCCCGCTTCTCCGGCGGCGCGCGAGGCCCCGTCGAAGGCCGTTACGACGTCGCCGTCATTGGCGGAGGCTTCACCGGCCTGTCGGCCGCCCGCAGCCTCGCAAAGGCCGGGCTTTCCGTGGCCGTCCTCGAAGAGCGGCACGTCGGCTATGGCGGCTCAGGTCGCAACGGCGGCCATCTCAACAACGGCCTTGCCCATTCCTATCCGGCGGCAAAGGAAGCACTCGGCGCGGACCGGGCGAAAGCGCTCTACCGCGCTTTCGACGATGCGATCGATACGATCGAGCGGATCGTCGCGGAGGAAAAGATCGATTGCAGCTTCCGCCGTGCCGGCAAGCTGAAGCTCGCCTCCAAGCCGGAACATCTCTCAGGGATCGCGAAGAACTTCGAGGCGGTGCACAGCGAAGTCGATCCGGAAACCGCCCTCCTGTCGAAAGAAGACCTTCGCGGTGAGATCGGCTCCGACGCCTTCCATGGCGCTATGCTCTTCAAGAAGAGCGCCATGATGCATATGGGCCGCTTCGTCCACGGCCTCGCCGAGGCCGCAGACCGCCATGGCGCGATGATCTTCGAAGAGGCACCGGTCCTCGACCGCACGAAGACGGCCTCTGGTCACCTGCTGACGACACCGCGAGGCACTCTGGCCGCGGAGCGTGTTCTCCTTGCGACCGGTGCCTATACGAGCGGACCGTTCAGCTATTTCCGCCGCCGGGTCATCCCGGTCGGCAGCTTCATCATTGCGACCCGTCCGCTCAGCCCAGGAGAGGCAGAGGCGGTCATGCCCGGCAACAGGACTTGCGTCACCTCGCGCAACATCGGCCATTACTTCCGCCTGTCGCCGGACAATCGGCTGATCTTCGGCGGCCGCGCCCGTTTCTCCGCCGTCTCGGATGCTACGTCAGACGAAAAGTCCGGTCGCATCCTGCGTGAGAACCTGGCGGAGATTTTCCCTGCCTTTGCCGATATCGACATCGATTATTGCTGGGGTGGCCTCGTCGGCATGACGAAGGACCGCTTCCCCCGCGCCGGCGAAGCCGATGGGGTCTATTATGCCATGGGTTATTCAGGCCACGGCGCTCAGCTTTCCACCCATCTCGGCACCATCATGGCCGACGTGATTCTAGGTCGTGACGACCGCAATCCGATGAAGGGCGTCGACTGGCAGGCCGTTCCCGGCCATTTCGGCAAGCCCTGGTTCTTGCCGCTTGTCGGCCTATACTACCGGGCTCTCGACCGGATCCAGTGACGGGAGCCTCGTGCGAGGCTCCCGCTTCTCAGAGCCTTTTCAGCCGAGGCCGCCGATGTGAAAGGCCTTGGTTTCGAGATATTCCTCGATGCCGAGCTTCGCACCTTCACGCCCAAGGCCCGACTGCTTGACGCCGCCGAAAGGCGCGACCTCCGTCGAGATGAGGCCGGTGTTGAGCCCGACGATGCCGAAATCGAGCGCCTCGCCGACGCGGAAGGCGCGCGCGAGATCGCGCGTGTAGAAATAGGACGCGAGCCCGAAGGGCGTGGCGTTTGCGGTCGCGACCGCTTCCTCCTCGCGCTCGAAGCGGAAGATCGGTGCAACCGGTCCGAACGTCTCCTCCGAGGCGAGCAGCATGTCCGTATTCGCCTCCGTCAGGACAAGAGGCGCAACGTATTGCGGGCCGTCCGGCAGTTCGACCGGATCGTGCGCACGCTTCGCACCCCGCGCGAGCGCGTCCTCCACGTGGCGTTCGATTTTCTCCAAGGCGGCGCGATTGATCATCGGACCGATATCGGTGCCCTCTTGAAGGCCCGGCCCCACACGCATTGCCGAAACGCGCCGCGACAGCTTCTCGACAAAAGCGTCGTGGACACCCGCCTGAACGAGGATGCGGTTCGAACAGACGCAGGTCTGACCGCCGTTCCGGAACTTGGAGGCAATAGCCCCCTCGACCGCGAGATCGAGATCAGCGTCGTCGAAGACGAGGAACGGCGCATTGCCTCCGAGTTCGAAGCTCAGCCGCTTCACTGTCGGGGCCGATTGCGCCATCAGGAGCGAGCCGATGCGCGTCGAACCGGTGAAGCTCAATTTGCGCACAATCTCGCTGCCGGTGAGCTCACCACCGATGTCCTTCGGCATACCGGTGACGATGTTGATGACGCCCGCCGGGATACCCGCCTCCTCGGCCAGGACGCCGAGCGCGAGCGCCGAGAATGGCGTGAACTCGGACGGCTTCACCACCACGGTACAGCCTGCCGCAAGTGCCGGCGCCACCTTGCGGGTGATCATGGCGTTCGGAAAATTCCACGGTGTGATGATCGCGGCCACCCCGACCGGTTCCTTCAGCGCCAGGATGCGCCGGTCCGGTGTCGGTGAGGGGATCGTCTCGCCACCAATTCGGCGCGCTTCTTCGGCGAACCAGCGCACGAAGGAGGCGCCGTAACGGATCTCGCCACGCGCTTCGGCGAGCGGCTTGCCCTGTTCGCGTGTCAGTAGCGTCGCGAGTTCCGTCTCGTGCGCCAGCATCAGCGCGTACCAGGCAAGGAGCTTTTCGGCACGCTCCGCATGTGTCGTGCGCCGCCAGGACGCAAACGCCTTCTCCGCCGCCTCGATCGCCCGCCGCGTCTCGGCCGGGCCCATATCCGGAACCGTGCCGATAGCGGCGCCGGTCGCCGGATCGATCACCTCGATCGTGGCGCCCTGATCGGCTTCCACCCAAGCCCCGTCGATGAGCCCCGCCTGCCGCAAAAGGCTCTGAGAGATATTGCCGTCCATCATCATTCCTCGTTGATTGCCGTCAGAACGGCGTCCGTGATCGCATCCGTCGTTTGGGCGCCCGGCCGAATGCCGAAGCCGCGCGTGGTGGCGGCCTCCATCGCCTTCAAAATGCGCGCCGATGCCTGCGCTTCGCCGAGGTGATCCAGCATCATCGCCGCCGACCAGATCGCCGCGAGAGGATTGGCAAGACCTTTCCCGGCGATATCCGGGGCCGAACCGTGGACGGGCTCGAACATGGACGGAGCGGAGCGCGTCGGATTGACGTTCGCGGAGGCGGCGAAGCCGAGACCACCCTGGATCGCCGCACCCAGATCCGTGAGAATGTCGCCGAAAAGATTGGAGGCGACGACGACGTCGAGCGTCTCAGGCGCCATCACCATGCGCGCCGCCATGGCATCGATGTGGTAGGAGGTGACCTCAACGTCCGGATAATCGGCCGCCACGAGACGCGTGATCTCGTCCCAGAACACCATCGAGTGCTTCTGCGCGTTCGACTTCGTCACCGAGGCGACACGTCCGCGCCGCACCTTCGCCGCCTCGAACGCAAAGCGCAGGATCCGCTCCACGCCGGTGCGGGTGAAGATTGCCGTCTCCACAGCCACTTCCTGAAGCATGCCCTGATGCACGCGCCCGCCCGCGCCCGAATACTCGCCTTCGGTGTTTTCGCGGATGCACAGAATGTCGAAGCTCTCAGCCTTGAGAGGACCTTCCACGCCCGGCAAAAGCCGATGCGGGCGGATATTGGCATACTGATCGAAGGCCTTCCGGATCGGCAGGAGCAGGCCATGCAGCGACACCGAATCGGGGACGGTCGCAGGCCAGCCGACAGCGCCAAGCAGGATGGCATCGTGGCCGCGCAGCTTTTCGATGCCGTCCTCCGGCATCATCCGCCCGGTCTCCAGGTAATAGTTGCAGGACCAGGGATAGGTCGTGCCGGCGAGAGCGAATCCGTCTCTCTCGGCTGCAGCCTCGGCAACCGCCCAGGCGGCTTTCGTCACGTCCGGTCCGATTCCATCTCCCGGCACGAGGGCGATGTCGTAGGTCTTACCTGCGTTCATGTCATTTCCGTTCTTCAAAGGTCGATCAACACCGACTTCGTCCGTCGATTGGCGAGATAGGCTTCGCGGCCGAGATCCTTGCCGAGGCCGGAGCCCTTGTAGCCGCCTGTCGGCAGGATGTGGTCCTGCGAGCGGCCATAACGGTTGATCCACACGGTTCCTGCCTGGACCGAGCGGGACAGGCGAACCGCCCGCGACAGATCCTTCGTATAGATACCGGAACACAGGCCATAGGTCGGATGATCGGCCAGGGCCGCAGCCTCGTCCTCGTCGGTGAACGTCTGCACGGTCAGGACGGGTCCGAAAATCTCCTCCACCACGGCGGGTGAGGTCTGATCGACGCCTGCAAGGATGGTCGGATGATAGAAGCACTCACCCGGACCGGTGCGCTTCGCCCCGACGACGACCTCAGCTCCGTCTTTGCGCGCTTCTTCGACGATCGTCTCGATCCGGCAGATCTGGCGATCCGAGATGATCGGAGAAAAGCTCGTCCCCTCGTCCCAGGTCGGACCCGGCCTGATCGCATCGAAGTGCTTGCGCACCTTCTCGACGAACGGCTCGGCCACACTCGCCTCAACCAAAAGCCGCGAGCCGGCGACGCAGACTTGGCCGGCATTGGAAAGAATGCCGCGTGCAACGCAATCTGCCGCAAGGTCGAGATCGGCGTCAGCGAAGACGATCTGGGGGCTTTTGCCGCCGAGTTCCAGCGTCATCGGCTTGATGCCGGTTGCAGCGATGTTCGCCATGATTGCAGCACCCGCCCTGGAGGAGCCGGTGAAAGACACTTTGGCGATATCGGGATGACCGGTGATCGCATTGCCCGTCGTCCCGCCATCGCCGAGAACGACGTTGATCAGACCTTCGGGGATCCCGGCACGCACGGCGAGTTCGGCCAGCATCAGCGCGCTGAAGGGTGTCATCTCCGATGGCTTAAGGACCACCGCGTTGCCGGCTGCGAGCGCCGGCCCGAGCTTCCAGCCCGCCATCGAGATCGGAAAGTTCCACGGCACAATGGCACCGACGACGCCATAAGGCTCGCTGTCCACCATGCCGAAGCGATCGGCGCTCGTCGGGGCGACGACACCCCCTTCCTTGTCGGCAAATTCAGCGAAAAAGCGGATCTGCTCGGCGGTCGTCGCGACATCGCCTGAAATCGACTGAGCGATCGGACGCGTCGAGACGATGGATTCAAGCCGTCCGAGCGCCTCCCCTTCCTCGACGATGAGATCGGCCCAGGCGTGCAGCGCCTTCACACGCTCGCGCGGCCGCGCCTTCGCCCAACCGCTCTGTTTCAAAGCCTCCTTCGCCGCCGCGACAGCCACATCGACAAGGGAGGCGTCGGCAATCGGGCAACCCGCGACCGCGACACCGTCGGAGGCACGATTGACCGCCATCTGTCCGTCGGCCGGCATCAGGCGCCCACCGATATGGTGGCCGACAGGCAGGACGACACTTGCCGGATCAAAACTCAGGGACATGGGAGGCCTCGCGGAGACGGTAGGGGGGCTGCGCGACGCTAGCCGAGCCATGCCGACAGGACATGACGAAGTGACGGCGTGCGTGGCAGAATCCTCTGCAAGGGGGGCTGCGCGAAGCGGATTGTGACGCAGATGCCAACGAAAAGTGGAGAACCTGTCTCATTCGGCATGTGAGAGGTCGGAAGTGCCTCGTCCCGTCCACAGGGCGACCGCAAAGGCCACCTGCGACGCGAGGATCAGGACGAGAATGGAAACCGCGAGCCGCAGGACGCTCGGCGTGCCAAGCTGCAGGACGAGGACCGTCGCGAGCCCGGCCACCCCCATCTGCAGGAGCCCGAGAAAACCCGCTGCCGCGCCTGCGCGCGGCGGATCGATGCTGAGGGCGCTCGCGATACCGTTGGGCTGCGTGATCCCGTTTCCCAGAACATTGATCGACATGACCAGGAACCAGACAAGCGGACCGCCCGTCCCGCTCTCGGCGAAGGCTGTGAGGAGACTGGCGCCGACAAGGGAGACGATCCCGCCGCAGAGGATCATGCGGTCACTGCCGAAGCGTGCCGAAAACCGTCCGGACAGGAAATTGCCGATCGCATAGGCGGAAAGCACGAGCATGACGAGAAGCCCGTAGGTCGATTGCGGCAGGCCCTCCACCTCCACGAGGATAAACGGCATGCCGGCGATAAAGGTGTACCAAGCAGCCATCGTGAAGGCCGTGTTGAGCGAATAGGCGAGGAAGGCCGGGCGGATGGCGAGACGGCCATAGGCGCGGAACCAACCGGAAAGATCGAGCTCTGAGGTGACTCGCCGTGTCTCCGGCAGGAGCCAGGCCGCCCCTATGGTCGCCACCACCCCGAAAAGGCTCAAGAACACGAAAGACCAGCGCCAGGAGAGCCAAAGGTCGAAATAGCTGCCGATGGTCGGAGAAACCGCCGGAGCGAGTGCCATCGCCATGGTGATATAGCCATAAAGGCTCGCCGAGCGGCTCCGTCCGAACAGATCGCGCACGATCGCCCGCGACATGACCATGCCCGCACAGCCACCGACGGCCTGAAGCGTCCGGCAGACGAGAAGGGCTTCGATCGTAGGCGCGAGCGCGCAGGCAGCACTCGCTACGGTGTAAAGGCCGAGCCCCGCCAGCAGCACAGGCCGCCGACCGAAGCGCTCCGACAAGAGGCCATAGCCGAGCTGGGCGACACCGATCCCGGCGAGAAAGACGGTGAGCGTGAGCTGCAGCCGTCCATAATCGCCGCCGAAAGAACGTTGCAGCCCCGGCACGGCGCCGACCAGGATATGGAGCGCAAGCGGTCCCGTCGCCGTGACGAGAACGAGGAGCCAGACGGGAGGCGGCGCCTCACTTGCCTCGCCTCGCCTCTCCGCCTTCTGCAAATCTCCCCCGCTCAAGCGGGCACCGCCTCCCGGATTTGAGGAAGCTCGTCGAGAAGCCCCTCATAGGCCCGACGCACCAGTTCGGCACTGCCGTGCTCGGTGTCTCCGGCCTCTTCGAGCGCTCGAAAGATGCGATGCTTGATGAAGAAGCGCCATTCGACCGGCAGGGAGAACATGATCTCCGTCAGCGCGTCGTAGGCTTCGCGGGTCCACACCTTCTCATATTCCTCGCGCTCAGGGCCGAAGTCGAAGAAGGCGGTGGTGTCCGTCTCCGCGCGCCTCTCCTCGCGGCGTGTCTCGGTGGCCGCTTCGTCGACGGCGCCGGCGACAATCACGACGCCGTACTCCTCAAGAGCGAGCTTCTCCGATAGGAAGCCGCGTTCGACATCTCGAAAGACGCGGGCGGGTTCCCGGTCGAGAGGCGAGCCGCGCCCTCCCCCGCCAGGCGAGAAGATACGAAACACATCGCCCGGTTCGGCGATGACGAAATCCTGATTGCCGAGGATCGTCTCGCGGGGAGTGTCCGGATTGAGGATCGAATCCGAGGGTTTGCCGGCCTTGCCGCCGAGGATTCCCCAAGGGCGGAAGCGGCTGCGGTCGCGATTGCGGATGGTGATGCGGGTGTGGGGGGAGAAAACCTTGAACTCGAGCATCGTGCCGAGCCCGCCACGCCAGCGGCCGGCGCCGCCGGAATTGGGCGCAAGCCGGTAGCGGATGATCTCGATCGGCACCTCCGCCTCGTTGATCTCCACCGGCGTGTTCTTGAGATAGGCGCCGTCCGCACCGGAACCATCCGTTCCATCGCGTGTCGGCATGCCGCCCGAGCCGCCGACGATCGGATCGATCGCGGCGATGATGCGCCTCCCCGTCTTCGGCTCCGTCGTCATGACATTGACGATCGAACTCGATCCGGCCGGCGCCGCCGGCATCCGCTCCGGAATCGCTTGTGCGAACGCTCCAAAAATCAGGCTGCGCAGCCGTCCGCAAGTCAGGCTGCGCATGCCGACCGCCGCAGGGAAGACCGGATTGACGACGCTGCCCTCCGGCAAGATGCAGGTGAAGGGACGCGTCAAACCGGCGTTCAACATCAGGTTCTGATTGAGGCTGTAGAGGATGTAATAGACACCGACGAGCATCAGCGTGTGGCGCGGATTGCCGCCCGTCGGCACATTCAACGACGAGGTGAGCTGGGTGTCCGTGCCGGTAAAATCGAGTTCCGCTTCACCATCTGAAATCGTCAGCTTCAGCGCCAGCCGGCAAGGATAGCCGTTGAGCGAATCCTCGTCGCAATAATCGGAGAATTCATAGACCCCGTCCGGCATCGAACGCAGGATTTCGCGGGCCTGGCTTTCACCATAGTCGAGCATGTCGTGCATGCCCTGCGTCACCGCCTCCACGCCAAACTTGGCGACGATCTCGCGAACTTTCCGTTCGCCCGTGTTGAGCGCGCCTACGAAGGCCTTGAGGTCTCCCCAGTTCTGTTCGGGCTGACGAACATTCGTCATCATGATGTCGAGGAGTTCCTGGTTCAGGACCCCCTTGTCGTAGAGCTTGCAGGGCGGGAAGCGGATGCCCTCCTGATGGATCTCGGTCAGCGTCCGCGACAGGCTGGCCGGGACGGCTCCACCCATATCGGTGTTGTGGATGTGGCCGACAGCGAAGCAGACGAGTTGCCCGTCCACGATGATCGGCTTCCACATGTGGATATCGGGCGTGTGGGTGGCGAGAAAGCCGCTGTAGGGATCGTTGGTGAGGCAGACGTCGCCCTCGTTATACTCGGAAATCCGTTCGATCCCCGGTCCGTAATCGAGCCCCGGATACCAGGTCGCGCCGTAATCGAGCGGCACCGAGAAGGTCGTTCCTTCCGGCGTGACGAGCGCGATGGTGAAGTCCTCCGTCTCCTTCACGAAGGCGGATTGGGCCGTGCGGTAGAGCGTATAGGCCATGCTTTCCGAGGCGGCCCGGAAGTGGTTGGCGAGGATCTGCAGAGTAGCCTTGTCGGTCATGTTTTTCTCCCGGGCCAATCAGATGAGGGTCTTTTCCGCAGTCGCCTGCAGCATGATGTTGCCGAAGCCGTCGACAGAGGCGGAAAAGCCTTCAGGAACGCAGGTCGTGGTGTCGGACTGGATGACGATCGCAGGGCCTTCGAAAGAATGTCCCGGAACAAGGTCGTGACGAAGGTAAAGCCCGGCCTGCACCTTCTTGTCGGCGAAGATCGCCGGGACGTGGCGGGCGGGCTCCGCAGGCGCCGGAGAGACGGGCACGCTCTTCAACTCGGGACGCGGGCCGGCAGCCGTCACGACGAGACGCAGATTGACGATGTTCACCTCCGCATCGGCGTCATGGAAGTCGTAGAGCTGCACATGGCGGGCGTGGAAGGCGTCGATGATCGCCGTCACGTCCTCCCCCTCGAGCCAGTCTGCCTCAAGGTCGGTTTCGATCTCGAAGGATTGGCCGGCGTAATTCATGTCGGCGGAGAGAAGAAAAGTCGGCTCGCCTTTGAACTTTTGTTCCTCGCGCAGCCATAGGAGCGCCTCGCGCTTCAGCTCCTCAAATCCCGCGCGGATCGCCTCCATATTGTTTGACGCCACGGTCAGATAATGGCTTGCGATGAAGTCGTTGCGGATGTCGGAGACAAGGCCGCCGAGCGCGCTGACGACACCGGGCGTCGTCGGCACGAGCACCTGGCGGATGCCAAGTTCGAGTGCCAGCATGGGCGCCAGCATCGGGCCCGCACCGCCGAAAGCGACGAGAGTGAAGCTTCGAACGTCGATGCCGTGACGGGCGATCAGCTTGTTGATCTCCAGATACATGCCGGAGATCGCGACGTTGATGATCGCCTGCGCCGTCGCTTCCAGGCTCCAGCCGAGCCTGTCAGCGATCGTGCCGACAGCCGCGCGTGCCTTGTCCACGTCGATGGAGATGCTGCCATAGGCGAGGCTGTCATGGCCGATCAGGCCGCAAACGGCGAACGCGTCCGTGATCGTCGGCTTCGTGCCGCCGCGCCCGTAGCAGGCAGGGCCTGGATCGGAACCGGCACTTTCCGGTCCGACCTTGAGGACGCCGAAATCATCGACCCAGGCGACAGAGCCGCCGCCTTCTCCGATCGAGGAAACCGCGACTGCGGGAACGTAGAGAGAATGCGGCCCCACCTTCTCGCCGGCGGCGAATTGCGGCTTGCCGTCGATGATCACCGCAACGTCGGCACTGGTGCCGCCGATATCGATGGTGAGCGCATCGGAGCAACCGGCCCGACTTGCGACGAAGGCACCGCCCATGACGCCCGAAGCCGTGCCGGAGAGCAGCATGCTGACGCAGTTCTCCTTGCCGAGCTCGGCATTCATGATGCCGCCGTTCGACTTGGTCACCAGCGGTTCCGGCTGTACCGCATGCTCGCGCAGGGCCGCTTGTAACGAGGAGATGTAATGGGCGACGCGCGGATGCACGTAGCCATTGATGACGGCCGTCGTGGTGCGCTCATATTCGCGGATCACCGGCCAGATGTCGGTGGAGGCGAAGACGAAGAGCTCCGGCGCCACCTCTCGCACGATGCGCACCACTTCGCGTTCGTGATCGGCGTTGCGATACGCGTTGATGAGGGCGACGATGATGCCCTCCGCCCCTTTCTCCCTGGCGCGCGCGACCGCTTCCACAACGCTGTCGCGATCGAGCGCCCGCAACACCTTGCCGTCGCTGCGCATGCGCTCGCGGATGGAGAAGACGAGGTCTTTCGCCACGAGCGGGTCCGGGCGAGAGGATTGCAGATTGTAGGTCTCCGGCATGCGCAGGCGCGCCAGCTCGAGAACGTCTTCGAAATTCTCGGTGGCGAAGAGCGCAAGGCGCGCGCCGACCCCCTGGATCAGAGTGTTCACGCCGACGGTCGTGCCGTGGACGAAGCTCGTGATCTCGGAGGGCTCGATGCCATGGCGGCTTTGCGCGATCTTAAGCCCTTCCATAACCTCCGAACCCGGCTTCGAAGGCGTGGTAAGGACTTTGAGGGTGAAAATGTCGTCCGTCTGCTCGTTGAAAAAGCAGAAATCGATGAAGGTCCCGCCGATATCGACACCGACTCGATAGCTCATCGTTACGTCTCCTTGTCGTCAAAGCCGGTCCCTTCGCCGCCCGCCCTTCGGCAGACCGGCGCTCTGGTCGGCATCCATCTTGAGTTTCTCGTTTGGCGCGCTGTCAGTGATGCACTTGGATGTGCCTCATCATCTCCGCGACGCGCCCCACGCCCGGAGGACCGTGCACGGCGCGCCAGATCGCCTCGGCGTCCACCGCGAGCGCCGAGCGCGCCGCACAGGCAAGGAATTTCGTCTTGAGAGCGTCTTCGCTCAGAGGCTGCTGCGGGTGGCCCGTCGGAACCGAGACGATGCGCTCACACATGCCCCCGCCTCTCTTCGTCACCCGCACGCGCGCCCGTTCGGGCGTTTCAGACACGGCACCCGTCCCCGAAAGCGCCGCGTCCCGCGTCACCGTCACCCGTTCAGCAAGGGCCAGGACGTCGTTTCGTCGGATCGCCTCGGCCGTAAATGTCCTCGTATCGACCCGGCCGTCGATCAGTGCCGCCGCCGCGCAGTAGGGCAGGCTGAAGCGCGCCTCGGCCACATTCTGCGGCAGCCGGTAGCGGAGATTGGTGGCTGCTGCGAACGAGACGACCGCCTCAACCTCGACGACATCCTCGGCCGCCAGCCCCTCCTCCGCGCGCATAGCAAGAAGCGCATCGATCGGGCGGTGAGTACTCCCGCAGCACGGGTAGAGCTTGCGCCAGGCGCCATACTCCGAGATCGCAGGCTCGCCGCCGAGTTTTTCGTCAATCACCCTGGTGCCCGGCGCCGCCTCGCCCGCCGTCATGGCGACGATGCCCCACGGCCCGTCGATGGCTTCCTCCGCCGCCGTCACGCCGCTCTGCGCCAGCCGCGCAGCCATGAAACCGTTTTTCGCGGCAAGGCCTGCATGAATGGGCTTAGCCATTGTGCCGAACTGCTGTTTGGAGCCCCCGGCCATGCTGGTTGCGAGACTGATCGCCGAGGCCGTCTGCGCCGCATTGAGACCGATCAGCCGGGCAACCGCAGCAGCCGTCGCGGGCGCTCCGAGCGAAAGCGTGCTGTGCCAGCCATTGTTGTAATGCGCGAGGTTCATCGCCTCGCCGAGCCGTGCCATCACCTCGAAGCCGACCAGGAACGCGTCAAGACATTCGTCCCAGGACCGATCTTCCTCCTCGGCAAGCGCGAGGAGCGCCGCCGTCAGCGGCGCGCTCGGATGCGCCATCGCCGGGTCGAGAACGTCATCGTAATCGAGCGCGTGCGCGGCCGTTCCGTTGGCAAAGGCGGCAAAGGGAGGCGGCAAGCGCCTCGTTTCTCCGAGGACGGTCGCTTCGCCCGTTCCCCAGGCGGCAACCGTCGTCACGACCTTCTCGCTCGCCGGCTCGACAGATCCGGCAAGCATGCAGCCGATCGTATCGATCAGGCAGAGCCGCGCCTCCTTCAGGCAGGCAGCCGGCCAGTCTCGCGAGGTCTCCGCAGCCCATTCGCCGAAGCGCGCCGTCGTCCTCACTGCACCGCCTCCTCCGCCCGCGAGACCTTTTCGGTCTGCCGCCAGCCTTCCGGAAAATGGCACGCTGCCTCAACGCCCTCGATCGACCGCAATGCCGGCGGCTCGGAGGCGCATTTCGGCTGCGCGATCGGGCAACGCGTATGGAAACGACAGCCCGCAGGCGGATTGGCCGGCGACGGCACGTCGCCTTCGAGCAGGAAACCCCGTCTGGACCGTGCCACATCCGGGTCGGCGATCGGGCTCGCCTGCAGAAGGGCGCGCGTGTAGGGATGCTGTGGTCGGGTGAAAACCCTCTCCGTCGGGCCGCGCTCGACCACCTGCCCGAGATACATCACGGCGACGGATTCGCAGAGCGAACGCACGACACTGAGATCGTGGGTGATGAAAATCGAGGCGAGATCGAGCTCTTGCGTCAGCTTGCGGAACAACGTCAGGATCTGCGCCCGGATGGACACGTCGAGCGCGGACACCGCCTCGTCGGCGATGATGATCTTCGGCCGCGAGGCGATGGCCCGGGCAATGCAGATGCGCTGCCTCTGGCCACCGCTAAACTGATGCGGATAGCGCCCGAGATAGGCTTCGGCAGGCGACAGCCCGACGGCGTTGAGAAGGCGGATGACTTCGGCTTTGAGCTCGGCACGCGGCACGATCTTATGGATACGCAGGGGCTGCGCGATCGTTGAGAACACCGTTTTGCGCGGGTTCAGGGAATCGAACGGGTCCTGGAAGACCATCTGCACAGAGCGGCGGAAATTCTGGCGTTCCTGGGGACTGAAATTGCCGACATTCTGCCCGGCATAGATGATGTCGCCAGCGGTCGGTTCGGTGAGGCCGACGAGCGTGCGCGCGATCGTCGACTTGCCGCAGCCGGATTCTCCCACGAGGGCAAGAAGCTCGCCTCGTTTCAATTCGAGGCTCACGCCGTCGACGGCCCGCACGGGCAGACTGCCGGCACTGAAAAGCCCACCGCTCGTCTCGTAATGAACCTTGAGCTCGTGGATGGTGAGGAGAGCGTTGGTCATTGATGCGCCTCCTCCAGGTGGCAACGGACCATGGCGCGGCCCTCTCCTGCCCGATCCAGGCCGGGCATTGCGGATGGACAGGGATCGAACACGCGCGGGCAGCGCGGATGGAAGCGACAGCCGGGCGGCGGCGCCAGAAGCTGCGGTGGCTGACCGTCGATGACGGCGAAATCCTCGCTCACCCGGTCCGGTCGCAACGACGATTGCAGGAGGGCCTGCGTGTAGGGATGGCGCGGGTGCTGGAAGATCTCTCGGACGCCGGCGTCCTCCACGACCTGGCCGGCATACATCACGTAGACCCGGCTGCAATATTGCGCCACGAGGCCGAGATCGTGGGTGATGAGCAGGACCGCCGTGCCGAGTTCATGGCGGAGATTGTCGATCAGCTCCATGATCTGCGCCTGGATGGTCACGTCGAGCGCCGTCGTCGGCTCATCGCAAATGAGAAGCGACGGCCGGCATGCGACCGCGATCGCGATCAGAACGCGCTGGCGCATACCGCCGGAGAGCTGGTGGGGGTAATTGTGCACGACGTTCTCAGCATCGGCGATGCGCACGCGCCGCAAGGCTTCAAGCGCCTGGGCATCCGCTTCGACCCGCCCTGCCCCGGTATGGAGCCTGACCGCTTCCGCGATCTGCTCGCCCACCTGTCTCAACGGATTGAGGAAGGTCAGCGGGTCCTGAAAGATCATGCCGATGGTGCCGCCACGGATCTGGCGCATGGCGCGTTCGGGCGCGGTCACCAGGTCTTTGCCCGCCACTCGGATCGAGCCGGAACGGAAGCGTGCATAAGGCGGCAGAAGGCGCATGATGGAGAGCGCGGTCATCGACTTGCCGCAGCCCGATTCACCCACGAGAGCAACCGCCTCTCCCTCGTCCACGCGGAGCGAGAGGTTTTCCACGGCACGAACCGTCCCGAGTTCGGTCTCCAGATGCATAGTCAAATCATCGATGCGAAGGACGTCGGTCACGGCTTCACCTCGCTCGCGCACGGGGATTGAAAAGGTCATTGAGGCCATCGCCGACGAGATTGGCGGCGAGGACGGCGAAGAAGATCAGGCTTCCCGGCAGCGCCGTGGCCCACCAGGCCGTGCGCATGATTTCCTGCGATTGGTGCAGCATCAGACCGAGGCTGATGCGGTTCGGATCGCCGAGGCCGAGATAGCTCAGCCCCGCTTCCAGAAGCATCGCCTGGCCGACCTGGAGGGTGGCATTGACGATGACTGGGCCGAGCGCATTCGGAAGGATCTCGCCGAATATGATGCTCGCAGTGCTCGCCCCCGCAATACGGGCGGAGGAGACGTATTGCCGGTTCTTCAAGCTCATCACTTCGGCACGGATGACGCGCGCGCTCTCCGGCCAGCTCAAGAGGCCGATGGCGATGACGATGTTGACGATGCTCGCCCCGAAGAAGGCGACGAGGAGGATCGCCAGGAAGAAGCGCGGGATGACCTGGAAGATCTCCGTCATCCGCATCAGGACGTCGTCGACGAAAGCGCCGAAATAGCCCGAGATACAGCCGATCAGGATGGCGATCGTGCTCGACATGGCGGCCGCAACGAAACCGACGAAGAGGGACACGCCGACACCGAGGCTCGCACGGCTGAAGATATCGCGCCCGAGTTCGTCCGTTCCGAAGATATGTGTGAGTGACGGCGGCGCCATCGTCTCGCCGACGCCGATGCTCAAGGGATCGTAGGGCGACAGAACCGGGCCGAGCACAGCCAGGAGCACGAGAAGAATGAGGACGGCCGTGCCGACTGCCGAAGCGCGGTTGCGGAAGAAAATGCGCAGGCCGCTCGGCTGGGAGGCAACGGTGAAGCTGGATGTCTCGATCGTCATCGCCACCTCTCAGCGGTAGAGAATGCGCGGATCAATGAGCGCATAGATGATGTCGGTGAGGACGTTCGCGATGATCACGAAGAGCGAGATCACGACGAAGAGGCCGAGAAGGAGCGGATAATCGCGGGCGTTGATCGCCTCGTACATGAGGCGTCCGAGACCCGGCCAGCCAAAGACCGTTTCCACGAGAACGGAGCCGGCGAGCATGAAGCCGAAATTGTAGCCGATGACGGTGATGACCGGCAGGATGGCATTGGGCAGGGCGTGCACGAAAAGCACCCGCCTCTCCCCCGCGCCCTTGGACCGCGCGGTGGTGATGAAGTCCTGCACGAGCACGTCCATCATCTTGATGCGCGTCATGCGAAAGATGAGCGTCAGATGGTAGATGCCATAGACGGTCGCCGGCAGCACCAGATGGTGGAGCACGGAGGCGATATAGCCCCAGCCGTGGCTCGGCGCACGAAGCGACACCATGCCCTGAACGGGGAACCAGGGCAGCTTGAGCGCGAAAACGAGAAGCACGAGCTGGCCGAGCCAGAAGACCGGCATGGAAAAGCCGGCAAGCGCGAAAATCGTCGCCGCATTGTCGGTCCATCCAAAAGGACGGCGCCCCGCGATAACGCCGAGACCGATCCCAAGCAGGCTACTGATAACGAGGGCCGTGCCCATCAGGAGGAACGTCGCCGGCACCCGCTCGAAGATGAGACCGGAGACGTCCTGACGGAAACGGAAGGAATAGCCGAGATCGAAGGTGGCGATCTTGGCGATATAAGAGAGAAATTGCTGCGGTAGCGGCTCGTCGAGACCGAATTCCTCGCGCACCTGAGCGATATATTCGGGCGTCGTCTCCATTTGACCGATCAGGGCATAGACGGGGTCACCCGGCGCCGCCTGGATCAGCGTGAAGTTGATGAGCACGATGACAACGATGATCGGCACCGCCTGCAGAAGGCGCCGCGCGACATAGCGGGCATAGCGAAAGCGAATGCCGCGCTTGGCTCTCGCCTTCCCTGCCGCCGCGACATCTGTCGCGACGGCGTCGCCGCCATTTGCTTTGGAGGTGGCCTCGACCATGATCCGCCCGCGCCTCAATCCTTGAACCAGGCGTTATGCCGGCTCTGGAAGTAACCGTAGGGACCGGTCACCGCGTCCATCAGCCGGGCGTTGGCGAGATGCCCGTCGGGGAATTCGAAGACGGGGATCGCGGGTAGGTCCTGCATCAGGATCTTCTGCGCCTCGTCCCAATTCTCCTTGCGCTTCTCCTCGTTCACCTCCGAGGCGTCCTCGTCGAAGATCTTGTCGAGCTCCGGGTTCGAGTAGCCCATGGCATTGGTGAAAGGGGAATGGTTGATCTGCTTGGTGTGATAGCGGGTCACCACGCTGATCGCGGGATCGGGGCCGGTGCTGTAAAGCTGCATCGCCGTATCGAAGTCCCACTGATCGAAGACCTTCTCGATGAAGGTCGGCCGGTCGTAGGTCTTCACATCCGCAGTGACGCCCACGTCGCGCAGCTGATCCCGGATGATCTCCGCCGATTTGCCGTCATAGGGGCGTCCCGCAGCCCAGAGGATGTTGATGGTGAAACGGATGCCGTTGTCGCCGCGCGGATAACCCGCTTCGTCGAGGAGCTCGTTCGCCTTTTCGACATCGCGGTCGTAGACATCGTAGCTGCCGTTGAAGGCCCATTTCAGATTGCTGTTGAGGAAGCTGTGGGCAGGCCGGCCGGCTCCGAAGAGCGCCTTGTCGGAGATCTCGTTGACATCGATCGCGTAGGAGAGCGCTTGCCGCACTTCGTTTTTGGCGAGAGGCCCTTTGCGGACGTTGAGAAGCCACATGCCCTGCACGGCGATGGCATCCGCGCCGGTCAGCAGCTTGAAGCGCGGATCCTTGGCAAGCCGCGCGACCTCGTTGTGGGGCACCGCCGTGTAGTCGATGAAGTCGACCTCGCCCCGCTCGAAAGCAAGAATGCGGGTGTTCGGATCCGGAATGAACTGGAAGATGAGCCGATCGAGATACGGCTTTCCTTCCATGAAGTAATCATCGTTGCGCTCAAGAACGACATGGCTTCCCTTCGACCATTCCACGAACTTGAAAGCGCCGCTGCCGATCGGGTGCTCGTTGGCCGGATTGGTCATCGGATCGGAGCCCTCGTAGATATGTTTCGGGAGGATTTCCGCGCCGCTCCGCAGCTGATAGGCAAGAAGGGTGAGAAGCGGCGGAAATGGCTTCTTCAGCTTCATGACGAAGGTGTGCTCGTCTTCCGCCGTCGCCGATTCCACGTTCGGCCACCAGGAGCCGCGGCTTGGATGGTACTTCGCGACGACGTCGTTGAAGGTGAAGGCCACATCCTCTGCCGTCACCGGCACGCCGTCGTGAAAACGGGCATTCGGATCGAGATGGAAGGTGTAGGTGAGACCGTCTTTAGAGATCTCCCAGGAACGGGCGAGTTCGGGCACCGGCTCGAAATCTTCGTTGAGCCCAACGAGGCCGCTAAAGATGTTGGCGGCAATGCTGTGGCCACCGGTATCGGTATGCAGAAAGCCGACGAGCGCACTCGGCTCGCCGCTCAAGGCGATCACCATGGTGCCGCCGCGCTGTTGTGCAGCCACCGGCGGCGTTGCCACCATCAGAGCTGCGCAGAATGCACCGGCAGCGAAGGCCAGCATCCTCATCCATTGCATCGATCGTTCCCCTTTTTCTTGCTCGTGAGGAGATCTCACCGGGCGCTCCCCGAAGAAGGCGCTACAGGTGAGGTTTTCGCGGGTTCGTTGTCCGCGAACCTTTCGATCGAGAAAGGCTCGATCGGGACGCTCGTGTCGCCGGTCGCGGCGAGATCTGCGAGGACGGATCCGACGCCTGGACCGAGCTGAAAACCATGACCGCTGAAGCCGAAAGCGTGCAGAAGACCCGGGGTCTTAGCGCTCCAGCCGAGCGCGGGCAGCTTGTCCGGCAGATAGCCTTCGACGCCGCTCCAGGTGCGCACCACCTGCACGCCAGCCATAGAAGGAAGAAACCTGACGAGCGAACGGAGCTGTGTGAGGAGATGTGCGGGACGCGGCCGTGGCCTCGGATCGGCGAGATCGACCGCAACATGCACGCCGCCTCCGAAGACGACGCTGCCGCGCTTCACCTGGCGCATGTAGAAACTGGAATCGCCCGTCCCGAGCACGGGCTGGACGAAGTAGGGAAGCGATTCCGTCACGCCCATCTGCGGGCCGCGGGCTTCCATCGGGACGGATTCGCCAAAGGAGGCCGCGAAGCGATTGCTCCATGCCCCGGCGCTGTTGATGAGGATCGGGGCGCGCAGAATGCGGCCGTCCGCCGTCTCGATGATGAAACCATCACTTTGGCGCGTGGCGCCGATCACTTCGCATTGCTCGAGGACATGCGCGCCCGCCCGCCGTGCCGCCCGCCCGAATGCGGGTGCAGCGAGCCGTGGATTGGCGTGTCCGTCCTCTGGCGAGAACGAGGCGCCGACGGCACCGGGCCCGAGAAACGGATAGTCCGCACGCAGCCGGTTCACACCGACGAGCGTCAGCGACAGGCCCCAGTGCCGGGCTTCGGCGTTATAGGCCTCAAGGGCTGCAAGCGAATCCTCGTCGAAGGCGATTTTCAGATGCCCAGTCGGCAGGAATTCGCAATCCTCGCCGATCAGTGCCGGCAGCCTGCCCCAGATGTCGCGGGCATGGTGGGCGAGCGGCAATTGGATGAAGGGTCGCCCCTGGCGCCGCACATTGCCGAAATTGACGCCACTCGCCTGCGCACCGATGCGCCCGCGTTCGACGAGCGCGACGGAGAATTTGTAACGCGTCGCCAGAAAGAAGGCTGCGGAGGCGCCCATCAGCCCGCCGCCGACGATGACGACATCGTATTTCGTCGCATCCGTCATTCGCCCGCCTCCGTCTGGAGGGCGGTGGGCAGCGGCTTCACCGGCGCCTGACCCCGCAAGCGCCCGACCGCAGCGAGTTCGACACCGAGCGTTTGCGCCGCAATACGCGCGGCCGAAGCACCGCACATGCGCCCCTGACAACGGCCCATGCCAACACGGCAGAACGCCTTCGCACGATTGACCTCACCAGCGCCCTTGTCCCGCAAGGTAGCGCGGAACGTGCCGACCGAGACTTCCTCGCAGCGGCACAGCAGCGTCGTGTCGGCAATGTTCTCGTAGAGATGCTCGGGAAACGGAAAGGCGTCACGCAGCGCCGCCGCGAAAGCCGAACCTCGCCGCATGGCCTGGAGAGCCTGATTGCGCACGGCCGCATCGAATGGCATGCCCTGATCCTGGAGGCATGCCAGCGCGGCAAGCGCACCGGTCGCTTCCGCCGTATCGGCTCCGCGCACCGAGGCGCCGTCTCCGGCGAGATAGACACCATCCACCGAAGAGCGACCCATCTCGTCTTGGCGCGGCAACCATTGCCCGGCGCGGGCATCGAAAGCGAAATCGCAGCCGAGAAGATCGGCAAGCTGCGTCTCCGACTGCACATGATAGCCGGTCGCGATCGCGTCACAGGCGAAAGTCCGCTCCCGCCCCGCGCGATCGCGCAAAACGAGGCGGGCGACACGACCCTCGCCTTCTGCGCGCAGGGGAGAAACGTCATGCAGCATGGGAACGCCATGCGCCGCCAGCCAGGCGAAATAGTAGAGCCCCTTCGCGGTGTTGGCGGGGTTTGCGGCCATTCTCGGCAGACCGGCAAGCTCGCGCGAGAGCGGCGTCGTATCAAAGATACCGGCAAGGTTCCCGCCGGCGCGGCGATACTGGTAGGCGACGAGATAGAGGAGCGGCCCGGAACCGACGAGGGCGACGTTCCTCCCGATCAGGCACGCCTGGTATTTGAGAGCGATCTGGGCGCCGCCTAAGGTATAGACGCCGGGCATTGTCCAACCCTCGAAGGGGACAATGCGGTCGACGGCGCCGGTGGCGAGGATGAGGGCGTCGAAGCCGATGACATCTTGGCGGCCGTCGCGGTCAGCGAGGTGGAGATTATGCCCCTCGGTGCCCCAAACCATCGTCCCTGGCCGATAGTCGACCTTGTCTTGAAGGCGGTCGAAGGCGTCATGAAGACGGGCCGCTTTGCCGGCCTCGAATCCGTAGAGCTTTTTCAGGGAGCGGCCGAAACCCGGCGGCTGGCGGCGATAGATCTGGCCGCCGCTCCTCGGCGCTTCGTCGACGACCACCGGCTTCAAGCCGGCGGCGACCAGCGTTTCCGCAGCCCGCGTTCCGGCCGGCCCCGCACCAATGATGACGACCCGAGACGAGCTCATTCTGGACGCGCTCCGTTGAATGGCGAACGCGTCCGCAACCGCATATCCGGTTCGATCATCGTGGAGCAGGCACGGACTCTTTTGCCGTCTTCAGTCCAAATCCAGCAATCCTGACAGGCCCCCATCAGGCAGAAACCCGCTCGCGGTTGCTCCAGGATCTCGCTCAGACGCACTTCATGGTCATGGGTCAGGAGAGCCGTCAGCACCGTGTCCCCAGACAGCGCCGTCGCTGGACGCCCATTCACAAAGAAAGGCACGATCTCGCGATCTTGTTCGGCGACACGAAGAAAGAGCGACTGTTCGTCCATGACATGCAAAACCGCTGCGTCTCGTTGTCGCGATTGAAGAGCGAGATACAGAGGAGATCAAATTCCGATGTGTCGACAAACAATAGCCCGAGGCTATAGGCTGACTGAATAAAGCCCTCCTGGAGACCCATGAACGCGCGCCAACTGGAGATTTTTCGCACGATCATGCAGACGGGAAGCGTCACCGACGCGGCCAAGCTTCTCAACGTTTCGCAGCCGACGGTGAGCAAGATCCTCCATCACATGGAGGATCAACTTGGTCTCCGACTCTTCCGGCGAATCCGCGGCCGTCTTCACCCCACACCGCAGGCGGAGATGCTCTTCCCCGATGCCGACCGCGTGTTCCGAGATCTTGGAGCGCTTCGACTTCTTGCAGAGGAATTGCGCGCCGGCTCCGGCGGCGTTCTGCGTATCGCCGCCTCCTCCTCACTCGCCGCCGCGATCGTGCCGCGTGCGGTCGCGTCGTTCCGCGCAGCAAATCCGCGGGTCAAGATCGTTTCGCATCTCCTGCCGGGCGCCGAGACAGCGGAGATGGTGCGCTCACATCAGGCCGATCTCGGCCTCTGCCTGTCACCGCAGGATCTTCACACGCTTACGATGCGAAGCCTCGGCCAGGTCGAGATGATCTGCATCTTCCCGCGCGGGCATCGTCTTTCGGCCCTCAGCCACGTCACGCCGCCGGACCTTGCCAACGAGACGTTCATTTCCTTCAACTCACTGAACCATTTCGGCGGGCTCCTCGATGAGGCCTTCCTGCAGTACGACGAGACCCGACGTGTCGACATCCAGGCGACGATGTCGATCGTTGCGGCCGTTCAGGTCGCCCAGGGCTCGGGGGTCGCCATCGTCGACCGCTTCGCCATGCTGATGGCACCGGAAAACGTCGACTGGCGACCGTTCCGGCCCGTCCTGTCCCTGCCCATCAATCTGCTTCTGTCGGAAACGCTTCCGTGGTCGCGCTTCCGCAACAGCATGATCGAGCATCTGCAGAAGGCAGTCGAAGAATATCTTGAAAGCTGACGGCCAGCCCCCGCCCATCTAACCCGGGCGCAGCCATCTCCAGGGACTGACGCAGACGAGCCTTAAACGGGTCTGGGTCGCCAGCGGCTGGCGCGCCGCTCAAGCGGCTGCACCACGGCGAGTCTACTGGCTCAACCAATGAGCCGGCAGCGGTCTAAAGCGCGGCCATATAGGTGTTGAGGTCCTTCAGCCGCGGCACGACGATCATGCGGGTGATATGGCCCTTCTTGAAGGCTTTCAGGAAGCGTTCGTAATTGGCGAAGACCACGCAACCGTTGGACTGGGAACGCGAGCCGCCGCCGGCATACATGTAGGGGTGCGCCAGAAGCCCGTCGCGATTATATTTCTTGCGGCCATCGGAGGGCAGCAGGCGAATGGCCTCCGCGCCATGAAAACGGCTTTCGCGCATAACGAGATCGTAGACGTTCGGCGGCGTCGGGCCGCGGTTCTTTTCCCGCACATAGCGGGGATCGTCCTGCATCTTGGCAAGGCCAGAATGCGCCTCGAGACGTTCGCCATTGGGCAGATAGACCGTCGCCGATTGAATCTCGTAGACGGCAATGCCGCTGTCCCGTCCCGGAAGCGCGGCCCTGCCGGCAGGCGCAAAGAGCTTATTGAAAAAGCCGTCAGATGAATCGGTTGCGACGGGATCTTCGACCGCCGCATAAGCAAGGCTTGCTGCAGGCCGGCCACCTCTCGCAATCGCACCCGGCGCCGGGCGGGAGGCCGGCACAGCCACCTTCTTCAAAACGGCCTGCGCATCCAGAGCTTCGTCAAGACCCGTCGGGGGCGCCGGCCTCGCATCGGGCTCCAGGCTGGCGATCTCCATTTCGCCGAGATCAGGCCTCGGCGCGGGGACGAGGTCGAGACCTGCCACCGCTTCAGCAACCATTTCGTCAGACGACGTCGTTCGATCGCCCCCGATGAGGGCCGCGAGATACGGACCGGCCGTGGGCTCAAAGGCCTCAGACACCCAACGGCTCGCAAACACCTCGGCACTTGTCTGGGTGACCATCGCGAAGGCCGTCGCCGAATGTGCTGCCGCGCTTTCGTTCGTCGGAACCAGAAGCCCCGGATAGCCCGCAACGATTTCCGGCAGGGGAATCATCCTCGGCTGCCAGACGAAACGCTGTGTATCGAAAAGACCGTTGGCCGGGCGTTTCACGTCGGCGTCTTCAAAAAGGCGGCTCCCGAACCTGGGGCTGCCCTGCCCGAGACGGCGCGACGGACCCTGCTTCAGAGCGACCGAGGACAGGCGGTCTCCCCGCGGGGCGGGCTTGAGCCGCGCGCCTTCGCCAATCATCGGCGCCGAAAAAACCTCTCCTGCCGCGATGAGATGAGCGGAGGCTTGTACGACCCTCTCGGCGACGAGCGGCGTCGTCCCCACCAACGCGGCAATGCCGGCAACGGCGCTCAAAAAGAGCAGAGGCTTGGAGCCCTTCAGGCGTCTCCGCGCCGTCAACAGACGCGCATCAAAGCTCGGCTTCATCAACAAGCTTCTCCCCTGCCCTTGCGAGCGAACCGCAACTCCCACTCAGGCCGGACGTCGGCACATGCGCGCTCCGGACTGCGGTTCCCTCCTATATACGCCGAGGCTCGTTATGCTTTCGTTTACGATAACCGACGCCTCCGCTCTCGGCGGGCTGCCCCTGCCGCAACCGCCAAAGGACACGTAAAAATCGCGCGGAGAATGCCTGCTCGCTCGCGTCAGGGCAACCTCCCCACCGACGGCGGGTTCGATCCTCCTCGCCTGGGGACCTTTGCAAGCCGGTTTCCATGAATAGATCATCCTTGATTTTAACGTTATAACGTTTCAATCTCGTGTCCTGACCACCAGAGCTATCCCTCAGAGACATGACACGCTTCCCCGCGACCCTGCCGCAAGAAAAGACACTCGGGCGGCCGCGTCCCGATCGCGCCGCCGTCGAAGCCGCAGTCCGGCTCATCATCGAATGGGCCGGCGACGATCCCGATCGCGAAGGCCTGATCGACACGCCGGCGCGCGTCGTGCGCGCTTACGAGGAGTTCTTCGAAGGCTACAACACCGATCCGGCCGAGCTTCTCGCGCGAACTTTTGAGGAGACCGACGATTACGACGACATGATCGTGCTTCGGAACATGCGACTGGAATCGCATTGCGAGCACCACATCGTGCCGATCATCGGCAAGGCGCATATCGCCTATCTGCCGAACCGGCGTGTCGTCGGTATCAGCAAACTGGCGCGGCTCGTGGAAGTTTACGCGAAACGGCTGCAAATCCAGGAAACTCTGACCTCGCAGATTGCCAACACGATCGCGGAGGTTCTGCGCCCACGCGGGGTCGCCGTCGTCGTCGAGGCCGCCCATATGTGCATGACCACACGCGGCATCAGGAAACCCGGCGTCACAATGGTGACCCGCCGCTTTATCGGCGAGTTCAAGGACGATGCCGATTTGCGGCGGGACTTTCTCGCTCAGATCGCGGCCCCGAGCGAGCGTTTCGGCTGAGCACGACAACGGGTACTTCACCGCCCGAGAAACGGCGGGCCTTCGAAATCAAACGACACCGCTTCGAAAAGCGGTGTCGTTTTAATGCGCCAGCGTCAGGCGGCCTGCGACGATCCCCACGCCTCGAAGGGGTCCGGGAGATTCCGATAGTCATTCGGATCGAAACGACCATCCTCGGTCGGTTCTGCAAGACAACGCTCGAGCATCGCCGTAATTCGCTCGCGGCTCATCTCGCCCAGCATGCCGATGAAGACGATCTCCTGGCGCCGGTCCCCATAAACGGGATCGAAAAAGCTCAAGATCCGCTGGCGGAATTCCGGATCATCCGGCCAGCGCGACTGCGGCACAGAAGTCCACCAGAAGCCGAGCGGTCTCACCGTCGCCGCCGCGCCGGCGAGGCTGAACTCGCCCACGATCTGAGAGCGGGTGGCGAGCCAGAAATGCCCCTTGGCGCGGATGACGCCGGGCAGCGGCGTCTGCAGGAATTCGTTGAAGCGCTCGGGAATGAGCGGGCGACGTTCGCGCCAGACAAAGCTCGTCACGCCGTATTCGGCGTCTTCGGGCACATGGTCGGCAAAGCCATAGAGCTCTTTGAACCACATCGGATGCTGGTGGGCGCGGTCAAAATCGAACAATCCGGTATCGAAGAGTTCAGCTTCAGCGATCCGGCCATAATCCGTCTCGATCAATTTTGCGTCCGGGTTGAGGCCATGCACGATCGAACGGGCGGCCTCGAGATGATCAGGCTTTGCGTCCGACACCTTGTTCAAAATGATGATGTCGGCAAATTCGATCTGATCGACCAGCAGGTTGACCAGCGTGCGCTCATCCCCCTCTCCTGCCGTCTCACCGCGATCGGCGAGAAAATCGGAGGATCCGTAATTCTGCAGGAGATGCATGGCGTCGACGACCGTGACCATCGCATCAAGGCGCGCGATGTCGGAGAGGCTTCGTCCGTTCTCGTCGCGATACTCAAACGTCGCCGCGACGGGCAAAGGCTCGGACACGCCGGTGCTTTCGATCAACAGGCAATCGAAGCGCCTCTCTTCCGCCAGGCGACGCACCTCTTTGAGAAGATCGTCGCGCAGCGTGCAGCAGATGCAGCCGTTGGTCATCTCGACCAGCTTCTCTTCGGAGCGGTTCAGCGCCGTTTCTTCGCGCACGAGGTCGGCATCGATGTTCACCTCGCTCATGTCATTGACGATGACAGCGACGCGCCGGCCCTCCCGATTGTTGAGCACATGGTTGAGGAGCGTCGTCTTGCCGGCGCCCAGAAAACCCGACAGCACGGTGACAGGCAGGCGCCCGTCATTGGACCTGGATTGTAGCATCTCGCCTCACGATACGTTATTTTATAACATATCACTTCGATAGCGAGATCGTCTTTCGCCTGTCAAGCCGCGTTCGTCCGCCCCATGCGATCAAGAGGAGGCGCAACGTCGACGCGAAGAGGGTTTCCGACCGGGTCTGGCATCACCTAGCCCCCCGGTCGGAAGACGCCAATTGGGGGAAAAAGCTCCGCTCAGGCGGCGGCGAGCTTCTCGTTCGGATAACCCGCCTCGCGGATCGCGGCCTCGATCGCCGCCTCGTCGGCCGAGCTCTCAATCGCGGCCGTGCCGGCATCGAGGTCGACATCGACCTTGGCTTCGGGATCGACGCCCTTCACGGCCTTCTCGACGTTTGCCACGCAATGCTTGCACGACATCTCTTCAACCTTGAGCTTCAGCATCGAAATCTCCTTTTCAGACATGACATTGGCCGGGATGGCCTGGGTTTGGGACACAGATTGCGCCGGCGCCGACGGTGTTTCCGGCTCGGCACGCGTCGGGGCCTTGGCGACGGGCGCCTTGCGTTTTCCGCTCACCTCGAGCGGCGGCGAAAATCGGCGCAAACGCAGCGCATTGGTGACGACGAAAACGCTTGAGAGCGCCATCGCTCCGGCCGCAAAAACCGGCGACAGAAGAACGCCGGTCGCAGGATAAAGTGCGCCGGCGGCGACCGGGATCAGCACGACATTGTAGGCAAAGGCCCAGAACAGGTTCTGGCGGATATTGGCGAGCGTCGCCTTGGAGAGTGCAATCGCGTTGGCAACGCCGCCGAGATCGCCCGACATCAAGACAACATCGGCACTTTCGATCGCCACATCCGTGCCGGTGCCGATCGCCAGACCGACATCGGCTTCCGCCAGCGCCGGCGCGTCGTTGATGCCGTCGCCGACGAAAGCAACCTTGCGGCCACCGGACCGCAAGGCTTTGATTGCGTCGATCTTGCCCTGTGGCAGCACTTCGGCGACCACTTCGTCGATGCCAAGACGCTTGGCAACCGCATCCGCCGTGCGGCGATTGTCGCCGGTGATCATCGCCACCTTCAGCCCGAGATTGTGCAAGGCCTTGATGGCGTCCGGCGTCGACGCCTTAACGGGATCGGCAACCGCAAGCATCGCGGCAAGTTCGCCGTCGATTGCGGCATAGAGCGGCGACTTGCCTTCCGCGCCGAGCCTCGCGGCGTCCTCGGCAACGCGCTCAAGCGCGATCTTGCGCTCGATCATCAAACGGTCGGCCCCGACCATCACCTCATGGCCCGCAACCCGCGCCGTGATGCCGAAGCCCGGGATCGCCTCGAAAGCGTCGTGTTTTGCAAGCGTCAGCCCCCGGCGCTCGGCGGCCGCCACGATCGCCGCTGCGATCGGGTGCTCGGAGCCCGCCTCGACGGCCGCCACCAGGGCCAGAACCTCGGCCTCGTCGAACCCTTCAGAGACGCTGAGATCGGTGAGCTCGGGCTGGCCTTCCGTCAAAGTGCCGGTCTTGTCGAGCGCGATCACGCCTGCCTCGCGCAGCGTCTGCAGCGCTTCACCACGCCGAAACAGCACGCCGAACTCGGCCGCCCGGCCCGTGCCGACCATGATCGAGGTCGGCGTTGCGAGCCCCATGGCGCAGGGGCAGGCGATGATGAGGACGGCGACCGCATTGACGAGCGCGAAGCCCAGCGCCGGCTCCGGACCGAAGACGAGCCAGATGAGGAGAGTCAGGAGGGCCGCACTCATCACGGCCGGGACGAACCATTGCGTGACCTTGTCGACCATCGCCTGGATTGGCAGCTTGCCGCCCTGCGCCGCCTCGACCATGCGGATGATGTTGGCGAGCATCGTATCGCTGCCGACCTTCTCGGCGCGATAGGTGAAGCTGCCGGTCTTGTTGATGGTGCCGCCGACGACTTCGGCGCCTTCGGCCTTTTCCACCGGGATCGGCTCGCCGGTGATCATCGATTCGTCGACATAGGACATGCCGCTCAGCACAGCTCCGTCGACGGCGATCTTGTCACCGGGCCGCACCTGCAGGACATCGCCGACGGCGACATCTTCAAGCGGCACTTCGAGGAAACGCCCGTCTCGCTCGACCCGGGCGGTTTTCGGCTGCAGCCCGATCAGCCGCTTGATCGCCTCACCCGTGCGGCCCTTGGCGCGCGCTTCGAGCAGGCGGCCAACGAGGATCAGCGTCACGATCCCGGCCGCCGCCTCGAAATAGACATTCGCGGTTCCGGCCGGCAGCACCTGCGGCAGGAAAGTGGCAACGGTCGAATAACCCCAGGCGGCGCTGGCGCCTACGACGACCAAAGAATTCATGTCAGGTGCGGCATGAAGGAGCGCCGGCAAGCCCTTGCGGAAGAATCGCAATCCAGGACCGAAGAGCACGAGCGTCGTCAGGACGAACTGCACGAGATGATTGGTGCCCGAACCGATCGTCTGCTGCACGAAATCATGGATCGCCGGCGAGACATGCGAGCCCATCTCGACCAGGAAGACCGGCAGCGTCAGGACCGCAGCGACGGTGAGATCGCGCTTCAGGGCAGCATATTCGCGCGCCTTGGCCTCGGCCCGGCGGTCGGCCCCGGCAGCGTCATTCTCGATCAGGCGCGGTGTATAACCGGCCTCGCGGATCGCCGCCGCAACCGTCCCGCGATCGAGGCCGCCCCGGCTTGAAATCGAAGCGCGTTCGGTAGCCAGATTGACGGACACCGCGTCGACGCCCGGCACAACCGCTATTGCGCGTTCGACCCGCCCCACGCAGGAGGCGCAGGTCATACCCTCGATGGCGATCTCGAAATCCTCGCGCGGCACGTCGTAGCCGGCGCTCTCGATCGCGGCGACCACGGCGCCATCCTCGGGCGCGCCGGAGAAAACGACCTCGGCCGTCTCCGTCGCCAGATTGACATTGGCTTTGTCGACGGAGGGCAGCGCCGCGATCGCCTGCTCGACCCGGCGCACGCACGAGGCGCAGGTCATGCCCTCGACACGGTATCGGCGTGAAGACGAGCCTTCGCTGAAGCTCGCTGCAGGTGCAATCTCGTTCATGAGACCAATCCTCGTGGCTGATCGCACCCTAAATGGGGCTTCCAGCCACTGGAAGGTCAAGTCAGTCGATCGTTACGCCCCGGCGGCGGCCTCGTCGTTCAGATGACAGGCAGAAAGATGGTCGCCGGCAACCGGCTTGAGCTTCGGCACCTCGACCCGGCAGCGCGCATGGGCGAACGGGCATCGAGGATGAAAGTGACACCCCTTTGGCGGAAATAACGGGCTCGGAATCTCGCCCTTAATCGCCTCGAAGCGGCGCTTGCGCGGCTCGATGCGCGGAATTTCGGCGAGCAGCGCCTGCGTATAAGGGTGGTTCGGGCGGGCAAAGATCTCCTCCACCGGCGCCTCTTCCACGATCCGACCGAGATACATGATGACGACGCGGTCAGAGATATGCTCGACCACGCCGAGATCGTGGCTGATGAACATATAGGTGAGATCGAGCTCTTCTCGCAGTTTTACGAAGAGATTGATGATCTGGGCTTGAATGGAGACGTCGAGTGCGGCGACGCTTTCATCGCAAACCAGAAATTCCGGTTTTACGGCGAGCGCCCGCGCGATGTTCACGCGCTGACGCTGGCCGCCGGAGAATTCGTGCGGCAGGCGTTTCTTCATCGCCGGATCAAAGCCGGCCATGCGCAGATGCTCATCGACGTAATCGGAGACGCTTCCCTCGATGAGGCCGTGCGCACGAGGGGCCTCGGCGACGATGCTCTCGACACGCATACGCGGATTGAGAGCCGCCATCGGATTCTGGAAAATCATCTGCGCGGCAAGATCGGCCGCCTTGCGCGCGCGGCCCTTCAGCTTGTGATGCGGCTCGCCCTTCCAGCGGATTTCGCCATCGGTCGGGGGAAGAATGCCCGCCACGATGCGGCCGAGCGTCGACTTCCCGCAGCCGCTCTCGCCGACCACCCCAAGAACCTCGCCACGCGCGACCGAAAGATTGATGCCGTCGAGCGCATAGACGACGGCCGGCGGTTCCGCCGCGCCTGCGCTGATGGCAATGCGGGCGGCAAGATCGGGCGTCGCACCGAAGCGGCGAGTCACATCGCGTGCCTGGACCAGCGGCATCTTTGGGGCCTTCTCCATGACCTCGTTCGTCTCGCTCACGATACGGCCTCCCCGGTGATCGCGTCCAAGGCACGCGCGCCCAAGGGATGTACGCAACGATAGCTCCTCTCCCCTTCCCAGATCTCGGGCGGTAGCTTCGTGCAAAGCCCGTCGGCGCCTCCGCAACGGGTGTGGAAGCTGCATCCGGAAGGAAGATTGGCCGGGCTCGGCGTCATGCCGGGGATCTGCTTCAAAAGCGCGCCGCGGGTGTTCTGGCTCGGCACGGAATCCATAAGCCCGCGCGTATAATGATGGCGCGGATCGGTCAGGACCTGTGCGACCGGGCCGGTCTCCACGAGACGGCCCGCATACATGACGGCAATGTCGTCGGCGAGCCGCGAGACGATGGCAAGATCGTGGGTGATCCAGATCACGGCCGTATCCCTTTCCTCGGCCAGGCGCTGGAACTCGGAAATGATCTGGGCCTGGATGGTCACGTCGAGCGCTGTCGTGGGTTCGTCCGCGATGATCAGCTCGGGGCTGTGCAGAAGCGCAATCGCGATGGCGACGCGCTGGCGCATGCCGCCGGAAAACTCATGCGGGTAGGCGGAGAGCCGCTCTTCCGGGCTTGGAATGCCGACCATGCCGAGCGCATCGCGTGCTCGCGCCCGCGCTTCGGCGCGATCCATCTTCTCATGCGCAAGGAGCGTTTCGGTCATCTGCGTCTCGATGCGCAGGACCGGATTGAGCGTCATCATCGGATCCTGGAAGACCATCGCGATGTGGCGCCCGCGCAAACGCCGCATCTCCTCCGCATTGAGATCGGCGAGGTTCTCACCGTTGAAGAAGATGTCACCTGCAGCGACACGGCCGGGTGCATCGACAAGGCCCATGATCGAAAAGCCGGTGACGGATTTTCCCGACCCGCTCTCGCCGACAAGTCCGAGCACCCTTCCCTTCTCGAGGGAAAAGGAGACGTCGTTGACGGCCTTCACGGGCGCTGCGCCGTGGCGCGGGAATTCGGTGACGAGGTTCTTCACTTCAAGCAGAGCGGCCATCTCACACGTTCCTCGGATTGAGGACATCGCGCAGCCTGTCGCCGACGAGGTTGATGGCGACGATCGTCACGAGAAGGGCAATGCCCGGGTAGAAGCTGATCCAGTAGAGGCCGGAGAGCAGGTACTGATAGCCGTTGGAGATGAGCATGCCGAGCGAGGGCTCCGTCACGGATGCGCCGAGACCGAGAAAGGACAAGGTCGCCTCCAGACTGATGGCGCGGGCGACCTGCATCGTGGAGATGACGATCACGGGCGCGAGGCAGTTCGGCAGAAGATGGCGGAAGAGGATGCGCCATCCTGGTAGCCGCAGGCAGCGTGCGGCCTCGATATATTCTTTTTCTCGCTCAACGAGCGCCGTCGCACGCACGGTGCGTGCATAGACCGCCCATTCGGCGATGATCAGGGCCAGGATGACGTTCACCAGGCCTTTGCCGAGCACGGCAAGCATCATCAATGCCATCAGGATCGTGGGAAACGACAGCTGCAGATCGACGATCCGCATCATGAAGCTCTCGACCCGTCCCCCGATATAGGCGGCAGAAAGGCCCGCCGAGGTGCCGATGATCGCGGCGGCGAAGGCCGAGAGCACGCCCACCATCAGCGAGGCCCGCAGGCCGTAGAGAATGCCTGAGAGGATATCGCGGCCCTGCGCATCGGTGCCGAGAACGTAGGGCACCCCGGAGAAGGATTCCGAGCCGGGCGACAACCTGCTGTCGAGGATGTCGAGCTGCGAGAGATCGTAAGGGTTCTGCGGGGCGATATACGGCGCCAGGATCGCCACGATGATGATCACGCAAAGCGTGAGCAGCCCCAGCACGGCGCCGGGAGAGCGAAAAAACTCCCGGAGCTGATTGCGACCGCGTTCCGAGGTCAGCGTCTGAGTCTCCGACACCGCATTTTCAATGTGATCTACAAGCTGAGGGTCCATGGCGTCACCGTTTGGCATCGAGCCGGACGCGGGGATCCAGCAGCGTGTAACAAAGATCGACGATGAAATTCAGACCGACGAAAATCAGGACCATCATCATCAGGTAAGCGACGATCACGGGCCGATCGAGAAGGTTGATGCTGTCGATGATGAGCTTGCCCATGCCCGGCCAGGCGAAGATACTCTCCGTCACCACGGAGAAGGCAATGAGCGAGCCGAATTCGAGCCCGACGATCGTCACGACCGGAATCATCAGGTTTTTGAGCACGTGCACGGAAATGATCCGGCGCTCGCTCAGCCCCTTGGCTCGGGCAAACTTGATGTAATCCTGCGGCAGCACCTCCTGCACGCCGGCACGGGTCAGGCGCAGAACGAGCGAAGTCTTGAAAAGCGCGAGGTTGAGGGCCGGCAGGAAGAGATGCCGCAACCCGTCCTCCGTCAGGAACGACCAGCGCATGCCGAGGATTTCCACGGTCTCGCCGCGCCCGTTCGACGGCAGCCATCCGAGTTGCACGGAAAACAGCAGGATGAACATGAGGCCGACCCAGAATGTCGGCAACGAGAAGCCGAGGATCGAGCCCGACATGATGATCCGCGAGGCGACGCTGCGCGGCCGCAGCCCGGCGTAAAGGCCGAGCGGCAGACCGACGACGAGCGCGATCACCAGCGCCGACAGAGCGAGTTCGAGCGTCGCTGGAAAACGCTCCAAGATCACCTGAAGAGCGGAGCGACCATAGACGAAGCTGTTGCCGAAATCGCCGCGCAACAGCCCCGCCAGGAAGTCGATGTACTGGCGCCAGAGAGGCTGATCGAGGCCATATTCCGCGATCACGCGCGCGCGCTCGGCCTGGTTCGCATCCGGGTTGATCAGGATGTCGACCGGATTGCCGATGACGTTGACGGCGAGAAAGACGATCACCGTCATCGCCACGATGACGAACAATGCCTGGATGAACCGCCGAATAATGGAAGTGACCATTCAGCCTCTCCGCCTGCCTAGGTGATCGAGATGGCCATACCATCCCGCTGCGGGTCTGCGGCCCCCTTCGACACGCCGTCGTCGATCCGGATACCGTGCAGAGCCGCAAAGGCATAAGTCTGCGGCGAACGCTCGACCTCGTAGCCGTCCGCACGCAGATCCGACTCCACCGAACGACGAATGCGGTTGCAGATGTCGATCGTGTTCGACACGCCGACGATGCGCGGTGCCGTCACCGCCTCCTGAATCGACATGTCGAAATCGATCATGTTCATGATGCCCTGGGCAATCGTCGGGGCGATATAGCTGCCACCGGGCGCGCCGATGACGATAAACGGCTTGCCGTCGCGAAACACGATCGTCGGCGCAGCCGAACTCGCCCGACGCTTGCGTGGCGCGATCGAGCCCGGACGTCCCGGGCGCGGATCGAAGCGGCTCATCGTGCCGTTGTACATGAAGCCGAGGCCGTCGGTGATGGCACCGGACGGGCTGCCGAGCGTGTGGGTCATGGCGACCGCATTTCCCTCACGATCGATCACCGAAATATGGGTCGTGTCGCGCTGCGAGAGGTCGAGGCGTTCAACGTTTGCACGCTCGCCCCGGCGGATGCTCTCGGCATGGGCCCGGATATTCTCGTCGGAGAGAAGTCGCTCGACCGGCACCTCGACATAGGCCGGATCACCCATATGGGCGTCCTTGTCGATCGTCATGCGCTTCATCGCCTCGAAGAGAAGGCGCACATGTTCAGTACTCGCATGCTGCAGGGTCCCGACGTCGAAATGCTCCATGATGTGCAGGATTTCCAGCATCGGGAACCCGGATGCCGGAGGCGCACTCGTGGAAATCTTGTGGCCGCGGTAATGCCCCCAGACCGGCTCAGATCTGGTCACCTCGTATTTCGCGAGGTCTTCCAGACCAATGAGGCCGCCGCCCACCTTGAAGTCGGCGGCAATCTCTTCGGCGATTTCGCCGTGATAGTAGATATCGGAGCCGCCGCTTTGTGCGATCCGCTCCAGAGTGTTCGCAAGGTCGGGATTGCGCAGGATCTCGCCCACGGCACGCAGGCTTCCGTCCTCGTGGAAATAGACGCTCCGGCCGGTCTTGGAGAAACGCAGCTTGTCGATCGTGTTCGCTTGCCCGTCTCCCGACTGATCCTTCGACCAGTACCAGTGCATGTGCGGGCGGATCATGAAACCGGTGCGCGCGACTTCGGCGGCAGGCGTGATCAGATCGGCCCAATCGAACGTGCCGTAATCGCGAAGAGCCGTCTCATAGCCTTTGAGAGAGCCCGGCGTGCAGCAGGCGAGATAGCCGATCTCGGAGATGTTGCCTTCGAGAATGAAGCCGAAACCGTCGCGGCTTTGGCCGAGCAGCTTGTCGAGCCACATGTCCGGCGTGGCCGCGGCCGGCGCGAGCGCGTAAAATTCCAGCGTCTCGTGCACGCCTCGCCCCGGCATATAAATCTGCATCGAGCCGAAACCGCCGACACCTGCCATCTGCGGATCGACGACACCCTGCATGAACGCGCAGGCGAGCGCCGCATCGACGGCGTTGCCGCCGCGCTCCAGCACATTCGCGCCCGCCTCCACAGCCTCCGGCTGCGGGGCGACGATTGTTGCGTTGTTCATCGGCTACGCCTCTCTGCCAGCGTGCGTGTCAGGAAGGCTTTGACATGGCCAAGCACCTTCATGCGGTCGTGTGAAATGCCGGGGACTTCGTCGAAGGTGACGTTCACGCCGACAGCCTCGAATGAGCGCGCGAGCGACCGCAGGCGTTCCGGACGCGTCTCGCCGGCATCGTTCGCCCCTTCCATCCAGTAGGCCGAGCCGGGCTTGTGGGTGATTTCCCAGGTTTCGAGATCGAGCTTGCCGACGACCATCTGCACCGGCAGCTTCGCGAGCTCTTCGAGATTGAAAGGCTTGCCGAACTTTTCCGCGAGATCGCGAGTGCCGACCCACCAGTCACGCTCCGGATCGATCAGCGTGACCGAACCCGGCGCGCCGACGCATGCGGCCCACAGGCGCTCGGGATGAACGAGCGCGAAGCGGTGGGTGAAATGTCCACCGCCAGAATAACCGAACATCGCGAAACGCGACCAGTCCTGGGCGTATTTCGCCGCCATCTCCTCGACCATGGAGATGAGCAGGAGATCGTAGCGAATATCGCCCTCGATCAGATATTTGTAGCCTGAGCGCGCACCGTCTCCGCGCACGTTCATCGGGAAGATCGGGCACAGGACGGCGCAGTCGTTGTAGAGACCGAACTCGGCGAAGCCGTCGCGAAATTCCATTGCGGAGGTGCGGCCGGTTCCATGCACGGCGACCAGGAGGTCGACCGGGCGGCCGTCGGCCGCCGCCGGCGGCACGTATAAGAGCATGTGAAAACGGGGGTCGGCCGTGGAGGCAAAGATTGCCGTGTGGCCGTAGTCGTAGATGGCGCGCGCGCGGGCAGCGGCAGCGCTGGTGCCGAGTTCCTGCATTCCTATGTCCTGAAAGGGGAGAATTGGCGGGCGTGGCGCAGAGGCGCCCCGCCCGGTGATTTAAAGCCGAGCCTTGGGGCTCACTTGGCCGACTTCACCTCGTAGGCGAGCAGATATTTGTCGCCGCGCGGCTTGTAGTCGACGTCCTTGCTGGCGCCGAGCACGACGTTTTCGTAGTGCAGCGGCAGCAGATAATGGTGGTTGAAGGTGAGCTCGGAGACCTTCTGGAGGATCGGCTCACGCTTGTCCTCGTCGAGCGTCGAGGTCGCCTCATCCAGGAGCTTGTTGATCTCCGGATCATTGATGCCACCGCCGTTGTAGCGGCCGGTGCCCTTCGCCTCGTCGCGACCCGCCACGATGGCGATCGCCGGGTTCGACACTTCACCGGTGTTGACGCCCCAGGAGCCGAGGAAGACGGAATATTCGCCGTTGGAGTATTTGTCGGCGTACATCGACCACGGCATCACCTCGACCTTCGTGTCGATGCCGATGCGTGCGAACATCTGGCCGACAGCCTGAAGCACGTCGCTGTCGTTGACGTACCGCCCCTGCGGACCGTGCAGGGTCAGGCGGAACCCGTCGGGATAACCCGCCTCCTCCAGAAGCTTCTTGGCGCCTTCTGGATCGTAGGAGACTTCGTCGACATCGTCTGAATGGCCGAAATAACCCTCGGCGACGAATTGGTGTGCGACGGTGCCGTTGTCCTGCATGACGCGCTGGACGATCGCCGGCCGGTTGATCGACATCAGAAGCGCCTTGCGGACACGCTCGTCCTTGAGCGGGTTCTTGTCGAGCTTGGAGCCGTCCTTTGCCGTGATGAAAGGCGTCTGATCGCGGGCGACATCCACGCCGAGATAGACGATGCGGGTCGACTGGCCACGGATGACCTTGAGATTGTCGGAGCTCTTCACCCGCGCGACGCCTTCCGCGGGAAGCGTCTCGATGAGGTCGGCATCACCGGAGAGCAGGCTTGCGAGCCGGGCGCCGTTGTCCGGCAGCATGCGCAAAGTCACCTTGCTCCATTCGGAGGCACCGCCAAAATAATCGTCGTTCCGCTCCATGACGATCCGGTCACCCGGCGTGTAGGAAACGAATTTGAACGGGCCGGTGCCGACGGCCGCGGTGCCGTTGTCGAACGCGGCGACATCGTCGTCGGCATGTTCGGAGCTGATGATGCGAATACGGCTCAGCGAATTGAGGATCATCGGATCCGGGACGCTCGTCTCCACCACCACCGTGTGGGGATCTTCGGCCGTCACATCCGTGATGTTGCGCGTATAGGAGGCGAAAGCCTGGCTCGGCTTGTCACGCGCCCGCAACACCGAGGCGATCACATCCTCGGCGTCGAAATCGGTGCCGTCGTGAAATTTCACCCCTTCACGCAGATGGAACCGCCAATGGGTGTTGTCGATGATCTCCCAGGACGTCGCCAGCTGCGGTTCGTTCTCGGCAGCGCCGCCGCGATAGATCAGGCTGTCGAAGATATGCCTGCTCATCGCGTTGTGCGGCGAGTTCGATTCCTCATGCGGATCGACGGTCGCAAACGTCGACGCCATGCCGACCGTCAGCTCCTTGTCCTGGGCCGATGCCGTTCCGGCAGCGACCGCGTATATGGCCAAGGCAGCAGCACCCCGGCCGATCCATCCCATTGTCGAGATACCCAAGAATAAATCCCCTCTTGTTCGACAAGGCCGGACCCACACCAGGCGGCGATGCCCATGCCTTGACCACGCTTGAACGCTGACCAGGAACGCATGCGCAAAGGAGAGCTGTCAATAAGAATGAAACTGTGTTTCATTGTGTGAGACACGCGAGTGCCGCAACCGGAATTTGAGGCATGTTGTCGCAAGCTTCTTGAGCGGAGGGGGATCAAGCCATGGCGGAAAATGAAAAAAACTATGTTGTTCAGTCAGTTGACGATGCGATCAACATTCTCATGACCGTCGCGGAGCATCCCGAAGCCGGGGTGTCTGAGATCGCCCGCGCAGCCGGAGTGACGAAGGCCAAAACCTTCCGATTGTTGCGAACACTGGAACGGCGAGAACTGGTCTCGCAGGAGCCGGACGGGCGGTGGCGGCTCGGAAACGCCATTTTGGTCCTCGGCACCTCCGCCTCCTCGCAGATCGATCTCGTCAAACTCGCCAATCCGATTCTGGAAGATCTGGGGCTCAAGACGAACGAGACGGTGCAGCTACGCCTGCGCGACAAAAGCGAGGCTCTGTGCATCGCCAAATACGAGCCTTCGCGCGATCTTCGCGTGCATGCGGTCGTGGGCCGCCGCCGCCCGCTCTATGCTGGATCGAGCAAGGCGATCATGGCCTATCTCCCAGAAGACGAACGCGAATCGGTTCTGCCGCAGGAACTCAAAGCCTTCACCGGCAACACGATCACTGACCGTTCTCGCCTGTTTGCGGAGCTCGACCGGATCCGTCAGATGCGAATCTGCATCAGCCGCGGCGAAGTGAGCGACCAGCTCGTGGCCGTGTCGGCTCCCGTGTTTTCCGCCGATGGATCCGTCTTTGCCTCAATCAATATCGCAGCACCGGCCTTCCGAACCGACGACACGGATATCGAACGCTTCATCCGGCTGGTCTCCGAGGCGGCAGGGCGGATTTCCGAAGGGCTCGGCTGGAAGGGCAACGCCTCGCTCAGCGGACGAATAGCGTTGTGACGTCGGACACCTCGCAGCCCCGCTACGCTGCAATAGATAGAAACGAGCGCCAATGTGAGCGAGGGAGCGCTGGAGTGATGTGGGACGAAAGATATGGTCAGCCCGGCTATCTCTTCGGCACTGAGCCGAACGCCTTTCTTGCCGCCCATGCGGATCTGCTAAGCCCGGGGATGCGGGTTCTTTCGGTCGCCGATGGCGAAGGGCGCAACGGCGTCTGGTTGGCTGAGCAGGGACTTGAAGTCACGGCGATCGACGCGTCAGCGGTGGCGATCGAAAAATCGAAACGCCTCGCAGCCGAACGCGGTGTCTCGCTCACCCACGTGCATGCGGATATCGCCGCATGGGAATGGCCCTCTTCCGCCTATGACGGCGTGGTGGCGATCTTCATCCAGTTTGCCAATCCGACGCTGCGTGCGCAACTGTTCAAGGCGATGAAGCGAGCTCTCCTGCCCGGCGGCATTCTGCTCTTGCAGGGTTACCGGCCCGAGCAGATCGACTACGGCACGGGCGGACCGCCCAACCCCGAACACCTCTATACGCGCTCGCTGATCGAGGCCGCTTTCGCCGATTTCGAGATCATCCGCCTTGCAGAGCACGACAGCGAAATCCACGAGGGCAAGGGACATTCAGGCCTCTCGGCCCTGATCGACCTCGTGGTCCGCAAACCCGCCTGAGTTCGCGCTCAAACGAAGCTCAAGGGTTCATCGCAGCCGCGCCCGTCAACGGCGCGGACCTGTTTTCTGCGAGAGCCGCCGGTTTTGACGCCAAGGTCGAACCACGCACGATACAGCGACCGGACAGGACCACCTTGCGAGGCGCCAGCCCCGGATTTTGCAAACGGTCGAAGAGAAGCGACATGGCATTGCGACCGATGTCGTGCACCGGCTGCTCGATCACCGTCAGCCCCGGCCCGACCACTTCCGTCCAGTCCTCGTTGTCGAAGCCGGCAACGGCGAGATCGCTCGGGATGGCACGCCCCAGCCGCTGCGCTGCCTTGACCACACCCATGAGCAGCAGGCCATTGCTGGCGATGATCGCCTCCGGCGCATCCGGCCCCGCCAGCCATTCGCTCATCGCCTTCTCGCCCGCGTCGACGGTCGGCGGGAGGAGGCGCGGATCCGGGGTGAGGCCCCTCGCCTTCATGCTGGCGCAATAGCCGTCGCGGCGCTCCAAGCCCGTCGCGCTCGTCTGGCCGAAAACACCGCCGATGCGCCGATAGCCCTCTTCGAAAAGATGCTCCACGAGCGTGTTCGCAGCCTCGCGGTTGTCGAGAACGACGGAATCGTAAAGGCCACCCGCGCCAGCCCGGTCGATGAGGACGGCGGGAAACTGCAACGGGTTCTTTTGCAACTGATCGAGCATGGCGAGCGTCGGCGCGAGAATGAGGCCCGTCACACGCTCCTCCTGCATCAGACGCAGATACATGCGCTCGCGCTCGACGTTCTCATCGGTATTGCACAAAAGCACGCGCATGCCGGCCCGGTAGGCGGCATCCTCGACGCCGCGCCCCACGGCCGTGAAGAACGGGTTGCGGATATCGGAGACGATGAGACCGATGGTCTGCGCGTGCTGCGTGCGCAGACGCCTGGCCGAAAGATTGGGGCGGTAGCCGAGCGCCTTGATCGCAGCGTGAACGCGCTCTTTGGTGTCCGCGCGCACGGGCCCCTCGCTGAGGACCCGCGACACCGTGGCGACCGACACCCCCGCCTTCTCGGCGACGTCCTTGATGCTGATGGACATTTTCAGAAATCGTTTTCAGACATTACACCTAAACGATGCCACGTTGCGCATGAACAGGCAACCATTGTGCGCTGCAAAACATGGATTTCCGGCATGGTTACGATTGACATCCGGAATGTAATCGTTTTCAGTAAATCAACTGGTACGGAGGAAATGGACCAATGACAATCGCCCAGCCCGACATCCTGCCACCGTCCAATCTGGTTCGCCTCGGCGCCGCGCCCGCCGACAAAGAGGCCGCCATCCGGGAAGCCGCGCAGCTGTTGATCGCCGCCGGATGCATCGATCCCCAATATGCCGACAGCATGATGCGGCGCGAGGACGTGGCCGAAACCTATCTCGGACACGGCGTCGCCATCCCCCACGGCAAGGTCGAAGATCGGGGCATGGTCCGCCGCAACGGCCTCTCCATCCTGCAAGTGCCTGAGGGCGTCGAATGGAATGCGGGCCAGACGGTGCATCTCGTCGTCGCCATCGCCGCAGAATCGGACGCGCATATCGATACGCTGAGGCGTCTCACGAACCTTCTGCAGGACGAAGAGCACCTCAAGAAGCTGTTCACGACGAACGACACCTCCGACATCATCAACGCTTTGAGTGAGGCCAACGCCGAGCCCGAGGCAGATGGAGCGCCCGCGGAAGATCTCGACGAACGCTTCGAGTGGACCGTCGATTACCCTTCGGGCCTTCACGCCCGCCCGGCCTCGGCATGGGTTGCAGCCGCGCGCAAGGCGAGCGGCTCCGTCCAGGTGCGCAAGGGCACCGCCGTGGCCGATGCCAAGTCGCTCGTGTCGCTCCTGCGGCTCGGCCTGCGCCAGGGCGACACGATCGTCATTTCCGCCGACGGCCCCGATGCGAGCTCCGCAATCGACCGGATGCAGGCAACCGTCACCTCGCTCAGCGCTCAGGAAAAAGCGGATGCCCAGGCGGCAAAAGGACCGGAGCCGACCGCCAAGGGCTGGACGCCGCCGGAGGAGATGCCGGTCATCGCAGGCATCGGCGCAAGCCCCGGCCTTTCCATCGGGCCGATCCACATCTACGCGCCCGCCGAAATCGCCATTGCGGATACGCCGACGCCCCTCAACGAAGGCGGCAACAAGCTGCACGAGGCTTTGACGGTGACGCAGACGCAGCTGCGCGTCCTCGCCGACGACACGCTGCGCCGTCTCGGGGAAGCGGAAGCAAACATCTTCCGCGCTCAGGCCGAACTCCTCCACGACACCGATCTCATCACCCTCGCCTGTCAGCTGATGGTCGAAGGACACGGTCTCGCCTGGTCCTGGAACGAGGCGATCGAACGCACGGCCCGCGATCTTGAATCCAACGACAACGAGGTGCTGGCCGCACGTGCCGCCGATCTGCGCGACGTCGGACGCCGCGTCCTGGCGCGGATCGACCCCTCGCTCGAGAACAGAGATGGCGATCCCCTGCCGGCTGAGCCTTGCATCCTCGTCGCCGGCGACCTCTCGCCCTCCGATACGGCAGGCCTCGATGTGGAGCGGGTGCTCGGGCTCGCCACCGTTCAGGGCGGACCGACGTCGCACACCGCCATTCTGGCGCGCACGCTCGGCCTGCCGGCGATGGTCGGCGGCAGCGAGGCCCTGCTCGACCTCGAAAACGGCACGGAAGTCATTCTCGATGGCCAGGCCGGCCGCCTCTATCCGAAGCCGTCCGCCTCGGCCATCGCTTCGGCGCGCGACTGGCTCGCCGCGCAGGAAGAGCAGCACAAGCGCGAGATCGCCGAGCGCAGCCTGCCGGCGCGCACCACCGACGGACATCAGGTGGAGATCGCCGCAAACATCAACCGACCCGACCAGATCGAGCTCGCACTCTCGCAAGGCGGCGAAGGCGTCGGCCTGATGCGCACGGAGTTCCTGTTCCTGGAGCGCAGCTCCGCACCGACGGAAGATGAGCAGTACGAGACCTACCGCGCCATGCTCGATGGCCTCGAAGACCGTCCGCTCATCGTGCGGGCGCTCGATATCGGCGGCGACAAGCAGGTGCCGCACCTCAACCTGCCGCGCGAGGCCAATCCTTTCCTCGGCGTGCGCGGTTCGCGGCTTCTCCTGCGCCGCCTCGACCTTCTCGCCACGCAGCTGCGTGCGCTTTATCGCGCCGCCCGCGACGGCGAGAGCAGCGGTCTTTCGATCATGTTCCCGATGATTACCTCCGTTGGCGAAATGCAGCGGCTCAGGGCCGTTGCCGACAGCATCCGCGACGAGCTCGATGCGCCAAAGGTGCCGCTCGGCGCCATGGTGGAGGTGCCGGCCGCGGCGATCGGAGCGGACATCCTCGCCCGCTATGTCGACTTCTTCTCCATCGGCACCAACGACCTCACGCAATACGGCCTCGCCATCGACCGGCAGCATCCGGAACTCGCCGCGGAGGCGGATGCCCTGCATCCTTGCGTCCTGCGCCTGATCCGCATGACCGTCGAGGGGGCCGCAAAGCACGGCCGCTGGGTGGGCGTGTGCGGCGGCATCGCCGGCGAGCCTTTCGCGGCCTCCCTTTTGACCGGCCTCGGGGTGAACGAATTGTCGATGACGCCCCGCGACATCCCCGCCGTCAAAGCAGCCCTGCGCGAGACGTCGCTGAGCGCGCTCAAAGCCCTCGCCGACAAAGCTCTTGCCTGCGAGACGGCAGCCGAGGTGCATGCCTTGGATCGGGAGGAATTGTGAAACCCTCACCCCTCCCCGTCGTCACCGTCACCCTGAACCCGGCGATCGACCAGACGGTCGTCGTGGACGGGATGACACTCGGCGAAGTCCACCGCGCCTCGTCCGTGCAGAGCAATGCCGGCGGCAAGGGCGTCAATGTCGCGAGCTGCCTCGCCGACTGGTCGGTGCCCGTGATCGCGACGGGCATCCTGGGCGGCGGCAATCCCGGTCCCTTCGAGGCGCTTTTCAGCGCCAAGACCATTCGCGATCTCTTCGTGCGCGTTCCTGGAGAAACGCGCACGAACATCAAGATCGCAGATCCCACGCGCAACGAGACAACCGACATCAACCTCCCCGGGCCGGTAGCCGACGACGCAGCTCTCGAACGGGTGAAAGCCGTTCTCAACGAGACGGTGTCGCCGGACAGTCTCGTCGTGCTTGCCGGCAGTCTGCCGGCCGGGCTTCCCGACGAGACGCTCGCCCGCCTCTCGGCGGCGCTGCGAGGAAGAGGTGCGCGGGTCGTTCTCGATACCAGCGGCGCGCCCCTCAAGGCCGCACTCTCGGCACCAGCCGAAAATCTCCCTTTCTGCGTCAAACCCAATCAGCACGAACTTGAGGAATGGGCGGGTAAGCCCTTGCCGCGCCGCGAGGATCTTCTCGCAGCCGCCGCTGCTCTTCAGGCGAGCGGTATCGCCGTGGTGGTGGTTTCACTCGGCGCCGAGGGGGCCCTGTTCGTTACCAAAGACCAGGTTCTCAAAGGCCGCAGCGAACCCGTCGAGACCTTGAGCACCGTCGGGGCCGGAGACGCCATGGTGGCGGGCCTCGTCGCCGCTTTTCGAGATGATGCGCCGCTTGAAGACGTGGCGCGTCTTTCCATCGCCTTTGCCGCCGCGAAGCTGGGCCGCATCGGGCCGCATCTGCCCGATGCAGAGGAAGTCCAGCGTCTTGCCCGGGCGGTCGTCGTGACGGAGCTCCCGGCTGGCCGGGACCTCAAGCAACAAGCATAGGAGGACCCATGACACACGTTCTTGCCGTCATATCGGCAGGCGACCTCACGACCCAGGCCGCGTTGGCGGCCGAGGCCCTGCGCAAGGCGGCCGACAATCTGGGCCATCGCATCGACATCGAGGTGCGCTCCGACCTCGGCATCCGCAATTCGATTTCGAGCAAGGCTGCGAGTGACGCCGCCGCCCTTCTCCTGGTCGGCCCCGGCGAGCACGAGGAAAGCCGTTTCGGGACGCTGAAGCAAAGCACGGCGACCATCGAGGCGGTGCTGGAGGATGCTGACGGCGTCCTCGCCCAGGCCGTTCAGGCGGCCGGTTCCACCACCGATTCCCCACAAGCCGCCTCGTCCGGCGGACAAAAGCACATCGTCGCCATCACCTCCTGCCCGACCGGCATCGCCCATACCTTTATGGCGGCCGAGGGCGTGCAGAAAGGCGCCGAGGCTCTGGGTTATTCGGCACGCGTGGAAACGCAAGGCTCTGTCGGATCCCAGAACAAGCTGACCGACGAGGAAATCGCAAAGGCCGATCTCGTCATCATCGCCGCCGACACGCAGGTGGATTTGAGCCGCTTCGCCGGCAAGCCCGTCTTTCTGTCCGGCACCAAACCCGCCATCAACAACGGCAAGGCGTTGGTTGAGCGGGCTTTCAAGGAAGCAGAGATCCAGGGCGGCAGCCAGGGCCTCGCCGACCGTGTTGCCGCCGGCAAGGCGGAACGCGCCGCTTCCCGTACGGGCCCTTACAAGCACCTGATGACCGGCGTGTCGTACATGCTGCCCTTCGTCGTTGCGGGCGGCCTGCTGATCGCGGTCGCCTTCGCAATCGGCGGTATCTACGCTTACGAAAACGAAGGCACGCTTGCCTACAATCTCTTCCAGATCGGCGCCAAGGGCGGCTTCGCGCTGATGGTCCCGGCCCTTGCCGGCTATATCGCCTACTCGATCGCCGACCGGCCCGGCATCACGCCCGGCATGATCGGCGGCCTTCTTGCCGCCAATGTCGGCGCCGGCTTCCTGGGCGGCATCGTGGCCGGCTTCATCGCCGGCTACGGCACCGATTTCATGAATCGGCACATCAAGCTGCACAAGAATCTTGAAGGCCTGAAGCCGGTTCTCATTCTGCCGCTCCTCGGCACGCTCCTGACCGGCCTGTTGATGATGTATGTGATCGGCACGCCCGTCGCCGAAATCATGACCTTCCTGACGAACTGGCTGAAGTCGATGCAGGGTTCGAGTGCCATCATGCTCGGCCTCATCATCGGAGCGATGATGGGCTTCGATCTCGGCGGCCCCGTCAACAAGGCGGCCTACACCTTCTCCACCGGGCTGCTCGCCAGCCAGGTCTATACGCCTATGGCGGCCGCGATGGCCGCGGGCATGGTGCCGCCGCTCGCCGTGGCGCTTGCGACGAAGCTCTTCGCCGACCGCTTCACCGCGGACGAGCGGGAAGCCGGCAATGCCGCGGCCGTGCTGGGCATCGCCTTCATTACGGAAGGCGCCATCCCGTTCGCGGCGCGCGACCCGCTGCGGGTGATCCCCGCCATGATGGTGGGCGCGGCCACGACAGGCGCCATCTCGATGGCGATCGGTGCCGAGCTCAAGGTCCCGCATGGCGGCATCTTCGTCCTGCCGATCCCGAACGCTGTCACCCATCTCGGCGGTTATATCGTGGCGCTCCTGGTCGGCACGGTGGTGAGCGCGTTGCTCCTGCGGCTTCTCAAGAAGCCGATAGCGGCTGCCGCGCCGGCTCTCGCGCCCGCTGAATAAGCCTGCGGAGCTTGCCCTCCCCCCCGCAAGAACCCAGGCAGAGGCCGGCGCCAAAAACGCCGGCCTCATCGTATTGAAGGACGCATCATGGCGGGCCCGAACGTGGGTTTCGCGCGGCACCGGAACAACCGCATTGCCTGCGCAAAACGCCGTCATGAAAAACCCGATTTCGCTTGCTAAAGTCGCTTGTAGTGGGTAGTGTAGTTTTACTACATAAGCCGACCGCTCGGCCGGAAAACACAGACCATCCCGGCATCAATCAGCGAGTGGCGCGGCCATCCCTGCCCTAGGGTTCCGCCCTAGAGGGCAGCGCGCAGAAACCCAATATTCCTGGAAGGGCCAGAGCCATGCCATCCGATACGCTCCCCAGCCTCGACGCTCTCATCGCTCCCGTGAAGGAGGCCCAACGCGTCTACGCTGGGTACTCCCAGGAGAAGGTCGATCGGATCTTCCGCGCCGCCGCGCTCGCGGCAAATAACGCCCGCATCAAGCTCGCCAAACTCGCCGTCGAAGAAACCGGCATGGGCGTGATGGAAGACAAGGTGGTCAAGAACCACTTCGCGTCGGAGTACATCTACAACAAGTACAAGGACGAGAAGACCTGCGGCATCCTCTCCGAGGAGCCGGAGTATGGCACGCTGACGATCGCCGAGCCGATCGGCCTCATCTGCGGCATCGTCCCGACGACCAACCCGACATCGACAGCCATTTTCAAGGCACTCATCAGCCTGAAGACGAGAAACGGCATCATCTTCTCGCCGCATCCACGCGCGCGCCGCGCGACCTGCGAAGCGGCCCGCATCGTGCTCGAGGCAGCGGTCGCAGCCGGCGCGCCCGAGAACATCATCGGCTGGCTCGAAGAGCCGACGGTCGAGCTCTCGAACGCGCTGATGCGCCACAAAGACATCAACCTCATTCTCGCGACCGGCGGGCCGGGCATGGTCAAGGCGGCCTATTCCTCTGGCAAGCCCGCAATCGGCGTCGGCGCCGGCAATACGCCGGCCGTCATCGACGAATTCGCCGACATCAAGCGCGCCGTCGCCTCCATTCTCATGTCGAAGACGTTCGACAACGGCGTCATCTGCGCCTCGGAGCAATCGGCGATCGTCGTCGATGAGGTCTATGACGCGGTGCGTGCGCGCTTTGCCAAGCATGGCGGCTACATTCTCTCGCCCGACGAGACCGATGCGGTCCGCCATGTCATCATGCCGAACGGTACGCTGAATGCGCGTATCGTCGGCCAGTCGGCGGCCGCCATCGCCGAAATGGCCGGTTTCTCGGTGCCACCCTTCACCAAAGTTCTGATCGGCGAAGTGAGGGACGTGAGCGAGGCGGAAGTCTTCGCCCATGAGAAGCTGTCACCGACGCTGGCGCTCTACCGCGCCAAGGATTTTGGCCATGCCTGCGATATCGCGGCTGAGCTGGTCGCGCTCGGCGGCATCGGTCACACCTCGGTTCTCTATACAGAGCAGGACCAGCAGGAAGAGCGCATCCACCAATTCGGCGACCGCATGAAGACGGCGCGCATCCTGATCAACTCACCGTCTTCGCAGGGCGGGATAGGCGATCTCTACAATTTCCGGCTGGCACCGTCGCTGACACTCGGCTGCGGCTCTTGGGGCGGCAATTCCATCTCGGAGAATGTCGGTCCCCAGCATCTCATGAACAAGAAAACCGTGGCGAAGCGAGCGGAAAACATGCTCTGGCACAAGCTCCCGAAATCCATCTACTTCCGCCGCGGCAGCCTGCCTTTCGCGCTCGAAGAGTTGCGGGGGCACAAGCGCTGCCTGATCGTCACCGACAAGTTCCTGTTCGAAAGCGGTGCCGTCAGCGAAACCATCGGCCTCCTCAAGAATCTGGGCCTCGAGGTCGAGGTGTTTTACGAGGTCAACGCCGATCCGACGCTCGAGACGGTGCGCAAGGCGACCGCGCTCGCCAATGCCTTCAAGCCGGACGTGATCCTTGCGCAGGGCGGTGGTTCGCCGATGGATGCGGCGAAGATCATGTGGGTGATGTACGAGCACCCCGACGTCGCCTTCGAAGAACTCGCGCTGCGCTTCATGGATATCCGCAAGCGCATCTACAAATTCCCGAAAATGGGTATCAAAGCGCAGTTCGTCGCGGTGCCGACGACCTCGGGCACCGGCTCTGAAGTCACCCCCTTCGCCGTCGTCACCGACGAGAAAACGGGCATCAAATACCCGATCGCCGATTATGAACTCACGCCCAACATGGCGATCGTCGACCCCAATCTCGTCATGACCATGCCGAAATCGCTGACGGCGGCCGGCGGCATCGATGCGGTGACGCACGCACTCGAATCCTACGTTTCCGTGCTGGCGAACGAATATAGCGACGGCCAGGGGCTCCAGGCCCTCAAGCTCCTCAAAGACTATCTGCCGTCGGCCTATCGCAATGGACACGAAGATCCGAAGGCGCGCGAACAGGTGCACAATGCCGCGACGATCGCCGGCATCGCGTTTGCCAACGCCTTCCTCGGCGTATGCCATTCCATGGCGCACAAGATCGGTGCGGAATTCCATATTCCGCATGGTATCGCCAACGCGCTCCTGATCTCGAATGTCATCCGCTACAACTCGGCCGACATTCCGACCAAGCAGACGGCCTTCAGTCAGTACGATCGCCCGAAAGGCGTCGCACGCTATGCGCAGATCGCCCGCCATCTCGGCCTTTCCGGCGAGCGCGACCACGAGCGGGTGCAGAGCCTCATCGTCTGGGTGGACGAGCTGAAGGAGGCGCTGGAGATCCCGGGCAGCATTCAGGCCTTTGGCGTCAAGGAGGCGGACTTCCTCGACAAGGTGGACAGCCTCGCCGAGGCGGCCTTCGACGACCAATGCACCACCGCCAACCCGCGCTTTCCGCTTGTCAGCGAGCTGAAGCAGCTCCTCCTCGACAGCTATTACGGCCGGGCTTGGGTCGAGCCATCGCTCGAAGCTGAAGACCAGACGCAGGCTTCCTCCCCGGCCTCTCTTGCCGCCGAATGACGGCGCATTGGCGGGTCCGCACTCACCCCTCCTCCCGAAGAGAGCGGACCCGCCAAATCAATTCCGACGCCAGGTCAGTCCGGACGGCTGTCGCCGCAGGACAGAAGGAACGAGACGATGAGCAAGAGCTTGATGTGGACCGCCAAGGACGCGCGGGGCCTCACGGTTCAGTGCCTCTTCAATGAAGATGCTCGCAGCTACGAGATGACCGTCTCGGCCCAATCCGCCCGGGCATGTCGCAGCGAGGCCTTTCTGGCGAGCACCGAGCCCGTCTTCGGCATGGATCCGAACGACAGGGCGCTGTCGGTGCAGGTCGCAGACCGGCTCATGCACGACGCCGCGCGCTCGCTCGGCGATTTCTGACGACACGCTGACGACTTTGCGGACCGTGTCGTCAGTCCCGCAACCCGCCGTTTTCCTTCAAGAGGGCTTTGCTGCGTTCCACGCGCTCATGCAGGGTTTTCCCCTTGCGCAGAGCCACGCAGATGGAGAGCGCATCTCCCAAAACGAGATGGCTGATACGGGAGGTGAGCGGCGAGTAGACGTCGTATTCCTCCGCGACGTCAGTCAGAAGGCTCACGGTCGCGAGGCGGGCCAGCGGAGAATCGGAGCGGGTCAGCGCCACGACATCGGCGCCGACCGTCAGCGCGTTCTGCACGCTGTCCAGAATATCGCGTGTGCGCCCGGAATTGGACACGGCCACGACCGCGTCACCCGGTGCGAGCGACAGCGACGAAATGAAATACACATGCGGATCGCAATAGGCGACAGTCGGCATTCCGAGCCGGAAGAAGCGGCGCTGAACATCCTCCGCGATGGTGCCGGAATTGCCCGAGCCGTAGAACTCGATGCGCCGCGCCGACGCCAGAATGTCCGCGGCCTTGTCGAGCATCGAAGCGGAGAGATTGTTGCGCACGCCGATCAGCGTGTTGATGGTGCGATCGAAGACTTTTCCGGCGATGCCGCTCGCACCGTCATCGGGAAGCACATCCTGATCGAGAAACGGCATTCCGCCGGCGATATCCTGCGCCAGCTTGATCTTGAACTCGCGAAATCCCTTGCAGCCGAGCGCGGAACAGAAGCGCGCCACCGTCGGCTCGCTCACCTCCGAACGGCGCGCCACTTCGGCCATCGACAGATTGATGACCTCGCCAGGATGCGAGAGCACGAAGTCCGCCAGCTTGCGCTCCGACGGCCGGATCTGATCCTTGACCGAGGTGATTCTTCCCAACATCTCCGCCCTCTTTTGTTGCGTCAGGCGGCGAAAGCGGTCATCCGTGACGGGGGCCAGCACAGACAAGCCCTGCGTGGTACGCATGACAGCATGCTACACACCGCAAATCCGATCTGGATTAAGACTAACGTTCTGACAGTTTTATGTTTTTACCCTTGGGGAAAATTCGAGCGAGCTACGATTCTCGCTCTTTCGCCCTTCAACCATGCCCATTTGTGTAGTAAAACTACAGAAAGTCAACGGTTCGTGAAACGGATCCAATCCAACCGGCGGAACCATCAGAAATATGATAGGTTCATGCCACAGCGCCCTTTTCCCAAGGAGTGACAATGAACGCCATAGTGATGTCCTCTCGCGTCGATCTCAACGACTTCCCGACGACGAACGACCCGTGGCGTGGCTTCAAGCCCGGCGCGTGGCAGCACGAAGTCAACCTCCGCGACTTCATCCTCGACAATATCACGCCTTACGAGGGCGATGCCTCCTTCCTTAGCGGCTCGACCAAACGGACGAAAGCGCTCTGGGACAAGGTCGCCGAGCTCCTGAAAGAGGAGCGCGCCTCCAAGGGCGGCGTTCTCGACGCCGACACCGAGGTGGTTTCCTCCATCACCGCGCATGGCGCGGGCTACATCGACCGCGATCTGGAAGTCGTCTTCGGACTGCAGACAGACAAGCCGCTGAAGCGCGGGATCATGCCGTTCGGCGGCTGGCGCATGGTCGTCAAGGGCCTGGAAGCCTATGGCTTTACGCCCTCGCCCAAGCTCAAAGAGGTGTTTCCGAGCCTCCGCAAGACGCACAATGACGGCGTCTTCGACGTTTACACCGATGAAATCCTGCGCTGCCGCAAGTCCGGTCTCATCACCGGTCTTCCGGATGCCTACGGGCGCGGACGTATCATAGGAGATTACAGGCGTGTCGCCCTCTACGGCGTCGACCGCCTCATCGCCGACAAGCAGGAGCAGATGACCTCGTTGGAGGTGAGCCCGCTCGATTCCGATATTCTCCAGCTGCGCGAGGAAATCGCCGAGCAGATCAAGGCGCTCAACGAACTCAAGGAGATGGGTACGGTCTACGGCTACGATCTTTCCCAGCCGGCAACGAATGCGCGCGAAGCGGTGCAGTGGACCTATTTTGCCTATCTGGCCGTCGTGAAGGAAGCCAATGGCGCGGCCATGTCGCTCGGCCGGGTATCGAGCTTCCTCGACATCTATATTCAGCGCGACCTCTCAGAGGGCACCCTCACGGAAGCCCAGGCGCAGGAACTCATCGACCAGTTTGTTATCAAGCTGCGTCTCGTCCGCTTCCTGCGCACACCGGAATATGACGCCCTGTTCTCGGGCGACCCAACCTGGGTCACCGAAGTTCTCGGCGGCATGGCTCTCGACGGCTCGACGCTCGTCACGCGCACGAGCTTCCGTATGCTGCAGACGCTGCACAACCTCGGCCCCGCGCCGGAGCCCAATCTCACGGTCCTCTGGTCGGAGAAGCTGCCCAAGGGCTTCAAGGAATTCTGCGCCGAGACGTCCATCAAGACGTGCTCGCTGCAATATGAAAACGACGATCTGATGCGGCCGTATTACGGCGACGATTACGGCATCGCTTGCTGTGTCTCGGCCATGCAGATCGGCAAGCAGATGCAGTTCTTCGGCGCCCGCGCCAACCTGGCGAAGGCCCTGCTTTACGCCATCAATGGCGGCCGCGACGAGAAGTCCGGCGTCCAGGTCGTGCCGGCTTTCGCCCCCATCACGACTGACGTCCTCGACTACGACACGGTGGTGGAGAAGTTTCTGCCGATGCTGGAATGGCTGGCGCGGGTTTATGTCAACGCGCTCAACGCCATCCACTACATGCACGACAAGTACATGTATGAGCGCCTCGAGATGGCGCTGCACGACCGTGACGTGCTTCGCACCATGGCCTGCGGCATCGCCGGTCTTTCCGTCGTGGCGGACAGCCTGTCGGCCATCAAGCACACCAAGGTGAAGGTCATCCGCGACGAGCGCGGGCTTGCCACCGATTTCGAGATCGACGGCGAATATCCGACCTTCGGCAACAACGATGCACGCGTCGACGACATCGCCTCCTGGGTGGTCGAAACCTTCATGGGCATTCTGCGTCAGCAGAAGGCCTATCGCGGGGCGACGCCGACACAGTCGGTTCTGACCATCACGTCCAATGTCGTCTACGGCAAGAAGACGGGCTCGACCCCGGACGGGCGCAAAGCCGGCGAGCCTTTCGCCCCGGGTGCCAACCCGATGCATGGCCGTGACAGCAAGGGCGCCCTCGCCTCCATGGCGAGCGTCGCGAAGCTGCCGTACGAACATGCCCAGGACGGCATTTCCTACACCTTCACGATCGTTCCATCCGCACTCGGGCCGACCGAGGACGAGCGGACGGAAAATCTGGTCGGGATGCTCGATGGCTATGTGGCGGCCGGCGGTCACCACATGAACGTCAACGTCTTCGACCAGCAGACGCTGCTGCACGCGATGGATCATCCAGAGCTCTATCCGCAGCTCACCATCCGCGTGTCGGGCTATGCCGTGAACTTCATCAAGCTGACCAGGGAGCAGCAGCTTGACGTCATCAGTCGCACGTTCCACCAGCGCCACTGATCTCGTTCAGGAAGTGACGCAGAGCGAAGCACCCGAGGCCGCAGCGACGCCCTGCGTCAAAGGCTGGGTGCATTCGCTCGAAACGGGCGGCACGCTCGACGGGCCGGGCCTGCGTTACGTGCTGTTTCTTTCCGGCTGCCCTTTGCGCTGCTGCTACTGCCACAACCCGGACACGTGGCACATGCGCAAGGGAAAGCTGCAGAGTTCGGACGACATCGCGGCGGAGATCGCCTCCTTCGCACCCTTCCTGAAGCGAGGACGTGGCGGCGTCACCTTGACGGGTGGCGAACCGCTCGTGCAGCCCGAATTCTGCCGGGCGATCCTGCGGGCATCGAAAGAACTCGGCCTGCACACAGCGCTCGACACGTCGGGCTTCCTGGGCGCGCGGGCCGATGACGCGTTTCTGAAAGATGTCGACCTCGTTCTCCTCGACATCAAGGCGTTCTCAGAAGCCACCTATCGCAACGTCACGGGCGTTCGTTTGCGTCCGACGCTCGATTTCGCCGAGCGGCTCTCCGCCATGAAGAAGCCGGTGTGGCTTCGCTATGTCCTCGTGCCGGATTTCACCGACAATACGACGGAGATCGAAGCCCTCGCCCGCTATGTGGCGGATCTCAAGAATGTCGAGCGGGTCGACGTTCTGCCCTATCACGATCTCGGCGCCTACAAATGGCCCCGGCTGGACAAGGCCTATCGTCTGGCGGGGACGCAGCCGCCAAAGCTCGAAGAAACGGAGCGGGTGCGCAACATTTTCCGCGGGCGGGGTCTTCTCGCGACCTAAAGGAACTGAGCGCGGCGCATCCTTTGCCCGGCTTCTCGCTCTGAAGGCGGACCTCCCCGTTAAGCCATCCGCGATCTGACGACAGCTCTGCCCGTGTTCGAGCGATGCTTGTGCCAACTCATTGGCGCCATCGCTTCGGCACGAGTTGGCGTATGCCATTCAACCCCATCGCCTCGGCTTGCACCTGCACACAATCGTTTCTTCGGCCATACAAAAACCCTCCCGCCGCGGTCTGCGACGGGAGGGCAAAGTCGTTCGGGTGCGTTCGTCCCTAGCTTAGTAGGGCAGCGGCACCAGATCGAAGAAGCCGATCGACAGCAGGAAATTCACTGCGAGGGTCAACGTCGCGATCGTCGTCGCCGGCGGATCAAAGTGCGTATCGCCGTGATCGTGGAAGAGCCGGGCGAAGAATTCGCCGAGCAGCGCACCAAGCACGCCAACGACCGCAGCCCACAGCAGGCTACCCGACCCCGCAGCCGCCAGAGCCGCCGGCAGAGCCATATGGTGGGTGACCGGAACTGAGACGCCAAACTGAAGGAAAATCAGCGAAGCGGCAGAGATGCCGAAGGCAAGGAAGCATCCGGCGCCACCGTAGAGATCGCCCAGATAGCCGCCGAAGATGCCGACACCCAGGCCGATCACGACCAACTGTCCAAGCGTGCTCTGGAAGGGCAGCCAGCGATCGGCCTCCCCCGGATTCCAGCGCGTCGTGCCCTCTTTGGGCGTACCGAACAGACCGGCTTTGCCGAACATGAGGCGGGTAACGATGGCGCTGATGACGACCGTCAGAGCGACCGTATCCGTCCAGGCGAGCCCTTCGCCGAAAGCCGGCACGAGAGCAAGATAGTACTGGACGATGTAACCGAAGATACCGAATGCGCCGCCGACGAGGAGCACGTCCGGCGCCTTAAGACCCATCATCCCGGCAAGAATGTTCTTGCCCGAATCGAACTTGCCGCGGCGCGCGGCATAGGCTGCTGCGGCGACACCTGAGGCAAAGCCGCCGACATGGGGTCCGAAGGCACCAAACGGCAGACCGAAGAAATCGGTCGCCTCTGGCGCAACACCGAGCTGCACCGCCACACCGATCATCACGAGGAAGCCAACCATCTCGAACGCCGGCAAGGCGCCGATGGCAGCTCCAAATATCCCCCCGCCAAATGCGGCAATTATTCCTAGGACCGTCATTTTGCCCTCCAAGAGGTCGTCACTGTTTCACAAGATCCAAGCCTTGGCCAAAAGTCGAAGCACGAATGAAGCTGCCGCCACTTGCCATACCGAGCTCCATAAGATGTACTTTGCTTCTCAATCCCCCGCCGGCCTGCAGTTTTTGGGAAAATCTTCCCCGCTCCGCCGTTTCCGGCAGATTTCTTTGTTTCAGATTCCGATTTGGCTTCCCAGCTTTAAGGCGGAAGCCTCTGCGCACCGTCCGCGCACGCCGATGGCGTGGCGTCCGGGGCCCGTTGCCAGCCCTCGCGCGGAGGGCTGGCAATGGTTGCAAGACGGTTCAGCGAGCGGGCGCCTTTGTGCCCCAGCCCCGGTCGCGATGCCCTTCATCGGGCGGAAGCGATGCCGTTCTCGCATGCATTTTCGCAGTCGTATCTAGAGCGAGAACGCCCCGACGAGCGCACAGCGGCGAACACGCGTGAAGGTGCGCACGGTCGCAATGCCCTCGCCGGTCCGCCCAGCGATGGTGAAGCCCGTATGACCCTCGCCGCCGATACCGATACCGGCATAAGAGGGAGCGTTCTTGACGTAGATCGTCGTGTTGATCGCCCTGCCGAACTCGCTCATGTGATAGACGTCGGAGGAATGGATGATGGCCGAGTGACGGTTGCCGCCTTCGAGCTCCACGGCGACATCCACCGCTTCCTTGAAGTTGCCGACGCGCACGACGCCGAGAACCGGGATCATCAGCTCGTGGACGACGAACGGATGCTTCCGGTCGGTCTCCACGATGATGGCGCGGATGTCGTCGCCCGCATCAATGCCGAGCTCGCGAAGGATGACGTTGGCGTTCTGGCCGATCATCTTCGGCGCACCACCCGTCCGCTTTTCATTGAGCACGATGCGCTCAAGTTCCGGCAGCCGGTCTGCCCCGAGCACGACGGCATTCTCGCAGCGACCGAAGGCCGCCATAAGGTTGTCGGCAATGCCGGAGGTCGCGATGACTTCCTTCTCGGCGATGCAAGGCAGGTTGTTGTCGAAGGAATGGCCGGCGATGATTTCGCGGGCGGCCTTCGCCGGATCGGCGCTGTTGTCGACCAAGACCGGCGGGTTGCCTGCAGCTGCACCGATCACGCGCTTGCCGCTCGTCATCGCCTCACTCACGACGCCGGTGCCACCCGTGATGCACAAGATCGCAATCTTCGGATGGCGCATCAGGCCCTGAACCACCTTGAGATCGACGGAGCTCGTCGTCACGCAGGTGTTGGCCGGGCCGCCGGCCTTCTCCACGGCCTCGTTGATGAGGTCGATGCAGTGCAGCGAGGTCTTCAGGGCACGCGGATGCGGCGCAAAATACACTGTGTTGCCAGCCGCCAGCATGCTGATCGCATTGTTAAGCAACGTAGCCGTGGGATTGGTGGTCGGCGTCACGGCGAGGATCGTGCCAAACGGCGCCGGCTCCTCGGTCGACAGGCCAAAATCACCGACCATGGCGTTGGTCGGCAGGCCTTCCACACCGGGCGTCTTTTCGGCGATCGCCAGGTGCTTCTTCACCTTATCCTCGACGCGGCCCATGCGGCTCTCGGAAACCGCCATCTGGGCCAGCTCCTGCGCATGTTCGATCGTCACTTCGCGCAACGCATCAACGATCGCCTTGCGTTTGGCGAGGCTGACACGCCGGAACTCCGTATTGGCTCGCTCGACGGCAAGGATGGCATCGTCCGCATTCGCGAAGACGCCACGTTGGCCCGTCGTGACCGGCTGCGGCCGGAGAGCGGAGCTGTCAGCATCCGGCCGTCCACCCATCTCACCGAGAACCCGGCGAACAATCTCGCTGATTGTGTTGTCTTCTACAGCCATAGCGTGTCTTTTCCTTTCACAGAATTCTCAAAGCGCCGCGACCATCGCGCGGGCCACATCGATATCTTCCTCGACGGATCCTCCGCTCACCCCGACTGCGCCGACGACGCGGCCACCGCGCTCAAGAGGCAGTCCCCCGCCGACCAGCGTGAAGTTCGGAATGTTGCTGTCGATGCCGAACAGCGGACCCCCGGGCTGCGAGAGTTTGGCGATCTCATGGGTCGCCGTCCGCACGGCGGCGGCCGTATAGGCTTTGTTCGGCGCAAGCTTCAGGCTCACGCCCAGAGACCCCTTCATACGGCGCAGCTCGATCAGATCTCCTGCCGCGTCGACGACGACCAGCACCATCGGTACGGAAATGGCGTCCGCGCGGGCCATCCCGGCCTCCACCAGGCGGTCACAATCTGACAGGCAGAGTTCCGTCATCGTCCCCTCCTCAGGTTCGGCCGTGCTTTTCTTGATCTGCTTGGTGACTTCACGAACGACCGCACGCTGCTCGTCGATGCGTGCCGCCATATAAAGATAGTCAGACAAGCGATTGAAATACTTGAAGAGGACCGGATTGATCTCTTCTTCCCTGCCGAGCGCGATGAGGCGGCGCTCGCCGCGGCGCACGAAGGTGCGGGCCATGTCGAGGGCTGCTGCGGCTTGTGTTCCGCCAGGCGTCACGAAGCCCCTCTGGGGGACCCGCTCTTCCTGGTAAGCGTCGATCAGTTTCTCGAGACGCTCCACCTGGTGCGGCTCGACCCGGTAGACTTTGCCTTTGCGCGGCTTGTCGGGATCAAAGCCGGAAGCGACCTCTGCCATCACGTCGATCAGCTCGCGCTGCAGGCAGTGGAGGTCGCCGCGCAACTCGTCATCCTCACAGGATGCGCGTCCAAGGCCCATCGCCGACGTGGCCTCGTCGAGTGTTCCGTAAACTTCCACCCGCAGGCTGTCCTTGGAGACCCGCAGGCCGCCGAGAAGCGAGGTTTCGCCCTTGTCTCCGCCTTTGGTGTAGACGCTCATGACCGCACATCCACTGTGTCGACGATGCCGACGACAGCCGCGTCGACAGGGCTCGGTTTGTCCAGTTTGACGCGCGCCGCACCGCCGGTGACGTAGAGAACCGTGTCGCTGCCGCCGGCACCGACCAGGTCGATGGCGACGATGCGAGAGCCGTCCGAGACCTCCAGGACGAGGAGCTTGTAGCCGACGAGCGCGTCGTCCTTCCGCGTGGCGACGACAGTTCCGATTACCGTTGCAAGTTGCATGTCAGTCGTCCTTTGCTGTCAGACCGCTACGAGCTTGAGATGCAGGCGCTCGACAGCATCGCGGGCCTGGGCCGTCAAAGCCTGCCCCGGCGCGAGGCTGATCGAAGAGCCGGGTGCAAGACCCAAGAGCTCGTTGGCAGTCACGAATTTCGAGGCCGGCGTCACCGCGTTCGATATCCGAGCGGCGACCGGCGCCGAGGGCTGCGGAACCGTGGCGGCGCCCCCTGTCAGTTGGGGCGAGGTCACGAGACGCCGCTCCATCCGCATCAGGAAATCCTGCTTGTCGACCATTTCCGCGCCGAACGCCGCGAGCCGCGCGAGGTATTCCTGCAGAAGCGACCAGAGGACAGGCGAACCATCGGGCCTTGAACCCATGACCTCGCCGCGCTTGTCGGCAGGGTCGGCTCCGTTGCGAATGGCAATGACCGGCTTGCCCGCGAGAAGGACGCCCAGGAAGAGCGTCGTTGCGGGAGAATCCATCAGGCCAAGAGCCAATCGGCCGGCGAGATTCATCGTCAGACACGGCACGAGGAGCAGATCGCACTCCTTGATCAGCTCCGGCACGTCGAGCCAGGGGTCGTAAGGAAGGATCGTCTTCGCTCCCTCCTGGCGAACGAGATCTTCGGTCAGGACATGCTGGGCGCCCGGCGTCATCAGCACTTTGAGCTCGTGCTTGGAGGCGCTCAGGCGGCGGATGCCTTCGCGCGCGGCGTAAAAGCCGCTCGCCGCGCCGCTCAGCAGCATGACGACGCGCCGCGGCGAGGTGTCGAGCGTCTCGCCCTCGAGCTGCGCCATCACCCTGGCGACGACCATGTCGGCGATTGCCTCGTCCATCGCCCTCTCCCTTCAGCCTCCTCAACGCGGAATGATGAGGGTGCACATCTGGCCGGTCCGGATGCCGGCCGCATTCGCCTCGTCCGTGTCGACGTGGAGTTCGGTGCGCCAACCGGCCTTCACCCGCACGAAGATGCCGTGCAGCGTCGTGGGCTTCGGACCGTCGACACGCAGATCGAGAAGATCACCAGCCTTGACACGAAGCTCGCGGGCAACATCGTCGCTGAGGTGAATGTGACGCCGTGCCTGGAAGGCACCACCGCCCTTACCGCCCGGCAGGCGCACGGTGCCCCGCGGACCAACGAGCGTCACGGGCTGCGTGCCCTCTTCGCTGCCTTCGGTGCGCACCGGCAGTTTCAAGCCGATATTGGTGGCATCCGTCTGCGCGAGTTCGACCTGCGAGAACGCCCTGGTCGGGCCGAGGACACGGACCTTTTCGATCGCCCGCTTCGGACCGACAACGATCAGCTGCTCTTTCGCGGCGAAATAGCCCTTCTGATAGAGCTCATTATAGACCTGCAGGTCGTAGCCTTCGCCGAAGAGCACCTTCACGTGTTCGTCGCAGAGATGGATGTGGCGGACGGACACGCCGGTGTAGACCGGCAGTTCGAGATTGCCGTTGCGGATGACCGGCTTCGTCGGCGTTTCGCTTTGGATAGCCTCAGGCTTGGGCGCCTCAGCCTTGGGCGGCTCGGTCTTGGCCGCAGCCGGTGGTGCACTCGCCGTCGACTTAGCCGCTTCCGCTTGCGAAAGGCGCCGGATCACTTCTTTGGTGACCCCATCGATCGTTTCGGCGGTGATTTCCATCGAGATACTCCTCAGTCGCGCCTTCGGCGCGGTCTTCTTCGTCCGTTCCAATCGTCGGCGACGCGGTCTTCACCGATCGTCAGTACTTCCTTCTGGAGCGCCGTCCCTTGCGGGGGCGGCCGCTCGAGGCTGCCGGCTCACCGGTCGCATTCGTCTCGCCCGCCTCAGCATCCGAGGTGTCGTCGGCCTCTTCGTCATCCGCTTCGTCGGATGCTTCATCGTTGCTTTCGACCGCTGTCTCGGCTGCAGCATCCTCTTGCGGGGCTGCATCGGCTGCGGCGGACGTCTCGACCTCGGAGGCTTCTTCAGCGACCGGCGCGGTCACCTCCGAAGCCTTGGGTTGGTCGTCTTCGGCGTCGCTTTCGCCTTCGGCGCTGTCCTCGGAACCGGCGGCTTCGGAGCTCGCCTCTTCCGGTGCAGCTTCAGCGGCGGCAGGCTCTGCCGCCGGCGTCTCTGGGGCGGCCTCGCTCGGCGCCTCCGACTTCGGCTTGCCGCCGGCCTGCAGGATCAGGCTTTCGAGCGTGTCGTGCGGACGCGGAATGATCAGTTGACCATCGATCCGGCCGACCTTCTCACCGGCCGCCGTTCCAGCCGCCACCGCCGCGCGGATCGCACCGACGTCTCCCGCCAGCTTGATGGTGATCCGTCCACCGCCTTTCGCGGTCTCGGAGCCGAGCAGCACGACATTGGCGGATTTCACCGCCGCGTCCGCCGCCGCGATTGCAGTCGGCAGGCCAATGGCCTCGATCAATCCCAGAGCCTTCAGCGCCATTGTGTTCCTCGTTCTTTTATGATCGCCACGACGATCTTGACGATCTTGCGTATCTCGGCCTCGCTCAGAGCAAGCTGCGAAGCGGCCTCACCGGCCGTCGGTCTCGCTGTCTCAGCCGCGTGTTGATTTGTGCAGGTCCGCGCGGCGCTGCCTTCGGCGCGCGCCTGGCCTTGTGCCGGCATGCCGCCGCCGTTGCCGTCCCACGACGCGGCCGCCGTCTTGGCCGGTGCGGATGCGGCCGATCGTGCCGCCGCCCGCCGTTCGGAGGCCGGCCGAACCTGCTCGTCGACATCCTCGACCGCGTCTTCGAAGAGTAGCGGAAGCCGTGCGACCATGCGGGCCGCATTGGCGCCGGCCCGGCGACATACGGCTTCGGATTTGCCTTCGTAGGGAATCGTCAGGACCGGCTTCTCGGGCGGCATGTGCCGTTCGTGCAGAACGATCGCGTCGGCGCCGATCGCGACACCGATATCGATCCGCGAGCTGATCGCGGCCGCATAGGCCGCATCCACGACGTCTCCGGAAGCGGCCTCGGCAAGCTTGGTCGGGACGCCCTCTTCCTCAGCGCCGATCAAAACCCAGTCGTAAAGCGACGGCGCTGCGCCGCGGACGACCGCGACATTGATGGTGGGACGTTCGGACTTCTCGGCCATAGCTCAGACGGCTCCCTGATGCCGCGCATGGCTGAGGACGAGGCCGGTCGCCACGGCGTTCACCGGGCCGAGGGAGCCGCGAATATTGGCGGTGCCGATGACCGTGCCGTAATGGGCGAGCTGGTCGGTCAGCATGCGGGCGACTTCAAAGTCGAGCCCAGAACCGCCGACGACAGCGACGAACTGGATCTCGCGGATGTTGCCGGCCGGCGCAACGGCAGAGAGCGCACGCATGGCGTTGCGCACGAAGACGCGGCGCTTGGCCTCGCGGCGCACCTCGCGGATGCGGTCGAGCGTGTGATGCGTCGGGATCGGAGAGAGCCCGTCCGGGGTGATCAGGGCGACACGGCCGAAGAGTTTCGGATCGAGCGGCTCCTCGAAGAAGCGCACGGTGTTGTCCTCGTGGCGGACGTGGAACAGGCTCTCCACACGCACCAGCGGGAAGCGCTTGATCTGCTCGGCGACGTCCGTCTCGTTGCCGCCCGGGAGATCGAGCTCACGCTGGATAAGGAGGGTGACCATGTCGCCCGCGCCGGCAAGATGGACGGAGCGCACGTCACGATCCTTTTCGAGGATCGCGGCGTCGGTCGAACCGGCACCAAGGTCGAGGATCGCCAACGGCGTGTCGAGACCCGGTGTGGTGAGTGTGCCGAGGATCGCCATGTTGGCTTCGACACCGCCCAGCTGCACCTTGATGCCGAGCTCCTTGTGCAGACCTTCGGCAAGCTGCTCCATCAGAAGCTTGTCGGTGTTGACCATGGCCGCGAGACCGACGGCATTCTCCATCGAGAATTCCTGGGCGAGGCCACCCGAAACCCGCTGCGGCACGAGACAGTCGACCGCCAGCACGTCGCGGATATGCACCTCCGACGCCGGCTTCTTCGTCATGTTGCTCATGGTCTGGCGCACGCGTGCCACCATGCCGCCGACATTCGTGCCGGATTCGCCTTCCACATCCTTGAGAGGGAAGGCCTGGGCAAGCGCATCCATGATCGCGTCAGCGCCGGAATCCATCGGCGCGTCGACGGTGCGGCGCTCGCCGATAAGCTTCAGCGAACCTGCCGGAATGTGCCGCGTCTGCACGTCGCCGGCGGGAGTGCGGATGACCACGGCCGAGCGCAGGCCGATAAGGGCCTTGGCGATCGGGATGATCATCGTCGTTTCCTGCGGCGTCAGCTTGAAGAGCGTCGCGATGCCATAGGGATTGCTGAGCTGCTGGATCGACTGGCCGTGATCGGCCACTTCGACCGCTGCCAGCATGCCGAGCGGCACCTGATCGATGAGCTTCACCTCATCGACGATCGGCAACTTCTTGGGAAGCCGGTTGGCGATCAGAACACCGTCGTCGCCCTGCACGATCGCGGCCGTCACATCGACGCCGCGCTCGATCGCCGCTGCCAACATCTGTGCGGCGCGGGTGAAATCGTAGGTCTTCGGGACGACGGCGATAATCGCCTCGTCCGTCGGGGCTGTCTCAAGCTCACTGATGTCATGCGTTACGCCGACACCGATGCCGAGCCCGCCCGGAGAATTCGGATTGTGGCCGATCATCGAGGATTCGGTGATGATCGTTTCGGTGATCGTTTCCATGGCGATATCGCCAATCACCGGGGTCGCTTCATTCAGAAGTACGAGGTCGATGTCGCCCAGCGCGAGGCCGGCCTGCTGCACCGCTGTCTCAAGCGCTCGCACCACACCCGGCACGTTCGCCAGAGTGCCTTTGATGCCCGTCGTCGGCATACGGCTGGAGGCCAGGAAATTCGGTACGCCACCAGGTGCGCCCACTTCGGCCAGGGCAACTTCCGTGGTCGAGTTTCCGATATCGACGCCCGCGACCTTCATTTCACTTCCAATAGGTTTGCTTTGAGGAAGGTGCGAAACGGCGGGCCAATTGGGGGTACACCCGCCGTTTCGCAGAGAACCAAACTCCAAGGGGGAGCAACGTGCAGGAGTTTGGTCAGCCCGTTTTGGTCAGTCCTTGCGGAGGACGTCGCGACGTTCGTAAACGTCGGCCGCCTCACGAACGAAGCCCGCGCAAATCTGTGCGTCGAACTTGCTCTCCAACTCGTCCGCGATCGCCAGCAATTCGGCTTTCGTGGAGCGGTTCGGACGCAGGGCGTTGTACATCTCCAGGATCCGCTCATCGGGAACCCGGGTCATCTCGGCAGCGCGCCGGAGGTTCGCCGCGAACTGCGGGCGACCAACGCTCTCACCAATCTGAGCCTGGTATTCCAAAGTCTGAGCCGTGATGCGGATGTCGTTCGGGCCAATTTTGCCGTTGAGCACATCCTCAAGAGTGATGTCCTCAAGCGACTTGCCGCTCGGCGTCTTGACCAGCTCCGGATGGAGCTTGGCCAGCGGATAGTCCTTCGTGTGGTCGAGCTTTCCGCTTGCAACCGCCTTGCTGGGGGCAGCGGCGGAACCGCCGTTGCCGAGCTCAGCGAGCACTTCGCGAACAATGGAGTTGATCAGGTCTTGCTGTGACATTGCTTTTCTCCCTGTCCGCTCAGCTGAACTTCACTTCAAGATCGACCGGCTTCGCACTGCGATCGACGAAGCTGGTTTCACGGATGTGGAGGACCGCTGCGATGGCCTGGTATTTCGGCCGGGCCATCTGGTCGTTCTTCTGCCGCACGGGATCGGGCGTCTCGCCCTTCGCGTAGCGCGCAGCGTTGCGGCCGATTGATCGGTAGGTTTCAAGGTCGAGCACCGGCGCCTGCGGGAACAGCTCCAGGTTCTGGAGCGGGAACAGGTCTCGCTGGTGAATGACCGAGGTGCCCCGCGACTGGATGCCGATGGCGATGCCCGAACCGGCGAGCTTCGCACCGACATTGCCGGCGAAGGCGACGTCGGAGGTGTGCTTGACCCGGACGACGCGTCCCTTGCAGCCCTCTTCCTCGATGCCCGCGAGAATTTCGCGCAGCACCTTGGCGTGGGGGATGCCAGTGATCGTCTGCTCCTTCAGCTTGTCGCCGAAGGCCGGAGCAAGCGCCACGACGACTTCGTTCGGCTCTGTACCCTGCTTGGCAGGGCCGACCTCACGCAGTGTCATCTTGGCGGCGGAGTTATCGACCGGTGCAAAGGCGGAAACCGGAGTGCTTTTCGCACCCTTGTTCTCCGCCAGCTGCATCTGGGCCAGGACTTCCCGAACCGCGTCTCGGACAGCTGCTTCTGTGATCTGTGCCATTTCTGTCTATCTCCTGACCGCGGCTTAGAGATCTTCAGGCCGAATGGCCTGACGGATCGTCTGCAACTGTTTCCAGCGCTCGCCTTCGGCCCGATATCCAGTGCCAGGGCCCTGGTAGTCGTTCAGGTCATTGACGGCAGCGATCGGGTTGAAGTCGGTGTCGAAGATCGTCGAAGTGTGCAGGTAGTCGCCCGCCACGCGCTGCTTCTGGATGGACAAAACGGAGTTCGCCACATCCGCAAAGCCTTGCTTGGCAAGAGCCTTGATCACATCGAGACCGGTGATGCCCCGCTTCAGGATGTCCTGGGCAGCCTTGGTGTCCCGCACCTTGTCGCGCGCCGGCATGTCGTCGCTCGAATAGGCGTAGGTTGCTGCTTCGACTTCCTCGTCGGTGATCGCCGGCAGACCAAGTTCCGTAAAGACTGCCTGCATGGCGCGGGCGGCCTTGTTGCGGACTTCGATGATCTTCTCTTCCGAACTCGGGACGAGGCCAGCATCGACCTTGAGGTCGCGCTGAATGATCAGCCAATCGTCAATGTCGTCGATGTCGACATTGGAACCGGCGAACATGTTGTCCTTGTTCGGAGTGGCCGAGTAGCCAGAGGTGATGAAGTCGGTTCCCGGAAGGAACTGCATCAACAGGCGGGCCGTCCGACGCATGTCGGAATGCGAGAAGGTCTGGTCGTTGCCCGACGCGTTCTCAAGATCGAGGCACGCCGTGACGAGGTTCTCGCCGAGGACGGCACGGATACCACCCGGGACGCCGGCAGGAACGCCGATGCACGAGATGGAGCCATTCTGCAGGCCCTGCACGCCGGCCGCCTTGGTCAGCATGATGCACTTGATCTCCAAGTACAGCATCGACTTGCCTTCGGCGTAACCCATCTGCACTTCCGAACCGGTACCGGAGGTGAAGCGCATCTTGATGCCGCGTGAGGCGTAGGCGGAAGCCAGGAAGCCCTTCGACCACGGCGTGTCGTCGCCGTCGATGAACACCCGCTCCGTGCCGTAGACCGAGACCGTTTCCGCATAGGCGGTCAGACCGCGCATGCCGAGTTCGAGCTCGATCGATTCCTCCAGAGAGTCCTGCCAGAGGACGCCCGGACGGCCGACCTGGCCACCGATCAGAAGCGCAAGCGCGTTGAACGGGCCATAGTTGAACACCGCGACGGTCGTCTCGATCTCGGCGAAGCCGTAGCAGGTCGCCTCAGCCGCGTCGGCCGCCATCAGGACGGGATTGTCCTGGGTGTTGGTCACGTGAGCCTGGTTCGCCGGGGTGCGGCGGGCACGCATCTTCTGCACGCCCATCATCATCTCGACGACGTTGAGCTCGTCCACAACCGCTGCGATCTTGGCGGGCGTGAGACCCGAGAAGACGCGAACGACCTTCTCGCGCGGCACGTTGATGTCGACGATCATCCTGGCGATATCAACAGCCGACATCGCCATCATCTCTTCGGCGACCTTGGCGTTGATGCCATATTTGGCGATGAAGAGCTCGTTGAAGTCGAACTCGTCAACCGTGCGACCGTCCATTTCGACGATCACACCGTCCTTGATTTTGATGCTCGGCTTCGGATCGTTCGGGCTGCCCATGGCAATCATGCCGACTTCGGGCCATTCCGTCACATACCCGTCTTGGTTGACGGGCCGCTTCTCCAGAGCCTCAAATCTTTTATGCCTTTTGGCCATACTTTTATTCCTCGCTAAGGCTGGCTCTCGATCAGATGTACGGAGTTCCGTCCGTCTTCGGCTCCGAGCCAAGCGTTCCGAGGAGCTTCACGCCGATCTCGCGTGCCGTGACGACCGCCTGGCGGACCGCACCGGCATCACCGCTGAAGAAGCCAATGACCTCGTTCGAGAAAGACGTGCCCTTGGCCGGCGAAGAGATGCCCAGCAGATCGACGTCTGCCGACTTCACTGCGGCATCGACCATCTCGACACCGATACCGGCGGGAGCACCGACGCAAAGGCCGAAAGCGCGCCCGATCGGAGCACCGAAAGCCTTGTTGCAGGCGTAGCTGGCACGTGCGGTGTACTGCAGCTCAATGTGGCCGGCGTCATTTGCATAGACGTCGCCGAACGTGCGCTGCAGATCCTTAAGGGCAACCTCGATACCGCGACGGGCATCCGACACCTCTTCGGCACCGAGGATGATCAGGGAGCCGTGGCCCGCCCCGCCCTTGGTGTCACGAGCAAGCTCGATCGAGATGACTTCGGTGTTGGTGGCCTTCACGGCCTCGTCGACGGCGAGGATGTGCGGGCCGGCGCCAGTGCGTGAGCTCAGGATGCCGATCGAGCGGTACTTCGGGTCGTAGCCCAGCATTTCGTGCAGCTTCGGATCGAGGTTGGCGATCACGATGCCGATCGAATCGCCGACCGCAGTCCCGACGAATTCCGTCAGGCCGGGATGCTTGGTGGCGGGCTGCGACGCAGCCGGAGCAGCCGGAGCAGCGCCGGCGTTGCCGCCGATCTTCTGCATCACCTGCTGCACCATCTGGTCGAGGAGTTTATCGTCCATGGCGTGTCATCCTTTAATGACTAGTGCGTACAGATCAGCTCTGGCTGCCCGGCAGTTTCGGCAGCAGCTTTTCCGTATCCATGTGCGGCCGCGGAATGACGTGGACCGAAACCACTTCACCGACGCGCTGGGCCGCAGCGGCACCCGCATCAGTGGCAGCCTTCACGGCGCCGACATCGCCACGGACCATGACGGTCACGAGACCTGAACCGATCTTCTCCGTGCCAATCAGCGTGACGTTGGCCGCTTTGACCATCGCGTCGGCCGCCTCGACCATCGCGACAAGACCCTTCGTCTCAAGCAGGCCAAGGGCTTCACCCGGTGTATTTGCCATGTTGCTTCACTCCTCTGTGTTAGAAGCGCTGTGGTGAACCAGTCCCAGGGCAAGAAGACGTTGGCGCAATTCCTCAATGCCGGTGCCTTCAACCGCAGAGACGGGGTAGATGTCCCCACGCACCCCGGCATCGCGAAGCAGCCGTGAGGCATGAGCGATGTCGGCGTCGGGACGATCAATCTTTGTGACCAGGCCGATGACGGTCTGGGAAAACATCAGGAAGAACCCAGGCGGAAAGCTGGAGCGCGCGCGCGTGGCATCCTGGATCACCAGGAGCACTGCCGCGTCGTTCGCCGTCGTGATCAGATGGTTCCGGAACATCCCCATCTCGGAATATTCCCCGGGGGTGTCGATGCCCCAGCCGGCGTAGTCGACCATCTGGGTCTTGCGTGCCGCCTCGCCCGCACCTTCAAGAGCACGCAGCAGGGTCGTCTTGCCGAAGCCGACGGAGCCGAGCACCATGAAGCGCTGCTCGGAGGGAGTTTCCGCTGTAGCCATTGCTACTCCGCCCCGCCTCATGTCCGCGTGACCTTGGCCGGGAAGAAGGCAAGGACACTTTGGAGCCCACGATTGGCCGCCTCGACGGCGACCTCGACACTATCCAGGCTGCCGCACACCACCAGCGTGCCACTGAAGCGGTCCAGGAAGCCGATGGTGACATCAGCCGCCTTCATCGCCAGATCGCCCGCTATGATCGTGCCTTCGCCCGGCGTCACGGTTAAAATCCCGACCGCTTCCGCATCCTCCAGACCGACCCTTTGGCACAAAGCGGCGTCCGGATTTGCAATAACATGAGCAATCGTTACCTGTCGGCCAGGCACGTATTCTTGAATAATACGTGTTGAAACTTCTTCCTGGTCGAACTGTGTCCGCGACATGCTTAGTTGTTCTTCCTTTTGAGACAGTCGCAGTTTTAGACGTCGGGGGTCACGCCTTCAATGCACGGACCGGCGGATGCACTCCACAAATCGACTTTTGTTCCGCCTAGCCGTGTACGAAGTCAGCCGAAAAGTGCACAACCATAGCGGCTAATTGCATTGCCGCACCCTCCCCCGCCACATAAGAAGGTACGAGCTAAGGTAGCTGGTTCTGCCGCATTCATAAGGGTTTGCGGCCACCGATAGTGTTGTGCGTGAGGGCGCTGATTACGCCAGCAGTGGCCGACGATATCTTCTGCCCCCAAAATGCAACCAGAGATATTTGCCGGTTTTGCCATAGGCCGAACAATGCGCGGCGTGGCTCACGGAATCCGCGTTGAGCCGCGGACAAATGTGCCCATCTGGAGCGTCTACTGTGAAAGCTTTAGTCTATTACGGCTCTGGAAAGATCTCTTGGGAAGACAAACCCCTCCCGAAGATCGAGCACCCGGCGGACGTTATCGTCCGGATCAGCAAGACGACGCTATGCGGCACCGACCTTGCGATTCTGCGCGGCGGCGTGCCCACCGTTCAGCCCGGCCGCACGATTGGCCACGAGGCCACCGGCTACATCACCGAGGTCGGGCCCGCCGTCCAGGACTTCAAGGTCGGTGACCACGTCATCATTCCCTGCAACACGTCGTGCGGGCGTTGCGACCCTTGCCGTAGGGGGCTCCACTCAAGCTGCGAGCGGGGAGGCTGGCTGCTCGGCAACACGATCGACGGCGTTCAGGCCGAATATGCGCGCATCCCGCTTGCCGATTCGAGCCTCTTTCGCATTCCGGACGGGGTCGACGAGGAAGCGGCTTTGATGCTTGCCGACATTCTTCCCACTGGCCTCGAGGTCGGTGTCAAGCGTGCGGAGGTGAGCCTCGGCGATGCTCTCGTCGTCATCGGCGCGGGGCCTGTCGGTCTGGCGACCATCCTCGCTGCGGAATTCTACTCGCCGGCCCGGATCATCGCCATCGACCTGGACGACAATCGCCTGGCCAAGGCTCTCGAAATCGGCGCCACGAACATCATCAACAACAAGGACGGCAAGGCGCGCGAGAAGGTCATGGCGCTCACCGAAGGGCGTGGCGCCGACGCGGTCATCGAGGTGATCGGCAATCCGGCGACCTTCCAGCTGGCGCAGGAGATCCTCGCCGCCGGCGGCCGCATGGCCAATATCGGCATCTTCCACAAGAGCACCGAACTGCACAGCGAAACGCTTTGGACGCACAACATCACCCTGCGCATGGGCGTGGTCGACAACAGCACGGTGCCGGTCCTTTTGAAGATGGTTCAGGCGGGAAGGCTCGACCCGACGAGCCTCGTCTCACACCACTTCCACATCAACGAGATCCTCGACGCCTACGAGATCTTCAAGAACGCGGCTGAGGAGGAGGCGATCAAGGTCGTCCTCTCCACCGATGCCGCCAAGAAAGCTGGCAGCGGCGTCTCCAACGACAACGAGTTCATTCGACAAATCGTGGGGCGCGTCCTGGCCAGCCTCTGACATCCCTCGCCAACGGCCGCCATGCGGCACGGCTTAACGAAAACCGGCGCCCCACGCCTTTCGAAGGCAGTGCGGCCATGCTTGCGGAGTGTTCACCGGTGATTTTGGTTATCAATTGCGGCAGCTCGACGCTGAAATACCAGCTCTACACGACCGATCTGAAGGTCGTCACCGCCAAAGGCCTCATCAGCAAGATCGGCGAAGATGGCTCAAGGGTGGAACATGCCGCTCACGGATCGAAACATGTCCGCGTGATGCCAGTTCCGGATCATCACACGGCCTTCACTGCCATGATCGACCGTTTGATCGATCCCGAGGTCGGGGTCATCAAAGACATCAGCGAGGTTACGGCGGTCGGCCACCGCGCTGTTCACGGCGCCGACACTTTCGTCAAATCGTCGGTGATCAATGACGAAGTCATCGCCAAGCTCGAAGAATGCGTCCCGCTCGCCCCACTTCACAACCCGCCAAATCTCGTCGGCATCGTTGAGGCGCGCAAATTGCTGCCGGACGTACCGCAGGTGGTCGTCTTCGACACCGCCTTCCACCAGACCATGCCCGAATATGCGCATGTCTACGCCCTGCCCTACGAGCTCTATAGCGAGCACCGGATCCGTCGCTACGGTTTCCACGGAACGTCCTGCCGCTTCGTCAATCAAAGAGCGGCGGACATGCTCGGCAGACCGGTGGACGAGCTCAAAATGGTCATCTGCCATCTCGGCAACGGCGTCACCATCGACGCGATCGAGAACGGGCGCTCGGTCGATACGAGCATCGGTTTTGCGACGTTTTCCGGCGTGATGATGGGCACGCGCTCCGGCGACGTCGATCCAGGGCTGATTTTCTATCTCAACAAACAGCTCGGCATGAGCCTCGGCGATATCGAGGCGATGCTGTACAAAAGGAGCGGCCTCCTCGGCGTTTCGGGCATCAGCAACGATATGCGCGAAGTGGAGGAACGTGCCGAGGGCGGCTGCGAACGTTGCGAGCTCGCACTCGAGATGTTCGCTTACATGACGCGGAAATATATCGGCTCCTATGCGGCCGCCTTGGGCGGGCTCGATGCGTTGGTCTTCACCGCGGGCATCGGCGAGAACAGCCCCTCGATGCGAGCGCGAATCTGCGAGAAGCTCGGCTTCCTCGGGATTGCCATCGATAGCGACGCCAACGAGGCGCCTGGCGACGATGGGCGGATCAGCACCCGCGCTTCCAGGACCGCGGCAATGGTCGTGCCGACCGACGAGGAAAAGATGATCGCCATCGACACACTTCGCCTGACCGAAAAGGCGAGAGCAGCAGCCGCGTGAGGCAGGAACGATGAACAGCCACGCCGACGACATCCTCGCCCGTGCAGTCAGCGTCTTCAACAAGGCGCCGGCTCGGCAGGGTTACAAGGGCCGCGTTCATGTCGGGGTCGATCTCGGCACGGCCTATACCGTCCTCGTCGTCCTCGACGAGGATGGGCAGCCGCTCGCAGGGCGCTATCAGTTCGCCCAAATCGTGCGGGACGGCCTCGTGGTGGATTTCATCGGCGCCATGCAGATCCTTTCGCGCATGAAGGCGGAGGTTGAGGCGGATCTCGGCTTCGCGCTCGAGAGTGCGGCGACCTCCTACCCTCCCGGCGTTGCACCGGCAGAGGTGAAGGCAACGCAGAATGTCGTCATCGGTGCGGGGCTCGAATGCGAGCATTTCGTCGATGAGCCGACAGCGGCCAATGCCCTCCTGCAGATCAAAGACGGGGCGGTGGTCGACGTCGGCGGCGGCACGACGGGCGTTGCGATCTTCAAGGATGGCGAAGTCGTCTATACGGCCGATGAGGCGACCGGCGGGACCCAGTTCACTTTGGTGCTGTCAGGCGCCCTCGGCGTCTCCTTCGAGGAAGCCGAGAACATCAAGAAAGACCCGAAAAGGGCCCGTTCCCTCTATCCACTGGTCAGACCGGTGATGCAGAAAGTCGGCAGCATCGTTGCCCATCATATCGCCCCTTACGACGTCAAAACCATCCATCTGGTGGGCGGCACTAGCGGGATGCCCGGCATGGCCGACATCGTGGCCGAGATGACCGGAATCCCGACGAAGCTGCCGTCTCACCCGATGTTCGTGACGCCGATCGGCATCGCCATGCATGATCGCGAAGACAAAACGGCCACGCCGCCCCAGAAATAGGCGGCACGAAAATCACTGCGCGTTGGGCACCGGCTCTTTTTCGCTTCGGCGGAACTGCGCCGGCGTCATCCCGGTCTCACGCTGGAACAGGCGGTAGAAGTTGGTGACGTTCGCATAGCCGACCTGTTCGGCGACCGCTTCGTTGGTCGTGTCGGTCGTCAAAAGCAGGTCTTTGGCCGCCTCGATGCGCTTCTCGGTGAGAAACTGCTTGTAGCTGATGCCGACGCATTCGCGAAAACGGTGCGCAAGATGCGACGGGCTCAGATGCGCAATGTTGGCGACGGCCGCGAGCGACATGTTTTCATCGGCATAGTTCTCGGAGATGAAGGCGATCGCTCGCTTGACCGGATCTCTCTCCTGCGCACAGGGCGTTGCCGCGGACGTCACGTCACGGGCGACCTCCGCATCGGCAGCGGACGACGACGCACTCAATTCCGTGCAGATCTCGCCGTGGAGCTTGCGCAACAATTCGCCCAGCTTCGCAGGACGGATCGGCTTCAACAGATAGTCGAGCGCACCGATCTTGAGCGCGCGTTGCACATAGGCAAATTCATCATAAGCCGTGAGGAAAATGAGCCGCGTGCGCGGCAGCTCGGCCTTGATGATCGCCGCCGCGTCCAACCCGTCCACGCCGGGCATCTTGATGTCGATCAGAATGAGCTCGGGCCGCTCACGCCGCGCCAGCTCCACCGCCTCGGAGCCGTTCTTAGCCTCCCAGACATTGGCGAAGTCGAGCGCCTCAGCCGCCACGACGCGGCTGATCGTCGAGCGAATGATGGGCGTGTCGTCGGCCACCAAAAGGCCGGGCCGAACCGAGGACTCCTGCTGAAAAGCGCCTTGGAACATGGACGCAAAACGCTCAGTGCGGGCGAGCTCAAGCATTTTCGAGCTGCGCATAGTCGCCGAGTGGCCAGGAAAGCTCAATTCGGGTTCCCTCATTCAATCTGCTTGTTACTTTGAGATCGAAGTCGTTGCCGTACTCGCTGTCGAGCCGGGTGATGACACTTTGCAGTCCGAGAGCGGCGCGGCTGCGCTCCGCCTGCTGCAGGACACAACGATCGTTGTTGAGCGCGGCGACCTGAGCCTCGCTCATCCCCGCGCCGTTGTCATAGACCTCGATCAAGCCGCGATCGTCCACCCTCCGGGCCGAAACGCGCACGCGAACCGGCCGCGAGAGCGCTTCCACCCCGTGCACGATGGCATTCTCGGCAAGCGGCTGCAGAACCATGCACGGGACCGGCCAATTGCGCAGGCTTTCGTCGAGATCGACTTCGATGCTCAGGTGGTCGCCGAAGCGAAGCTGGTGGAGGCGCAAGCAGCGTTCGATCATGTCGAATTCTTCGCTGAGCGGCACCGAAGTGGCGAGATTGCGCAGGCTGTAGCGGAGGATGTCGCTCAGCATGTAAGCGACTTCCTCGGTTTTCACCGCCTTCTCCTCGAAGGCCGTGTAGCCAATGAGCGTCAAAGAATTGAACAGGAAATGCGGATTGACGCGCGCCTGCAACGCCCGCAACTGGGCATCCTGCAGCGCCTTTTCCGTGGCGGCTTTGGCTTTCACCTCTTTGAGGAGGCGTGCCTGGATCAGGTTCGTCTTGCCAATCTCGATGATGTGGCTCGCCGCCAGCATCAGCATCTCGACGGCGGAATCGAGGCGATCTCGATCGGCCGCCGGCATGGCATAGACGGCTTCCTCAAGCTCTGCCGGAGCAATGCCGAGAGAATGATTTCGGTCGAGCACGTTGCTGATCGTGCGCTCGCGCTCGTCTTCGAGCATCACCTGGCCGCACAAGAGGCAGCCGAGATATTCATCCTCGATGATGATCGGCGCGGCGACGTCGACGAGCCCGGCATGGCAGACATAAGTCGCCGGCCGGCCTGAGCGGTAGGCGGCGAGCCCCCCGCAGGCATCGCATGCATGACAACGCCGCAACCCTTCGGGGGTGGAGCGCATCAAACGACACACAGGCTGGAAATTGCTCGCTTTGGTGACGGGCACCCCGTCGCGATCAACCGTCACCGCGGCCATATCCATGGCCTTGGCAAAAGTGTCCTGGATCCGCTGCAACGTCGGAACGTCGACGAAGTCCTGGATCCGCCACTTATGAGTTGGGAAATGCTCTTCCATCAGGATGACCGACCTGCCCAACGCCGAAAGATGACAAGCAAGCGCAAGCGCTGCCCGCCGTGATTTTCGTCGCTGGATGCAGACCCCGACATCCCTCGTTGTACGCCGACAGCCCACACAGCCCGACGCACATCACCGGCAGGTCTCCTGGCTCGCGGCACCAAGCAAGGGCTACCTTCCCAGCGCTCACGCGCCAGTGGCACTCCCAGCCCTGCTCTCCGCTCACAGTTGCGGGGGCAGCTACGGTTTCGGCCCCTTTTGGGTATGCCTCACCGTATTCCCTTTTCATCCTCGCGCTCTCACGCTCGGAAACCGGTAACAGGCTTTTACTGGCGCCAACGGCGGCTTATGTCAAGTCGGCAGGGCCGCTAACGCTTTCGTTACCCACCGGCAATAGGAGAAAATTCTATCTTCGGTTTATTTTTAGCGCGTGCAGGTTGCTATCTGCCATAAAACGGCCACTCGAAGCTCCAATATTCGTAATATTTACATCGGAATTGGAGAATAATACTTCGATGTATGACGATTTCTACAGGCGCTCGCGCCCCGATCCGGCCATAATGCCGCACGTTGCCGGGCCTCGACACCCTCTTCGCCTGGCCTCAGCGGCACCACCCCGCGGGACGTATAGCGCCTTTCAGTACAGGATTTCTGCAACAGAGGCGGACTGCCCGTGTGCCGTCCAGCAACCTCCTCGGGGTCGCCTCCTCCGGGCCACCCCTTCGAGCACGGGGGTGGCCGATGCCGTCAAAGCCTCGGCCCGAACTATAGAGCCTGACCATCCCCGTCGAAGAAATGGCAATGGGCGGGATCGAAACTCAGCCAAACGCGCTCGCCCGTCGTCACATCGCTGATCCCAGCCGTCTCGACGGTCACGAGATCATCCTCGCCGATATTGGCATAGAGAAGCGTGTGGTTGCCGAAAGTCTCGACGACGACGATCTCGGCCGCAATACCTTCGGTTTTCTCGCGGCTGAACTTGATCTCATGCGGGCGGATGCCGAGCACGACATCGTCCCGATCGATCGCTGCCGCCGGCGCTTCCGGAAAAGCCATTTCGACCCCGTTCGGGAGCTTGAGGCGAGGACCTCCCTCCGACGCTCCGGCGACGCGCACCGGCAGGAAGTTCATCTGCGGGCTGCCGATGAAGCTCGCCACGAAACGGGTCTTCGGCTTGCCATAGAGTTCGAGCGGCGTGCCCACCTGCTCGATGCGCCCCTCGTTCAACACCACGATGCGGTCCGCCAGCGTCATCGCCTCGGTCTGATCGTGCGTGACGTAGATCATCGTGGCGTCCATGTCGCGATGCAGGCGCGCGATCTCGATGCGCATCTGGGCGCGCAGAGCTGCGTCGAGGTTGGACAAAGGCTCGTCGAACAGGAAGACCTTCGGATCGCGCACGATCGCACGACCGATGGCGACACGCTGGCGTTGTCCACCAGACAATTGCCGCGGCTTGCGCTGGAGAAGCTCCGACAGGCGCAACATTTCCGCCGCTTCCGTGACCTGCCGCTTGATCTCCGACTTCTCGACCTTCGCCTGCTTCAGGCCGAAGCCCATATTCTCTTCCACGGTCAGATGCGGATAGAGCGCGTAGGACTGGAACACCATCGAGATGCCGCGCTTGGCAGGCGACAAATCCTTCACCGAACGCCCCTCGATCAAAAGGTCGCCGGAGGTGATCTCCTCCAGCCCCGCAATCAAGCGCAGGAGCGTCGACTTCCCGCATCCAGACGGTCCGACGAAAACGACGAATTCTCCGGGCTCGACACCAAGGTCGACACCGCGGATCACCTCCGCGGCCCCGAACTTCTTACGCACGCCTCGAAGTTCAACTTGCAGCTCTCGGGCCATGGCGGTCACCTCGTTCAACCGAATGCCGATGGTTTGATGACGGGGACGTTCTCGCCCGCCACAGGATTGAGACGGCGGCGCACCATGGCCGCAGCTCCGATGAGGCCGGAATCGTTACCATGCTCGGTCGCCAAGATCCGGGCATCATCAAACAGATACGGCCAGGTGTTTGCCCGAAGGTGGCGACGGATACGGTCCAGCAGGAAGCCTCCGGCGAGCGAGATGCCTCCGCCGACGACGCAAAGCTCGATGGCGGTGAGATTGATCATCGTCCCGAATGCCTGGGCGATGTAGCGCCCCATCGTCTCGAACGCCGCGTCGGCTCGTGCATCACCGGCCAGAGCGCGTTCGCGCAAAAGGCTCATGTTGAGATCTTCGGCCGCTTCTCCGGTCTCCGCGGCATAGGTGGCGATGACGGCCTTGCCACCCGCAAGATCCTCAAACGTACCGTGAAGACCATAGCGTTCATACGGATGACCCGGCTCCAAAACCATGGCGCCGAATTCCGGCGGCTTGCCATCACGGCCGCGCACGATACGTCGATCGATGACGAGGGCGCCGCCAATACCGGTGCCCACCGTGATGAGGGCAAAGCTCGAAACGCGCCTGCCGACACCGAACTCCAATTCGCCGAGCGTGGCAGAGATCGCGTCGTTGTCCGTTGCCGCGGGCACGTTCAGGCGTCTGGCGAGCTCAGCCGCAAGCGAGCCGCCCTTAAGAAGCGGAACATTTCCGGTGCCGTCGAGCGGCAGGCCGGTGGCGGGATCGGCATAGCCCGGCGCTGCGATCCCGATCGCTTCGGGCGCAGCTGAGACCGTACGCGCCAAGGCATCGAGGCTTTCGGCAGCCCCCTCCACGAGGGCTTCGAAGCTTGCCAGCGAACGAAAGGGAAGTGCGCTCTTGGCAACGACGACGCCGTTGCCGTCGACGATGCCAAGCTTCACCGAGGATCCGCCGACATCGACCGCAAAAAGGAATTCGGGCGTCAAACGGCCTCTCCGACCTTGATACCGAGCCGCTTCGTCATGCCCGGATAAGGCATATCCTCCGGCACGAGCCCACGTTCCGCGGCAAGATCCACTGCGAGCCACTGAAACGGCACGACGGCGCTCAAGGTATCGAGACCGGTCGTCGGCTCTTCCGACGCCGGCCAGACGATCCCCTCAGGCTCTTTGCCGGTGAGATCGAAGATGAAGCCGGTCAGGCCGTAATGCGCCATCGCTGCCACGACACGGCGTGCCAGATCGAGTTCGTCCGCATTCGAAGCAAGCGCAATCGTCACGCTCTTCTTGGTGAGGCCGTGCAGACGGCCGTGGCTCGCCTCCTCGGTTTCGAGGCCAAAGGAGGGAATGCCGGCCATTTCCGCCACTTTCAACGATCCCTCCAGGGCAGAACCGTAATGCCGTCCCTGCCCCAGGACTGCGATCACATCGGCACCGGCGAGCTTCGGCGCCATGTTGGTCGACCAGATGCGCGCCGTCTCGATCAGCTGTGCATAACCCTCGACGAAACCACGCGCCGCTGTCGGCATCGTCTTGCCGCTCAGCGCCATGCCGATCAAGCGAAGCGCCAGAACGCTCGCCGTGTAGCCCTTGGTCTTCGGCCCGACGGTCTCGTCCTCGACCGGAAGCCAGACGACCTTCACATCACAGGCGGCAAGCGGCGCCTCTCGTCCGGCCGTCACCACGATGACATCCATGCCCTCTTTGCGGGCCTGTTTCGTCGCGGCGATCGTATCGCTGCTGTTGCCCGACTGGGACAAGACGATGGCAAGGCTCTTGGCGACGCGGCGCTCGCCGGTCTCGGCCAGGAAGGTCAGCGGGCTGCGCAACGCAAGCTCGGCAGGGAGGCCGGAAAAGCTGTCGGAGGCGGCAAGGAGCGCATTCATCGAACTGCCGGTGCCGATCAAAATGACGCGTTCAGGCTCCGATTCCGGGAGCGCCGCTTCGATCTGTAACGGCAAGTCGGACAGGACTTTCTCGACCGTCGCCGGTTGTTGGGCGATAAAGTCACTGATTTTCATGGTCATAACGCAGCCTGAGGGTCCGTATCGAGGAAGTTGATTGACGTGATGGGTCCCTATTAATCAAAACGTTTTGGAAAACTCAACCATTTACAGAGACGGAGTGCGATGTCGCTTCAGGGCACAAACCTCGAACATGCGAGAAGACGCAATCGCCGCGTGGCGTTTGAAGCGGTTTTGAAACACGGCCCGCTGTCCCGCTCAGAAATCGCCCGGATGACGGGCCTCACCTCGCAGACCGCGTCCAACATTGCCGGGGAATTGATCGCACTCGGCCTCATCAAGGAGACCGGGCGTCGCCTCGGCCGCAAGGGCCAGCCCGCCACCGAATATGTGGTCGACGACGAGGGCGCCTACACGATCGGCATCCACCTCGATCAAAACCAGCTGGTCGGCCTGCTCGTCGACGTTCTGGGCCACATCGTTGCACGCACCGCGCTTCCGATCGCACGCCAAAATCCGGGCGAGGTCTTGCCTCTCGTGGAGCGGGCCGTCGATGGCCTGGTCAACGGAAACGACGAAATCCGGCGGCGCCTTCTCGGGCTCGGCGCGGTGATGCCGGGCTTTTTCGAGAGCGGCACCTTCGCATCGCGCGGCCCCCTCACGATGGAAGGCTGGCTCGATTTTCCGCTCGCCCAGGAGCTTTCCGAACGTCTCAACCTGCCGGTTTTTGTGGACAACGACGCGACAGCCGCGGCGATCGGCGAAAGCCTCTACGGCTTCGGCCAGACCCATCCGACCTTCATTTACATCTATTTCGGCCTCGGCCTCGGTGGCGGCATCGTCATCGACGGACGCCCCTTTACCGGCGTGCGGCAAAGAGCGGCGGAACTCGGCCATCTCATCGTCAATCCCGGCGGCAAGCCCTGCGCCTGCGGCAATCGGGGCTGCCTGGAGCGCTACGTCTCGCTGCACAGCGCCTACGAGGCGATCCTTCAAACAGAGAACGAATGGCAGGGCGCAAGCCCCGACCTGCTCCTGAAAGCCTTTCAGACGGGCAATAACGCGCTCGCAAAGTGGCTCGACGACGCCGCCTACTATCTGCGCATCGCTGTCAACGGGCTTGAGAATCTCTTCGACCCGAGCGGCATCGTCGTGGGTGGCTTGCTTCCCGACCCGATCCTGACCGCCCTCGTCGAGAAGACTTTTCCACTGTTGCCGAGCTCCGCGGCGGATCCAGGGACCCGAGGCGCGCGGCTCATCAAGGGCGAAGTGCGCTTCGATACGCCGGCGGCAGGAGCTGCAGCTCTGCCGATGTCGCGCCTTCTGCATCCGCTTGCGAAGGAAGACGGGCCAGAGCTGGAAAATGCCGCAGGAGCCGGCCTTTTCGGAGCGCTTTGAGCGCCAAAGTGGGGCGCTGTGCCGATCTTTCCGCAGCTCGGAACAGACGCTCGCACCTCTCTCGAAAGGGCGCGCTCCCTCGCCCACAAGGCGCGCCCACTCAGGCCCTATCGGCAGATTTTTGCAGTGCAATAAGGGCGACAGGCCAGGCTAGCGCCCGTTGACAGACAATTTTGCCCTTGATCTATTTAGCAAAACAATTTGAATTATTAATCCTTGCGGTTTCGATGTCGCTGGAACTGTCCGCAACTGAAATGGAGTCCAAGTGCATGAACATTTTACGCCTCAGTGCGGCCACCGCCTTGGTCGCATCATCGCTCGGCCTGGGTATGGCCGGCCCCGCCTCGGCGGAGACGACCATCAATGCTCTCTACATGTCGCAGGCCTCCTACAACGAGGCCGATGTCCGCAGCATGACAGAGGCCTTTGAGAAGGCGAACCCGGACGTCAAAGTCAATCTCGAGTTCGTCCCCTACGAAGGCCTGCGCGACAAGACCCTCCTCGCCAGCAGTTCCAGCCAGGGTTACGACGTCGTCCTCTTCGACGTGATCTGGACCGCGGAATATGCCAAGCGCGGCATCCTCGCCGATGACACGGACAACATCTCCGCCGAGGTCAAAGACGAGATTTTCCCCGGCGCCTGGACGACCGTGGAATATAACGGCCACTATTACGGCATGCCCTGGACGAACAGCTCCAAGCTCTTCTTCTACAACAAGGAAATGGTCGAGAAGGCCGGCTTCGATCACGCTCCGCAGACCTGGAGCGAACTCGTCGAGCAGGCCCAGGCGATGAAGGAGCAGGGTATCGTCGAATACCCGATCGTGTGGAGCTGGGCGCAGGCCGAAGCCGTGATCTGCGACTACACCGTGCTTCTCGACGCCTTCGACGGCAAGTTCCTCGACAAGGACGGCGCTCCGGTCTTCCAGGAGGATGGGGGCCTCGAAGCGTTGAAGTTCATGGTCTCCACGCTCGATGACGGCATCACCAATCCGAACTCGACGGAATACCTCGAAGAGGATGTGCGCCGGGTGTTCTCGAGCGGCCAGGCCGCGTTCGCCCTCAACTGGCCTTATATGTACAACCTCGCCAACGATCCGAAAGAATCCGACATCAGCGGCAAGGTCGGCGTCATGGCACCGCTCGGTGTCAAAGACCGCACCGAAGCGTCCGGCGTGAACGGCTCCATGGGTCTCGGCGTCACCGCCAACACCGACAACGCCGACATCGCCTGGAAGTATGTCCAGCACATGTCCTCGCCGGAGATGCAGAACAGCCACGCAGAGCGCAGCCTGCCGATCTGGAAGGCTTCTTTCGAGAATTCCGAGGTCATCTCTGGCCGCGAGGATCTCATGAAGGCTGCAAGCAACGCCTTCACCGCGATGATCGCCCGTCCGACACTGCCGAACTACCAGGAAGCGTCGAACATCCTGCAGGTGTCGATCCAGGAAGCCCTTCTCGGCGCCTCCTCCCCGGAAGACGCCCTCGGCTCGGCCGCCGATCAGCTTAAATCCCTGACCGACCAGTAAGGCCTTCCTTCGATGCGCTCATCCCTATCGTATCATTCCAGGCAGCGTCTGACTGCCTGGCTCATGATCGCGCCTCTCGCGGTCGGTGTCCTGATCATCGTCGGATGGCCGTTCCTCGACACGATATGGATGAGTTTCACCTCGGCACAGCTGACCCAGTACACAGGCGACTGGGTCGGCCTCGACAATTACATCCGTGCCTTCCGCTCGCCGCAGGTTCGCGGCGCGCTTGCGACGACAATCTTCTTCGTCGCCCTCACCGTTTCGCTGGAACTCGTTCTCGGCGTCTTGGTGGCTTTGCTGCTTGATCAGCCGCTTTACGGCAGGCGCTTCTTTCGCGCGCTCCTGATCCTCCCCTGGGCGCTGCCGACAGTGGTGAACGCCATGTCGTGGCGGCTGATCTACAATCCCGATTTCGGCGGCCTCAACGCGGTTCTGACGCAGATCGGCCTCCTCGATTCCTATCAGAGCTGGCTCGGCTCGCCCGCGACCGCGATCTACGCCATCGCCGTCGCCGACATCTGGAAGACGGTGCCGCTCGTGGCGATGATCACGCTCGCCGCCCTGCAAGGCGTGCCGCGCGAACAGCTGGAAGCCGCGCATATCGACGGCGCCTCGCCATGGTCGCGCTTCAAGACCGTCACCATGCCGGCGATCGTCGGACCGTTGATGGTCGCGGCCGTCCTTCGAACCATCGAGGGCGTCAAGGTCTTCGATATCGTCTGGGTGATGACGCGGGGTGGCCCCGCCAACAGCACCAAGACCATGAGCATTCAGGTCTACCAGGAAGCCTTTTCGAATTTCCGGGCCGGATCCGGCGCCTCGCAAGGCCTGTTGATCGTGCTCGTCAGCCTCATCCTCATCAACGTCTACGTGGCGCTCCTGCGCCGCCAGGGGGCACAATGAAACAACCTCTTGCCCTCCGCGTCGTCCTGCATGCTCTGGCGATCCTCGTCGCCGTCATCATCCTGGCGCCGATCCTCTGGCTCCTCCTCGTCAGCGTCAGCACGACGACGCATCTGACGACCCTCCCCTTCGAGTGGATTCCCGAGAAGCTGAATTTCGACAATTACGCCAAGCTCACGACGCTCGAGCCCAACAGCCGCGGCGAGATGTTCCTCTACGCCATGCGCAATACGGCCCTCGTCGCCTTCGGCGCGACAGCGATCGCACTTTGCGCGGCGGTTCCTGCGGCCTGGTCCTTCTCCCGCTCCAAGGGCGGGCAGAGCAACCTTCTCTATGTCGTCGTCGCGACCTACATGCTGCCGCCGGTCGCACTCATCGTGCCGCTCTTCGCGTTTTTGAACGGGCTCGGCCTTTTGAACACCAAGACCGGGTTGATGCTGGTCGACTGCTCCATCGTCCTGCCCTTCACCACCTGGCTTCTGAAGAGCAATTTCGACAACATCTCGCACGAGATCGAAGAAGCCGCCTTCGTCGACGGGGCCAGCATGCTGACGGTCCTGCGCAGCGTCACGCTGCCGATGGCAAAGCCGGCGCTCGCCACTGTCGTGCTCTTCTCCATCCTCCTCGTCTGGGACGAATTCTTCTACGCCTTCATCCTGACCAATGACGACCGCAGCCAGACGCTCACCGTGGCGATCGCCAATCTCGCCAGCGGCCGCGTCTCCGATTATGGGCTGCTTGCAACCGCGGGCATTCTGACGGCGCTGCCGCCGCTCATCATCGGCATTCTCCTGCAGCGCGCGCTCGTTTCCGGCCTTGCACAAGGCGGCGTGAAGGGCTGAGGCCGGCGATCTTCAAGGGACGCATTTCTCCTTTGCGTCCCCTTCTCTCTCGCTAGCCCGACAATCAGGCCTTGCGTTCGCCCAACGCCGCGCCACAGTGACGGCAGGAACGGAGATACCGACATGGGCGACTTCAGCATCGGGGCAAAAGACCTCCTCTTCGTCATCGATGTTCAAAACGATTTCTGTCCGGGCGGCGCGCTTGCCGTGCCCGATGGCGACGCGGTCGTGCCGGTCATCAACGCGCTGATGCCGCGTTTTCAGCATGTGGTGCTGACCCAGGACTGGCATCCGGCGGGGCACCAGTCTTTCGCCAGCACGCATCCCGGCAGCGACCCTTTCCAGACCTTTGCCGCCGAATATGGCGAACAAGTTCTGTGGCCTGAGCATTGCGTACAGGGAAGCGCCGGCGCGGCGTTCCACCCCAAGCTCGAGACGGTGCCGGCCGAGCTCATCCTGCGCAAAGGCTTTCGCCCCGGCATCGATTCCTATTCCGCCTTCTACGAAAACGACCGAACGACGGAGACCGGTCTTGCGGGCTATCTGCGCGAGCGCGGCTTTGCCCGTCTTTTTCTCACAGGTCTCGCCACCGATTTCTGCGTCGCCTGGTCGGCGCTCGATGCCCGCCGGGAAGGCTTTGCGGCCGTGCTCGTGGAAGATGCGTGCCGGGCGATCGATCTCGACGGCTCCCTGGACAAAGCGCGCGCCGAGATGGCTGCGGCCGGTGTCAGCTTCGTCACCTCGCAGGCGATCTAGCCGCCGCGCCGCGGCGGCTATCCCGGTAGCACTCAGTCGTCGTCTTCCAGGAAGTCGGAGGATCGCACCGGCCGGTCGACCACCTCCCGCAGCGCGAAGGACGAGTTCAGCCGCGCGACATGCGGGAAGGCCGACAGCACCGTCTTATGGATGCGCTCGAAATCCTGGAGATCGCGCGCCGCGACACGCAGAAGATAATCGTACTCACCCGACATCAGAAAACAGAACAGCACGTTCGGGCAGCGGCGTGCGGCCGCTTCGAACTCCGACAGATGCCGTTCGCTCTGGCCGGAAAGCGCGATGTTGACGAGAACCGTCACGGGCCGCCCGAGATGGCGGTGAGACAGGCGGGCATAGTAGCCCTTGATGGCGCCCTCTTTCTCCAGACGGTCGAGACGCCGCGAACATGCCGAGGGCGACAGGCCGACGCGCTCCGCCAACGCCGTGTTGGAGAGCCGCCCCTCCCGCTCCAGCGCCCGCATAATGGCAAGATCAAAATGATCAACCTCGTACATGTGTGGATGATTGCGCAGATTGGGGCTCCTCTGCAAGATATTTGCATCACGGGCTGACTGCCCGCCCCTTTCTGCAAAGACATTGCGCATCTGCTGCGCTTTCTTTTCCTTCCCACCAAGAGGAGAGAACAATGCGTGTTGGATGTCCCAAGGAAATCAAGAACCACGAATATCGCGTCGGCCTGACACCGGCGGCGGCGCGCGAATACGTGGCGCATGGCCACCAGGTGATGATCGAAAGCGGCGCCGGCGCCGGCATCGACGCATCCGATGAAGATTATGCGGCGGTCGGAGCGTCGATTGCTGCCACGGCCGAAGAGGTTTTCGCCGCAGCCGAAATGATCGTGAAGGTGAAGGAACCGCAGCCCAGCGAGTGGGCGCAGCTCAAACAAGGCCAGATCCTCTACACCTACCTGCACCTTGCTCCGGACCCCAAGCAGACCGAAGGGCTCATCGCCTCCGGCGTCACCGGCGTCGCCTACGAGACGGTGACCGACGCCCATGGCGGGTTGCCTCTGCTTGCGCCGATGTCGGAGGTCGCCGGCCGCCTGTCCGTCCAGGCCGGCGCTCGCGCGCTCGAGAAAGCCTGCGGCGGGCGCGGCGTGCTTCTCGGCGGCGTCGCGGGCGTCGCCTCCGGGCGGGTCGCCATCATCGGCGGTGGCGTCGTCGGCAAGCAGGCCGCCAAGATGGCCCTCGGCCTCGGGGCCGACGTCACCATTCTCGACCGGTCCATCTCGCGCCTGCGCGATCTCGACGACCTCTTCGAGGGCCGCGTGAAGACCGCGTTCTCCACACCCACGGCGGTCGAAGAGACCGTTTTCACCGCCGATCTCGTCATCGGAGCCGTCCTCATTCCGGGCGCGACGACGCCGAAACTCGTCACGCGCGAGATGCTGTCGGGCATGAAGAAGGGAGCGGTGCTCGTCGACGTCGCCATCGACCAGGGCGGCTGTTTCGAGACCTCGCATGCCACCACCCATGCGGAGCCGACCTTCGAGGTGGAAGGCATCGTGCATTACTGCGTCGCCAACATGCCGGGCGCCGTGCCGATCACCTCGACCAATGCCTTGAACAACGCGACCCTGCCCTTCGGCCTGGCACTTGCCGACCGCGGCCTTGCGGCATTGACCGCCGACCCGCATCTTCTCGCCGGCCTCAACGTGCATCGCGGCAAGGTCACCAATCGCGCCGTCGCGGAAGCCCTCGGCAAGCCTTTCGTCGATGCGGCCGAAGCTCTGAAAGCCTGAGGCTCTCTGCCTCCAGCCGGTTTTGGGCGGCTTGCCGTTTTCTCAAAGCCCTCTCGGCAAAAATCCTTCTAGATCGGGCGCGAGAGCCTTCTCGCGCCCGCTTTGTGTCTGGTCGCCATTTTCAGGTGGGGCGACCGGCTCCTGAAATCCTTCGGGGAAACAATCCTCTGCCCGGGACCGATGTTTCGATCCGCATGGCGATCAATGCGGACGCGGTCGGCTCATCTTGACGGTAATGCGCGCGCTCACCGCCGCTTCCGAAAGCGCACTGGCGATATCGTCGGCGCTCAGACCGCTGTGCGGCCAGATGCGGTCGATCCGCTCAGCCTGTCTGCCGGTATCGACGCAAATGCCGCTTTCGATCGCTTCGGCGACCACCCGGCGGATTTCCTCGAACACGGCGCTTCGGGCCGGATTGTAGGCGTCATCCAGCATCTTTTCTGAACCTTTTCATGCTTCTGCAGGCGGCCCCGACAGCCCCGGCAGACGGCGAAGGTTTCCGCGATCGTGCCCGGGACGGCACTAAAGCAGGTTAGTGCGAGGCCGCGGACGCCGAATATCCAGGCGACAATGGCGAGAAAACGGTGGCGGGAAAAATCATGGCGAACGGCCGCCCCCCACCGCCTCGCAGGGTCGACCACAGATAGGAATGACGGCCCTCGACGGGAAGTCGAGCACGCCGGGCGGAGCCGCCTCGTCTCAAAACCCGCCTCACGACGCTCTCCTGCAACCCGTCGTCGCAGACGAAAAAATCTGCTCGCACTGGCCGGCCCGATTTCGCGGTTCTGCAATGTTTCCTTCACCCCAGCCTCAGCCACCTCCGCGTGCATTAACTTTTTGCCGCAAATTGGCATTGCTCTTAATTGAACTCTTATGCTTACCATTAACCCTTCGTTAGGGATTTTCCTGACGGTCGGTCAGGCGGATCCCTAGAGCGTTGAGTATGGGGGATTACGAAAATGGCAGCGACCATCACGGTCTACGACGACAATAATCAGGTTGTCGGCGAGACCTACACCAGCCTCGAAGCGGCGGTGAAAGTGTGCAGCGACGGCTATCGCATCGAGCTCGGAGAAGGCACGGTGTCGACCGAGGACAGCGGTGACACGAACGGCCAGCTCACAATCGACGTCGACATCACTATTACGGGGGCTGGTGCCGGGAAGACGTTTATCGTGCCCAGGGCAGATACGGGGTCGAACGGCGACGGACGCGCGATGATCCTCGTCAAAGAGGGTACCTCGGTCGACATCAGCGACGTCACCGTCGATGGCGAAAAGCACCAAGTCTACGAGGCGATCCGCACACACGGCGATCTCGACGTCACCGACAGCGCCTTCGAGGAGATCCATTATTCGACTTACCTCGGCACCGCCGTTGCGGCGCGGGGTGCGGATGCCGTCCTCGATGTCAGCGATTCCACCTTCACCAATATCGGCCGCATCGGCGCCTATTACGGCGAGGAGGCGACTGGCACCTTTGATAGCAATACCTATACCGGCAAGGGCGACGTCGACGGTCTCGATTACGGCGTTGAAGTGGAAAGTGGCGCCGTTGCTTCTATCACGGACAACAGTTTTGCGAAGGTTACCGGGGTGGCCTCGACTGATCAATCCGGATCGGCAGCCATTCTTATCACAACCTATTTCGGTGATGGTTCTGAAGCGACAATTACCGGCAATAGCTTTGAAGGTTTCAGCCTCGGGGTCGCCGTCGGTTACCTCGACGACGATACGAGCAAAGTGACATTCGGTAACGGCAATACCTTCACCGCTGTGGGGGAAGCTGGTGTTAAGATCGTCGGCAACGGCGAGATTCAGAACATCTCGGCAATCAGTGGCGATGGCGCGACGGTCGATTGGGCCGCGGGTGAAGACGCCAACGTCCTCTCAGGCTCCAGCCTTTCTGATACGCTTTCCGGCGGCGCGGGCGACGACAACCTTACAGGCGGCTCTGGCGACGACGTGGCCCTCTTCGGTGGCAACCGCGACGATTATACGATCACCCAGAACAAGGATGGCAGCTACACGGTCACCGATACAAACGATGGTGATGGCAACGACGGGGCCGACAAGCTTACGGGCATCGAGGGACTCCAGTTTGGCAATGACAAGATTACCTACGAGCTAGACGCCAATAGCCCCAATTATGCCCACAGCAAAACTGTCTTTCAGGAAGATTTTCAAGACAGCAAAGCAACAGATTCGTTTCTCGTGAATGGCGACACTTCTACAGGTGTTATTTCTGTTGCTTACAGCGACGGTGATTCCTATGGGCTTTTCTCAGAGGCGCCGGATGGCTCCACCGCATTCACCAAGCTCGGCGGCTACAGCAGCGACTTCGGAGACGGCTACTCGGTCTCCGCTAAAATCTATCTCGACACTGAATGGGCTGACGGCGAGGGGTTTGACGTGTCCGTCGCGGCCAATGGCAAGGACGGTGCACACCAGCGCGATTTCATTTTCCACGTCACGCAGGATGAGGACACGGGTAAGCTCCTCGTCGGCGCGGACAACAACTCGAGCTCCGAACCGAAAGACAACCTTGAGCTGCACAACCACGCCACGATCGCCACGTCAGGCTGGTACACATTCGACTGGAACTTCTACGAGAACGACGCCGGTAACCTCGAAGTCGCGATGAACGTCTACGATGACGACGGCGATTTCGTCTTCTCCGAAGTTCGAAGCTCAGATCAGGATTCGATCGACACAGAGGTGGGCGGCAATCGCTATTTCTGGTTCACCGATATTTCTGTCAACGGTGGAATCCAAGTCGATGATGTCACAATGACTGTGCCGACGACTGGGGGAGGCACTGGCGGCGGCGGTGGCGATGATGGCGACATCGGTGGCGGCAGCACGGGCGGCGAGGAGGACGACACGCTCGAAGGCACCGACAATGCCGACACCATGTCGGGCGGCGGCGGCAACGATGAGATCGAAGGCGGTGGCGGCAACGACACGCTGTTCTCCGGCGAAGGCAACGACACGGTCGATGGCGGCGACGGCGACGATATGGTCTTCGGCGGCGTGGGTGACGACGTCGTCACCGGCGGGGCCGGCAACGATCAGGCCTATGGTGGCACCGGCAACGACGATATCGACGGCGGCGACGGCGACGATTTCCTCGGCGGCGGCGAAGGCAACGACACAATCGTCGGCGGGAGCGGCAACGACCTCCTCTTCGGCGGCCGGCCTGGCCTCGGCGCCGATGCCAATGATGCCTTCTATGCCGGCGACGGAGACGATCAGGGCTTTGCCGGCGACGGCAACGACCTCGCGACCGGCGGCGACGGGACCGACGAAATCGGCGGCGGCTCCGGCAACGACACGGTCGGCGGCGGCAACGGCAACGACCTCCTCTACGGGGGCGCCGGCGACGACGTGCTCTATGGCGGGGCCGATGCCGACACGATCTATGGCGGCAGCGGCAACGACCAGATCTATTTCGGCGACAATGACGGCGCGGCGGACATCTATGCCTCCGTCGCCGACAACGGCACCGATGTGGTCTTCGGCTTCGAGAACGGCACCGACCATCTCGACGTTCGCGCGAACGGCTTCACCTCGTTTGCCGATCTGACGATCGGCGAGGATGGCGAAGGCAACGCCACGATCGACCTCGGCGACGGCAATATCCTGACGCTCAACGGCGTCGCAGCCTCCGAGCTCGACGCCTCCGACTTCCTCTTCTGAGGATTTGCGACAACGCCGGGGCGGCCGCGTGCCGCCCCAATCCCCCGGCCGGTCGCCCCAAAGCGGCCGGCCTTTTTATGTGCATCTGCGGGTTTCGCCAGCGATCAGAAGACGAAGTTCTCTTCGCTCAGCATGGCACGCGTCACATCCTCAAGCGTCAGGCTCGCATCGGGCGCCAGTGTGATCACGAGCCCCGCCGCCGTATCGGCGAAAGTGAGCTCGGAGAAACTCCCGGCATAGACGGAAACGTCGAGGACATCGGTGCCGATCTCAAATCCATCGACGAGGTCGTGACCGTTGCCGGAGACGGCGGCATAGACATCGCGGTCGCCATCGACCCCGAAGATGAAGACATCGTCGCCGCCGGAGCCATAAACGAGGTCGCGCCCAGCGCCGGCCGTCACGGTGTCGTTGCCCCCACCGCCGAAGAGCGTGTCGTCGCCCGCGCCGCCGTCAAGGACGTCGTTGCCGCCGCCAGCGCCGATCTCGTCGTTGCCGGTCTGGCCATAAAGGCTGTCGTTGCCGCCCCCGCCCCAGATCACGTCGTCGCCGTCGCCACCGTCGATGCGGTCGCTGCCCGGCACGGCGCCACCGAAGATCGTGTCATTGCCGGCATTGCCGTTGACAATGTCGCTGCCGATGCCGGAGCCGATGAAATCGTTGCCGGCGCCACCATCGACGCGGTCATCGCCATCGCCGGAGAAAAGCTTGTCGTCGCCGTCGCCGCCATAAAGCGTGTCATTGCCGGCGCCGCGCCCGCCGAAGACGAGATCGTCGCCGGAGAAGCCGGAGAGAATGTCCGATCCTCCGCCGCCAAAAAGCACGTTGTCGAGAGCGTTGCCGTTGATGACCTCATCGCCCGCACCGCCGGCGGCATTCTCGATCTCGGCGCCATAGGCGACCGCGAGATTGTTGCTCATGCCGCCAATCGAAGACCAGGCGCCCTCGCGCAGATCGATGACGGCGTTGTCGGCAAAGCCCGAGACATTCAACGTATCGATGCCGCCGCCGTCCCAGATCGTCACGATCGGCTCGGGATTGAGGGTGAAGTCGAAGACGGCGTCATAGGAACCGAGGCCCGAGGCGCCGAAGCCATAGGTCGTGTCTCCGGCGCGTGTGGAATAGTCCGCGTCGTAGAGGTCCTGGATGGCAAGAATGTCGTAGAGCATCGGCGTCTGGGCGTAATGCATGAGCCCATCGGCGCCGACATGGTTGGTGCCGCTGCCGTCCTCGTCGGCATCGAAATAGGACATGATGGTGAAGCGGCGCGTGTCTTCAGCGAATTCGGCGCCATCGGCATAGGTGACCGCCCCGAGGGACGCGTCATAGGTGCCGGGATGGCTCAATCCCAGCGAATGGCCGATCTCGTGGAGATAGGTAAGGAAGCCGTATTTGCCGTAGGCGATGTCACTGTCGTCGTTGAGACTGCCCCAATAGCTGTTCAGCCAGACATCGGCGCTGATAAAGGAATCGTGGCCGGAGCCGAGACCGTCATAGCGGAAGCTATATGACGTGTAGGTGCCGTTGCCGGCGGTGGTCGAACTCTCGGCGATGGAGATGCCGCCGCCCGCTGCCTTCCTCACGATATCAGGAGCGATGAGATCGTCCCAGAGCGCGAAAGCTTCGTCGGCCATCGCCGCCTTGTAAGCGGAGAGCGGCTGGAAACCCGCAGCTTCGCCGCTTCCCGATGCGGAAGAAAGGATGCTGTAGGTGATGGTGTGACCGGCCCAGGATATCGGGCTCGGTGAGGCTTCGTGCGTCCACGAGGTCTGAAGCTGGTCGATAATGGTGGCGGTGCTGGGCGCTGAAGCGACGCCGCCGCCCGTCGCGGTGGCGGTCGATTCCGCCGTCGCGGCGAAACCCATCTCGTCGCTTGAAAAGAACATCGCGGCTCCCTCGCCAGTTGCGGGGGTTGCCTAACGACCGGGGCTTGAGTGGAGCTTGAGCAGAAATTTTGCATTTGAACGACTAAAAAGTGCAACGCAAAATCAGTGCGTTCAATCGGGATCAACGCGTTTGGATGCGCGCCCCACCGGCCGGCAATCTGAAGCTTTCAGGAGCTAACTCGGGAGCAAAATTTACAGAAATTCGAAGAAGTTGCCACTCTACGACTTCAAGCCCATTGCGAAAGCCTTCCGTCTCGGCAAGCATTGGTAGGGAGCGGTTAACGCTTCGAGCCAGAACAAGGCACAGGAGGGGAATATGAGGACCAGAAGCAAAGTCATCGCGGCTTTGAGTATCGTCTTGATGACCGGCAGCAGCATGGCCGCAGCCGAACAGGTCACTGTCACATCGTGGGGCGGCGCCTATCAGGACGCTCAACGTGAAGTGTATTTCAAACCCTTCGAAGAGCAGACCGGCATCGACCTCGTCGAAGAGAGCTGGGATGGCGGCATCGGCGTGCTCCGCGCGCAGGTTGAAGGCGGCAACGCCACCTGGGACGTCGTGCAGGTGGAATCGGAAGAGCTGCAGCTCGGCTGCGATGAAGGCCTCTTCGAAGAACTCGACTGGGACAAGATCGGCGGCAAGGACCGCTACATCGAGGCCGCCGTCAGCCCCTGTGGCGTCGGCGCGATCGTCTACAATTTCGTCCTCGGCTACGACAAGGACAAGATCTCGGATGCACCCGCCGGCTGGGAAGATTTCTTCGACCTCGACAAATATCCGGGCAAGCGCGCGCTGCGCAACGGACCGAAGACCAATCTCGAGATCGCGCTGATGGCGGACGGCGTGCCGCCCTCAGAAGTCTATGACGTGCTTGCGACAGACGAGGGCGTGGAGCGCGCCTTCAAGAAGCTCGACACAATCAAATCGGATCTCGTCTTCTGGGAGGCGGGCGCGCAGCCGCCGCAGCTTCTCGCCTCCGGCGAAGTCGCCCTCACCTCGATCTACAACGGCCGCGTCGACGCTGCCAACAAGGCCGACGGGCGCAATTTCGGCATCGTCTGGAACGAGAGCCTCTATACGCTCGATTCCTGGGTCATCCTCGCCGGCTCCAAGAACCTCGACGCCGCCTACAAATATCTCGACTTCGTCGGAGAGGCGGAAAACCAGGCCAAGCTGCCGATGAAGATCGCATACGGCGTCACCAATCCCGATGCGAGCGCCATGATCGAGCCGGAGCGCCTCAAGGAGCTGCCGACGGCGGAGGAGAACATGAAGAATGCGCTCAAGATCTCCGACACGTTCTGGCTCGACAATATCGATCGGTTGACGGAGCGCTGGAGCCGCTGGGCGTCGACCAATTAGTAGCGGTCCAATGGCCGAGAAAATGCTCGTGGGGCCGCGTCAAACGCGGTCCCTGAAGAGGGATCTGGCGCGCGCCGAGCGCAAGCGCAAGCGCAACGCCTTCCTGCTCGTCCTGCCTCTCATCGTCTTCGTCGTCATCTTCTTCGTCGCGCCGATCGCCGGCATGCTGGAGCGGAGCGTCGTCGACACGGACCTCATGGAGACCTGGCCAAAGACGGCCGAGGCCGTGCGGGCCTATGACTGGGAGAAAGGCGCCGTGCCTGACGAGACGGTCTTTTCGGCTCTCGCGCAGGATCTCAGCCGCTCCTACGAGGACCGCACCGCCGCAGCGGTTGCCCGGCGTCTCAATTACGATATTTCGGGCGGGCGTTCGCTCGTCATGGGAACGGCGAGAAAGATCGCGCGCCTCGATCAACCGCCCACCTCCTGGCGCGACACGCTCATTGAGATTGAGCCGGATTGGGGCCGCGCCGAAACCTGGGCGGCGGTCAGGCGCGCGGCGGGCCCCCTCACAGATTTCTTCCTTCTGCAGACGATCGACCACCAGCGCGATATCGACGGTTCGATCGTGCCGGTGCCGACTGAGCGCGCCGTCTATCTGCAGATCTATACGCGCACCTTCGCCATCGCGCTCACCGTCACGCTTCTCTGCCTCATGATCGGCTTTCCGATCGCCTACCTCCTGGCCGGGCTGCGGGAGAACACCGCCAACCTTTTGATGATCCTGGTGCTTCTGCCTTTCTGGACGCCGCTTCTCGTGCGCACCGCGGCATGGGTCGTGGTTCTGCAAGAGCATGGTCTCGTCAACCAGATGCTGCAATTCCTGCATCTCACGGATGGGCCGATCCGCCTCGTCTACAACCGCTCCGGCGTCATCATCTCCATGACGCATGTGCTTCTGCCGTTCATGATCCTGCCGCTCTACGCCGTGATGCGCACCGTGCCACCATCCTACATGCGCGCGGCCCGCTCGCTCGGCGCGCCGCCCTTCACCGCCTTCCGCCGCGTCTACATTCCGCAGGTGATGCCGGGGATCGCAGCCGGCTCGATCCTCGTCTTCATCATCGCGCTCGGCTATTACATCACACCGGCACTCGTGGGCGGGGCTGCCGACCAGATGATCTCCTACTACATCGCCTTCTACACCACCGACACGGTGAACTGGGGGCTTGCAGCGGCGCTCGGCACCGGCCTCTTCGCCGCGACGCTCATCCTTTACACAATCTACAGCCGCCTCGTCGGTGGCGTTCGGGGGGTGATGTGAGCGGCGCTATCACAGGCACGGAAAAGGCGTGGCGTGTCGTCCTTTACGTGGTGGCGATCGGCGGCTTCTTCTTCCTCGTCGCCCCGATCCTCGCCATCGTGCCCCTTTCCTTCAACGACGGTCAGTTCCTCACCTACCCGCTGCGCGGCGTCTCCCTGCGGTGGTATGAGGATTTCTTCTTCTCCGGCACTTGGATGTCGTCGATCCGCAACAGCCTGATCATCGGCGTCGTCGCGGCCACGATCGCCACCTTTCTCGGCACGCTTGCTGCCACAGGGCTCTGGCTTGCGGATTTCCCGGGCAAGCGCTTCATCAGCGCCTTCCTGCTCGCTCCGATGATCGTGCCGATGGTGATCTATGCGGTCGGGCTCTACTTCTATTTTGCGCCCTTCGATCTGACGGCGACCTTCACCGGCCTCATCCTGGCCCATGCCGTTCTCGGCACGCCTTTCGTCGTCATCACGGTCACCGCCACGCTTTCCGGCTTCGACCGTACGCTCATCCGTGCCGGCCTCAGCCTTGGGGCTTCGCCAATCCGCGTGGCACGAAGCGTCGTCTTTCCGCTGATTGCGCCCGGCGTCATCTTCGGCGGGCTTTTTGCCTTCTCCGTATCGCTCGAAGAGGTCATCACTGTGCTCTTCATCGGCGGGCCCAACCAGCGCACCCTGCCGCGCGAGATGTTCTCCGGCATCCGCGAAAATATCTCGCCCACGATCGCGGCGGCCGCCACGATCATGATCGTGCTCGCCGTGCTTCTTCTCCTCAGCGCGGAGTTTTTGCGCCGGCGCTCCTCGCGGCTCCAGGCGAAAGGCTGACGTTTGAGGAGCAAGAACGAGGCGGCGCCCGAGCAATCAGATCGCTCGGGCAATGCCCCTCACATGCCGAAAGGCATGCGCAGCTCGATGAGGGCCGCCCGACCGCTGTCGCGTGCACGCCGCAATGACACGGGCAGGTCTGATAAGTTCGAGGGACGTTCGAAGACGAGACCGTAAGCCTTTGCGACAGAGTCAAAATCGGGCGGAGTCGGCTTCACGCCTTCCGGCACAATGCCACGCTCGACCATGAACGTCTCGATCTCGCGGAAGCCGAAATTGTTCCAGACGACGAAGATCACAGGCGTTCCGGCATCGATGGCGGAGCCGAGCTCGGCGAGCGAGAATTGCAGGCCACCGTCGCCCAGAAGCGCCACGACCGGCCGCTCAGGATCTGCGATCGCTGCGCCGATCGCAGCCGGCACGCCATAGCCGAGAGCGCCGAAGCCGGTTGCGGAATTGAACCAGCCTCCGGGCGTATCGATGTCGCAATAGAGATTGCCGGCATAGACGGGCTGCGTGCTGTCGCCGACGAAAAGAGCGCCTGGCAGGGTCTCGCGGATCGTATCGAGGATCGCGACCTCTCCGCGATAGGCTTCTCCGATCTCTTCGAAGGCTGCCGCTCGGAGCCTGCACGCGATGTCACGACCGCTTCGCTCGCCGCTGATCTTTGCCTCGGCGAGAGCACTGCAAAGCTCGACCACGGTGGCGCGTGCATCTGCGAGAATCACCATATCTGCACGGGGCCCGCGAGCGAGCTGACCAGCGTCAATATCGACACGCACGAGACCTTTAAGCTCGGGAAAGCCGCCGTCCTCATAGACATCGAAATCCGTCGGGCCCATCTCGCTGCCGAGCGCCAGGACCGCATCGCATTCGGCCAGGAAGGTGCGCACGGCTTTGAGGCTCGGGCTTGCCGGCACGCGCAAGGGGTGGCCGGAGAGAAGACCGCGGGCATTCGCCGTCGTCACCACCGGCGCGTCGAGCCGTTCCGCCAGCGCCGTCACCTCTTGAGTGGCACGTTTTGTGCCGCCACCAGCGATGATCGCGGGCCGCCGCGCGGCGGACAAGAGCCGGGCGGCGGCTTCAAGATCGGTCGCTCCGGGATGCGGATGCGACGGCAGGGCCGGCAGGCGGGCGGGATGCGTGGCCACCCGCTCCTGCATGACATCGACCGGGATCTCGATATGGACCGGCCCGGGCCTGCCCGAATGCAGGATTGCAAAGGCCCTCGCCATCACGTCGGGAAGATCGGAGGCCGACAAAAGCGTGTGGGACAAGAGCGCGAAGCTTGCCATCATCGCGCGCTGGTCCGGCAATTCATGCAACGCGCCGCGGCCATGACCAAGCGACGCCCGGCGGCCGACGCCGGAAATCACCAGCATCGGGATGGAATCCGCTCGGGCCTGCGCCATCGCCGTGATGGTATTGGTGAGGCCCGGCCCGGTGATGACGAGGCAGACGCCGGGCTTGCCACTGACCCTCGCATAGCCGTCCGCCATGAAGCCTGCGCCCTGCTCGTGGCGGGGCGTGACGTGTCGGATCTTCGAGCCTGCAAGACCGCGGTAGAGCTCGGCCGTATGGACGCCGGGAATGCCGAAGACGACGTCAACGTCGTGCTTTTCCAGAAGCGCGATCAGCGCCTCGCCCGTGCTTGCCGCCATGTTTTCTTGCGTCACCTGAGCGTTCATGCCCAGCCGCCTGCCCTTTTCGGCGCCACCGCATTCTCGGCAAAGCGGGCAATGCGGGTACAGGCCTCTTCCATTCGCTCATCGGGCACCGTCAGGCTCACGCGCACGAAGCCCCGCGCTTCCTCGCCAAAAGAGGCTCCGGGCATGACGGCCACGCCTTCGCTCTCCAGGAGACCCCAGGCGAAATCCTCGCCGCTCAGGCCGCTGTCGCGCACGTCGAGGAGAATGAACATGCCGCCCTCCGGCATGATCGGACGCGCACCGGTCGTATTCCCGAGGAAGGTCGTCACGAATTGCGCCCGGCGGTGATACGCCTCGCGCATCCGTGCTGCCGCGGGCGACGGGCGTGACAAGGCATAGGCCGTCATATCGGCGATAAAGGGCTGGCCGCCGAAGAGCATCGTTTCGGAAACCGGCAGAAGGCGAGAGCAGAATTCCTTAGGGCCGATGGCCCAGCCGCTGCGAAAGCCCGGCGCGGCATGCGATTTGGAAATCGAGGAAAGAGCAATGGTGCGCTCTGCCAGTTCGGGGATGTCGAAGGGCGAAGCGAATGCGCCTTCAAAAACGAGTTCCTCGTAGACTTCGTCAGAGACGATCCAGAGATCGTGGCGGCGGCAGACCTCGCCGATCGCCTCAAGCTCGTCACGGCTCAGGACGGCGCCCGTCGGATTGTGCGGCGAGTTGAGAAGAAGAACCCGACAGCGCGGCGTGATCGCCTTTTCGAGATCCGCCGGGTCAAGGTGAAAGCGGTTGCGCGCATAAAGCGGCACGGAGCGCAGTTCGGCTCCGTTTGCCCGGATAACCCCTTCATAGGTCGCGTAGAGCGGATCGGCGACGAGCACTTCATCGCCCGTTTCGACGAGCCCCGTCATAACCGCGAAGAGCGCCGTCTGCGTGCCCGGAAAACACAATACGTTTTCCGGCGTGACCGTACGCCCGGACCGGCTTGTGTATTTCTCGGCCAGGATGTCGAGAAGCGCCGGATCGCCGCGCCCAGCCGAATAGCGTGTGCGGCCGGCATGCATGGCGCGGCTGCATTCGTCCAAGAGCTCCTTCTCCGGCGGGATGTCAGGCTCGCCGATCGTCAACTCCAGAACCTCCGCGCCTTCTGCCGCCATGGCTCGAGCGCGGAAGTGGACGGCCCATTTGCCCGAGCCGAGATCGGCGAGCCGCTCCGTGATGGAGGCGTAGCGCATGTCGTTTCTACCTTCTTGTTTGGCGTTATGGCTGGCTTGCTGGAGTCATGACTGAGCGAGACTGAGGCCGAGGAGCGCCTCGACGGCTTCGATACCGGCAGCGACCAATTCGTCTTCGGCGAACATGTCTTCCGCCAGGCAGCGCTCGACCCAAAGCCCATCGATGACGGCATTGATCTGGATCGCGAGGCGCACGCGCTCCGCAGCCTCCGCTTCGCGCCCGATTTCGGCGAACAAGGAGGCGATGAGATCCTCCAACTCACGGCGAAACTGCAAGTAACCAGCCCGGTGAATTGCCGCCATGGCGGGATCGACATGGATGAGGCTGATGAACGTCGCCCAAAGCGACAGGGCGCGCGGGTCGGCGACCGGCGGCGTCAAATTGGCGGCAATGAAGTGGCGCAGCCGGCTTTTCGCGCTGCCCTCGGTGGTGGCGATCGCCGCTTTCGCGGCTTCCGTCATGCCCTCCATGACGGATTGATAGGCCGCTTCGATCAGCTGGGTCTTGCCGGAGAAATAATGCCGGATGAGGCCATTGGTGACGCCGGCGCGGGCGGCGACCTCGCGCACGGTGATCCCTTTGAGGCCCTTTTCGGCGATGAGATCGAGCGTCGCCTGGATCAAGGCGTGGCGCCGCTCGTCCTGTGTCCCGCGCCTGAAGCTTCGCCGGGTCACGGGGCCCGACCGTTTGCCGGAAGGCCCCGAGACCTCGCCACCGGCGGGCACGTTATCACCGTCGCGAGCCGTCCCATCCTGGGTGAAGAGCGCAGTTTTGTCCGTCCAGTACATGTCGATTTCGGCGAATCCGCCGCCACCCGCTTGGCCATGAGCGCATTTATGCACTTGCATAACTATCGTGCAAGTGTATCAATTCGGCCCTCGGCTTCGGTCGGGACACACTCCGATCTCTCACGAAAGGAATGGACCAATCACTGGCTTCTCGAACGCGCTCATACGAGCCTCGCGGCGGTTTCGGCGTTTGACGCCGCCCCGGTTTGAAGATCTGATCCCCGCTTCGAATGCGGCTTTGGGGACAGGCCAGTGATCCAGGAAGACGTGCCAGCGTCGGGCACAACTGCGGCGCCGTCCGCGGAGCGCGCTGAAGTCGTTCGCGTCGAGAACCTGCACAAATCCTTCGGCAGTCTCGAAGTTCTGAAGGGGATTTCTTTCACGGCCCAGGAAGGCGACGTGATCGCCATCATCGGCGGGTCGGGATCGGGGAAATCGACGCTTCTTCGCTGCATCAACATGCTGGAGCACCCGACCGCAGGCAGCGTCAGCGTGCACGGCGAAACCATCGCCATGAAGAGCGATGGCGACGGCGGCCTCGTACCTGCCGACCGGCGCCAGGTGCAGCGCATCCGCACGCGTCTCGCCATGGTCTTCCAGAGCTTCAATCTCTGGCAGCACATGACGCTTCTCGGCAACGTCATCGAAGTGCCCGTCCATGTTCTCGGCGTACCCAAGGGCGAAGCCGTGGAGCGGGCGCGCGCCCTCCTCGACCGCGTCGGTCTGAGCGACAAGGAAGACGTCTATCCGGCTTTCCTGTCCGGCGGGCAGCAGCAGCGTGCCGCGATCGCACGCGCGCTCGCCATTCAGCCGGAGGTGATGCTTTTCGATGAACCCACCTCAGCGCTCGATCCAGAGCTTGTCGGCGAAGTCCTCTCCGTCATTCGCGACCTCGCGCATGAGCGCCGGACGATGGTTCTCGTCACCCACGAGATGAGCTTCGCCCGTGAGGTGGCCAGTCATATCATCTTTCTTGCGGACGGAGAGATCGAAGAAGAAGGCCAGCCGGAAGCCATCTTCGACAATCCAAAATCTGAGCGTCTGCAAAAGTTCATCGGATCAATTCAATAGCGGCGATGTGCCGGAGCCTCACGCCGGCCGTCACCGCACCAAGCAAGAAGGGAACTCCTCATGCACCGTATTCTCACACGCCTCGCCGCAGCGGCGGCCGTCGTCGTCCTTGGAGCGGGCGCTGCCAGCGCCGAGACCAAGGTCGGCATCGCCGCCGAACCCTATCCGCCATTCACGGTCCCGGATGCCGCCGGCAATTGGTCCGGATGGGAGATCGAAATCATGGATGCGCTGTGCGAAGAGGCAAAACTCGATTGCACCATCGTGCCGACAGCGTGGGACGGCATCATTCCGGCCCTCACTTCGGGCAAAATCGACATGATCATCGGCTCCATGTCGATCACCGAAGAGCGTCTCAAGGTGATCGATTTCAGCGACAAATACTACAACACGCCGACGGCCATCATCGGCCTCAAGGAGGTGGAGATCGAGCCCACCAATGAGAGCCTTTCGGGCAAGCTTCTCGGCGTGCAGCGCTCGACCATCCACGAAAACTACGTCCGCAAGCATTTTCCCGACGCCGAGGTGAAAACCTATCAGACGCAGGACGAGGCCAACCAAGATCTTGTGGCCGGCCGCCTCGATGCCGTCCAGGCGGATTCCCTCGCGCTCGCAACCTTCCTGGAATCCGATTCCGGCAAGGCGTGCTGCGACATGAAGGGCGAGGTCGAGCCCGACGAGGAGATTCTTGGACCGGGCGTTGGCGTGGGCATTCGCCAAGGCGACACCGAGCTCAAGGAGAAGCTCAACAAGGCGATTGCCGCGATCCGCGAGAACGGCACCTACGAGAAGATCTCCGAGAAATATTTCGACTTCGACATCTACGGAAAGTGAGCGGCTCGCTCGCAGCTTGGGGAGTGGGCAACCGCCCCTCCCCTTTTCCGCCCGGTTTCTGTCCCCGCAGGTCGCACCCCGCCTGAAAAGGCATGCCGCTTGCTAGAAGCCAGGTGCGGTCACGCGGCCGTGCCAGCACCGATGCGCCACTTCCAACCGTAATGTAATGGGTCCTTTAGAACTTCTTGCCTTTTCTCCGCCCGGCTGGGGCGGAGTCCTCTTGCGCGCTCTCCTGACCTCGCTCGAAGTCGCCGCCGGCGGCTATCTGGTGGGGCTCCTGATCGGCGTCGGTGGCGCTTTCGGAAAGCTCTACGGCGGACCGATCCTGCGCGATCTCCTCGAAGCCTACACGACGATTATCCGCGCCGTTCCCGAACTCGTCCTCATCGTCCTTGTCTATTACGCAGGCACCGATCTCCTGAACCGCCTGATGGCAGCCCTCGGCTACGCTCGCCTCGACATTTCGGGCATGGCGGCCGGCATCGCCGTCATCGGTCTTGTCCAGGGCGCCTACTCGACCGAGGTCCTTCGTGGCGCCATCAAGGCCGTGCCTGCCGGACAGATCGAAACGGCACGCGCCTATGGCATGCCGCCGTTTCTCCTCGTGCGCCGCATCACCCTGCCCGCCATGCTTCCGCACGCCATTCCGGGACTTGCCAATCTCTGGCTGATCGCCACCAAGGACACGGCCCTTCTCGCCGTCGTCGGCTTCACGGAACTGACGCTCGCGACACGCCAGGCCGGCGGTGCAACGCGCGAATACATGCTCTTCTTCTGCGCCGCGGGGCTGCTCTATCTGATGGTGAGCCTCGTCTCCAATGTCGTCATCGCACTCATCGAGCGACGGGCAAGGCGCGGCATGCCGGGTTTCTCCTCATGAGGGAAGACAATGCCGAAGCCGTGCACGCCATGGCCGACATCATCGACCCGCAGAAGGACAAGGCGGCGAAAAGCGAAAACTGGCTGAAGCCGCACCGCATCGTGCTGCTTCTGCTGGCCGCTCTCATGGTCGCCCTCATGGCGTTCAATATGCGCTGGGACTGGCTGCCGCTTTATTGGACGGAAATGCTGGGCGGATTGTGGGTCACGCTCGCCCTTCTCGTCAGCAGCAGCATCCTCGGCTTTGCGATGGCGGTGCCTCTCGGTCTCGCACAAGTCTCTGGCCCCGCTCCTTTGGCGTGGGCCGCCCGCGGCTTCTGCACCATGATCCGCGGCACGCCTCTGCTCCTGCAGCTCTGGCTTCTCTATTACGGGCTCGGCTCGTTGTTTCCGCAGATCCCGTGGATCCGCGGTTCCTTCATCTGGCCCTATCTGCGCGAGGCCTGGCCTTATGCGCTCGCCTCGCTCACCATCTCCTTTGCGGGTTATGAGGGAGAGGTGATGCGCGGGGCGCTTGCCGGCGTGCCGAAAGGTGAGCTCGAAGCCGCACGCGCATACGGTATGAGCCGCTTCACCGTGCTGCGCCGTATCTGGCTGCCGCGCGCCATCCAGCGCGCTCTGCCGACCTTGAACGGCGAGATCGTCCTGCAATTGAAGGCGACGCCGCTTGTTGCCACGATCACCGTCATCGACCTTTATGCGGTGATCAGCGACGTGCGCCAGGACACCTACATCATCTACGAGCCACTTCTCTTTCTGGCTTTCATCTATCTCTGCCTGACCGGCCTTCTGGTCGCCGGTTTCCGCTATCTCGAAAATCGCATCCCCACCCGAGGAGTGTGAATGGGTATCGCGCCTGACTTCAGCAACGACCTGCCCGACATCGTCGCCATGCGGCATGAGCTGCACCGTCATCCCGAGCTCGGCCTCGAAGAGGAATGGACGTCCGCCTACGTCGCAGAAAAGCTTAAGGCCCTCGGCTACGAGGTGCATCGCGGGCTTGCGAAGACGGGCGTTGTCGCGACCCTGAAGAATGGCTCGGCAAAACGTGCGGTCGGCCTGCGCGCCGATTTCGACGCCTTGCCGATCCAGGAAAAGACCGGCCTTCCCTACCAGAGCGAAATTCCCAACCGCATGCATGCCTGCGGTCACGACGGCCACACGGCGATGCTTCTCGGCGCGGCGAAGCGGCTTGCTGAGCGAAGGAATTTCGACGGCACCGTGCATCTCATCTTCCAGCCGGCGGAAGAGAATTTCGGCGGAGCCAAGATGATGGTCGACGAAGGGCTCTTCGAGCTTTTCCCCTGCGACGCCGTCTTTGCGCTTCACAACGAGCCGAAGATTCCGTTCGGCCAGTTCGCGCTCAAAGAGGGGCCGATCATGGCGGCGGTCGACGAAGCGCGCATCGTCGTCACCGGCCGCGGAGGCCATGGCGCGCATCCTGAGGACACGGTCGATCCGATCGTTGCCGCCTCCTCCATCGTCATGGCCCTGCAGACGATCGTCGCCCGCAACACGCATCCGATCGACCCCGCCGTCATCACGGTCGGCTCCATCCACGGCGGCTCGGCAAGCAACATCATCCCTGAGAGCGCGGAACTCGTCGTCGGCATCCGCTCCTTCGACGAGGCGACGCGCGACCTCCTGGAAGAGAAGATCCGCCTGATCGCGACACGCCAGGCGGAGAGTTTTGGCGCAAGCGCTGAGATCGACTATCTCAGGAGCTACGACGCCACCATCAACGATCCGGCTGAAACGGACTTCCTCCGCGCCCAGGCGATCCGTTTCGCGGGTGCCGAGAACGTCACCGATCTTGCCCGTCCCTTCATGGGCTCGGAGGACTTCGCCTATATGTTAAAGGCCTGTCCGGGCAGCTATTTCTTTCTCGGGACCGGGCGAGGACCAGACGATCCGCCGCTGCATCACCCGTCCTTCGACTTCAACGACGACATTCTGGCGACCGGCGTCGCTTTCTGGACGGAACTCGCCGAGGCCTTTCTGAGCCGGGCCTGAGTTGCGACCGCACACCGACGAGATCTCAATGCTGAAAAAGACCGATTTCTACATCAACGGCAGCTGGGTGACCCCGGCCGAACCGAACCCGTTCCCCGTCATTGACCCGGCGACGGAAAGCGCGATTGCCGAAATCTCGCTCGGCACCTCCGCCGATATCGACAAGGCCGTGGCGGCGGCGCGGGCCGCCTTTCCGACCTGGAGCGCGACAGACGTCACCGAGCGCATCGCCGTGATCGAACGGCTCCTGACGATCTACCGGGCCCGCGCCGAGGAGATGGCCAAGGCGATCAGCTCCGAAATGGGTGCGCCACTGTCGTTCTCACGCGACGAACAGGTCGGCGCCGGCGACTGGCACATCGAAGGCTTCCTGAAGGCCATCCACGAAATCGAATGGGAGCGGCCGCTGCGTGCCGAGGCGCCGAGCGAGCGCATCATCAAGGAGCCGATCGGCGTATGTGGGCTCATCACGCCGTGGAACTGGCCGATGAATCAGGTGACGCTCAAGGTCGTGCCCGCGCTTCTCACCGGTTGCACGGTCGTGTTGAAGCCGTCGGAAATCGCACCTCTCTCCTCGCTCCTCTTCGCCGAGATGATCGACGAGGCGGGCGTGCCGGCCGGCGTCTTCAATCTCGTCAACGGCGACGGGCCGGGCGTCGGTGCAGCGCTCTCCGCCCATCCCGATGTCGACATGATGTCGTTCACCGGTTCGACGCGCGCCGGCTCCGCCGTCACCAAGGCGGCCGCCGACACGGTCAAACGCGTGACGCTGGAGCTCGGCGGCAAGTCGCCGAACATCCTCTTCGCCGATTGCGATCTCGCATCGCAGGTCGAGGGCGGCGTCCGCTTCTGCATGGAAAACACCGGCCAGTCCTGCAACGCGCCGACGCGGATGCTCATCGAGGCCTCGGTCTACGAGGATGCGATCGCGATCGCCAAGGAGACCGCAGAAAAGGTTGCCGTCGGCGATCCACATGAGGAAGGCGACCATATCGGCCCGCTCGTCTCGCAGACCCAGTTCGACAAGGTGCAGGATCTGATCGAGGCCGGCATCGCGGAAGGCGCGCGTCTCGTCACCGGCGGGGCGGGCCGCCCGGCCGGCTTCAATCGCGGCTATTATGCCCGCCCGACCGTCTTTGCCGATGTCACGCCCGAGATGCGCATCTGGCGCGAGGAAATCTTCGGGCCGGTGCTTGCGATGACGCCGTTCAAGGACGAGGCGGAGGCCATCCGCCTTGCCAACGACACGCCTTACGGGCTCGCCGCCTATCTCAGCACCCAGGACGCTGAGCGCGCCCGCTACGTTGCACTGCAGCTACGGGCCGGCATGGTGCGCGTCAACCGCGCCCCCTTCGCGCAAGGCAGCCCCTTCGGTGGCTACAAGCAATCCGGCAACGGACGTGAAGGCGGAATCTTCGGTCTGGACGATTTTCTTGAGATCAAGACGGTCGCATTCGGGGACATGTCTTGAGGCTATCGCACTGAGCCCGCTCCAGGCTCGCCGCCGCGTTGCGACGGCGCCATACCGAACTCAACGCCGGCTATTCGACCGAATGCCGGGCCTGCGCGGCCTTTCGGTCCTCGCGCTCCCGCAGGAAGTCTTCGACGGAGGTCGGCGTCACGCCCCAGGCCGCAAAGCCTGGCTCCTCGGTCGCGACATTCGGCGCCTCCATCAATTCCACTTCGGTGGAGGTCACCGGCGGTTTCGGCAGTCGCTCCGCTGCTGCCGCCAGGCCTTTCCAAATGCCGATCGGCAATGGGATGAGCAAGCGCCGGACACCGACCTCGTCTGCAACGATCCCGACGAGCTCGCGGTAGGTGTATGTGCGCGGGCCGCCAAACTCGTAAGTGCGCGGCTCGGGGTCCGGCCCCGCAACCACGATACAGGCGACCGCCTCGGCCACATCTCCGACGAAGGTCGGCTGCAGCCGCGTCTCTCCACTCCCGAAGAGAGGAAAGACCGGATATCTCCGCAGAAGATCGGAGAACGTGCAGATGAAGCCATCCTGCGGACCGAACATGACGGCTGGCCGCACGATGACTGCGTTTCCGAAGGCGCGGCGCACCGCGACCTCTCCTGCACCCCGCGCCGCGATGTAGCGGGAGGGAGAATTTGGATCAGCACCCACGCCGGAGAGTTGAACGAGAAGCGGTACGCCGTGTCGATGCGCCAGAGCAGCAAGCTGGCCGGCCGCTTCCACATGGATGTTGCGGAAGGTCTTGCCACCCCGCTCCACATAGAGGCTGACGGCATTGACGACGGCACCTGCGCCCTCGACAAGCCTTGCCACATCCTCCGGCCTCTCGATGTCGCCTTCCACGGCGGCGAGCCCAGGCGGCCTTCCGAGGAGATCGGTGATCTTGTTCGGATGGCGGGAGACCGCCCGCACGCTCCTGCCCTTCTCCAGCAGGCGCCGGCAGATCCGGTGCCCGAGAAAACCGCCGCCGCCAAAAACAACGACGGGTGCTTCCTTGCCTGCAAAGGTGCCATCTTCGGGCATGTCGAACCTCCCCGCCACGAACTTCGTCTTTGGGGAGCACAACTGCTGATGACGGACTTTGCTCCCTGCGCAATTGCCACATCCGATGACGGCGTCCATGCAAATGGCCGCAAAGGCGGTTTCCAAGCTCGTCAGGACAGAGGATGCTGATCGATCGACTGAGTGGGCTGTTCTTCAATCCGTCAAAGCTTACAGTGGCTTTATTGCCCGCAGAATTTTGTCGATGAACACCTCCCCCTTTCCCGACCGGCTCGCCGGCTGGCTGCTAATCGCCACATGCTTTTTCGTCTTCCTGGCGCAATGGTCGGGCGAGAGCATTCTGGTTGGCGCGGAGATCGTCACCGTCATTCCTGCCGTGCTTCTATTGGCGCGCCGCACCGGTCGCATGCAGACCGTGTTCCTTTCGGTCGCCGCGATCCTCCTTATCGCGACGCTGGCAACACGTGCGGATTGGCTGACGCTCACGACATCGGCCCTGAAAACGACCGCCTTCATTGCCGCCTTTTTCACCGCGACGACCGCGCTCCGCTATGCCGCCACGAGTTCGCCGGCGGTCATCGAATGCGGCCGCCTTCTCGCCGAGCAGCCTCCGGGCCGGCGTTACCTCGCGCTAACGACCGGCGGACATCTCTTCACGCTCGTCCTCAATTACGGCTCGATCGCGCTTCTGGGTGCCCTCGCGGAAGAGAGCTCGCGCCGAGAAGACAACCCACATATCCGCGCAGTTCGCCTGCGGCGCATGTTGCTTGCCATTCAGCGGGGCTTCGCCTCCGCCCTCACCTGGTCGCCGCTCGCCTTCGCCACGGCGATCTCGATCTCGTTCGTGCCGGATACGACGTGGAAGGATATTCTGGGACCGAGCCTCGTCAGCTCCCTCATCCTGGCGGCAGGTGGCTGGCTTCTCGACACCCTCATCAAACCCAGAGTTTCGGCCTCGCCGTCAACGCCCGTCGTGACGGAGCTGAGCTGGACCAGCATCTGGCCGCTTCCCGTCCTCCTCGTGGTGCTCGGCGTGAGCGTGGGCGGCATTCACCTTGCCACGGGCGTGCGGGCGACGGCCGCCGTCATTCTCGTTGTGCCGATCCTCTCCATGGCGTGGATCGCCTTCCAGAACAGGCACGACGCACCCGTGCGGCGCGTTCGAGAACGCACCGGCCTCTTCGTGACGCGCCAGCTCCTCGGTTATCGCAACGAGCTCGTGCTCCTCACCATGGCCGGTTTCATCGGCGGCCTCGGAGGACATCTCCTGAGCCCGTTCGTTCTTGGCGCCGGCTTCGATCTGTCGTCGCTTCCGGGCTGGCTGCTTCTCATCGGGCTTCTCTGGGTCATTCCGGCCGCCGGCCAGCTCGGCATGAACCCGATCCTTGCCGTCTCGCTGATCGCGCCGCTCCTGCCTGCCGCCAGCGATGTCGGGATCGATGCAAGCGATATCGCCGTCGCGATGACCGCCGGCTGGGCGCTTGCCGCCGCAAGTTCGCCCTTTACCGCAAGCACGCTCGTCGTCGGCGGCTTCGGCAGCGTCACCGCCCGTTATGTCGGGCTCGTCTGGAACGGCCTTTATGTCGTCGTGACGGGGCTCGCGCTCTCGGCCTGGGTCGCCTTTCTCGCGTTCTGGTGAGGAACCACCTTCACGCTGTGACGGAGATGACGTCCTCGTCCTTGAAACCGACCCGCAGCGTCTCCCCCGGCTGCGGCGGGGCGGAGCGACGGTCGTTGAAGAGATCGACATGGAGACGCGTGTCGCCGACCGCGACCCCAACGCGGATCACCGAGCCAAGGAAGCTCACCGCTTCGACCCGGGCGTTGAGGCAGATGCCGTCATCGGCTCCGTTGACGAGGTTGAGCGCCTCCGGGCGGAGAGCCAGGACGATCGGTTCCCCGTCACGGACGGTCGCCGGGAGCTTTTTCAGAACCACGGATTGCTCGCCGATCGCCACTTCCTGCGCCGCAGCGTTCTTCACACGCGCCTCGACGCGGTTGAGCGTGCCAACGAAATTGGCAACGAACGGCGTTGCAGGCCGGTTGTAGACCTCGAACGGCGCACCGACCTGCTCGATGTGCCCCGCATTCATGACCACAATCCGATCGGAGATCGACAGCGCCTCCTCCTGATCATGCGTCACGAAGATCGTGGTGATGCCGAGCTCACGTTGAATGTTGCGGATCTGCTCACGCAGCGACACGCGGATTTTCGCATCGAGTGCCGAGAGCGGCTCGTCGAGGAGCAACATCCGTGGGCTCGGGGCGAGCGCGCGGGCGAGCGCCACGCGCTGCTGCTGGCCGCCGGACAGTTCGAAGGCATAGCGCCGGCCGAGATCCGGCAGGCCGATGAGCTCGAGCATCTCCGCGACGCGCTCGCGCGCCTTCGCCCGCGGCACGCCGGCGACCTTCAGCCCGAAGCCGATATTGTCCCTCACATTCAGATTCGGGAAAAGCGCGTAAGACTGGAAAACCATTCCCACATTTCGCTGCGACGGCTTCAGGTGGGTGATCTCCCGCCCGTCGGCAAAGATGCGGCCCTTCGTGGGTTTTTCGAAACCCGCGATCATACGCAGAACCGTGGTCTTGCCGCATCCGGACGGACCGAGCAGCGACACGAACTCACCGCTGTTGAACGAAAGATCCAGGTCCTTGATCACCGTATTGGTGCCAAAGGTCTTGGTGATCGCTTCGAGATTGAGGAATTCTTCGGCCATATCAATCTTTTCTGGCGCTGCTCTTCGGGGCGAAGCGCGCGAGGAGCTGGATCGCGACCATCGCGCTCCAGGTGAAGACGAAGGAAATGATTGCGAGCGCCGAGGGCTCGTAGGCCCGGTTGGCGCCGATATTCTGCATGTAAGGGCCGAAGCCCGGACGGTTGAGCAGGCTCGCCAGGACGAACTCGCCCATGACGATGGCAAGCGTCAGGAAGGCGCCCGACAAGACGGCCGTAATGACATTCGGAAAGATGATCCGCGTCAGGATCCGGAGGCGGCTGGCGCCAAGAATGGTCGCCGCCTCCGTCAAGGTCTGCACGTCGATGGTCCTGAGACCCGTATCGATCGCCCGGTACATATAGGGCATGGCGAGCGCCACATAGCCGAGCGTCAGCAGGATATTGGTGCCCATCACCGAACCGGTCAGGGGCAGAAAGGACGACGAGTTGTAGAGCCGGATATAGCCGAAGACGAGGATGATCGGCGGGATGATCAGGGGCATCAGCGTGAGGAATTCCACCACCGGCCTGATCTGCGGCATCCTCAGGCGCACGAAATAGGCGGCCGGCATGATGATGACGATGCCGACGATGATGGTGCAAAGGCCGATTATCAGCGAATAGCTGAAAGTCTGCTGGAAGCCCGGATCGGCAAAGACATTGCGATAGGCGTCGAGCGTATATCCGTCGCGCCGGATGCTCAGCGAGAATTCGAGCGTCGCGAGCAGCGGCAGCAGGAAATAGGCCGCTCCGAGACCGAAGACGACCCAGGACCAGAAGCGATTGCCTCTCATTTGAGCCACCTCTCAGCGCGGGTGCGCACGACCAGATAGACGACGTTGGCAAGAGCGGTGATCGCGATCATGCCGACGGCAAGGGCAGCCCCCAGCTGCTGGTTCTGCAACACGTCGCCGCGGATCTGCGCGTAGAGCAGGATCGGCACGATGTTGAGCGAGGAACCGGTGAGCGCATAGGCCGTCGCGATCGCTCCGAAGGCGTTGGCGAACAACAAAGAGAGCGTGCCGAGAAGGTTCGGCCACAGGACCGGCAGGCCGACATACCGCCAGAACTGCCAGGTGGAGGCGCCGAGCGTTTCCGCCGCTTCGCTCCATTCCCGCTTCAACCCATCGATCGCCGGCGTGATGATGAGGATCATCAAGGGGATCTGGAAATAGAGATAGGTGAGCGTCAGGCCCCAGAAGGAGAGGATGTTGAAGCCTGCGCGGTAGAGGTCGAGACCGAAAACCTCCCGCAAAATGATGGTGACGAGGCCGACGCGCCCGAGCGTTGCGAGAAACGCGAACGCCAGCGGGATACCGGCAAAATTCGAGGCGACGCCAGAGAATGTCAGAAGCGTGGAGCGGATCACCGGCGGCAGACGCCCGCGGATGACGGCAAGGGCGATCGCAAGCCCGATCAGGCAGCCAAGCGCTGAGGACGCGAAAGAGACCCGGATCGAAATCGAGAAAGAGCGCAGGATCTGCGGTGTGAAGAGTGCACCGATATTGTCGAGCGTCAGGCCGCCCTGCCCGTCGGAAAAGGCTGTCGCGAAAAGGCCCAGCGTCGGCAGGATGAGGAACATGACCGCAAACGCCAGAAACGGCAGGATGGCGATCGCTTCCCCGAGCCTCAACTCGGCGAACATCTGCGAAAATCGGCGCTTCGGCGTGGGCAAGGCAACTGACCCGGAATGATCCGGGCCAGTCGTTTCAGTCGGAAGCGCGAGCGGCTTGCCGTTATTCGGCGACATTGGCGCCGACCACGGAATCCCACTTCTCCGTGATCACGGCCTTGGCGGCATTTTGCTGCTCGATGGTCGGGAACACGGCCTTGGCGTAGGCTTCCGCCGGCGGCAGCGCATCGAGAAGCTCCTGCGGGATCTTTTTCTGCTCGGCGAGCGCATTGAAGCGGATCGGGTGGCAGTAGCCAGCAAGCCAGCCAAGCTGGCCCTCGTCGGAATAAAGGTATTCCATCCAAAGCTTCGCAGCGTTCGGATGCGGCGCGTAAGCGCTGATCGCCTGGACGTAGACGCCGGCCACGACACTGTCAGATGGGACGACGACGTCGGCGGCGGGGTTACCCTCAAAACCGTCGCGCCAGGCGAGCGAATTGTAGTCCCAGGCAACGACGATCGGCGTCGTACCCTGTGCGACAGAGGCTGCTTTGCCGATCACCGGGACGAAATTGCCCCGCTCGTTGAGCTGCTTGAAATACTGCAGCCCGGCCTCTGCGGCCTGATCGAGATCACCGCCGTTTTCGGCGAGACCGGCTCCGACGACACCCTGGATCGCCTGGTTGGAGGCGCGAGGATCACCGGAAAGGGCAACGGCGTTGGCATATTTTTCGTCGAGGAGATCGGCCCAGCTCGACGGCGCTTCGCCGACGATATCCGTGTTCACGAGGAACGACAGAACGCCGTAATAATCGCCGTACCAGTAACCGTCGGCGTCTTTCGCGTCATCCGGAATCTCGTCCCAGGTGGAGACCTTGTAGGGCTCGATCAGGCCTTCTTCCTTGGCCTGCGGACCAAAAGCGAGGCCGACATCGAGAACGTCGGGCGCCTGTGGGCCAGTGTTGTTCTTGTTGGCGCGGACGGCCTCCAGCTCATCGGCTGAACCCGCATCCGGGTTGAGTTCGTTCACCTGGATGCCAGGATACTTCTCTTTGAAGCCATCGATCACATCGCCGTAGCCGCACCAGGAATGCGGCAACGCAATCGTGGTGAGCTGCCCCTCTTCCTTCGCAGCTTTGTACAGCGCATCAAGGTCCGTCTCGGCGCTCGCCGTCATCGTCGTGGCGAGCAAAGCGACGACGGACACCGAGGCAGCGAATAGAGTTTTGGTTTTCATTATGCGACTCCGTGCTGTGGCTCGGCCCCCGTTCGAAAGAGAGTCGCCAAGCCGAACGTCCACTAGAACCGGCCCATGACAGATCCGTGACGCTGCGTCGGCACGGCGGCTTTGTTCACGCCACGCAACGAAAGACAATTTGTCTGTGGCGCACTCCCGCTTCGCGTCGGTCGTATCTTGGGTCGCGGCAACCTTCGTCCTAAGAAGGCCCGACCGCAAGCCGCAAGACACATGCGCGCAGAAGAAGAATGGGACATCGGCGATGAAGAAAGTCTACGTCATCGGGATCGGGGCCGGCGATCCGTCTGATCTCACGCTGCGGGCGATTGAGGCGATGCGGGCCGTCGACGTCTTCTTCTTCATGGACAAGGACGGGGCCGGCAAAGAGAATTTGATCGCCTTCCGCCAGGAGGTGCTCACACGGGCCGTGCCGGAGGCCTCCTATCGGAGCGTTCATGCCACCAGCCCGGAACGCCCGAAAGACGGGCGCGACTACGAAAAGGGCATCGACTGGTGGCGTGGCGAGCGGCGACGGATCTTTCGCGAGATGCTGTCGGAGCTCGGCCCCGAGGAGACCGGCGGCTTTCTGATCATCGGCGATCCGGCGCTTTACGACGGCACCACGCAGATTCTGCATGAGCTCGCCGCCGAGGGATTTGAGATCGACTTCGAGGTGGTCACCGGCATCACGAGCCTGCAGACGCTCGCCGCCCGTCACCGCATTCCATTGAACCGCATCGGCGAAGAAATCACCGTCACCACCGCCCGCCTCTTGGCCGAGACCGAGCCTGAGAAGATCTCCAATACCCTCGTGATGCTCGATGGGCGCGCCACCTTCCTGCACTTCAAAGAGACCGATCTGTATATCTACTGGGGCGCTTATCTCGGCATGGAGGAAGAAATCCTCATTGCCGGACCGCTGAAGGAGAAGGCGGACGAAATCGCCGAAACGATTGAGACGTCGCGCGCGCGCCAGGGCTGGATCATGGATGCCTATCTTCTGCGACGGCCGTGAAAGGCGATCGGCGTTCCGCCTTGCCGTTGCGTAACTCCTTGTAGTTGCATCGCACACAACCTTTTCAGCTTAAATGAAGGATCTACCCCAAGCCCTTCTCTGATCTCATTAATTTTTGTGAAACCATGCCGCCCAAACTGCGGCCTATTCGCAATTTAATTAAGCTTTTAAATACGAGCGCCGGCTCAGTATCCCCGCAACAAGGGGTAGGAGAGGCGTCATGTCGAAAACGATGCCGCTGGCGGTTTTGTGGCTTCTGGCCACCACCGCCACGCTGCTGCTGATCATGCAGCCCATCAGCATCGAGGCACAATTCGTCATGGGCGTAGCGGCCGTCGGCGGGATGGCGGCCGTGTGGATGTTCAGCAAGGAAGGCGTCTGGCGCCAAGTCTTTCTGGCGCTCGCGACGGCGGTGGTGCTGCGCTACGTCTACTGGCGCACGACCTCGACGCTGCCGCCGATTTCGGAACCGATCAACTTCGTTCCAGGCTTTCTCGTCTACCTCATGGAGATGTTCTCAGTGCTGATGCTGTTCATCAGCCTGTTCATCACGGCCGACCCTTTGGAAAGGAAGCGGGCGCGCCAACTGCGGGATGCGGAGCTTCCGACCGTCGACATCTTCATTCCGACCTACAACGAAGACAAAAGCCTTCTCGCCACCACCATCGCGGCAGCGCTCGCGATGGATTATCCGCATGAGAAAAGACAGGTCTGGCTGCTCGACGACGGTGGCACCGAGCAGAAGGTCAACAATCCCGACCCGAACGTCTCAGTCCCCGCCAAGCGCCGGCGTGCGGAACTGCAGCGGCTTTGCGCGCAGCTCGGCGCCCACTACCTCACCCGCGAGCGCAACGAACACGCGAAGGCCGGCAACCTCAACAACGGTCTCGACTGCTCCACCGCCGATCTGATCGTGGTCTTCGACGCCGATCACGGCCCGGTCCGCTCGTTCCTGCGCGAAACCGTCGGTCATTTCGCCGACGATCCGCGTCTCTTCCTGGTGCAGACGCCGCACTTCTTCCTCAATCCGGATCCGCTTGAACGCAACCTCTCGACCTTCGAGCGGATGCCATCGGAAAACGAGATGTTCTACTCCGTGATCCAGAAGGGTCTGGACAAGTGGAACGCGGCCTTCTTCTGCGGTTCGGCGGCCGTGCTTCGGCGTGCAGCGCTCGAGGAGACAGGCGGCTTTTCCGGCGTCTCCATCACCGAAGATTGCGAGACGGCGCTTGAACTTCATTCCCGCGGATGGAACAGCCGTTATGTCGACATCCCGCTGATCGCCGGTCTGCAGCCCGAAAACTTCGTCTCCTTCATCGGCCAGCGCTCGCGCTGGTGCCGCGGCATGGTGCAGATCCTGATGCTGAAGAACCCGCTCTTTAAGCGGGGACTTCGACTGGAACAGCGGATTGCCTATCTCTCCTCGTCGCTTTTCTGGCTGTTCCCGCTGACGCGCCTCACCTTCATGGTGGCGCCGCTGCTCTACATCATCTTCTCGCTGCAAATTTACGAAGCGAGCTTCCGCGAGTTCGTCGGCTACACCGTCGCCTACATGGCTGTGAACATCATGCTGCAGAGCTATCTCTACGGCAGGCTGCGCTGGCCCTGGGTGTCGGAACTCTACGAATACGTGCAGTCGGTCTATCTGGGGCGGGCGATTCTGAGCGTCGTCGTCAATCCGCGTGCGCCGACGTTCAACGTCACCGCGAAAGGCCAGACGAGCGATAAAGAGCAGCTCTCGGCCCTCGCCGGCCCCTATTTCGCGATCTTCGGCGTCCTCGCCGTCGCTGGTGCCTATGCCGCGTGGCGCTACTTTACCGAGCCTACCGGCAACGACCTGTTGATGATCTGCGGCGTGTGGAACGCCATCAATCTCGTCATTGCCGGTGTCGCGCTCGGCGTCGTGTCCGAGATGCCAGAGCGGCGCCGGGCGCAACGCCTCGCCGTCGTACGCCGCGCGGTGCTCGAGATCGTGGGTGTCGGTGAAATCGCCGTCTCGGTGGAGGATGTCTCCACCTGTGGCGTGCGGGTGCGCCCGCTGGAAGATGCGCTGCCGCCGATGAAGGCCGGAGCGACAATTGCCATGCTGCGTCTGGTCGACGACGACGGCAGCCTCACCAAAGAGGCGATCGCCGTCGTTCTGCGCCGGGCCGGCAATGATGACCGCGGACGCTTCCTGGGCATGGAATTCATCCAGCTCACGGCGCCGCAATACAAACTCATCGCAGATCTCCTCTACCACAGCGCCAATGTCTTCGAGACATTCCGCAGCCGGCGGCGCCAGTCGCGGAGCGTCATCGGCGCCACGTTCGGTTTCCTCTCCTGGAGCCTCTATTACACACTGCGGGCCTTCCGCATCGGTCTCAGGCGCAATCCCCCAGCCGCAGCGGACATGGAAGGGTTTACGAGCGCCGAAAGCGGTTTCGGCGCCGAAATCGGGCGATCGGAACCAGCCTTGCCGCGGGCTCAGTCCCATCTGCATGTCGCGCCGGGCGCACCGGTCGACGTCGCAACGACACCTGCTCTGACCCCTGCAACACCTCCTGCGGAGCCGAGCGCGACGGCAGCAGCTCTCGCCACACCACAGGTCGAGCAGGCGGAGCTTACAGAGGCGCAACGCCGGCGCTCCATCTCAACATCGACGGCCGCGACAGCTTCGCTCGGCCACGACGTCTGGGAGTATGCGGTATGAGAAGCCTCGCAACCGCCGGCCTCGCACTCCTCCTGCTCGCACCGCAGGCCCAGGCAGGCAAGGTCGTCCTATCTCTCGATCAGGTTCGATCCGCAGCGCCCGCGATGGCGCAGCCCGCCCCCAGCCAGATGGCGCTCTCCGACACCGGCGTGCCGCTCGCGGCCGAGGTCGATCCAGACCTTCGTCGCCTGCCCGCGGCCTTGAGCGATTTGCATTTCAACGGCGAAACCGCCGGTCATGAGTGGCCCGTCTATCTGACGAGGACGCAGGCGGCCTCGAGGGCGGAGATGCAGCTCGGCTACATCAACAGCGTGTCGGTAATGTCGGAGGGCTCCACGCTGACGGTGACGGTCAACGAGGTCAGCATCGGTGAAATCCCGATCGCATCACCTGACGAGCTCGCCCGCACGCGCCTCTCCGTTCCCCCAGGACTGCTCCAGCCTGGCTACAATTCCGTACGCATCTCGGTGCAGCAGCGGCACCGCGTCGACTGCTCTCTCGAGGGAACCTACGAATTGTGGACCCAGATCTATCCTGGCGTCACCGGGTTTGCCTTCGCGGGGGCCGGTGCCGGCTTCGAGCGCCTGAGCGATCTCGCAGCCGTCAATCCGGGGCTCGACGGCGCCGTCAGCATCAGCGTGCGGGCACCTGAGACGCCCACGCCAAAGGCGACCGAGAGATTTTTGCGCGTGGCCGAGATCGCCGCGATCATGACCAAGGCGTCCCGCAGCGAAGTCCGCTTCGACAGCGAGCCCGCCTCGGGACCCGGCGTCGAGATTGCGATCGGAACGCCGGAGGAACTGCGTCGGCTCGGTGTGCTGAAGCCAGGCGAGACCGCGCAGCCCGGCGTCTCCGTCATCCTTCCCGACGAAATGGATCTGATCCATGGTCGTGTATCCATCTGGATCGTGGGAGGCAGCGACGCCGCCATCGACGCGGCACTCGCAAGTCTTGAGGCCGGCAGCAACACGGAGCCTTCGGAAGGAACGCCGTCCGGGCTGCGTGCCGCTGAAAACGCCCTCGGCCATCTCGTGCCGCCGGGAAGTTCGGTGAGCCTGCGCGACCTCGGCGTCGTCTCGGAGGAGTTCAACGGTCGCCTCTACCGCACCTCCTTCAACATTCGCATGCCCTATGACTTTCTGTCGGCCGATTACAGCCAGGCGGTCATTCGGCTGACGGCCGGCTTCGCGCCGCGGCTCGATCCCAAGAGCCAACTCCTCGTGCGTGTGAACGATCAGACCGCCTCCGTCCTGCCGCTCTTGGACGACGACGGCGCATTGATGCGGGGACGCAAAATCCCGATCCCGCTGAAGGTGCTACATCCCGGCATCAATCGGGTAGAGATCGAGGCGCAGCTCCGCTCCCAAAGCGATCGCAGCTGTGACACGCTTGCCGGGCTCTCCAGCCCGAGCCGCTTCCTCATGATGGATACGAGCGAGTTCTATCTGCCGCAGGTCGCACGCGTCGCACGCATGCCCAATCTCGCTTCGACCCTCAGCGGTGGGTTCCCTTACGCCAAGGGCGGAACGACAGCCGCCTACATCCCCGATCCCGACAGCGACACGCTCTCCGCCGCCGGGACGCTCGCAGCCAATCTTGCAGCGGTCAGCGGAGCCCCACTCAATCTCGAGGTTGCCTTCTCTGCACCCCCGGCCGACGCCGGCACCTCGATCGTCGTGGCGGCCGCCCAGGCTCTGCCAGGCTCGGTCGCCGACGCTGTCGGTCTCGACGCCGCCGGCATGCGCCAAGCCTGGCGTTCGCAGATGCTCAACAGCAGTGTCGGCACAGCCGGTCTTGGAGAAGCCCCGCTCTACACGGGCTCAACCGGCCGCGACGATCCGGCGCCGCAACGCGTCTCGCAAAGGCTTTTCATGCAACCCTCTGTCTCGCTCGATGACTGGACCGAGCAGATGCGCGAGAATGGTGGCTTCGGCGGACCGTTCGAGCGGGCGATCTCCTGGCTCAAGGACCAGGTCGGGAGCGCAACCGGGAACATCGGCTTCGGCGAAAGACCGGATCCGCTTCGGATCAAGCCCGGCAGCACGCTCGTCCTTGCCCAAGCGGAAGCGCCGGCCAACGAGGGACGCACCTGGACGGTGGTGACGGCACCAACGAGCAGAGAGCTCGCGGCCTCCGTTGCGCAGATCAACACGGCGTCGCTGCTTTACCGGCTGGACGGGCGGGCGCTCGCTTTCGGGCGCAACAACAGCGACATCACCAGGGCCACGAACGGCAGCTTCTACTATGTGACCACACAGCCGCTCTCCTTTCAGAATATCCGCCTCGTCGCGGCAGGATGGATGTCGCTCAACATCATCTATTATGTCCTCGGCCTCATCGCCGCCTGCGTATGCCTCGGTCTCGCAACGGCTGCACTTCTTCGGCGCGTGGGGCATTCGTCATGAGCGCGCGCGTTTCCGTCACCGCTATCGTCGCGTCCTTCTCCGCGCTTCTGGCGATTTCGGCGGGTGCGGCGCTTTTGAACGAGAGCCCGTCGGTGAAAGCCGCGCTGCCCTGCGAGCCGGGCGAGAGCGCGGTCACGATGGCGAGCGCAGTTCCTCAAAACATCGCTCTCCGCCTGCCCATGGCATCAGGGGAAAACGCCTCGCATGTCGCAGATACAAGGGTTGATCCGGCGTTTGCAGGCGTGGCCACAGCAGCACCCGTCTCGAAGCCGATCGAAATCGCGGCCGCCGGCGCTGCGACCGGCTCACACTCCGTTGCCGCGAAGGCAGTCCTGCCCGCGCCTCTCTGGGCGAATTTCCGTGACAATTTCATCGGCGACGACGGGCGCGTGATCGACGACGGCAATGGCAAGATCAGTCACAGCGAAGGCCAGGGATACGGCCTGCTGCTGGCGGCCTTCGCCGATGACCCCGTCACCTTTCGCCGCCTGTGGAACTGGACCGTCACCGAGCTCCTAATCCGCGACGACGGCCTTGCTGCCTGGCGCTGGGAGCCCGATGCCGATCCGCACGTCACGGACCCCAACAACGCCACCGACGGCGACATCCTGATCGCCTGGGCGCTGATGGAGGGCGCGACCCGCTTCAACGAACAGGAATACCGCAAGGCCGCCGCCGATATCGCAGCAGCGATCTACGAGAAAACGACGGAAGAGAGTGCCTACGGCCGCGTCATCCTGCCGGGCGTCCACGGTTTCCGCGCCGATAATCGCCGCGACGGGCCCGTCATCAATCTCTCCTATTGGGTGTTTCCGGCTTTCCCGGCGCTCGCAAAGGCCGCTCCACAATATGATTGGAATGCCCTGCGCGATAGCGGTGTCGCGTTGATGCGGGCCGCCCGCTTCGGCAAAAGCAATCTGCCGAGCGACTGGATCTCGCTGTCGGGCGAGAAACCGCGGCCGGCCAACGGCTTCCCCCCGACCTTTGCCTACAATGCGATCCGCATTCCTCTCTATGCCGCCTGGGCGAAGGCCGGAGATCGTTCCGACCTCGCCCCCTATCAGGCGCTGTGGGAGCGGGCGCAGCCGAGCACCGTCGATGTCATGTCGGGTCGGGCAGTCCAGCCTCTCGGCGGCCCCGGCTATGCGGCGGTCGCGGGGCTCGTTGCCTGCGCACGCGAAGGCACGCCCTTCCCTTCCTCGGCGCGCAGCAGCCTTCCCGACCTCTATTATCCGAGTGCCCTACAGGCCCTTTCTGTCGTTGCAGCACAGGAGGCATATTCCGGATGTCGCTGAAAACGCTCCCGCTTCTTCTTCTCGCAGGGGCGGCCTGGATCGCACCCGCGCAGGCTCAGACAATCACCATCAAGGCACCTGGCCCCGTGTCGAGCGCTGCCGTGACAAAGGTCGATGAAAGTGCCTTGCGCTACTATGCGCGCAACCAGGAGCTCGACCGTGTCGAGGCCGAAATCCACCGGCTGCAGCAATTGCATCCGGGATGGACGCCGCCCGACGACCTCTTCACCCAGGTGACCGGAGGCAGCGACGAAACAGAATTCTGGGAGCTTTTCGCGGCCGACCGGCTCGATGATCTCGAAGCTGCGATCGAAGAGCGCCGCCGTTCCGAGCCGGGCTGGCAGCCATCCGAAGATCTCAGGAGCAAAGTCGCTCACAAGCGCGCCCGTCAGCGTCTCGTCAACGCCTCGGATCTCAAGCAATGGGGCAAGGTTCTCGATATCGCCGGAGGCGGTGACATCATCTTAAGCACGGCGGACGTCGACGTCATGTGGCGGGTGGCGGAAGCCGAGGCGCACAACCATGCCGAGCAGGAAGCGCTCGCTCTCTACGAAAAGATCCTGCAAGATTCGACAAACTCTGGCGAGCGGCTCGGGACCATACAGAAGGCGCTCGGGCTCCTGCCCGTGCGCGAGGTCGAAACGCTCATCTCTCTCGGCCGCACCAATCCGAACGGCAGCAACGAATTCGACATTGTCGAAGACGATCTTCTGCGAGCGCGTATCGGCGCCATCGCCGCCGGTGAAGACGTGGGAACAGTGTCCCGGAGCGAACTCGTGCGCTTCGAAGACGGCGTAGAGGCCGACAAGAGCGCCATGTCCGATGCGGCGCTTCTCGGCTGGTTCTATTATGGCCAGAACGACTGGCAGGACGCGGCGCGCTGGTTCAAGACGGCGCTCGATCGCGGTGGTGACGTGAAATCGGCGGAGGGGTCCGTGCTTTCACTGAGCGCGCTTGAAAAGCCCGACGAGGCGGAAGCGATTGCCGCCAAATGGGAAGCGGAATCGGCCGAGGTGCGCAGCCTCTTTCTCGGTCTCGGCGCGGCGCGTCTCAGCATGGATCCCCCGCCCGATCTCACACGCGACTACGTCGCCAAACTCGCCAACGCCATCGAACAGACGCAATCCGGCGACGGCGCGCAGGCGCTCGCCTGGTACCATTACAACACCAAGTCCTTCGATGATGCCCAACACTGGTTCCGACAGGCGATGGACTGGCAGCCGCAGGACACGACGGCACTCGGCCTCGTTCTTGCGACCTTCCATCTCAAACAATGGTCCGACCTCGCCGATCTGTTGAAGAATTTCTCGCCGGATTATCCGAGCGTCGCCGCGATCGCACCGGAGCTCAAGCGCCCGACGCGGACCGCCTCGACGGTCGATCAGGCGCAGCAGGTGCGGGCGGCGCGGGTTGCGCAGCGGGTTAACGATCTCTTCGGGGCGAAGCGCTATCGAGAGGCTCTGGCGCTTCTCGACGAGTTCGACGGCAAGTCGCGCGGCATGATGATGCTCCGAGGCTGGGCCCTCTACCACCTGCATCAGATCGCCGAGGCGCGGGAGATTTTTCGCAAGCTCGACGCGAAGAGCTCCACCAAGGAGACACGGGAAGCGCTGGCGTGGATCATGAACGCCCAACTGCCCGCCCGTCATCGATAGACAAGAAAAAAGCCTGGCACCTCCAGCCAGTCGAAAGGGCGTTCACCCCCGCAAGGGTGAGCGCCCTTTCTTCTTCATCAAGCGTCTTAATCCGACAGGCGTTCCTCGCCGCGATAGCGGGCATAGGTCGACTGCCCGGAAGCTCCGAAAGAGACGACCGGATAGGTGTCCGGCTCCATGCCGGGCATGGCCATACCTTCCGAGCCGACCGGCATGCCCGGCACGGCGAGACCCGCCGTCATGGGCTTTTCATCGAGGAGCCGCTCAACCATCGCCGAAGGCACATGACCTTCCAGGACGTAGCCGCCAACCACGGCCGTGTGGCATGAGGCGAGTTCGTCGGGGACGCCGAACTGCTGCTTGACGGCGGCGATATCGTCGGTCGGGACGATCTCGACGACAAAGCCCTCGGTACGCATCTTATCCGCCCAGGCCGTGCAGCAGCCGCAGGACGGATCCTTGTAGACGGTCATGGCCGGGAGTCCTTCCGCGTGAACGGAAGAAACCGCGAGCATGCCGGCAAACGCAGCGCCGGCGAGAAGAAAACGAGTTTTCATCGGAAGCATCTTTCCAAAGTGCAGATGGGCCGGGTTTCGCCCCGGCGATTCAGTCTGTTGCGGGCTTTGCCCGCGTCTCTCAGGAAAGGATGCTTCGTGGAGGCGGCGACAGCGCTTCCGGATCGGTTGCGACCAGCACTCTCGCATCCGGACGCATCGTGGCCACGACATCGCTGCGCGGTGCAGGCACAGTCGGCATGTGGGTGGTGGCGAATGCTTGCAGGGTTGCGGCGCAGATTGCGGTACAGCCGGTCTTTTCCGCTGGCGCCTCCTGGCAGCAATCATGCGGCTGCTCGGCCACGAGGCGCATCTCTGACACGTCCATCGGCGCCATCGTCCGGCCATGCGAGGAGGCGTAGCTCGCCTGTCCGCCGACGAGTGCGAGGAGAAGCGCGAGAAGCAGCGACGCCAGACGTGGAATCCGAGTTGCGAGCATCCTCTGCAATCTAGCAGATCCGGCGATACCGCGCTTGAGGCAAATCAACGGGTTACAGAAATGTAAGCGGACACACCCGTCATGCGACCCGGCGTCCGTCCGCATCGATGATCAGCTCGCCATCCTCCTTGGCAAGCGGACCGGGCGGCAGGTGGTCGAGAAGATCGAGCACCATCTCGCTCGGCCGGCACAGCCGCACACCTTTTGTCGTGCAGACGATCGGCCGGTTCACCAGAACCGGATGCGCAATCATCGCCTCCATGAGCTTCTCGTCACTCACCTCGGGATCGAGCAGGCCGAGCTCTTCCGCGGGTGATTTCGTCGTCCTGAGCGCCTCGCGCGGTGTCAGCCCTGCCGCCGCAAAGAGCGCCAGAAGCTGCGGGCGGGTCCAACCTTCCTTGAGATACTCGATGACCGTCGGCCGATAACCGGCCTTCTCGATGATCGAGAGAACATTGCGCGAAGTCCCGCAATCGGGATTGTGATGAATGACGACGTCCATGGTCGGCTCGCAGTTCCTTCTCGTCAGGCGCTCTCAGGCGCCTGTGAGAGCGTTCCAATCTCTTGCACCCGCCTTTCAAGCGCAAGACGGTCGAGCGAGGTGATCGGCAGGCTGACGAAGACCGAAATGCGGTTGAAGAGCATGCGATAGGCTTCGGCAAAGGCAAGCCGCTTCTCGCTTTCCTTGCCGGTCGCGGCGGCGGGATCGGTGACGCCCCAATGCGCCGTGACGGGCTGGCCAGGCCAGACCGGACACGGCTCCGCCGCTGCCTGGTCGCAGACCGTGAAAACGAAATCGAGCTCAGGCGCGTCGGGCGCGGCAAATTCGTCCCAGCTCTTGGAGCGGGCAAAGGACGTGTCGTAGCCGAGCGATTTCAGCAGGTCGATCGTATAGGGATGCGGCGTGTCTTTGGGATGTGCACCCGCGGAATAGGCGCGAAAGCGGCCATGCCCCTCCCGGTTCAAGACCGCCTCGGCCAGAAGCGAACGGGCCGAATTGCCCGTGCAGAGAAACAAGACATTGTAAGGCGTTCCCATTTTCCCCTCCCCCGATGTCCGGGCCTTTTTGGGGCCTCGGCTGGATCAGTCTTCATTGCATAGGCGGCGCATTCCTGTGCGAGCGGAGCACACGTCTCCAGGGCGCCCGCCGCAGCAAGACGCCGTCGCGTTCATGCCGTGAGCCATTCCTCCAGCTTTTCCTCGCGCGGCAGGCCTCCGGCATGGACAAGCTTGCCGTCTATGACGATGCCCGGAGTGGAGGCAACGCCATATCGAGCGATCTCGGCGTAGTCCGTTACCTTTTGCACCTTTGCATCAATGCCGAGCCTCTCGGCAGCATTGCGCACCATGGCCTCGGTCGTCTCGCAGCGCTTGCAGCCCGGGCCGAGTACTTTCACGTCTTTCATGGCAGAAACGCCTCGAAGTTAGCCGAACAGAACATTGAAGAGAAAGCCAACGCTGAGGATGCCCGTCCCGACGATGGCGACGAAGACCGCGATGAGCCGTCCCTTCAGTACTTTTTTCAGAATGACAATCTCCGGCAGGGAGAGCGCCAGGACCGACATCATGAAGGCCAAGGTCGTGCCGAGCGCGGCGCCCTTGTCGAGAAGCGCTTCCACCACTGGAATGATGCCGGCAGCATTGGAATACATCGGTATGCCGAGGCCGATCGCGGCGGGCACCGACCACCAGGCCTCTGCGCCCATGATGCGCGCCATCAGCTCCGCCGGCACATAGCCGTGGATGCCGGCGCCAACAGCGATACCGGCGAGAATCCACAGCCACACACGGCCGACGATCTCCCTCATGGAGGCAAGGCCCTCGCGGAGACGCTCAACGCCGGTGATCTCATCCTCTGGCACGCGGCAGCAGCCGCCCGTCGCATTCAACTCGCGCACCCAATCTTGCAGCCAGGACTCGATATGCAGGCGGCCGATGACCCAACCCGACACGATTGCAACGCCAAGTCCGAAGGCGAGATAGAGGAGAGCCACCTGCCAGCCGACCAGACCGAAGAGAAGGCCAAGCGCCACCTCGTTCACCATCGGCGCGGCGATCAGGAAGGAGAAGGTCACACCGAGCGGGATGCCGGCCTGAACGAAACCGATGAAGAGCGGAATGGCCGAACACGAGCAAAAGGGCGTCAGGATGCCGAGCCCAGCCGCCATGACGTTGCCAGCACCCTCGCGCCGACCCGACAGAAAGGCCCGCGTCTTCTCGGGCGAGAAGAAAGATTGCACCACCCCCATCACGAAAACCACGAGCGCCAACAGCATCAGCACTTTCGGCGTGTCGTAGAGAAAGAAGGCGAGCGCCTCGCCCAGGCGGCTTTCCCGCGCCACGGGAAGGAAGCCGGTCAGCGCGTCGGCAGCCGGCCTGAGGCCGATATAGACGGCGAGCCACAGCGCCAACACGAGGACGGTGCCGCCGTACCACAGAAGAGGAGAAGATCGCCGGCCGGCCGCAGGCGTGACACTTCCGGCCGCAGGCGTGACGCTTTCTGCGAGGTGGGAGGCGCTCATGCCGCCGCCCTCTGCGGCTTGCTTTCGACAGCCGCCACCGCCGCATCGACGATCGCTACAAGCTCTCGCGGCAGGTCCGGATTGCGCCGGTAGCGCACCCATTGTGCGTCGCGACGGTCCACGACGAGGCCGGCAGATTTCAGCACGCCCATATGCCTCGACATCCGCGATTGCGTCGCGTCCAAGCTTTCCATCAACTCGCAGACACAATGCTCGCCACCGTCCCAGACGATTTGAATGGCGGCCAGCCGTGTCGGCTCAGCCAGGGCGGAGAGAACAAGAAAAGCGTCCATCGCGTATTCACCCTTTCGCGCATATGCGTATAGGCGCATATGCGGTCTGTGTCTACACGGAACGGGTTCTAGTCAGGCCGATGCGATCCCTGGCAGCTGCGATCTTTGGCAATTGCTATTTTTGGCGAATGCGAGGCTCGATCCGAGACGGCACACGGGCGTCCGGCGGCTCTCCACTCACGTCGCGCCCAGGACCGGGCTCAGGCGCCGCCCATGATGCGCTCCGACAGGGCCTGCGATGTCAGGCCGTCGGTCGACAGCGAGGTTTCGGTCCGGCCACCACGCAGGATGGTGACCCTGTCGGCGACGGCCACGACGTCGTGCATGTTGTGGCTGATCAGGATGACGGTGACGCCGTTTTCCTTGAGCCTGCGGATGAGCTTCATCACCTCTTCCGTCTCGCGCACGCCAAGCGCGGCGGTCGGCTCATCCATGATGATGATTTCCGCCTTCCAGCGGAGCGCCCGGCAGATCGCCACCGCCTGACGCTGACCGCCGGACAGGTTCTCCACCTTGGCGGTCATGTCGCGCATCACCGAATTTAGCGAGATCAGGAAGTCCTGCGAGCGGGCGATCATGGCGGCACGGTCGAGCACCTTGATGCCGAGAACCCGCCTCTCCAGCTCGGAGCCCATGAAAATATTCTGATAGATCATCATGCGCGGCGCGAGACCAAGATCCTGGTGGATGGTCGCGATGCCGGCCGCAAGCGCGTCATGCGGGTTTGCAAGCCGCACCTTTTCGCCACGCACATGAATGTCGCCCTCATCCGGACGCTCCACGCCGGAGACGAGTTTGATCAGCGTCGATTTTCCGGCGCCATTGTCGCCGCAGAGCGCGTGCACCTCGCCGGCCGCGACGCTGAGATCGGCGCCGCGCAGCGCCTTGACGGCACCATAGGATTTCCGGGCGTTGCGGACGGTGAGGATGTCGCTCATCTTTTTTCCAAAGTGGCCGGCGGCTCGCCCCCGGCCCCCTCGCCTACTCCTTGATGAAGTCGTCGACGTTCGACTGATCGACGAGATCGGCACTCATGTAGAGATAAGGGCCTGAGGTGATGGTTTCCTTCTCGGCGCCTTCGACGGCGATCTTCTGCATGGCATCGACGGCTGCCTCGCCCATCGCCTCGAACGGAATCGCCACCGTCGCCATCAGCATGGAATCCGGCGACTTGATGCGCCGGAACGTTTCCGGCCCACCATCTGTGGAGACGAGAACCACGTCGCCCTTCTGCATGCCCTGCTGCTTCAGAAGATCGTCGATGATGAACGCCTGGCCATCAAAGGAAGCCCAGATGCCGTCGAAGTTGCCGGCATTTTGCATGATGAGAGCATTCATGCCGTTGCGCACATCCTCCTGCCAGCTCTTGGTGCGGGCCATGGAATGGCTTCCGACCACCTCCACGGCCTGGTTTTCGCTCAGGACGACGTCGAGCACCTTGCCGCGGATGCGTGTGCCGACATTGGATTCGAAGCGGTCCGTCAGGATCTTCCCCTCATAGCCGAGCTGCCCCAGAAGATAGAGAGCCGATTCAGAACCGACGGCGTACTCATTGACCTGGATATCGAAAAGCGCATGCGGGCTCGCCCCGCTCATCACCGTGATCAACGGGATGCCGGCGTCTTTCACCGCCTGCATCTGCGCATCGAACTCGACGGGCTTCGACATGGCGAGCACGATGCCGTCCACGCCGCTTTGAACGAGGTTCTCGATCTGCTCGGAATGCGTCTGCAGCGTGCCGTTGGAATTCAGCACGACGACGTCCCAGCCCTTTTTTCTCGCGGCGGCTTCGACGGCATTGGCGACGCGGGCATGCGTCTCCGACGACATCTGAAAAGCGACGACGCCGAGCTCGAAGGCCTGGGCGGAGACCGCCCGCGTCACCGCGAAGGCGACGACGCCAAGCGAAAGCAGCAATCTGAGTTTCATGTTCATCCCTCTTATCGTTGGCAGAGCGCGGCTTTTTCGGCGCGCTTCATACGGAAAATGCGGCCTTCTTCAGAACGCTGGCGGAGACACTCACCGAGGCGATGACGATAACGCCGAGCATGATATCCTGCAGGTAATAGGGGGCGCCGAGAAGCACGAGACCGTTGGCAAGCATCGAAATGATCAGGGCGCCGACGAAGGTGCCGGCGATGTTCGGACGTCCCGGCTCGAACATAGTCATGCCGAGAAGCACCGCGGCGATGCCGTTCAAGAGATAATCGCCGGCCATCTGCGGTGAGGCGGAGCTCAGATTGGCGACGAGAAGAACGGCCGCGATACCGGCCGCAAAGCCCGAGAGCGTGAGGCCGATCAGTTTCATGCGCCGGGTCGCGATGCCGGCGCGATGGGCCGCCTCCTGCGCCTCGCCGGTTGCCAGCATATGCGTGCCGAGCCGCGTCTTACGCGTCACGAACCAGGCGATCAGAACGACGGCCGCCATGACCACGACGAGGACCGGAATGCCGAAGAGCTCGCCGCGCGCCAGGGCGAGAAACATCGGATCCCAGCGCCCGACGAAAGCGACACCGCCGGTGATCATGAAGGTCAGACCATTGGCGATCGCAGCCGTGCCGAGCGTGGCAATGAGCGAGGGCACCTTCACGCCGGTCACCAGGAACCCGTTCACCAACCCACCGAGGGTGGCGACGGCAAGGCCCGCGACGACGGCAAGCGCCCAAAACGTGCCTCCCGCGATGAGGCCACCTGTGACGACGGCGGCGAGGCTCGCTAGATTGGCGAAGGAGAGGTCGAGCTCGGAGGTCAAAAGCGCGAAAGTGAAGCCGGTGGCGAGGATCGCCAGAAAGCTCGTCTGCTTCAACACATTCAGCAGATTGGCGCTGGAGGCGAAATTGCGCGCGAAGACGAGCAGGAAGACGAAAACGAGGAGCCCCGCGAGCGCCGTCCCATATTTGGCGATGAAATCCCTCACCCGGCCTGGTCCGCGAGCTTGCCGATCGGCGGGATCAATTCCAGCCCCCCGGTGACGGGAATGACGGCGCCCGTCACAAAGGCGGCGCGCGACGACATGAGGAAGGCAACGACTTCAGCGACATCTTCAGGCCGACCGAGACGGCGAAGCGGTGTCCGCGCCGAGGCTGCCCGCTCAAGTTTTCCGAAGGCATCGCCCGGGAAAGCTCCACGCACCATTTCGGTGGCGATGATGCCCGGCGCGACCGCATTGGCGCGCACACCATCCGGCCCCAGGGCCTGGGCGATGTTGAAGGTCATCGTGTTGACGCCGCCCTTGGCCGCGCCATAAGCCGGATTGGCACCGCCCGAGAGCCAGGCGATCGAGGAGACGAAAACCATCGCACCGCCATTTCCGGCAGCACGCATGGCACGCCCCACTGCCCGTCCCACACGGTGGGCGCTTGAGAGATTGACGTCGATCACCCGCTCCCAGCCCTCGTCGTCCTGATCGGGAAAGGCCGCAACATGCGATGTCCCGGCACAATGCACGAGGCCGTCGATGCGGCCGAAGCGGGCGAGACAGGCATCGACCAGAGCCTCCGGCGCCGACCGGTCGAGAAGATCGGCAGACGCGTAGCCGTCATCTTCGCCCAACAGATCGGCGAGCTTGCCGCCGTCATCGAGATCGGTCGCAAAGATCCGCCACCCGTCGCGTTGCATGGCCGCCGACGTCGCACGCCCGATGCCACCGCTGGCGCCGGTGATGAGAACGACCGGTTTTCCGCTCATCTCGCCACGCCCCGACGCTCTCGCAGCATTGTGCCATGCCTCATCCTTCGCCCCATCCTGCATCCAAGAGTCATTTCAGTACATTATGCGTGAACGTTCGCGTGGCGCAGAATGCGGCGTAAGGTCAAGGGCCGGATCGGCACTTTGCTCGTAAAGCCGCATGTCGCTCCCCGGCCGGCGCATTCAACTCGCCCCCCGGCGAAGCTTCTCGAGAGACCGAGCCGCATGTGCCACCGGCTCGTGCATCTCGGTGAAAAGGGCATAGAGCGCATCGTAATGCGCATGCTGTGCCGCATGCGGCAGGTAGGAGGTAAAATCTGCCTCGGGTGCGGCTGCGCCAATGTTCTCGGCAAATCCAAGGGCAACCCGACAAAGGGCAAAGCAACCGGCAAGCCCCATCTCCACGTGGCGAGAGACGAGGACGGGACGGCCGAGAATATCGGCACGCATCTGGTTCCAGATTGGACTTTTGGTGCCACCTCCGGCCATGCGAACGGCTTCCGCCGTGAGGCCTGTCGCGGTCTCCGCCCGCTCCAGCACGGTGCGGTTGAGGAAGCCGACCCCCTGCATGACGGCGCGCACGAGATCACCCCGGCCATGGCCGGACGTCATGCCGAGAAAGGAGGCCGCAAGATCGCCGTCCCAGAACGGTGTGCGCTCTCCGTGCAGATACGGGTGAAAGAGAAGCGGGCGCGGATTTTCAGGCTCTCCCAAAAGCGCCGCCAGCCGTTCCTGGAACGGACGAGGCGTCGTATCGAGCCAATCGACGATCCAGGTGAGAAGGTTGGCGCCGTTTTGACCTGGACCACCCAGATGCCACAGCTCCTCCCCCCAGGGGATGGTGATCAGCCCTTCAGCCTCCCCGCGCCGATGCGAAAGCAGGCCGAAGACCTCCGACGAGCCGGAAATGCAGTACGCGCTCCCGCTCTTGAGGCCTCCGAGACCGGCGACCGCCGTCCAGCTGTCGTTGGAGCCGCACAGAACCTTGGCTCCGGCAAGCGCGCCCAGCGCGCCCGCAAGCCCCTCGCGCACCTGACCGACGATGTCTTCCGGCCGCCCGAGCGGGGGAAGAAGCGCGCGTGCAATGCCGAGCCGCGCCGCAACCGAGGCGTCGCCGCCTGCGAGAGATTGCGCCAGCCAATGCTGAGAGACGCGGTCGGACCGGGCGATGCCGGTCAGTTGCAGATTGAGATAATCCTTGGGCTCCAGAACGAGCCGCGTTCGTTCCCAATTCGCCGCCTCATTCTCCTTCAACCAGAGGAGGCGCGCGGTCGGATGGAAGGCGTTGAGGCCTGCGAGCACACCGTCGGCACAGAGAGCCTCGTCTCTGCGCACAGCCGCAAGCACGCTTTCAGCGCGCGAATCGCGAAAGCCGAGCGCCGGACGCACGCTTCTCCCCGCCTGATCGAGAAAGACCTGCGTGCGGGTGAAACCGCACAGCGCCACCGCCGCAACGCCATCGAGGCCCCCCTCGTTCTCGCTTGCGATCCGTTCGCAGGCGCTTGTCAGAGCCTCCCACCAGAACGCCGGCTCCTGCTCGGAATTTCCGGGCGCCTTCTCCTCGAAGCCCGTTTCGGCATTCGCGCTCGCCGCAACCGACCCGTCCGCATCGAACAGGCATGCCTTGAGAGCCGAGCCCCCGAGATCGATCGCCAGGACGCGCGTCATGAGAAACGTCTCCCGCACCCTTTTTGCACGCGCGGTCGAGGCGAAAACGCCTTCGCCGCACGCCCGGACGACATCGGCAAACTGCCTGCATGAGACAGGAAAGTTGCCGCGCCCGTGGAGGCAGAGGTTGAGCGTGAAACCTTGTGAGAGAGGGTCACGGCAGGTTGAAGAGTGTGTGCAGGAACAAAGAAAACCCTGCGGGACCTATAACTTAGCTCCACGGCCTCCTCATGCGACTCATCTGAGTCCATTCTTAAGCCCCTGACTTACCAGCTGTTAATTTGCGGGAGAAGCCATGCTGTGGCTTTCTCCGGGCAGGCTGATCGCTCGTCATCGCCCGTGGGACGCGGCTCCTCCTCCGCGTGCGGGCGAACGAAGCGGCCGGGGCGGTTTGCGGGCAAGGCTCGCGGATCCAGGCGATCATCAAGAAGGACGTTTCCATGACCACCAAGGATCTTGAGACAATTTGGGCGCCACGCGTCCTCAGCATCGTGCGCATCGTCGCCGCACTCCTGTTCATGGAGCACGGCACGCAGAAGCTCTTGGGCTTCCCGCCTGCAGACCATGTGACGGCGGCGTTCAGCCTCGGTTGGTACGCCGGCATTCTCGAAATGTGCGGGGGCGCGCTCCTCGTTGTCGGCCTGTTCACGCGGCCGGTAGCCTTCGTGCTCTCCGGCCTTATGGCCTTCGCCTATTTCATCGCGCATTTCCCACGTGCCTTCTATCCCGTGCTGAATGGCGGCGATGCGGCGATCCTCTTCTGTTTCTTGTTCTTCTATCTCGTCTTCGCCGGGCCCGGCCCGTGGAGCGTCGATGCCTGGCGCTCGAACAAGACGTTTTTGCCGCCGCGCGACTGATTTCTGTCGGAAGGGCGGGACGCCCGCCCTTCTCTCTCCCCGTCTGCGGGAAGGAACGCAAACATGGACTCGCGCGGCAGCGACCCGACCGACACGATCGTGAAGCCGGCCATGATCGCGCTCCTGGTCGTCTCGGGCGTGACCGGGATCATGATGCTCACGCATCGCTACAGCGATCTCGTTCGCTTCGCGCATGAATGGCTGAGTGTTCTCTTCATCGTCGCCGCACTCTGGCTCTTGGTCCGCAACTGGCGAATTTTTGCGCGGTCGTTCAAACGGGGTTCCGGCCGGGGCGCCTTCGGGATCGCCCTTGTGGCATCGGTGGCGCTCACCGGAATGACGGGAAACGCTCAGCATGTGAGCCCGACCACCGTGCTTCAGGCGTTATCGAGCGCGCCCCTTGAGAAAGCGGCCCCCGCCTTCGGACTGGAACCGGAGACCGCACTGGCGGTGCTGCATCAGGCCGGGATCAAGGCTTCCCTTGGCGATACGCTCAGCACGATCGGCGCCCGCAACGGCACCAACGGCGCGGAGATCGCCTCGCGCCTTGCCGAACAGGCGCAGGCGAGCGAGTAACCTCGGCACAACATAGCTTCAGAAAGCCGCACCGCTGTGCGCACGCCGGCCACACCACGACGCCGACAAGGATGGGATAGCCTGCGAGCCCGTGCCTTCGACCAACGTCAATCTGAGGTTCAGGTCGTGGTCTAATCGGGATTCTTTTTGGCAGCTGCACGACGTGCCCGGCGGACCCCGTACCACACGAGACCTGCCACAAACGGCACCGCAAGACCCGTCGCCAGACCAACATTGATCGGCGTGCCGGCGCTTTCCGCGGCCTTGAAGAGATAGCCGACGAGACCGATGGCGTAATAACTGATCGCCACCACCGACAGGCCTTCGACCGTTTCCTGCAGTTTGAGCTGAACGCGCGCGCGCTCGTCCATATTCTTCAAAAGGTCGCGGTTCTGCTCTTCGAGTTCCACCTCGACACGCGCACGCAGAAGGCTGCCGACACGGGCCGCACGCTGCGCCAGCGCCTCCTGGCGCTCCTCAGCCGATTCGCAAGTCGCCATCGCCGGCCCCATGCGCCGGTCCAAAAAGCCGTCGATGGTCAACACCTCGTCCATGCGCTCCAAACGCAGATCGCGCAGCCGCTGTTTGACGAGCTGATAATAGGCGCGCGATGCGCCGAAACGATAGCTGGTGCGCGCCGCCACGCTTTCGATCTCGGCAGAGAGTTGGGACAGATGGCGCAGCAGATCGGCGTCGCTCGTCTTGTCTGTCCGGTCGGCCATGCGCGCACTGATATCAGCGAGCGCCTCGTCGACCGAGCGCAGCCGCGGCGTTGCCTCCTGGGCGATCGGCAGAGCCAGTAGCGCGAGCGCGCGATAGGTGTTGAGTTCGACAAGCCGCTGCACGGTACGGCCGGCATGGCGCTCCTCGAGCCCCTTGTCCTGGATCAGGATGCGCGTGAAATGGTCGGAATGCAGGCGGAAATCGGCCCATACCAGAGCCTTGCCACCGGCCACGGCATTGCCGATCAGAGGATTGCCATTGAAATGCCGGAGCGAGATCTCCTCCGGGCTCGGCATCTCCACTTCTTTCGGGATGATCGCCAAATGCACCGCCGACAAGATCTCCCCCGGCACTTCCGCGAGCCAGTCGCGCGGCAGTTCCTCGATGATCGTGTCTTCGAAGGGGTGGGTGAAATGCGCCCGCCGGAAAAAAGTGTAGGAGCAGAATTCCGTATGGCGCTCCCATTTTACGGTGAGACCACCAAACTCGGATGTATGGTGTTTCGCGTCGCTTGAGGGAGCTGAGCCGCCGAGACGGGCGCAAAGGCGCGCCAGATGCTCCCGGTCCGCCTCCAGGCTCTTCTCGCCAGACAAGGCGGCAAATTGCGAGATGCGCAAGGGGGCGCGCATCGGCTCGGACGGCCGCGCATGCAGCTCGCGGATCAGGTATTCCCGTTGCGGATGCTCACGGAAAGCTTGTGTGTTCATTCGCTTCGGCTCCACAAACGCCGGCGAGTACATCGATCGTGCCGGCGAATTGCGTCCGCCCGCCCGGTTGCCAGCCCAGTCTCCTTAAGCGATCACAACACATGATGGCGACACTTCTTTCGTCGCCCCTTTCAGGTAGCGATCCTGGCCGGGCCAGTGCCTCGCGCAACGCCGCCACGATCTCGCGGTTGCTGAGAAGAAGATCGGAGCAGTTGTAGACCTGTCCGGCAGCCATTTCCGCGGGAGCACCAAGGAGGATAGCGACGGCCTGCCCGACATCCTCGCCATGAACCTCCGTCGCGACGCGCGGCGCAATTTCAAGAGTCCCGTCAAGAATCTGGCGTGCGATGCTCATCCATTTCGTCCGCTCCACCGGTTCCACGAGACCATAAACACCCGTCACTCTAAGCGAGGCCCCGGCAAAGCCCATAGGCGGGGTGGCCGGCGTGACGGCTGGAACGGCGGGCGGAGCAAACGCCTCCGGCGGGGCGAGGCAGAGTTTGCGCAGTCCCCGTTCCACGGCGAGCTTGACGTGGCCGTAATGGGTGTCCGGCTCGGGCACCATCGTCTCATCGAGCGGTCCTTCCAGCGAACCGTAGACGGCACGGCTCGACAAGAAGATGGCACGCTTCACGCCCGAAGCTTTGGCCTCAGCCAGAAAGCGCAAAGAAGCGTCGCGGTTGGCGCGGTAGAAACCTTCGACGTCGTCGCCCTCGCCACCGCGGTAGCGGCCCGCCACATGGCGAAAAGCGGCGTGGACGACGTGATCCACGTCCGCAAGGGCGTTGCCGAATTCACGCTGCGGATCGAGCGCAAAGGGCACCCACTCAAAGGGAAAGGAAAAACGCCCCTCGGGCGGCCGGGTCCGCGAGGCGAGCCTGATCCGAAGACCATGGCCGGCCAGATAGCCGGCAATCAGCTGGCCGACATAGCCAGTCCCGCCGGTGACGAGAACGAGGGGCGACTTGTCGCTCATGCGCAGGGAAAATCCCTACGCGACCGGCACGATCGGATCGAGCGATTCCGGCAATCCACGCCCTTCCATGACGTTCCACCACAAATCGATCAGCGGCCCGAGCTCGGCGCGCTTGGGATGATCTTCCTGCCAGGGCTTTTCGTATTGGTAGTGCAGGATCTTGGTGGCATCCCAGTTCCACAGCTGCGGCAACCGGAAATAGACGTATTGAAGGACGTTGTAGATGTACGGCAGGCCGTGCCAGTCGGCGAAGTAATCCTGCAAAAAGCTCTGATCGGTGCGGGGCCAGAACGCGTCGGGCGCGTCGAGGACCAGCATCATCGTCTCGTAGGTCGCCTTGTTGGGCTCGGTTACGAAGACGCCGGAATTCAGCCGATGGAAACCGTCGAGCGCGTCATAGACGTTCGGCGCGGCGGAAAACCCCGGATAGCCGAAGAGCTTGTCGCAATTGCGCAGAAAGAGCGCATCGGCATCAACGAAGACGATGCGCTCGTATTCATCGAGCTCCCAGAGCCGCAGCTTGGCAAAATTGAGAAGCGGGTCGTGAAAGCTCGGCTTCTCTCCCCTCGTGAAGGGCGCTTCACGGTGCTGGGCGGCCCGGCTATGGCGTTCGCGGAAAGCTTCCGACACCTCCGGCGGACGTGTCGGAACCACCCTCACCCCTTCCGCTTCCATCTGATCGAGCCCCGGAAGATCCTCCGGGGCCAGGACAAGCAGCGGCGCTTCCGATTCCGTCATACGGAATGAACGCGCAAGCGCCGTCGCTCCGATCAAGTAATCAGGATTTGCGGCAAGGGTAGCATAGGCAACTTTCGCCATACGGCCGAGACTTTCTATGAACTTTAGGAGATTGCCGTCAATTTCGGCGAACCTGGGTGGGTATTAATCGCCTTGTTACGCTCTTTCGTCCACCCAGACACGCACGGAATGCGCGTTTTGTCGATTCGGTAGGCGTATTTGCGGGCCACGTCGATCACTTCCGACAAGAGGCCTTCCTCAAGCCGGATCGGATCGAGGCCGAGAGCTAGGAACTTTTCGTTGCAGACGGAAAGCTCGTTTTCGTCCGCCTCTTTGCGAGGGTTCGGCAGGTTGATGATCTTCGCGTCCGTCATCTTCGCAACGAGCTCGGCGAGATCGCGCACCCGATGGGTCTCCGTCGCCTGGTTGAAGATCTTGACCGGTTCACCCGCCGCCGGCGGATTCTTGAGAGCAATTTCGATGCAGCGCACGGAATCCTGAATATGGATGAAAGCGCGCGTCTGCCCACCGGTGCCGTGCACGGTGAGCGGATAGCCGACCGCGGCCTGAATCAGGAAGCGGTTAAGGACGGTGCCGTAATCGCCGTCATAATCGAAACGATTGATGAGCTGTTCGTGCATCTTCGTTTCGGCGGTGTTGGTCCCCCAAACGACGCCTTGATGCAGGTCGGTGACGCGGATGCCGTCATTCTTGGCGTAGAACTGGAACAGCAGCTGATCGAGGCATTTCGTCATGTGATAGACGCTGCCCGGATTGGCCGGATAGAGGATTTCGCGATCCTCCCACTCGCCCGTCTGGCTCTGGATCTTGACCGGCAGATAGCCTTCCGGGATCTGCGCCTTCACCGTGCCATAGCCATAAACGCCCATGGTGCCGAGATGCACGAGATGCGCGTCGAGATCGACCGCGACCATGGCGTTCAGAATGTTGTGGGTGGCGTTGACGTTGTTGTCGACCGTGTAGGTCTTATGACGGTCCGACTTCATCGAATAGGGCGCAGCGCGCTGCTCGGCGAAGTGGATGATCGCCGCGGGACGATTCTCATCAAGCCAGTTCTTGAACCGCTCGTATTCCTTGGCGACGTCGATCAGATGGAAGCGCAGTGCAACCCCTGTCAGTTCGCGCCAGACCCGGCAACGTTCCTGGATGGAATCCATCGGGGTAAGCGACTGAACGCCAAGCTCGGTGTCGATCCAGCGACGGCTCAGATTGTCGATGATGTGGACCTCGTGCCCACGCTTCGACAAATGCAAGACGGTTGGCCAGCCGACGAAGCCGTCGCCTCCTAAAACCGCGATCTTCATGACAATCCCATCTCCTGAGTGCGCTTTGCGTCGATCTTGTCACAATATCGGCGCCGGATGACAATCCCATGGTGCAAGCCAGGGATGCGACGTTGCGCGTCGGCGGCAAAGGGCGCACCGTCCGGACGGTGCCGAAGGTGCCCACGCCACTGAGAATTCGGGCGCAACTGGAAGGCCGTCAAGGCGCGCCGTCGATCCCTTGCCCAGCTCATAAAAATGCTCTTTGCGAACGCCCGGCGACCCGTTCAGCACCGCACGTTCAGTTCTGGCGTTTGAGAAAGTCCCGGAATGCCGCGAGCGTTTCGTCGCTGACATGATGCTCCACGCCTTCCGCGTCCTGTTCGGCGATTTCGCGGCTCGTGCCGATCGCGAGGAGGAAATCGCGCACCAGCGCATGGCGTTCGCGTGCGCGTGCGGCCAGGGCTTTGCCGGCATCGGTCAGGAAGATCGAACGATAGGGTTCAGAGCGCACCAGCCCGTCGCGGATCAACCGCTGAATCGTGCGGTTGACCGTGGCGTGCGTCACCCCGAAGCGCTCCACGAGGTCGGTTCCACGCGCCTCTCCACGGACGGCGATCAAATCGTCGATCAGCTCGACATAATCCTCCGCCACTTCCGATTGGTGCGCCTTGCGCACCCGCTCGAAAGCCGCGCGCTGGCGCGCCGGATTGAGAAGCTTGTCCTTTGGCACTGTCCGGTCCGTAGGCAGGAGCAACGCCACTTCTGTAACAAATTTTCACCGGCGGACAATGCTTAGCATCGCCTAAAGCGGAGCGCCTTGCCGCACGTCTAAAGGCCTCGGATCGACCGTTATGACGTGACGGGAATAGGACCTCCGCAGACCTCGGTTGACCTCGCCGCAACCCGCAACTCAGGGCGCGAACGCGCGCTCACGTCGCCTCCACCTGCTGATCGCCCGGATGCGGAGGTCCGGCGGGCTTATAGAGGCAGCGGTCCGGCTTGATGTCGATGAGCGGCGTCTCGTCGAGACAATCCATGCCGCGCACCAAGAGCGCCCCCTCCTCCACCGCCACCAGTCTGACGATCGAAGAACCGATCGGATTTGGCCGCACCGGCGAGCGGAGCGCGAACGTTCCCCGCGCCTCGCCGCCGCCTCTGGGGCTTTGCAGGACGAGATCGCGGCGGGACCGGTGCAGCCAGTAGAGCACTTCGAGCCGTTCGTAGAGCGCGATGGTCTGCAGCGCCTCGGTCCACGGCTCGAAGATTTCCAACCGGCACAAAGGCCCGTCCGGTCGTCCCATGCGCGGACAATCCATCCGCGATTTCCAGGGGGTACGGGCACGGCCGATAAAGACGAGGCCCGCATCGACGGGCGGAGGCGCCGAAACGGCGCGCTCCCTTTGATCGTCCACGTCTCGCCCGCTCATGTCAGTCGCTGACGCCGACCATCACGTCGGAAGCCTTCACGACCGCATAAGCCTCCTGACCGACCTTAAGGCCCAACTCGTCGACGGCCTCGTTGGTAATCGATGAGGTGATGACCGCTCCGCCAATGTCGATGCGAACATGCGACGTGGTCGCCCCCTTCAACACTTCCACGACCTTGCCCTTGAGCTGGTTGCGCGCACTAAGCTTCATATCCTTGTCCCCCAAACGTCGAACTATCTATGAACTTAGCGACACGTTATGTAGTTTGACTATACGACGTTAGACGAGCACCCCCGGCAATGGAAATCGAAGCCCTCGTATCTTTGCGCAGCGCGGAATCGCCGGCGGTCGGCCGCGACAGGATCCGCCTGCTCGAAGCCGTGGCGCGGGAGGGCTCGATCACGGCCGGGGCGAAGGCTGCCGGCATCACCTACAAGGCCGCATGGGATGCGCTCGACGCCATGGCCAATCTGTTCGGTCAGCCCCTTCTGGAAAAGCGCACCGGCGGACGTTCCGGCGGCGGGGCGACCCTGACCCCGACCGGCATCAAGGTCATCGAGGCCTATCACAAGCTCGAGGTGGAGATGGCGCGCGTCGTGCGCTCCATCGAGCCGCATCTGTCCGGCACCGGCATTTCTCCGCTCAACCTCGTCTCGGGAGTTCTCATGAAGACCTCGGCCCGCAATGCGCTGAGAGGCACGATCACGCAGATCGTCTCCGACACGGTCGCCTGCGAGGTGGCCATCAAGGTCAACGAGGATACGACGATCTACGCCGTCGTCACCCAGGAGAGCCTGAAGGCGCTCGGCCTGTGCATCGGCCGGGAGGCCGTCGCCCTCATCAAGGCGCCCTTCGTCATCATCGCGCCCGGCAAAAGCGCCCCGCCCATGTCGGTGCGCAATTGCGTCGCCGGCCAGGTGCGCCGGCTGACGCCCTCCGAAGTTACCACCGAAGTGGTTCTCGACATCGGCGGCGAGAAAAGCCTCGCCGCCACCATCACGGCCGAAAGCGCCAGATCTCTGGGGCTCGAACCCGGAAAACCGGCATGTGCTCTCTTCGACGCGGCCCATGTCATTCTTGCGATCGACTGATCATTGGGGGAACAGAAATGATGTCTTTGCGCTCTCTTGCGGCCGGGCTTGTGGTCGCCGCCATCTCTCTGCCGGCATCGATGGCTGCGGCGGCTGAGACGAATGTCGCCGTCGCCGCCAATTTCACCGAGGCGGCCAAGGAGATCGCCGCGGCCTTCAAGGAAAAGACCGGCGACGAAGCGGCTCTGTCTTTCGGCTCGACCGGCCAGCTCTACACGCAGATCAGCCAGGATGCGCCGTTTGAGGTGTTTCTTGCCGCAGATGACGAGCGGCCGGCAAAAGCGGTCTCCGAAGGCTATGCGGTGGAGGGAAGCGCGTTCACCTATGCGATCGGCAAGATCGTGCTGTGGAGCACCGACGCCGACCTCGTCAGCGGCGAAGACACCCTGAGATCCGGCGATTTCAACAAGATCTCGATCGCCAATCCGACGACCGCCCCTTATGGCGCGGCCGCTGTTGAGACGATGAAGGCGCTCGGCGTCTACGACGACCTTGAGCCGAAGATCGTCCAGGGCAACAACATCGCCCAGGCCTTTCAGTTCGTGCAAACTGGCAATGCCGAGCTTGGTTTCGTGGCCCTGTCGCAGATTGCGGCGAACAGCGAAGGCTCGCGCTGGGAAGTGCCCGTCGATCTCTACACGCCGATCAAGCAGGACGCCGTCCTCTTGAAGAAGGGCGAGGAGAGCGCTGCGGCGAAGGCCTTTCTCGATTTCCTGAAGGGACCGGAAGCCGGCGCCATCATCGAGAAATACGGCTACGGCACGGCCGCGGGAAGCTGATTGTCCGTGCCGGAGCTTTCGTCTGAAACCCTCTCGGCGATCCGCCTCACGATCGAGCTTGCTGCGATCACGACGGTGATCCTGCTTCTCGTCGGCACACCGATCGCCTGGTGGCTGGCGCGCTCCAAGGCGTGGTGGAAGGAGGCAATCGCCACCGTGGTGGCGCTGCCCCTCGTCCTGCCGCCGACGGTTCTGGGCTTTTATCTTCTCGTTGCGCTCGGCCCTTCGGGGCCGGGCGGGCAGATCGCATCACTCTGGGGCGCACGCACGCTCGCCTTCACCTTCGAGGGCCTCGTCATCGGCTCGGTCATCTATTCCATGCCCTTCGTCGTGCAGCCGATCCGCAATGCCTTCGAGGCGATGGGCGAACGACCTCTGGAGGTGGCCGCGACCCTGCGCGCCTCGCCTTTGCGCACCTTTTGGAGCGTCGCGCTGCCACTCGCCCGGCCCGGCTTTCTCACAGGCGCCGTCCTCGGCTTTGCCCATACGGTCGGCGAATTCGGCGTGGTCCTGATGATCGGCGGCAACATTCCGGGCGAGACCAAGGTTCTGTCGGTCGCCATCTACGACTACGTGGAGACGTTGCGCTGGGCCGAGGCGACGGTGCTGGCGGCCGGCATGGTCGTCTTCGCCTTCATCGTCATCTTGACCATGACACTCATCGAAAAACGCGTGGCGCGGCCCGGGAAATGACGGTTCAGACACCTCCGCCGATGGCAGGAAGCACGATCGAGGCCGCCTTTTCCGGCCGGCTCGGAAATTTTGCGCTCGACGCTTCCTTCTCCGTCCCGGCAAGAGGCGTCACCGGGCTCTTCGGGCCGTCGGGCTGCGGCAAGACCTCGGTGCTGCGCTGTGCCGCCGGCCTCAATCGATTGCAGGGCACGTTCTCGATCGACGGCGAGGTGTGGCAAGACGACAAGACGTTCCGTCCGACGCATCGGCGCCCGATCGGCTACGTCTTTCAAGAGGCGAGCCTTTTCCCGCATCTGAGCGTTCGCCAGAATCTTCTCTTTGGCGCGCCCGGGAGACAACCGCCCTCCTCCGCCACCGGCACGAGTTTTGAGGAAGTCATCGAGCTGTTGGGCATCGGCGACCTTCTGGCACGCTCGACAAGCAACCTCTCCGGCGGTGAACGCCAGCGTGTCGCCATCGGCCGAGCACTTCTCTCACAGCCCAAGCTCCTCTTGATGGACGAGCCGCTTTCCGCACTCGACCGGCAGACCAAGGACGGCGTTCTGCCCTTTCTGGAGCGTCTGCACGACCGCCTCGCCATGCCCGTGCTTTATGTGAGTCACGACATCGCCGAGGTGGAGCGGCTTGCCGACCATCTCGTTCTGATGCAGGCGGGCAAGGTTCTCGCCGCAGGTCCCCTCGCGGAATTGCAGGCCGACCCGAACCTGCCGCTTGCCGCCTCCCGGGAGGCCGTCGTCAGCCTCGATGCGGTCGTCGAAAGCTATGATGCCTCTTTCGGCCTTGCCCGGCTTGCCGTCGCCGGTGGGCATTTCGAGATCCCCGCCGCGGCCGGGGCGCCCGGCACCCGCCGCCGGATCCGCATCGCGGCGGGCGATGTGAGCCTCACCCGCCGGCCGCCCGAAGGCACGACGATCATCAATATCCTGCCGGTGCGGATCCTCTCCGAAACACCAGTCGGCGCGCACGAAACTCTCCTCGTCCTGCGCCTCGGCGAAAACGGCGAAGGCGCCAGGCTCCTGTCGCGCGTCACACGGCGCTCCTGGCACCACCTGCAGCTCGAGGTGGGCCAGAAGCTCTATGCGCAGATCAAGGGTGTGGCGCTCACGCCGGCAAGCGCCGCCTAGAGCATCGGACCTGAAATGAGAATCGGAGGTTTGCGGATTGGCTGAAGCATGATTCACTGTTTGAGGAGGTGGATCATGGGCCGATGCTATTCGATGGATCTTCGCGAGCGGGTGGTGGCTCGTATTGCAAGCGGCCATTCGCGTCGTTCGACGGCAGAGCATTTCGGAGTGAGCGAGAGCTTTGCGATCAAGCTGATGCAGCGCCAGAGTCGTGCTGGGTCCGCGGCCCCGGCGCGTCAGGGGCGACCGCGCGGCAGTGGCAAGTTGGCAACCTTTGAGGCCTTCCTGATCGGCGA
>NZ_FMVW01000021.1 GCF_900102695.1 Afifella marina DSM 2698
AATAGCATCGGCCCATGATCCACCTCCTCAAACAGTGAATCATGCTTCAGCCAATCCGCAAACCTCCGATTCTCATTTCAGGTCCGATGCTCTAGCTGTTCAGAAATCGCAGGCCAACCGCAACAGCTCCCGCAGGCGATTGTTGAATATCTGAAGCCTAAATAACGGCGCTGGCGGGCCGGTATGAGCACCAAGGGCGAAGCTGTTGCGGTTCCGCCTCGATAGCGCATCAAGCGGTCTCGCCCCGCCCGGCCGAGGGGTGTCGGATCATTCGAAAATCGGGGCGATGAGCTCGGTTCGAGAGTATCCGCGGGCTGAGCTTGCGGCTCGGCCGCAGATGCTCGCTCGAGTACAATCAGTCCAACAGCATTCCAACAAAAGCCGCGGCTACGGGAATGGGCATTTCGAAATCGGTTGTCCCCTTTAAGTGGTTCGTGAAACAGGTTCGGACCTCCAGCGGAACGCATCAGCATCCGCCGCTCGGACCTCTCTCAATTTGTTCGCAAAGTCCTCCATCGGTCCCTTCCCAAACGCTCTACGAGCACCTTCCCTCGCCCTTTCTAGCCAGGTCACGTCATTGGACCTGAATCCTTCGTCAAGTTTGTCAATCTTATCTCAGGAGTTCCGCAACGCCGTTCCCCTTTTGAATCAGAAATCTCGGGAACGCCGTTTCAGGGAGTAATGGGGGGAATCAGGGCGCTTCGTCGTCGGGGATGCCTTCTTTGACGCGCAGCAGATGGGGTTTGGCACGGAAGTCCCAGCCGTTTTCGTAGCGCTCGACGATCTCGTCGAAACGGCGCCTTGCACCGTCCTCTGAGAAATCCTGCTCCACAAGCTTGTCGATCACCATGTTGCGTAAGCCGGACAACTGCTTCTCCTGGCCGGGTGCGAGGGCGCCGGTGATGGCCCAGTGTAGGACGATGCGGGCGACGTCGTCGCGTGACGGGATCCGTTCCGCCTTCTGCCGGGCGCGATAAGCCCGCTGCTTGTCTTTCTGCTCCGGGCGGCGTGGCTTGGTCTTTCTCATGACCTCAGCTTACGAGCACCTGCCGCCCGAAGTGACGCGAGACGATGACGCGGTGCGACCCCCGCATCATCCTCTTGCCGATATCGTTCTCTGGCATTCCCTCGCCCTGTCGCCTTGCCCGGGAGGTGCCCCCGCCGCAACACAACGTACGGGCAACGTACCCGCACATTATCTTGCCTTGCGCGCACGTCGTGAAACAAAAACCTTGGCTTTCGGAACACATGCGTAGCCTGTCGAAACGTCCGCACAGAGAAGCGGAGCGCATGTCTCGGCTTTCGAAACACATGCGCAGAGGTCTGAATCTTTTGTCTCGGGGCCGTGCAACAAAAATCCGCAACTCATGATGATGTGCAGGCACGTTATCGGCTGATGGGCCGCTTCCAACCCCCGGCAGCGCAGCGAGACGGTGCGGCATCGATGCCACGGCATGGCGCCCGGTCACTGCGCCTCCTCCTCCGCCTTCCATCTGTCGCGTGCCAGCAGCAGGCGCTCCACCAGCCTCCGCAAGAGGCGGACGGAGCCGCCGGGCCACGCGCCACGGAGTGCTTCGAGTTCCTCCCCGTCGAGCGGGATCGCCCAGCGGGGATCGAGGCCGCGCTCCTGAACGATCTCCTGCATGAGGCGCCCCGCAAGCGGAACGAGATGTTCCGGGCCGGGCTCGGGGAAATGGAACACCCGAAAACGATCTCTGAGCGGACCCGGCAGGCTTTGGAGGCCGTTTGCCGTGGCGATCCAGACCACATGGGAGAGGTCGACGGGCGCCTGGAGATAGGGGTCGTGCCAGTGCGTCGCCGACAACGGCTCCAACATCGGCAGCAGGGCATCGAGGGCATTGCCATTGTGGCGGCTCGTGCCGACTTTTTCGATCTCATCGAGAATGATCCCGGGCGATGCGTGCCGAAAACGCCGGATCAGGCTGACGGGAAGCGACGGCTCCGCCGACATCCACCGCCTTGCGGTTCCGCCGAGTGCGGCATCGGCAACGCCGCCGCAAGAGTATGTCTCGTGCGGCAGGCCGAGGGCGTTGCATAGCCGCTCCGCAAACCTGGTCTTTCCCGCGCCGGGCTCGCCGACCAGCAGGATCGGGCGTAGCCGGACGATGTCGAGAGGAACGAGTTCGGAGAGGATCGCCGAGATGATCTCTGCCGCCTGCGGAAACTCATTCGTGAGAGCTTTTTGTACGCCCGCAAGATCGGGCTTCCGCGCGAGCGGCAGCCGAGTGTTGAGAAGTTTTGCAAACTCCCGCCCGACACGCTGCGATGTCTCGACGTTGCCGACGGTCCGGAACACGACGGCACCCGGATCTTCCGGCCTGAGCTCGCCCACTCCGGCCTCGTCGCCGTCCCATGTCGGTGAGGCTCCGTCCCGGTTCACCTCCGTGCGCGTCTTGAAATACGTCTCGACACGCCGATAGATGCGTCGCTCTCGCTCGCTGAGAATGCGTTCGAGGAGATCAAGGCCGAAGTCGGACGTATCGCTCCGGAAATCCATGCGCGGCCGGGATGGCTGGCGGGCGAGCCGGTCGGCGGAAAGCGGCTCGTAGCGACCCGCATGGATGAGCCAGCCGACGGCGGCGATCGCATAGTCGAGGGCCTGGTCCTGTGGCGTCTGGCGATCATAGGCACGTGAGATCGCTTCACCCGCGATCTGCCAGGGCGCATGCCGGTCCCCGAGACAGGCAGAATAGTAGTCGAGCCGCAGGGCCGCCTCCGCTGTGTTGAGGCGCTTCAGCTTCCCGGCCCGGCGGAACGCTGCGGCAGTGTCTCTGAGATCGTCGAGGCTGGCGGACACGGTGAGGATCGTCAGGTGCTTGCGAAGTGCCTTATGGTCCGCGCGGTCATCCTCCGGAATGAGCAGGGAGACGCGCTCCGCCCAGGTCTGAACATCCGCAGAGATGTCGTTGCCGAAGAAGGCCATGCCAAGGATCAGCTCGGCGAGGTCCAGGAGATGTCGCCGTTCCCCGGCGGCTTTCGACCTCCGCGCCCATCGCCGTTCGCGCCGTTCCCGTCCTTCAGGATCGGGATCGGGCCAGACCGGGCATGCCGGATTGTCGTCATCGCCAGATCCGCGACGCCCTGCAAAGTCCGCAAGCGCGCTTGTCTTCTTTGTCTTGTCGCCGCTCATCCGTCGATCTCCGTTTCATCGGCCCGGCGCCCAAGGCGGTAGTAGCGGGAGAGTGTGCGCACGAAGCCGAAGTCTGGTGCGCCCACCCAGACAGCGGAGGTCAGGACCTTGCGCGCGCCGAGACGCGGATGGCCCGTGACATGGCCCATGAGCGCCGAGGTGCTGATCGGGACGAAAGTCCAGCGATCGATCAGCGGTGCATCAGAGAGATCCTGGGGCGTCGGGATGCGGCCTTCGTGAATCGCACGCAGGTCTGCCGCGAGACCTTCCATACGCGCAACGTCGCGCTCCCCATTGGGCCCGAGACCATCGTGGTCGAGAAT
>NZ_FMVW01000009.1 GCF_900102695.1 Afifella marina DSM 2698
CATCGGTCAGCTTCAGCCGCAGGAACCAGCGATAGGCGACATTCACCTCGATCTCGCGCACCAACTGGCGCTCAGAGCGGATGCCGAAGAGATAGCCCAGGAACAGCGCCTTGAACATCAAGGTCGGATCGAGCGCCGGGCGGCCATTATCCGGACAGTAGAGCCCCGCAACCCGGTCATGGATGAACGAGAAGTCGATCACCGCGTCGATCTTGCGAAGCAGGTGATCCTTGGGAACCAATTGATCGAGTGTCACCATCTCGATCGCAGTCTGCTCAGGGGCCGGGCTCTTCAACATGGCCCACTGAATCAAAAAGCCCCGGCTCACGCCAGGGCTTTGTCAGCAGTCTGAAGGCCGCTCCGAAGGGGCGGCCTTTTTTGTTGGCGCGATCTTTTTGGTCGATCTCTTTTTGGGGGAGATCCGCGACGATCGTCGGCAATGCCGATGTGCGAGACGAGATTGCGCGCCGTCGAGAGATGCCGTTTCTCGGAGCGCGTCGTGCGAGCTTTGCCGTTGGGGCGTCAGCCGACACGTTTCTCGAAAGCGTCCTGAAGGGCTGCAAGCTGGCTTGCCACCGGGCTCGGCGCTTCCTCCAGGGTCGCACGACCGTCGTCGAAAAGGGCTGCGTCGATCATCTGCACCCGCTTCTGCAGGGAAACGGAGCGGTCGATCAGCGCCTTGAACCCTTCCGGAAGCTCGTCCCAGCCGGGACCGCGCATTGCGGTCAGAGCCTGATCGAGGCGGATCTTGTGTTTTTCTTCCGCCGCCTGGTCGAGCGTCATCTCACCTTCGTTCACAGCGCGATGCAGGAGGAGCCAGGAGGCGAGCTGCATCAGCCGCGTGGTGAGGCGCATGGATTCGGTGGCATAGACGATGGAGGCGGGACGATTGAGCTCGGAGGCGGCGGCGCGCCCGTCGCCATCGAGATAGGCTGCCGTCTCCTCGACGAGCTGCATGCCCGCCTGGAACAATTCGCTGAATGTCTGCGAATGCGCATAAGCGCGCCCGAAAGACAAAGGCTCTTCGCGGCTACCCGTTCGACGCATGGACTTGATCCCTTTTGGCTATTCAAAGCCGAGTGCCGCGCCTCGGCAAGGGCGAGAGCCGGGTTCTCCACCGGCTTCTCGCTCGCGGAGCCATTTCGACACTCCGACGAGATCGAATTCAAACGGATTGTAATCAAATAGTAAAGATCACGACGCAGGCCAAAAAAAGAGCCGCTGGGCGGCTCTAGGCTGATACAGGGAGGCGTCAAACAGAGTGAACAGGATCACTCACATCCAAACCTGATTGGATAGCGTCATTAGAAATTAGAAAGGTTAATCCGCGGTTAAGCGGGGAACGACAAGCCGAACGATCGCGGTTTCAGCGCTTGAAAACAGCATCCGCAGCGGCGCGCCCGCCCTTCTTGCGCGTCAGCTCCTGCTTGATGCGCGCAATTTCTGCCTCGCAAAGCGCGATGCGCTCCTCAAGCTCGTGTTCTGAAAGGAGCGAGAGGTCTTCGCCCACCGTGTGGACCGGCTTTTTGACCGGCCTGTCGTCGTCAGCAAACATCGTCGCCCATCTGGTTTCGGCCTTTGGCGCGAAGGATAACGCTGCATCCGCTGGCTGTCAGCGTTTCATTGCCGGTGCTTCACCCATTCAAAATCCGACTTTCACGCGCTAGGTTCACTGCAGATTGTGGGGAGGATGCATGAACATTCCGCAGACGATGGAAGCCGTCGCCATCACCGAGCCGGGCGGGCCGGAGGTGCTGGCTCTCGAAGAGCGCGCTGTGCCGCAGCCGGGAGAAGGCGAGCTTCTCGTCAAGGTCGCGGCGGCGGGCATCAACCGGCCTGACGTTTTGCAGCGGCTCGGTCGTTATCCAGTGCCGAAGGGAGCCTCCGACATTCCGGGGCTCGAAATTTCCGGCCATGTGGTGGCGGCGGGCGAGGGCGCGGAACGTTTCGGCGTCGGCGACGCGGTCGTGGCGCTTCTGCCCGGCGGCGGCTACGCCGAATATGCGACCGTGGCGGAAACGAACGCTCTGCCTCTGCCCCAGGGGTTGTCGCTCATCGAAGGCGCGGCCTTGCCGGAAACGACTTTTACGGTCTGGCACAATGTCTTCGAACGGGGCTCGCTCAGGCCCGGCGAGACGCTTCTCGTTCATGGCGGCACGTCCGGCATCGGCACGACGGCAATTCAGCTCGCCAAGGCCTTCAACGCGCATGTTCTGGTGACGGCAGGCTCGGATGAGCGCTGCGAGGCGGCGAGGCGCATCGGCGCCGACCGGGCGATCAATTACCACAGCGAAGATTTCGTCGAGGTGGTGCGAGAGTTTACCGGCGGCGAGGGCGCCGACGTCATCCTCGATATGGTCGGCGGCAGCTATACCCAGCGCAATTTGCAGGCGGCGGCGGTCGACGGGCGGGTCGTGCAGATCGCCTTCCTCAAGGGGCAGCGCGCGGAGGTCGATCTCGCGCTGATCATGCAGAAGCGGCTCATTCTGACGGGCTCGACCTTGCGGCCGCAATCGGTGGAAGCGAAGGCGGAACTCGCGCGTATGCTGGAGGAAACGGTGTGGCCGGCGATCGCGGCTGGACGCTACACGCCGGTCATTCACGCGGTGGTGCCATTTGCCGATGTCGTGGAAGCACACCAGATGATTGATGCTGAACATGTCGGCAAGATCGTCTTGAAAGTCGATCCGCGCGCATAGCTTTGCGACCTCAAGCTTATCGCAACGGCGCATTGCGTGCTTCGCCGGGTGCCCGTATATGTCGGGCAACTTCCCGTCCACCGACGTGAATCACGCTCTGCCGGAGACCCTCCGGCAGAGAACACAGGAGGATCATGCCATGGCGTCAACGCCTCTGATGCCGAAAGCGACCGCCGTATGGCTGGTCGACAATACTTCGCTCACCTTCGAGCAGATCGCACATTTCTGCCGGCTGCACCCTCTCGAAGTCAAAGCGATCGCCGATGGTGACGCCGCCCAGGGTATCAAGGGTATCGATCCGGTGATCGGCGGACAGCTGGCGCGCGATGAGATCGAAAAGGCCGAGCGCGATCCGACCTATCGGATGAAGATCCTGGTCTCCAAGGTGCGCGTGCCGGAGACGAAGCGGCGCGGACCGCGCTACACGCCCGTTTCCAAGCGGCAGGACCGGCCGAACGCCATTTTGTGGCTGGTGCGCAATCATCCGGAACTGAAGGATTCGCAGATCATCCGCCTCGTCGGCACGACGAAGCCGACCATCGAGGCAATCCGCGAGCGCACGCATTGGAACTCGGCGAACCTGCAGCCGGCCGACCCTGTCACGCTCGGCCTGTGCTCGCAGCTCGAACTCGACCTCGAAGTCCGCAAAGCGGCGAAAAACGCCCCGGCCGTGGAAGAAGAGGGCGCACGCCTTCTGTCCGCGGAAGAGACGACGCGGCGCCCGCAGCCTTCCGAAAGCGATACGGGGCACGAGCGCGAGCCCGACATCGATCCGGATTCGGTTTTCGCCAAGCTCAAGAATTTGAAGTCGAGCGATGTCACCTGACCTCGCGTGAGCTCAGTTGAGAACAGCTGAGTTTTCGGGAGGCATGGTGGAGAAATTTCTGACGGTGGCGGGTGATCCCGCCACTTTCTCTTTGACCCTGGTGGTGCTGGTTGCCGGCACCGTCAGAGGCTTCGCCGGGTTCGGCGCCGGCCTCGTCTTCGTCCCCTTCGCGGGGGCTCTGATCGGACCGCGGGCGGCGGTCATCGTCTTGTGGGCGATCGATTCCCTGCCGACGCTTCCGATCCTCATTCCAGCTTTGCGGGTTTGCAATTACCGCTCCGTTCTGCCGGCGGCAGGCGGCGTGGCGCTGTGCGCGCCTTTCGGCGCCTATCTCCTTGCGACCGCGGATCCGCTCGTCTTGCGCTGGGGTATGTCGGCGGTGGTTCTTGCGCTGGTCGTTCTGCTCGGCTCGGGCCTGCGCTTTACCGGGCCGCGGCGCCCCGCCTCCGCCTTCGGCGTCGGCATGCTGTCGGGGGTTCTCGGCGGCGCGACGCAGCTCTCAGGCCCGCCGGTCGTCGTTTATTGGATGAGCGGGCACGAGGCGGCGGCGGAAATCCGCGCCAATCTCATCGTCTTCTTCGCGCTGTCGACGGTCATCACCGGTCTGTCGTTCTGGGCGAACGGCATCTTCAGCGAGGCGGCGCTGATCCGTGCGGCGATCGCCGCGCCCGTCTATTTCGTTGCGCTCATTCTCGGACAGAAGATGTTCGGCTTTGCCTCCGAGAAGGTGTTCCGGAGGGTGGCGCTCGGCCTCATCGTCGCAGCCGCCATCATGGCTTCGCCCGCCTTCGACGGGGTGCTGCGGTAGCACGAAGCAGCCGGCCGAACGCCGGCTGTCAGTTTTCTGCGGGCTCTTCCCTCGGAACGCTTGTCCCGAAAGCAGGCTGTCCCCGAAGGCTCAGGCGGCGGAGAGCCGCTCCATGACCTCGGCATCGACATCGAAGTTCGCATAGACGTTCTGCACGTCGTCATCGTCTTCGAGCGTGGCGATGAGCTTCATCAGCGTGCCGGCCTTTTCTTCATCGACCGGCGTCAGGGTCTGAGGCTTCCAGATGGCACGCACCGATTCCGCGTCGCCCAGCGTTTCGGCAAGCGCGGAGGAGACGTCGCCCAGATCCTCGAACTCGGTGAGGATGGTGTGGCCTTCCTCGTCGCTTTCGACATCGCTGGCGCCAGCTTCGATCGCGGCTTCGAGCACCTTTTCCGGATCGCCGGTGGAGGCCGGGTAATAGATCTCGCCGACGCGCTCGAACATGAAGGCGACGGAGCCGGTTTCACCGAGCGAGCCGCCGTTCTTGGCGAAGTAGGAGCGGACCGCGCCGGCCGTGCGGTTGCGGTTGTCGGTCATCGCCTCGACGATGAAAGCGACGCCGCCCGGGCCGTAGCCTTCGTAGCGGATCTCTTCGTAATTGTCGCTGTCGCCGCCGCTCGCCTTCTGGATCGCACGCTCGATGTTGTCCTTCGGCATCGATTGCGCCTTGGCATTCTGCACGGCCAGGCGCAGGCGCGGATTGGTGTTGGGATCAGGGTCGCCGACCTTGGCGGCGACGGTGATCTCCTTCGACAATTTGGAGAACAGCTTTGAGCGGGCCGCATCCTGGCGGCCCTTGCGGTGCATGATGTTCTTGAACTGTGAATGGCCCGCCATTGCGGTTTTACCTGCGTCTTGTCGTGAATGTCTCTGGGGAACGGAGGATATAATGGGGAGTGGCGAAGGCGTCTAGGTGGGGAAGGAGACGATCGACTGTCGCCGCGCCGCATTTTGCGCCTGCGGCATAGCGGTCACTTGCCGCAATTGATGCCGGTGAGTAGGTGCTGAGGCAACGCGCGGGACTTTGCCGCGCGATGGAGCCTTGATGCTGGAGATTGTCAGAGCCCTCTGAGGCTCCCCTGGACGTTGATCCAGGTGGAGACGCGAAGCGGCAGAACGAACGGGCGCGGCCTGAGGGCGGCGTGCGCGCTCTGCCCCGTGCTTTCTCCGATCCAGGCATTTTCCATGAATATCTCGAAGTTCGAGCAGCGCGTCTTGCACGCGCTCGCTCAGGGCGGACGCATTCGTCATGAGCGCGGCGGCGGCCGCAAGATCACCCATGTCACCTGTTTCACCCGCGACGGTTTCGTACTCTCCGACTGCACATTGCCGGTCTTTTCCCGGCTTCTGTCGAAGGGGCTGATCGAATCGCGCGGCGGTGCGCCCTATCAGATTTCTGAACGGGGTCGCCGCAGCGTCCGGGCACAGCTCGACAATCGGTGAAAATATCGCCGGCGGTGAAGACATCAATCGGCGCTGAAGACATCGCCGGCGGTGAACAAATCGCCGGCGAGGCGGTCTTCCGCGCTACGCCGTTTTGACCAGCAGAATGCGGGTCGGTGGTCCGCCTTCATAAGATATCTCGGCATTCAGGCTCCTCGCCATGGCGGTGACGAGTTTGGTGCCGAGACCGGTGCCGGTGGGGGCTGCCGCGCCGTTGAAGCCTTTGCCGTCGTCCTCGACGCTGAGGCGGAAGCCGCCCGGCAGGGTCGTGAGATCGACGCGGATGTCGCCGTCCTCTTCCTCTCCATAAGCGTATTTGCAGGCATTGGAGACGAGTTCGTTGACGACGACGCCGAGCGAAACGGCCTGGTCCGTGGTGAGGCGCAGCCCATCGGTGGTGAGATGGACGCGGCGTGCCGCCGTTTCGCTCGACCAGGTCTCTTCCAGCCCAGCGGTGAGCGCGCTCAGATAGTCGCCCATCTCGACGCTGTTGATGTCCTGCGAGGTGTAGAGCCGGCGATGCACCTGGCCGATCGCATAGACGCGCTGCTGGGTGTCCTTAAGCGCGATCTTCGCCTCTTCCGCTTCGACGGCGTTGGCCTGCATCTGGATGAAGGAGGAGACGATCTGAAGCGAATTGGCGACGCGGTGGTTGGCCTCGCGCAAAAGCGCCGTGAGCCGCTCGTTGGAGGCTTTGAGCGCATGCTCCGCCTCATGCTGGGCCGCGACCAGGCGCTGATGTTCGAGCGTTGTTGCGAAGGAGGAGGCCAGAAGGTCGAAGAATTCCTCGCCCACCGTCTTCACCACATAATCGCGGGCGCCGGCCTTGAGGGCGGCCACCGCGATGGAGCTTTCCTCCGAACCGGTGACATAGACGACCGGGGGAGGCGAGGGCAGCGCGTTGATGAGAGGAAGCGCGTCGAGCCCCGTCTTGCCGGGCATGTAATGGTCGATGGCGACGAGGTCGAACCTGTCTTTTTGCAGAAGGGCGAGGCCTTCGTCGGCGCTTCCGGCGGTGGTGAGTTCGTAACCGCGGCGGGCAAGCGCGCGGCGCGTCAGGCGCCGCAGTCCCTCGTCGTCGTCGATATAGAGAATGCGCGGCATTTCATCCGGTTCTTCAAGGGGTAAATCAGGCTTCGATCTCGGGTTCGGGAACCTGGATAACCGAAATGAACAGGCCGAGCTGACGGATCGCCTGGGCGAAGGATTCGTACTCGACGGGCTTGGTGATATAGACGTTTGCTCCGAGATCGTAGCAGCGCTCGATCTCCATCTTGTCGTCGGTGGTCGTCAAAACCACGACGGGCGTGCGGCGGAGCGGGCTCGTTTCCTCCTTCATCCTTTTCAGGATGTCGGTGCCGCTCATGTCGGGCAGGTTGAGATCGAGAAGCACGAGCGCGGGGCCGTTGTGAGTCGGGCCCTCGGGGCTGTTGAAGAGGAATTCGACCGCAGCCGTTCCCTCGACGAAGTGGAGGACCGGGTTGTTGACGCCGGCGCGCCGGATGTTCTTTTCGATGAGACGCGCATGCCCCTCATCGTCTTCGATCATGATGATGGTGACCGGTTGATGGCTCGACACGACGGGTTCCTACGCTTTCTGCAATTCCGGCGGCATTGAAAGGCGGAAGGTGGCGCCTTCGTCAAGCGTCGAATCGCACTCGATCGTTCCACCAAGGCGGTAGGCCAAAGCACGGACATGTGCGAGGCCTATGCCTTCGCCCGGCTGATCTTGCGATCCGGAACGGCGGAAGAGGTCGAAGATGCGTTCGTGATCCCTCGGATCGATGCCGCGACCGTTGTCTTCAACTTCGATGATGATGCGCCCGGAGTGCTGACGGCCACGCACCTTGATCAGGCCGGGGCGCCCCGGTTTCAGGTATTTGACGCTGTTCTCCACAAGATTGGAGATGATCTGCTCGATGGCCAGGCGATCGGTCACCAGGGTCGGGATCGGTTCGATGCGGATCTCCGCGTCGAGCTCCTGAAGGCGATGCTGCAGCGTGTCGGCGATGCCGGCGACGAGGGCATTCATGTCGAGCTTCTCGGGCGAGAGAACGCGGCGCCCGGCCCGCGACAGATGCAGGATGGCGTTGATCAGGCGGTCCATCTTCTGCGTCGACGAGCGGATGAAGCCGATGGCTTCGGGAAGATCCTCTTCGATCGTCAGTCGCACCTCTTCGGTGACGAGATCGGGCGCCTCTTCACGGGCTTTTTCGATCAGCTCGGTGAGCGGCTTCGTCGCCACCTCCAGCTCGCTGGTGAAGCCCATGACATTGACGAGCGGCGAGCGCAGGTCGTGGGAGACGATGTAGGCGAAGCGCTGGATCTCGTCATTGGCGCGCTGCAATTCCGTCGTGCGCTCGGCCACAGCCGATTCCAGATCCTCGTTGAGAAGCTGCAAACGCGCACCGGCCGTCGCCAGCGCATGGACGTTGCGGCGCGTCGCCCAAATCGTACCCGCCGCGAGCGCCACGAACACGAGGCCCGATAATGCCAGCACGACATAGGATAGCTGCACGTTGCGGAATTGGCGGGCGCGCCGCTCGACGAGCAGAGCCTCTTCCGCCTTCAGCATTTCGGCTGCCGCGGCACGGGCCCGGCGAATGACATCGACGTCGTCGCGGTCGAACGTCATCTTGGCGGTCGCGTCGTCTCTCGCCCGGCGGCGGTTCTGAAGCGTGTCGCGGGCATAGGCGAGGTGGGTGGCGACGAGTTGCCGCAATTCCGCGAGGCGTTTCTGCTGGTCGCTGTTGTCGGTGATGCGGGCATCGACCGCATCCATGCGCGTCTCGATCTCGCCGGCGAGCTGTTCGAAGGCATTGGCGAAACGCTCGTCCGCCGAGAGGAGATAGCCGCGCCGCGCCGTCTCCGAACGTTCAATCGCGGCACCCAGTTCGGCAAGGCTCGCAGCGACTTCCTGTGTATGCGCCACCCATTCCGCGCTGACCTGGGTCTGGCGCAGCACGACCAGGAAGCTGACACCTACGGCAAGCAGCATGAGAAAGCCGCCGACGATTGCAGCCAAGATGAAGCGGCTGATGCGCCGTTCCGAATTTTTCATGGTTCTGGGTCACCCGGCAGGAAGAGAAGAGGCCATAGCCCGCTTGCAGGCGCGGCTCAATCGGTGGGAGGGACGCCGGCTAAGTTGCGCGCCTGATCGATCCAGGGCGGCGCGGGCGAAGGATCGGTGGCGGGCTCGTCCTCTCATCGCCGGTTTGGGTGCAGTGACCACTTCGTGCGGCCAGGCCGGTCGCCCTCAATGGACGTCCTGGTCGGGCTCCGGATAGACGTCTTTGAGCACGGCGTCGAAATGATGTTTCACGGCATCGTTGCACTTGCACGAGCGGGCATGGAGTGCGGAATGATCGCGCACCAGCAGCGAGCCGCGCTGTGTTTCCAGAATGCCTTCCGCCTTGAAGGTCTGCATGACGCGGCTCGTATAGGAGCGGCCGACGCCAAGCATGCGGGCGAGCTGCTCATGCGTCAGAGGAACGGTGTGATCACCGGTCCGCTCCATCGTGGCGATGATCCATTTCGCGGCCCGCTGATCGACGGAATGGATGGCGTTGCAGGTGATCGACTGCAGCATCTGCGCGACGAGGCAATCGGCGTAGCGCGCAAAGAGCTGCCGCACAGCCCGCGATTTCTGCTTCGCCGCCTCCAGCTCCGTGAGCTTCAGGCCGACGAACGGGCCTTCGAATTTGACGATGATACGCGAAAACGCCGGGAGACGACCGGCGCTGACGATGCCGCCGACGGCGCCTTCGCGGCCGATCAGAATGGTCTCGGTATCCTCACCGTCCTCGTTGGCGACGAGAAACGAAGCAAGCGCCGGTCCGCAAGGAAAGTAGACGTTGTCGACGTTGTCGCCCGGATTGTACATGACATGGTCGCTGTTGCGGTGCAGCAGCTGGAAATGCGGTTCAAGGAGGCCGTAATCCTCGTCCTTCAGGACCCTCAAGAGATTGTTGAGGGGGCGCGTCTCTGCCGGATGCTCCCGGGCAGGATTGTGTAACATGGGCGCTCGTCCCGCACGTGTGGTCAGTCTCCGCTTTTATGTGCTGTAGTGAACACAGCGCAACCCGTGATCTGTGGCGATTGTGCCGCACTCCGTCGCCTCCAGAAGGACGAGTTTGTCGCCTCATTGCGCAGGGCTGCCGGGGACATCGTGAACCGCGTGGAATGGTCGAAACCGGCAAAAGGCCGGTTTTCCGGCCGTTTGCACGCAAAATCGGCAACTTCGCTCATTCCTGTGTTCACAAGTGAACAGACAGGGGCGCGGAGTTCGTGCTTGCTAGCCATTCAGAGCTGGCTGAATTCATGCATCAGATTCGGCCCGCTGACCGCATCTGGGCGATAGCCATGGCACGTGAATGCGGTTGCACCCGACCGTTCATTAGGAAATTCTTTCATTGAGGTCTGTCCGCGCTCTTCCGCAAGCCGCTACGGCCGAGCTTCATGCCGAGGTCGAAGCGCGTCTCAATCCCATGATCGTTCGAGGCGAAGCGCCGGACGGGGCCGTGAAGGGCGTCAAAGCCGCCTTCTCTCTTTTCGCTCCGGCCGCGGAAACCGTCATGCAGCCTGACGAGTTGGGCTGCCATGCCTGATCCGACCCAATTCGAAGTCGATCTGACAAACTGCGACCGCGAGCCGATCCATCTTCTGGGTGCTGTGCAGCCATTTGGATTTCTCGTCGCCGTGTCGCGCTCCAGCTGGGTGGTGACGCGGGTGTCGCGCAACGCGGCGGAGTGGCTCGGCCGCGAGGGCGAGGATCTTCTCGGCCTGCCGATCGACCATGTCTTCCTCGGACAGGCCGTGCACACGATCCGCAACCATCTGCAGGGTGCCGTGATGGGCGAGACGGTGGCCCGTGCCTTCGGCGTGACGATGACGGAAGCGGGCCTCGTCTGCGATGTCGCGGTGCATCTGTCCGGCGACGAGGTGGTGGTGGAGTGCGAACGCTCCGTCCCGGAGCCCGCGGCCAATGCCGCCGCCATGGTGCGGGGGATGGTGGCGCGATTGCAGCGCACGGACGATCTCAGGAATTTCTACCGCATCGCCGCGCGCGAAATGCAGGCTTTGACCGGCTTCGACCGGGTGATGATCTATCGCTTCGATCATGACGGGTCGGGCGAGGTGATCGCGGAATCGGCGCGTTCCGGCATCGGCTCGTTTCTCGGCCTGCATTATCCGGCCACCGACATTCCCCGCCAGGCGCGCATTCTCTACGAGAAGAACTGGCTGCGGATTATCCCGGACATTTCAGCCGAGCCGTCGCCTGTCGAGCCGGCGCGCGACCACAACGACCGGCCGCTCGATCTGTCGATGAGCATTCTGCGCAGCGTTTCGCCGATTCATATCGAGTATCTGCAGAATATGGGGGTCGATGCCTCCATGTCGGTGTCGATCCTACGGGAAGGCCGGCTGTGGGGGCTCTTCGCCTGCCACCATTACGCGCCGCATCACGTCACCTTCGAGCGGCGGACGGCGGCCGAACTCTTCGGCCAGATGTTCTCGCTTCTGGTGGAGAACCGCGAGCGGCAGACGGAAGCGGAATACGAAGAACGCTCCAACACGCTGCACAACAAGCTGGTGGCGGTGATGGCCGCCGAGGCGACCCGGTTTGAGAGCATCGTCGATCATCTCGACGAAATCGCCGATCTTCTCGTTTGCGACGGCATCGGTCTGTGGGTGGAGGGGCGCGCCACGTTGCGGGGCCTGACGCCAAACGAAGACGATTTTGCCGGACTTGCGGCGCATCTGCGCGACAGGGGCGTGAACGAGGTCTGCGCCGAGCATGAGATCGGGGCGAAATACGAGCCCGCACGGCGCTTTTCAGATCGTGCTGCCGGCATGCTCGTCGTGCCGCTGTCTCGGCAGCCGGGCGATTATCTCGTCTTCTTCCGCAAGGAGGTGACGCGCAGCGTCAATTGGGCGGGAAATCCGGAAAAACCGGTGAGCGTCGGACCGCTCGGCGCGCGGCTCACACCGCGCAAGAGCTTCGAGATGTGGAAGGAGACGGTGAGCGGGCAGTCGATGCCTTGGTCGCCGGTGGAGGAGCGGATCGCCGAAGGCCTGCGCGTCAGCCTTCTGGAAGTGATCCTGCAGCTCTCCAATCTGACGGAGGCGGAGCGCCGCCGCGCGCAGGAGCGTCAAAAGCTCCTGATCGCGGAGCTCAATCATCGCGTCCGCAATATTTTGAGCCTCATTCGCGGCGTCATCAATCAGAGCAAAGATGCGACCAGCATCGAAGCGTTCACCGAAGTCGTCGGCGGCCGCATCCAGGCGCTCGCACGTGCACACGACCAGATCACGTCGGATGATTGGAGCCCTGCCTCGTTCCGCAATCTGGTGACGACGGAGGCGGGCGCCTATCTCGGCGGCAAGGCCGACCGCGTCGTGCTGACGGGCTCCGACGTGCTCGTGCAGCCGGAGGCGTTCACGACCGTCGCGCTCGTGATCCACGAACTCATCACCAATTCGGCGAAATACGGGGCTCTCTCCGACAGCCGCGGCCAGATCGACATCATCACCGATTTCGATCCGCTCGGCCGGCTCACCATCGATTGGGGCGAGCGCGGCGGCCCGCCGGTCAAGCCGCCGAAGCGTTACGGCTTCGGCTCGACGGTGATCGAGCAATCGATCGTGCACGATCTCGGCGGCGAGGCGAAGGTCGATTACGAGCTGACCGGCCTCAAGGCGCGCTTCGTCATTCCGCCCAAACATTTCCAACGCAGCGAGATCGTCGTGGACAGATTGCATGAGGCCCCGAGGGCCGACGAGGGAGGCAACGCCTTGCCAGCTGACGTTCTCGTCGTGGAAGACAACATGATCATCGCGCTCGACACCGAGCAGATGCTGCTGTCGCTCGGCGTTGGCCGCGTGCGCGCGGCGAGCGGCGTGAGCGACGCGCTCAAGGAGATCGAACGGCAGGCGCCGGATTTCGCGCTTCTCGACGTCAATCTCGGTGCGGAGACGAGCCTCGAAATCGCCGAACGGCTGGCGGGGATGGATGTGCCCTTCGTTTTCGCGACCGGCTATGGCGAGCAGGCGGCTTTGCCGGCGCCTTTCGATGCCACCTACAAGGTGCGAAAGCCCTACAGCGCGCAGTCCTTGCAGGAGGCGATGGCCGGCGCCGAGCGGGTATAGTGCCGGGCGGGTGTCGTCTAGGAGGTCGCCTGGAAGGCCTCGTCGAAGACGACTTCGCCGGCCGGCAGGGTGTCGGTGAAGGGGAGGGCGAGCAGGTTTTCCGCCGGCACGCCCGGGATTTGAAGCTGCGGCAGATTTTCGAAGCCGAAACGCTCGTAATAAGCGGGATCGCCGACGAGCACGCAGCCCTCGCTGCCGAGCGCACGAAGCTTCGTCAGGCCCACTTCCATCAGCACCGAGCCGACGCCCTTCTTCTGCACCTCCGGAAGGACGGCGATGGGTCCGAGCCCGTGCCAGCCAGTCGTCACCTGACCGTCGCTGCCGGTGATGGTGACGGGCGAGAAGGCGGCCTGGCCGAGGATGCGGCCATCGGCTTCCGCGACGAGGGCGATCGTCGCCATACCGCGCTTCCATAGAGCGTCGATGATGAAGGCTTCGCTGCCCGCCGCGTACGGCTTATGAAGGAAGGCCTGTCGCACCAGTTCCTTGACGGCGGTGCGGTCGGCCTCGTTTTGATCCCGGATCTGCAGTTTGCCCATTGTCCTCGTCCGCGAGACCGCGCTCGAGGCAGATAAAGGCAATTATTTCAAGGCGCAAGCGAGGCGTGAGGCCGCGGGAGAGAGGTTTGGAGGGAGCGCCCTCAGGCGCCCCCTCTAGACGGTGTCAGCCTGCGATCATGGCTTGCAGGCGCTTCAGCCCCTCGCGGGCGAAATCGAGGATCGCGGGATCGACGAGACGGCCGTCCCGCACCTTGTCACCGACATTGCCGATGACGATCTGCGGCCCGCCGACGAGGCGGCATTCGGCGGCGTGGAGCGTCTCGTTGAGCTGTGCCTGCGCCCGGACGCCACCCGTGAAGGCGGGTGAGGCGGACACGACCAGAACCGGCTTGCCCATGAGAGAGGACGATCCGCGCGGACGCGACGCCCAATCGAGGGCGTTCTTCAAGACGCCCGGAATGCCGTGATTGTATTCCGGCGTGGCGATGACGAGGCCGTCGCTTGCCGCGACCGCCTGACGGAATTCACGGACCGCCTCGGGCGCGTCGTCGCCGTCCAGATCGCTGTTGTAGAGCGGCAGATCGACATGGCCGATCTGAAGTTCGACCGTGCCGTCATTGTCGGCCGCGAGGCCCTGCAGAACGGCACGGGAATAGCTCTCACGGCGAAGGCTCCCCGGCAGGCCGAGGAGTTTCGTTTTCGCGGATGACATGGCTCAGACCTTCGGCATGGCCGGACCGTTGCCGGCACCGGTTTCTTCGATGGCTTTGGCGATGTCGGTCAGGTCTTCTTTGGTCAGTTCAAGCGTGGCCGCATCGATCCAGCCGTCGACCTGACCCGGATTGCGGGCGCCGACGATGGCGCCGGTGACGCCAGGCCAGGCGAGCGTCCAGGCAACGGCGACGGCCGGCACCGTGGTGCCGTGCTTTTCCGCGATCGGCTTCAGGCTGTCGGCAAGCGCCAGGTTCTTTTCAAGCTTTTCGCCGGTGTAATCCGGATTTCTGGAGCGCCAATCGTCTGCCGGCAGGGCCTGCGCCCGCTCGACGCTGAAGCGGCCGCTCAGGAGGCCCGACTGCATCGGCGAATAGACGATGACGCCCGTCTCATGGGCGTCGCACCAGGGCAGTTCCTTTTCCGCCACCTCGCGCTTGATCGCCGAAAACGGCGGCTGCAGCGTGTCGACATGGCCGACGGCTTCCGCCTTTTGCAGCTGCTCGGCATTGTGGTTGGAGAGGCCGGCGGCGCGGATCTTGCCTTCCTTCTTCAGGTCCAGGAGGGTCTGCCAGTATTCTTCCACCGGCGTGCCGTCATTGGCCGGCCAGTGCATCTGATAAAGATCGATGCGCTCCACGCCGAGGCGCTTCAGCGAGGCTTCCACCTCGCGGCGCAAGCTGTCGGCAGCGCCGATGCGCGCCGGCATCTTCTTGCGGTCGTTCTCGTCCCAGACGAGACCGCATTTGGTGAAGACATAGGGGCGTTCGCTGGCCGGGACATCGGCGAGCGCCTTCTTCACCACCTCTTCGGAATGGCCGAGGCCGTAAACGGCGGCGGTGTCGACCCAGTTGATGCCGCGGGATACGGCGTGACGGATGGCGGCGACGGATTCGGAATCGTCCTGCGCGCCCCAGCCGACGGCCCAGTCGGGGCCGCCGATCGCCCAGGCGCCGAAGCCGACGCGGGTGATCTGCATATCTGTGCGGCCGAAGGGTTTCGTCGGCAGGTTCGTCGTCGCTAGTTTGTCGAGCATGGGGGAACTCCCGTTGTTTCCGTTGCGGTGCACATAAGGCCCGATCCGGGTTCTTCAAAGCGGGAGGCTGGATTGCGTGACTGGCGGTGCCGCTTTCAGGCGGCGGCCTTTTCGGCGATCTCGTCGGTGATCACCTTGAAACCGGCGAGACGCGAGGCGCCGAAACTCGTGGAAATCGCGACGTCGGTCGCGTCGCGTCCGCGCGCCATCAGGATGCGCCCGATGCGCGGATGGTTGTGGCGAGCGTCAAACGTATACCAGCGGCCGTCGAGATAGGCCTCGAACCAGGCACTGAAATCCATCGGGTTCGGGTCTTCCGGCACGCCGATATCGCCGAGATAGCCCGTGCAATAGCGGGCGGGAATATTCATGCAGCGGCACAGAGCGACGGCGAGATGGGCGAAATCGCGGCACACGCCCGTCTGCTCGTAATTGCCGTTCACGGCGCTGCGCATCGGATCGGCCTTCAGATAATCGAAGGTGATGCGCTCGTGGGCGTAGTCGCAGATGGCTTCGACCATCCGCCAGCCTTGCGGGACGTGCCCGAAGAGCGACCAGGCGAGATCCGTCAGCCGGTCGGTCTCGCAGTAGCGACTGCCGAGAAGGAAGAGGAGCACGTCGTCGGGGAGTTCGTCGACCGGTGTCTGGCGCGCATCCGGCGCCACCTCGTCCGGAAGTCCCTCGTCGCGGATCGTGAATTCGGTCGACATCCGCAAAAGCCCGGCGGGGGCCACGATGCGCGTACAGACATTGCCGAAATCGTCACGGTAGTCGCGCGAGGGGATCTCCGGTTCGAAGGTGATATGGTGCGGGGTTTCAAGATCGCGGAGCCGCGAGGGATGCACCGACAGGACAAGCAGCATCGGAGTCGGCTGCTGGCACTCGTATTCGATTTCAAAACCGGCTCTGATCTTCATTTAACCTCAAGTGGCTAGAGGGTCGTGCGGTTCCCGCGGGAGCGGGCGCAATTTTAGGCAAATGTCACCCATCATCCTCACGGGCGACTTTGACCATCACCTCCATGCCGAGATCGTCGTCCGGCATTCCGAGATAGGAGCCTGACAATGGCAGGACCTCGCTCGGCTCGCGGGCGACGGCGATGCGGATCAAACCTTCATTGCCGAGGATGGCATTGGTCGGGTCGATGTCGATCCAGCCGGCGCCGGGGAGATAGACCTGCACCCAGGCATGGGTGGCGCCGCCGCCGTGAATGTCGTGGCTGTCGCGCGCCGGCACATAGAGGTAGCCGGAGACGAAGCGTGCGGGCAGGCCGAGGGCGCGCAAAGCCTCGATCATCAGCTCCGTGAAATCGCGGCAGGTGCCGCTTCGCAGCGTGAGCGTTTCGGCGGGATCCTGGATGCCGTGGTCGCGGCGCACATAGGCGTGGTCGTGGCGGATCGCATGGATCATCGCGGTCAGAAGCTCGAAGGTCGGAAGCGGCTCCGACGGGTCGAGAAAGCTCTCCGCCCAGCGTAACAATGTGCCGTCCGGATCGGGATAGCGCCGGACAAGGAAGGGGCGCAGATCCTCCTTGTCCTCCTCGCTGAGCGAAACCGGCAGGAAGCGCGCCTCCTCGTCCAGATTGATGCCGGCCGGGTGCGAGCGGAAATGCGCGACGCGGATGACGCTTTCGAAGACGAGCGATGTGGCGAGAACGGTGCTGCGGCCGCCGGTGAAGCGCGCGACGCCGACGCGGTTGCCGAGCGCATCGTCGTGCCAGCGCAGGCTGACCGGCTCCGGCGTGATGGTGAGCGTGGAGGAGAGGAGATGCTGGTCGTGCCCCTCGCGCGGCAGGAACATCATGCGATGCTCCCCGAAGCCGACCCTTTTGCGGTAGCGATAGGTCGTGAGGTGGGTGACTGTGTAGATCGGCACGACGCTGCGCTTACCTCTCCTCGGGCGTTCCGGCAGGGGCGCTCCGGCAGGGGTGTTCTGCGGGCGTCCTGATGGGTGTTCCGGCTTCGGCTCTGCCCATCATAGCCCCAAAACGCTTCCGCCGGCGTGGCGATTGCAACGGCGGCCGGCTCAGACGCGGAATTGCCGAGGAGGGGGCGTCAGCTGTGGGGTGCGTCCGGGCGGTGGCGCGTGTCGTCGTCGTATTTCGCCAAAGTGTCGTCGAGATGCAGCCAGAAGAGTTTCGCCGTCACATAGGCGTGGCGGTCCGGCGACAGGCGGTCCGCCTCGTCGAAAAGTCCGGCATGGATGTAGATCTCGCCGGGCAGGCGGGAATCCATATAGGTCAAGGGCGTGCCGCAATCGGCGCAGAAGGAGCGGGTGACGCCCGGAGAGGATTGCCGGTCTTTCGGCGTGCCGTGCCAGGTGACGAGATCGCTCGGAAACCCGGCCCAGACGACGGCGGGCGCTCCCGTCTGCCGCCGGCAATCGCGGCAATGGCACCAGGAGACCTGAAGAGGTTCGCTTTTCGCCTCGAAGCGGATGGCGCCGCAAAAGCAGCGCCCGTGCAAAGGCAGGTCCACCATCTCTCGCGCCTTTCTCTCGATGACCTTCCAGGTGGCGACCGTCAGGATGGCGACCGTCAGGGTGGCGAACGGTCCGCTCAGTCCTCGTCGGTCCAGAAGGTCGGGACGGATCTTTCCAGATGCGGTCCGAGCCTCACGGCCGCGACCTTCTTCGCCAGCCCGGTCGTATCATCGACGTCGACGGCGATCCCCGACAAGGTCGCTTCTTCCATTGCGGGCCCTAGACGCCCGGAAGAGATTTTCGTCACAGCGCGGTGCAGAGGTTCGTCTTTCTGCATGCCGATGATGGAATCATAATCGCCGCACATGCCGATGTCGGTCATCATGGCCGTGCCGCCCGGCTGAATGCGGTAATCGGCGGTCGGTACATGGGTGTGCGTGCCGACGACGAGGCTCGCGCGGCCGTCGAGGAAAGCCGCCATGACCTGCTTTTCACTCGTCGCCTCGGCATGGAAATCGACGATGATGGCGTCGCAGTCGCGTCCGAGCGGCATCGCCGCGATTTCCCGCTCCACGGCTGCGATCGGGTCATCGAGGGCGGTCATGAAGAGCTGGCCCATGACGTTGATGACGAGGACGCGCGCGCCGGAACGGGCCGTATAAATGTTGGCGCCGCGGCCGGGCGTCTGCGGCGGATAGTTGATCGGACGCAGAAAGCGTTCCTGACGTTCGGCAAAGACGAGCGCCTCCTTCTGATCGAAGGCGTGGTTGCCCGTGGTGATGCAATCGGCGCCGGCGTCGAGGAGCTCCTGGAAAATCTTCTCGGTGATGCCGAAACCGCCGGCGGAGTTCTCGCCGTTGACGACGACGAAATCGAGCTTCCAGCGCTCGACCATGGAGGGGAGGTGATGTCTGACTGCCTTGCGGCCAGAGCGGCCGATAACGTCACCGAGAAAGAGAATCCTCACAGGGCCTCCGTGGGCTTGGCGGTGGTGTCGATGAGTTCGTCCTCGGTGGCGATGAGGGGCAGGGGGATATCGTGGTCTTCCATGGGAACAATATCGACCTCCTGACACGAGAAGGCGAGCCCCACAAGACGCGGGGCGTGCTCGCGCGCCCGCAGCTCCGCCACGGCGGTGTCGTAATAGCCGCGGCCATAACCGATCCGCCCGCCGGCGCGATCGAAGGCGGCGAGCGGCGCCACGATCAGATCGGGCGTCGCTTCGCCGTGATGGGGCGAGGGGTGCCTCGTGCCGAAAGTGCCGGCCTCGAGGCCTTCTTCATCGAGAAAATGGCGGAAGACGAGGCGGTTCTCGACGATTGCCGGCAACGCCGCTGTGCCGCCCTGTGCGGCGATCAGCGGCAAGAGCGGGCGCGGATCGATCTCGTCGCGGATCGGCCAGAAGAGCGCCACGGTCTCGCCAGGGCGCAGGAGCTTTTCGATGTGGCGGACAGCGTGGGCGGAGCGCAGGCGCCGCTCGCTCTCGCCGAGGGCTGCGCGCCGCAGCAATGCCTGCGTGCGAAGCTTGGCCTTGGCTGAGGAGACGTCCATGAGGAAAATCGACGATGACGGGGGTTGAGAGCGCGGCCGCCATGGCCGGTGGAGTGTACGATCCCGGGAAACCTACAAAGTAGGTGGGCGCCGTTTTGGTCAAGCCCACGGGCGAGACCAGGGACAGCTCCCTTCGAGATCGATAAGGCCCCGGGGAATGTGACTCCTGTCGAACCGGGCAGCCGCGCGAAGGCGAGATATAGGGAGCCCCTGGAGGCTCGGCAAACGAAACCTGACAGACGGGTTTCGATATCCTCCAAAGAACCCCGAACGCAATCAGGGGGTGTGACATCGCAAGGTTTGCACGTGTGGCGGAAGGCGGGGCATCATGCCGCGCCGGCGCGATCGGGCAGCACCCGTCAGAACCGACGCGAGACGCGTTTTCTTCCGGCACTCGTGACCTAGGCTTACGGACAAGCACGACCAGGGAGGCTTAGATGTTTCGAACCATTCTCGTGCCCGCGGATCTTGCCCATGCGGACAAGCTCGAGAGAGCCCTGGAGGCGGCTGCAGGCCTTGCCAAACAACACGGTTCGCGCCTCGTCCTCGTCGGGGTCTCGGCGGTCCTTCCCAGCTCTCTTTCACATAATCCGGCCGAGTTCGCCGAAAGACTTAATGAATTCGCAGCCCGGCAGAGCGATAAGCACGGCGTTACATTTGAGGCCAAGGCGGTGACGAGCCACGATCCGACGCGAGATTTAGACCAGACGTTGAGCGAGCAGGTTCACGAGACGGGCGCCGATCTCGTCGTCATGTCTTCGCATGTGCCCGGTTTTGCCGAGCACGTCTTCTCCTCGCGGGCCGGCTATCTCGCGGCGCACAGCGAGGTTTCCGTCTTCGTCGTTCGCTGAATGAAACGCGATCGGGAGGGGACGGTGCGGCGAAGTCGAAGCTACCAGGAGGTGATTGCCGGCCGAGCCTGCTGAATGTACCAATCGTCGGGGAGGAAACACATATGACAAGCCGTTATCACGAGGTTTACAAGTCCTGGGAAGACGATCCGGAAGCCTTCTGGGCGAAAGCCGGCGAAGAGATCGACTGGTCGAAGCCGGCCGATAAGATCTTCGATCCCGAAATGGGCATGTATGGGCGCTGGTTTGCCGGCGCAGAAACCAACACCTGTTACAATTGCGTCGACCGGCATGTGGAGCGCGGCCGTCCGGGCCAGCCGGCGATCATCTACGACAGCCCCATTACCGGTGCGAAGCGCACGATCACCTATCAGGAGCTCCTCTCCGAGGTGGAGGCTCTGGCCGCAGTGTTGCGCGAGAAGGGCGTCGAGAAGGGCGACCGCGTCATCGTCTACATGCCGATGGTGCCCGAGGCGCTCTTTGCCATGCTCGCCTGCGCCAGGCTCGGCGCCGTGCACTCGGTGGTCTTCGGCGGCTTTGCGGCAAACGAGCTTGCGACGCGCGTCAACGATTGCGAGCCGAAGGCGATCATCTCCGCTTCCTGCGGCATCGAGCCGAATCGGGTGGTGAAATACAAGCCGCTTCTCGATCAGGCCCTCGACGTCGCCCGCCATCAGCCGGAATTCTGCCTGATCGTGCAGCGCGAGCAGGGGCCGTGCGAGCTGACGGAGGGGCGCGACTACGATTACCTGGCGCTCGTCGAGGCGGCCAAGAATGCCGGCACCAAAGTGCCGCCGGTGCCGGTTGCGGCGACCGACCCGCTCTACATCCTCTACACCTCCGGCACGACCGGACGGCCCAAGGGCGTCGTGCGCGACAATGGCGGGCACATGGTGGCGCTCAAATGGTCGATGAAGGCGATCTACGACATCGATCCGGGCGAGGTTTTCTGGGCCGCGTCCGATGTCGGTTGGGTCGTCGGCCATTCCTACATCGTCTATGCGCCGCTTCTGCACGGCTGCACGACGATCGTCTTCGAGGGGAAGCCGGTCGGCACCCCCGACGCCGGCGTCTTCTGGCGCGTCATCGAGGAGCACAAGGTGTCTGCCCTCTTCACGGCGCCGACGGCCTTCCGCGCGATCAAGAAGGAAGATCCGCAGGGCGAGCATGTCGGCCGCTACGATCTCAGCCAGATGCGCACCTTGTTTTTGGCCGGTGAGCGCGCCGATCCCGATACGATCCGCTGGGCGCAGGACCAGCTCGGCGTGCCGGTGATCGACCATTGGTGGCAGACGGAAACGGCCTGGGCGATCGCCGCCAATCCGGCGGGGCTCGGCCTGTTGCCGGTCAAGTACGGCTCGCCCACGGTCGCCATGCCGGGCTACAAGATCGAGATCCTCGACGATGCCGGCCATCCGGTCGCAGCCAACACGCTCGGCAACATCGTCGTCAAACTGCCGCTGCCGCCGGCCTGTCTGCCGACCTTGTGGAATGCCGACGAGCGGTTCCGGGAAAGCTATCTGATGGAGTTTCCGGGCTACTACAAAACGGCCGATGCCGGCATGCTCGACGACGAAGGCTATGTCTACGTCATGTCGCGCACCGACGACATCATCAATGTCGCCGGCCATCGCCTGTCGACGGGCGCGATGGAGGAGGTGCTCTCCAACCATCCGGACGTGGCCGAATGCGCCGTCATCGGTGCCGCCGATGCGCTCAAGGGCCAGATGCCGATGGGCTTCGTCGTCTTGAAATCCGGCCGCGACCGCGATCCGCTGGAGATCCAGAAGGAGTGCATCCGTCTGGTGCGCGAGGAGATCGGACCGGTGGCCGCCTTCAAGACGGTGCATGTCGTGCATCGCCTGCCGAAGACGCGCTCGGGCAAGATCCTGCGTGCCACGATGCGCCACATCGTCGATCACGAGGATTTCCGTATGCCGGCGACGATCGACGATCCGGGCATTCTCGACGAGATCAAGGGCGTCGTGGAGCACGTCGACCAGATGCGGGCGAGCTGAGGCCTTTTCGGGCCGCCAGGGTTTCGCTGGCGGCCTTGATAGGTTCGCTTGAATGACGGTGATGCGGTCGCTTTCGAGCGGCCGCTTTTTTTGTCTGCCGTGCCGTGCGCCTTGTTACGCCGGATCGGAATGGACGAGGCCGTGGTGCTCGCGGCGCACATAGCGCGTCGTCAGAAGCACGGCTGCGGCCGCAAGGCCCGAAGCCAGGCCCCACCAGACCCCGACGCCGCCCCAGTCCAGGACGAAGCCGAGGACGTAGGCAGTCGGCGTGCCGATCACCCAGTAGCTGACGATGGCGATGATCATCGGCATCCGCGTGTCCTTGAGGCCGCGCAGGATGCCGGCAGCCACCGCCTGCAGCGAATCGACGATCTGGAAAACCCCCGCCACCAGGAGCAGCGGCACCGCATAGGCCAGCACCTCGTCGGCATTGATGTTGGCGGGGTCGAGATAAAGCCCGATCAGCTCCTCCGGCAGCAAGCGGAAGGTGATTGCGGCGCCGACCGCGATGGCCGCGCCCATCATCAGCGCAACGGTGCCGGCACGCCCGAGGCCGACCCTGTCGCCGCGCCCGACCGCCAGGCCGACGCGCACCGTGGCCGCGCTCGCCAGTCCGAGCGGAATCATGAAGGTGATCGATGAGATTTGCAGCGCGATGCCGTGGGCGGCGAGCGGCACGGCGCCGAGCCAGCCGATCATCACGGAGGAGGCGGTGAAGAGGCCGACCTCGGCGATGATTGTCGCGCCGATCGGCCAGCCCAGCCGCACGATCTCGCGAAAGCCGTGCCAGTCGGGACGCCAGAACCGGACATAGAGCTCGTAGCGGCGCAACGCTGCCGCTCGTGCCGAATAGGCCGCGAGCAGACCCGCCATCAGGAGATTAGACCCCAAGGTCGCGATCGCCGCGCCTACGAGGCCGAGCGCGGGGGCGCCGAGATGGCCAAAGATCAGGACGTAGTTCAACAGCGCGTTGGTGAGCGCGCCGACGACGATGACAGCGAGCACCAGATAGGCGCGCCCCACCACCGTCAGATAGGAGCGCAGGCCCATGATCAGCAGGCCCGGAAACATCGACCACTGCGCCACATGCATGTAATCGGCCGCCATCGCGGCGAGATCTGGCTCCTGACCGAAGGCGACGAGGATCGCCTCGATCTCCCAGAGCGGGATCATCATCGCCGCGCCGTAGAGCCACAACACCCACAGGCTCATGCGGATCGAGCGGCGCACGCCGCGCGCGTCACCCCGGCCTTCCGCATTGGCGGCGAGCGGCAGCGCGGCCTGGGCGAAGCCGACGCCGAACATGAAGCAGAGGAAGAAGCTCTGGGTGGCAAGCACCGCCGCGGCGAGCTCGCGCGCACCCAGCCAGCCGATCATGACCGTGTCGGTGACGTTCATCGTAATCTGCGCGAGCTGTGCGCCGATCAGCGGCAGGGCCAAGACGGCGGTCGCGCCGGCATGGCCAAGCCATGACAGGTCGCTGCCGCCGGAGATGGCGGCCGGCACTTCGTGTTGGGGACGTGTTCGATTCGCGCGTTGCATGTTTCACCACCAGAAGCCGGGGAGTACATGGCAAGAGCGATGAAAGCCAACCGGCTTTCGGTTGAACAGAAAGGCCGTCTTCAACCACTCGGGCGGAGAAGGCCCGTCTACCCTCGATGTCTGCCCTGGATGTCTGCCCTGGACGGCGAGAGGACGAGCGCTAGGCTAGTAAGCCGGCTCCTCGACCTTCGCGTATCATCCCCCATGACAGACAAAACCTTCACGCCGATCGAAGATCACGCCATCATCGGCGACATGCAGACGGCGGCGCTCGTCGCCCTCGACGGCACGATCGATTTCTTCTGCTATCCGAATTTCGATTCGCCCACCGTTTTCGCCTCGCTCCTCGATCGGGAGAAGGGCGGGCATTTCAAGCTGCATGCGGCCGGCGACGGGCTGCGCTCGCGCCAGCTCTATCTGCCGGACACCAATATCCTCATCACCCGCTTTCAGGGCGACGAGAGCGTGGCGGAGGTTTCCGACTTCATGCCTCTCGACGGGTCGGGGCGGATCGTGCGGCGGGCGAAGGCGATCCAGGGCGATGTCGATTTTACGCTCTCCTGCGCGCCGCGCTTCGATTACGGACGCGGTACGACGAGCGCGGAGGCGATCCCGTACGGGGTCAAATTCTCCGACGGGGAAAGGCAGCTCTTCCTCTATAGCCGTGTCGAGCTCGGCATATCGGAAGGCACGGCAGAGGCGCGGTTCCGCCTGAAAGAGGGCGAGCATGCCTTCGTCGTGCTCTGTCCCGGCCGCGCAGATGCTCCGCCGATCGACGCCGGCTACGTTTCCAGGAGTTTCGTCGAGACGAGCGATTTCTGGCACAATTGGGTGGCGAACGGCCGTTACCCGTCGCGCTGGCGCGATGTCGTGGTGCGCTCCGGGCTCGTCCTGAAACTTCTGACCTCGCAGAAGCACGGCTCGATCGCGGCGGCGGCGACCTTCGGGCTGCCGGAAGTGCCCGGCCACAGCCGCAACTGGGATTACCGCTATTGCTGGGTGCGGGATGCGGCGTTTTCCGTCTACGCCTTCACCCGTCTCGGCCGCTACGAGGAAGCGCATCAGTTCACGACCTTCCTCCTCGGCCTGACCGAGGGACGCGACGATGGCGAGATGCAGATCATGTACGCCATGGACGGGCGGCACGATCTCAAAGAGGTCTCGCTCGACCATCTGGAGGGCTGGCAGAACTCGCAGCCCGTGCGGATCGGCAACGCCGCCTACGAGCAATTGCAGCTCGATATCTATGGCGAGCTTCTCGACACGATCTATGTCGCGGCGAAATCGCTCGGCCAGCCGTCGGTCCGCGCCTGGCGGGAAATCGTCAAGATGCTCGACTGGCTCAAGGAGAACTGGCGCCGGCCGGATGAGGGCATCTGGGAGGTGCGTGGACCGAGGCGGGAATTTCTGTCTTCGCGGCTGATGTCATGGGTGGCCTTCGACCGCGCGGCCCGCATGGCGGTGAAATATTCTCTGGCGGGGCCGGTGGAAGCCTGGCGGGCGGAGCGCGACACCATCTATCGCTCCATCATGGAGGAGTTCTGGGACGAGGAAATCGGTGCCTTCGTGCAGTATAAGGGCTCCAAGACCGTGGACGCCTCCGTGCTCTTGATGCCGCTCGTCCGCTTCATCAATCCCCGCGACCGCTATTGGCTGAGGACGATGCGCGCCGTGGAGCAGCGCCTCGTCAAGGATTGCCTCGTCCTGCGCTACGACGACGAGGCGGAGGGGGCCGAAGACGTCGACGGGCTTTCCGGGCGCGAAGGCGCCTTCACCACCTGCGCCTTCTGGTATGTGGAGGCGCTGGCACGGACGGGCGATCTGCCGCGGGCGCGGCTCATGTTCGAAAAGCTGCTCTCCTACGCCAATCATGTCGGCCTCTATGCGGAAGAGCTCAGCCCGTCCGGGACGCATCTCGGAAATTTCCCGCAGGCGCTCACGCATCTGTCGCTGATTTCAGCGGCCCACTGGCTGGAGCGGGCGCTCGACGGCGATGAGGGAACCCGGTTCGCGGCCTGACGTTCGCCACCCAAGGGGGAAATCTCAACGCAACGCTCCCATCGGGAGACGTTCGACGGAGAGATTTTCCAACGGGACGCGGGACGGTGCGGGATGCCGGCGGCTTCTCATGAGGTGATCAGCCTTCGCGACGGGCCGCTCGGCCGACACCGCTTGCGTCCTTCCACGCATTCACGATCAGGAGGGGCTCAGTGGCAGCTCAGAACGGACTAAGCCTGGAAGGCCAGAACGCCATCGTGACCGGGGCAAGCTCGGGCATCGGGGCGGCCGTTGCGGCGGGGTTGGCGAAGGCAGGTGCCGATGTCGTCATCAACTTCCATTCCGACGAGGAAGGGGCAGAAAAGACCCTCTCCGCCGTCGAGCGAGCGGGAAGCCGGGGCGTCATCATCCGCGGCGATGTCGGCCGCGAGAGCGATGTCAACAAGCTTTTCGATTGCTGCGAAGCGGAGCTCGGTCCGGTCGATATCGTCTTCTCCAATGCCGGCATCCAGCGCGACAGCGCCTTCGCAGAGATGTCGCTCGACGATTGGGAGGCGGTCATTTCCACCAATCTCACCGGCGCCTTTCTGGTCTCCCGCGAGGCGGTCAAACGCTTCCGCAAGAAGGGGCTGCGCGAAGGGGTGAGCCCGGCGCTCGGCAAGATCGTCTTCGATTCCTCCGTCCATCAGCGCATCCCCTGGGCCGGGCGGGTCAATTATGCGGCCTCCAAGGGCGGTGTTTCGCTTCTCATGCAATCGCTCGCGCAGGAGGTGGGGCATGAGAAAATCCGGGTGAACTCCGTCGCGCCCGGCGCGATCGCCACCGACATCAACGCCGATGAGCGCGCCGAGAACGCAGACGCGATCCGCAGCCTCATTCCCTATGGCCGGATCGGCGACCCGGAGGATATCGCGCAGGCCGTCGTCTGGCTCGTCTCGGACGCCGCCGATTATGTGCACGGCCATTGTCTGTTTGCCGATGGCGGCATGACGCTTTATCCCGGCTTTATCGGAAACGGCTGAGGTGACTCGGCCGCGGCCGAAGCGCAGGGCCCCGAACCGGGGCGCCGGGCTGGCCAATGGGGAAGATGCCAATGTCGCTGGAAAACAAGGTCGCCATCGTGACCGGTGGAGCGAAGGGAATTGGGCGTGCCGTCGCCAAGCGCTTCCTGTCTGAGGGCGCGCGGGTGGTCCTCGCCGATATCGACGACGATGCGGGCAGCGCTTCGGTGGAGGCGCTCGGCGACCTCGGGCCTGTGCGCTTCGTGCATTGCGACGTCGCGGAAAAACTGTCGGTGCGCAATCTCCTGGCGACGACGGTCGACGCCTATGGAGACATCGACGTCCTCGTCTCCTGTGCGGCGATCGCGCTCAAGGCGGATTTCCTGGCGCTGACGGAGGAGGAGTTCGACCGCGTCCTCAACGTCAATCTCAAGGGGGCGTTTCTCGTCGGCCAGGCTGTCGCCAAGCGGATGGTGAAACAGATCGAAGCGGGCGGCGATCCGGGCGTCATCATCCATATGAGCTCGGTCAATGCCGTCGTCGCGATCCCCGACCAGGTTCCCTATACGGTGTCCAAGGGGGGCGTGAATCAGCTCACCAAGGTGATGGCGCTCGCGCTTGCGCCGCACGGGATCCGCGTCAACGCGATCGGGCCGGGCTCCATCATGACCGACATGCTGGGGCATGTGGCCGACGATGCCGAAGCGCGCCAGCGCATTTTGACGCGCACGCCGCTGCGTCGTATCGGCGAGCCGAGCGAGGTGGCCGCAGTCGCCGCTTTCCTCGCCTCCGACGATGCAAGCTATATGACTGGGCAGACGGTCTATGTCGACGGCGGGCGGCTGCCGCTCAATTTCACGGTTTCGACCGAGGATTCGTAAGCTGCGCCGTTCCTCCCGGTATTCGCTATGATCGGCCGATGAAGCAGACGATTCGCATCATCGGCATCGATCCCGGGCTGCGCCGCACCGGCTGGGGCGTCGTCGATATGTCCGGGACACGGCTCGCCTTCGTCGCGTCCGGCACGGTGCGCTCCGACGATGGGGGTGCGCTGTGCGACCGGCTGGCGGCGCTCTATGACGGGCTCGTGGCGGTGATTTCCAAGCACGGTCCGGGCGAAGCGGCCGTGGAACACACCTTCGTCAACCGCGATGCGGGTGCCACTTTGAAACTCGGCCAGGCGCGCGGTATCGCGCTTCTGGCGCCGGCGAAGGCGGGGCTCAAAGTGGCGGAATACGCCCCCAACATGGTGAAGAAGTCAGTCGTCGGTGCCGGCCATGCGCAGAAGGGGCAGATCCGCACGATGGTGTCGATCCTGATGCCGAAGGCGACCTTCGACAGCGACGATGCGGCCGACGCGCTTGCCATCGCCATCTGCCACGCGCACCACCGCGGCAGCGTCGTGGCCCAGGCGGAGACGACCTCTGAGGCCGGGGCCAAGAGCCGGCGTGGCGGTCGGGGGATCGAGGCCGCCAAAGGCTCGCGCACCGCGAACGAACACCTTTCGTCGGACGAGCTCATGCGTTTGGTGCGCGGCCGGGGGTGAAGCCCAGGAGAATGCGCCTCGTCGCCTTGCCGGCGTTTCTGTAATGTTCTATTTCTTACCTGAGTAGCATTACAAGGGTGGCACCGATGCGCATGACCTCGAAGGGGCAGGTTACCGTGCCCAAGCACTTACGTGATCTCGCCGGCTTGCGACCGGGCAGTGAGGTTCGCTTCAGCTTTGAGGAAGGCAGAGTTACTCTGAGCAGAGCAGATGCTGAGGAGAGACCGGGCAAAACGCGCGGCGACCGCGCTGTAGAAGCGATCGTTGGCACCAGGACGGTCAATCGTGGGCTCTCGACCGACGAGATCATGCGGCTCATGCGCGGCGATGCGTGACACGCTCGTCGATACGAATGTCCTTCTCGATATTTCGGAGGCGAACCAAGTCTGGTTTGGATGGTCTTCGATGGCGCTGCGCGATGCAGCCAACCGAGGTGAGCTTGTCGTCAATCCGGTGGTCTATTCGGAGCTCGCCAGCGGATATGCACGGCGGGAGGAGCTCGAGGCGATGCTGATGCATGCCAGCATCCGCAAGGAAGAACTCCCCTGGGATGCCGCTTTCATGGCCGGTTTGGTTTACAGGACCTATCGGGGAAAAGGCGGCGAACGGACACGGCCTCTTCCAGATTTTTATATCGGTGCGCATGCTTCGGTCCGAGGCTACCGGCTTCTTACGCGCGACCGCGGCTATTATCGCGGTTATTTCCCAACGATCGAGATCATCTCGCCGGACACCCATCCATGATTGGCAAACTCAAAGGGCGCATCGATTCCTACGGACCCGATTGGGTCATCGTCGATGTCGGCGGCGTCGGCTATGTCGTGCATTGCTCGACGCAGACGCTGCAGGCGCTGCCGTCTCCCGGTGAGGCGGCGACACTTTCGATCGAGACGTATGTGCGCGAGGACCAGATCCGGCTTTTCGGTTTCGCCTCGGATGTGGAGCGCGAATGGTTCCGGCTGTTGAATTCGGTGCAGGGGGTGGGCACGCGGATGGCACTCGGCGTGCTCGGCACGTTGCGGCCGGCCGATCTTTCCTCCGCGATCGCGCTGCAGGACAAGGCGATGATCGCGCGCTCGCCCGGCGTCGGGCCGAAGCTCGCCGGGCGCATCTGTTCGGAGCTCAAGGACAAGGCGCCGGCACTCGGCGGCGGCATCGGCGGGGATCCGTCGCTGTCGCGCCTGCAATCCGATCTCGGCGATCAGGTTGCGCCGCAGCCGATCGCCGATGCGGTTTCGGCGCTCGTCAATCTCGGCTATGCCCAGGCGCAGGCTTCGGCCGCGATCGCCAAGGCGATGCGTGATGCGGGCGAGGGGGCTGAAACCGCGAAATTGATCAGGCTCGGCCTGAAGGAGCTCAGCCAGTGAGCACAGATCGTCTCGTCAGCGCCGATGCGCGCGTCGAAGACAGCGATCCCGACGCCTCGTTCCGGCCGGAGCGGCTTGCCGATTTCGTCGGCCAGGAGAAGGCGCGCGGCAACCTCAAGGTTTTCATCGAGGCGGCGCGGTCGCGCTCGGAGGCGCTCGACCATGTGCTCTTCGTCGGGCCTCCGGGTCTCGGCAAGACGACGCTCGCCCAGATCGTGGCGCGCGAGCTTGGCGTCAATTTCCGCTCCACGTCGGGCCCGGTCATCGCCAAAGCGGGCGATCTCGCAGCCCTTCTCACCAATCTCGACGAGCGCGACGTGCTCTTCATCGACGAGATCCATCGCCTCAATCCGGCGGTGGAAGAAATCCTCTATCCGGCGATGGAAGATTTCGAGCTCGACCTCATCATCGGTGAGGGGCCGGCGGCGCGTTCGGTGAAGATCGATCTCGCGCCCTTCACTCTGATCGGCGCGACCACGCGGCTCGGGCTTTTGACGACGCCGCTCCGCGACCGCTTCGGCATTCCCGTGCGGCTCGATTTCTACACCGAGGCGGAGCTTGAAAAGATCGTGCGGCGGGGCGCACGCATTCTGGGCGCGCCGATTTCCGATGAAGGGGCGAGCGAGATTGCGCGGCGGGCGCGCGGCACACCGCGTGTCGCTGGGCGGCTTCTGCGGCGCGTGCGCGATTTTGCGGCCGTCGACGGGGCGGAGCGGATCGAACGCTCTCTCGCCGACAAGGCGCTTCTGGCACTCGAGGTCGACGCGCGCGGGCTCGATCTCCTCGATCGACGCTATCTCGTCATGATTGCAGAGAATTTCGGCGGCGGCCCGGTCGGGATCGAAACGATTTCGGCAGCCTTATCGGAGCCGCGCGATGCCATCGAAGACATCGTCGAGCCCTATCTGATCCAGCAGGGGTTTATCCAAAGAACGCCGCGGGGACGCCTGCTGACGCCAAGAGCTTTCCAGCATCTGGGCCTTGCCGTGCCGACGCAGGACCGGGCCGCGCAGATGGGGCTTTTTTTGAGTGACGACGATGCTTGACGTTCCCGCCGAGCTTTCCGGCCGGCTGACGGCGGAGGGGCATATCCTCCATCAACGGGTCTATTTCGAAGACACGGATTTTTCGGGCCTCGTCTATCACGCCCGCTATCTGCATTTTCTGGAGAGAGGCCGCTCGGATTTTCTCCGCCTTCTCGGCGTGCATCATCATGAGCTCGCCACGGACGGGCTTGCCTTTGCCGTGCGGCGGATGACCATCGAGTTCGAAAAACCGGCGCGCATTGACGATATCGTGACCGTCCTCACCCGGCCTGAGAAAGTGGGCGGGGCGCGGGTCACGCTGGCGCAGGAGCTGCGCTCAGGCGACGCCATTCTTGTCAAGGCTGTCGTGGAAGCGGCGCTTCTGACCGCGGAAGGGCGTCCGGCGCGCCTGCCGGGGAAAGTGCGAGAGGCCTTGAGCGCCTCTTTCAAACAAAGCCCGTAAAAATTTACGCGGCCAGTCCTCCGAGAGCGACCAGGAAGACGGAGAGGCCGAGTGCAGAAACGACCAAGGTGTCGGTGAAGCGCGAGTCGGTCTCGGTCGGCCGATCTGCAGTCTGATCAAGGCGGGCATCGAAGCGCGACATGGGATTCCTCTTGGCCTCAAGGGCCTGCTGTTTCGAATTCCAAACGCCTTCCGACTCCAACGGTTCCAATCGTTTATGGTGGACAAGAAAAGTATGCTATGAGGACCCGCTCCTAACGGTTCGTTAACCGTGATGATCTCTCATCCTTTAGACTGGTTTCATCGGGGCAGGCTCTCTCAGGCCGTGCTTTTGTCACATTCGGCGGTCAAGAGCCGCCAAGATCGAAAAAGAGCGATCTCATTCCATGGATCAAGTTGCCCAGACAGCGCTCGCCGATCCGGCGGGTGGCTTTTCCCTGCTATCTCTATTCTGGCAGGCGCATATCGTCGTGAAGATCGTCATGCTCGGCCTGCTCGGAGCTTCCGTGTGGTGCTGGGCGATCATCATCGACAAGACGCTGCTTTACCGCCGGATGAAGGGTCAGCTCGACAAGTTCGAGGATACGTTCTGGTCGGGACAGTCCCTCGAACAGCTCTATAACCAGGTGTCGGCGCGCGAAGCGCACGGCATGGCGGCTCTCTTCGTCGCCGCGATGAAAGAGTGGAAGCGCACCTATGAGGGGGGAGCGAAATCGCTCGCCGGCCTCGGGCAGCGCATCGACCGGGTGATGGATGTCACGATCGCACGTGAGGTCGACCGGCTCGAACGGCGGCTCCTGGTGCTCGCGACCGTCGGCTCGGCCGGCCCGTTCATCGGGCTTTTCGGCACGGTGTGGGGCATCATGACCTCGTTTCAGGCGATCGCGGCCTCCAAGAACACCAATCTCGCCGTCGTGGCGCCCGGCATCGCCGAAGCGCTTCTTGCGACGGCCTTCGGCCTGTTCGCCGCCATTCCGGCGGTCATGTTCTACAATAAGTTCGCCAGCCAGGTTTCCCGGCTCGCCACCCGCATGGAAGGTTTTGCCGACGAATTCGCGGCGATCCTGTCGCGCCAGATCGACGAGCGGAGAGCGGCCTGATGGGCGCCGGGATGATCGCACCGAGCAGGGGCGGCAGCAGCCGCCATCGTCTGCGCCGCCGCCATGCGCTGGTGGCGGAGATCAACGTCACGCCGTTCGTCGACGTCATGCTGGTGTTGTTGATCATCTTCATGGTGGCGGCGCCGCTTCTCACCGTCGGCGTGCCGATCGACCTGCCGGAAACGCAGGCGAAGGCGATGGATGCCGACACGGAGCCCTTGACGGTGTCGGTCAATGCCGATGGATCGATCTATCTGCAGGAGCAGGAGGTGTCGTCCGATAAGCTCGTGGCGACGCTGCAGGCGCTCGCCAAGAACGGGCTCAACGAGCGCATCTTCGTGCGCGGCGATCGCAATGCCGATTACGGCACGATCATGCGGGTGATGGGCCGTCTCAATGCGGCCGGCTATCGCAGGATCGGTCTCGTCACCCTGCAAGAGACTGATGGGTAAGGAATGCGTGTCGGCCTCGGCGTCTCACTTGCGGCTCACCTGGCGCTGATCTCGCTCGGGCTCTTCGCGTTTCCGGACGCGAAGCCTTTCAGCGTGGATCACACGGAAGCCTTGCCTGTCGATCTCGTGCCGATTTCCGAAGTGACCGATCTTCTCGCCGGCTCCAAGACGGCGAAGCCGAAGCCCGACGAAAAGCCTCAACCCAAGCCCCAGGCCAAGGCCGATCGGCCGGACCCGAAGCCGGCGGAAAAGCCGGCGCCGAAGCCGATCGAGGCCGTCAAAGAACCGACGCCACGACCGACGCCAAAGGTTGAGGAAAAGCCGAAACCGGAAGAGACCAAGGTCGCCTCGGTGCCGCCGGAACCAGAGCCCGAGCCGGATCCTGCTCCACTTCCCGATGCGCAGCCGGAGAAGGCGCCGGAAGCGACGCCGCAAGAGGCGGCGCCTGCGCTCGACACCCTGCCGAAGATGCGCCCGACGCCGCCCAAGGACATCAAACCGCCGAAGCCGGCAGAGACAAAACCCGCACCGGAAAAGCCCGTCCCGGAGAAGCCGAAGGTGACGCAAAAGCCCGAACCGAAGCGGGATTTCCGGCCCGACGACATTGCCGCTCTTCTCGACAAGCGCGATCCGACGGGGGGCGGTGACCCTGATCCGTCACCCGATCCCCAGACGTTCGGCGCGCGCGAGGGGAAGGCCGAGGCGGCGATGACGCAAAGCGAGATCGAGGCGCTGAAAGCGCGGCTTTATCAGTGCTGGAACCCGCCCATCGGCGTGCGTCAGGCGGGTGGGCTCCGGGTGACGGTCGCCATCAGCCTGCAGCCGGACGGAACGCTTGCTGCACCGCCCCGTCCGGTCGGCGGCGGTTTCGACGAGCTTTCCCGGGTCGCGATGGAGAGCGCCATCCGCGCCGTTCACGAATGCGCCCCTTACGACATACTACCGCCAGAGAAATACTCCTTGTGGCGGGATATCGAATTCACCTTCGACCCGAGCGAAATGCTCGGCGGATGAGATTTGACGGAGCTTCACGCCCATGTCCTTTACCGACCGCTTGAGAAGTCGGGCTTTCCCCTTCGCCATCGCCGCAGCGCTCGCCCAGTTCGCGCTGGTTGGCGCTCTTATTGGCAGCGCATCGGCGCAGCTGCGCGTCGACATCACGCGCGGCACGATCCAGCCGATGCCGATCGCCATTCCGACTTTCGTCGGGACAGGCGGCCAGCCCGACCAGCTCAGCCAGCAGATATCCGACGTCATCACCGCGGATTTGAAGAATTCGGGGCTGTTCGCCCCGGTCGATCCGGCCGCCTTCATCCAGCCGACGATCCCGCCGGACGTGACGCCCGATTTCGCCAATTGGCGTCCGCTCAACGCGCAGGCGCTCGTGTCCGGGCGGGTCGAGGCGACTGCGGACGGACGCGTGCAGGCGGAATTTCGCCTCTGGGATATTTTTGCCGGCCGGCAGCTGACGGGCCAGCAATTCGTGGCGAGCCCCGACAATTGGCGGCGGGTGGCGCATATCATCGCCGATGCGATCTATGAGCGCCTGACCGGCGAGAAGGGCTATTTCGACACCCGCATCGTCTTCGTCGACGAATCCGGTTCAAAGGAACAGCGCATCAAGCGGCTGGCGCTCATGGACCAGGACGGCGCCAATGTGCGCTATCTGACCGACGGCAGCGATCTCGTGCTGACGCCGCGCTTTTCGCCCACGCGCCAGGAAATCACCTATGCGGCTCTTTCGGGCGATCAGTGGCAGGTGTTTCTCCTCAACACGGAGAACGGGCAGCGGGAGAAGATCGGCAATTTCTCCAATATGACCTTCTCGCCGCGGTTTTCTCCGGACGGTCAGAAGGTGGTTCTGTCGCTCGCCCAGGGCGGCAATTCCAACATCTATCTGCTCGATCTCAGAAACCGGCAGATGACGCGGCTGACCGATTCGCCGTCGATCGATACGGCGCCGTCGTTTTCGCCGGACGGACAGCGCATCGTCTTTGAATCCGATCGTGGCGGCACGCAGCAGCTTTATGTGATGGGGGCGAATGGCGGCCCGGCGGAGCGGATCTCGTTCGGGCAGGGACGCTATGCAACCCCCGTCTGGTCGCCGCGCGGCGATCTCATCGCCTTCACCAAGCAGGAAGGCGGCCGCTTCGGCATCGGCGTCATGGCTCCGGACGGATCCGGCGAGCGGGTCATAACGGAAGGCTTCCATAACGAAGGGCCGACCTGGGCGCCGAACGGCCGCGTGTTGATGTTCTTCCGCGACCAGTCCGGCGGCGCCGGCCCGCAGCTTCTTTCCGTCGACATCACCGGCTACAACGAGCGCGTCGTGCCGACGCCGAATTATGCCTCCGATCCGGCGTGGAGCCCGCTTCTCGATTGATGCTGGCAGCCCGGCGCCGGAGGGCAGGCAAATTCCATGAGTTCATATTGCGACGAGCGCCTGGCGGGTCTTTACGATCTGCTCAATCCGCCGGGCGAGGATACGCGCTTCTATATTCAGCTTGCCGGGCAGCTCAAAAGGCAGCCCGAGGGAGAGCCTCAAGCGCAGGGTGACGAACAGGGCGGCGGACGCGAGCCGCTTGCGATCCTCGATATCGGTTGCGGCACGGGCGCCCTGGCGCGTGCGCTTGCCAGACGCGGGCACAAGGTGACGGCGGCCGATCCGGCGCCGGCGATGCTGGCGGTTGCCCGCCGCGGTGCGGGGGCGGAGCGCGTCGAATGGGTGGAGGGCGATGCCACCACCCGTCACGCGGCGGCGCCGTTCGATCTCGTCCTGATGACCGGACACACCTTCCAGTGCCTGTTGAGCGATGAAGGGATCGAAGCCGCGTTAACGGCGGTGCGCGAGCAGCTTTCTGCGGGCGGCCGGTTCGCTTTCGAAAGCCGCAATCCGATCGTCGAGGGCTGGCGGCAATGGACGCCCGGGCGCAGCCGTCGCCTCATTCGTCCGATCGGCAGTGCGAGCGTGGAGACCTATCTGTCCCTGGTCTCTGCGGAAGACGACATCATTGGCTACCGCACGCATCTGCGTTTTCCCGGCGAAGAAGAAGTCATCCTCGAAGATCACGTGCGCTTCACATCGTGCGATCTTCTCAAGGAGAAACTGGCCGAGGCAGGATTTTCGGATGTGAACCTCTACGGCTCCTTTGATCGCAGCGCCTTCGGCCCGAAGAGCCCGGAGATCGTCGTCGTTGCCGGATAAGGCCTCGCCGATCGGCAATTGAGGCGTCAAACCTTCGCTTTTGTGGCCGAAAAGGTGCGCGGCCGCCAAGCTTCCGCCGCATTCGGTGGCCACCGCTCTTCCTCGGACATTTTGTTTTGCGTCGCCCTTCTGTCTGCGTTCACGCCTTCTTAACCCTAATCGTTCACGAGGCCTTAACCCTGTCAGGGTTATCAAAGCCTTTCGATTCCACTAGGAGCTTGCGGCGATGAGCTTTCGCCTGAATATCCGCATTCTAGCTGCCGCGCTTGGCGCAGCCCTTCTTCTGACGGCTGGCGGTTGCGCCAACCAGCAAAAGGCGTTGGATCTTGCCGGTTCTGGATCAGGTGCAGGGGCGGCAACGCCCGGCAGCCCGCAGGACTTCCAGGTCAATGTCGGTGACCGTGTCTTCTTCATCGTCGATTCCTCGTCCCTGACGCCGGAAGCACGGGCGACGCTCGACCGCCAGGCGGTGTGGCTGAACCAGTATCCAAATTATACCGTCACGGTCGAAGGCCACGCCGACGAGCGCGGCACGCGCGAATACAACCTCGCCCTCGGCGCCCGGCGCGCGGCGGCAACCCGCGATTATCTCGCGTCGCGTGGCGTCAATCCGGGCCGCATGCGGACGATTTCCTACGGCAAGGAGCGCCCGGTCGCGGTCTGCGATGCGGCTTCGTGCTGGAACCAGAACCGTCGTGCAGTGACGGTGGTGGGCGGCGCCGGCAGCTGATCGCCGTCGCAACCCTGCCACAGAGGTTAAGAAAAGGCGGCCACGGCCGCCTTTTTTGCGTTCTTGTCACAAGTGTCGAAGTTTGGCCGAATTGATCTGGAGGTGGTGGAGCCTCACTCAGTCATGCTAGCGACCTTGTCATGAGCGGACGTATTCTTTTTGTTTTTGCCGGCCTTCTCCTTTTCCCGGGCCTTGCCCAGGCGCAAAGCCCGCAGGAGATCGGCCAGATGCGGCTCTATATCCAGCAGCTGGAAGAGCGTGTGCGCCAGCTGACCGGTGAGGTGGAGCAACTTCAGCACGAGCTGCAGGTCACCCGCCGTCAGGCCGGTATCGCCGGCCCGCCGCAAGGCGGTGAAGACGCACCGATGGACCAGAGCTTCGGCTGGAACGGCGGCCAGACGGGTGCCCAGCCGAATGCCGGCCAGCAATTCGGGCCGCGCTCGAACACTTATGGTGGGGCCACCTATGGCGGTGCGACCGGCGGCAGCGTCAATCCTTCCGACAATTCGAGCAGTGTGGCGGGAGCCCCGCCGCAGGATCTTGGCACGGTGGGCATCTCGCCTGATGATCCGCGCATTGCGCAGGATGGCGAGGGCGGCTTCGATGCCGGTGCGCCGATCGATCTTTCGACGCTTGCGGGCGGCGGTCCGGAGGGACCTGCCCCGGCCGTCGGTCCCGTCGACGACATGGGCAGCGGCGCCGAACAGCCGCAGGGGCCGGCGCTCGCCTCTCTGTCCGGCGATCCGAGGCAGGACTACGATTTTGCCTATGGCTATATCCTGACCGGCGATTATTCCGAGGCGGAGCGGAGTTTTGCCGCCTGGCTGGAGCGTTTCCCCAACGAGGCTCAAGCGAACGATGCGCGCTTCTGGCTCGGCGAGAGCCAGCTGCAGCAGAATAAGGACCGGGCGGCGGCCAATACGTTTCTGGAGCTCTACAAGACCGCTCCGAAAAGCCGGAAGGCGCCCGACGCTTTGATGAAGCTCGGCATCGCTCTTGCCGCGCTCGGCGAAAAGGACGCTGCCTGTGCCACCTTCGACGAAGTCGGCCGCAAATACCCGGACGCCTCCGGCGCACTCACCAACCGCGTTGCAGCAGAAGCGAAACGCGCCGGCTGCTGAGGGCGCGATCGATGCGGCTGCGGCTGAACCGCTCCTCGGCGACTGGCTCGACCGGGGAGCGCTGATCGCAGTCTCCGGCGGCCCGGATTCCATGGCGCTGATGGCGCTTGCGGCGGAGGTTGCCGCTGGTCGCGGAGCTCCGGTGCCGCAGGTCTTCACCTTCGATCACGGCCTGCGGCCGGAAAGTGCCGACGAGGCGCGGATGGTGGGGGAGGTGTGCACGCGGCTTCGCCTTCGGCACCATGTGCGCCGCTGGGACGAGGCGGAGCGGCCGCAAAGCGGGATCGCGGCAGCTGCCCGGCTGGCGCGCTATGCGGCGGCGGTCGACGTGGCGACGATGTCTGGTTGCGGCTCCATCCTGACGGCCCATCACGCCGACGATCAGGCCGAGACGGTGCTGATGCGCATGGCACGCACCGCAGAGCCGCGCGCGCTCAGAGGGATCGAACCCGCGCTGAGACGGGAGGGGTGGCCGACGATCGCGCGGCCGTTTCTGCAAGTCTCGAAGGCCCGCCTGCGTTTGAGCGCGGAGGCGCTGGAGCTGCCTTTTTGCGATGATCCGACGAATTCTGACCCCGCGCAGGAGCGGGCGCGTGTGCGCCTTGCCGCGCCGGAGCTTTGTGCGATCGGGCTGACGGCCGAACGGCTCTCCGCCTTCGCCGCACGCGAAGGCCATCTTTACACAATGTTCGAGCGCACGGCCCTTCAGGCCGCCGAAAGCGGCAAGGTCGACGAGTTCGGCGCCATCACGATTTCGCGACCCTTTTCGATGCGCCGGGAGATGGATTTCGAAGCCTGGCTCGCCTTGCTGCGACGCTTGTTGATGGCCGCCTCGGGACGCGTGGCGACGCCCTCGCGAGAGGCGCTTCTTTCGCTCGACGAGAGGGCGACAGAGGGCGTGACGGGAGGGCTCGCAGGCGTCTTTGCGGTGACGCTGCATGGCGCTTGCCTTCATTTCAGCGAAGATCAACTGGTGGTCAGCCGCGAATGGGGCCGGCAGGGGCCGGCCGATCAGTGCCTGCAGGCCGGACGCGGCGTGGTCTTCGACGGGCGCTATATCGTCGCGCCGCATGCGCTCGCCGGTGATGGAACGCTGGTTCGCGGCTTCGGGCGGTGCGGGCGCGGCAATCCGTTCGAGCGCACAATGCCGGCGCTGTTTGCCGAGGACACCTGCATCGCCGTTCCGCCGCTCCTTGCCGCCAAGGCGGAGGCCGGATGCCGCACAGATCTCAGCATTCGACAAATTGTCGAAGACCGGCTTCGCGATCCCCATATAGGTGGTCTCTACGACCGGTTGATGGTGGAAAATCGCTTGCCGCCAAGACCGGCCGAGATGCACAATATCAATTAGTTGAGCGCGGGACGGCCTCATCGCCTTGCCGGAAGCTGGCGTTTGCAGGCCGCGCTCCGTTTCTGTGCCTTCACATCAACCCCCTCGCAACCTATCTAGGGGATGTTTGACAGAACGCCCTCACGGATCCGGCGCCGGAAGCGCTATCGGGGAAAGCCAGAATGAACCAAAATTTCCGGAATTTCGCGCTGTGGATCGTGATCCTGCTCCTCTTGGTGGCGCTCTTTAACTTGTTTCAGAGCCCGTCTCGCCAGGGAACGACGCAGGAAATCACTTATTCGCAGTTCCGCAGCGAAGCGATCGACGGCAACATCAAGAACGTCACGATCAGCGGCCAGCAGATTACTGGCACCTATAGCGACGGCAAGCGCTTTACCACTTACGCGCCAGACAATTCAGAATATGTGACGCTGCTCGAAGAGAAGGGCGTTACCATCAAGGCCGAGCCTGACGAGAGCGAGATGTCGTTCTTCTCGGTGTTGATTTCCTGGTTCCCGATGCTGCTTCTCATTGCGGTGTGGATCTTCTTCATGCGGCAGATGCAGGGCGCCGGCGGCAGAGCCATGGGCTTTGGCAAGTCCAAGGCCAAGCTTCTGACCGAAGCGCATGGCCGCGTGACCTTCGAGGACGTGGCCGGTGTCGACGAAGCCAAGGAAGACCTTGAAGAGATCGTCGAATTCCTGCGCGATCCGCAGAAATTCCAGCGGCTCGGCGGCCGTATTCCCCGCGGCGTCCTGCTCGTCGGCCCTCCGGGCACCGGTAAGACGCTGATCGCCCGCGCCGTGGCGGGTGAGGCGGGCGTGCCCTTCTTCACCATTTCCGGTTCCGACTTCGTCGAGATGTTCGTGGGCGTCGGTGCAAGCCGCGTGCGCGATATGTTCGAGCAGGCGAAGAAGAACGCGCCGTGCATCATCTTCATCGACGAAATCGACGCCGTCGGCCGGCATCGTGGCGCAGGCCTCGGCGGCGGCAACGACGAGCGCGAGCAGACGCTCAACCAGCTGCTCGTCGAGATGGACGGCTTCGAGGCGAATGAAGGCATCATCCTGATCGCGGCCACCAACCGTCCGGACGTTCTCGACCCCGCGCTTCTGCGTCCGGGCCGCTTCGACCGTCAGGTCGTGGTGCCGAATCCGGACGTCGTTGGCCGCGAGAAGATCCTGAAGGTGCATGCGCGCAAGGTGCCGCTCGCGCCCGACGTCAATCTCAAGACGGTGGCGCGCGGGACGCCGGGCTTCTCCGGTGCCGATCTCATGAACCTCGTGAACGAGGCGGCGCTGCTTGCAGCACGACGCGGCAAGCGGCTCGTGACGATGCTCGAGTTCGAAGACGCCAAGGACAAGGTGATGATGGGTGCCGAACGGCGCACGCTCGTCATGACCGAGGACGAGAAGCGGCTGACGGCCTATCACGAGGGCGGCCACGCCATCGTGGCGCTCAACGTGCCCTCGACCGATCCCGTCCACAAGGCGACGATCATCCCGCGCGGACGTGCCCTCGGCATGGTCATGCAATTGCCGGAGCGCGATCAGCTCTCCATGACCTACCAGCAGATGACCTCACGGCTCGCCATCATGATGGGCGGCCGCGTGGCGGAGGAGATCACCTTCGGCCACGACCGGGTCACCTCCGGTGCGGCCTCCGATATCGAGCAGGCGACGAAGCTTGCTCGGGCGATGGTGACGCGCTGGGGCTTCTCCGAAGAGCTCGGACGGGTCGCCTATGGCGACAACCAGGAAGAGGTCTTCCTCGGCCATTCGGTGGCGCGCCAGCAGAACATCTCCGAGCAGACGGCGCAGAAGATCGACGGCGAAGTCCGCCGCCTCGTCGACGAAGGCTACGACAAGGCACGTGAGATCCTGACCACGCATCACGATCAGCTGGAGACGCTGGCGCAGGGGCTGTTGGAGTTCGAAACCCTTTCGGGTGAAGAAATCCGCGCGCTCCTCAACGGCAAGCGTCCGGTGCGCGAGGATCCGAGCGACGATCTTCCGCCGGCCAAGGGTTCGGCCGTTCCGACGACCGGATCGCGGCCGCGTCCGGGCAACGATGGCGGGCTGGAGCCGCAACCGACGTGATATAATCTGGAGTCTGTTGCAACTTCGCAGCAGGCTCGCTGATATATTCGTATACACAAAGTGAGGCCCGGAGATCGCTCCGGGCCTTTATTATTCCTTGAGGAAAATGCGGCACCGTTTCGTTTTTCGACGGTGCAGACCGAACGAGCCGGAGCGCGAGCAACCGCGCAGCGCAGGAGAGGGCGCAGGCAAGCATGACACGAAGCTATTTCGGAACCGACGGCATCCGCGGCACGGCGAACGCCTTCCCGATGACGCCGGAGATCGCCATGAAGGTGGCGCAGGCGATCGGCCTCTATTACCGCAACGGCCATCGCCAACGCGTTGTCATCGGCAAGGATACGAGGCTGTCCGGCTATATGCTGGAGAATGCGCTGGTCGCCGGCTTCACCTCCGTCGGTGTCGACGTGTTTCTGCTCGGGCCGATCCCGACGCCCGCGGTTGCCATGCTGACGCGCTCCATGCGCGCCGATTACGGCGTCATGATTTCCGCTTCTCACAATCCGTTCGACGACAACGGCATCAAGATTTTCGGGCCGGAAGGCTTCAAGCTCTCCGACGAGGTCGAAGCGGCGATCGAAGAGCTTGTCGAATCCGACCTGTCGCGCCGGCTTGCCGGGCCGCGCGAGCTCGGCCGTGCCAAGCGTGTCGATGGTGTCGTCGACCGTTACATCGAATTTGCCAAGCGCACCCTGCCGCGCCACCTAGACTTCGACGGGCTGCGGGTCGTCATCGACTGCGCCAACGGTGCCGCCTACAAATCCGCCCCGAACGTTTTGTGGGAGCTCGGTGCGGAAGTGATCCCGATCGGCATCGAGCCGGACGGCTTCAACATCAACCGCGATGTCGGCTCCACCTCGCCGGCGGCGCTTGCGCGCAAAGTGCATGAGGTGCGCGCCGATCTCGGCATTGCGCTCGACGGCGACGCCGACCGCGTCGTCATCGTCGATGAAAAGGGCAACGAGGTCGATGGCGATCAATTGATGGCCGTCGTGGCGTCCTACTGGCAGGCCGAGGAACGGCTCGCCGGGAACGGTATCGTCGCCACCATCATGTCCAATCTCGGTCTTGAGCGCTTCCTCGGCGGGCTCGGCCTGTCGCTGGCGCGCACGCCCGTCGGCGACCGCTATGTCTCCGAATATATGCGCCAGCACGGCTTCAATGTCGGCGGCGAGCAATCCGGCCATATCATCCTGTCGGATTATACGACGACGGGCGACGGTCTCGTGGCCGCACTGCAGGTGCTTGCCGTCGTCTGCAAGGAGGCGAAGCCGGTCAGCGAAGTCTGCCACCGCTTCGATCCCGTGCCTCAGGTGAAGAAGAATATCCGCTACAAGGGCAATCTGCCCTTGGAGCAGGAGCAGGTGCAGAAACTGATTATCGCGGCGCAGACGAAGCTTGGAAATTCCGGGCGTCTCGTCATTCGCCCCTCCGGCACGGAGCCCGTGATCCGGGTGATGGGCGAGGGTGACGACCGCGATGTCGTCAATTCCGTCGTCGACGATATCGTCTCCGTGTTGCAGACTGCGGCCTGAGCACGCAATTCCTGCAAAGCTGCCATTCTCTTATGGCTTGCGACACAAGGACGGCGCGACGCAAACGACGTTGACTTCCAAGACCGATTTCGCCACGAGTTCGCCCATGCAAGAACGTCCGAGCCTCAGCGATTTCGCGCTGCCCGCAGGCCCCGCTCAGCGGCGCCAGTCGGTTGCCGTCAACGTCGGTGGCGTGATGGTCGGAAGCGATCATCCGATCGCCGTCCAATCCATGACCAACACCGATACGGCCGATATCGAATCGACCGTTGCACAGGTGATGGCGCTGGCCAGGGCCGGCTCCGAATTGGTGCGGGTCACGGTCGATCGCGAGGAGGCGGCCGCCGCCGTGCCGCATATTCGCGACAAGGTGCGCGCGGCCGGCATCGACGTGCCTTTGATCGGCGACTTCCATTATATCGGTCACAAGCTTCTGGCTGAATATCCGGGCTGCGCCGAGGCGCTCGACAAATATCGCATCAATCCGGGCAATGTCGGCTTCCGCAAGAAGCGCGTGAGCCAGTTCGACGCCATCATCGAGACGGCGCTGCGCTACGACAAGCCGGTGCGGATCGGCGTCAATTGGGGGTCGCTCGACCAGGAGCTTCTGACGCTCCTCATGGACGAGAACGGCCGCCAGGCGCATCCGATCTCCGCCACCGCGGTGATGCGCGAGGCGATGGTGCGTTCCGCGCTTCTGTCTGCTGCACGTGCCGAAGAGATCGGCATGCCGCGCGACAAGATCATTCTGTCGGCGAAAGTCTCCGACGTTCAGCAGCTCATCACCGTCTACCGCATGCTGGCGCAACGCTGCGATTACGCCCTGCATCTCGGCCTGACGGAAGCGGGCATGAGCTCCAAGGGCCTGATCGCCTCCTCGGCCGCCATGGGCATTCTGCTGCAGGAAGGCATCGGCGACACCATCCGTTATTCGCTGACGCCGGAGCCGGGCGGCGACCGCTCGCTCGAGGTGAAGGCGTGCCAGGAGCTCCTGCAGAGCATGGGCTTCCGCCAATTCCTGCCGATCGTCTCGGCGTGCCCCGGATGCGGGCGCACGACCTCGTCGCTCTTCCAGGAGCTGGCGCGCGACATCCAGAACCATATCGCTGCGCGTATGCCGACCTGGAAAGAGACTTATCCGGGCGTCGAGGCGATGTCGGTCGCCGTGATGGGCTGCGTCGTCAACGGTCCGGGAGAATCGAAGCACGCCGATATCGGCATCTCGCTTCCGGGCACGGGCGAACAGCCGGCCGCGCCGGTCTTCATCGACGGCGAGAAGGCGACGACCTTGCGCGGGCCGAAGCTTGCGGAAGATTTCACCGCACTCGTCGAAGATTATGTCGCGCGCCGCTATGGCGGTGCCTCCCGGCAGGACGATGCGGCCTGAGGCGGAACGCCTCGCGGATCGTTTTCTTGAGGTCATTGCGACCGATATCCTGCCGTTGACGGAGGCGGGGGTCGCCGCCGGCAACAAAGTGTTCGGTGCGGCGATCCTGAAGAAGTCCGATCTTTCTCTGGTCGTCGCCGCTTCGAACCAGGAGCGGACGAACCCGCTCTTTCACGGCGAAGTCGCAGCCCTCAACGCCTTCTACCGCTTGCCGGATGCGAGACGTCCGGCCTCGGCCGATTGCCTGTTTCTCGCCACGCACGAGCCCTGTTCGCTGTGTCTTTCGGCGATCACCTGGGCGGGCTTCGACAATTTCACCTATCTCTTTCCCTATGAGGTGACGCGCGACGCCTTTGCGATCCCGCACGATCTTGCGATCCTCAAGGAAGTCTTCGGGATCAAGGACGGGGCTTATCGGGGCGCGAATGCCTTCTGGACCGCGACGGCGCTCGTCGAGCTGATCGACGCCTCGTCCGACGATGCGCAGGTCGCCTTTGCTGAGCGGGTCGCGACGATCAAGGACGCCTATCAGCGGCTGTCGGGCGCCTATCAGGCGGAGAAGTCGGGCTCGGGCATCGCGCTTTCCTGAGGAAGATCCCCGGCGCCCTTGCGCACATCGGAAGATGGCCCAAATTTCCGCCCGGATCCGGTTGGAGAAATTTCGGGGCGATGCGGCCTTTCGGCAGGACATTTCTGGCTTTCGCGATCGTGGCGCTTTCGGCGTCGCGGGCAATCGCGTGGGAGGAAGGTGCCGTCGTCGGCATCGGGCCGCCGGCGAAGGTGCCGCCCCCCTTCGAAAAGGTCGCTGCCGAGCCGGAGGCGATCTGCGCGTCGATCGAATTGCAGGCCAAGCGTTTCGGGCTCGATGCCGCTTATTTCGCCCGGCTCATTTTCAAGGAAAGCCGGTTTGACGCCGGTGCCGTCAGTCCGAAGGGCGCGGAAGGCATCGCCCAGTTCATGCCGGCGACGGCACGTGCGCGGGGCCTTGCCGATTCCTTCGATATCGCCCCGGCGCTCTATCATTCGGCTTCGTATCTGCGCGAAAACTGGAGCCTCTTCGGCAATTGGGGATTGGCGGCGGCCGCCTACAATGCCGGGCCCAACCGCGTGAGACGCTGGCTTGCCGGCGAGAGCGGTCTTCCCTTCGAGACGCAGAATTTCGTTCTCTCCATCACAGGCGAGCCGGCGGAGCGCTGGAGGGAAAGGGCGGCGAAGCTCGGCGATCTCAGCCTCGATCCGGACCTTTCGTTCCTGGAAGCGTGCCGGAAGCTGCCCGCGGCGCGTACGAGCCCGCGCATGGCCATTGCCTCCGGCGACTGGAAGCCGTGGGGCGCGCAGGTCGCCGGCAGCTTTTCGCAGGCTGCGGCTCTGTCGCAATTTCAAAGGCTGAAGGGCCGCTACGCTTCGCTCTTCGGCGACGAGCCGCCTATGGTCGTGCGGGCGAAGACGCCGGCACGCGGTCGCGCTTCGATCTATGCCGTCCGGCTCGGAGCCGACAGCAAAGCGGAGGCGAGCCGGATTTGCGATCGGCTGCGTGCCAAGGGAGGGGCCTGCGTGGTGATGAAGAATTGAGCCGCATCGACAGCCTTAAGGATATCGCCGAAGGCCTCGCCCAACTCACACGCATCGACGAACGGCTGGTGCCGGTGGTGGCGCTTGCCGGCGACGTGCCGCTGCGCCGCCATCAAGGCGGCTATGAAGGGCTCGCCTCGATCATCGTGGCACAGCAGGTCTCCAAGGCGGCGGCCGACAGCATCTGGAAGCGGCTCTCCGACAAGCTTCAGGAGGTCGGGCCGCAGAGTGTTCTCGCCGCCGATGAGGAGGAGTTGCGACTTTGCGGCCTGTCGCGGCCGAAGGTCCGCACGCTGCGTCGGCTTGCCGAAAGCTGCGTCGCCGATTTCCGTTTCGAGGGGCTGGAAGACCTGCCGGCGGAGGAGGCGATCGTAAAAATGACGGCGCTTCACGGCGTCGGGCGCTGGACGGCGGAGGTCTATCTGCTCTTCTGCTGCGGCCATCGGGACATCTTCCCAGCCGGCGACATTGCGTTGCAAAATGCCGTGCGCCACGCCTTTGCGGCGGCGGAGAGACCCTCGGAGAAAGAACTGCGGGGGATCGCGGAAGCCTGGTCGCCGTGGCGCGGCGTCGCCGCCCGCCTGTTCTGGCGCTATTACGCCGTCACTGCCAAAAGAGACGTGATACCTCTCGGAGATTCCTGATGCCTTTAACCCTTCTCGACGGACCGCGAATCGCCCCAGCTTCCGGAGGCGCGGCAAAAAGTCTCGTCGTCTTCCTTCATGGCTTCGGCGCGGACGGCAACGACCTCATCGCGATCGGTCGCGAATGGGCGCGGGCTCTGCCCGATACCGCCTTCGTCGCCCCGCATGCGCCCGAGCCGTGCGCGGCCGCGCCGATGGGCCGGCAATGGTTCGACCTCACCCGCCAGGACCCGGAAGTCTATAAGCTCGGTGTGGCAGGGGCGGCGCCCTCGCTCGACCATTTCCTCGATCAGGAAATGCAGCGGGCCGGCGTCGACGAGACGAAAACGGCGCTCGTCGGCTTTTCGCAGGGCACGATGATGGCGCTCCATGTCGGGCCGCTGCGGCCGAAAAAGCTAGCCGGCATCGTGGGTTTCTCGGGCCTTCTCGCCGACAAGGCGGCAATCGCCGCGCCCGAGGCGCAGAAGCCGCCCGTGCTTCTCGTGCATGGCGATAGCGATCAGCTCATCCCCGTGCAGGCGCTCTTCATGGCGAATGAGGGGCTGACGGAAGCCAAGGTCCCCGTCGAATGGCATATCAGCCAGGGGATCGGCCACGGCATCGGGCCGGATGGGCTCAGCCTGGCGCAGCAGTTCCTGCAGCGGGTGCTCGGAGCGGCCTGAGCTCCTCCAAGACGCAAGCGCTGCCTCCTCGCGGCGCTTGTGCGATCGTTATTCGCCGACGTGACAGATGAGCTTCACAAGCGTGTCACAGAGCGTATAGACTATGCGCGCGACTAAGAGGAGGCCGTTGACTTCGATGGCATTAGCGCAGCGCCATGACGATACACGTCTCGCCTAACGCGCATCCCGCACTCGTCCTGAACGCCGATTATCGGCCGCTCAGCTATTATCCTTTGTCGCTCTGGTCGTGGCAGGACGCCATCAAGGCGGTGTTTCTCGACCGAGTGAATATCGTCTCCGAATACGACTTTCAGATCCGAAGTCCGAGCTTCTCCATGAAGCTTCCTTCCGTCGTATCCTTGAAGACCTACATCAAACCCTCCAGAAATCCCGCCTTCACACGTTTCAACGTCTTTCTCCGCGACCGCTTCGAATGCGCCTATTGCGGCTCGGAAGACGATCTCACCTTCGACCATGTGATCCCGCGTTCGAAGGGCGGCCAGACGACCTGGACCAACGTCATCACCGCCTGCGCGCCGTGCAATCTGAAGAAGAGCAACAAGAGCTGCGACGAGATCAAGATCTGGCCGCGGCATATGCCGTTCGAGCCGACGACCTACGATCTGCATCGCAACGGCCGGCTCTTCCCGCCGAACTATCTGCACGAGAGCTGGATGGATTATCTCTACTGGGATACGGAGCTGGAGCCGTAAGCCGCTTCGGCGTTGGCTCCATACCGTCTCAGCGCCGCGCGGCCAGCGTCCTGTAAAGGGCGTAGATCGTCAGCACGACGAGAAACAGCGACGCCACCGCATTCCAGCCGGCGAAGGAGAGGCCGAAGAGGTGCCACAGCGCCTCGTCGCAGCTCGGCCCCGAGACGCCGCCTTGCAGGGAATTGAACATCGACGCGGCATCGCCCGGACCGCCCGTCTGCACGCAAGTGTCCGGCCCCTTCCACCAGTGATATTCGACGCCGGCATGGTGCACGCCAAGCCCGAAACTGACGGCCCAGATGACGCCGAGAGCGCCGAAGAGGGCCGCGAGGAGACCACGGGGCGCGCCCCGCCAGACGGCCAACACCGTCACGAGCGTGATCGGCAGAGCGACGTAATAGGGCAGGCGCTCGCGCAGGCAGAGGGCGCAGGGCTGATAGCCACCGATATGTTCAAAGCCGAGTGCGGTCAGAATGGTGGCGCCGGCCGCCAGAAAGAGGAGGAGGGCCAGAATGCGCAAGGTGCGATCGGTTGCAGCCATCAATGTGAGCCCGGCAGGATATATTTGATGAGGATGAAGCCTCCCACCAAGAGCAGCAGGAAGACGGTGAAGACGAGACCGAGCCGCTTTTCGATGAAGGTTCTGATCGGCGGCCCGAAGGCATAAAGGAGCCCGGCGACCGCGAAGAAGCGGATGCCGCGGGCGATGACGCTCGCCACCATGAAGACGACGAGCGACAAATGTGTGGCGCCCGAGGCGATGGTGATCACTTTGTAGGGAAAGGGCGTGACACCGGCGATCAACACGGCCCAGGCGCCCCATTCGTTGTATTTGGCGGCAAATGCCTCGAAGGCGTCGCCGTAGCCGTAAAAGGCGAGAATGGGGGCGGCGACGGCCTGATAGAGAAAGGCGCCGATGAGATAGCCGAAGAGGCCACCGATGACGGAGGCGAGGGTCGCGACGGTCGCGTAATACCAGGCCTTGGACCGGTCGGCGAGGATCATCGGGATGAGGAGCGCGTCCGGCGGGATCGGAAACACCGAACTCTCGACGAAGGAGACACCGGAAAGCGCGGCCGTCGCATGGCGGCTCGCGGCGAGGTTCATCGTCCAATCGTAGAGGGCGCGAAGCATGAGCTTGACCGGTCGGGGAGTGATGAGGGCTTATCGCCTTCCGTCGCTGCGGGCTCAAGCCCAAACTTATTCGGATGGCGGCGCCGGACGCGGGCTCCCGCTTCATGGGATCAGGGCTGCGGCTCCGTCTCCTCTGCGGGTGAGATTTCTTTGCGCATCTTGAGGAAATCCTGGCGCACAGCATCTTGCGCTGACGGCCGGCAACGCCTAAGCATCTGCGCGGATTTCCGGATGCCCCTCGCGGGCCGGCCGGAACCCCTGCGGGCGTGGCGGAACTGGTAGACGCGCTGGACTCAAAATCCAGTTCTGGTGACAGAGTGTCGGTTCGATTCCGACCGCCCGCACCATCCTCTCTCTGCGATCTTCAGAGCTTTGTTGCGCCGCCTCGTGCAGGGGGGCGTGAACCATCTGGCGCGGCACGACTTTTGACAGGAGAACCAAGCTCGCGATACGCGCTGGCGATGCCTGTGCCGTGTGCGCCGATGCCGGAGGAAGAATGCCCGCCCCACATCTCGACCGCTCGCTGGTGAAAGATCTCGGCGTTTTTGCCTCGCTCTCAGACGAAGATCTCGAAGCGGTCCTCGCCTCGGCGACGACGCGGCGGATTCCGATCAACACCGCGGTCTTCAATCAAGGCGATCCGGCTGGAGAGTTTTTTGCCCTCTTGCATGGGCGCCTCAAGGTGACGCAATCGACGCCCGACGGGCAGCAGATCGTCGTGCGGCACGTCAATCCGGGCGATATTTTCGGCATCGCCAAGGCGATCCGCCGGCCGGATTATCCCGGGACGGCAACGGCGGTCGCCGACAGCCTGGCGCTCGCCTGGCCGATGGGCCAGTGGGACATGCTCGTGGCGCGTTGTCCGGCGCTTGCCGTCAATGCGCTGGCGACGGTCGGGCAAAGGCTGCAGGACGCCCATACGCGCATCCGCGAACTCTCCACCGAAGAGGTGGAGCGACGCGTCGCGCATGCGCTTTTGCGCCTCGTCAAGCAGGCGGGCCGCAAGACCGAGGAAGGGGTTTTGATCGATTTTCCGATCACCCGCCAGGACGTGGCGGAAATGACCGGCACGACGCTGCACACGGTGAGCCGGCTCCTGAGCGCGTGGGAGGCGAGGGGCCTCGTCTCGAGCGGCCGAAAGAAGATCGTCGTCTGCGATCCGCATGCCCTCGTCGTCATCGCCGAGGGGGCCGAATAACCGCGACCGAAACCCGCCTGCGCTATTGAGGCGATCCGGGGCTCTGGGCTGCCATGAGATCGGTGAGCGTGAAGCAGGTCCGGCGAAGGAGATGTCCCTCGTCGTCGACCACGAAGGTCGCGCGCCGGTCGTTATGGAAGAAGACGAGGCGAAAGGTACCGGCGTCGCGGTCCTGGCCGCGCTCGAGCCGGCTCTTGATTTCGCCCCGGCGCATCAGTGTTCGCACCTCCTCCGCGTCGAGGGCGAAGGCATCGGCGAGGAGGCCGGCATCGATGTCGAAGCCTTGACCGGTGCGCGTGATCGGCTTGCCGGTCTCGGCGGGATTGCTCGTGGGCATAGGATTCAAGGCTCCTCCTTTCGCGGCGCGGACGGCCCGGTCCGATGCTCCGGGCGCTCATGCGGCGTCACGAGGTCCGCAAGCTCGCGCAGAAGCGGTTCCGGCTCTATTTGGTGCTCGGTGCAGGCGTCGCGCACGGAATGTATGTGGCCGAAGGGGCAGCCGATGCACAAGAGGCGGCGGCGCATGAAGACCGGGATGGCGTTTTTGTAGCGGGTGAGGAATTCGTCGACGGCCATGTCGGCGAAGGTCCACGACAAGGGCGGTGCGGGCATGGGGGATCTCCTCTCGAATTGAAAGGATCCTACGCCCGAGCCTGGCCGTTCTTCTTTGTCGGGCGACAATCTCGGCGGCGGGTCGTTGGCCCGCGTCGCCAAGGCCGCAGAAAGTTGCCGACGCGGCGCTCGAGTGGCCGCGGCGGCGATTTTCAGAGGTGACGGCTCAGCCTCACCAGGAGGCGATGACGGCGCCGTTGAAGCGCTCGTTGATGAAGTCGCGGATCGCTTCGTCGTGATAGGCTTTGACGAAGCGCTTCACCCATTCGGCGTCCTTGTCTTCGCTGCGCACGGCGATGACGTTCACATAAGGTGATTTCGCCGATTCCTTGGCGACGGCATCGGCGCGCGGGTCGAGGCCGGCTTCCAGCGCATAATTGGTGTTGATCGCGGCGGCATCGACATCCGGCAGGGAGCGCGGGAGCTGCGCCGCGTCGAGCTCGATGATGTCGATGTTCTTCGGGTTGTCGGTGACGTCGAGCGGCGTCGCCTTCAAGCCGGCGTCCGGATCAAGCGTGATGAGGCCGGCATCCTGGAGGAGGAGGAGCGCGCGGCCGCCATTGGTCGGATCGTTCGGGATGGCGACCTTCGCACCTTCCGGAAGGTCGTCGATCTTTTCCACCTTGTTGGAATAGACGCCCATGGGCGTGTTGATCGTCGGCGCCACGGCGACGATGTCGAAGCCGCGATCGGCGATCTGGGCATCGAGATAGGGCTGATGCTGGAAGGCGTTGGCGTCGAGTTCGCCGTCGGCCAGCGCCTGGTTCGGGACGACGTAGTCGGAGAATTCCAGGACCTTGATGTCGAGGCCGTCTTTGGCGGCGATTTCCTGGACCTTTTCCATGATCTCGCCCTGCTCGCCGGGCGTCACGCCAACGGTGATGGTTTCGGCAAAGGCGGGAACGGTGAGGCCGAGGGCCAGCGAACCAGCGAGGAGGAGTGTTTTCAAAGCCATGACGATACTTTCCGTTTTGAGGGGTCTTTGAAGCTCAGTTGCTGCGGCTGCGCTTGTCGAAATGGCGGGCGAGTTTGTCGCCCGTCGATTGCACGGCCTGAACGAGGACGATGAGGACAACCACCACCGCCAGCATCATCTCAGGCATGAAGCGCTGATAGCCGTAGCGGATGCCGAGATCGCCGAGGCCGCCGCCACCGACGGCGCCGACCATGGCCGAATAGCCGATGAGGCTGACGACGGTGAGGGTGAGCCCAAGGGTGATGGAGGGCCGCGCTTCCGGCACCAGCACTTTGAGAACGATCTGCAGCGGGCTCGCGCCCATGGCACGCGCCGCCTCGATCAGGCCCGGATCGACCTCGCGGATGGAGGATTCGATCAAGCGCGCCACGAACGGGAAGGTCGCCACCGTCAGGGGCACAATGGCCGCGGTGGTGCCGATCGAGGTTCCCGTCAGAAGCCGCGTGAACGGGATGATCGCCACGACCAGAATGATGAAGGGGGTGGAGCGCAGGGCGTTGACGATGGCGCCGAGGATGCGGTTCAGGATCGGCGCGGCGAAGAGCTCGCCCTTGCGGCTGGTGGCGAGAAAGATGCCGAGCGGGGCGCCGATGGCGACGCCGATGAGAGCGGAGACGGCCACCATGAAGAGCGTGTCGAGCGTCGCCGACCAAAGCAGCCAGAACATGTTAGCGGACATAGCCGAGGACCTCCGAGGTCAGGCCGCGCTCTTCGATGAGCGCCTGCGCGGGGGCGAGCGCCGCCTGGTCGAGTGCGACGACGAGCGTGCCGTAAGGCTTGCCGGCGATTTCGTCGACAGCGCCGGCCAGAATGTTGACGTCGGTTGCGAGCGTCTTGCCGATTTCGGCGAGGATCGGGTCGGTTGCGGTCGGGCCGGTGAAGACGATCTTGACGACCGCCTCGGCGCCCGGCTCCGGTTCGCTCGTCATCTTTTCCGTCACGAAAGCCGGCAGGCGCACGCCCGTTACGCCTTCCAGGAAGGTGCGCGTGACCGGATGCTGCGGCCGGGCGAAGACGGAATAGGTGTCGCCCTTCTCCACGATGCGGCCGCGGTCGAGAACGGCGACATGGTCGGCGATCTCGCGGACCACCTGCATCTCATGGGTGATGAGGAGGACGGTGAGGCCGAGCTCGCGGTTGACCTGCTTCAGGAGTGCCAGAACCGATCGAGTCGTCTCCGGATCGAGGGCGCTCGTCGCCTCGTCCGACAGGAGAACCTTTGGGTTGGTGGCAAGCGCACGGGCGATGCCGACGCGCTGTTTCTGCCCGCCCGACATTTCGGCCGGGTAGCGGTCGCGCTTGTCGGCGATGCCCACGAGGTCGAGAAGCGGGGTCACGCGCTTGGCGATCTCGGCCTTGGATACACCCGCGATTTCGAGGGGCAGCGCCACGTTGGCATAGGCCGTCCGCGACGACAGCAGGTTGAAGTGCTGGAAGATCATGCCGACGGAGCGCCGCAGCGTGCGCATCTTGCGCTCGTCCATCGCCGCCACGTCGATGCCATCGACGACGACACGGCCGGAGCTCGGCCGCTCCAGGCCGTTGACCATGCGGATGAGCGTCGATTTGCCGGCGCCGGAGCGCCCGATAATGCCGGTGATGCTGCCTTCGGAGACGGCAAGATCGATGTCTTCGAGGGCGACGAATTCGGCGCCGCCGTCCGGTGCCGCGAAACGCTTGCCGGCCGAGGCGAAGCGCACGATGGCATCGTCATCGGTCTGGCCGCTTTGGTGGCCGCTTTGGGGGCCATTGGGGGACCCGCCTGGCGCGCTTTTGTCTGAATGTGGAGAAAGCTGAAGCATAAGGTCTCGGCTCTTAGCAGCGCAGCGGCCGGTTAAGGAAGCGGCCTCGGCCGCAGCGCCCGCACCTTTTGTGCGCGAAAGGCCGCTCGCACAAGGAATGGCTTTTCACGAGCGGAACCAGCCTTTCGAAAAACTTGCCGCAGAGCCGAGAATTTTGAGGCCCGTGCGTCGGGGCTTCATCCCGCCGCAGCAAATTGCCCGGCGATCACGAAGATGCCGGCGATGGTGGCGCAGATGGCGACGACATAGACGTCGAGAAGAAGCCTCCAGCCTCGGGAGGCCTCTCCGATCTCCAGGAACCAGCGCAAGACGGTTATCGCCTTGGCGGCGGCAACGGCCAGGATGAGGGCTGGGGACAAGGCGCCGGCGACGCCGCTGGTGCCAAGCGACAAGAGCGTCAGTGCGACGAGCGCGAACCATGCCAGATCGATGCCCCGCATCTCGATCACCGCAGCAGATAAAGGGTCGGGAAGATGAGGATCCAGACGAGATCCACCATGTGCCAGAACGCGGTCCCGGTCTCGATGTTCTCCGCATTGTTCCGCCACGCGACGATGGCGAGCACGATGATGCCCATCACCACGTGGAGCGCGTGGAAGCCCGTGATTAAAAAGTAGAGCGTGAAGAAGGTGTCGGTTTCGATGCCGATGCCGGAGGCGAATTCGCGCCCGTATTCGATGCCTTTGAGGACCAGGAAGCTGCTGCCGATCAACATCGCCGCGGCAAGCTGCGGGCGGCCGGTGCCGCCGCGTCGGACAGAATGAAGCGCACGAGCCGCAAGCCAGCCGCTGGTGACGAGCGCGATCGTGGCGAGGCCGGCGAGGAGTGGGTCGAGATGCGCCTGCGAGGCGGCGAACTCGGCCGGATGAAGCGCTCTCGCGATGCTGAACCCGGCAAGGAGAATGGCAAAGACCAGCATCTCGCCCAGGATCAGGATCCACATCATCGGGTTGCCGGGCAGGCCGTCGAGCGGGCCCCAGCCTTCCTCGATTTCCTCTGCCGTATCCGCCACCGCCGCATCTGTCATCGCCGAAGCCCTGTGATGTTCCGGGAGGCCGGGTAGCAAGGGAAAGCGCCCGCGACTTTGCGCAAACACAAGCTCGTGGCCTGCGCAGAAGGCGCCATCGCGAGCATGAAGCGCCTGTCGCTTCCAAAGTTTGCGTTTCTGCAAAGAGCGCCACGGCGTGGCTGCGTAAGTCGTCTGTCCATCGACACGAGTGCCTGCAGCAAGAGGAACGCCATGCCTGCCTGTCACCGGAGCCACGCGCGATGAGCGAGCGCTTCACCAAATCCGCGGCCCGCAACATTTTCTATGGCGGGTCGATCTTCTTTTTCGTCGCCTTCGTCGGCCTGACGGCCGAGAGCCACTGGCACATCGTGACCCAATCGACCGACACGGCGACGCTCACGCCCTCCGTCGCGCACGGCAAAAGGGTGTGGGAAAAGAACGCCTGCATCGACTGCCACACGCTGCTCGGCGAAGGCGCCTATTTCGCGCCCGAGCTCGGCAATGTCTGGGTGCGTTATGGCGGGCGCGACGATCCGGAGATCGCACGCGAAGGCCTCAAAGCCTGGATCCGCTCCATGCCGACCGGCATCGAGGGCCGCCGGCAGATGCCGCACTTCGATCTCAGCGAAAAAGAACTGAACGATCTCATCGACTTCCTGGAATGGACCAGCCGCATCGACACGCAGGACTGGCCGCCGAACGACGCCGGCTGAAGGAACAAAGCCCATGAAATACGCATCGCAAAGAGTGGCGTACTGGTACTTCGCCGGCGCCATGAGCCTGTTCGCAGTCCAGCTTCTCGCCGGCGCGCTGGCGGGGACCGTCTATGTCCTGCCGAATTTTCTGTCAGAATTGCTGCCGTTCAACATCATCCGGATGATCCACACCAATGCGCTGATCGTCTGGCTTTTGATGGGCTTCTTCGGCTGCGCCTATTATCTGGTGCCGGAAGAGGCGGAGCGGGATATCGAAAGCCCGTTCCTCGCCTATGTGCAGCTCGGTCTCTTGATGTTCGGGGCGCTGTCGGCCGTCGCCGGCTACACGGTCGGCATCCATGAGGGCCGCGAGTTCCTGGAACAGCCGTTGTGGATCAAGGTGGCGATCGCCGTCGTCGCGGTGATCTTCCTCTACAATATTTCGATGACGGTGCTGCGCGGGCGCAAGACGGCGGTCACCAACGTCCTGCTTCTGGGTCTCTGGGGCATCGCCGTCTTCTGGCTGTTCGCCTTCTACGAGCCCACCAACATCTCTCTCGACAAGGTCTATTGGTGGTACATCGTCCATCTGTGGGTCGAAGGCGTGTGGGAATTGGTGATGGCCTCCGTCCTCGCCTTCCTGATGATCAAGATGACCGGCGTCGATCGCGAAGTGATCGAGAAATGGCTCTATTCGATCGTTGGGCTGGCGCTGTTTTCGGGGCTCCTGGGCACCGGCCACCATTACTACTGGATCGGTGCGCCGGGCTACTGGCAGTGGGTCGGCTCGATCTTCTCCGCGCTCGAAGTCGCGCCCTTCTTCGCCATGGTGATCTTCGCCTTCTCGATGGCCTGGCGCGGCCGGCGCGATCATCCGAACAAGGCCGCGATGTTGTGGTCTCTCGGCTGCACGGTGGGCGCCTTCTTCGGCGCGGGCGTGTGGGGCTTCCTGCACACCCTGTCTTTCGTGAACTATTACAGTCACGGCACGCAGCTCACCGCAGCCCACGGCCATCTCGCCTTCTTCGGCGCTTATGTGATGCTGAACCTAGCGCTCATCACCTATGCGATGCCCTATCTGCGCGGCCACAAGCCCTACAACCAGTCGCTCAACATCCTCTCCTTCTGGATCATGACGACGGCGATGACGGTGATGACCTTCGCGCTCACCTTCGCGGGCATCGTGCAGATCCAGCTGCAGCGCGTGATGGGCGAGAGCTACATGGAGGTGCAGGACCAGCTCGCCATGTTCTACTGGATCCGCCTCGGCTCCGGCGCCCTCGTGGTCGTGGCCGCGCTTCTCTACCTCTATTCGATTTTCGGCCCCGTGCGTGAGCGCCGAGCCAGCCAGACTGCGGTCTTGCAGCCCGCCGAATAGATTGACCAGCGCCGGGCGGGACCCCGCCCGGCGTCTCTTCCCGAGCTGCCGAAATCTCAAGAAACTCTCCGGAGCCACCATGTCCGCGCTGATCAACACAGCCTTCTCCGAGCCGGAGCTTCCCTTCTACTCGCCCTCGGGCTCCGAATGCCTCCTGTTCGAACACGCCTATCGCAACCAGCTGCCGGTGCTCTTGAAAGGGCCGACCGGCTGCGGAAAGACCCGCTTCGTCGCGCATATGGCCGAAAAGCTCGGGCGGAAGCTCTACACCGTCTCCTGCCACGACGACCTGACGTCCGCCGATCTCACCGGACGCTATCTCCTTAAAGGTGGCGAGACGGTCTGGGTCGACGGGCCGCTGACGCGGGCGGTGCGCGAAGGCGCGATCGTCTACCTCGACGAGGTGGTGGAGGCCCGCAAGGACGTGACCGTCGTCCTGCATCCCGTCACCGACGACCGGCGTCTCCTGCCGCTTGAACGCACCGGCGAGCTGATTGCGGCCCCGCCGGAATTCATGCTCGTCGTGTCGTACAATCCCGGCTACCAGAACGTCCTGAAATCTCTGAAGCCGAGCACGCGCCAGCGCTTCATTGCGCTCGAGTTCGGCTTTCCCGCACCTGAGGAAGAGGCGCGCATCGTCGCCAGCGAAAGCGGCCTGCCGCGCGATCGCTGCGTGCCGCTCGTGCGGGTCGCCAATGCGCTGCGCGAGCTCACGGGCCAGGACATCGAGGAAGGCGCCTCGACGCGTCTCGTCATCCATTGCGCCAGCCTGATTGCGAGCGGCATCAAGCCCGAAATCGCGATCGAGGCGGCACTTTTGCAGCCCCTGACCGACGATCCCGAGGTGATGAGGGCACTTGTCCGCATCGCCGAGATCGCGCTCGGCTGACGCCGATGTCGATCTTCGAGCCCGAGGAAACGGTCGGCATCTTCTGGCACCGGCTCGTGGGCGGCGTCAGCACCTATCGACATCATCCGCAGGCAGCCGTCGGTCTCGATGCGATGCGCACGCGGCTCGGCGTCATGTTTCGCGCCTTCGGAGGCAGCGGCGCCGTGCGCATCACCGAAGGCGCGGCAAGCGTCTCCGGGCATCGGCTGCCGCTTCTGCAGAAGGTTGGGCTCGGGGCCGAAAAGATGTCCCAGGCGATCCTCGATGCGGAGACGCTGCGGCTGCCCGACGTGCTCGATGTCTATCCGGCCCGCGCCGACAACGAGGCGCTTTATGAATGGCTCGCGGCCTGGTTCGCCCATGCCTCGCCGACGCCGACGGCCGCCGATCCGCTCGTTGCGGACGTCTTGCGGCTGCGGGCTGCGGTCGCTGCCATTCGGGCGACGCTCGTCGCCTGGCCCGGATTGCGGTCGACCTATCAACGCTTGCGGCAGGCGACACTGGAGGTGCGTCCGCGCCGGGCGCTCTCCGGTGCTGAGGCCGAGATCGAGGCTGCGATCCTGAGCCTTCTGGGCGGCCGCCGGGACGATGGCGGGCGGTTTCTCACCCTCATCGAAGACGAGCATACGGTCATTTCCGGCCTTTCCGCGCCGCGCGGTTATCGGCCGTTTCTGCCGGTGCCGTTATGGGGGGAGGTGATGGCCGGTGACGGAACGGCCCGCGCGGAAGAGGGCGACGAGCCCGGAGGGGAATCGATCACGGTCGACGCCAAGCGCCGGCGCGCCTCGCGTCACGACAGCGAGCAGAGCGACCGCGGCGATCCGCTCATCCTGCACCGGTTCGAGACGATCTTCAGCGTCGCGGAGATGGTCAACGTCAACCGCAAGGTCGAGGACGACGATGAGGATGGCGCAAGGCAGGCGGCCGACGATCTGCCGGAACTCAGCATCGGCTCGAACCGGCAGCGTGCTGCGAGCCGGGTGAAGATGGATCTCGATCTGGCACCGGCCGCGGCCGAAGGGGAGGCGCTTTCCGCGAGCCTCACTTATCCCGAATGGGACTTTAAGCGGCAGAGCTATCGCCGCAATCATTGCCGGGTGATCGCCGGACCGGCGGCCGAAGAGGGCGAGGATTGGGCGCCCGATGCGGAGATGCAGCGGCGCATTCGCCAGGTCCGGCGGCAGTTCGAGGCGCTCCGCCCGAAACGTCAGATCTTTTATGGCGAGCCCGATGGCGAGGATATCGATCTTGCGGCGATCGTCCGCGATGTCGCCGAGCGCCGGGCGGGCGGGGCCGGCTCGGAGCGCGTCTTCACCACGACGCGGGCCAATGCCCGCGACCTCTCCATGGCCGTCCTCATGGACGTTTCGCTGTCGACGGATGCGTGGCTTGGCGGCCACCGCGTGCTCGACGTGGAAAAGAGCGCGCTCCTCGCCCTGACGCACGGGCTCAGCGTCTGCGGCGACGAACATGCGATTTTTACGTTCACCTCCAGGCGCCGGACCTCGGTGAACGTTGCGAGCGTCAAGGATTACACCGAAGCGCTCGATGCACATGTGATCCGGAGGATCGAGGCGCTGAAACCTGGCCAGTATACCCGAATGGGTGCCGCCATCCGGCATGTCGCCGCCGGCCTCAAGGAGCGGCCGCAGCGGCACCGGCTCCTCCTGCTTTTGACCGACGGCAAGCCGAACGATATCGATTATTACGAGGGCCGCTACGGCATCGAGGATACGCGCATGGCGATCCGCGAGGCGCGCAAGGACGGCATCCGCGTCTTCGGTGTCACGGTCGACGAGGCGGCGCGCGATTACTTTCCCTATCTCTTCGGCCGCGGCGCCTATGCGATCGTCCCGCATGGCGAGCGGCTTCCGGCGGCGCTGCCGGCGATCTATCGCCATCTCACCGCCTGAGACGTTCTCCGGCGGACCGCGTCAAAGGCGCAAGTGTTTGTCTTTGCACAAAGTTCGGGGACGAAAACGGTTCTAGCAAGAAGGCACGGCGCATCCCGGACGCCGCAACGACAGGACCGTTATCATGACCTTCGCCAAGAACGCTCTCGCCGCTTTTGTCGCCGGCCTCGCGCTCGCATCCTTTGCGCTTCCGGCTCAGGCGGAAGAATTCGACGTCAAGATGCTCAACAAGGGCGAGAAAGGCGTCATGGTCTTCGAGCCGGATTTCGTGCAGGCGCAGCCGGGCGACACGATCAATTTCATCGCCGCCAATCCGGGGCACAATGCCGAGACCATGAAGGGCATGCTCCCGGAAGGCGCCGAGCCCTTCAAGAGCAAGACGAGCCAGGATTTCTCGGTGACGCTCGATAAGGAAGGCGTCTACGGCATTCGCTGCACACCGCATTTCGCCATGGGCATGGTGGCGCTCGTCGTCGTCGGCGATCCCTCGAGCAATCTCGAAGACGCCAAGGCCGTGAAGACGCCAGGCATGGCGAAGAAGAAGTTCAGCGCGCTCTTCGACCAGGCGGCCGAGCGGGACGTCGCGGCCAAATAGGCCGTCGCCCCCCGCAAATGCCGGCAGAGGGGCGGGCATCTTCCGCCGGCGCCGTCTCTGTGCCGAAATCTCTTGTACCGAAATTTGCGCCTGACGCGGCTTTGCCTCTGTGACAAAGCCGCGCTGTGGAAATCGGACGGTGCGGCCCCGGCCGCAAAGCGAGGTTTCACGCGACCTCACGGCCGCGTGAAGCGGTGCGTCTGAGGTGCCGATGGGTCAAGCGAAAGCGGTGCGGGGCGAGGCCCGACGTGCGATTGCACTTGGAAGTCGCCGAGGAGTCTGGTTTCTTGCGCCCCCATGGCCGGCGCTGTTTCGCGCGGCGAAGCAAGGGGGAACGAAGAGCGTATGGAGTGGCTGACAGAGCACAAACTGCCGATCGGCGCGTTGGCCCGTGACGCAGTCGATTGGCTGACCGCCAACGCCTCCGGCTTCTTCGATAGCATCTCTTTCGCTCTCAGCTATGTGATCGACGCGATCTTGTTCCTCCTGCAAACGCCACCGGCCTTTGCGGTCATCGCGTTCACCGCGGCTCTCGCCTTTCTGCTGCGCCGCTCCATCAGCTTTGCGATCTTCGTGGCGGCGGGGCTCCTTCTCATCGTCAATCAGGGCTATTGGGAAGAGACGACGGAAACGCTCGCTCTCGTTTTGTCCTCCGCCATCATCTGCATGGCGATCGGCGTGCCGATCGGGATCGCGGCGGCGCGACGGCCCTGGCTGATGCAGGGGCTGCGGCCGATCCTCGATCTCATGCAGACGATCCCGACCTTCGTCTATCTCATCCCGGCGCTCATTCTCTTCGGCCTCGGCATGGTGCCGGGGCTCATCGCAACGGTCGTCTTCGCCATTCCCGCCCCGATCCGGCTCACCCAGCTCGGCATCGTCTCGACGCCACGGCCTTTGATCGAGGCGGCCGATTCCTTCGGTGCCACCTCCTGGCAGCGGCTCTTCAAGGTGGAGCTTCCCTATGCCCTGCCGCAGATCATGGCGGGGCTCACGCAGACGATCATGCTGTCGCTCTCCATGGTGGTGATCGCCGCCCTGGTCGGGGCTGACGGGCTCGGCGTGCCGACCTTGCGGGCCCTCAATCAGGTCAATATCGCCCGCGGCTTCGAGGTGGGCGTCGCGATCGTCCTCGTTGCGATCATCCTCGATCGCCTGTGCCGCGGCCAGACGGACAAAAAGGCATGAGCGGGACATCCTCACGCCAGCCGGTCGTTCGTTTCAAAGGGGTCGATATCGTCTTCGGCGACCATCCGACGAAAGCGCTGCCCTTGATCGATGCCGGCAAGAGCCGCGCCGAGATCCAGGACGAGACCAACCAGATCGTCGGCGTGAAGAACGCCGATCTCGACGTCTATGACGGCGAGGTCGTCGTGCTGATGGGGCTTTCCGGCTCCGGCAAGTCGACGCTTCTGCGCGCCGTCAACGGCCTCAATCCGGTGACGCGCGGCGAGGTCTTCGTGCATGACGGCGAGAGCGACGTGGCGGTGCATTCCTGCGGAACGCGGCAATTGCGCAAACTCAGGCGCAACCGCGTCTCCATGGTGTTCCAGCAATTCGCGCTGCTGCCGTGGCGGACGGTGCGCGAAAACGTGGCGCTCGGCCTCGAACTCTCACATGTCGGGCGCCGCCGGCGGCGCAAGGACGTGGAACGCCAGCTCGAACTCGTCGGCCTCGGCGGCTGGGGCGACAAGCGCGTGGAGGAATTGTCGGGCGGCATGCAACAGCGTGTCGGGCTTGCCCGCGCGCTCGCCAACGATGCGCCGATCCTTCTCATGGACGAGCCGTTTTCGGCGCTCGATCCTCTGATCCGCGACCGCCTGCAGGACGAGCTTCTCGATCTGCAGCGCCGGCTCGAGCGCACCATCATCTTCGTCAGCCACGATCTCGACGAGGCTTTGAAGCTCGGCAACCGCATCGCCATCATGGAAGGCGGCATCATCGTCCAGGTCGGTACGCCGCAAGAGATCGTGCTGTCGCCGGCGAGCGAATATGTGCGCGCCTTCGTCTCGCATATGAACCCGCTCAACGTTCTGCGGGCGCAGGAGGTGATGCGGCCTCCGCGGATGAACGGAGAGGATGCGACCGCCGCGGCCGAGAGGGCTGAGAACGGGAGAGCCGAGAACGGGGGAGCCGAGAGCTTCGAACTCGTCTCGGACGGGATCGTGCGCAACGGCGAGACGCTGCCGCTCATCGATCTGCAAAATCTCCGCTCCGGTTCCCTGGCGCCCGGCAGCCTGGTGCGGGTCGGCCGCGAGACCGGATTGCGCGATTTGATCGATGCGCGGCTCATGCATCGCGGGGATTTCATCGTGGTCGGCGATGATGGCGTCAAAGGCGTGATCGGCGACGAGGAGCTGTTTGGTGCTCTCATCCGCGGCCGCAGCGAGCTTCAGGCGCGATAGGCGACGAGGAAGGTGCCGCCGGCAATGGCAGCGATCCCGAGCCAGTTCAAGGCGCTCAGCTTCTCGCCAAGGAAGGTGACGCCGAAGATGGCGACCAGAAGCACGCTCAATTTGTCGATCGGGGCCACCTGCGAGGCGTTTCCGAGCTGGAGCGCGCGGAAATAGCAGAGCCAGGACGCGCCGGTGGCAAGGCCTGAGAGAATGAGAAAGACGTAGCTGCGGGCCGGGATTTCCGGGAGCCCACGAAATTCGCCGAGTGCGAGGAGGATCCCGCCCAGCGCCACCAGGATGACCACCGTGCGGATGAAGGTGGCGAGATCGGAATTGACGTTTTCCACGCCGATTTTGGCGAAGATCGCCGTGAGGGCGGCGAAGACGGCCGCAAAGAGTGCCCAGACCTGCCAAGACAGAATGGGTGAAGGCATGCCGGTTCTCCTGGTATTTTGCTGGGATGGTCCCAAAGAGCGTGAGCATAGGTGGCGGGGAGGCGTGCGTCATGCCAACAAAGCGCAGATTCTCCCTCTGCGGATTGACAAAAGGCGCTGGCCGCGCCTATCTCACCGCCGAAAACGAGCACGGGCGCGCGCCTGAAGGGCGCTGCGAGAGATCAATGAAAATTCGCAATTCGCTGAAGACGCTGAAGAACCGTCACCGCGAGAACCGCATGGTTCGTCGCAAGGGACGCATCTACATCATCAACAAGACGCAGAAGAAGTTCAAAGTCCGCCAGGGCTGAACCCTTCCGGTGGCCGTCTTTGCACGGCCCTCTTGTTGCATTTCCCTATTTGACGCCGATGTCGGCAGGCTCTAGCTTTCCGGCATGAGGAAATTTTTGTGCCTGAGCGCCGGCTGTGCCGCGCTCCTTGCAGCTTTCGTTCTGCCGTCTGCGGCCGGGGCGCAGGAGCTGCCACGGGCCAATCCTTCTCCTGGCCATCCTTCTCCTGGCCATCCTTCTGGGGGCCATCCTTCCTCCATCATGCGCCACGAGGCGCCGTCGCTGCGCGATCTCTCGCAAGATGAACTCTTCGAGATGCTCAAGATCGCGCCGAACGAGGCTTCCGCGAAACCGGCGGAGAGGGAGCTGCTGCGCCGTTTTCGCGAATCCGACAGCGATACCATCGATCTGTTCATGGGCTGGGCGAGCCAGGCGATGAATGGTGAGGAATGGGGCGCCGCTCTCGACGTGCTCGACCGGGTGGTGATTCTCGACCCAGGCTTTGCCGAAGGCTGGAACAAGCGGGCGACGGCGCATTTCGCGCAGAAGGAATACGGCAAGTCGATCGCCGATATCGAACGCACGCTGCAGATCGAGCCACGCCATTTCGGGGCGCTCGTCGGGCTGGGTATGATCCTGCGCGAGCTCGACGAGAAGGACGAGGCGATCGCCGCGTTCAAGGCCGCTCTTGCCATTCATCCCCAGCTGACGGAAGCGCGCGAGGCGCTCGAAGAGCTGGAGAAGGAACAGGCCGGCCAGGACATCTGATTATCGGCCGGGCGTCTTATGACCCGCCGTCTGCTGGCCGCGTCTCTCCTGGCAGCGTCTCTTGGCAGAGCGTTTCTGCTAAAGCTTCTGGGGCGCCAAGTGTTTGCCGCAGCAGGTGAGGCGCCGAGAGTCTCGGCGCCTTTTTCTTCGGATGTCGATCTGAGACGCTCGCCTCAGATCCTGGCCTTACATCCCTGAATGACCGTCCGGGCTGACGAAGGCGAGCCGCAGGAGATTGGTCGAACCCGGCGTGCCGAACGGAACGCCGGCCGTCGTGATGATCCGTTCTCCAGGAGCCGCGAAGCCCTCATTGTGGGCAACCGAGCAGGCCCGGTCGACCATCTCGTCGATGTTCATGACGTCGTCGCTGACGACGCAATGAAGTCCCCAGACGAGGGAGAGCCGACGCGCGGTTTCGCGTACGGGCGACAGAGCGAGGATCGGCACGGTCGGCCGCTCGCGCGAGGCACGCATGCTCGTCGAACCCGACGACGTGAAGCAGACGATGGCCGCAAGCGACAGGGTCTCGGCGATCTGGCGCGCTGCTGCCGTAATGGCGTCGGCGCCGGTTGCCAGCGGTTCGGCCCGCTGGGCATTGATGATCATCGGATAATATTGATCGCGCTCGACCGCTTCGGCGATGGAATTCATCACGCGCACGGCGTCGACGGGGTGTTCGCCGGAGGCGGATTCGGCCGACAGCATGACGGCATCGGCACCTTCGAAGACGGCGCCGGCGACATCGGAGACCTCGGCGCGCGTCGGCGTTGCCGCGCCGATCATCGATTCCAGCATCTGCGTTGCAACGACGACCGGCTTGCCAGCGGCGCGGCCGGCGCGGGTGATGCGCTTTTGAATGCCCGGCACCTGCTCGAGCGGGATTTCGACGCCGAGATCGCCGCGCGCCACCATGATGGCATCGGCGAGCTCGATGATCTCGTCGAGCTGTTCGACGGCCTGGGGTTTTTCGATTTTGGCGAGGACGCCGACACGCCCGCGCGCCAGCTTGCGCACTTCGGCGATGTCGTCCGGGCGCTGAATGAAGGACATCGCCACCCAATCGATCGGCTCTTCGAGCGCGGCTTCGAGATCGCGCCGGTCTTTCGGCGTGAGGGCAGACGTCTTCAGCGTGGTGTCCGGCAGGCTGACGCCTTTGCGGTTGGAAAGCTGCGAGCCGGCGATCACCTCGGTTTCCGCCTGGTCGGGCGCATTCTTGATGACGCGCAGCTGGACGCGGCCGTCATCGAGGAGAACGCGGGCGCCGGGGCGCAGGGATTCCATCACGTCGCGATGCGGCAGCTGCACACGATTCTTGTCGCCAGGCGTCGGATCGCTGTCGAGGATGAGCTTCTGGCCGATTTCGAGCGGGATCCGGCCTTCGGCGAATTCACCGATTCTAAGCTTCGGACCCTGGAGATCTACGAGAATGCCGATCGGGCGGCCGTGCTCGGCCTCCACGTTGCGGATGAGGCGCACCAGGCGGCGCATTTCCTCATGGCTCGCGTGGCTCATATTGATGCGGAAGATATCCGCTCCGGCCACGAAGAGCGCGCTGATCGTCTCAGCGGTGTTCGAGGCAGGACCCAAAGTTGCCAGGATCTTGACCTTGCGATTGCGCCTCATTGGCTATCCACGCCCCCGCTCGTCTGTTCTGTCAATTGTACTGTCCAGCTTGCCTGTTCGCCGGTGTCGACCTCGAAAAAGCCCGTTCTTTGGAAGCCGCGGGCCACGCAGTCGCCGACACTGGTGATGGTGAATTCCTTGTCCCGCGTGCACATGAAGGCCTTGCCGCCCCATTCGCCACCGCGGTCGTAGTCGACGGCGTAGATGTAATAGTAGCGGGCTGACAGGGCCCCGGCGAGAAGCGTTTCGCATACGCCGGGATCAATGTTCCACCAGCCTTCCGTCTGCCAGTCATCGGCTCCCTTGTAGCCGATCGCAACCCCGACGCGGCTCGAGGTCTTGTTGCACAACCGAAGGTCGGCCAAAGCGGTTCCGGCTGTCGCGGCGAGGAAGGCGGCTAGTGTGGTGACCATCAGCCCGAGACGTACTGGCGTCATTAGGTCTCTCGACGTTCTCACATTCTCGGCTGCCCCAGCGCGGGTTTTGCGCAGTGAGCGCGGCTTGTCAACGAGGTGGTGCGGCAAAGTCGTTGCTGGAACGGCGAGATTTTGGGCAGATGGCGTTGCGGGGTGCACTCAGAGCGGCTTGGTGACGGGGCGATGCGTGCGCGGCCTCGCAAAGACGACGCCGGCAAAGATCGCGGCCGCACCGACGGCCTGGAGGGCGCCGAGCGATTCGTTGAAGACGAGATAGCCGAGGAGGGCTGCGGCAACCCCTTCCAGAAAGATGACGAGTGCCGAGAAGGCGGCCGGCAGATGGCCGAGGGCGAAGGCGAGAAGGCCCTGGCCGCCGGAATGGCTGATGATGGCAAGCGACAGGAGGGCGCCGATCGCGGCGCCGGTCTGCGGCCAGAGCTGCGTTTCCATCGAGACGGCTTCCACGGCGAGAACGCTGGCGGTGACGATCGAGGAGAGAAACAAGGTTCGGCCGCCGCCGAGGACCCGCCTCGCACGGCGCACAGCGATGAAATACCCCCCGAAGAAGAGCGAGGTGATGAGGCCGTAGATATCGCCGGCGAGATTTTCCGGCGAGACGGAGAGGCTCTCGCCGATCAGGAAGCCGCCACCGATGAGACAGAGGCCCAGTCCAACGACAAGCCGGCGGTCGACCGGCTCGCCCAGGAAGAGGCCGGAGCCGAGCGCCACCCAGACCGGCGCGAGCGTCGCCATGAAGGTGGCGTTGGCGACCGTCGTGTTGAGAACGGCGAGATGCCAGAAGGTGAGGTCACCGGCAAAGAAGATGCCGGCAAGCGCCAACGATCCGGCGACGGGTCGCCAGGAGGGCGCGATACGGCCGGACGGGGTTTCGAGCCTTGCCCAGATCCACAAGAGCGGCAGGGCAAGGGCCACGCGCCAAAAGGCGCTCGTCAACGGGCCGACTTCGGCAAAACGGACAAAGATCGGAGAGGCGCCCATGGCAAAGGCGCCAAGCACCAGCGCGGACATCGGTATGATATCCGGCATTGCGGTCACGAGACCGCTACGTTCACCAGCTTCGCTCAAGACAATCTCCGGCACGCCTTGGCCTCGAAGCCCGGCGGCGTTATGGATGGCAGGGCCTATCATGGCCGGGCCCCTTGCGAAACTGCTTCACACGGATAGATGAACGATACGAATGCGGCGCGGGCCGTGACCGAGACCGCGCCTGCCGATTCCTACAAGGTTGTCCCAGGCGATCCGGGTGGCGGAATTCTGATCCTCTGCGATCACGCCACGCGGCGCATGCCCCAGGAATACCGCGATCTCGGCATGCCGTCGGCGGAGCTTGAACGCCATATCGCTTACGATATCGGTGCCGGTGCGTTGAGCGAGGAGCTTGCCGAGCGCCTGGATGCGCCGGTGGTTCTCACCCAATTCTCGAGATTGCTGATCGACCCCAATCGCGGCGAGGACGATCCAACCCTCGTCATGCGGATTTCGGACGGTGCGGTGGTGCCCGGCAATGCCCGCATCACGCCTGATGAGCGTGAGCGCCGTCTTGAGCGCTTCTATCGGCCGTATCATCGCAAGGTGTCGGAGACGATCGATCAGATGATCGAGGCGGGGCGCCCGCCGGTCATCTTTTCCGTCCACTCCTTTACGCCGGACTGGAAGGGAACGCGGCGGCCCTGGCATGCGGGTATTCTGTGGGACAAGGATCCTCGTCTGCCGCTGCCGCTTCTGGAGGCGCTGAGGGGCGAGCACGGTCTCAGGATCGGCGACAACGAGCCTTATACGGGGGCTCTCGCCGGCGACACGCTTTACCGGCACGGCACTTTGCGCGGCCTCGCGCATGCCCTCGTCGAAGTCCGCAACGACCTTATCTCCACCGCTTCCGGCATCGCGGAATGGGCGGAGCGTCTGGAAGCCCTCCTGCGCCCACTTCTCGCCAATGAGGAGCTCTACGAGATCCGCCATTACGGCTCGCATGCCGATGCGCAAGCGTGAAAGGAGAGACGGTGAGCGAAGATAGGGAGCGAAGCGAGATCGAGGCGGCGGTTTTTCGCTGGCTTGTCGAGCATCTGCGCGCACGCAGCGACGTGCAGAATATCGATCTCATGAATCTTGCCGGATTTTGCCGCAACTGCCTGTCGAACTGGTATCAGGAGGCGGCGGAGGAGAGAGGCCTTGCGCTCAGCAAGGCCGAAAGCCGCGAGATCGTCTACGGTGCCATACGAAGAGTGGAAGAGCCGTCACCAGACGCCGGCGAACGCCGAGCAGCAAGCCGATTTCGAGAAGAACAAGCCACAGCATTGAGGTCAGGCCGGCCCGCCGCGTGGAAAACGTGGATGAGGTCTTTCCGGCATTGACCGAAGCGGGCATCACCTGCACGCGAAACCCAAGAACTTGAATCTCAGGAGAAAACCATGGCCGAAGAGGCATCCGGACCGGGCGGGGTGGCCGCCGGCCAGCTGCGCGCCTTTATCGAACGTATCGAGCGGCTGGAGGAAGAGAAGAAGACCCTGTCTGAGGATATCCGCGAGGTCTATGCGGAGGCCAAGTCGAACGGCTTCGACACCAAGGTGATGCGCCAGGTCGTGCGCCTCAGGAAGCAGGATGTCGCCGAGCGGCAGGAGCAGGAGGCGATCCTCGACCTCTATATGCATGCGCTCGGCATGGCGCCGGCCGCCCTCGACGACGACGAGGCCTGACCCGTCCGACCAATGCGGATCGCCCCGCGCCCTTTTTTTGAGCCTCGCGAGGAGAGACGGGCGCGATCGACCGTTCTCCCCCGCACCTTTTTTCGCCTGCCGCAGGAGCCTTCATCATGACGCCGAGCTACGACATTCTTGTCATCGGAGGGGGCGTCAACGGCTGCGGTATCGCGCGGGATGCCGCCGGGCGGGGCTGGTCGGTTCTCTTATGCGAGATGAACGATCTCGCCAGCGGCACCTCGTCGTGGTCGACGAAGCTCATTCACGGCGGGCTGCGCTATCTCGAATATTACGAGTTCCGCCTGGTGCGTGAAGCGCTGATGGAGCGGGAGCGGTTGTGGGCGATCGCACCGCACATCATCCATCCCTTGCGTTTCGTGCTGCCGCATCATCGCGGCCTGCGCCCGGCCTGGTTCCTGCGGCTCGGACTTTTCCTCTATGACCATCTGGGCGGCCGCAAGCGTCTGCCGCCGACGAAAACGCTCGATCTCAGGCACGACCCAGCCGGCAAGCCGCTTGCCGGCGATTATCGGCGGGGCTTCGAATATTCCGACTGCGCCGTCGACGACGCGCGGCTTGTGACGCTCAACGCCTGCGATGCCCGTAATCGGGGCGCGAGGATCGAAACGCGGACCAAGGTCGTCAAGCTGGAGCGCGTTCAAGAGGGTTGGAAAGCGACGCTTCGCACGGCAGACGGCGAGGAGAGCGAAGTTTCTGCGCGGCTCGTGGTCAATGCGGCCGGCCCGTGGGTCGATGACGTTCTGGAGACGGCCGCGGATGCGAAGCAGCAGCCCATGCGTCTCGTGCAGGGAAGCCACATCGTCGTGCCGAAGCTCTACGAGCACGACCGCGCCTATATCTTCCAGAATGCCGACGGGCGCATCGTCTTCGCCATCCCCTATGAGGGGGAGTTCACGCTGATCGGCACGACCGATCGCGATTACGATGGCGATCCCGCCAAAGTCCGCATCACGCCCGAAGAGACCTCCTATCTCTGCGAGGCGATCAGCGCCTATTTCCGCCGCACGGTGCGCCCGGACGAGGTGGTGTGGTCATTTTCCGGTGTCCGCCCGCTCGTCGACGAAGGGAGCGAGTCAGCCCAGGCAGCGACCCGCGACTATGTCATCAAGGTCGACGATGGCGACGGCCGAGCGGCTCTCGTCAACGTTCTGGGTGGTAAGCTGACCACCTACCGGCGTCTTGCCGAGACGGTTCTTCTGCGCATCGAGGCGGAGCTCAACGAAAAGCGCGGCAAGCCGTGGACCGCCGACGCGCCCCTGCCGGGCGGCGATTTTCCGGTCGACGGTCTCGTTGCGCTCGAAGAGAAGGTGGCCGGCCAGCATCCGGGGTTGCCTCGTCCGCTGATCGCTCGGCTTGTGCGCGCCTATGGCACGAAGACGTTCGAGTTACTGGAAGGGGTGGCCTCGCCCGCCGATCTCGGACAGCATTTCGGCGCCGACCTCTATCAGAAGGAGGTCGAGTATCTTCGCCGTGCGGAATTCGCCGTGAGTGCGGAGGACATCCTCAACCGCCGTTCAAAGCTCTGCCTGCACGTTTCGGAGGAGGAACGAGAGGCGCTCGATCGCTATCTCGGCGAAGGGCTTGCGAGCGCGGTGACGGCGCCCGCCTCGTGAGGGGAGACGTCCGCGCTCACGCTTGAGCGCGGTCACCGCCGAGTGTGTTCTGGGATCTGCTTCAGTCCAGCGACGCGACGAGAAGATAGACCTGATCGGGTTCGTCGATGAAGGCGAGGTCGTCCTTCGTGGCGAAGCGATCGGTGCGCAGCTGCTCGGCCTTGCTGATCGCCCGGGCGACGCCCTCATTCACCGGAATGGCGAAGAACTCGACCGCGCCGGAGGGCCTCGGGGCCTGCAAAAGCGCGAAGATGAAGGTCCGCGTCGTATCCTTGCCCATCAGGCGTGAGAGATCGCCGGAATCGGGCTTTTGGGTGATGAGACGCGCGACAGGGGCTGCCGGCGCCGTGATCTCGACGGCTGCAGCGAGGCTGAGCGGGGCTTCTGATGCAACGGCAAGGCCGGCGGCTTCTTCGAGTGCGGCCGGTGCCTCGGGACGAGCTTCAGGCGAGGCATAGGCGAGCGTCTCGTCCTCTTCGGCGGCGATCCCGGTCTTCGATCCGGCAAGACCTGCCGCGGCGTCGATGGCGTCAAAACCCTGCGGCTCGGCGCCGAGCGAAGCCGTTACGATCGGACGGGCTGCCGGGAGAGTGATTTCCCTGGTGGTGTTCGCCGGGGACATCACGGAATTCGCCAGAACGAGGCCGGCCGTTGCCTGCGCGTCGCGCGGGGAGGCGGTGGCCGGGTCGGCATCTGCAAGGGCACGTTCATAGAGAGCCGTCAATTCGCTGGCGTCCTCGGCCGTGGCCAGGCGTGACGTCTCAGGCATAACGGCTGGGAGGCCGTCCGGACGCGCCTGGGCCATCGCCGCATAAGCGAGAAGACCCATCGTGTCCTGTTCGGCGATCTGAGAAGCGGCAGGTGCGGTCGGATCCGCCGTCTCCGTCCGTGTCGCGACCGCGATCGCCCGGATGGCGGAAGGAGCCGCGCGTGGCAGCATCTCCGGAGCAGACAGCTCTTGCGGCGCAACGCTTGCGACCTGAACTTCCTGAGGTGCGGCGCGCGCCGTCTGGACCGGGGCAATGGCCCGTGCCGGAGCCGTCTTGGAGCGCATCGGGCGGCTCTGATCGCCCTCGTCCTCGTCGCCGTCGAAGACATTCTTCAGCCAGGCGACGACGGTCGCCTTCTCGTTCGGGCTTGACGAGCCGCCAGATCTGCCGAGCGTCTCTTTCTTGCCGCTGCGGCCATATTCGGCGAGCACGATCTTGTAGCCCGGCAATGGTTTGCCGTCGGACGGGATGTGCAGGGTCTTGCCGTCGGGGAAGAGCGCCAGAAGCTGCCGGCGCGTCATGCGCGGCCAGTGGCGGACGCTGCCGACGTCGAGATGCACGAAGGGCGAGCCGGACGTCGGATAGTAGCCGACGCCGCCGACCTGCTTCTTCAATGCGATCTTGCGGAGCTTTTCGAGCGGCACACCCGGAATGAAGAAATCCATCGCCTTTCCGGCGGTGTGCTGGCTGCGCTTGGCGACACCGGAGGAGCGCGAGCGCAGCATGTTGTTGGTCTTCAAGGACCGGAAGGCGGAGACGACCGTGACCGGGTTTTGCGCGCCGGCCTCCTGATAGACCTCCCAGACGAGGTCGAAGAGGCGCGGATCCATGTCGGTCGGCTCGTCGGCACGCCAGTCGCGTAGAAAATAGTTGAGGCGCTTCAGCTCGCGCTGGTCGTAGCGGCCGTTGCGGCGGAAGGTGAACTCGCCGCGTTCGCCGGTATGGGCGAAAAAGAGCTTGAGAGTTCGGTCGCCGGAACGCGATAGGGACGGATCGGAGCCTCCGAGAAGGAGGGCGAAGGCCAGCGTCAGGCACACCATTGGGCCGCGCAGGCGCGAGAGTTTGGACTCGGCCGGTATCAGCAAGCGTGATCGCCTTCTTTTTGCGGGAAGCCCCTTCCCCATCCCCAGGCACGAGAGCGAATTCTCGCTTCTCTTGCTTAACACTCAATTACAAAATGGAAAGCTATGGCGAAAATACGACTGAGGCGCCATTTTCTCGCCTCAGCCCATGTCATGGTTACAGATTCAGTAATTTAGCTAGCTTCTCGTCATAGCCATAAACGTCGGGAACGGTCTTCAAGCTTCCGTCTGCTTCCGGGATCATCGTGAAGTACGCAAGAAAAACCGGCAGTTTCCGCTGCAGATTGATGCGCACTTCCTGGTCTGAATACATCCGTTTCAGACGCGTGGAGTTCCATTGGTCATCGTCGGCCAGGATCGAATCCGCGAACGCCATCGGATCTTGCACGCGCACGCAGCCGTGAGAAAAAGCCCTCGATGATTTCTTGAATAGGCTCTTTGCGGGCGTGTCGTGCAGGTAGACGGCATGCCGGTTCGGGAACATGAACTTGATGCGGCCGAGCGCATTGCGGTCGCCCGGCGGCTGACGAATGCGAAGCTGCCGCGTGTCGACCGCGTACCAGTCGATCAACGTCGGATCGAGGCGGTAGGTCTTGCCGCGAATGTCGGCGAGAAGCTGGTAACCCGTCGAGGAGAAGTATCCGTAAGGGTCCTTGCGGATCTTGGGCAGCATTTCCGCGGTGACGATCGAATTCGGCACGTTCCAGTAAGGATTGAGGATGAGGTGGTCCATCTCATCGCCGAAAAGCGGGGTCGGATGCGAGCGCTGTCCAACGACGACGCGCGCCTCGTGGTTGAGCGCACCGTCGCGGTAAACGCGGACCATGAATTCCGGCACATTGACGAAGATATAATCGTCGCCGAAGTCACGCGGCACCCAGCGCCACCGCTCCATATTCACGATGACGGTCTTGATGCGGTTTTCGCGGCTCGCGCCGTTCAGCGTCTGAAGCGTCTGCGGACCGACCATGCCATCGACCGAAAGGCCGTTTTCGCGCTGGAAGTCCTCAACGGCGGCGACGACCGTATCGTCGTAGAGCATCGCATCGTTGCCGGCGCGATAGGCAACCGGCGTCGGATCGAGCTTCAGATCGGCGCTGTAATCGTGCGCTTTCTCCAAGAACCCTGCCGGGGGTTGGGACCGCGAGGCCTCATCCATCTTGGTGGAAGACGCGGCCTGAGCCAGCGAGCCCGTCGTCTCCGGCTCCGGCATGTCCACGGCCGGGGCGGGAGCGAATTCCGCTTTTTGCGGCGGTTCCGGAATCTCGATACCGAGCCGCTCGCGCAATGTGAGGACGCGCGGGTCGCGCTGGCCGACCTTCAAGGTCGGGCCTTCGGCGATATGCGGCAGAGGCTTGCCGTCGCTCGCGCGCAGTTTCGCAAGCGTCGCCTTCAGCGCCTGATATTGCGGATGCGGAGGCGCGAAGGCGGAGATGGTGGCGTCGACATCCTTCGCCATGGTCGTCTTGGCAAGGGCTTCGCCGAGATCCGGTAGGGCCGGCGCGTAATAGACTTCCTTGTTGACCGATTTCGGCAGAACCCGGCCGATCGCGAGATGCGTGATGAAGCGGGCTGCGTTCTCGCTGAGCGCCACGTCCTTCGCCGCAATGGTATCGGCATCGGTGAGCTGGTCTTGCGGCAGCTCGATCGCCTCATAGTCGGAAGGAGCAAGGCCGTCCTCAGCCGCGCGCGCCATGCGGTCGAGCAGGGCACGGGCCTGCTCCGTCGCTTCGCCATCATGAATCCACACCGGGGCGAACGACCGCTCTTCATAGAAGCTGCGCACCGCTGCGGCGATGTCTTTGGCACGCGGATCGGCATATCCCGGCTGATGGGCGAGAGCGGCCCGGATCGCTGCGGCTTCCGTCGTGATGGCCGGTGACGACGTCTCGGCGGCGTCTTCGACCCCGACCGTGGCAACCTTTAGGGCCGGTGCTGCGGCGACAGGTGTCGCCGCCATCAACGCCAGAAAAACCGCCGTGCCTCTCAATCGCATCCAACTCTCCAGTTTGTCATTCCTTGGCGAACGCGCGCCTCAGGCCGCATCGACGGCGGCCGTCTCGATCCCGTAGTCTTTCAGCTTCCGATAAAGCGTCGAGCGGCCAATATGCAGGCGCCTTGCCACTTCGCTCATTCGGCCGCCGTAATGCTCGACGGCAAAGCGCACAGCTGCCTCCTCGAGCGCATCGAGCGCCCGCATCTCACCGTCCCGATCCAGAAGATGTAGGAGACCATAAAGGGGGGGCGAGATTTTGTCAGCCGATGCAAAGGGCCTGTCAGGTGTTTCCCTATCGCGATGGTGCGCGCGTGCAACATGGCCTGTGCTCGATGCCCGCGTGCGGGCCGCGGCGGCGCCCTCGTTCTGCCAGGCTTTGACCAGTTCCGGGATGGCGCCGGCGTCGAGAGCCGTCTGGATCTGCGGGAAATCCCAAGGCCGCAGAAATTCTCCCTCGCACAGGATCACGGCGCGATAGACGGCATTTTCGAGCTGGCGAATATTGTCGGGCCAGTGGAAGGCCGTCAGAAGCGCTTCCGCCTCGGGTGCCAGACCCTTGAGGCGCGGGCGGCCCTCTTCGGCGGCGAAGCGGGCAAGGAAGGCGGCGGCGAGCGGGAGAAGATCTTCGACGCGGTCGCGAAGCGGCGGCAACCAGATCGGGAAGACGTTGAGCCGGTAGAAAAGGTCCTCGCGGAAGACGCCCTCGGCGACGCGGTCGACGAGCCGGCGGTCGGTCGTGGCGATGAGGCGAAAGTCGGCGCGTGTCACGCGTTCGCCGGCGAGGAGGGGGAGGGTGCCCTCTTCAAGAACGGCGGCAAGGCGGGCCTGCACGCTCGCCGGCAGGTCCGCGATCTGCCGCAAAAGCAGGGTGCCGCTCTGGGCTTCGTGGATGCGGCCGCGAAGGGCCGGCATCGTAGCTGTCGCGGGGCGTCCGAAGAGAAGGACCTCGATGTCGTCGGCGGGGACGGCCCCGCAATCGACGCTGACGAAGGGTCTCGCCCGGCGGTTGCTCTCGCCATGGATGGCGTGCGCGAACCATTCCTTGCCGGTGCCGGCCTCGCCCTCGATGAGGACGGAAATGGCGGAACGTGCCGCGCGCTGGCCGAGCTCCATGGTGCGCATCATCGCCGGTGCGGAGGCGATCATGTCGTCGAAGGAGACGGTTTCTTCGCGCCGATGGCGCAGGCGTTGCACCTCTCCCTGCAGGGCCGAGAGCTTGAGCGCGTTGGTGATCGACACGCGCAGACGTTCGGGAGCTGCCGGTTTGACGAGAAAGTCGAAGGCGCCGGCACGCATCGCCGAGATGGCGGTGTCGATGCCGCCTTGCGCGGTCTGCACGATGACGGCCGGGGGCGCCGGCATTTTCTTCAGTTCATCGAGCACCATCATGCCGTCGACATCGGGCATGACGAGGTCGAGGATCACGACATCGATGGGGGCAGAGGACGTGTCGTTGATGCGGTCCAGAGCGGCCTGACCGCCGGAAACCGATTCCGACAGATAGCCGAAGGATTGCATCATGCCTGCGAGGAGACGCAGGGTGATCGGGTCGTCATCGACCAGAAGCATACGAGCTGGCATCAAGCGTCTTCGTGGGCACGAGAGCGTTTCATTTCGCACCAAGCTGCCCCGACTCAGGTTAAGGGGTTGTTACCCATATCGGCGAAGCGGTGGAATTCTCGGCCGCCGCGATCGCTTTCGCCGCGGCGGAATTTTCGGCCGTGGTCGTGGGGCGCGTCCGCAAAGCTTGCTCTTGCCGCACAAATTGCCAGATGAGAGGCTGGGCGCTACGCCGTCTGCACCAGCTATCAAGGAGAGTGATTGATGCGCACCGAGCAGAGTTTGCTGCAATTCCAGCCTGGCTTCGATGTAACGAAGGAGGGTGCGCAGGTCGCAGACGAGAGCCTCGGCACCCTGCCGGAATGGGATCTGACCGACCTCTATCCGTCGATGGATGCGCCGGAAGTGGCCGCCGATATCGCCAAGGTCGACGAAAAGGCGACGGCCTTCGAGGCAACCTATAAGGGCAAGCTCGCCGAGATCGCTCAAAGTGCGGATGGCGGCAGCCGCCTTGCCGGGGTGATCGAGGAATTCCAGGCGATCGAAGAGATTATCGGCCGGCTGGTGAGCTATGCGGGGCTCGTCTATGCTGGCGATACGAGCGATCCGAAGCGGGCAAAGTTCAACGGCGATCTGCAGGACAAGCTCACCGGGGTTTCGACGAAGCTCTTGTTCTTCCCGCTGGAGCTCAACCGGATCGACGATGCGGTGCTCGACAAGGCCATGGCGAGCCCGGAGCTGGCGCATTGGAAGCCGTGGCTCGACGATTTGCGCGAAGAGCGCCCGTATCAGCTTTCAGACGAGATCGAGCGGCTCTTCCATGAGAAGTCGCTGACCGGCCGGGGTGCCTGGAACCGGCTCTTCAACGAGACGATGGCCGCGCTCCGCTTCAAGGTGAACGGCAAGGACCTTACCCTGGAGCCGACGCTCAATCTTCTGACGGACCACGACGAGGCGCAGCGCAAGGCCGCCGCGACGGCGCTTGCCGACACGTTTCGCGAGAATTTGCGCACCTTCTCTTTGATCACCAATGTGCTCGCCAAGGACAAGGCGATCTCCGACAGCTGGCGCGGCTTCACGGATGTCGCCTCCGCCCGCCATCTCGCCAATCGGGTGGAGCCGGAGGTTGTCGATGCGCTGGTGCAGGCCGTCGCCACTTCCTATCCGAAGCTGTCGCACCGCTATTATGCGATGAAGGCGAAGTGGCTCGGCAAGGACAAGCTCGACCATTGGGACCGCAATGCGCCCCTGCCTGAGACGTTGAAGCGAACGATCGACTGGCAGGAAGCGAAAGAGACGGTGCTTTCCGCCTATGGCAGTTTCGATCCGCGCATGGCGGAGATTGCCGGGAATTTCTTCGACAAGAGCTGGATCGATGCGCCGACGCGTTCGGGCAAAGCGCCGGGCGCCTTCGCGCATCCGACGGTGCCGAGCGCGCATCCTTATGTGCTCCTCAATTACCAGGGCAAGGCGCGCGATGTGATGACGCTCGCCCACGAGCTCGGCCACGGCGTGCACCAGGTTCTGGCCGGCGAGCAGGGGCTGTTGATGGCGCAGACGCCGCTGACCCTTGCGGAAACGGCGAGCGTTTTCGGCGAGATGCTGACCTTCCGCTCCATGCTCGACAACGCCGCGACGCCGAAGGAGCGGAAGATCCTTCTCGCGGGCAAGGTCGAGGACATGCTCAACACGGTCGTGCGCCAGATCGCCTTCTATCAGTTCGAGCGCCGCGTCCACACGGCGCGCCGAGACGGCGAGCTGCCGGCCGAGGTGATCGGCGACATTTGGATGGAAGTGCAGAAGGAGAGCCTCGGACCCTCGATCCGGCTCGGCGAAGGCTATGAGGTGTTCTGGGCCTATATCCCGCACTTCGTGCATTCGCCCTTCTACGTCTACGCCTATGCCTTCGGCGACTGCCTGGTGAACTCGCTCTACGCGGTCTACCGCGATGCCGAGACGGGCTTCCAGGACCGCTATTTCGACATGCTGAAAGCCGGCGGCACCAAGCGCCACAAGGAGCTTCTGGCGCCCTTCGGGCTCGATGCGTCCGATCCGGCCTTCTGGATGCAGGGGCTGTCGGTCATCGAAGGGCTGATCGACGAATTGGAGAGCGTGCAGGCTGCGTGAACCGCGGCACGCAATGCGGCTGGCGGCTTTTTCATCGAGCCTAGAAATTTTGCGGAGACCGCAAATTTTGTGCTTGCCAAGCAGTCGCTTGGTGGAGAAACTCAGAGACGGTCGAAACAGCTTGAAAGGAGGTGATCCAGTGTCGAGTGAGAATGGATGGGGTATTTGCCTGATCGGTCTCGAGGCGGTGGAGCAACCTCTGTCGCTTTCGTGATCGAGTAAATTCTGGGCAAACCGCCCGCTTCTCGCGGAGGGCCGCCGTTTTGGCGGCCCTTTTCCGTTTTGGGCGATCCGTTTTGCGGCAGGGGCCGTTTGCGGCAGGGGCCGGGTGCCCCTCACGGTCAGGCTGGGGGTGAGCGCCCGCGCGCGGGCAACCGCCCCACTTCCTCCTCGCAGTGGCTGAAAAGTTTCAGCTCGGCGATGCGCGATTGGCGGATGCAGGTCAGCCTCGGGCACCCTATCTAGCGGATACGAAGACACGCACGTGTATGACGTAAAAGGTTACCTCGATGCCTGTTGATCCGCCTCGTGACGACGAACGCAACCGCTTTACCGGCCGCATGACGCGCTATGCCCGCGTGGGCGCGGGGATGGGCGGCATTGCGGCGCGAATGGTCGGGTCGCGTGCGCTCGGGCGCGAGATCGATCCGAGCCGCAACGCGCAGGAACTGGCGCAGGCGCTGGGCGGGCTCAAAGGCCCGATCATGAAGGTGGCCCAGCTCATGGCCACGATCCCCGACGTGCTGCCGCCCGAATATGCCGCCGAACTCACGCAGCTTCAGTCCGATGCGCCGCCGATGGGCTGGGCGTTCGTCAAGCGGCGCATGACGGCGGAGCTCGGGGCGGGCTGGCAAAGCCGCTTCAAGGAATTCGAGCATCAGCCGGCAGCCGCCGCCTCGCTCGGCCAGGTGCATCGTGCCATAGACCACGACGGAACGGAGCTCGCCTGCAAGCTGCAATATCCGGAGATGGCGAGCGCGGTCGAAGCCGATCTCGGCCAGCTGTCCGTGCTCTTCTCGCTGCACCGTCGCATGGATACGGCGATCGATACGCGGGAGATGGCCGAAGAGATCGCCGCGCGGGTGCGCGAAGAGCTCGATTACGAGCGCGAGGCCAAACACATGGCCCTCTACGACGCTGTCCTTGCCGACGAACCGCGAGTGCGGGTGCCGAAATTGCGGCCTGAACTCTCCACCCGCCGGCTTCTCACCATGACCTGGCTCGACGGCAAGAAGCTCCTCGACTACCGCGACCATTCGCTGGAAGAGCGAAATCATCTCGCCGCTTCGATGTTCAAGGCCTGGTGGCAGCCTTTCAGCCATCAGGCGATCATTCACGGCGATCCGCATCTCGGCAATTACACGGTATTCGAGGAGGAGGGGCGCCCCGCCGGCATCAATCTTCTCGACTATGGCTGCGTGCGCATCTTCCCGCCGCGCTTCGTGGAAGGCGTGATCGAGCTCTATCGCGGTCTGCAGACCGACGATCGCGAGCGCATCGTCAGCGCTTACGAGACCTGGGGCTTTCGCGGGCTTTCCAACGAACTCATCGATATCCTCAATATCTGGGCGCGCTTCATCTATGGGCCGCTTCTCGACGACCGGACGCGGGCGATCGCCGACGGCATCTCGCCGGCACAGTACGGGCGTGGCGAGGCCTACCGCGTGCATATGGCTCTCAAGGAGAAGGGGCCGGTCACCGTGCCGCGCGAATTCGTCTTCATGGACCGTGCGGCGATCGGTCTCGGCGGGGTCTTCCTGCATCTGCGTGCAGAGATGAATTTCCACCGTCTCTTCAACGAGGAAATCGACGGATTTTCCGTCGACACGGTCACCCGCAACCAGGCGGCGGCGCTTCGAGCCGCGAATCTTGTCGTTGAATCTGCGGGATCAAATTCGCGGCAAGGGCATTAAAGCAGCAACGAACTGCTGGAGGCTCAATTTGCATACCCGTTACATTACCGCTGCCGTCCTTCTTTCCGCCGCCTTTCTGGCTGGCTGTCAAACGGGCATCGGGGGACGTGAGATTTCTTCGCCTGTCGAGGGGCGCTGGATGTCCAGCGACCGGGTCTTCGTCTCGACCTTCTCGAACGGTGCCATGACCACCGAAGACGCCAAGACGGGCGCCCAGCTCGCCACCGGCAGCTACAATATGGCCGGCCCGCAGACCGTCGAGATCAGCTGGTACTCCATCGCCACCAAGCAGCAGCGCGCGGCCACCTGCACGCTTGCAGGCTCAAGCAGCATGACCTGTCGTCAGCCGGGCGCGTCCTTCACCTTGCACCGCGTCTGAGACGCCCATTTTTCTCTCTTGTGACGGCGCCCAAGTGGCGCCGTCTTCGTTTGTGCGTCGGCCTGTATTCGAGGCCCCTGCGGCATTTGGAGGTTTACCCGGCGTTGCCCTTGTCTAAGATGCCGTGGTAAGGCCGGCGATATATCCCGCCAATCTATGCAAGGGCAGTAGCGCATGGCTGAACAGGTGATGGCGTCGGCAGGTTCCGCAATGGATTACGAGCACCACGAGAAGACGTACGACAGGTTTCTGTCGCTCCTCATCTTGGGTATCATACATGTCGTCACGATCGTCCTGATCGTCGCTATTTTCGGCCTTGGGGGCGCCCTGTGGCTCGGCTCTATCGCGCTCGCGCTGACGCTCGCCACGCTGTTCTACGGCCTGTTCAGGCAGAGCAGATGGGGGCCCTCCGCGGTCGTCCTCGGGATTACTTTCGTCTTCTTCCTCTTCGCAGTGGCCTGAGCTAAATCATTATGCGCATTGCAGTTCTTAAGGAACCGCGGGACGACGAGCCGCGTGTCGCGGCAACTCCCGAATCGATCAAGAAATTCAAGACTCTCGGCGCCGATGTGGTCGTTGAGAGCGGCGCCGGGGCAGGCTCTTCGCTTGCCGACGAGGTCTTCGCCGAGGCTGGCGCGGACATCGCGCAAAGCCGGCAGGCGGCGCTTCAGGGCGCCGACGTCGTTCTCACCGTTCGCCGTCCGGAAGAGTTTTCGGGCTTTCCGGAAGGTGCGGCCGTCGTCTCCCTCATGGATCCGTACGGCCATGAGGAGGCGTTGAAGAAGATGGCCGAGGCGAAGCTTTCCGGCTTTGCGCTCGAGCTCATCCCGCGCATCACCCGCGCCCAGTCGATGGACGTTCTCTCCTCGCAGGCGAACCTTGCGGGCTATCGTGCCGTCATCGAGGCTGCGGAAGCCTATGGGCGCGCCTTGCCGATGATGATGACGGCCGCCGGCACGGTGCCCGCCGCCCGCGTCTTCGTGATGGGGGCCGGCGTCGCCGGTCTGCAGGCGATCGCCACCGCCAAGCGCCTCGGCGCCGTCGTTACGGCGACGGATGTGCGCCCGGCCGCCAAGGAGCAAGTGGAATCCTTGGGCGGCAAGTTCATCGCGGTCGAGGACGAGGAGTTCAAGGCGGCGGAGACGGCCGGCGGTTACGCCAAGGAAATGTCGGCGGAATATCGCGCCAAGCAGGCGGAGCTGGTGCGCGAGCACATCGCCAAGCAGGACATCGTCATCACCACGGCACTCATTCCGGGCCGGCCGGCGCCGAAGCTCGTCGATGCGGAGATGGTGAAGTCGATGAAGGACGGTTCCGTCGTCGTCGACCTCGCCGTGGAACGCGGCGGCAATGTCGAGGGCGTGGAAGCCGACAAGCAGGTGGTGAAGGACAACGTCACCCTCATCGGCATCGTCAATATGGCGGGGCAGATCGCAGCGTCCGCTTCGGCGCTTCTCGCCCGCAACATCTATGCCTTCGTCGAGCCGATGGTCGACAAGGAGACGAAGGCCCTTTCCATCAACCGTGAAGACCAGATCGTGGCGGCGACGCTGCTCACCCATGGCGGGGCCGTCGTGCACCCGCAGTTTGGTGGCGAGCCGGTGAACGCGCCGAACGAGAAATAGGGGATAGCCGATGGCTGAAGAAACAGTAAGGCAGGCTGTCGAACAGGCGCAGTCGGCCGCGGAGGCGGCGCGGGAAGCCGCCTCGCAGGCGCTCAATGCGCTGGGAGACGGGGAGGCCGTGGGGCAGCTCGCGCATGCCGCGAGCGGTGGCATGATCGACCCGTTCGTCTTCCGCTTCTCGATTTTCGTGCTGGCGATCTTCGTCGGCTATTATGTCGTCTGGTCCGTGACGCCGGCGCTGCATACGCCGCTCATGTCCGTGACCAATGCGATCTCGTCGGTGATCGTCGTCGGTGCGCTTCTTGCGGTCGGCGTCGACCTCGTCGCGGACGGTTCCAGCACAGCGCGCTGGTTCGGTTTCTTTGCGGTGATGCTGGCGAGCGTCAACATTTTCGGCGGCTTTCTCGTCACGCAGCGCATGCTGTCCATGTACAAGCGGAAAGAGCGGTAAAATGAGCCAGTCTTCGAAGGCTCGGGCGGCAGGCGCCGCCGCTGAGGGAGTGCGCGCCTGATGTCTGCCAGCGTCACAGCCTTTCTTTATCTGATTGCGGGTGTCCTTTTCATTCTGGCACTGCGCGGTCTTTCACACCCGGAAACCAGCCGCCAGGGCAACCAGTTCGGCATGGCCGGCATGGTCATTGCCGTGCTCACCACGCTGATCGGGCATCCCCCGGCCAGCTTCGGATCCTGGGGACTCATCATCCTGGCGATCGCCATCGGCGGTGGTGCCGGCGCGGTGATCGCCAAGCGCATCGCCATGACGGCGATGCCGCAGCTTGTGGCCGCGTTCCATTCGCTCGTCGGCCTCGCCGCCGTTCTGGTGGCCGCAGCCGCGCTTTATGCGCCGCAGGCCTTCGGCATCGGCGATCCCGGATCGATCCACGGAGCGAGCCTCATCGAGATGTCGCTCGGCGTGGCGATCGGCGCGATCACCTTCACCGGTTCGATCATTGCGTTTTTGAAGCTCGACGGACGCATGAGCGGCAAGCCGATCATGCTGCCGATGCGCCATCAGGTGAATATCGGCCTCGGCGTCTTCCTGCTTCTGTGCATCATCATCTTCGCCGCCACGGAAAGCCACACGGCTTTCTGGCTGATCACCATCGTCAGCCTGGCGCTGGGCGTCCTGATCATCGTGCCGATCGGCGGGGCGGATATGCCGGTCGTCGTGTCGATGCTGAACTCCTATTCGGGGTGGGCGGCCGCCGGCATCGGTTTCACGCTCGGCAACACGGCGCTCATCATCACGGGTGCGCTCGTCGGCTCGTCGGGTGCGATCCTGTCCTACATCATGTGTAAGGGCATGAACCGCTCCTTCATCTCCGTCATCCTCGGCGGCTTCGGCGGCGAGACCACGGCTGCGAGCGGCGGTGCGGACGATCGTCCGGTCAAGCAGGGCTCGGCGGAAGACGCGGCTTTCTTGATGAAGAACGCCTCCAAGGTCATCATCGTGCCGGGTTACGGCATGGCGGTGGCGCAGGCGCAGCACGCCCTCCACGAAATGGCCGCGGCCTTGAAGAAGGAGGGCGTGGAAGTGAAATACGCCATCCATCCGGTCGCCGGCCGTATGCCGGGGCATATGAACGTGCTCCTGGCGGAAGCGAACGTGCCCTATGACGAGGTCTTCGAGCTCGAAGATATCAACTCCGAGTTCAGCCAGGCCGATGTCGCCTACGTCATCGGCGCCAACGACGTCACCAATCCGGCCGCGCGCGACGATCCGCAATCGCCGATCTACGGCATGCCGATTCTCGACGTCGACAAGGCGGGCACGGTGCTCTTCGTCAAACGCTCCATGTCCTCGGGCTATGCCGGCATTCAGAACGAGCTCTTCTTCCTCGACAAGACGATGATGCTCTTCGGCGATGCCAAGAAAATGACCGAAGCGATCGTCAAGTCACTCGGCTAGGGTCCGAGGGATTTCGGTTGTTGCAACGGCCGCAGCGCATGCTGCGGCCGTTTTTTGTTGTCTGACGAAGTTGGCGGCCGGCGCGCCGAGGCGGTGACTCTCTGGAGAGATTGCTCGCCTTTTAATCAAGTTTTCCACTTGATTTGATCCCTCACATCGGATTTATGGGCTCCACAAAGTCAAAGTGATGCCGTTCCCTTTCCTGGAAACCGCGCCGCGCCTGTGAAGCGGTTGGCGCCAGGGGCTGGCGGCACCATTGAGGGATCGCCTCATGGATGTGATCAACGTCCTTTTGCTGTTATTGGAGCTGACCGTCTATTTCGCGGTCATGGCCGGTCTCTTCAGGCTTCGCCATCGGCTCGGGATCGGTATCTTCTTCTGTGCCCTCGGCACGATGCATTTCCTCGAGACCTATCTCGCGGCGATCCTTTACGTGCCCTTCGCGGAGGGGACGGCAATTTCGCCGGGCTCGACGGTTCTCTTCGCCGGCAAGCTCGTTCTCCTTCTCCTCGTCTATATCCGTGAAGACGCCTCCACGGTTCGTCAGCCGATCTACGGGCTTCTCATCGGCAACTTCCTGACCGTGGCTCTCGTCTTCCTGGCGCGCCATCACCTCGTCGCGCCGGCGACGGGGCAATTGCCCGATTTCAGCTTCATGAACGACATGGGCTGGCTGATGGTGTGGGGCACGGTGCTTCTGTTCGTCGACAGCATCCTCATCATCCTGCTTTATGAGCGCCTTGGTCGGATCATGCGGCAGAGCGTTGGTCTGCGCATCGCACTCTGCGCCATGGCGATCCTCACCTTCGACCAGATCGGCTTTTATTCGGCGCTCTGGGCACTTCTCGATGCGCCGATCAACGTCCTGATCGGCGGCTGGCTCGCCAAGATGGTGACGGCCTGCATCTACGGCGTGCTTGCGTGGGCTTATCTGCGCTATCTCGAGCGCCCGCCACTCGTGGCGCCTCGGCAGAAGCGGATCTCCGACATCTTCGACATCCTTACGTATCGCGAGAAATACGAGGATCTCCTGAAGCGTGTCGGGCGCGACGAGCTGACCGGGGTGTTCGATCGCAGCCGGCTGCCTGGCGAAGGCAAGGATTCGCTCAATTGCGTGCCCGAGGCGGGGCGGCCGTTCAGTGTGCTCATCGTCGACATCGACGAGTTCAAGGCGATCAACGACGATTTCGGCCATGCGTGCGGGGATCTCGTTCTCAAAGAGATGGCCGCGACGATGCAGGGCGTCCTGCGCAAGGACGACGTGCTGGTGCGCTATGGCGGCGACGAGTTCGTCATCTGTTGCAACGATCTCGACCGCTGGGAGGCGACGTCGCTCGGCGACCGGCTGATGCGCCGGGTTGCGGCTCTCAAATTGCCGCCGCTCGGGCGGCCGGTGACCATCAGCACCGGCCATGCGACATCGCCCGATGATGGACGGACGTTCGAGGAATTGTTCGCGGCCGCCGACCGGTCGCTTTACCGGGCCAAGCGGCGGCGGCACGGGGAAAGCTCAAGGCTGCGGGCGGAAGGAGATCTGGCGCAAGATCGCGGCACGCAGGCCGACGGCGCTCAAGATCCCGAAGGCATCGGGAGCGAGCTCGTCTGAATCCGCGAAGCCGCCGTCACCTGTGACTGGCTGCCTCGGGAGCGGGGCTCTCTTGCCGGCAGGCGGCCGTGCTGTCCGGCCGGATCGATGCGCGGCACGCCGGCGCCTCGTCGCTTTTGACCCAGGCATCGATGCTGATCATGGTCGGCAGGGGAGGATGCTGGAAACTCGCATGGGCATAGCCCGCGACCGCGGCCAGCGTCAGCGCAGTGGCAGCCAGAATACGAAGCAACATTTGGAGCTCTGTTCGCTCGCCTTGTCAAAAGGCTCAATGGTAGGTGCGGGCGATCTGCGGGGCAGATTCCGGTGGCTCGATCAGACCCCGGACCACTTCGCACGGGACCGACATCAATCGCTGGCCGTGTGCATCGAGTGCCGACGCGAAGCCCAGCGCCGCCTCCAGCGGTTCGCGATGATCGGCAAAGCCGCAAAAGCGCTCCAGACAATAATCGAGGCAGGAGCCGTCCCGGTGCTGACACGCTGCGATCATTGCCACGGCGAGACATTCGTCGCGGCAGATATGGGGGCAGCCTGAGTTGAAGCACTGGATCGGATCCGTCCGCCAGAGAAAGACGGAGCGCACCCAATGGGCGAGCTGGGTGACGGAATGGCGTGCGGGACCGTGACCGAACTTCTCGGAGAACAGGTTCCAGGCCTCACTCCAATGCTCGATGTCGCCGGTCTGATAGCCTGCGACCCACAGCCTGAAACCGTTGACGACGAGAGCTTCTGGAGGGCGCTTGAGATAGCCGCAAGCCCCGGCGAAAGGACATTCGTGCATGGGCTATTCCTGTTCGCGGAGAGATGGGTGTGTCGCTTGGAGACGCGCTTTCGGACTCAACGCAAGGGACGGTTCTAGGCCGCGGGCCGAACCGGCTGCGTGAAGGAGGGGCGGATGCGCCTGATCCGCTGCGGTCGCGCAGAAAAATCTCATTCATTTCCTCCAATCGAAAGGGTTCAAGGCCCTGACATCAAAGGACGTTGCGACGGGTGTCGCGACTTCGCGAACGAACCAGAAGGCCGAAGCAAAATCAAACACTATGTTCTGGATCCATTCTAAAGAAAGCTGTGCTCATCGGGCCCTGGATGCGGATGGCACTGGCGTGGTGGGAGGGCTCCAACACGTTCTTGTTTTCGCGGCTTTCGGTAGTCTTTTGTTAAGGTTTAGAGGCGTGGTTAATCTTCATAGTTAAGCCCTTCTTAAGTGATCGCGGCTAAACCTTGTCAACATCAGTGGGTGATTTCCGGCTGCCGGACGCGCCGCAAAAGACGAGGACCACTATGTTGAAACGCGCCACCCTTGCGCTTGCTGCCAGCGTGACGGCCTTGACCGCGGCACCGGCAGTTTTCGCCGCCGATCTTCCGCTTCCGCCGATCGTGGAACCAGAGCCGCTGCCGCCGGCCGCGCCTTCCTTCAGCGGCTGGTATCTGCGTGGTGATATCGGCATCACCAATCAGCGGCTCGACAAGATCACGAGCAGCCTCATCGATCAGGCGATCGCGAACGGCGATACGGTCAGCTTCGTCAACGATCCGGAATTCGACAGCGGCGGCTTCGCCGGCGTCGGTATCGGCTATCAGATCAATCCCTGGGCCCGTGTCGACCTGACCGGTGAATATCGCGGGAAGACGAGCTTCTCCGCCTTCGACACCTATGTCGGCGCAGATCCGGCTTTCGTCGGCTCGAACGAATACGAGGCTATGAAGTCGGAATGGCTGTTCCTCGCGAACGCCTATGTCGATCTCGGCAGCTGGCATGGCTTCTCGCCCTATGTCGGCGCGGGTATCGGCGCCTCGCGCAACACGATCAGCGGCATGCGCGATATCAACACGCCGAACGGCTACACGTCCTATGGCGGCGATCACAGCGAGTGGAATCTCGCCTGGGCGCTGCATGCCGGTCTCGCCTATCAGGTCACCCCCAATCTCGCGCTCGATCTCGGCTATCGCTACGTCAATCTCGGCGACGCGGAATCGGCCGACATGGTTGGCTACGACGGCAACAACGACAGTGTGAACCCGATCAAGTTCAAGGACATCGATTCTCACGATGTGAAGCTCGGCGTGCGCTACACGTTCGGGGGCCCGGCCGCGGAACCCGACCCGATGTATTACGGCGAACCCGCCGTCGTTAAGTACTGAGCCTATTGATCCTGGGCTTCTCTCTGGATCTGCTCCAGAAGCGGGTCGGCTTTGCCGGCCCGTTTCGCGTTCTGGGGTCCGGTTTTCATGCCGCGCGGCAGAGGCCCGGATGCGCAGGCCTTGTTCAGCCCGGGGAGGGCGGCAGCCGGCTTGGAGAGAAGAACGCCGCGAGGCGCCAGGCCGCGAACGTCGACAGGCCTGCGACGGTCGAACAGGCGCGCACAATCGACCATGTCTCGATCTCGTGAAGCGGCATCTGCAGCGCGACGAGCGGCGAAATCGCAAAGAAGACGATGGCCGGGGCGAGAAGTCCCAAAAGGCCGAAGGCGAGCGCCAGTTTTGCAAGCAGGCTCGCCAGAAGAACCATAAAAAACACGATCAGCACGATTGCCGCGAGCCGCTCTGCGAGGGGCGGTGTGCGCCATTTCCAGCTGACGGGATCATGCAGTTCCGCCACCGCGGCGCCGCACGCCAATGCGGCAGCCGAATAAAGCAGGAGCGTCACGGCGCTCGACATCGCGTCTTCCCCAACCCGCGTCTCTCTTCCCTCGAAAGGGTGGGATCGACGCTCCCCCGACGACACTCTTCTGAAAACGCATTCTCTATATTGAGGCAAGCGCGCAACAGACATGGCTGCTCTCCGGCGGTCCACAATAAGTCAGTTGCGTTGTCACCCCCATTTCTGTAAAGGCGGCGGCGGGACACTCCGCCCCAACGCGGAGCGCCTATCTGAAAGGGTAGACTGACATGACGATGATTTCGCAGCCGGCAGAGCGCCCGGCCAATCCCCGCTTTTCTTCTGGACCGACTGCCAAGCGCCCCGGTTGGACGCTTGATGCACTTTCCGACGCCTTTCTCGGCCGTTCGCACCGCTCCAAGGGCGGCAAGGCCAAGTTGAAGCAGGCGATCGAGGAAACCCGCGACATTCTCGGCGTTCCCGCCGACTACAAAATCGGCATCGTGCCCGCCTCCGATACCGGCGCCGTGGAAATGGCGCTGTGGTCGATGCTCGGCGCACGTGGCGTCGACGTTCTTGCCTGGGAGAGCTTCGGCTCCGGCTGGGTGACGGACGTCGTCAAACAGCTGAAACTCGAAGATACGCGCACGCTCAAGGCCGAGTATGGCGCGCTCGTCGACCTCGGAGAGGTCGATTTCACCCGCGATGTGGTCTTCACCTGGAACGGCACCACCTCTGGTGTGCGCGTGCCCGATGGCGAATGGATCCCGGCCGACCGCGAGGGGCTGACGATCTGCGACGCCACCTCCGCCGCCTTTGCGCAGAAGCTGCCTTTCGACAAGCTCGATGTGGTCACCTTCTCCTGGCAGAAGGTCCTGGGCGGTGAGGCGCAGCACGGCATGCTGATCCTGTCGCCGCGCGCGGTAGAACGGCTCGAGAGCTATACGCCCGCCTGGCCGATGCCGAAGATCTTCCGCATGGTGAAGGGCGGCAAGCTCAACGCCGAGATCTTCGAAGGCGCGACGATCAACACCCCCTCGATGCTTGCGGTGGAAGATTATCTCGACGGTCTCGCCTGGGCCCGTTCCGTCGGTGGTCTCAATGGCCTCGTCGGCCGCGCCGATGCGAATTTCGCCGTCATCTCAGACTGGGTGGCCAAGACCTCCTGGGTCGATTTCCTGGCGCATGAGCCGGCGATCCGCTCCAACACCTCCGTCTGCCTCGTCATCGTCGACGACGAGGTGAAGGCGCTTTCCGAGGCCGAGCAGGCCGCCTTTGCCAAGGCGCTGACTGCCCGTCTCGACAAGGAAGGCGTCGCCTTCGACATCGGCGCCTATCGCGATGCGCCGGCCGGTCTCCGCATCTGGTGCGGCGGCACGGTCGAAAAGACCGATCTGGAAAAGCTGACGCCCTGGCTCGACTGGGCCTTCGCCACGGAAAAGAGCGCGCTCAAGAAAGCCGCCTGACCTTTTCTTCGCCTGCGGGACAAGCGCCCGCGGGCGCTTCCCGATCTTTCACGAGTTGACCGGCCTCCGGCGTGTCGAAACGACCACCGCTGCAGGCCCGACGAGGATTTTCGCCATGAGCAAACCCCGCGTACTCATTTCTGACGCCCTTTCCGAAACCGCTGTCGCCATCTTTCGCGACCGCGGGGTGGAAGTCGATTTTCAGCCGGCTCTCGGCAAGGACAAGGATGCACTGATCGCCGCCATCGGCGAGTATGACGGTCTCGCCATCCGCTCCGCCACGAAAGTGACCGACAAGGTGATCGCCGCCGCCAACAAGTTGCGGGTCATCGGCCGGGCCGGCATCGGCGTTGACAACGTCGATATCCCGGCAGCGACCGCCAAGGGCATCATCGTGATGAACACGCCCTTCGGCAATTCCATCACCACGGCCGAGCATGCGATCGCCATGATGTTCGCCTGCGCCCGCCAGATCCCGAAGGCCGACGCCTCGACCCAGGCCGGCAAATGGGAGAAGTCGAAGTTCATGGGTGTCGAGATCACCGGCAAGACGCTCGGCATCATCGGCTGCGGCAACATCGGTTCCGTCGTGGCGCGCCGTGCGCTCGGGCTTTCCATGCGCGTGGTCGCTTATGATCCGTTCCTGTCGGAAGACCGCGCGGCCGATCTCGGCGTGGAGAAGGTCGAGCTCGACGAGCTTTTCCGGCGTGCCGATTTCATCACGCTGCACACGCCGCTCACCGACCGGACCCGCAACATCATCAGCGCCGATGCGATCGCCAAGATGCGCGACGGCGTGCGCATCATCAATTGCGCGCGCGGCGGGCTTATCGACGAGCAGGCGCTGCGCGATGCGCTCGACAGCGGCAAGGTGGCGGCCGCGGGCGTCGACGTCTTCGTCCAGGAGCCGGCGAAGGAAAACGTTCTCTTCGGTGCGCCCAATGTCGTCTGCACGCCGCATCTTGGAGCTTCCACGATGGAGGCGCAGGAGAACGTCGCGCTGCAGGTCGCCGAACAGATGGCCGATTACCTGACGACCGGTGCGGTGACGAACGCTCTCAACATGCCGTCGATCTCGGCGGAGGAAGCGCCGCGGCTCACGCCCTTCGTCAAGCTCGCCGAGCAGCTCGGCTCTTTTGCCGGTCAGCTGACGGAGACGGGCGTGCGCCGGGTCCGCATCGAGTATGAGGGCACGGTCGCAGAGATGAACACCAAGGCGCTGACCTCTGCGGCGCTGACGGGCTTCCTGCAGCCGCTGCTGCAGTCCGTCAACATGGTCTCCGCGCCGGCCGCCGCCAAGGAGCGCGGCATCCAGGTGGAAGAGACGCGGCGCGAACAGCACGGCGCCTACGAAACCTATATCCGCCTCACCGTCGTGACCGACAAACAAGAGCGCTCCGTCGCCGGGACGGTCTTCGCCGACGGCAAGCCCCGCATCATCCAGATCAAGGGCATCAATATGGAGGCGGAGCTGTCGGAGCTGATGCTCTACATCACCAACAACGACAAGCCGGGCTTCATCGGCCGAATCGGCACGCTCCTTGGTGAGAACGGCATCAACATCGCCCGCATGCAGTTCGGCCGCGACTTCGAGGGCGGCAACGCGATCGCCCTCGTTTCGGTCGACCACAAGATCTCGCCGGAGCTGATGGAGGCGATCAACCGGATCGAGAACGTGCAGCAGGTGAAGCCGCTCGTCTTCTGACGCGCTTCGATGATCGATCGGCGGTCGGCTTAGCCGGCCGCCGTCATTCAGAGCCGGCGCCGCGATGCGGGGTCCGGCTCTTTTGCTGCCCGCCCGCCCCCGGCGCGGGCGGCGCTCACCGCCATGCCCTGCACCTCAGACAGGGCCGCCATCCGCTGCAACGCTTGACGGAAGGGGCCAAAGCAGGGCACTCGCGATAGGAATTCCTGAAAGACGCTGGACGCAGAAAGGCCTCGTGTCATGGCCAATGTGGTGGTTGTCGGCTCGCAATGGGGCGACGAAGGTAAGGGCAAGATCGTCGACTGGCTGTCGGAGCGCGCCGATGTGGTGGTGCGTTTTCAAGGCGGCCACAATGCCGGTCATACGCTCGTCATCGATGGCGTGTCGTTCAAGCTGAGCCTGTTGCCCTCCGGAGTGGTGCGGCCGGGCAAGCTTGCCGTCATCGGCAACGGCGTGGTGCTCGACCCGCACGCTTTGATTGCCGAGATCGACCGTCTCGCCGAGCAGGGCGTGACCGTGACGCCCGAGACGCTCCGCATCGCCGACAATGCGGCCCTCATCCTGTCGCTGCACCGGCGCCTCGACGGGTTGAGAGAGAATGCCGCCGCGCCTGAGGCGAAGATCGGCACGACGCAGCGCGGCATCGGGCCGGCCTATGAGGACAAGGTCGGCAGGCGCTCGATCCGGGTCATGGACCTTACCGAACCTGAGACGCTGCCGGCCAAAATCGACCGGCTTCTCGTGCACCACAATGCGCTTCTGAAAGGCCTCGGCGAGCCGGAAGTTTCGCGCGAGGACATCCTTGCCGAGCTCGAGGAAGTGCGCGAACGGGTCATCCCGTTCTGCGATACCGTGTGGGCGCTGCTCGATGCGCGGCGCAAGGCGGGCGATCGCATTCTCTTCGAGGGGGCGCAGGGCGCGCTCCTCGACATCGACCACGGCACCTATCCCTATGTCACCTCCTCGAACACGGTGGCGGGCCAGGCCTCGGCCGGTTCCGGGATCGGGCCTTCGGCTCTCGATTATGTGCTCGGAATCACCAAGGCCTACACGACCCGGGTCGGGGAGGGGCCGTTCCCAACCGAAGACAAAGGCGAGATCGGCAATTTCCTCGGCGAGCGTGGTCGCGAATTTGGCACCGTCACGGGCCGCAAGCGGCGTTGCGGCTGGTTTGATGCGGCGCTCGTGCGCCAGACGGTCAAGGTCTCCGGCATCGACGGCATCGCGTTGACGAAGCTCGACGTGCTCGACGGCCTCAACGAGATCAAGGTCTGCGTGGGTTATGAGGTGGATGGCCGCCGCGTGTCCTGGCTGCCGGCGGGCGCTGCGGCACAGGCACGGCTGAAGCCGATCTACGAAAGCCTCGAAGGCTGGCAGGAATCGACAGCCGGCGCACGAAGCTGGGTCGATCTTCCGGCTCAGGCGGTAAAATACGTCCGGCGCATCGAAGAACTTATCGAAGCTCCGGTCGCTCTTCTGTCGACGAGCCCGGAACGAGCCGATACGATCCTTGTCCGTGACCCATTTCAGGACTAAGCCTTGCCGTTAATCCACGGTTACACAGTTCTTCAAGCGTTATGCCCGATTACGTAGCGATCCTTAAACGCTCCATCGCCAGTCTTCCCGATGACGGGCCGGACATGCGCCAGGCGGTCTATGACCGCGCCCGCTCTGCGCTGGCGCGCCAGCTCACGGCTGTGGAACCTCCGTTGCCCCCAGAAGATATCGAAGGGCATCATGCGGCGCTTGAAGATGCGATCGCCGTCGTGGAGGAGGATTTCGCCGCCGCGAGTGCCGGCGTCGAGGAGCCCGACGAGGAGCCGGCACCACCGCCGCCACCTCCACCCCCTCCGCCACCACCACCACCTCCTCCTCCTCCTCCTCCGCCCCCGCCTCCCGCAAAAGAGGCGCCTCGTGCGGAGCCCCCGCACGCCCGGGCCGTGCCCCAATACGGGGAGCGCGATCTTCGTGGGAGCGGGTCTGTCGGCGGCGGTGTTGCTGGCGGCGATTTCGCGGGAAGCCGGGAGCCGAAGCGGCCGGACGCTGCGGCCGGGGCCGGACCTGCCGGTGCCCCCGTGCCGAATGTGACGTCCGAGGGCAAAGACGATTACCCCCAGGACGCCCGGATCGAGGATGCGGGTGTTGAGAACGGCGGTCGTGAGGACGACGCATCTTCTTCCCGCAAGTCGCGGTGGAAGAAGGAGAAAAAATCCAAGGCCAAGGACCAGATCAGGGACGAGGCCGTTGCGGCTCCGCGCCAGGACGACGGTTCGGAGAAGGTGCGGACATCGCGTGCGCCGGCTCTGATTGCGACCGTCCTCGTTCTGTTGATCGCACTCGGCATCGGGGCGGTCGTCTATTCGCAATGGGATACGATCGTCACCGCGTATGATGACGTCTCCGGCCAGGTCTCCTCCGATGAGACGGCGCAGGGCACGGCTTCGGGGAACGCCGAGGACACTACGTCCTCGTCGCCTCTGACGGGTCTGATCGAGAGCCAGGGCGAGCGCGTGGAAGGCAAGGACGAGGATCGCCTCCTCTCCGGGCCGGAAGCCGAAACGCCCGGTGCCGGACCTTCCACGAGCCAGGACGAGCCGATGGATGCGCCTCTCGACGGCGCGCCGGCAGATGAAGGTCTGCCTGACGATACGGGCGAATCAGACGGTGCTGGTCTGCCGGCCGACGAGACCCCGCCGGCAACGCCAGGGACGCCGGACGAACTCTCCGAGACGGCGCCCTCCAACGATGATGCCGCGGGACAGGCCGCGAGCGGTTCGCTCGTCGGGCAAAGGGCGATCTTCTACGAGCAGGGCGCAGACGGTGCCGCCGGCAAGGCGGTGAACGGTGCCGTGTCGTGGTCGACGGTTCAGCGAGGAGACGGAGGTGCCGCCATTCAGGCGAAGATCGACGTGCCGGAGCGTGATGCCGAGGTGACGATCACCATCTCCAAGAACAATGACGTCGCCTTGCCCGCGAGCCATCTCATCGAGATCGCCTTCACAGGTTCGCTCGACGACACGGTGGCTGTGCAGCGGGTGCCGGCCCTGGTGATGAAGCCCAACGAGCAGGCGCGCGGACAGCCGCTTGCAGGCGCTGCCGTCGACGTGACCGGGGATCTCTACTGGATCGCGCTTTCCGACACGCCCGATCAGGTGGAGCGCAATCTGGAACTTCTGCGCAGTGGTTCCTGGTTCGACCTGCCGATCCTGTTCGAGGGCGGCAAGCGGGCCCTGATCACCTTCGAGAAGGGTATTCCGGGCGACAAGGTGTTTGAGAATGTGATGCAGAGCTGGGGCGATTCCTGATCGCCCCAGCCTGCGCGGCATTTGCCGGACGGACCTTTACCGAACGGCCTGGGCGTAGCTTTCGAGCTCCGGCACGGTCTCGATCAGCCCCTGGTCCTTCATGAATTCCGCAAACCGCTGATAGCGGCCGGCGTCGAAGGCGCCGGGGCTTTTCGAAAAGCGGGCGACCGTATCCATGAAGGCGCGTCGGTTGAGCTCGTCGCCGAGATCGGGATGCGCCTTCGTGAAGATCTCAAGCGCTTCCTCGGGATGGTTCGTGAGATAGAGCGTGGCGTGCTCGATCGCCTTCAGAAAGCGCGGCAGCCGGTCGTCGTCGAGCTTGTCTGAGCGCGCGATGAAGATGAGCTCGTCATAAGGCGGCACGCCGTGCTCTTCGGGATAGAAGGCGCGGCCGGGCTTGCCTTCGATGTCGAGCTGGTTGAGTTCGACATTGCGGAAGGCGCCGATGACGGCGTCGACGCGGTCTGCGAGAAGGGCAGGCGAGAGCGCGAAGTTGACGTTGACGAGATCGACATCGTCGAGGCTCACGCCACTTTCCTCGAGCATCATCTTCAAAAGCACGTCTTCGAAGCCTCCGACCGAGAAGCCGACCGTTTTGCCTTTGAGGTCGGCGAGCGTCGTCACATCGCTGTCTTCAAGCACCACGAGCGAGTTGAGCGGCGTCTCGACGAGCGTTCCGAAGCGCGCCAGCGGCAATCCCTCGGCAATCTGGAGATAGAGGTTGGGCTGATAGGAGATCGCGACATCACCTTCGCCGGCGGCCACGAGCCGCGGCGGGGCGCTCGGATCGGCCGGCGGGATCATCTCCACATCGAGGTCTTCCTCGGCGAAATATCCCTTTTCTTGCGCGACGACGAGCGGTGCGTGGTCGGGGTTCACGAACCAATCGAGCAGCACGGTCAGGTGGTCGGCGGCCGCGGCGGGAGACGCGGACAAGATGAGCGCCAGAAGCGCCGGGCGCAGGCGGTCGAGCATGGTCATTTCCTCTCTTTTGGGATGGTCTCGGAGTTTCGGGTGTCGTTTCAGGCGATACTCGCTTCTCCCGGCACCCAGCCAAGGAGGCGGCGCAGGAAGAGGTCGATCAGGGCGCGCAGCAGGATCGCCATGGCGGCGAGCAGGAAGAGGCCAACGAAGACGCGGTCCGTTTGCATGCGGGCATTGGCCTGCAGCATGACGAAGCCGAGGCCCGCGGACGCGCCGACCCATTCACCGACCACGGCCCCGATCGGGGCGATTGCGGCGGCGACCCGCAAACCGGAGGCGAGGGCCGGCAAGGCTGCCGGAATGCGGATGTAGCGGAAGGTGTCGCGACGCGAGGCACGGTTGAGCCTGGCGAGATCGAGAAGCCCCGGATCCGTGCGCTTCAAGCCGTCGGCAAAAGAGGTCGCGACCGGAAAATAGATGATGAGCCCGGCCATCACGACCTTGGACGCCATGCCGAAACCGAACCAGATGACGAGAAGCGGCGCGATGGCGAAGACCGGAAGCGCCTGGCTCGCCGCCAGGATCGGCATGGCGAGCCTTTCAAGCGCGGGAGAGGCAACGACCAGGATCGCGGTCAGCGCTCCGACCAGCGCTCCGACAACGAGCCCGATGACGATTTCCGTCGCGGTGACGGCGGCGTTGCCGAGATAGTAAAAGGGGAGGGCGGAGAAGGCCGCCACGAGATCGCTCGGCGCCGGCAGGATGAAGCGCGGCACGCCGGTTGCGCGCACCAGCCCTTCCCACAAGGCCAGGAGCGCGATCGCGATTGCAAAACGGATTGCGAGAATAGCCAGCACGCGCCCCTTTCATGGCAGAGATCATGCGTGCTGGAGAGACTGAGGCCCGTCCCTTCGCCGGCATGATCCGGATCAGGTTCAAAGGGTTCGGCCGCCATCACGGCCATCTCAGCGCGGTTTGTCCGCACACCCCTCGGAAAGGCCCACCATAACTTTCCGGCCGAGGCTTGCAAGCCGTCTCAGGGCTGCCGCTGGGGCGCGTTTGCGGTCCCAGGTGCGTGACAAGTTTGTCGCAGAGGGATAGAGGCGGGGAAATGCGTGTCCTCTTTGCCCCTTTTCGTTGGCTTTTCGATCAACCCTATCTGCTCTTGACGCTCACCTCGCTCTTCTGGGCCGGCAATGCGGTGGTCGCACGGGCGGTGATCGATGATTTCTCACCGATCCTTTTCGCTCAGCTGCGCTGGGGCGGGGCGGCGCTGTTGATCCTGCCTTTTGCCATGAAGGCCCTGCGCACGGACTGGCCGGTGATCCAGCGTCATCTCGGCGTGCTGACGCTGATGGCTTTGTGCGGCATCACGCTCTTCAACACGTTCCTCTACTGGGCGCTCGAATATACGACGGCGCTCAACGTCGTGCTTCTGCAGGCGACGACGCCTCTTGCCATCGCGCTCGTCGTTTTCATGCTCTTCCGCGAGCGGCTCACCGCCGGCCAGCTTGCCGGCATCGTCGTCTCGCTGATCGGCGTCGTGGTCATCGTCTCGCGCGGGCAATTGCAGGTGCTTGCGCATCTGCGGCTCAACCCGGGCGATGTGATCATGCTGCTCGACGTCGTCATCTATGCGACCTATTCCGCGCTCCTGAAGCGGCGGCCACCTCTGCACTGGCTGAGCTTCCTCGCCATCACCATCGGATGGGGCGCCATCATGCTCCTGCCGGCAAGCGCGCTCGACCTCATGCGCGGCGGCCATATCGACATCAATACGGCGAGCCTTGCGGCGCTCTTCTACGTCGCCGTCTTTCCCTCAGTGCTCGCCTATATCTGCTTCAACCGGGGTGTCGATCTCATCGGTCCGAACCGGGCGGGACCATTCTTCCATCTGGTGCCGTTCTTCGGCGCCATCCTCGCCGTCTTCGCTCTTGGCGAGACCTTCACCTACGCCCACGCCTTCGGCGGCGTCTGCATCCTCGCCGGCGTCTTCCTTGCGAGCCGGAGGCAGCGGCTCAAGAATCGGGTGGAGCCGGAGACAAGGCTCTCTTAAGCCTCGTCACATGGACGCCAAAACCTTCCCCACACGACGCACTTCCCCCGCGCCTGCCGAGGCCTCTCTCGATCTCGGCAGCCTGACGCTTCTCGTCCTTCTATCGCTCCTGTGGGGCGGCTCGTTCCTGTTCATGCGCGTTGCCGGAGCGGAGGTGCCGGTCTTCACACTCGTGCTCTTGCGCGTCGGCATCGCCGCTGCCGCACTCTGGGTCGTCATCATCGCTTCGGGACGGCGCCTGCCAAGCCGCGGCGGGATCTATCTGCGTGCGCTTTTGATGGGGTTTCTCAACAACGCCGTGCCGTTTTCGCTGATCACCTTCGCGACGGTCGAAATCGGTGCGGGTGCGGCCTCCATCCTCAACGCGACGACGCCGATCTTCACCGTTCTGATCGCGCATCGCCTGACGGCGGACGAGAAGATGACGACGAACAAGGTCGCGGGCGTCGTTCTCGGCTTTCTGGGTGTTGCCGTGATGATCGGCCTGCCGGCCCTTCGCGGGCTGTCGGCCGATTTTCTGGCCGTTCTGGCGATGCTTGCAGCGGCGACGTCTTACGGGTTTTCAGCCGTCGTCGGAAAAGGATTTCGCGCGATCGACCCGGTCGTGTCGGCGGCCCTGCAGCTTTCCGCATCGACCCTGTTGATGGTCCCGGTCGCGTTCCTGGTCGACCGGCCTTTCGCCACGGCAATGCCCGGCATGAGCGCGATCGTTTCGATCCTCGGCCTGGCACTTCTGTCCACGTCCTTAGCCTATGTGCTCTTTTTCCGGATTATGGCGCGCGCCGGCGGCACGAACGCGATGCTCGTCACGCTTCTCGTCCCGGTGAGCGCGGTGACGCTCGGTGTCGTGCTTCTCGGAGAAAGCCTGTCGGCGGGGCAGTTCGCCGGCATGGCGATGATCGGCGCAGGGCTCGTCGTCTTGGACGGACGGGCCCTGCGGCGGCTGCGGGGCGGTTGACGCGCCTCGCGGGTGAAGCGCGGCGCGGTTAAGCGCTTGGGCGGGGTGCTCCGCCTCAGGCGTCGGCGAGGAGACGCTGCTGGGCGCCGCGATCGCGTTCCTTGGAGGCACGGATCATCGCCTTCTGCACCTTTTCGAAGGCCCTGACTTCGAGCTGGCGCACACGCTCGCGCGAGACGCCGAACTCGCCCGAGAGCTCTTCCAATGTCAGCGGTTCATCGGAGAGACGACGCGCCTCGAAGATCCGCCGTTCGCGCTCGTCGAGCACCTCGATCGCATCCTTCAGCATGGCGCGGCGTTGCTGGAGTTCGTCCTGGGCGATGAGGTTCGTCTCCTGGCTTTCCGTCTCATCGTCGGACAGCCAGTCCTGCCATTCGCCGCCTTCGCCTTCATTGGCGCGGATCGGCGCGTTGAGCGAGGCATCGCCGGACAAGCGCCGGTTCATGGAGATGACCTCCTCCTCGCTGACATTGAGACGCTTGGCGATCGTTGCCACCTGCTCGGGCTTCAGATCGCCTTCTTCCAGCGCGGAGATCTGGCTCTTGGCCTTGCGCAGGTTGAAGAACAGACGCTTCTGATTGGCGGTCGTGCCCATCTTCACGAGCGACCAGGAGCGCAGGATATATTCCTGGATCGCGGCGCGGATCCACCACATCGCATAGGTGGCGAGACGGAAGCCCTTGTCGGGATCGAAGCGCTTGACGGCCTGCATCAGGCCGACATTGCCTTCCGAAATGACCTCGCCGATCGGCAGGCCATAGCCGCGATAGCCCATGGCGATCTTGGCGACGAGGCGCAGATGGCTCGTCACCAGACGATGCGCGGCATCGCGGTCGTCATGCTCCTGATAGCGCTTGGCGAGGATATATTCCTCTTGCGGCTCGAGCATGGGGAATTTGCGAATCTCGTCGAGATAACGAGACAAACCGCCTTCGGCGGTGGATACGACGGGGATGTTGCCTGTGGCCATCGGGATTGCCTGTCATCAAAAGAGTCGACACTGGGAGGCGCCGCGGAGCGGCCGCATCCTGTGCACTCGTGGATTGTCTCGGAGCAGAGCTTTTGACCCCGCCTGTCTAACTTTTGTCACGTCCTGGGTTGCGTCAAGCCTATCACGGCTCTCGCGATGCTTCCTAATTACGGCCTTGTAAGGCTTCAGAAGGCTTTCTTAAGGCGTTCAGAAGTGTCTCGAAATCGCTCGGCAGGTCCGAATGGAAGAGCACGGTCTCGCCTGTTTCAGGATGGCGAAAGCCGAGCGAGCGGGCATGCAGGGCCTGGCGGAAGAGGGCGCGAAGGGCGTCGGCCGCGTCCGCGGGGAGCTTTGCGACCTTCGACTGAAAGCCAGAGCCGTAAAGTGCGTCGCCCAGAAGCGGGTGGCCGATATGGGCCATATGCACGCGAATTTGATGGGTGCGACCCGTTTCCAGGCGACAGGTGACGAGACTTGCGAGCCCGTTCTCAAAGGTTTCTTCCACCCGGTAATGCGTGACGGCATGACGGCCGCTGCGGCGGACGGCGCGTTTTTCGCGGTTCTTCGTATCGCGGTCGAGCGGGGCATCGACCGACCCGGCGCGCAATTGCGGCACGCCCCAGACGAGCGCGCAATATTCCCGTTTCAGCGGCCCCTCGCGTCCGTGATCGGCAAATTGCGCGGAGAGATCGCGATGGGCGACGTCGTTCTTGGCGATCACCAGAAGGCCGCTCGTGTCCTTGTCGAGGCGATGCACGATGCCCGGACGGCGAATCCCGCCGATGCCGGAAAGCGTGTCGCCGCAATGGTGGAGGAGGGCATTGACGAGGGTTCCGTCGTGAGCGCCGGGGGCGGGATGGACGACCATGCCCGCAGGCTTGTCGACGACGACGAGATGGTCATCCTCATAAACGATCGCAAGCGGGATCGCTTCCGGGCGCGGGGTGGCTTCTTCCGGCTCCGGCAGATCCACTTCGACGGTCTCGCCGGGTTTGACCCGGTAGTTCGGCTCGTCTAATTTCCGCGCGCCGACGCGGACATGGCCGTCCTTGATCAAAGCCTTGAGGCGGCTGCGCGACAGACGATCGGCGCGGGCAGCCAGAAAGGCATCGAGGCGCAGGCCGGTTTCGTCCGGCTCCACAGTGTAATCCAACACGCTTTCGTGATCCTTCATGACGCCTCACGCATCCGCCAAAGAGCGCCCCGGAAAACTGCCGCCGGTGGGCGACGACGACGAAAAGCCTCTCGATCCGGCCGCAGAAAGAGTGCGCCGGCGGCTCGTCCGCCTGTTGATCGTTTCGTTCGGGACCATGGTTTTGGGCTTTGTCGCCGTGTTCGGCGCAATAGTCTACAAGCTCGGTCTCTTCGGCGCCCCGGCCGGGACGGGGCCGAGCGTCGCCGAAGTGCGGCTGCCGGCGGGAGCCACCGTCACGTCGGCCGCGCTTGACGGCGACAACATCCTTCTGCGGATCAGCGGAGAGGCGCGCGGCGACGGGCAGGAGGGCCGGGGCGAAGAGCTTCTCGTCCTCGATGCGGCGAGCGGCGAAATCCTGCACCGCGTCAAACTGCTTCCAGGCGGCTGAGAGGGCCGCTCGGAGGGCCGTTCAGAGGGCTGTTGCGAGCGGTTGGCTGAGGGCAGGGTCCGTGCCTGCCGGAACAGGCGGCAAGACCCGCACGCGGCGAGAACCGCAGGCGGCAAGACGCGCACCTAGCAAGAAATAGTGGCACGCTGCGGCCCTTGCACCTTGTCGTGCCGCTGATCTTTTGCGCCTTCCATGGCTGCGATGGTCTTGCACCTTTCGGGGCTGGCGGGGGAGCGCGCCTTTTGCCGTCAATTTGCTATCTTCTGCGGGGCGCTTCGTCGGCGCGGGGGCCGGGTGGACCGGACGGTGTCCTGCCTCGCATACGGGATTTTGATTTCTCGTCCCGTCGCCTCTTGCATCGCCGCGCGGGTCATGCCACATAGCGCCTCCGATGCTTCGCGCGGGCGCTTTCGCCTGCCAGGCTGACGCCGCTGCTCCCTTCGTCTAGCGGTCTAGGACGCCGCCCTCTCACGGCGGAAACAGGGGTTCGATTCCCCTAGGGAGTACCAGCGCCTAAGTCCTTGATGCGGGCATTTGGCATTGGATTTTCGGCCGGGCGCGGCATTTCCTTGCGACCTTCCTGCGCCTTCGAACCAGGCTCGCGCTTCATGGGCTGGCGTTTGCCTCACCGCACGCCCACGGCTTCATCGGACTGCACGTCATCGTCTCCGGGACGGTCTCCACGATCGCGTTCCTGCGGCTCCGAAGCGGTTCCTAAACGGTGCGATCTGCCTGTGCGTGGCAGCGCGGCGCGCTGGACGGCGCGCGCCGGACGCCTGGTCGCGCGCCGCGTGGTCCATCCGCGGTCATCCTCGGCCCTGTCGCTCGTTTTGCGTCAGGGAACCATCGGCCGTGTGTGCTCGCACCTGTAGGAGCTTTTCGTGCGCAAGGCCGATGTCGTCCTGCCGCTCCTGAGGAATGTGGATGTCGAGAATGCGGGAGAGATCCCGCAGGCAACCGGCGAGAGCCTTCGCTTTGCGAGTGTTCTCGATTGAGCGGTGAAATCGCTTTCGGCGTCCTTCATTCGGGCCGACAGTGGAGCTGGACCGTGAATGGCTTAGCAATCTCTGCCACATCGGCAATGGAGACAGGCTCAAACGTGTCGGAGGAATAATCGGGCTCGATGCCAGCAGAGGCTAAGAAATTATCGATAAGCGAGGCCTTGAGCGCGAAGTTGACCTTCTGAGGAAGGGTGCCGGCGATCTCAAGCGTCCTCAGTTCATCAAGCTTGCTGGTGACAAGACCCACGATGTTGCCGCTACGGTCAACAAGCGGCCCTCCGGAATTGCCGGGCTGAATTGGTGCGCTGATGCGGAGGATTCGGCTATCTCCGCCCAATCCGCTCAGAGCATTGACGTTGCCGCCCGTCACTGTGAGCGTGTCGGCCATTGCAATAGTCAGCGGATAGCCGAGCGCCACAATTTCCTCACCGAGACGGACGGGTCCTCGTCGCAGCTTTGCTGAGGCTCCGCTCCTTCCACGGCTCTGCAAAACGGCGAGATCGTTCGTCGCATCGGTTCGAAGAAGAGAGGCCTTTCCATACCCGACAATCTCAATCGAACCGCAGCCTTCGACGACGTGGCCGGCCGTAACGACATGGCTTGCGTCCACGAAAAAGCCGCTGCCAAAGCCTTGATGTGGCTCGGGCGTGTTCGGCGCGATGCGTGGGGATGTTACCGGCTGTGCCGGGCTTGCTCGGGGGCTATTCGTGATGCGTGTGTCGCTGACCGACAGACTGTTCGACATCGCGATAGCAAGCGGGCTGAATACTGCGTCGACCTCCGGGGTCCAGGCGAGCGAGAAGCCGCGAGTCTCGAACCGATCACGCTGGAAGCGTGTATAAAAGACCTTGCCGTGTGTCGTGCCGCTGATGATGAAGAAGCTGGGCTTGATCGTCGAGTAGCCGACGTGGCGGGTCGCCTTTTCAGTAGTCAGGCGATCAAACAGGACCGTGTAGGATGTTTCGTCAACTGGAATGCTCACCGTTTCCAGTTCCACCGCGCCATTCGGGCTCTCCCAACGGCTTCCCCGCGAAGTAGATCCCGCGGGACGGAGCAAGGCCGTGGGAACGCCCAGTGTTAGCCCGGTCGCGGCGTCATCGATGAAACGAAAGCCTGTGATAGCCCAAAGCGCAGCGGCTTCGGAAACCAGGGATTCTCGCTCGGGCGGAGAGAGAATCCCATCCCTTGGCAAGCCGTGTCGCGTCTGAAAGCTGATGATTGCTTCGTAGGTGCGTCGTCCGAACAGGCCGTCCGCGAGTGCGACGTATTTGTCGGTGAACATTAGCGAAAATTGCAGGACCAGACGGTCGTCCTGATCGAGCGAGCGGAACCACGTCCTGCTCGTCGTATAGTCGGCGAGTGCAGCAGGGGTGAAAACAAGACACAGTAGAATGGATGCCATGAGGCGCATCAGAAATGTTAATCCCCTGCGTCCAACTTGGCTGGCAGCTTATCGAGTGCACATGGGCAATCCAAGTTTTTCGATGCCACAGATCGCGGCCTTTGAGTCAAGTGTTTGGGACGCAGGGTTTACACAAGTCGCGACTTGATGAGATTTGCGTGGCGCTGATCCTTATGGGAAGAAGTTGATGTGGACGATGCCGGGTTGGATGCCCGTCGTCATCGGTGCCGCGATGATCTGTCCGCCTTCATAGGGAACTGCGTAGCCGCCTTCGCCGTAATCGGCGAAGGGCTCGACGGAGGCGATGTTTGCGCCTGCCTTGCCGGCGAAATGGCCCGCCAGTGATTTGCTCAGGGCCATGCCGTCTCCGGCGCCCATGACGATGATGCTGCAATGGTCGGCGATGCTGGAGAAGCCGATCTTGACCGAGGCGTTGATGCCGTCGGGGCCGGTGAAGCTCGCATATGTGATCGTTCCGGCGTTCGTGCCGGATTGATTGCCGAAGGTTTTGGAGGCCGCAAGGGCGTCGATCGCGTTCGTCAGGTTTCCGCCGTTCGCGAGGCAGTATTGCTCGAAATAGGCGGCCGCTTGAGCGGGGCGGCCGTTCAATGCGGCAGGATCGGCATTTGCGGACGAGATGGTTCCAGCCAAAGCGAGGCCGGCCAGGCCCAAGGCGATCTTTTGCATCATGAAGTCATGTCCAGTCGGGCTGAGTGTGGGGGGTTGAGCGCCACCGTCCGGGTAAGGGGGCGGCGGGTCGTGAGGCGGGAAGCGGCGTGATCGATCCGTCTCCGCCACCAGAGGTGTCGCGCCGGCCGGCCTGGGGGCCGGACATGTGCCGCGGGCGGTGGCTCTCGGGGGAGGTCTCACCTTGGAACGGAATTAAACGGCGCGCCAGCGTTCGGGCAAGAGAGAGGCTTCGCCGAGGCGGATCTTGCCGGCCAATCTTTGTGGAAATCCGAAAGGATCATGGAGCAAGCGCTGCGGTGTCCCGCCGGTGTGCAAGCTACCGTTTTCTCCCCAGCCGCGGGGCGCGATGGAGGCTCCTCCGACCTCACGTGCCGGTTCTTTTCGTGTGGCGTTGGCGGCTATGCAGGTCACGCGGCTTGACGCCAGGGAAATGTTCGGCAAACCCTTCCGCCCGCATCCGAAATCGGCTTTCGCCGCTTGCCGTGCGTTTCCTCCCCTCAAGGCTCCCGGTGCCTTTTATGCGTTCCTCTCTCCCCCGCTCCCTGATCATCGTTGCCGTCTTCTCGCTTTTGTCCTTTCTTCTCGGCTTCGTGAAATTCGGTGGTGCGAGCTCCATCGCGCTCGACGCTTTTCCCTCCTATTTCGTCGCCGGCTTCTATGGTCCGCTTCTCGGCGCGCCGGTTGCCGCGGTGGCGCATCTTCTCTCCGCTGTTTCGGGCGGCTTTCCCTTTTCGGTGCCGGTGCATCTCTTCATCGCGTGCGAACAGGCGCTCTGGGCGTATCTCTTCGGTGCCATCCTGCGCTATTCCAACAATGTGTGGTTCCTGATCGTCGCCATTCCGGCCGGCATCGTCTGCAACGGCTATGTCGGGCCGACGCTGATCGGCTGGGTCTTTCCGGCCCTTGAAGCGCCGGTGAGCGGGCTCATTCCGGTTCTCCTCGTTGCGAGCGCGGTCAATGTGGTGCTTGCGGCGGCGGCGATCCTCGCGCTGCGCAAGACGCCGCTCGGCCATATGTGACGTTTTCGGGGATGCATCTTCGTATCCAAGCCGGCACGGCCGAGATTGCCGGCCACGCCTTCTCGGTGCCGCAAGGCATCGATTTCGAGGCGGGCGAGATCGTCTATCTCGATGCCGCTTCCGGCGAGCGCCCCTCCTTGTTCCTGGAGCTCTTGTCGGGGCTTGCCCGCTTTTCCCGTTATTTGCAGCCGGTCGAAGGCCGGGCGATGGTGCGGCGCCCGTTCCCGGTGCGCGGGCTCGACCTCTTTTCTTACGAGCTTTCGGACGGCTCGCGTTTCAAGCTCACCATGTCGGACGAGGATTGTCCGGCAGGCCGCAATTTTCGTCTCCACCGCGCGCAGACGATCGGCTTCGTTTTCGGCGAGCCGAAGCAGTACAGCGTCGGGCGCAACGTCGCCGAGGAGATCCGATATTCCTTCGCGGCTCTCGGGCGGGAGGCGCCTCCAGACTATGCCGTCTTCGAGAAATATGGGCTGACGCAGATCCTCGCCCATCCGACGCAATCCCTTTCCGGCGGCGAAAGCCATCGCCTCAATATCGCCTGCGTCGTGGAAACCGGCTCGCCGTTTCTGATCCTGGATTTGAGCGCCGCCAATCTCGACCGAGATTTCAAGACGTTCCTGAAGGGGCTGCTGAAAGAGATCCGGGAGAGCCGCATCGTGCTCATCTACGATGGCGGGCGGGGGGATTTCGTCGATCTGTGCAGCCGCGCGGTGACGATTTCGGCCGCGAGGGTGGAGGAGGTCGATCTCGCAAGAGTTCAAGCCGCGTTTGCCTCGCGTCCGACCCTTCTCCTCACCGATACGGCAGGCGAGGGTGCCAACCCCGTTCTCGTTGCGGAGGGGTTTTGTCATGCGGGCCTGGCACGGCCGTTTTCCGCCGTCTTAGGGGAGGGCGAGCATGCCCTCTTTCTGGCCCCGAACGGAACGGGCAAGACCTCACTTGCCCGCGGCCTCGTCGGCATCGGCACTGGTCATCGCGGCCGGCTATGGCGCCGGGAGGGGAGCCGGATCGCCGCCACCTTCCAGTATCCCGACCGTCTGCCGGTGCATCTGACGGTGGGCGAACTCGACCGGGGCGGGGTCTTCCGCTCCCATTTTCCAAAGGTGGGGCGGGATGTGCGCGTCGCCGATCTTCCTCTTTCCCGGAAGAAGCTTCTCTATGTCCTCGCCTTCCTCGCGATGCCGCTCGAGATTCTCATCCTCGATGAACCCTTCGCCGGGCTCGACCGGCCGGAGATGGAAATCCTGCTGGCGCAGATCAACGCGGCAAGCGGGCTATCGGCCATGATCTTCAGCCATGAGGCGGAGATCGAGGCCGAGACGGTCCGCCATCTCTTATGATCTTCTTCCTCACCCTTGCTTTCGCTTGCGGCGCGGCCACCAATGTCGGCGACTTCGTTGTGCCGGCGCTTGCCGTGGTCGTGCGAAGCCTCTCTTGGCGCAGGCGCTTCAGGCTGCCGACCTATGCGCTGCTTCTTCCGGCGATCTCGGCTTGTGTCCTCGTCGCGTCCGCCTTCGGCGTTTCGATTGTTCGAGGCGCCACGCCCGCCGCGGCCTTCGACATGCTCGCTGGCGACTTCCTGTTTCTTCGCATTCCCTGCGCGATGCTTCTTCTCCTCGTCTTCGTGCACAACAACCGAGACGAACTCGTCGATTTTTTGGGCCGTGTGTCGATCGTCAATTACGTCGTGCATTTCATGGAGAGGGCGCAGGACGTGCTGGCCGAGGCCATGCGAGAGACGAGTTACACCGCCGATGCGCTGGAGGCGGCCATGCCCGCCGATCGCGGCCGCGGGCCGATCTCGGCGTTGCGGCGCCTGTCGCGGCGGATCGATACGCTCATGGTCTTCCTCGTGATCTACGTGGAGCGGGTGACGACGGTGATCGAGGCGCGTGGCGTGCTGCCGCCGATGCGCCGCTGGCGTGATTATGGCGGCGGGGCCGAGATCGTTGTCGATTGCTTCGTCTGCGGTGCCTACCTCGTCTGGATCTGGGGGCCAGATGTTGTCCGCCAAATGGGCCGAGCGGGCGGTCTCGCGGGCTGAAGGCGCGCTGGCCCGATCCTTTGCACCGCAATCTCAGAAGATGGAGCGTCCGCGATGCGAAGCTGAGGTCCGTGAGGTGTCGGCGATCCAGGCATTCGGCTTGCGATCGAGCGCGGAGAGGGGCGGGCGGTCTATGTCCAGCCATCCTCGATCAATCGCGAAGCGGACGATATCGGCCCGGCTTTGCAGAGACAGCTTTTGCGCCGCGCGACGCTTATAGGTCTCGACAGACTTTGGGCTGACACAGAGCTTTCCGGCGATCTCCTTGATGCTGAAGCCGAAAGCGGTGAGCTTCAAAGTCTCTTCTTCCCGCCGGGTAATCTCCGTCTCCTCGCTATCATTCTCGCCTTCATTGACACAGGGCAGCAGTTGCGTGGCGAGGCAGGGGTCGATGTAGCGCCTGCCGGAGAGAACGAGACGCAACGCGTCGATGAGGTGGCGTGCCTCGGAGCTCTTGAGCACGTATCCGGTGACGCCCAGCGCAAACACACGCTGAAGAATGCGTGTGTCCGCATGCATCGTGTAGGCGAGGACCGGAAGAGACGGCGCCCGTGCGATTGCCTCCGGCAACCAGGCGCCTTCTGCGGCACCGGGCAGAGAGAGGTCGGCGACGAGCGCGTCGATTGTGCCGCTTTCCGCGAGCGCCAAAGCCTGTTCGGCGGTGCGCGCCTCGCCGGAAAAAACGAGCCCTTCTTCAAACTCCAGCGCGGCACGGATGCCGGCAATCACGCAGGGATGGTCATCCACGACGCCTATTCGGTACGATTTCGCAGCTGCTTGCATCGTCTTGTGCCTCCAGGGAGATGGAGAACCGAGCATTCTGCCCATTCAAGGGTCGGATCTCGACTCTGAGTGGTGAGAATTCTTCTCTAGTCTTCTGTATGGCGGTCGAAAAAACGAAGTCTTCTAATGAGCCCTCTGGGTTTCCCCATCCGTCTTTAAAATTTGCTTCAATATGAACCGCAACTTTAAATCGGTCTATGGCTGAGAGGCTGACTGCGACAAAGGCATCGTCGTGCCTGAGACAGCGGGCCGCGGCGACCACCTGCTCGATCGCTCGACCCACCACGAGGCAGAAAGGCAGGCGGAAAAAGCCGGCGCTTTCTTTCGATGAAAGAAGGTAGATCTGCAAATGATGGCGGGCGGCGATGACCGGAGCCATCGCGCGGACGAATTCGTCAAGAGATATCGAGCAGGAATGAGAAGTTTGTGCCGCAGAATAGATGCGCTGGATGAGCGGAGAAAGCTGATCTACGTCGTGGCCGATACCTGTGATCAAGTCGTCATCGGCGTATTTTCGTGTCAACTGAAGCAGCTTGAGATTGAGCGAACTAAGAGACGTGCCGACGACGTCGTGCAGCAGTGATATCTCCTCGCACAGCGCGCATTCCTGTTCCGCTTTCATGCTTCCCCCTGAGCAGAGGCACGTTCTGCGTGTGCCTTGGATGCTCCGTAGGAAGAGATTATTCTAATTAAAAGTTAGAATCTATATATTTTTGCGAGTTTATTTTGTATCTTCAGGCGTTTCGTATTCTCATCCATCGGCGGAGGGAGGAGGCCCGCTGGCGTTTTTCTCTTTGTTCGCACGCAGATGACGTTCGAGCTCGGGCAGGAATTGCCAGAGGTCGCGGTTGAGCTCGGTCATCTCGCGGGCCGCTTCGTTCATTTCGTCGAGGCGCCGGTCATCAAGCGGGCGCTCGCGTCCAAAACAGATGCGGCCCCGCTTTTCCTCGATGCGCATCAGGTTGGTGTGCGTGATTTCGCCGAGCTGGTCGACCGCAAACATGGAATGGTTGAGCTCGTTTCGCAGCTTCGTCGCCGCTTCGAAGCGTTTCACGAGAAGCTTCAAGCGCTTGGCAATGGCTTCATCGCGGAGCTTCGCCTTGGCCAGCCTGTTGACGAGATCGAGCCGCGCCCGCGTGGTGTTGAGGGTTCCGAAGACGATCACCGAGGTTGGGTGGTCGGTTTCCATCAGCAGCATGAGGACGTGGACGAAAAGGCTCTCGTTGTTCGACCAGTTGAGCACCAGATTGCCGATGGTGGCGAAGATACGCATCCGCCGCTCCTGCAAGCCGCGGGGCGGGGCGGAGAACGCCTGGAAGGTGGGTGGCTCCGGAAGACGCGAATCAGCAGCGGCGCCGTTTGCCGGATAGGTATCGTCCACCGATGAACCTCCTTGAGTTTATCCCTTAGATGGTAAGCTCTGAATCAGCCAGATACAAAGTCAATGCAGCATAAAGGGTGGTATGTCAGGTTATTCCTGACATACTTTGGGGTAATACCCGTTATCGCTATAGGAATAACGCTGTCATGTCAGGATTTTTTACGCGGAAACGGGGAATTTCCTGAGAGACAATTTGCCTCCATCTCGCTCACCATTGACGCAGTTGCTGGATGTTCCGGCAACCGGACCCATCAGGGTTCCGACCAACGCGAGAGGCTGTTGAAGCCGTTCAATCCGCGTAGATGACGGATTGCGGTTCCAGGCTGTCTCTCGACCAGAGGGAAGTGAAAATGGCTACTGACCGTAACAATCTGGCATTCGCCAATGCCGGCGTCGCCGGCGCGTTCCAGGACAGCTGGGGTAACGGCGTCGATGCGTCTGTGACGAACCAGGATTTCGACGTTCTCAGCAACAACGATGCGAGCGACGACGATAATCTTGATCTCGACGATCAGGACGTGATCGACATTGACGACAACGACGGTGGCGACGACATCGACGTCGCGGTTCTCGGTTCCGGCAATTCGAGCACGACCGATATCGATACCGACGAATCCTATTTCAGCGGGAATGAGTCGACCTATACGTCGGACACGTCGGTCGACGTCTCCAATGTCGGCAACGAGACGTTCTCCTCCGACTTCAGTTCGGACGTCTCCTCGACCAACACGTTCAACTATTCCGACGATGACGTGAACACGACCGGCAGCAACAACACTGCGAATGTCGGCGTCACCGACAGCTTCAACGAGACGCTCGACAACGTCGGCAACTGGTCGGACACCGATATCCACACAAAGATGGAGCAGATCTCCGACAGCGATCTCGTCGATGTCGATGGCCTTTGCGGCAATATCGACGACCTCCTGTCGCTCGGGGGTGACGGCAACGTCTTCGCTCTGGATCAGGTCCAGACGATGATGGATAGCGATTTCGTCGCCAATCCGACCGTCACCAACAACGGCCATCTCGATCAAGCGGCGTACAACATTGACGGCGGCTACGCAGATGCGACCTCCGGCGTCGGGAATGTCGACGGTGCCAGCGATGTCGGCGGCAACGCCAATGCCGGCGCGGACGCTCTCGCGGATCTCAGCGGCTTCGACCAGAGCATCAGCATGGGCGGCAACATTCAGTACGCCAGCATGAATCTCGATGTGGTCGGCGGCAGCGCGGACTCCGACATCATGGGCGACGACACCTGATCGCATGCGCACGGCTTCGGCCGGTCACGCATTCTTTCAACATCCGCTTGTGGGCATCGCCCTAAACGCTCCGGCTGTGCCTGCGCGAGCGACGATTTTCAAAGGAATACGCTATGTTTAACTTCAATCCGGCTCCTCCGGCGCCCGAAGAAAACAACACCGGCAGCACCAGTGCCGGCGTTGTGGGTGCGTTCCAGGACAGCAGCCACAACTTCGTCGACGGCTCCGAGAGCAATCTGAGCTCCTCCTTCATGAGCGGCAACGATCTTTCGGATGACGACAACCAGGACATCGACGATCAGGACGTGGTCGACATCGACGACAATGATGCCGGCGACGACATCGACATGGCGGTGGTCGATTCCCTCAACACGTCCTCGTTCTCGGTGGACAAGGACGTCTCTGTCGGCAGCGACAACACCAACACGGTGTCGAAGACGGTCGACATCGACGTGGAGGATTCCGGCAATTCCTCGGTCACTATCGAGAAGTCTTTGGACTTCACCGAGGAAAACACGACCAATTGGTCGGATGACGATGTGAACACGACGAACAGCGGCAACACGCTCAACGTCAGCATCGACGATGTCGGCAACAAGACGCTGACCGATTCCTTCAATGCAAGCTCGCATACCGAGACGTTCAACGAGTACTGCCTGGACGACAGCGATCTCGTCGATCTCGACGGGCTCCAGGGCCGTATCGACGACATCTTGAGCGTCGGCGGAGACGGTAACGTCCTCAGCGGCCTGCAGGATCAGCTCCTCACCGACAACGATCTGGTGATGAGCCCGTCTGTGTCGAACAGCGGCTGGGCTTCCGTCAGCCAAGATGCCGGGTGCATCGATGGCGGCTGGACCGATTCCGACGCAACCGTCGGAAATGTCGGCGGCGACAGCGACGTCGGTGCGAATGCGACGGCCTCTGCGGATGCCTCGGCCAATCTCTCTGCCTTCGGCCAGACGATCGAAACCGGCCTCAACACGCAGTATGCGCGCATCGATACGAGCGTCGTGGGTGGTTCCGACGACGGCGATATCGCCGGCGACGACGCCTGATCAGCCGAGCCAGCTGAATGGTGTTCGAAGGCTGAGGAGACTCGAACTTCGAGCGACACTGACACTGAGAGCCGCGCCATGTCGCGGCTCTCTCTGCCTTAACTCGGTCAGAATCTCGGAGCCAGGCCGTGCGTGCCAACGCCGTCGCAGAAGCCATATCCAGATTCATGGGGTTCTTCGAACCGGTCGATGAGACCGCGAAGATCCGCATCGAGCATCCCGACTTCGATTTCGGGCACCGTCCGGTCGCGCTGAACCCGGATGCGCCGGGAACGCTTGCCCATGTGGCCCCGGAAGATGGACCTGCGGGCGGGGGAGGTGTTTCGCTGCGGCTCGGCGGATATCCTTCCGTTTCGGTCGATCCGGCCGGACATCATTCGGCGTCCGTGCCGTCGGGCCATGGGGCCGAGCCCGTCTTTTTGAGCGATAGCGGCCCGGTTTTCTTGCGGCCTGGTGAACCGGCCGGCGTCAGCGCGCCCGGCGCCTTTGCCGAGCCGGATGTGCGGGCGGTCTACAACGAGGCTGTCGATTCAAGCTTCGGCGTGGTCCGTCAGCACGCTGTGCTCGACGACAATGATCAGCTCTCGCTGGTCGATGGGGTGGACCCCGTCTCTCTCGTCCCCGATGCGGGCGAGGACCTCCAGACGATGATCGATGCCGCGCAGATATGGCGCGAAGAGATCTGGCGCGTCGAGACATCGGGCAGAGATGTCGCAGAGGAGAACTGGAACGGCGAGACCGGCGGGCTGCACGACCCTTCTGAGATCCGCGAAGCGCTTCTCACCTCGGCCTATCACGATCCGGAACGCGCCGGGCCAGTCCCCGGCCATGACGGCGCTTATGTGAACGGGCAGCCATCGAGCGCGTATCCGACGGTCAACGAGATTTTCGACCGGCTCGGCCTCGGCGACGACGATGCCGACGAAGCCCCGATCGATCCCCTCGACGCGGTGGTGACGGCGGAGATCGACCTCGGCCACAACACCGTCGTCAACGAAGCGACCGTCCTCCAGGCCGACACTTTCGCCCGCACGACGATCGTCATGGGCGATTATTACGAGACGAATGCGATCAATCAGCTGACCGTGCATCTCGATGTCGACGAGCGTCCGGCTGGCGTCGGGTTCGATGGCACAGGCAGCTCTTACACGGATGCCTACAACGTCGCGGTTTTCGAGCGCAGCGATGGCGTGACACCCGGGCCCGCCGATCCCGCCGGCTACTTCGTGCCTTACGATTACGAGGTGGATGTCATCGACGGCGACCTCGTCACCTCTCGCTTCATCGAGCAGATCCGTGTCGTGTTGGATGACGATCAGGTGGTTCTCACCTCGGTCAGCGAGGATACGACGATTGAGACGGGTGGGAACGTCTCATATGGCGCAGTCGATTTTTCAGCCCTTCAGGATTTCTACGATGTCATCATCTTCGGCGGCAGCGTTTATGAAGGAAACTACATCGACCAGGTGAGCATCCTTCTCGACAATGATTACATAGCGCCCGGGGCGGCCGCCGGCGGCAGCATCTCAAGCTCCGGAAATCTTCTCTACAACTTCGCCTCCATCGAAAATATCGGCGGGACCGATTTCCGCCCGGTGTCTGAGACGATGTCGGATCTCGTGTCAGCCTTCGGTCGCGGCGAGGATACTTTCGATCGCGCTCTCGGGGAGCCGCTCGATTTTCTCGGCAGCTCGCATCTGCGCATTCTCTACGTGACCGGCGACCGGGTCGAGCTCACCCATCTCAAGCAGACGACCATCCTCTCCGATGCCGACACCGTCGATTATGCGCGGAAGACGGCGGCCGAGCTTGTCAACAAATCCGGGTCGGACGTGCCCTGGCATATCGAGACCGGCGGCAACGCCGTCGTCAATGCAGGCCAGATCATCGACTACGACACGGCCGGTTCCGTGCGCTTCCTCGGCGGGGACTACTACTCCGATTCCATTCTCGCGCAGGCGGATCTCGTTCCGAGAGGAAACATGTCCGTCTTCGACACGGCAAAGCTTGCGCCGGAAGTGATCGCCTTCACGAGCCCCGACATCGATGTGCCTGACGAGGAGGGCGGTTTTGCAATCCACTCATACGACATGCCGGGCGATGGCCTGGCGAGCTTTTTCGGGTGAACCATGAAGTTGATGTCCACGGAAATGTCAGGTGGAGGCAGCACCGGCGATCTCGTCGAGGATGCTGCGCTCGCGGGGAAGCGAGCTTCTGTGCAACAGCCGCAGGCCGCGGCGCCTGCCTCGTCTGACGCGTCACGGTCCCGCAGTCTCTGGATGACGCCCGCAGCCCAGGCGGCGATCACTCGCATGGAGGAGGACATCCTTCGCGAGGTCGCGGTGGCCGCAAGGACGCCCCGGCTGCATGGGAAGACGAAAGAGCCGAGAGCTTCGTGGCAGGGGCTTCCGAAGGCGGTGCAGCTCGACGAGCTCGCCTTGGTTTCCAAAGCGCAAGCCGGTCCGCAGCCTCCGGGTGGAGAGGCGCCTCAGGCAAGGCCTTCATCCGCGTCGCCGTCGCAAGAGAGGATGGGCCGTAGCACCGGAAAGCTCGACGACGTCAAACCGACGAAGTTCCGGGAGCCGGAACCAGCAAAGGCGAAATCTCCTCCCTTTGCGCCCGTGATCGAGATCGAGAAGAACGAGCGCGCTGAGCTCTCTGTGCAAAAAGGGGGCGGCGGCAAGCCACCGCCGTCTTCGGGCGGCAGCGGCGGTGGAGGCGGCGGCTCCGATGGCCGGCCGAAGATGCAGGAGCGCGTCTCGCAGCCGAATTTCCGCCAGGCGCTCGCCCTGACGGTGGCGAAAGTGAAGATGAACATGCTCGTCGTGTTCGTCTTTACGATCGCAATGAACGTCCTCGTTCTCGCCGTGCCGATCTATCTTTTCCAGATCGCCGACCGCGTTCTCACCAGCCGCTCCGTCGATACGCTCGTCATGCTGACGTTGATCACGGCGGGTGCGATCGTGGGACAGGTGCTTCTCGACGTTTTCCGCCGCCGCATCCTGATGCGCACCGCCTCGGAGATCGAGACGCGGCTGAGTTCGCCGATCCTGAGCGCGGCGGCGCGCTCTGCGCTCGGGGGAAGCGGGCGCGATTATCAGGTGCTGGGAGATCTCCAGCATATCCGCAACTTCGTCACCGGCGGCACGCTCCTGGCGATGCTCGATGCGCCGCTTGCGCCGATCTTCATCCTGGCGGTTTTCCTCGTCCACCCGCATCTCGGTTTCATCGTCTGCACGTCGATCCTGCTGTTGATGGCCGTTGCGTTCATCAACCGCCAGATCACGGCGAGACCCTTCGCGGAAGCCAATGCGCATCTGACGATGGCCAATCTCAACCTGGAATCCCTGTCGCGCAATTCGCAGATCATCAATGCGCTCGGGATGATCCCGGAGGCCGTGCGCATGTGGGGACGTGCCAACGCCAACTCGCTGCGCCACCAGGTAACCGCGCAGGATCGCAACGTCTTCTTCACCGGCATTTCCAAGGCCATTCGCCTCTTCGCCCAGATCGCCATGCTCGGCTGGGGCGCGCATCTGGCTCTCGACGGGCGGCTCACAGGCGGCATGGTGATCGCCTCCTCGATCATTGCGAGCCGCGCGCTCGCACCGGTCGAAGGGACGATCGAGGGATGGCGCACCTATATCCAGTCCCGCGCGGCCTATGACCGGATCGCCACCTTGCTACGGACATCACCGCTCAATGTGGAGCGCCTCAGGCTGCCGCAACCGACGGGTCGCCTCGACGTGGAGCGGGTTCTGTTCGTGCCGCCGCCCAACAAGCGCGTCATTCTGAACGGCGTCACCTTCAGTCTGGAGCCCGGTGAGACCCTGGCAATCATCGGGGATTCGGGCGCCGGCAAGTCGACTTTGGGCAAAATGCTGGTCGGCTCGATCGTGCCGACGGCCGGAAGCGTGCGGCTCGATCTCATGGAACTGAAGAACTGGGACCCGCGGCAGCTCGGCGAGAATATCGGCTATCTTCCGCAGGACATTCAGCTGTTTCCGGCCTCCATCAAGGCGAACATTGCCCGCATGCGCGAAGATGTGACGGACGAGATGATCTTCGAGGCCGCGGCGCTCGCCGGCGTGCACAAGCTGATCGCGTCGCTGCCGCAGGGCTATGAGACCATGATCGCAGGCGATGGTGCGCCGCTCTCCGGCGGCCAGAAGCAGCGCATCGGATTGGCCCGGGCCTTCTTCGGCAATCCGCGTCTCGTCATCCTGGACGAGCCGAACTCCAATCTCGACACGGCCGGCGAGCAGGCGCTGGCCCAGGCGATCGAAAAGGCGAAGACGGTCGGCACGACGGTCATCGCGATCACGCAGCGCACGGCACTCCTGCGTTGCGTCGACAAGATCATGGTCATGAAGGACGGCACCGTGCAGGCGATCGGTGAGCGGCAGGCGATGCTGCAGGCGCTTGCCGGTCCGAAAAAGCCCGGGCCCGGGGGAGCGCCCGACGGTCAGGCGAGGGGAGACCAGGCATGAGCAAGAAAGCTGGCGGAGACTACCCGCTGGAGGAATGGTATGCGCCCGTTCCCCGCTCCATCGCGTCGGCCTCCCTTGCCGGCGCCCTTGTGATCGGGCTCGCCTTCGCAGGCTTCGGGGGCTGGGCGGCGACGGCACCGCTTGCCGCGGCGGTCGTGGCGAGCGGCACCTTCGTGTCCACCGGCCAGAACAAGCTGGTGCAGCATCTTGAAGGCGGGATCATTCGGGAAATCCGTGCGCGGGAGGGCGACCGGGTCGATGCCGGCCAGACTCTGCTCGTGCTCGATTCCGTTGCTCCGCGGGCCAATGCGCGCCGCCTGTCGATCCGGTTTGCGCGTTTGCAGGCGGCGAGCGACCGGCTCTCGGCCCAGGCGGCCGGGCGCGAGGCGTTGGTCTTTCGCGATGTGCGTTTGAACGATGCGGATGGCGAAGAGATCGAGCAGATCCAGGATATGCAAAGGCGCCTGTTCGATGCCGCTTTGGCGCAGCTGAAGGGCAATGAGCACATCGTCGAAGGCAGCATTCAGGCGCTGCGCGAAAGGCTGAAGGGTGTGGAAGCCCAGAAGGCCGCCGTTTCCGAGCAGCTCCGGCTCATCCTCAAGGAGCGCGAAGGCAAGGCCACGCTTCAGGAGAAAGGCCTGTTGCCGCTGAGCCGTCTGTTCGAAATGGACCGGGTGATCGCCGAAGCGCGGGGCATGGTCGGCAAACTCGAGGGGGACGAAGGCGATCTCAAGAGCCAGATTGCCCGCCATGAGGCGGAAATCGCCCAGCTTCGCCAGGAAACGCGGCAGCGGGCCGGCGACGAATTGCAGACCGTCAACAGCGACCTCGACGATATCCGCGAGCAGCTGGCCGCAGCCTCGGACGTTCTTGGCCGTGTCGAGATCCGCTCGCCGGTCGCAGGCATCATCGTCAAGTTCAACTACAATACGATCGGCGGCGTCATCGAAAGCGGCAAAGACATTCTGGAGATCTTGCCGGAGAACGAGGATCTCATCATCGAAGCGCCGGTGAAGCCGTCGGACATCGACGATGTGGCGCTTGGGCAAGCCGCGACCGTCAACCTGACGAGCTTCAACCGCAGGACCACGCCGGCCTTCACCGGCACGGTGATTTACGTGTCCGCCGATACGATCCGCGGCAAGGATCGCGACAACCCGAAAGACGTCTACCTCGTTCGTGTGCTTCTCGACGACAAGCATCTGGCGCAGGCGCAGGAGTTGCACATCACGCCGGGCATGCCAGCCGAGATCTTCATCGAGACGGCGTCGCGCACGTTCCTCGATTACATCACGAAGCCGGTGAGAGACAGTATGGGCCGCGCCTTCCGGGAAAGCTGAGCCCGGGAAAGCCGAGCCGCCTCCGGAGGGGGATCCGGCGGTTCCTTTCGCAAGCGTCGTCTCAAGGGGGATCGGGCGCGAGCGTTTCGGGATGATGGCCGGCAGGCGCGAGTGTCCTCCCGGCGGTTCGCCGCCGGGAGGACACTCTTTCAGGCTTGGGTCGGTCGCTCGGCGGCCGGTTTTTGGGGTGAATGCGCTTCGATGCGCTCATCCTCTTCCATGAGTTCGAACCACATGGCGTTGAGAACGGCAAAGGCGGCTGCCAGCGGCAGGCCGAGAAGCCAGGCGAAATACCACATCTCAATCTCCTCCTGTCGCTTAGTAGGCGTGGCTCTTGCCACCGCTGATTTCGTCCTCGTCGACCTTGCCCCACAGCACCCGATAGACCCAGGCGGTATAGACAAGGATGATCGGCACGAAGATCGCCGTGACGACGAGCATGATGAAGAGCGTGAGGTGGCTCGACGAGGCATCCCAGACGGTGAGGCTCGCCTTCGGCATGAGCGACGACGGCAGGATGAAGGGAAACATCGACGCGCCCACGGTCGAAATGATGCCGACGATCGAAAGGCCGCTGACGATCACGGTGAGACCTTCCAGGCGGATCCTGAGCAGGATGAACGCCAGGAAGGCCGCGACGATGCCGAGGATCGGCGCCGCCATCATCCAGGGATAGGTCCCGTAATTGCCGAGCCAGATCCCTTCTCCCATCTCGACCGATTTCACGAGCGGGTTTGAAGGCCCGACCGGATCGATCGAGCCGACGATCCGGTAGCCGTCGACGAAAGCCCAGATATAGGCGCCGGCAAGCACGAAGAGGGCGATCGTCGCGATTGCGGCGATGCTTCCATAGTTGCGGGCGCGCTCACGCACGTCACCTTGCGTCTTCAAGACGAGCCAGGCGCCGCCATGCATGATGAGCATCGAGACGGAGACGAGACCGCACAAAAGCGCGAAGGGATTGAGCAGCCCGAAAAACGTGCCGTCGTAGAAGATGCGCAGATCGCTGTTGAAGCGGAAGGGAACGCCCTGGAGGACGTTGCCGACGGCGACACCGAAGATGAGCGCCGGCACGAACGAGCCGATGAAGAGAGCCCAATCCCAGTTCCGACGCCATGTGGGGCTCTCGCGTTTGGAGCGGTATTTGAAGCCGACCGGCCGCAAGATGAGCGCGAACAGGATCGCGAACATGGCGAGATAGAAGCCGGAGAAGGACACCGCATAAAGCGGCGGCCAGGCGGCGAAGATCGCGCCGCCTCCGAGGATCAGCCAGACCTGGTTGCCTTCCCAGACCGGGCCGACGGAGTTGATGACGACACGTCGTTCCAGATCGTTCCTGGCGACGAAAGGCAGCAACGTGCCCGTGCCGAGATCGAAACCGTCGGTGACGGCAAAGCCGATCAACAGAATGCCGAGGAGCCCCCACCAGATCAGGCGAAGGACATCGTAGGAGATAAGGTCGTGAAGGATCATAGCTGTCACTCCGCCGGTACGACGTGGGAGGAGATGGCCGGGCTTTCAGGCTCTTCCTCGGGATCGGGCCCTTTGCGGATCGCCGCCACCATCAGGCCCATCTCGATGATGAAGAGGGTCGTGTAGATGAGGACGAAGCCGATTATGGTCATCAAGACCGTGCCGGCACCGAGATCCGAGACGGCTGCGGCGGTCGGCAATACGCCTTCGATGATCCAAGGCTGACGTCCGAATTCGGCGACGAACCAGCCGCTTTCGGCCGCAATCCATGGCAGCGGGATGGAAAAGACCGCCACCCAGAGGAGCCAGCGGCGCTTCTCCAACGTGTGCTGGGCCGACAAGACGAAGAAGACGCCCATCAACAGGATGAAGAAGAAGCCGAGGCCTACCATGATGCGGAAGGTCCAGAAGAGCGGCAAGACGCCTGGGACCGTGTCCCATGCCGCCTTGGTGATCTCCTCTTCGCTGGCATTGCGCGGGTCGTCGACGTAGCGCTTCAGAAGAAGCGCATAGCCGAGCTCGTGACCGTTGTCTTCGAAGGTCTTGCGAAGGTTGCCCGGAACCGGGTCACCCGGTGGCAGGCTGCGGATCTGCTGCAAGGCGTCGAAGGCCGTAATGCCTTGCCGGATGCGCACTTTTGCGAGTTCGACGAGCTCCTCGATCCCGGGGATCTCGGTGTTGATCGAGCGCGTGCCGATGAGGCCCATCACCCAGGGAATATGCACCGCGTAATGCGTTTCGCGGTCTTCCTGGTCGGGGATGCCGACGACGGTGAAGGCCGCGGGAGCGGGCTCGGTGTGCCACATGGCCTCGATCGCGGCGAGCTTCATCTTTTGGTGCTCGGTCGAGAGGTAGCCGCTCTCGTCACCCAGAACGACGACAGAGAGGGCGGAAGCGAGGCCGAAGGAGGCCGCGACCGCCATGGAGCGCTTGGCCAGCGCGATGTGGCGCCCCTTCAAGAGATACCAGGCGGAGACGCCGAGTACGAAGACGGCGGCCGTCACATAGCCGGCGGAGACCGTGTGCACGAATTTCGCCTGCGCCACAGGGTTGAAGAGAACTGCGGCGAAATCCGTCACCTCCATGCGCATCGTGTCGAAGTTGAAGGCCGAACCGACGGGGTTCTGCATCCAGCCGTTGGCGATCAGGATCCACAAGGCGGAGAGGTTGGAGCCGATGGCCACCGCCCAGGTTGCGGTGAGGTGGCCGCGCTTCGACATTTTGTCCCAGCCGAAGAAGAAGAGGCCGACGAAGGTCGCTTCCAGGAAGAAGGCCATCAGACCTTCAATGGCGAGAGGCGCGCCAAAAATGTCGCCGACATAGTGGCTGTAATAGCTCCAATTCATGCCGAACTGGAATTCCATGACGATGCCGGTTGCGACCCCGACGACGAAGTTGATGCCGAAGAGCACGCCCCAGAACTTCGTCATCTGCCGCCAGATCGGGCGGTCGGTCATGACGTAGACCGTCTCCATGATGGCAAGCATGATGGAGAGGCCGAGGGTCAGGGGCACGAAAAGGAAGTGGTAAAGCGCCGTCAACGCAAATTGCAGGCGCGATAGATCTACAATGTCGAGTTCCATCGGCGGTAACCGGTTTGCCCGGTCTCCTTTCTCTGCCGGCCCCCATCGGGTGCGAGGCCGGCGGTTGATCCCGCGTCGCTCCTAATCGGGACGGAGGGCTTCGAGCGCCTGCTCGAAACCCGGTTCGTTGCGCCGCGGGGCCGCAACGATCTGCCCCTGTTCCAGGATGACGAGACGGTCGGCGATCTCCGCCTCCCGCCGCAAATGTGTGCTGATGACGAGGCTGCGGCCGCGTTTCTGGCCCTTGAGGCGCCGCATGATTTCGCGCGCGGTCGGGCCATCGAGGCCTTCGGTCGGCTCGTCGAGAAGCCAAAGAGGTGTGTCGCGCAGGAAAAGACGCGCCAGCGAGAGGCGTCGTGCCTGGCCGCCGGAAAGGCCGAGCCCGCCTTCGCCGAGCCGGGTCTCGAGAGCTGAGGGGAGAGCTTCGACATCCGCTCGAAGGCCGGCGGCCTCAAGCGCGCGCCAGAGCCTCGCCTCGCTCGCGTCAGGATTGGCGATCTGAAGATTGCCGGCGAGGGTGTCCTGAAAAAGCTCGGTGCGCTGCGTCAAAAGCACTGATGGAGAATGCGCGATCTCGCCCGCCTCGGGTGTGGCTTCGTCGGCCAGGAGCGCGAGCAACGTCGATTTGCCGGCGCCGCTCGGCCCCACGACCGCGAGGGTTTCGCCTTCCGTGAGGGTGAGTGAGATATCGCTCAGGCAAAGTCTTTTCGCATCGGGATAACGGAAATCGACCGACTTCAGGCGCGCCGCTTGCCTGTTTGGCGGCATAGAAGGCGGTCGTGCCGGTGCCACGGGATCTGTCTTGAGGCGCGGAGCGAGACGGCGTGCTGCAAGGCGCGTGCGGCCGAGCTCGACGGCACCACGTTTGAGGGCTGCAAAAGGTTCGGCGGCGGCAAAGACGACGAGGATCGCAAGCGCTGCGGCTGGTGCGCCGATCTCGTTTGCCTCGGCAAGGCGCGCCGCGACATAGAGCGTGCCGGCAAGAAGCAGGGCGCCGGCAATGCCGAAAGCGGCTGAGGCTCTCGTCTCGATGCGGTTCAGGCGTTCATCGGTGGCGACGAGGCGCCGGTCCGTGCGTGCGATCGCATGGCGCTCTGCGGTGAGACGCGCGGCCATTGCGAGTTCGGTCTGGCCCGCAACGAGATCGATGGTGCGGGTGCGCAACGCTTCCGTGAGATGCGCGCGCCGAAGACCGGGCGCAAGCGCGGCCGCGGCCGTGCGCAGTGGAATGATGAGGCCGAGGAGGGCAAGCCACAGAAAGGCTGAGAGACCGAGCCACGGATTGAGGGCGGCGAGGACGAGCCCGGTTGCCGCCGCCGCGGCAAAAGCCGCCAGGAAGGGCACGAGGATGCGCAGGTAAATGGAATCGAGGGCGTCGATGTCGGCCGTCAGGCGGAAGAGAAGCCGTGCCGGGCGCTCCAGAAGGCGCCGTGCCGCGCCGGGCGGGGCCCATCCGCGGAAGAGTTTTTCGCGCAAGGCGGCGAGCGCACTTAAGGTCGCTTCATGGGTCGTCAGCCGCTCGCCGTAGCGGCCGGCCGTGCGGGCGATCGCGAGAAAACGGATGGCGGCGGCGGGGGCGAAGACGTCGAAGGCGAGGGCTGTGGCCGTCGAGAGGCCGGCAATCGCGGTTGCCGTGATGAACCAGCCGGAAAGGCCGAGAAGGCCGACACCCGCCAGCACCGTCACGGCGGCAAGGGCAGCGCCCGCTGCCAGCATCGGCCGGCGCTCGGCGAGGAGGACCGCGAGAACGGGCCGGAGATCGTGCCAGGCCGCCTTCATGCGACTGCCCTCATGGCCGATTTCGGCAGATAGACGATGCAGTCCATGCGGTGCGCCAGAAGCGGGTCGTGCGTTGCCACGATCAACGTGCGGCCTTTGGCGAAGGCGAGAAGATGGTCGGCGATGTCTTCGGCGGTTTCGCTGTCGAGATGGGCGGTCGGCTCGTCGGCGAGAATGAGCGAGTTTCCGGGATCGGCCGTGAACCGCGCCAGCGCCACGCGCAGGGCTTCGCCACCGGAGAGGCCGATGCCGCCTTCGCCGAGATGGCCGTCGCGGCCTGCAAGGATGTGGGAGAGGCCGGCCGCGGCGAGGGCCCTGCGTGCCGTGTCCCTGCCGATCCAGGGGCGGCGCAGCGTGACGTTGGACATGAGGTCGCCGGCGAAGATGTGCGGCGTCTGGCCGATCCAGGCGATCTGACGGCGCAGCGATCCGGCGTTGGTCTCGTCCAAAGATTGCTCTGCGATAAGGACGCGGCCTCCATCGGCAGGCGCAAGGCCGGCGATGAGAGCCAAAAGTGTCGACTTGCCCGACCCGCTCGGCCCGAAGAGGGCGATCTTTTCGCCGGCCTCGACGGAGAGTGAGAAGTCTTCGATGGCCGCCTGTTCGGCTCCGGCATGGGCAAAGGAGAGGTTTTCGAGCCGCAGGGCCGGTGCGGGCGCGCGCGCGCCTTCGCGCTGGCTGTCCTCCGCGTCATCGGCATCCGCATCCAGGAGAGCGAGATCTATCGCGGAGAGATCGTCGAGCGCCTTCAGGGCGGCTTCGCCCGCAGCCCGGTCGTGCCAGATGCTGGACAGATCCCGCAAAGGTTCAAAGAATGCAGGAGCCAGAAGGAGGACGAAGAGCCCTTCGCCAAGGCTGAGCCGGCCGCCCCAGGCGCCGAACGGGAGCTGGCCGAGAAGATGGAAGCCGATATAGACCGCCACCATGGCGACGCCGAGCGCGGCGAAGAGCTCCAGCACGGCGGAGGAGAGAAAAGCGATCCTGAGAACCGCCATGGTGCGCGCCCGCAGGGTTTCGGCTTCTTGGCGCAGACGTTTTGCGGTGGCATCGACCGCGCCCATCGCGCGGATGGTTGCAAGGCCGCGCAGACGGTCGAGGAGGAAGCCGTTCATGTCGCCGAGCCCGGCAAGCTGCGCTTCGCTCGCGGCCTGGGCGCGCCAGCCGATCAACGCCATGAAGACCGGGATGAGAGGGGCTGCGATCAGAAGAACGATCGCGGCCGCCCAGGAGACCGGGAAGACGGTAAGGACGATCGCAAGCGGCACGAGCAGAGCTTTGAGGCGCGCCGGACGATAGCGGGAGAGGTACGGCACGATCGCCTCGCCCTGTTCGCCGAGAATGCTGGCAGCCACGCCCGAGGCGGGGCGCCCGGAATCGAGAGGCGAGCGTGCGGCAAGCGCCTTCGCCGCCTTTGCCCGCCGCTCTGAGAGGATTGCGCGGGCGCGCCCGAAGCAGAGGCGTCCGGCATAGCCATCGAGAAGCGCACGGACGATGCCGAGCGCGGCGACGGCCAGAGCGGCGGTCGCGGCGTTCAGCCCGACATCCTCAGGCGCAGGGCCCTGACCGGCCAGATCGCCGATGACGAGAGCGATCAAAGCTGCCTGCGGGAGCCAAAGAAGCGCGGCGAACACCTGCAAACCCGCGCCAAGGCGCATCGGGGGCAAGGGGTCGGTCCGCGCCTTGCGGCGTCGGGAGCTTGGGCTTCTTGCGACCGAGCTCTCTCGCATCTGCGGGCTTTCGTGTGTCGCCTGGCGGATCACGTCTTCCGGCCATCCCTTTTAGAGGAGCCGAGGGCGACAATCTTGTCCTTCGTCTCCAACAATTTCGTGACCCGGGCGCCGAGCGCGAGCAACGTCGCGAGACGCTCCGTTTCGAGCGTCTTCACGTCGTCGTACCAGCCGGTGAGCTGCTCAATGAGGGCGTGCATGTCGCGCATCTTTGCCTGCGCATGCGCTTCCGCCGGGTTGGCGGGCGGCTCCATCAGCGCCTCACGCAGAAAGCTCAGGGTGGGATCGATCTCGCGGCGCTTGCGGCCTTCGGCGAGGGTTCGGAGGATCTGCCAGACATCGTCCGGCGTCGTGAAGAAATCGCGCCGATCATCCGGCAGATGGCGCAGCAGGACGAGATTCCAGCTCTGCAATTCGCGCAGGCTCATGGAGACGTTGGAGCGCGAAACGCCAAGGGCCTCGACGATGTCGTCGGCGCAGAGCGGTCGCGGCGAAATATAGAGAAGCGCGTAGATCTGACCGACCGTCCGGTTGATACCCCAGCGGCTGCCCATCTCGCCAAAATGCAGGATGAAGGACTGAACCGGGGGCGGAAGATCTGGGCGCAAGAGTGATTTCTCCAGTTAGTTCAGAAACCTTTGAAATTCATAAAGACGAATTCGTTCGGGGGCAACGCGGGCAGAACAGAGGGGATATGGTGATCATTGGGCGCCCGCCCGGCCGATCAAGCCCCGTGCAGACGGAAAGCTGCAAATATTAGAATGGCTTCAGCTTGGCGCGCCGGTTGCGCGCGAGCCGTCCCCGAAGAGCTATGCGAAAAGCTATGGGCTGATATGAGGCGGCAAACGAAATGCTCCGGCTTTTGCCTGCGTCTCAAGTCCTGGCGGACGACGCGGCATGCGGGCGCGCCTGACCTGCCCGCCAGGCGGCAAGCCGGTTCTCCTGCGGTGAGGCGACGGCATCGGCGAGGCGCCGAACGAGGTTCGATACGGGCCGATCACGCGGCAGGCAGATGACGAGATCGCGCTGCGCCCAGTCGTCGGAAATGGCGATGACCTTGGCGCCCTTTTCCAAGGTTTCTGCCGGGATGACGCTCGCCGGCACGATCGACACGCCGGCGCCGGCCGCCACCATGCGGCAGACGCTGCCGAAGCTTCTGACGCGGATGCGGATGGTCAATTCGCGGCCGAGCCGGTGCGCGTGCTTTTTCAGATGTGCGGAAATCGCCGAGCGGGTGTCGAGTGTGATGAAGCTCTCGTCGAGGAGATCCGTGAAGGTGACGGCGCTGCGCTGCGCCAGCGGATGCCCGGCCGGTGCGATGAAGACAAGACGGTCGGAGAGGATCGGAATGGTCTCGATGCCGTCGAGCTGAGCATTTTCCGCCGCAATGCCGATGTCAGCCTCGCCGGAGCGCACGGCGGTGGCGATCTCGTCGGAAGTGTCTTCCTCCAGATCGACGATCACGTCCGGGTGGCGGGCGAGAAAACTCGCCAGCACGTCGGGCAGAAAGCTGGTGATGGCATTGGAATTGGCGCGAAGCTTGATGAGGCCGCTTTCGCGCTGCTTCCAGGCTTCGACCGCACCATCGAGGCGCTCCGCCTGAAGCAGTACCGCTCGGGCGTGGCCGGCGACCATGAGGCCGGCTCGCGTCGGTTTGGAGCCTCTGGCGGTGCGCTCGAGCAAAGGCACGCCGGCGCGGCTCTCCAAAATCTTCATGCGCTCGTGCAGAGCCGAGACGGAGATGTGATGGAGACGTGCCGCCTCCGCCATGCTGCCGAGTTCGCTCACCGCCACGAAGAGCCTGAGATCGGTTAGGTCGAAATGCATCCGGCTTTCTCCATTGCCGAAAACAGCATCCAGAGAATACGACTGGTCCGCAAGCTCTTTCCTGTCGTAGGCGGCATGGATCGCCTTTGATGCCCGCCGCAGAATGCGGGCCCGTGGCGAACCCGCGAGGAGAGAGGAAGCGAACCATGAGAGGCTGCGTATGAGAGGCGAGGCGACGCCGTGACGAGGCCGCTCGATGGAGTTCTCGTTGTCAGCATCGAGCAGGCGATCGCGGCCCCGTATGCGACGCGGCTTCTGGCCGATCTCGGGGCGCGCGTCATCAAGGTGGAGCGGCCGGACGGCGGCGATTTCGCCCGCGAATACGATAAGCGGGCGCGTGACATGTCGAGCCATTTCGTCTGGACGAACCGTTCCAAGGAAAGCCTCACGCTCGATCTGAAGCGAGCGGAGGGCGTGGCGATCCTGAAGCGGCTTTTGAAGAAGGCCGACGTCTTCGTACAAAATCTCGCGCCGGGTGCCGCCGAAAGACTCGGTCTCGGAGAGAAGACGCTGCGGGCGGAGAATGAGCGGCTGATCACCTGCGCGATTTCGGGCTACGGCGAGGGCGGGCCTTACGGCAACAAGAAGGCCTATGATCTTCTGATCCAGGCAGAGGCCGGCTTCGTTTCGGTGACCGGGTCACCCGGTCAGCCGGCCAAGGCCGGCATCTCGATCGCCGACATCGCAGCCGGCGTCTCCGCCTACAACACCATCCTTGCCGCCCTTCTCAACCGCCACAAAACCGAGCGCGGCGACCATATCGAGATCTCCATGTTGGAGGCGATGGCCGAATGGATGGGCTATCCGATGTATTTTGCCACCGACGGCGCGCCGCCGCCGCCGCTCGCCGGCGCCGGACACGCCACGATCTTTCCCTACGGGCCCTATCCCACGGCGGACGGCACGGTGATTTTCGGGCTGCAGAACGACCGCGAATGGGCGGCCTTTTGCCGGACGGTCCTGGAGCGGGAGGATCTCGCCGCCGACGCGCGCTTCAAAGGCAATGCCGGGCGCGCGGCGCATATGGATGAGATCAACGAGGCCATCAACGGCGTCCTTTCGCGTCTCACCACTGCGGAGGCGATGGCGCGGCTCGAGGAGGCCAATATCGGCACGGCGAGCCTCAACGACATGGCCGCACTCTGGGCGCATCCGCAGCTTGCCGCCCGCAATCGCTGGCAGGAAATCGCCATTCCGACAGGCACGATACCGGCCCTTCGTCCGATCTCCGGTGCGGCCTGGCAGCCGCGGCTCGATCCCGTGCCGGCGCTCGGCGAACACACACGCGCCATCCTGGACGAACTTGAGATCACGCAAGAGGAGGCTGCGGCGCTCGCGGCTTCCGGAAAAGACGAGTGAGATGATTGCAGACGAGGAAGACCACCGCGACCTCCGCGACGCGCTGCGTGCGCTGTGCGCCGAATTCCCGGCCGAATACCATCGCAAGCACGGCGCGGCGGAAACCTATCCGGAAGAGTTCATCACGGCTCTGACGGAGGCGGGCTGGCTCGCCGCCATGATCCCTGAAGAATACGGCGGATCAGGCCTGGGCCTGACGGAAGCCTCCATCATCATGGAGGAGATCAACCGCTCGGGCGGCAATGCCGGCCATTGCCACGGCCAGATGTACAATATGGGCACGCTGTTGCGGCACGGCTCGGAGGCGCAGAAGAAAGAGTTTCTGCCGAAGATCGCGTCGGGTGAGCTCCGGCTGCAGTCGATGGGCGTGACGGAGCCGACGACGGGCACCGACACGACGAAACTGAAGACGACGGCGGTGAAAAAAGGCGACCGGTATGTCGTCAACGGCCAGAAGGTCTGGATTTCGCGGATCCAGCATTCCGATCTGATGATCCTGCTCGCCCGCACCACGCCGCTTGCCGAAGTGCAGCGGAAATCGCAGGGCCTGTCGATCTTCCTGGTCGATCTCAAGGAGGCGATCGGCAATGGCCTTTCGGTGACGCCCATTCGCAACATGGTGGGCCACGAGACCAACGAGCTCTTCTTCGACGATCTGGAAATTCCGGCCGAAAGCCTCATCGGCGAAGAGGGCCGGGGGTTCAAATACATCCTCGACGGGCTCAATGCGGAGCGCACGTTGATTGCCGCTGAATGCATCGGCGACGGCTATTGGTTCGTCGACAAGATGGTCGCCTATGCCAATGAGCGCACCGTCTTCGAACGCCCGATCGGCCAGAACCAGGGCGTGCAGTTTCCGATCGCGCGCGCCTATGTCGATATCCAGGCGGCCAACCTCATGCGCTTCAAGGCGGCCAGGAAGTTCGATGCACATGCCGATTGCGGCGCGGAAGCGAACATGGCGAAGCTTCTTGCCGCCGATGCCTCCTGGCAGGCCGCCAATACCTGTCTGCAGACATTCGGCGGCTTCGGTTTCGCGGAGGAATACGACGTGGAGCGCAAGTTCCGGGAGACGCGGCTTTACCAGGTGGCGCCGATCTCGACGAATTTCATCCTCTCCTACGTTGCCGAGCATGTTCTCGGTCTGCCGCGCTCCTTCTGAGGTTCCGAATGGCTGACGCCGAACAGCGCAACCTGCTTCTGAGAGAGGCGACGGGCCGCGAAAGCGCCGAGCTTGCAGCTTTCGCCGCCGGTCTCGATCTCGGCGCCGTGCCCGACGAGGTGGTGGCACGGGCCGTCGACTTCTTCGTCGACTGGGCCGGATCGGCTCTCTCCGGGCGCGGACATCGCGCCATCGGCGTTTTGGAGCGCTATGCGGAGATGATGGGCCCCGCCGGTGGGGACGCTGAAATCCTCACCAATCGAGGTGCCACCTCTCCCGTCTTCGCTGCGATCGTGAATGCGGCGGCAAGCCATATCTCAGAACAGGACGACGTTCATAACGGCTCCGTATTCCACCCGGCGACCGTCGTCTTTTCGCCGGCGCTGGCCGTGGCGCAGGCCATCGGTGCCTCAGGTCGGGATTTCCTGGCGGCTTCAATCGCCGGCTACGAGGTCGGTATCCGCGTCGGCGAATTTCTCGGCCGCTCGCATTACACGGTCTTTCACACGACGGGCACGGCGGGGACGTTTGCAGCGGCAGCGGCCGTCGGCCGTCTTCTCGGGCTCTCGGCCGATGAGATGGGCGAGGCGTTCGGCTCCGCCGGCACGCAATCGGCGGGACTTTGGGAGTTTCTGCGCGATGCCGCCGATTCCAAACAGCTGCATACGGCGAAAGCGGCGGAGAACGGTCTGATGGCCGCCTATCTGGCACGCGACGGGTTCACCGGGGCAAAGAGGATCCTGGAAGGAAAGCAGGGGCTTGCCGCCGGGACGTCATCAGATGCCGATCCGGCAAAGCTTGTCGACCGGCTTGGAGAGCGCTGGACGCTCGCCGAGACGTCGTTCAAGTTTCACGCCTCGTGCCGGCATACGCATCCGGCGGCCGACGCGCTCCTGAAGGTTGTGACCGAGCACGATCTTGCGGCCGGCGATATCGCGGCTGTCACAACCCATGTGCATCAGGGTGCGATCGATGTTCTGGGCGCCGTCGCACAGCCGCAGAGCGTGCATCAAGCGAAGTTTTCCATGGGTGCCACGCTCGGTCTCATCGCCACGCATCGCAAGGCGGGTCTTCCCGAGTTTGCCGGCGTGCTCGACGATCGCCTCGCGCTCTCCTTCATCGACAAGGTGGAGATGGTGCTCGATGCGGAAGTCGATCAGGCCTATCCGGCGTGCTGGATTGGGAAGGTCACGGTGGTGACGAGCGATGGCAGACGGCTCGAAGGGCGTGTCGACGTGCCGAAAGGCGATCCCGGCAACACGCTGAGCCGGGACGAGATTACCGAGAAGGCGCGGGCGCTGGCAGTGTCGTCGGGTGCGGTTGAGCCGGGCGAGCTGGATGGGCTGATGGAGCGCCTTTGGGGTATCGCTGAGGCCGAGACAATCGGTTTTCTTCTGCCTCGAAGGGGAAGCGATGATGGGTGACATGCGTTTTCCGTTCCTGCCGCTCTTCGTGCCGGCCGACCGGCCGGAACGTTTCGGCAAGGCTGCCGCGTCCGGCGCCGATGCCGTCATCATCGATCTTGAAGATGCCGTCGCGCCTGCCGCCAAGGAAGCGGCGCGGGAGGGGCTCGCGCAGGGCCTTGCGGGGCTCAAGCCTGGTGGGACGGCGATCTATGTTCGCCTCAATGGCGCCGATACGGGATATTTCGCCGACGACCTGGCAGCCATCGCGACTTTGCCTCTGACGGGCATCGTTCTGCCCAAGGCCGAAGATCCCGCCATCATCCGCATCGCCCGAGAGACGCTCGGGGCGAACGGCCGTGTCATTGCCCTTCTCGAAACGCCCCTCGGTATCGTGCGCGCCCGCGAGCTTGCGCAGGTCGCCGACCGTCTCGCCTTCGGTTCTCTCGATTATGCCGTCGCCATTGGGGCGCGCCATGTCCGGCACGCACTCGATGCGGCCCGTCAGGAACTCGTCCTCGCCTCCGCCTGCGCGGGGCTGCCTGGCCCGATCGACGGGGTGACCACGACATACCGCGACGAGCAGGCGGTCGTTGATGACGCCGCCTATGCGGCCGATCTCGGCTTCGGCGGCAAGCTTCTCATCCATCCGGCACAGATCGCCCCCGCCATTCGCGGCTTTTCGCCGACGGGTGAAGAAGTTGCCCGGGCGGAGAAGATCCTGTCGGCTCTCACGGAGAGGGAGGGGGGCGCTGTGTCTCTCGATGGAGCGATGGTGGACGCGCCCGTCGTGAAATGGGCGCAGACCGTCAAATCGCGGGCGCTCCGGCTTCAGGCTTTGCAGACGGACGGCGAAGCAGGCGCTGCGGCACGGGCTCGATCGTGAAGTCGCCCTGATGCCGAAAAGGGCGGAGCCTTCGCCCCGCCCTCTGTTCTCTGATGCAGACTGGCGTCAGGTCAGGCCTGAACCGGCTGGCCGTTCGAGGCTGACACGCCGCCGTCGACGGGGACATTGGCACCGGTCATGAAGCTCGCGTCGTCGCTTGCGAGGAACGCGATGACGGCGGCCACTTCCTCCGGCTCGCAGGGGCGGCCGAGCGGGATGCGCTGGCGGAAAGCGTCGACAAGCTCCTGATCGTCCAGCATGTCCTGGGTCAGGCCGGTCTTGGTGAAGCTCGGGCAGACGGAATTGACGCGGATGCCGCGCTTGCCGAGATCGAGAGCGAGCGCACGCGTGTAATTCACGATCGCGCCCTTTGCAGCATTGTACGGGCTCATGCCCCAATCGCCGCCGGTGCCGGAGACGGATGCCGTGTTGATGATCGACCCCTTGGTCTTTTCCAGTTCCGGAATGGCAGCGCGGCTGCCGTAAAACACCCCGTCCACATCCGTCTTCATGACCTTGTGCCACTGCTCGTCCGTGATGTCTTCGGGGTTGCCGTTTTCCAGGACGCCCGCATTGTTGACGAGGATGTCGAGCCGGCCGAAGTGCTCGACCGTCTTGCGGACGGCGCCGTCGACTTCCTCGCGCTTGGAGACGTCGGCGCGGATCGACAGGGTCCGTTCGGTCGGCAGGCTGCCGGCAACCTCTTCGAGCCTGTCGGTGAGGTCGACCAACGCCACATTGGCGCCCTCGCTGGAAAAGCGCCGGGCTGTCGCCTCGCCCATGCCGGAGGCGGCGCCGGTGACGAGAACGACTTTGTTGTCAAAGCGGTGCATGAAACACTCCTTCCGCACAGGCGGAACCGCCTGCGCTGATCTTCACTGTTTTCGAATTGTGTGAAGGAGGAACGCGGCAAGCCGCCCGGACGATCCTTGGCTTTTGCAGAAGGGTGCTTTTGTGCTGGGCGCTCGCAGGAGTGCGGGCGCTCTTCGGGGGCTTGCCCGGGAAAGCTGGCCCCGGGAAAGCTGGCCTCAGCTCTTCAGGCGCCAGCCGGTCTTGAAGATCCACCAGATCGCCGCAAGGCAGACGATGAGGAAGAGCGCGGTCATGATCAGGCTGATGGTGACCGAGACGTCGGCGATACCGTAAAAGCTCCAGCGAAAGCCGGAGATTAGATAAACGACCGGGTTGAACAGCGTCACCTTCTGCCAGAAGGGCGGCAGCATATCGATCGAATAGAAGCTGCCGCCGAGGAAGGTGAGCGGGGTGATGATGAGAAGTGGCACGATCTGCAGCTTCTCGAAGCCATCGGCCCAGATGCCGATGATGAACCCGAACATGGAGAAGGTGACGGCGGTCAGCACCAGGAAAGTCACCATCCACAGCGGATGTTCGATCCGGAGTGGCACGAAAAGCGTGGCGGTCGCGAGGATGATGACCCCCAGGATCACCGATTTCGTAGCTGCGGCGCCGACATAGGCGATGACGATCTCAAGGAAGGAGACCGGTGCGGACAGGTGCTCGAAGATCGTTCCGGTGAACTTCGGGAAATAAATCCCGAAGGCGGCGTTCGTCACGCTTTGAGTGAGAAGCGAGAGCATGACGAGCCCGGGGACGATGAAGGCGCCGTAGCTGACCCCGCCGACTTCATCGATGCGCGAGCCGATGGCGGAACCGAAGACGACGAAATAGAGCGTCGTCGACAAGACCGGCGCCAGAATGCTCTGCATGAGCGTGCGGGCGGTGCGGGCCATCTCGAATTTGTAGATGGCGCGAATGGCGTAAATGTTCATGCCGCCTCGTGAACCAGACTGACGAAGATTTCTTCGAGTGTGCTCTCGCGCGTCTCGATGTCGCTGAAACGGATGCCGGCCTCGGTCAGATCGTGCAGGAGGGAGGTGATCCCCTTGCGGTTCTGCGCCGTCTCGTAGGTGTAGGTGAGGTAGCTGCCGTCTGCCGAAAGCTCCAGCTCGTAAGATGCGAGCGATTCCGGCACAGCGTCGAGGGGATGCTGGAGACAAAGGCGTAGCTGCTTGCGGCCAAGCTTGCGCATCAGCTCCTGCTTTTCCTCAACGAGAACGATCTCGCCATGGTTGATGACGCCCACACGGTCGGCCATCTCTTCGGCCTCTTCGATGTAGTGCGTCGTCAAGATAACAGTGACACCCGTCTCCCTCAGGGAGCTGATCAACCGCCACATGTCGCGACGTAGCTCCACATCGACACCCGCCGTCGGCTCATCGAGGAAGAGAATTTCAGGTTCGTGCGAGAGCGCCTTGGCGATGAGGACGCGCCGCTTCATACCACCTGAGAGCGTGATGATTTTGGAATCGCGCTTCTCCCAGAGAGACAGATCGCGCAGTACGCGCTCCAGATGGGCCGGATCGGGCTTTTTTCCGAAGAGGCCGCGCGAGAACGAGACGGTCGCCCAGACGGTTTCGAAGGCGTCGGTCGAAAGCTCCTGCGGCACGAGCCCGATCTTGGAGCGCGCGGCGCGGTAATCGGAGATGATATCGTGACCGTCCACGGTGACTGTGCCGCTCGTCGGATTGACGATGCCGCAGATGATGCCGATGAGCGTCGTCTTCCCGGCGCCGTTTGGACCGAGGAGCGCAAAGAGCTCCCCTTTTTCGATCTCCAGATCGATGTTCTTCAGAGCCTGAAAGCCGCTCTCATAGGTTTTCGACAGGCCGGAAACGGAAAGGACGTTCGACATGGGGTGCGGGTGACATCCGGAAAGGAAGGATTGGTAAGCCGGCATTTAGGCCGCCGGCGACAAAGGGCCAGAGCAGAAAGGCGCGGAGGGCGATGAACCACCCCGCGCGTGGCGCGATCGAGGCGCAATAGCGCCTCAGGCGACCGCCTTGCGCAGTTCGTTGGGGCGTTGCTGAAATTCGGCCGTGTGGCCGTCCATGGCCAGCTCCTCCAGCATGTTGAGCAGCATTTCCATCCTCTCTTCGCCGAAGATCGTTTCGATGCGTTTGTAGACGTCTTCGATCGCAGGCGAGGCGAGTCTGATGAGACTGCGACCATTCTCCGTAATGTCGATCTTCAGGCGACGGCTGTCCTGGCCGTCCTGGCAGCGGGTGATGAGGTCGCGCTCTTCCAGGGCTTTCAGGATCCGCGTCATGGACGGGGTGAGAAGGCATGCGCGGGCCGACAGGGCCGTCGCATCGAAGGGGCCGGCTTCGTCCAGAATGCGGAGAACACGCCATTGCTGCTCGGTGCAGCCATATTCGGCGATGATCGGCCGCAGATGCATCATGAAGGCTTCGCGGGCGCGCAGAAGCGCCACCGGCACGGAACGACCTGTCTGGCGTAGGGTCATGATGGCGACGTCTCCCGGCGATCGTTTCCGTCATTGTAGCGGGAAGTCGTCGTCGGCCAAGAGCACGGCCTTCTCAAGCTTCCGCCGTTGGAAGGGCACGGGCGTCGGACGGCTCCGCGAACATTCTACCAGATTGTCGGTTTCTCCTGCTGCGACGCTTCGGCGTTGCCCGTGCGCCGGCAGTCGCGGACTTGTCCGATCTCGATCGATGGGACGCGGGATATGTCTGCCGACAACGCCTCAGAGGACGCCTCTGAAGGGTCGATCCGATCTGCAGAAGCGTCGCTGGAAGCGGGCCTCAGGCCTGTGCGGCCGCTTTGCGCTGGGCCTGGGTAAAGGCACGGAGATCGAAATCGGGATCTTCGACCTGATGGGCGCGGATTTCGACGCCGAGTTTCATCAAGGTCCGCACCGCCATATGGTCGGCCGGCCGGTTGACGGATTCCACCGCGATCAGGCGTCCTTCCTTGAAACAGAAGACGGAAAAAGTCTCTGCTTCCGGATCGCCGCGCAGGATCGTCTGATCCGTGCCAAAGGGAAGTCCGACCATCTGCAGCTTCAGGTTCGCCTGATCGCTCCAGAACCAAGGAACGTCGCAATAGGCGGTCGGCTTGCCCACGAGGCGCGCGGCGAGGCAGCGGGCCTGGTCGACGGCGTTTTGCACCGATTCAAGCCGCATCGACTTGCCGGCCTGGACGTTGGGGTGATTGGCCACGTCGCCGATCGCCGAGATGGCCGGATCGGAGGTGGCGAGAAACTCATCGACCACGATGCCGTCCCTGACCTCCAAGCCAGAGGCTTCGGCGAGCTCGGCATTGGCGAGAACGCCAATGCCATAAAGAACGAGATCGGCGGCGACGTTGCGCCCATCGGCGAGCACGACGCCAGTGACGTGATCGTTTTCACCTTCGAGCCGCTGCACGCGTGCATCCGTGATGATATGGACGCCGCGGCGGCGATGGGCGTTTTCGAAGAATTCCGACATTTTCGGCGTGACGACGCGCGCCATGACGCGCGGAGCAAGCTCTACGACCGTCACGTGCTTGCCGAGCTTGGCGGCAACTGCGGCAAGCTCCAGACCGATGAACCCGCCACCGACGACGACGAGGCTGGATGCTGCCTCGATGCGTTCACGCAGCCGGTTGGAATCGGCGAGCCCGCGCACGGCGAAGACGCCGTCGAGCTCGGCGCCCGGCACCGGCAGCGGACGATTGCGAACGCCGAGGGCCAACGTCAAATGATCGTAGCGCAGGCGACGTCCCGACTGTAGCTCGACCTCGCGGGCCGCTCGGTCGATGGTGGTGACCGCTTCGCCGAGAATGAGCTCGATGTTGCGGTCTTCATAGAATTTCTCGCCGCGCAGAAGCAGCCCTTCGGCGCTGACAGTGCCGATCAGGTAGCCTTTCGACAGGGGCGGCCGCTGATAGGGCAGATCGGTCTCTTCGCCGATCAGAACGATGCGCCCGGTGAAGCCGAGCTCGCGCAGCGAGGCGGCGAGCTGGACGCCCGCATGGCCGGTACCAACGATGATCTGGGTTTCTTCGGACATTTCGAACATTCCTTTCGGCGCTGCTTTTGGCGCACCGTCTGGCGAAGCGCAACGATGCCGTTCTCGTCTCTCCTCAGATAGAGAGGGCTGAGAGGCAATCGCCGGCCATAAGGCGGATCGGCGGCCGGGGGAACCGTTACGGTGTCGCGGGCAAGGGCGCGCGAGACGCGAGGCGCTGCGAGAGGCGAGGCTCGCGACTGCCGCCGGGGTTGGAGGCCCCGACGCACAAATTCGCACATCGTCCGCCGATCAGGCGATCGGCGATTGCCTCACGCGTGATAGTCCCAGACATCGCGGGCAATCTCGATGCATCGATCGAGTTTGCGCCATTGATCATCCTCGGTGAGATCGTTGCCATGGGCGGTTGAGGAGAAGCCGCATTGATGGCTGAGAGCGCATTGTTCCAGCGGAATGTGTCGTATGGCTTCATCAATGCGCTTCTTGATGAGATCGGCCGGTTCGACGGCGGCGTGTTTGGAAGTCATCAGGCCGAGAACCACAGTCTTGCCGGCGGGCACGAAGCGCAATGGCGCGAAATCGCCTGAACGCTCGTCGTCATATTCCAGGAAGAAGCCGTCGATATCCATTTCGTTGAAGAGGATTTCTGCAACCGGCTCATATCCACCGGCGGCAACCCAGGCGCTCTTGAAATTGCCTCGACACAGATGCACGCAGACGACCATGTCCTCGGGGCGGTCCTTGATCGCATCATTCACCAGCCGGCAATAGAGCCTGGTCAAATCGTCGGGATCATCGCCCCGGCTGCGGGTCGTTTCGCGGATCGTCGGGTCGCAAAGATAGGCGAGATTGGTGTCGTCCATTTGCAGATAGCGGCAACCGCGGTTCGCCAGATCGGTGATTTCGGCGCGATAGGCGTCGGTCAGATCTTTGTAGAACTCCTCAAGATCCGGATAGGTGTCCGAGCTGATGGCGTTCCGGCCGCCCCGAAAATGCAGCATCGAGGGGGCCGGGATCGAGACCTTGGGCGTGCGCTCGACGACGGACTGCAGGAATTCGTAATCCTCGGCTTGAATGGGCTGGGTGTGGCCAATTTTGCCGCCGACATGCATGACGGGCGGGCGAAAACCGACCTCCTTTCCATCCTGTGTGCGAAACTTGGCGGCGAAATCCCCATAGGTGACGCTGACGCCGTCGAGCTTTTGCAGAAAGTCGATGTGGAAGAAGGTGCGGCGAAATTCGCCGTCGGTGATGGCTCTAAGGCCGACCTCTTCTTGTTTGTGCACAACTTCGAGAATGCATTCGTCCTCGATCTCGCGTAGCCCCTCATCGCTTAGATTGCCTTCGATGTGGCGCTTGCGCGCTGCGATCAGACGCTGCGGCCGCAAGAAGCTGCCGACATGATCGGCCTTGAAGGGCCCCGCTTTCGCCATCTTCGCTCCCCTTTCCTGCAAATACTCCAGAATTTTGCAGCCGAGGCCTCTGGTGGTGCAAGGCGAGAGCTTGCTGGCCCGGTTGTGTTTGTGCCATCTCCCTTGCGGGATCGGCTCCAGATCGCATGGTGGATTTGTGAGCTCGCGGATCTTGCCGCAGCAGCCCAGCGGCCGAAGGGGGCCTTGATTGCAAAGAAAACGTGTCCTCGCCGCGAACCTCCCCTCGATCGCTTCTTTTGTCGGTCTCGCTCTCGCCTTCGTCTTCGTGCCGTTCATCACCTTTCTGTCGACGCGTTCAGCGCCGGCGGTGTTGAGCTTTGCGACGCTGTTTCTGCTCCTTGGCGCCTATTGGCGAGCGGAGACGTGGCGGGATTTCGCAGCACGCTTCACCGAAGTGGCCCGGCAGCCCTTGGCGATCGCGATCGCCTCGTTCGTGTTTGCCGCTTTTGCGAGCGTCTCATGGTCGGTTGAGCCTTTGATGAGCCTTCAATATGCGTTTCGCCTGTTGGGGAATTGTCTGCTGGGCTTCGCTTTCGTCGTCGTCATTGCTGATCAGAACCGACGGCACATCATGAAGTTCCTGCTGGTCGGGCTCGTGATCACCCTGCCGCTTCTGGCAAACGAGCTGCACGGGCCTTTCCAGCTCAGGCAACCCTTCTCCGATACCCTCGGCTCAGAATCGCTCAACCGGGCGGTTCTCGTGACGAGCATCCTGGCTGCGCTCTTCCTGGCCCTCGCATGTGCCGAGAAATGGCTGTGCTGGTTGGCGCTTTCTCTCTCGGTCGTCGCGGCCGTCGTGGCCGTCCTCTCCTCTTCGCAATCCTCCGTCCTCTTTTGGGGCGTGGTGGCGATTGCCTGGCCGCTTGCCGTGTATGCTCCGAGGGCAACCGCACGCGCAGTCACCGCCACGGCCTTTGCGTGCCTCGTCCTCTTTCCATTCTTCGCCATGCTCTACACGCCCTGGATGCGCCAGCTGCTCGGCGGCGTGCCAGAGGATGTCGTGCATGCGACGAGTGCGGAAATTCGCCTTTCCATCTGGGAGAACTTTGCCGAACTCATCCCACACGAGCCTCTTCTCGGCTGGGGCTATTATGCCGAACGCGCGATGAGCAAGGGGCTCGCCGGCCCTGCCGCATCCGCGGTGATCGGCAGCGCCCATCCGCATGACGTTGCGATCCAATTGTGGGTCGATTTCGGTCTTCTGGGTGTCTTGGTGGCGGGTCTCATCGGCCTCGCCTGGCTGCGGCGTCTCTTGCAGGCGGAGACGGCCGTTCTGGCGGCTGCGGGCGCGATCACCGCAGGTGTCTTTGCGGTCTGGATGGTGAGCCACGGCGCCTGGCAGGAATGGTGGCTGGCGATGATGTCGCTGGTCTTTGCAACGCTTCTGCGCAGCGCTCCTGGAGGCCAGGCTATTTCCTTTTGGCGGAAAGCCGAAACGCCAGCGCATCCATCATGCCATGGCGTAATGCCACCCAGAACGTGATCGAACTCACATAGGCTGCCACAAAAGCCGCGTAGGGGGCTCGCGTCGAGATCACGGCGAGCACAATGCAGAAGACGCTGTTGAGGGTGAGCGCGAGCACCACCTGATCGTGCTTCCATCCCCGCCGCACGGCTTTCTGGTAGGCATGTTCGCTATGGGCGAGCCAGATGCGCTCGCCGCGGCGCGCGCGAATGAGAAGGGTGAGGCCGGTGTCCGTCAGATAATAGGCCGGCAGGATGAGAGCCGCGGCAAGCTCCCCATCGAGAGCGAGCGCGAGCAGGAGCGACCCCACACAGAAGCCCGCAAAAACACTGCCGGCATCGCCCAGAAAAATCCGTGCCGGGTGCCAGTTGTGGAGAAGAAAACCGAGGCTCGCTGCGATGAGAAGGCAGGGCAGGAGCGGCATGTCGCCCAAAGGAGCGGCGATGAGGAGAACACCGATCGCGATCGCAATCGTCGTCACGCCCGTGATGCCGTCGATGCCGTCCATGAAGTTGTAGGCGTTGACGAAGCTGAGCAGGAAGAACCAGAGGAGGAAGCGCTCGACAAGGAAGGGCAGTGCGGGGCTGAGGCTCAGAGAGAGCGGCAGGGACGCGACCGCCACCGCCACAAGGCCCGCCTGGGCAGCGAAGCGGGTGGCGGCCCTCAGGCCGATCAGATCGTCGACGGCGGCGACGAGTGCGAGCGAAACGGCGACGGCGAGGAATGAGGCCTCACTTTCTGCCGGCAGGCCGGTCGGCAGCCCAAGCAGAAGGCCGATCGCGAGACAGATGGCGACCGCCGGCACGAGCGCAAACCCGGCGCCGCGGGGGATCGGCTTTGCATGATTGCGACGTGCGTCCGGCAGATCGAGAAGCGCGCGGCGGGTGAGGACGGGGATGAGACCGCGAATGCCAACCCACGTGACAGCGAAGGCTGCAGCCGACAGCCACAAGGCATTTACCTGATCCATCACGCGGCTCAGCCGGGGGCTCTGTCCATCAACGAGCGCACATTGTTGGTCGGTCTGGTGCAGAGCTCGGTAACGCCGCTGCGTAAGAGGCCGACGCAGGCGGCGTTGTCGCCGCGCTTCGCGGCGGTGTGGAGATCGGTCAAATAGACGTCGAGGCGCTCGGGCAGGATGGCGGGTGCGCTGGCGAGGAGGACACCCGCGACTGGCGTGTGGGTGACCGTTTCGTTCTCGCTGACGAGATCTTCATGCAGCTTCTCGCCCGGGCGCAGGCCGGTGAAGACAACCGGCACGTCGACGTCCGGCTTTCGTCCGGCAAGACGAATGAGATTTCGGGCGAGATCTGCGATGCGCACAGGTTCGCCCATGTCGAGGAGGTAGATCTTGCCGCCGCCTTCGGGGTGGGCGACGCCATAAGCCGACGCCTGCAGAACGAGCTGCGCCGCTTCGCTCGGCGTCATGAAATAGCGCGTGACATCGGCATGGGTGACGGTCAACGGTCCGCCGTTTTTGAGCTGCTCTTCGAAGAGCGGCAGGACGGAGCCCCGCGAGCCCAGAACGTTGCCGAAGCGCACGATCATGAAGCGGGTGCCTTTCTGCTCGCGGTCGAGCTTCTGGCAGTAGCGTTCGGCAAGCCCCTTGGTCAGACCGAGGACGTTCTTGGCGTTGGCGGCCTTGTCGGTCGAGATCATGATGAAGGCACTGGCGCCGGATGCGCAGGCGGCGTCGGCGACGTTCTTGGTGCCGAAGACGTTGGAAAGAACCGCCTCGACGGGGTTTCTCTCTACGATCGGGACGTGCTTCAGCGCGGCGGCATGGAAGACGAGTTCCGGCCGTTCGCGCAGGAACAGCGCCTTCAGCGCTTCGCGGTCGCGAATATCGCAGAGGATCGGGACCACCTGCGCCTGGATGCTCGGATTCTTGCGGATACGGCGATCGATCTCATAGAGATTGTGCTCGCTGTTTTCCAACAGGATGAGGCGCGATGCGCCGAAGCGCACGACCTGCTTGACGATTTCGGAGCCGACCGAACCTCCAGCACCCGTGATGAGAACGCTGCGTCCGGCGATCAGGCGGTTGATGCCCTCCTCGTCGAGCACCACGGGCTGACGGCCGAGCAGGTCTTCGATCTTGACCGCTTCCGGCTCCACGTTCTGCTGGGAGGCCTGCAGATCCTGAATGTTCGGGAGCCGGTTCACGGTCAGCCCGACCTGCGAGGCGGCATCGACCAGTTCGTTCAGGACATCGCGTGGCGTGTTCACGCGCGCGACAATGATCTGCGTCGGGGGCGTCGAGGTGCGCCTCAGCTGCGTGACCTGGCGCGCCATGCCATCGATCGTGCTCAAGACCGGAACGCCGTGAAGCTGGCGCCCGACATGTCTCGGGTTCGTTTCGATGATGCCGACGATGAGGAAGCGGGATTTGCGGTCGCGTTTGACCGCACGGATGAAGACGTCGGCCTCGTCATTGAAGCCAAAGAGCAGCACCGGCTCTAGCGGGTTGCGCGGATCATGGCTGGAGCGGCCGATGAGGCTGTCGCGATAAAGCCGGTAGGCCATGCGCGGAGCACCCAGCATGACGGTCAGGACAAACCATTCGATAACGAGAACCGAACGGGGCAGCGCGCCGCCGCGCTGGATGAGGAAAATGACGAGCAGAAAGATGAAGATGGAGGCGGTGACGGCCTTCGAGATCGCGTAGATGTCGCGCACCGAGGCGTAGCGCCAGGAGCCGCTGTGCAGACGAAATACCGGAAAGACGAGCACGCAGACGAGCGTGAAAATGCCAATGAGGCTCACGACCTCGCCGGGAGCGAAAGTCGGCTCCGTTCCGGTGCGCAGATAATAGGAAAGGCCGAGTGAGATCGCTGCGGCCGAAAAATCGTAGCCGTAGATAATCCAGCTGCGCATGCGCCGGGAGATGCGTCTGACCACCTGATCGATCACGTCCGGCTCCCGGTTTGATGCTGAGGCGCGAAACGCGGGCTAAAGCCTTTGCCCTGTCGCGCGTTTTCAGGCGAGGTCTCGCACGGGCGATACGACCTCGGAGCTATGTCAAAGCTATGGCAGAAGCGCATACCGTTTCTTGCCGCCCCCTCTCGGAAAACTACTCGGCCGGGGTCTTGGTCGAGTGCTGTTTCAATTGGCGGATATCGGCAAGGGCTTGAAAGAAACGGTCTTCGGCCCCCCTCGGCTTGTCCTGTGAGGGCCCGTTCGAGGCATCCGAAGAGACCTCTTCGCCGGCCGAGGCGTGACCGTTCTTCGCCTCGGCGTTGCCGTCCGTCTGTGTACCGTTTTTGTTTGCGGAGCCATTGGCGCCGGCAGGCTGCATCGGTCGGTCGGCCGACATGCGGCGGATGTCTTCGCTGATGCGCGCGATTTCCTCGGCGCCGATCGGCTCAGCGTCTTTGGCAGTGTCTCTGGCATTGTGATTGCGGGAAAGATGGCGGGCGGCTTGCGAGCGGTGGCCGGGCGCGCGCCGCGCCTCGCTGCGACGCTGGGCGCCTTTCGCATCTTTCCGGTTGGCCTTTTTGCTGTCTTCCGAGGCCTCGGCCTTCTCCGGCGAAGGGTCGCGGCTGCCGGCTTCGGGATCTGCCTCGGAGGCGGCGTTTCCCATGACGGAGCGGAGGTAGTCGATTTCCGCACGCATGCCGATCAGGTCGACGCGGCGATCCTCCGCCAGGCTCTTCAGGTCCTGGATCTCGTCCTGCAAGGCAAGGCGCCGTTCCATCTCCGCTTCAAGCGCGTTGCGGCCGGCGCGTAGCGCCGTGCCGGTTTCGGCCAGGCGCTTCTTGGTTTCGATGAGTTCGGCGTTCGTTTGTTCGAGGCGGGTGCCAAGCTCGCCGATCTCTTCGTCTCGGGATGCGAGATCGCTGCGCAATGCGGCAATCTCTTGCGTCTTGAGATCGGAATCGAGGCGATAGGCGGTGACGCGGTCGCGAAACGTGCTCGCATCACGCTCCAGCCGGCGTATGACCGTCGCATTGCGGGCGCGCATCTCGTCGCGCTCCGTATCGAAATCAGCTCTCGTTATCGCCAGGCTCGCCTTCAGACGCTGTTCCGTCACGCGCCGGATGCGGCGAGCAAGGACCGTGAAAAACGCAAGACAGAACAATCCGCTCGCAAATGCGCCAAGGGCGAACAGCATAGCCGCTTGTATCATCACCGGCTCCGTCCGCGGCAGGCCTTTAGAAATAGAGGCAGGTTGCGCAGACGGCAACAAGAGCTTGGCCGGAGCGTGCGCGTGTCCGCGACACTATCGCAAAAATGTCACGGCCGGTTCAAGCTTTGCGTGAGCTTGCTCAGAACGGATTCCAGGTCGGTCTGGAAGTAAATTTGAGATAGCCGAGATTGACACCCAGCCGGGCACCGACGCCGGTGCGGATCGGCACGACGTAGATCGGGTCGTGCACGCCGGTGTGCGAGAGCACGGTCATGCCGAGGCCGCCGACCATATAGGCGGAACCGTTCACGCCGGCGAAGCGCTGGTAAATGGAATTGTAGCTCGGCAGATTGTAGACGAGCATCATGGTGCGATTGCCGTCGCCGCCGAAATCCCAGCCAACCGAAGGTCCCTGCCAGAAGATGTGGCTGGGCGGTGCGAGCTTGGTATAGATGGTGCCTTCGCCGTAGCGCAGGCCGCCGATGAGAGCGCCCGAGCCCTCCTGGCCGATGATATAGCCGTTGGGAAGGCCGTAACGCTGAATGGCTTTTTCGACGAGCGTCGCCAAGCCTCCGGATGCGGCCCCAAAGACGTGATGGCCCGCTTCGACGACTTCAGTCGCCGTGTAATTGAGGCTGCCGGGTTCACCCGCCTGGGCCGAAGCCGGCTGGACCGCACCCGCCGGAGTGGCGAAAGCGGCCGGAGCGACTGCGATCTGGACTGCCAGCGCGCCGGCGGCAAGAAGTCTGGCTATGGGCATGGGCCCTCCTGCGACGGCTTGTTCATGAACTCGATTGGTCCACAGGAAACGGCAGAATGGTAAATGTCGGGTAAACCCCCGAGAAATGGGGCGCTGCGGCTGGCCCGCGGGAAGCTCGCTCGATACGATGGAGCAACCATGAGCGACGAATCGCTTTCTGTCCCAATTTCGGATTTCAGCCGATGACCAGCCTTAAAATCGCGCCAGTCGACCTTGCCGCCTTGATCGCGAGCCGGGTCTGTCATGACGTCATCAGCCCTGTCGGCGCCATTGCCAACGGACTCGAAGTCCTCGACGAGGAAACCGATCCGAGCATGCGCGACTTCGCAATGGATCTCATTCGCAAGAGCGCCCGTCAGGCCTCTGTGAAATTGCAGTTTTCGCGTTTGGCCTTTGGCGCTTCAGGTGGGGCGGGCGCGCAGATCGATATGGCCGATGCAGGCCGGTGCGCGGGCGAGTTCCTGGAGCGTGAGAAAGCCAATCTCGACTGGCAGGTGGACGCGCAGATGCTGCCGAAAGCAGAGGCGAAGATCCTGCTCAACCTCCTGCTTCTCGGTGCCAACACGATTGCCCGGGGCGGTACTTTGACAGTCGGCGCGACGCAGGCCGAGAACGGGGTGACGATCAGTGTGGTGGCGGCCGGCGACCGCGCGCGCCTTTCCGACAGCGTCCGCACGGTGCTTCTTTCGGGCGAAGTCCCGGAGCAGCTCGATGCGCATTCGGTCCAGCCGCTTTATGCGGTCATGCTCGCCGAAGAGGTCGGCCTCGGCTTCGAGATTGCCGAAGAGGAGGGGAAGGTCTCTTTCCTCGCCCGCCCGAAGGCCTGAGGCGAGGTCCCTCGCGCCGAGACGGGCGCACCTTCTGCCCGCAACGAAAAGCCCCGCGACCTTGCGGTGCGGGGCGATCGAAGGGGATTGAAGAGAGGCGTCAGGCGCTTTCGCGGAACTCTTCCTGATCGGGCTCGCGCAGCACGTAGCCGCGACCCCAGACCGTCTCGATATAATTCTCGCCGTCGGTCGCAGCCGCGAGCTTCTTTCTGAGCTTGCAGATGAACACGTCGATGATTTTGAGCTCCGGCTCGTCCATGCCGCCGTAGAGATGGTTGAGGAACATCTCCTTCGTCAGCGTCGTGCCCTTTCTGAGGGAGAGGAGCTCCAGCATCTGGTACTCCTTGCCGGTCAAATGCACACGCTGGCCGGCCACTTCGACGGTCTTGGTGTCGAGATTGACCCGGAGATTGCCGGTCTGGATGACCGATTCCGCATGTCCCTTGGAGCGACGGACGACAGCGTTGATACGCGCGACCAGCTCATCCTTGTGGAAGGGCTTGGTCATATAATCGTCGGCGCCGAAGCCGAGGCCGCGGACTTTGTCCTCAATGCCGCCCAAGCCTGATAGGATCAGGATCGGCGTTTTCACCTTGGCGACACGCAGCTGCTTCAAGACATCGTAGCCGGTCATATCCGGCAAGTTGAGGTCGAGAAGTATAATGTCGTAGTCGTAGAGCTTGCCGAGATCGACACCTTCCTCACCGAGGTCGGTCGTATAGACGTTGAAGCTTTCCGACTTCAGCATCAATTCGATCGACTGTGCGGTGGCGCTGTCGTCCTCGATCAGAAGAACACGCATGCCAATCCCCTCCTAGCCCTTTTCGCGCCGCTCGAGTGTCGTGTGGCTCGAGCCGGCTGAACAGGCAAAACCGCAGCCACATTTACGTCGGAATGGTTAACAGACTCTAACTCCCGGCAGCAAGCCCATAACGTCAGCTGCTTAAAATAGAGTCTTGATTCCATTCCGATTCCGCTGGGTCACCTGCGTCGAGAAACGTTGTGGTACCGGTGCGGCTGGACGCCTTCGCGCCGGCGCCGGACCGGCCAACTCAAAGCAAACGGCATCAAGCGATTTACCGTGCCTTAAGTCCTCGTCCCTATCATTAACGCCAGTCGTAAACGAACGGTTACCGCCGCCCGTTGCCGGTGTCATGTGGAGCGGGTGGACCCTCGGGGCTGGGGAGTATTGAGTATGAAGTCGCGAGACGCATCCATCCGGCAAAAACGCTTTAAAGTTGAAGATTGCGAGCGGCGGCTCGGCCAGATCGACGCCATGATCGAAGAATTCAGCCGGATGGCGGCCGACCTAGAACACGAGATAGCGGCTGAAAAGCGGCGGACGGGGATCGAAGACGAAAAGCATTTCGCCTATTCGACCTTCGCACGTGCGGCAGGACAGCGGCGCGCCAATCTGCTCGCTTCGGTTGATGATTTGAACCGGCAGCGCGAAGCCGCCCAGGCGGCGCTCGAAACCGCGCGCGCCGAGCTTCAGCGCGAAGAAGGACGCCTCGGCCGGGAAAACCCGAGGACGGCTCCTTCGGGCCAGGGTCGTCTGGCGAGCTGAGATATCATTCCGCGCCCTCGGCCAGGCCGGGGGCGCCGATCAAAAGGGCGATCAGCGCGTAAGCTTGTGTCGGGCGAGCTGCTCGTAGAGCGGCAATGCCTCGGCTTCCACTTCCCTGAGCCCGTCATCTTCCAGTACTGGCAGCGGAGCCGGCGGCTGAAAGCCGGTCGAGCGATGCACGGCATCGTACCAATGCGCGGCCCAAGCGCCGTCGCTGTCGCGGGGGCCGGCCGGCCAGGCGAGCATCGCCGGAGAAAAATCGATCTTGAGCGCTCCGCAAAGGGCGCGCAGCATCGCTTGCGGATCTGCGAGAAGATCGTCGGCATCGATGACTGGCGGGATCTGTCCGCACAATTCCGTCGCCACGCGAAAGAGCTCATCCTGCTCGGCAAATCCGATATCGGAAAGGCTCGGGCCGGCGCGCTTGCGCGCATAAGAAACGAGCACGCGCGCCGGATGGCGGATCAGGAAGGCGTGGCGACAGCTGCGCATCCAATCGCGGCCGATCTCCGCGATCATGTGGTGCGTCATGTGCTTCTGGTAGAAGATGCGGCTGCCAAAGGGCGGCGCGCCGGCAAGGCGTTCCGCCACCTTTCGCCAATCGGCTTCATGCGCGGCACAGATTTCCTCGCGCATCGGATGGTCGATGCCGGTCACCTTCAGCCATGCCGCATAGAACGGCTCGTCCCACACTTCGGTGTCGGGACGATTTTCGAAAGCGCGCATCATCGCGGTCGAGATGTTGCGCGGGCCGGACCACATGGCGATGCGGATCGTCTCGTCGCCTGCGGCGGGAGAGGGGCTCTCAGACGCCATCACGGCACCGGAAATGCTGGGAAGATGGAGACCTGACCGCGGACTCGAACCGCAGATATTTGACGCTGCACCGCCAACGGGTACCCGTTCCCCCATCAGGTCGATGTGAGATTAGGCGAACACGAATGCGTGAGAAAACCATCACGTGCCGATGTGGTTAAAATCTTAGTCTTTGCCTTAGAGCGGGCTCAAGACAAGGGTGTGGCGAAGCTGCGGATGCGTTCGCGGTAGAGCTGCGTCAGTCTCGGCAAGAGCTTCGGCCTTTCGGGGTGAAGCGCGCCGATCGTCCGTCCGTCGACGGAGCGAACCGGGACGAGGCCGGCGAACGTGCCTGTGATAAAGGCCTCGTCCGCCCCATAGACGTCGGTCAGCGAAAAGCGTCTTTCATGTGCCGCGATGCCGGCCTCTCGGGCGGCCTTCAGCACCTGTCCGCGGGTGACGCCGCCGAGGCAGTAATCGCCCGTCGAGGTCCAGACCTCGCCGTTGCGGACGATGAAGAAATGCGTGGAATTGCAGGTGGCGACGAAGCCCGCCGGGTCGAGCATCAGCCCTTCGTCCGCGCCCGCCTTGGCGGCTTGAATGCAGGCGAGGATGCAGTTGAGCTTGGAATGGGAATTGATTTTCTGGTCCTGCTCGGCCGGCCCCGTGCGCCGCACATGGACGGTGAAAAGCGTGACGCCTTCGCTTGCGATTTCAGGCTTCGGGTTCTTGTATTCGGGAATGACGACGATCGTAGGCGCACCGATCGTCATGCGCGGATCCTGATAAGGGGTGCGCTTCACGCCGCGCGTGATCATCAGGCGCACATGCACGCCGTCGCGCATATCGTTGGCGGCGAGGCATTCCATCACCCGTGCCGTAAGGCCGGCGCGATCGAGCCCGATATCCATGTCGAGCGCGGCTGCACCCTCAAACAGGCGGTCGAGATGCTCGTCGAGGAAGGCGATGCCCCCGTCGGTGACGCGCAGACCTTCCCAGATGCCGTCGCCCAGGACGAAACCGGAATCGAAGACCGAGACGACCGCCTTGTCACGCGGCAAGAGCTCGCCGTTGACCGAGATCAGGATCTCGGCATTGCGCGGATCGTCTTCGTATTCGTGGGTACCTGTCGCCATTTCGCCGCCCGATCCCTGGAGATTTCAATGAAACCATTCCGGCAAAGCCGGGGTGCGGGCGGCTGTCAAGGGCAAGTGCGGGCGAAGCCCCGCTCAAGGCGGGACATCAATTGCGGTATTGCTGAATTCGGGTCGTGCGCAGCCCAGCAAGGCCGTGAGACTCGATCGACATCTGCCAGGAGAGAAACTCCTCGACAGTCAGGGTATAGCGCGAGCAAGCTTCATCGAGGCTCAATAAGCCGCCGCGGACGGCAGCAACAACCTCAGCCTTGCGGCGGATCACCCAGCGCTTGGTATTGGGGGGTGGAAGATCAGCAATCGTGAGCGGGCTTCCATCCGGTCCGATAACGTATTTCACTCGTGGTCGGACATGCTCGGCCATGGCAGACTCTTATACAAACTCACCAACTGAGCTCGTTATAAGGTGGCACGGCTTAACAAGCGTCTAACCATCCGTAACGGAAATCTTAAGCGCAACCGGGGCATTTTTTTAGAAACCGCGGGCGCTTGACAGAACGTCGCAAGCACTGCAACCAAAGCCCATGCTGGACATCGATCTTGAGCTGCCAGGTCCGCGCAGCAAAGCCCGCGTCCTCGTCGCTATGTCCGGCGGGGTCGATTCCTCCGTTGCTGCCGCGCTTGTCAACGCGGCCGGCTACGAAACCATTGGCGTGACCCTGCAACTCTATGATCATGGGGCGGCGATCCATCGCTCTGGGGCTTGCTGTGCGGGGCAGGACATTCATGATGCCAAGCGTGTCGCCCAGGCTCTCGGCATCGCCCATTACGTGCTCGATTACGAAAGCCGCTTCCGCGAGGCGGTGATCGAGCCTTTTGCGGCGAGCTATCTGTCGGGTGAAACGCCGGTGCCCTGCGTCGCCTGCAATCAATCGGTGAAATTCTCCGATCTCTTGGACACGGCCCGTCAGCTCGGGGCCGCCGCCATGGTGACCGGCCATTATGTGCGCACCCGCTCCGTCGGAGGCCGACGCGCGCTTTTCCGGCCTGTCGATGCGGACCGCGACCAGAGCTATTTCCTTTATGCGACGACGGCCGAGCAGCTCGATTTCCTGCGCTTCCCGCTCGGCGATTTCACCAAGCCCGAGGTTCGGGCGCTGGCGGCCGAGATCGGTTTGAGCGTCGCGGAGAAGAGCGACAGCCAGGATATCTGCTTCGTGCCGCAGGGGCGCTACAGCGACGTCATCGAAAAGCTGAAGCCAAACGCGGCCGACGAGGGCGATATCGTGGATCTCGACGGTCGGGTGCTGGGTCGTCACCGGGGCATCATGCATTACACGGTCGGGCAGCGGCGCGGTCTCGGGATTTCGGCTGCCGAGCCGCTCTTCGTCGTGCGGCTGGATGCCGCGGCAAAGCGCGTTATCGTCGGCCCGCGCGAGGCTCTGGCGACGCGCCGCTTCCGGCTGCGCGACCTGAACTGGCTCGGGGACGGCGACCCGTCTGCCTGGACCGAGGGGCAGGAGGTCTATGCTCGCGTGCGCTCGACGCGTCCGCCGGTCAAAGCGTCAGTTTCCGTGCAAGCCGGTGAAGCGTCTGTCGTTCTCGACGATAGCGAGATGGGCGTGGCGCCGGGGCAGGCCTGCGTCTTCTACGATCGAGACGCCTCCGATGCGCGCGTTCTGGGCGGTGGCGTGATCGCTCAGGAGACCACGAACGAACAAGCCTGCGCCGCCTGAGCAAGCCGTGCGGCAGCTTCAGGTTTGGCCCGGGCGGCGTTGCCGCCGCCGCCAAAACCCCCGTCTTTGCTTGGAACTCCGCTCGCAGCGCCACGTTACCTGAGCGACCCACCCAATCGATAGAAGGAGGCATCCCATGGCAGAGACGAATGTGCCCGGCGGCAAGAGCGAGACGGAACGCAAGGCCGACGACACCAAGCGCAAGGCCGAAGACGTTCGCCACGACCTCAACGCCGAATTCGAAATTTTGAAGGCGGATGTCGCCGAACTCAGCACCCGGATCTCAGATCTGCTGCGCACCGGCGCCCGCGAAGGAAAAGACATGTTGAACGAACGTGCCGACTATTACCGCCGCGAAGGCCGCAGGCGCGCCGATGCAGCCATGTCCGAAGCCGAGGCTCTGTCGGATGATCTGAGCCAGTCGATCAGTCGCAATCCCTTCACTGCCGTTCTCGTGGCGTTGGGGCTGGGCTTTCTCGTCGGCGCCATTTCCCGGCGCTAGTCTTCATGCTCAGGCTGCTTTCTTCGATCAGCTTTGCCTACGGCGCTGCAAATTTGCGGCGCCGTATCCGTGTCATGGCGCGGCAGGCCATTCTCCTGGCGATCGGCGCCGTTATTCTGCTTTATGCCCTCGGTTTCGGACTGGTGACGCTGCATATCTGGCTCTCCAGCCTGTGGGGTTCGCTTGTGTCCGCGGGCGTGATCGGCGCCGTGCTCCTCGTCATCGGGCTTATCGTCATACTTCTGGCCTTGAGGCCTCACCGCGAGCAGGCACGTTCGGTCGAACAGCCTCTCAGCGAGATGAGCGCCACCGCGCACGACACCTATGACCGGATGCAGCGCTCGCTTCGGCAGAGCGGTTCACCGCTCGCCAACCCGGTCGTGCAGGCGGCGGGCATCGCCCTCATCATCGGCGTCCTTCTCGGACGTCGCTAATCCACACGAGATCGGGCCGGCACCTGCCGGTCTGGCGCAAACATGTTTCGGCCGCTCGTCTCTCTTTTAGACGGGCGGCCTTTTTGCGTTGCCGACTTCAGGAGCGATCCAGCATCGGCACAAGATCGCCGAGGTCTGAAAGATCGCCTGCCAGCGGCAGGTGCGCTGCCGTGGCGAGATCGACGCCGCCCTCCCAGATCATTCCGCCGGCGACATAAACCAGGAAGACGAGGCCCACATAGGAGATCCAACGGTGGCGCACGAGCAGCTTTGCGATGAGACTTGCCGCAAGCGCCATCAGCGCGATCGACAGGACCAAGCCAAAGACCAGAAGAAGCGCGTTGCCGCGTGAGATGGAGGCGACGGCGAAGACGTTGTCGAGCGACATGGAGATGTCGGCAACGGCGATTGAGACGAGCGCCTGCATGATCCCGGCACTTTCCGATTGCCGTTGGGGCTCGGCCGCCCTCTCGTCGGCGATATCTGCCGCTTCCGACTTCCTGCTGCCGATATCGCGGTAGAGCCGCCAACAGACCCATAAAAGGAGCAGGCCCCCGGCAAGGACGATACCCGGTATGCCAAGGAGGTAGGTGAAGAGGATCGCGCCGAGGATGCGGATCGAGGCTGCGAGGCCGATGCCGCAGAGGATCGCGGGGCGTCGCAAGCGTGGCGGAAGCGCTGAGGCCGCAAGACCTATGACAAGCGCGTTATCCCCGGACAGGACGACATCGAGCCAGACGATCGACAAAAGCGCGAGGAGACCTTCGGACATCAGCCGACAACCTCCGCTCCATCGCCAAGGCGCATTGCTCCTGTGGTTCGTTCGCAGGTCTTGGATTGTGCGCAATCGGACGGGCGCATCGGACGAAGGAGGCAAAGGTGAGGAAGGGCTAGCGAAGCCTCGCTTTCACATCGTGGCGGCGCGTCGCGATTTCCAGTGGGTGCGCGTCAATGAAGCATCTGGAAACACTCGGGAAGCCACTGAGCGCGCAGTGCCGATGCTGTCGCCCGCGACTGCCGCGGCTCGTCCCGCAGGCGAACCGGCAAAATCCTTTCCGATCTCTTTCAGGTTCTGCGATACAAGCAATCGATGCGGTAACGTTCCTCTCATTTTCTCCTACTATAGTTCTAAGACAGGCCGTGCTTAGGCCGGTCCGGAGGGGATACGATGTTTCACTCGAAGGCGCTGCCTGGCAGCGCGTCCGATGTGCCAATAGCAGAAAATCCAGCCGATGCTCGGCCGGAGGGGTCCCGCTTTGGGCAGCACAGCCAATTGCAGCGGGAGGACGGCGCTCCACGTGACGAGCAGATCCGTGCCGCGGAGACCCGTGCCCCGGAGACGCCCAATGCCGTTGGCGGCAAGGTGGCGGATCTTCTCGACTTTCGCCGTCGGGGTGCCGTACGGCTCCAGACGGCGATCGACGCCCATCTGGTGGTTGCGGAGAACAGCTCCTCGCGCTGCATCATCCGCGACCTGTCCACCGCCGGGGCACAGCTCGAGGTCGAGGAGGGCATCACGCCGGAGCGGGAAATGATCCTCGCCGTGCCTCAGGTGAACATCGCGATCGTTTGCGAGCTCGCCTGGCGGCGCGGCAAACGCATGGGCGTTCAGTTCTGCCGTGGGCGGATCCCTGCCGACAAGATCACCGAGATGATGAAGCTCTGAGAGAGACGATCACGCATCACGCGTTCGTCCGTCAGACAAAAGGGTCGTCGTCTGGGCCGCAACCTTCCGAAGAGGGGCGATAGCGGTCTGGATTCGTCTGTCATCTCCATATCCCGCGTGGCCGCATTCTGCTTCGCGCCCGCGACGGCCTAAGCCGTACTTGCTACAGACCCTCGGCTTTCGCTCTTTGCCCACCTTCTTTTGGCGACGGGCCTGTTTGTCCAGCCGATAGCGTCCTCACGTTACGTGCCGCGATGCGGTGACGCGTGCTGCGTTGCCGAAGGCCTTTGAAATCGGAGTCTTATTGTCTACTTTATGTCCGTTCAAAAGTGCGATCCTATTGCCAGGCGCTTGCGCAGAGAGGTTTCATGGCACTGAGACATGGGCAGGGTAGCGAAGCCGCGGAGATGCTCTCCGCTGAACGGGAGACGAATGTCGTCGCCTTTCCCGCCTGCGAAGCCTTTGGGCCGAAGGCCTCAGATGCGCGCGGTCTGACGCAAGAGGAGGAGATCGAACTCGACCGTTTGCGTTGGTTCGTCCTCAAAAGCCTTTTGTCGTCGCAGACCGATCTCGAGCGCGCCTGTTTCGTGCTTGCCGCCGAACCGGACGCGTCGCTCGAGCGCTTCGCGATCGCCTTTTTTCGGGCCATGTCGTCAAAGGCACGGCGGCAGCTCGTCTTCTACCGACCGGGCACGCGCAATTTCTCCACTGACGAGGCCTGGCTTCTGCGACTAATGGGTGCATGGCGCTCAGGCGACGAAATGAGCGTTCGCGCGTTAATCTCCTGGAGGGTCAAACCCGAGGGTCATCGCTGGCTGCGTTTCTTATCGCGCGGACTGGCATTTGCTCTCGTTGCGGAAACCCCTTGAAGCTGGAACGCACCTGGCTTAGTTTAGAGATATTCTAATTTAGGCAGACGCCGAATCGTACCGATGGAGGGCAAAATGGGTCTGGTGGCAGCAAAAATCGAACCGAGCGCGAAACAGGACATCGTCGCGGGTCTCACGCAGAGTCTCGCTGAGACGGCTGTGGAGATGACGAAGGCGCAGAATTTTCACTGGAACGTCACGGGCATGGCTTTCGGGCCGCTGCACGAGCTGTTCCAGAAAATGTATGAGGATCACTTCGAGGCGATGGACGTCCTCGCCGAGCGCGTCAAGGCGCTCGATGCGCATGCGGAAGGCCGTTATTCGAAGTATCTGGAACGCAGCGCCGTGGAAGAGCATGACGGCCATGCGACCGATCGCGAGATGGTAGCCGCGCTCCTGGCCGACCAGGAGACGCTCTCGTCCACGCTTTCTGCTCTGTGCAGCGTCTCAGAAAAGCACGGTGATTGGGCCACCAACGACCTCGCTACCGAGCGGGTGGCCGCGCACGACAAGTTCGCGTGGATGCTGCGGGCGCATCTCGGCGAAAACGCCTGATCTTCTTCTGAGTTCGCGGGGCCGCCGGCCCTTCGCTTGATACTTTCGTCAGGGGCTGGTGTGAACGCGCCGGCCCCTGATGCGTTGTTGTCTCGTGATGCAAGCGGAGGAGGCTCGCATGAGCAATCATGAGCTTCACGGGCATGCTGGCCGGCCACCGGCCGAAGCGCTCACGACGACCCGAGAGAGCGACAAGGAGCGGCTCGCCGCGGAAAGGCTCGATCGGGAGCTCGACGAAGGGCTTGAGGAATCATTCCCCGCAAGCGACCCGCCGGCTCCGACGCAGCCGCACAAGGAGGTCGACGAGGATTGATCTCTGCTATGCCGATAAGACGAGCTTAGGGCGAGGCGATCGAACGCTACGCCCTGACCTCATGCGTCCACGGGGAGCTTGTCGAGCGGGCAGGGAACGCCCTGCTTTTCGCATTTCCGGCGGTAGGCGGTCGCCCAAAAGGGAAGACCGCCCTGTTCCTTCAGTCTCTCAACCAGGGCTGTCAGGAAGGCCTTCTTATCGTCCTTGCTGTCGAGCCGCTTGAACGAGGCCTTGTCCTCCCGCGACATGCTGCAGCCGATGCAGCGGCCTTTGCGCTTGAACTTGCACACGTCGATGCACGGCGAGGGTGCATTCTTCCAGGTTTTGGCCATGCGGATCTGGCGGTCTCGGTCAGTCGGTGAGGGGGCGTCTCGCAATCCTGCGAGCAATCCGAAACATTTGTCGAACGGCCGACGACGTCAAGTGCGGAAAGTTGTCCCGCGCAACACGGTTCAACCGCTTCGCTTGCGCGCTGTTGGTTCCGTTGGCAGGTTGGCGCGAGAGGCTAGGCGAGAAGACCGCCCATCGCTGTAGATTTATCGATGCAAGATATCGGAAAGGCAGAAGCCACAAGTGGTCGTTGCAGAAAGTGAAGCCCGCTTCAAAAGGATCGCCGACAGCGCCCCTGCCATGATCTGGGTGAGCGATGCAGAAGGCCGCGTCATCTTCGCCAATCGCTATTATGAGACGGTTCTGGGTGCCCCCGCCGCAACGATGCTGGGCGATGGCTGGCAGCGTGCGGTGCTGCCGGAGGATCTGCCGAGCTTCTATACCTCCTTCATGACGGCCTTTGCGGCCCGGCGATCGTTTCGTGTCGAGATCCGCTTTGTCCACAAGGATGGGGAGGCCCGATGGTATCGTTGCGCCGGTGCGCCGCGATATGATTCCGTCGACCGATTCCTCGGCTTCACCGGCTGCAATCTCGATATTTCGGAAGGAAAGCGCGCGGCTGAGGAATTGCGCCGCAACGAGTTGCGCTTCAGGGCGATCTCAGAATCGATGCCGCAGATCGTCTGGTCCTCCCTTCCGGACGGACGTATCGATTACTTCAACCAGCGCTGGACCGAATATACCGGCCAGTCGGGCGCGGACGCCGTCGAGAACTGGCCGCAGATGATCCATGCGGGGGACAGGGCACGCACGCAGCAGGCCTGGCAGGCGTCGCTTGAAACCGGGGAAACGTACGAGATCGAATACCGCCTGCGCCGTCATGACGGCGTCTACCGGTGGTCTCTCGCCCGAGCTTTGCCGGTTTATGACGAGATAAGCGGGCAAATCCTGCGCTGGTTCGGCACCTGTACCGATATCGAAGATCAGGTGGCCGCACGCCAGGCGCTTGCGCGTTCGCAGGAAGAGCTGGAGCGGGTCGTCAGCGAGCGGACCGCTGCGCTTCAATCCGCCAACGAGCAATTGCGCAAGGAGATCGCCGAGCGCGAGCATGCGGAAGAGGCCTTGCGCCAGGCCCAGAAGATGGAGGCGATCGGCCAGCTCACGGGCGGGGTCGCGCATGACTTCAACAATCTTCTGACCGTGATTTCCGGCAATCTGGAGCGACTTTTGCGGCGTCTCGACGACGACGAGCCGGATCTTGCGCGCATCCGGATCGCCGCGGAACATGCCATGCGTGGTTCGAAACGAGCGGCCGAGCTCACGGAAAGGCTCCTCTCGTTCGCGCGCCGTCAGCCGCTCAGACCGAGGCCCGTCGATACGACGCAACTGGTCATGGGCATGGTCGATCTTCTTCAACGCACGCTCGGCGAGCAGATCCAATTGAAGACCGAGGTCGACGATGATGTCTGGCCGGCGACTGTCGATGCCAATCACCTCGAAAGCGCCATGCTCAATCTGGCCGTCAATGCGCGCGATGCCATGCCGGATGGTGGTGTCCTGACGGTCTCCTTGAGCAATCAAACCGTTGAAGCCACCGGCTCCGCCGATGTCGATCCGGATATGGCGCCGGGCGAATACGTGCGCCTGTGCATCTCCGATACGGGCACCGGCATGAGCCAGGAGACGCGCGCCCACGCTTTCGATCCGTTTTTCACGACCAAGGAAATCGGCGCAGGAACGGGCTTTGGCCTGTCGCAGGTCTACGGCTTCTTGAAGCAATCTCGTGGCGGCATCACTCTCAAATCGCAAATGGGCGAAGGAACGGAAATCTGCCTTTTCCTGCCGCGCTCTCGAGAAGACCCGAAAGAACTCTCCACCGGGGGGTTGGGTGCTACGCCGGCCCTTGCTGAGAAAGCTGGTGACGGGACCATTCTGGTGGTGGAGGATGACGAAGACGTCCGCCGCCATTCCACCACTCTTCTGGCCGAGATGGGCTATCGCGTTTTGGAGGCTGGGGACGGCGAGGGGGCTCTCGCGCTCTTGCGCGACAACACTGACGTCGATCTGCTTTTCACCGATGTCGGGCTTCCCGGCGGCCTGAACGGTCGTGCGCTTGCCGAAAGGGCGATTGGGGAGAGACCAGATCTTCGCGTGCTTTTCACCTCCGCCTATGCGCATGAGGTGTTCAAGAGCGAAGACAATCTGGGCAGAAGGGCTGATATCCTGGCCAAACCTTTCGACAGTGCACTCCTGGCGGGGCGGCTTGCCACTCTTCTTGCCGAAGAGCCGCCGGTCGCCAAGCGCAGCGAACCGGCCCGCGCGCCCGTCATTCTCCTCGTCGAAGACGAAATGTTGATCTCGATGCTGGCGACGGAGCTGCTTGAGGAACTCGGACTTGGCGTCGAAACTGCCACGAATGCCGCGCAGGCGATGGACGTGCTCGCCCAAGATCCCGGCCGTTTCGATGTCGTGATGATCGATATCGGGCTGCCCGATCGCCATGGTGGCGAGCTGGCGGAGGACGTGCGGGCTCTGCGGCCCGAAGTGCCGATCATCTTCGCCTCCGGGCGTTCCTCCTCTGAGCTGGAGGAGACCTACCGTCACGATCAAATGATCGGGGTCGTCTCAAAGCCTTATGACGGCCGTGCCTTGGCCGCAAAGCTCTCCGAGCTTGGTGTCGCGGTGCGCTCTGTGGCGCCCTTCTGACAGAAATTTAAGTCGCTCTTCCTGCGTGCGGCGCGGTACCATGAAATCTCTTGATGTGTCTGGTCGGCCCCCGCGTCGGCTGTTGGAAGGTCGCGGCAGCGGAGCGCCTCTTTGTCCCTTGTGAAGCAGGTTATTTTCATCGCTTTGATCGGAGCGGCCGCGCTGGCCGGCTATGCCGCCTTCGACACGTGGTTCAATGTGGGCCGCAGCGGCGAGGAAGCCCGGGCCGCGCGCGGGCCTGAAGCGATCGCAGTCGAGGTGGCACGTGCCAAGGCCGAAACAATCGAGCGCAGCTTCGATGCGGTCGGCTCCACGCGTGCCCGCCGTTCCGTCGAGATCGTTCCTCTCGCATCAGGACGGATCACCGAGCTTTTCTTCGAAGCCGGCCAGAAGGTCGAGGCCGGCGCGCCGCTTTTGACGCTCGACGACGACATCGAGGCGGCGGATGTCAAGGAAGCGGAGGCGAAACTGCGTGAGGCTGAGCTCGCCTTGGAGCGCGCTCGCTCTCTGCATCAGTCGAATACGGTCACTGCCGCGACCGTGGAGACGCTGACGGCGGCGCGAGTCACGGGGGAGGCCGAGCTGGAGCGCGCCCGGCGCCGATTTGCGGATCGCACCGTGCGGGCACCGTTTTCCGGCATTGCGGGATTGCGCCGGATCGACCTTGGTGCGCGTGCCGACGACCAGACCGTGATCACCACGCTCGACGATCTCTCCTCCGTGGAGGTGGAATTCGCGCTGCCGGAAACCGCGTTCGGCGAGATCAAGTCCGGGATGCCGATTTTTGCACGCAGTGCCGCTTTCCCCGACAAAATATTTTCTGGCGAGATCATTGCCATCGACAGCCGCATCGATCCGGCTTCGCGCGCCTTCAAGGTTCGGGCGTCCATTCCCAACGAGGATTTCGTTCTGCCTGCCGGCATGTTCATGACGCTCTCGGTGGTTCTCGATCGTCGCATCGGGGTGATGGTGCCGGAGGAGGCGGTGATGGTGGAGGGCGACGGCGCTTATCTGTTCGTAGCGGATGGCGAGACGGCCCGGCGGCGCTCCGTCGATCTGGGTCAGCGCCAGAAGGGCGCGGTCGAAATCTCCAAGGGGCTTAAGGACGGTGAAGCCGTCATCGTTCGCGGCGTGCAACGCCTGCGCGACAGGTCACAAATCCGCATCGTCGAAGATGCGGACGACGGCAAGGCGGCGGCGAACGCTGACGGGATCGGATGATCCTTTCCGATATCAGCATCAAGCGGCCGGTTCTCGCCGCAGTCGCCTCCATCCTGATCGTGGTCTTCGGGCTCTCGGCGATCTTGCGCATTCCGATCCGCGAACTGCCCGACGTCGATACCGCTGTCGTTACCGTCACCACGACTTATGCCGGGGCGGCGCCTGAAATCGTCGATACGGATATCACCGAGACGATCGAAGGGGCGGTCGCCGGCATCAGCGGCGTCAAATCGATCAGCTCCGAAAGCCGTCGTGGCCGCAGCCGCACCACCATCGAATTCGTCATCGGCCGCAACATCGACGAGGCGGCGAACGATGTCCGAAGCGCCGTGGCACGGGTGCGCGGCGACCTGCCGGACGATGTCGACGAACCGCAGGTGGTCAAGAACGACGCCGACGCGGACCCCGTCATTCGACTTGCGGTGACCGACCCCCATATGTCGTCGGCGCAGATCACCGACTATCTGCAGCGCTATCTCGTGGACCGGCTGGCGACGCTCGATGGGGTCGCCAATGTCGAGATTTTCGGCGAGCGCAGTTATGCGATCCGCATCTGGCTCAACCGTGAAGCGATGGCGGCACGCAATCTCACCGTCGCCGACGTGGAAGATGCGATCCGCCGCAACAACATCGAATTGCCGGCCGGAGATCTGGAATCCTCGCGCCGCCAGCTCGCGGTGCGGGTCGATAGTCGCGTCGCCGGCGTAGACGCCTTCTCCAACATCGTCGTCGACCGCATTGCCGGTTTCCCGGTTCGGCTGAAGGATATCGCGAAAGTCGAGCTCGGCGTGGAAGATGACACGACGCTCGTTCGCCTCAACGGCGTGGAGGCCGTGGGCCTCGGCATTTCGCGTCAGTCGCAGGCCAATACGATCGCCATCTCGCAGGCCGTCGCCGCCGAGCTGGAGCGTATCCGCCCGACGCTGCCGGAGGGGATGGAAATCACCGTCGGGTCCGACGACGCCGTCTTCATTCAGGCGTCGATCCGCGAGGTTCTGACCGCGCTCGCGATCTCTCTCGTCCTCGTCGTTCTCGTCATTCTCGCATTTCTCCTATCCGTGCGCGCGACGCTGGTGCCGGCCGTCACCATCCCGGTGTCGTTGATTGGCTGCTTCATTCTCATTTCGGCGCTCGGCTTTTCCATCAACGTCTTGACGCTGCTTGCCCTCATTCTCGCGATCGGGCTCGTCGTCGACGATGCGATCGTGGTTTTGGAGAACATTCAGCGGCGCATCGACGAGGGCGAGACGCCGATGGTGGCGGCGTTTCTGGGCTCCCGGCAGGTGACGTTTGCGGTTCTTGCAACCTCGCTCACTTTGATCGCCGTCTTCATCCCCATTTCGTTTCTGCAGGGGCAGGCGGGACGGCTCTTCACCGAATTCGGCTTCGTCATGGCGAGTGCCGTGGCCATCTCCACCTTCGTCGCTTTGACGCTGTGTCCCGTGCTCGCCTCGCGTCTCTTGAAGCGACATCGGCATCCGGCGGGCCAGGATGACAGCGGTCGGCCGTCGAGGTTCAGACGCGGTTATGAAGGCTTGCTGCGGCGGGCGCTCGGCATGCCGCTCGTCGTGATTTCCGTCGCTCTCGTCGTCGCGGGAGGGGGTATCTTTCTCTATCAGGAGCTGCCGCGAGAGCTGACGCCCAAAGAGGATCGCGGCGTCATCTTCGTCCCGCTGACGACGCCGCAGGGGTCCACCACGGCCTATACCGACGGCGAAGTGCGTGTGCTGGAGCGGGAGCTCGAGCCACTCCTTCAGGGGAAGGACGTTCGCTCGGTCTATTCGATCGTCGGCTCCTGGGGCCGCCCCTATCGTGCGTTCGTGCTGGTGCGCCTGGCGCCCTGGGAAGAGCGCGAGCGCGGGCAGGCAGAGGTTCAACGCGACATCATTCCAGCTGTCGGAAAGGTGATCGGAGCGACCGGATTTCCGGTGACGCCCGCCGGCCTCGGTCTTCGCGGCAGCAGCACGCCGCTGCGCGTGGTCGTGGGCGGCCCGGACTTCGAAAGCGTGAAGGAATGGGCCAATACGCTCCTCGACAAGGCGCGGCAGAACGAGGGGCTGCGCAATGCCGAGCTCGATTTCGAAGAAAATCAGCCGCAGGCCGACATTCGTATCGACCGCGAGCGCCTGGACGATCTCGGCGTCAGCGTCCAGACGGTCGCGCAGACGCTGCAGACCATGCTCGCCTCGCGCGAAATCTCCGACTGGGTCGATCGCGGGCGCGAATATCCCGTGATCCTGCAGGCGCGCGAGGAAGACCGCCGCGTGCCTTCCGATATCGGCAACATCTTCATGCGCGGCGGTGACGGGGAAAACCTCTTCCCCTTGTCATCCGTCGTGAGCGTCAAGGAAGCTGCGGCCGCACCAGAGCTGCGGCGGTACAATCGCCTGCCGTCCATCACATTGGAGGCGGCGCTTGCCGAAAACTACGATCTCGGCTCCGCCATCGACTTCATCCGCGAGGCGGCCGCCGAAAGCCTGCCGCCGGAAGCCCAGATCGCGTTTGCCGGTCAGTCGCAGCAATATCTTGAAACCTCGAGCGGCGTGGCCGTCACCTTCGGCCTGGCGATCCTCATCGTGTTTCTGGTGCTGGCGGCGCAGTTTGAGAGCTTCATCCATCCGCTCGTGATCATGCTCTCAGTGCCGCTCGCCTTCGCCGGGGCGATCTACGCGCTCTATTTCGCGGGACTCTCGCTCAATATCTACAGCCAGATCGGCATCATTCTGCTTGTCGGCCTGATGGCGAAGAACGGTATTTTGATCGTTGAGTTCGCCAATCAGCTGCGCGACGAGGGGATGGAGGTGCGCGAGGCGGTCATCGAAGCCTCGATCCTGCGCTTTCGTCCGATCATCATGACCGTGATTTCAACGGTGCTGGGGGCCGTGCCGCTGGTGCTTGCCTCCGGCGCCGGGGCCGAGAGCCGAAGCGCGATCGGCGTCGTCATCGTCGGAGGGCTGATGCTCGCGTCGGTGCTGACGCTCGTCGTGACGCCCGTGCTTTACGACCTTCTGGCGCGGTTCACCGAGCCGCGGGGCGCGGTCGAGAAGCGGCTCGCGGCCGAATTGCCGTCAGGCGGGCGCCGTATGTAACGCCCGCGCGCAGTTGCAAATCGAGAAAGTCGAAGGGTCTAGGTCGACATCATCCGGGGGATATCGACGCCCATCGTCAGGCGATCGATCTCGTCGCCTGGGTCGCCGCTGTGGCCCGGATTGCGCACCATCAGGTCTTCGAGCGTGTGCTGGTCGAGGACTTCCGTAAAGGCGCCGAGCGCCTGGCTGAAGATCCGGTTGACCGGCGACAGAGGCCTGATCGAGCAGTCGATCGTTTCGCCGAAGCAATCCGCCTCGACACTCGTCGCCTCCGTGAGGCGCACGACATCGCCGAGATGGATCTCGGCCGGCGCACAGGCGAGACGCACGCCGCCTGTGCGGCCGCGCATGGTCTTCAAGAAGCCGCCCTGCACCAGGAGCGCGACGAGCTTGGCGACGTTGTGCTCCGTGATGAGCGTCGCGCGCGCGATCTCTCCGGCATTCGTCTGGCGTCCGAGACGGGCGCAGTGCAGCAGAATCCGCAGTGCCTGGCTGGTCTGTTTCGTGAGCCGCATGGAATTGCGCTCCTAGATGTTTGGCACGTCCGGATTCGGGACGGACATGCTCCGCTGTCTGCAATATGCCTTCGGCCCGAAGAGCGTCAACGGGTGCGTCAATATACCGTGCCGATAAGTTGTGAAAACAGCGGGCTTTAACGCAGGCGATGCAGCGCCGTCGCGAGGTTCTCTTCCATCTGTCCCAGAATGGCGGCGGCGCTTCGGAGAGTTTCCGGCGAGAAGTCGCGTGTGGCGATCTCAGCAAGCCTCTTCCAGACGGCATCGATGGCATCCAACGTCGCTTCGCCGTCGCGGCTCAAGCGCACGATGCTCCTGCGGTGGTCGGAACGGTGGCTGTCGCGCTCGATCAGGCCGCCTGCCTCCAGCCGTTCGAGCATCTTGCTGACGGTCGGCGGGCGCACGCGCAACTCCTTCGAAAGCGAGGAGGGCGAGTGTTCGCCATTCCCATAGAGGGCGCGCAGCAGCTTATCCTGACCGGGGTGAATGCCGATCTCGGCCAATTCGATGCCGAGCAGGGCACGACAGAGTTTGGCGGCTTCGACCAGCATGAGAACCGCTTCGGAGCGGAGGTCGTCAGGCGCCATGGCCGCCGTTGAATCGGAAGCCGGGTCGCGAGGACGACCATCATGATCGGATGCTTGCATTCGCGCTTAGGATTATCGGGTGCCGCTTCATCCACGGTGATGTCGCGGTGACGGCTGGCGCGCATTAAAGTGCTTTAATTCGCACTCCGCGTTCCCGAGCCCTAAAGGCCGGGGAACCAGCTCGTGTCGATCTCATAATAATGGTCCGCGAAATCGATCAGCTGCGTTGCGCGCTCTTCGTTCGGAAACGAGATCCATCGACCCTGACGGGCGATCAGGCCCTCCTCCTTGAGCTGTTTCAAGGCGTTGCTGACCGAAATATTGCTGAGGCCTACCAGGTCGCCGATGACCTCCTGATGCAGCGGCAGCTCGAATTCGTCGGAATATGCGGGATCCATGATCCGCAGGCGCGCCCGACATTGCAGAAGAACCAGAAGCACCCGCGATGCCGCTGGCATGCGACCCGTGGCCCGCAGGCGGTCGAGAACCGCCGCATGGTCGATCATCGCGAACGTGTAGAAGAGCGCGGTAAGTTTCGGAGAATTCGAGAAGACGCTGCGGAGCCCCGATTTCGGGAACGGGCAGATAACGGCATCGGTCGCAGCCGCGATGCCGCAGGTGCTTTCGGCGAAGGCAATCTGGTTGGTGCCGACGACGTCGCCCGGAAAATGCAGGTCGAGGATCTGACGGCGACCATCGGGGGTGTGGATGAAGGTGTAGACCCAGCCAGAATCCAGCACGAAAAGGCGGTTCGTCTCGCCTTCGTCCACAAGTGTCTCATGCCGCCTCACCGTGCGGCTTTCGCGTTCCAGTTCGTTGAGCAGATGTTTCTCGGTGTCGCTCAGGGCGGTGTAATGCGATATCTTCCGGACCAGACAGCTTTCGTCCCCGTGCACGATCCCTATTCCCTTCTGGCTGCCAGGCTGTTGAGACAAGGTAACGCCCGTTAGGCTTGCGGTTCACATGAAGTTGGTCATGTTGCCCTTGTCCGCGGAGCCTTGCGTGCTTCAAAGACGCGAACAAACACCCTAGATCTATTCGATAGTCGATTCTTCTAGCACGGTTTGATGTTCGCCACTCAATCGTACAATTCTCGGCGGATCTCCTCCCTCATGCCCCGCCCGTTCGATAGGTGACGCCAGCGTGCCGCTTTCCAGGCTTCTTTACGAATCTCCGGCTTCCCAGGAACCGCCGCCATCCCCGCCGAGCCCTTCGCTCGCGCGCTCGGCAGCGCTTGTCGGAGTGCTCGGGGCCTTCATCGTGCTCGCTGCCGTCGCTTCGATCTCCTACCTGCAGTGGCGCGACCTGACGGAGAACATGCGCAGCGCCACGGCGAGCTCCGCATTTTTTCTGGCCGACCACGGGGCGAGGCTTTTTGAGGTTTCCGATCTTGCGCTGAGGAAGGCGGCCGATGCCATCGGCGAGCGCGATTGGGACGAGATCCAAACCTCGCGGTCGCTTTTCGACGAATTGACCGAGCTGCGTGCCGATCTGCCCTATGTGGATGAATTGTGGGTCAATGACAGCACGGGCGACCTGCGTCTCACCACCTTTAATTTCCCGGCGCCGCAGGCCAATCTCTCCGACCGTGATGTGTTTCAGGCCCACCAGGCGCATGATGCCGGTCTCTTCATCGGCCAGCCGATCATCGGACGGGTGACGGACAGGCCGACATTCCTCGTCAGTCGCCGGCTCGGCGGGGATGAGTTCAAAGGCATCGTGTCGGCGAGCCTGGCGCTCGACTATTTCAACACCTTCTGGAAACGCATCCCGCTGCCGCCCGATGCCCGGGTCGCGCTCTTCAGAAAGAGCGATCAGGCGGTCCTGGCGCGCTTCCCGCAAGCTCCGGCAGATGCCGGGCCGGTGCCTTTCAATGCGGCTCTCGAGGAGATGATCGCGCAGAACCCGGAGGAGGGGAGCTACACCAACCTCGCCCAGGAAAAGGACGTCAGGTTCGGCTCCTATCACCAGGTCGGCAATCTGCCACTTTACGTTCGTGTCAGCGTGCCGCGGCAGGCGCTCTTCTCGTTGTGGCTGGAACAGGCCCAGCCGAATGGGTTTTTCGCGCTTGCGGCGATTTTGTCCCTGATCGCTCTGACCGCTTTCGCTCGCCATCAGGCCCGGCGCGAGGATGAAAGCCGCGCCTTCCTGAAAGACGAGGTGGCGCGGCAAACGGTGGCGCTGCGCGAAGAAACTCAGGCGCTCGAAGCGCTCAACGGCGCGAGCCGCATCCTGTCCGCCGAGCTCGACCCCGGCCGCGCAATCCGCACCATCGTGCAGGCGAGCGTGGTGATGAGCGGGGCGCGCGCCGGCGCCTTTCTGCCGGCCGATCAGAAACGGGCGGAGAGAACCGAGAGCGATCGTATCGTCGTCCGCAACGAGGATTTTCGCCCCGGTTTTCTACGCTTCGTCTCCGAGCATCGGGGCAAGCTTCTGCGGTCCGGTCACAATATCCTGCGAGTCGACGAAATCGGTGAGTGGACGCAGGAGCGTGAGGCATCCGGCGTCGGCAGCTTTCTTGCCGTGCCGATCATCTCCCGCTCGGGCGAAGTGCATGGCGAACTCTTTTTGGCCCATTCCAACCCCCATGCGTTCGGAACGCGGGCGGAACGGTTGTCGGTGGGGCTTGCCGCTCAGGCCGCGATTGGGATCGACAACGCCAATCTCTTCGAGGCCGCCCAGAAGGAAATCGCGGCCCGCAAGGAAACGCAGGTCAAGCAGGAGCTCTTGATCCGCGAGCTCCATCACCGGGTGAAGAATACCCTGGCGGTGGTCCAGGCGATCGCCGGCATGACGGCACGTTCGGCGGAGGATATGAGTGCCTTCAACGATGCCTTTGCGGGGCGGCTGTCATCTCTCGCCTCCACACATACCCTTTTGACAGAATGGGCCTGGCAGAAGGTGCCTCTCGGGGATCTCATCCGCGGGCAGCTCGAGCCCTATCCGGAGCGCGTTCACCTCGAAGGGCCGAACCTGGAGCTTGCGGCAGCGCAAGCCGTTCCCATCGGTATGGCCATCCACGAGCTTGCCACCAACGCGATCAAATATGGTGGGCTTTCAACGGACGAAGGACATCTTTCCGTCGTCTGGCGGGTCGAGGAGGATGCAAGCGGAGAGACGCGCGGAACTTTATTCCTGGAGTGGCGCGAAAGCGGGGGGCCTCCCGCCGTCTCACCGACGCGGCGCGGCTTCGGCTCGCGATTGTTGAGCGACGTTTTGAGGGTGCAGCTTCGCGCCCGTACGGATATCCGCTTCGAACCGGAAGGCCTCGTGTTCGAGCTTGCGGTTCCCATTGCGCCGATCGTTGTGTCCGATTACCCTGGCTCAGCCGTCGAGGAGAGCGCTCAGTCGTGACTGGCCCCGGTTCAGCGCGCGCAATGAAGAACGGTTTTTCCAAAAAATGTTGTTTCTTCGGAACCACTTTCGTTCCGTTGCGTTAAATACGAGCTGCGTATTGCCGTTTGCCCGCAGAGGACGTTTTTGCAGGAGAAAAAGCTCGTATGCCCGCCATTTGTGCAGGAGAGAAAGCGGCGCCTCTCCGCGATTGTCAGATCCTACTTGTAGAAGACGAAGCTTTGGTTGCAATGGACCTAGCCTACGAGCTGGAAAAGGCCGGGGCCGAGGTGACCTTTGCCTCCACGCTCGCGGAGGCGCTTGCCATTGCCAATAGCAATGATCCGCCCCATTCGGCGGCGGTTCTCGATATCAACCTGCGCGGCGAAGAGGTTTATCCGGCGGCCGAACGGCTCGCCGCAACTGGCGTCCCCTTCCTGTTCTGCACGGGGCACGGCAAGCTGGAAGATGTCGCGCCGCGCTTTCCGGATGCGCCGGTGCTGAACAAGCCGATCATCGGGCGCCAGCTCGTTTGCGCACTCGCTGCACTTCTCCCTTGAGACACTGTTGAAGGGTCTGTCCTTCTAGCGCAGCTTCGCGCGCTTCCTTCTCACTCCGCTCAACTGGCCTTGCCCGCGTGTAGCCGCCAAATGGCTCCGTTCGCTTCGTCGGTCAGGAGATAGAGCGCGCCATCCGGCCCTTCGACGACATCGCGGATGCGTTTCGCGCGCTCGTGCAGGAGACGTTCCTCGTGGGTCACTTTCTCGCCGTCCAGATCGAGGCGAACGAGAGCTTGTGAGGCGAGGCCGCCGACGAAAATGTCTCCTTGCCATTCGGGAAACATGTCGCCCTCGTAAAAGACCATGCCTGAGGGCGCGATTACCGGTGTCCATTGATAAAGCGGACCTGCCATGCCTTCAGCCTGCGCCTTGCCGGAGCCGACGGGCGTGCCGTTGTAATTCACCCCATAGGAAATGATGGGCCAGCCGTAATTCTCGCCGGGGCGGGCAATGTTGAGCTCGTCGCCACCCTTCGGGCCGTGCTCGATCTCCCAAAGCTCTCCCGTCCCGGGATTGATCGCGGCCGCCTGGACGTTGCGATGGCCGTAGGACCAGATCTCCGGACGCGCATCATCGCGGCCGACATAAGGGTTATCGTTCGGAATCGAGCCGTCCGGATTGAGGCGCACGATCTTTCCGAGATCGGAATCGAGCTCCTGCGCCTGGCCGCGGAAAGCCTCCGAGAAGCGCTCTCCAAGTGTCACGAAGAGATGGCCCTCGCGGTCGAAGACGAGGCGCGAGCCATAATGTGCGCTGCTTGCGACCTTGGGCTCTTGCGAGAAGATCACCTCCACATCCTGCATCTTAGTTCTGTCGTCGGAGAGTTTGCCGCGTGCGACGGCCGTCGAGGTTGTGCCGCCCTCACCCAGTTCGGCATAGCTCCAATAGACGAGGCGGTTTTCTTCAAAGTCGGGATCGAGGGTGACGTCGAGAAGTCCGCCCTGGCTGCGATTGTCGACCTCGGGCAGGCCCGAAATCGGCTCCGATACGTCTCCGGCGGGCGTGACATGGCGCAGGTTTCCGTAGCGCTCCGTCACCAGCATCGAACCGTCGGGCAGGAAAGCGAGGCCCCATGGATGGGAAAGGCCCTCTGTCACGGTCTCTACGGCGATGTCCGGTCCCTGCGTCGAGATCGTCTCCTGGGCAAGAGCGGTGCTGGCAAGGAGCGTCGCTGCGAGAACTCCGCCCGTCCGCAAGAACATGCCTTTGGTCATGGTGATCCTCCGAAAGCTGCGCCGGCGGGCCGGGACCCGCCTTTGCGAACCAATCGGCGAAGGGGAGCGCAGTTCCTCCCGCAGGGCGAGGACGGGATAACGTTCGCTTGAAAACCGCGAGAGGAACGCTGCGCCTTGTAATTTTGCGCGCCTGTCCGTGGAAGAGCCGCTGCGATGTGCAACGACGTCGCGGATGGGCCGGCCTCTCTCACCCTCCCGCTGCGCCCCCGCACCGGCAGCGCCTGCGTCTGCTGCGGAGGATCTTGGATCTCGGTGTATCCCCCGTGGAACGAAAAAGAATTTCCGACCGGCTCGGGCGAATTTCGAACGCGTCTGCGACGTGATCGGAAGGCATTCTGTGCCAACGACCCGACAAGCGGATCGACGCCCGAAGGAAGACGGTCGGGCGAGGCTTCGTCGCTGGGTTTTTGACCTTTCCGCCAGGTTCTTTAAAACCAGAGGCAACGTTTCATTCTCATTCCTCAACCAGCAGAGATAATTTCATGTGCGGCATTTGCGGCGAAGTGAGCTTCACCGGCTCGCAGGCCGATCCCTCAGCAATCGGGCGTATGCTCGACGTCCTCTCCGCCCGCGGCCCCGATTCCTCCGGGGCCGTCATCCGGGGCCGTGTAGGCCTCGGGCATCGCCGGCTCCAGATCATCGATCTGTCGGCACGCTCCGAACAGCCTCTCGTCGATTCCGATCTCGGGCTTTCGATCGTCTTCAACGGCTGCATCTACAATTACCAGGAGCTGCGCACCGAGCTTCAGGGGAAGGGCTACCGGTTCTTCTCCTCCGGCGACACGGAAGTGATCCTGAAGTCTTGGCACGCCTGGGGCGAGGATTGCGTCAACCGCTTCCACGGCATGTTCGCCTTCGCCATTCACGAGCGCGAAAGCGGCCGCGTCGTGCTGGCGCGCGACCGGTTCGGCATCAAGCCACTCTATCTTTCGGAGACGGACGGCACGCTGCGTTTCGCCTCGTCGCTGCCGGCGCTCGTCAAGGCGGGTGGTGTCGACACCACGATCGATCCCGTGGCGCTGCAATTCTACATGTCGTTCCATGCGGTCGTGCCAGCGCCCTACACGATCCTCAAGGGCGTGCGGAAACTCGCGCCCGCCACGATCCGCGTGATCGAGGCTGATGGGACAAGCCGCGAGAAGGTCTACTGGGATCCGCGCTACGAACGCTCCAGCGAAGAGGTGACGCGCTCCTTCGGCGAATGGCAGGAGATGGTGCTCGATGCGCTGCGGACGGCCGTGGATCGCCGTATGGTCGCCGACGTGCCTGTCGGCGTGCTCCTATCAGGCGGCGTCGATTCCTCGCTGATCGTCGGGCTCCTCGCCGAGGCCGGGCAGAAGGATCTGATGACCTTTTCGATCGGCTTTGAGGAGGCGCACGGCGAGAAGGGCGACGAATTCGTCTATTCCGACATCATCGCCAAGCGTTTCAACACCGATCACCACAAGCTTTTCGTGCCGTCCTCCGATCTTCTGAAGGAGCTTCCCGGCGCGATTTCGGCGATGTCGGAGCCGATGGTCTCCTACGACAATATCGGCTTCTATCTCCTGTCGCGGGAAGTCGCCAAGCACATCAAGGTGGTGCAGTCGGGGCAGGGCGCCGACGAGATCTTTGGCGGCTATCACTGGTACCCGCCGCTCGCGCATTCGAACAATCCGGCCGCCGATTACGCCAAGGTCTTCTTCGACCGCGACCATGACCGACTTGGCCAGCACCTTTCGCCCGACTGGATGGCGGCGAAAGACGAGGCGCGTGCCTTCGTGGAAGCGCATTTCAACAAGGCCGGGGCAGAGGATCCGGTCGACAAGGCGCTCCGTCTCGATTCCACCATCATGCTCGTCGACGATCCGGTGAAGCGGGTCGACAACATGACGATGGCCTGGGGGCTTGAGGCCCGCGTTCCCTTCCTCGACCACGAGCTTGCCGAGCTTGCCGCCCGCATTCCACCCGAGCACAAGCTTGCCGATGGCGGCAAAGGCATCCTCAAGGCGGTGGCGCGCGAGGTGGTGCCGAAAGAGGTGGTCGATCGCGAGAAGGGATATTTCCCGGTTCCGGCGCTCAAATACATCGCCGGTGACACGCTCGACATGGTGCGTGACACGCTGACGAGCCAATCCGCGCGTGAGCGCGGCCTCTTTAAAGAAGACTATCTCAACGCGCTCTTCGACGATCCGAGTGCCCATATCACGCCGCTCCGTGGGTCGGAGCTCTGGCAGGTGGGGCTCCTGGAGCTCTGGCTGCAGAACCACGAGCTTTAACAGGGGGCTGCCATGTCACGCCGACCGGACAAGAAGGGCCAGGGCAAACGCGCCAATGTCGTTGGCCATAGGCTATTGCGCATGCGCGAGCAGGGCACGCGGCCGCATCTCGAGCAGGATAGCGAGCGGCCGCACCCCAATGCGGTGATCGATTGTGGCTGGGGACGCGTCCTCTTCACGCAGACATTCGAGACGAGCGATGCGATGATCGACAAGCTCGGGGCAGAGGGCCCCGACCGGCGCGATATCGCCTTTTATGTGCGTGACCCGCATGTCGTGCTCGCGGCCGCCCCGAACGAGCTCTTCCTCGATCCCTCGCACACCTACCGGCTCGATCTCACCACCTACCGCGCGAAATGGCGCAAGCTTCCGGGATTCTTCGTTCGGCGGCTGACCTCTTTGGCCGATGCGGAGACGGTCAACCGCATCTATGCGAGCCGCAACATGGTGCAGGTGGACCCGGAATTCTTCTGGTCGAACCGAGACAGCCGGGCGCTCACCTATTTCGTCGCCGAAGACGAGACGACGGGTGAGGTGATCGCGACCGTCACGGGCGTCGATCATCAGCGCGCTTTCAACGATCCGGAGCGGGGATCCTCACTGTGGTGTCTCGCCGTCGATCCGCAGGCGCGTTATCCGGGCATCGGTGAAGCGATGGTGCGCCGGCTCGCGGAGCATTATCAGGCGCGCGGCGCCGCCTTTATGGATCTCTCGGTCCTGCACGACAACGACAAGGCGATAAGTCTCTACGAGAAGCTCGGTTTCCGGCGCATCCCCATCTTCGCGGTGAAGCGCAAGAACCCGATCAACGAAAAACTCTTTTCCGGTCCCGACCCGGCGGAAAACCTCAATCCCTACGCCCGGATCATCGTTGACGAAGCGCGGAGGCGGGGCATCGATGTGGAGGTGATCGACGATCAGGCTGGCTTCTTCCGCCTTTCGTCCGGCGGACGGTCGGTTCGCTGTCGCGAAAGCCTGTCGGAGCTCACGAGTGCCGTCGCCATGTCGCTTTGCGACGACAAGGCCGCAACCCGCCGGATCGTGGAAAGGGCGGGGGTGAAGGTGCCCGCCCAGATGGAGGCCGGCGACGACAACGCGCTCAAAGCCTTTCTCGCCGAGCACGAGAGCGTCGTGGTCAAGCCCGCGCGCGGTGAGCAGGGGCGAGGCGTCGCGGTTGATCTCGACACTCTCGAACAGGTCAAGGCCGCGATCGAAGAGGCGAAGAAATCAGCCGACCGTGTGGTGCTCGAATCCTATTTCTCCGGCACGGATCTCAGACTGATCGTCATCAATTTCCGGCTCGTCGCCGCAGCGATCCGCGTTCCTGCGCAGGTGGTGGGCGACGGCAAGAGCTGTGTGCGCGACCTGATCGCCAAGCAGAGCCGACGCCGCGAAGCCGCCACCGGCGGGGAATCGAAGATCCCGCTCGATGGTGAGACGGAACGGTGCATTGCCCGCAACGGCTTTTCTCTCGATTCCGTTCTGCCCGAGGGCGAAACACTGCAGGTGCGGAAATCCGCCAATCTGCACACCGGAGGCACCATTCACGACGTGACGGCGGCCGTGCATCCGACACTCGTCGAAGCGGCGATCTCGGCTGCCCGTGCCATCGACATTCCTGTGGTCGGCATCGATCTGATGGTGACGGCCCCGCATCTGCCGGAATATGTCTTCATCGAGGCGAATGAGCGACCGGGCCTTGCCAATCACGAACCGCAGCCGACCGCGCAGCGCTTCGTCGATCTCCTGTTTCCGCTCTCGATGCCCGCCTCCGTCAGAATGGCGCAGGAAAGGAAGGGATGATGACGCGGCTCGCGATCGATACGGACTACCTGGCCGATTGGCTGGCGCGGCTTCTCGCGACGCCGAGCCCGACCGGATACACCGACACGATCGTGCGCGATTGCTGTGCGGAGCTGGAACGGCTCGGGGTCGGCTACGAGATCACCCGCCGCGGCGCCATTCGTGCCATCTATCAGGGCTCTCGACGCAAGGCGGCCCGCGCCATCGTTGCGCATCTCGATACTCTCGGCGCGCAGGTGAAGGGGCTTAAGGAGAACGGTCGTCTGGAACTCGTGCCCGTCGGCCATTGGTCGGCGCGGTTTGCGGAAGGGGCGCGCGCGACGATCTTTACCGATCACGGCTCCTATCGCGGCACAATTCTGCCGCTGAAAGCCTCCGGCCACACCTTTGCCGATGAGGTCGACACTTTACCGGTCGGTTGGGATTACGTGGAGCTTCGCATCGATGCGCCTGCGACCGACAAGTCCTCGCTGGAGAAGCTCGGCGTGGAGGTCGGCGACATGGTGGCGATCGATCCGCAGCCGGAATTCGTCGAGAACGGCTTCATCGTTTCCCGCCATCTCGACAACAAGGCGGGCGTTGCCGTCATGTTCGCCGCGCTGGACGCCATGGTGAAGGAAGATGCGATCACGCCGGTCGACATCCATTTCCTTCTGACCATTGCCGAAGAGGTGGGCGTCGGCGCCTCGGCGATCCTCTCCCACGACGTCGCCTCGATGGTGGCGGTCGACAATGGCACCACGGCACCCGGACAGAATTCGTCGGAATTCGGCGTCACCATCGCCATGGCCGACCAGACCGGCCCGTTCGACTACCATCTGACGCGCAAGCTCGCGCGGCTGTGCCTGGAAAACGACATCCGCTACCAGAAGGACGTTTTCCGCCATTACCGCTCCGATTCGGCCTCGGCGATCGAATCGGGGGCGGATGTGCGCACGGCACTCATCACCTTCGGCGTCGATGCGAGCCATGGCTATGAGCGTATCCACATGCATGCGCTGCGGTCCCTCGCCGAACTCATCACCGCCTATGTGACGAGCCCCGTCGAGATCCAGCGCGACAGCAAAGAGCTCGGCAGCCTCCAGGGCTTCACCACCCAGCCGACCGAGGACGAGGCGGCCGAGGAGGCGAAGGACGAACCTGTCGTGCTGTGACACTTTGCGTTGGCAAGCGCCGGCCTTCGTCGCGTCTGGCCGCTTGACCTTCCTCCGGGGGGAGGCGCGATATCGCGTTCTTTAGGAAGGGCGCGAGATGACTGAGAAATCCCACGAAGCTGAGACCGCAGCGGATCGCTGCTGTCAGGATCAGGACGCCGGCGAGCACGAGGGCTGTGGCTGCGGTGGCAAAGGCCACGGCAAACACAAGGGGCACGGGGAGCATAAGCACGGCTCGTGCGGCTGTGGCGGCCACGGCCATAAACACGCGCATGCGGCGGATGAGGGCGGTTGCGGCTGCGGCGGCGACCACGAGCACTAAGACGGCGCGCTCGATCACGCCGCGCGACAAAGCCTCACCTGCGAGGACGCCGCACCCTTAGGCGGCGTTTTGAAGACGATTTGAAAGGCGGGCGCCGGTTCTGCCGCCGGCTGCCCGCTCGTCAGACGCCCCGTACGAGCGGGGCGCGCCCTCAACCTCGTCGATTCAGTGCGACATCAAGATCGGAACCGTCATCTGGTCGATGATCGACTGGGTGGCGCCGCCGAAGACCGTCTCGCGCAGGCGCGAATGGCCATAGCAGCCCATGACGATCAGATCCGCGCCGAGGTCGGAGGCGCGGTTCAGGATTTCTCCGCCGACCGAGGTGCGGTCCGGCCGAGAGGTCATGTTTTCCACGTCGAGCCCATGGCGCGAAAGCGTGCGTGCGAGTGCGTCGCCCGGCACCAATCCCTTGCCCGGCTCATTGTGGCCGGCCTCGACACAGAGAATGTAGACCTTGGCACCCTTCTGGATGAGCGGAAGAGCGTCGAAAGCCGCACGGGCCGCCTCGCGACTGCCGTTCCAGGCGATGAGGACGGTATGCCCGACATCGGTGTAGTCGCCCGAGGTGGGGACCACCAGGACGGGCCGGCCGGCCCCGAGCACCAGATCCTCCGGACGATAGTAGGAGGGGAGCTCTTCGGCCGCCTGCGCCGTCACCACGAGATCTGCATTGCGGCAGGTGCGGCAGGCGAGCTGGGTGGCGTTGACGTCGCGCGCATCGAGCTGAAGCCAGGAATTGGAGATCGTTTCCGTCGCGGCTGCGCGATTGAAGGCCGCTCCGACCTCTTCGGCCAGCTGATTGTCGCGCTCCATCTGCATCGACAACCATTCCCCGCCGAGCGGGTCTACGACGTCCGGCGGAATCCGCGGGATCAAGTGCAGGCCGACGATGTGAGCAGAATGATCGCGCGCAATCGGCACCGCGACGTTCATGAGGCGCGGGATGACATCCACCGTCGGAAGGTGGATCATAATCGTTCCGAGAGGATAACGGCTGCTCACGGCTCTTTCCTTTCAAACGCGTGGAGGAAGGCGGGCAGGGTTTAACCAACAGTCCATTATAGAACCTAGCGCCGAATTGCCGCGTTGATCAGGATCAAGCCCCCCTGGAATTGACGCGTTTTCATCGCTAAGACTGCGGTATGATGAAGCTGGTGCCAATCGCCCCCCTTGATACGGATCCCGTGCCCGATCTTTGTCGGGCATGCAAGGCTCGAAACCGGGGGATCTGCGGCGCGCTCAACGCATCGCAGCTTTCGGAGTTGACCCGCCGCGCCCACCGGCAGGTGGTCGAGCCGGGCAAGACCCTGCTTGATGCCGAGCAGCCGACATCCAACTATTCCAATGTGCTCGCGGGCGTCGTGAAACTGTCGAAGATGCTGCCGGACGGACGCCAGCAGATCGTCGGTCTCCAGTTTGCGCCGGATTTCGTCGGTCGCCCGTTCTCGCCGGAGAGTTCGCTCAAGGCCGAAGCGGTGACGAGCACGGTTCTGTGCACCTTCCCGCGACAGCTTCTGGAGCGGATGATCAGCGAATCGCCGGAGCTGGAGCACAAGCTCTATCTTCAGGCGCTTGACGAGCTCGATGATGCGCGCGATCTCCTCCTGACGCTCGGCCGCAAGACGGCCCGTGAGCGGGTCGCAACGTTCCTTTTGATGATTGCGCGCCATTCTCCGCACGCCGATGGCAACGACGAGGGTGGCACGGGTTTCGAACTGCCGCTGACGCGCGCCGAAATCGCCGACTTCCTCGGGCTCACCATCGAAACCGTGAGCCGACAATTGACCAAGTTGAAGGGTTCCGACGTTATCCGCGTGGAGCAGAATCGGCGCATTCGTGTGCCGGATATGGAGCTCCTGGAAGCCGAAACGGGCGACTGAGGTCAGGTTTTTCAGCCCGCTGAGGGTTAAGACATCGCGCGGGCGCGCTTCAAGAAAGCGTCCGCCAGAGGCCTTCCATGCCTCGCCTTCCTACGTACGGGATGAATAGCCTTTCAGCCGGCCTGTGCCTGCCGGCCGTCCTTGCGGATGGAATGTCTTCCCACAATCCGAACCTCGCTTGCCAATAGGATGGCGAGAGGCTGACTGTCGCAGCGCATGCGGTGGCGCAGGAGTGCGGCTGCGAGATCCCCCCGTGCCGATGGCGAGAAGCAGGAGCGGGCCATGGGGAAAACCACCGTCTCCTCCCAGGCGATGTGCCGGCGCTGGGATTCGAAGAAAGCCCGCAAAAGATAACCGAGAGCCTCGGCTTCGCGGTAGCCGCCTTCCTCGTCATGGGCCTCGAGGGCGTCGGCAAGCTCCAGTGCGGCCTGTTCGTCGGCGTCATGTTCGGAGCGGGCGAGGGCGATCGCCTCGCGGATGCCGCGATCGGCGCGGCAGGGCGCGGCGAGAGCCGGAAACAGGATGTCGTTTTCCAGTCGGATATGGGCGGGGAAGTAGAAGCGCAGCGTCAAAGCTGCAGCGCGCGCCGTCTCCCGAATGACGTCTCTGGGGAGGGCATCGGCAATCGCTTCCAGAAGATCGCACAGACGCTCCTGCAGGGCATGCTCGTAAGCGATCAGCTGGAAGGGGTCTTCCCGAATCATTTCTGCCGTGGGCGCGTCCGCCGCGCAGGCGAGCAGCGCCTCAAGATGGCGTCTCTCCGGCCGCATCTTGGGAAATCCTTCCCAATAGTTCCCCTTGATTTACTAAGTGTGCCGGAACTCCCCCCTTTCCAACTTGATCTGAATCAAGGATGGGTTTCCCCTAAAGTCGATAGCTACTTTGGAAGCCTTCTAGCGCGTCGCTTGGGCGCACTTGGCAAGTTTATAGGAGATGGCCATGGGGATGGCACAAGCCGGCATCCTGTTCCTGATCGCGCTGGTTGCCGTCATAGCCTCTGTGAAGGCTCATGACATGCAGTTCGCGGTCCATATGGGGCTGGTTGCCTTGATCGCGCTCGGCGCCGCCGTCTGGCGGCTGCGCACCATGGATGTCTCGGGCAAACGCGTTCCGGTTCGCGATCGTCCCGACGGCTACATGGACGAGGTGATTCGCTACGGCGCCGTGGCCACAGTCGGCTGGGGCGTCGTCGGCTTCCTGGTCGGCGTTTTCATCGCGTTCCAGCTCGCCTTTCCCCATCTTAATCTCGAGCCTTATTTCAATTTCGCGCGTCTGCGCCCGCTCCACACCTCGGCGGTGGTTTTCGCTTTTGGCGGCAACGCGCTCATCTGCACCTCGTTTTATGTGGTGCAGCGGACGACCGGTGCCCGCCTCTTCGGCGGTGGCCTGCCGTGGTTCGTCTTCTGGGGCTATCAGCTTTTCATCGTGCTTGCTGCCACCGGCTATCTCCTCGGTGTCACGCAGTCGAGGGAATATGCCGAGCCGGAATGGTACATCGATCTTTGGCTGACGATCGTCTGGGTCGCCTATCTCGTCGTCTTCCTCGGCACCATCGCCAAGCGCAAAGAACCGCACATCTATGTGGCGAACTGGTTCTATCTGGCGTTCATCGTCACGATCGCGATGCTGCACGTCATCAACAACCTCGCCGTGCCGGTCTCCTTCCTCGGTTCGAAGAGCTACTCGGCCTTCTCCGGCGTCCAGGATGCCCTCACTCAGTGGTGGTACGGGCATAACGCCGTTGGCTTCTTCCTCACCGCCGGCTTCCTCGGGATGATGTATTACTTCATTCCGAAGCAGGCGGAGCGGCCGGTCTATTCCTACCGGCTTTCCATCGTGCATTTCTGGTCGCTGATCTTCCTCTACATCTGGGCCGGCCCGCACCATCTGCACTACACGGCGCTGCCCGACTGGGCGCAGACGCTCGGCATGGTGTTCTCGGTGATGCTGTGGATGCCGTCATGGGGCGGCATGATCAACGGCCTGATGACGCTCTCGGGTGCATGGGACAAGCTCCGGACCGATCCGGTCATCCGCATGATGGTGATCGCCGTCGCCTTTTACGGCATGTCGACCTTCGAGGGCCCGATGATGTCCATCAAGGCGGTCAACTCGCTGTCGCACTACACCGACTGGACCATCGGCCACGTGCATTCCGGTGCGCTCGGCTGGGTTGGCATGATCTCCTTCGGCGCGATCTACTTCCTGGTGCCGAAGCTCTGGTTCCGCCCGCGGCTCTACTCGGTGCGGCTCGTGTCCTGGCACTTCTGGCTCGCCACGATCGGCATCGTTCTCTACGCCGCCTCCATGTGGGTGTCGGGCATCATGCAGGGGCTGATGTGGCGTGAGTACAACCAGGAAGGCTTCCTCGTTTACTCCTTCGTGGAAACCGTTGCGGCCATGCATCCCTACTACATCATCCGCGCTCTCGGCGGCACGCTCTACCTCGCCGGCGGGCTGATCATGGCGTTCAACATCTACAAGACGATCCGCGGTGATCTCCGTCAGGAGACCCCGATCGGCGCTGCCGTAGAACCGGCCGAGTGATAGGAGACACAACGTGCTCGACCCGTTTACGAAATTCATCCTGCGCAACCATGACAGGGTGGAACGGAACATCACCGTTCTGTTCGTGCTCTCCTTCCTCGTCGTCTCGATCGGCGGTCTCGTCGAAATCGTGCCTCTGTTTTACGTGCAGAACACGATCGAGAAGGTCGAAGGTATGCGGCCCTATACGCCGCTGGAGCTTGCCGGCCGCAACATCTACATCCGCGAGGGGTGCTATCTGTGCCACTCACAGATGATCCGTCCGATGCGCGACGAAGTTGAGCGTTACGGCCATTATTCGCTCGCCGCGGAATCCATGTACGATCATCCCTTCCAATGGGGCTCGAAGCGGACAGGACCGGACCTGGCGCGTGTCGGCGGGCGCTATTCCGATGCGTGGCATGTGGAGCATCTGACCGATCCGCGCTCCGTCGTGCCGGAATCGATCATGCCGCCCTATGGCTTCCTCGCGAAGACGCCGCTCAAGGCCGACGACATCGCCGAGCACCTCAAGGTGAACGCCATTGTCGGCGTGCCCTATTCCGAGGAGATGGTCGCCAATGCGCAGGCGGATCTGCGGGCGCAGGTCGATCCCGACGGCGATCCGAGCGGATTGGAAGAGCGCTACCCGAAGGTGAAGGTGCGAGACTTCGACGGCAATCCGTCAGAGATCACGGAGATGGACGCTTTGGTGGCCTATCTTCAAATGCTCGGCACGCTGGTGGATTTCACCACTTACGAGCCGCTCACCGAAGACAATCTCAGGTGAGGTTATGAGCACCTACGATACCTTGCGCCACTTCGCGGACAAATGGGGGCTTCTGTTCATGCTCCTGGTCTTCGTCGCGGCTGTGCTGTGGGTCTATCGTCCGGGCGCGCGTGCATCTTACCGCGCCCAAGGGGATATTCCCTTCAAACATGACGAGCGGCCGGCTCAAGAGCAGCCACCGCGTGACCAGACTCCTGGACGTGGAGAGTAATTGATGGCCACCAATAAAGATGGCGCTTCGAACGAGCCGCGAGGCCATGGCGTCGAGATCGACAAGGTCACCGGGACGGAAACGACCGGTCATGAATGGGACGGGATCAGGGAACTCAACAATCCTTTGCCACAGTGGTGGCTCTACATCTTCTACGGCTGCACGATCTTCGCCCTCGTCTATGTCGTGCTCTATCCGGCGATCCCTCTGATCAAAACCGGCACCGACGGCCTTCTCGGCTGGCATTCCCGCTCAGCGGTCGCGCGTGAGCTGACCGCTGTTGAGCAAAGCCGCCAGGCGGTGATGAACCAGATCCGCGACACGCCTCTGGAAGAGATCCGCACGAACAACGAGCTGATGCAGGTCGCCTTCCGAGGCGGTGAATCGGCGTTCAAGGTCAATTGCGTCCAGTGCCACGGTTCCGGTGCCGAAGGCGGCTATGGCTATCCGAACCTCAACGACGACGCCTGGATCTGGGGCGGAACGTTGGAGGATATCCACACGACGCTTCAGCACGGTGTGCGCTACGAGCAGGACGATGAGACGCGGATCTCCGAGATGCCGGCCTTCGGGCGGGACGGGCTCCTCGATTCAAGCCAGATCGAACAGGTCGCCAATTATGTCCGCTCGCTGTCCGGCCTCGAACACGACGATGCTCTCGCCACGGAGGGCGCGCAGATATTCGCCGACAATTGCGCCGTGTGCCACGGTGAAAACGGGCAGGGCCAATACATGCTGGGAGCGCCGGCGCTCAACGATCAGGTGTGGCTCTACAGTCCGGATCTCGAGCAGATCGAATCGCAGGTGAACAATCCCAAGCACGGTGTCATGCCGGCCTGGTCCGGGCGCCTCGATGAAGTGACCATCAAGCAGCTGGCACTTTATGTGTGGTCGCTGGGCGGCGGTCAGAACGCGGAAGCGACCGCCTCGAACTAAGTGGCGCCTTTACGATTTGAAGTGTTTGAAACGGGCGGCTGAGGCTGCCCGTTTCTTTATATCCCGTTTCCCTGATATGATCGTTCCAACGGGACGGTTTGCCGGTCTATTCGTCGTCGACGAAGGCGCGACTTTCTGGCATCCAGGTCTTGTCGTAATCACGATCTGCTGGGTTGAACCGGCCGGAACGTGCGCATGGCTGTATTGTCTGGCGCTTTGGCGTCTCAGCCTTTTATTGTCGCATGCGGCGAATGCGCTCAGTCCGAGCCGGAAACCTGGATTGACTTGGGTCAAACGGATTAGACCGTTTCCAAGCTATCCACGGCGCATGCTGTCGCGGCAGCAATGGAATCTAAATGGCCAAGATGAATCAGGACACCTACGCGGGGGGCGGGGTTGTCGACCAGGTCGAGGCCGATCCGGTCAATAGCCGCAATGAACGGTCGCTTTACGCGGCGCGTCTCAAGATTTTTCCTCAAAGGGTCTCCGGTGCTTTCCGGCGGCTGAAATGGCTGATCATGCTCGTTACCCTGGGCATTTACTGGGTGACGCCATGGATCCGCTGGGACCGGGGGCCGAACGCGCCCGATCAGGCGGTGCTCGTCGACCTCGCCAGTCGCCGCTTCTACTTCTTCTCGATCGAGATATGGCCGCAGGAATTCTATTATGTGGCCGGCCTGCTCATCATGGCGGGCCTCGGCCTCTTTCTGATCACATCGGTCGTGGGACGTGCCTGGTGTGGCTACACCTGTCCGCAAACGGTGTGGACCGACCTCTATATGGCGGTCGAACGGCGGATCATCGGCGATCGAAACGCCCAGATGCGCCTCGACAAGGCGCCCTGGGGCTTCGCCAAGATCCGCAAGATCGCCACCGTGCATGCGATCTGGCTCCTCATCGCGATCGCGACCGGTGGCGCCTGGGTGTTCTATTTCGCCGACGCTCCGGGGCTCGCCGTCGATCTCGTGACGCTGAAGGCGCCTCCCGCCGCCTATGTGACGATCGCCGTGCTGACCTTCACGACCTATGTCTTCGCCGGCTTCATGCGCGAGCAGGTGTGCACCTATATGTGCCCGTGGCCGCGCATTCAGGGCGCCATGCTCGATGAAGATTCACTCATCGTCACCTACAACGACTGGCGTGGCGAGCCGCGCTCGCGCCACCGCAAAAAGAGCGAGCAGCAGGGGCTCGATACCGGCGATTGCGTGGATTGCAACGCCTGCGTCGCGGTCTGTCCTATGGGCATCGACATTCGCGACGGTCAGCAGCTGGAATGCATCACGTGTGCTTTGTGCATCGATGCCTGCAACAACATCATGGACAAGGTGAACCAGCCGCGCGGGCTGATTTCCTATTCGACGCTGCAGGATTATCAGGTCCATGCCTCCACCGCGGCGAGCAAGGGCCGCGAAGTGGCGAAGCAAGAGCAGCGCCGCTTCTCCGTGTCCCACATCGTGCGTCCGCGCACGGTCATCTACTTCACGTTATGGGCGCTCATCGGCGTTGCCATGCTCGTGACGCTCGCCATGCGCGACCGTCTCGGCATCAACGTCCTGCACGAGCGCAATCCGCTCTTCGTGACGCTGTCCGACGGTTCGGTGCGCAACACCTACACGGTGAAGCTCCTCAACATGCTGCCGGAGCTCAAGACGTTCTCGGTAACGCTCGATGGGCTGCCCGGGGCGGAAATGTGGTATGCCGGTGCCGAAGAGGAAAAGAGCCGGAACCTGATCGTCGAGGTGCAGCCGGATCGCGTGCGCGACCTCAGGGTGTTCGTGGTGATGCCGGAAGGGGCCCGCGCGTCTCAGGATTTCGATTTTGTTGTCACCGATCCCGAGACGGGTCAGACTTCTTCGGCTGATGCGCAATTCCACGGGCCGACGCGATGAAACGGGTGATGAGCGCTTTCTGGCCGAATGAGGATAATCCCCTCAACGGCTGGCATTTTTTCGGGATCATCTCGCTGTTCTTCGTCACCATCATCATCGTGAATTTCACGATGGCCTTCTTCGCGACGTCGACCTTCCCGGGGCTCGTCGTCGAGAATTCCTACGTCGCGAGCCAGAACTACAACAAATGGCTGGAGGCGAGCCGGGCGCAGGACGCCCGCGGCTGGGATGCAAAGTTCGATACGAGCGACGGTATCTTGACCGTCGATCTGCGCGACAAGAGCGGGGCACCGATTTCGGGTCTCAATGTCTCCGCCATCATCGGGCGCGCTTCGGACTGGAACGAGGATCGTCTCGTGATGTTGCAGCAGGTCACTGACGGCTACCGCGCCGACGAGCCCTTGGGGCCGGGTCGCTGGATGGTGGAGCTCAAGGTCCGCTCCGGCGAGGATCTGGTCTTCCGCACGACCGAGCCGGTGATGGTCAATAGCGGTCCAGCCTCATGAGCTGCTGCGGGGAAGGCGCCTCGCTTGCCGCGATCGAGCTTGCCCGATCGCAACCCGAAACTGTCGACGATCACGTGGACCCGGCTTTCCTGCGCGAAGCGAAGGACGGTGCTACCGAGCTCACTCTGATCGTTCCAGGCATGCATTGCGCCGGCTGCCTGTCAAAGGTGGAGAGGGCTCTGCGCTCGGTCTCCGGCGTTTCGCGCGCGCGTGCCAATTTGACGGCGCACAAGGCCGTCGTCGGCTTCGATCCGCAGACGGTTGAAGCGGAAGAGCTGATTGCGGCCGTCCGCGGCGCCGGCTATGCGGCACGGCCTGTCGATCCCGCCGTGTTCAACAACGTCGCCGACGAAGAGGCTGGAGCGGAGTTGTTGCGGTCGCTTGCCGTTGCCGGATTTGCCGCCGGCAATGTCATGCTCTTGTCCGTTTCCGTCTGGTCCGGTGCCGACGAAGCGACGCGAAACCTCTTCCATTGGATTTCGGCGATGATCGCGCTGCCGGCGATCGCCTATGCCGGGCGGCCTTTCTTCCGCTCCGCGGCGCGGGCGCTTTCTGCCCGCAGCCTCAATATGGATGTGCCGATCTCGCTTGCCGTCGTGCTCGCTGCCTTGATGAGTCTGCACGAGACCATCATCGGTGCGCCGCATGCCTGGTTCGATGCTTCGATCACGCTGCTCTTCTTTCTGCTGATCGGGCGAGTGCTCGATTTCCGTATGCGGGGCGTGGCACGTGCGGCCGCGACGCGGCTCTTGTCGCTGTCGGCCGACAGCGCGCGTCTCGTCGGTGAGGATGGCCGTATCAGCCTGGTGCGCGCGGGGGCGGTGAAGCCTGGAGACGTCGTGGAAGTGGCCGCCGGGGAGCGCGTGCCGCTCGACGGCACGGTCATTTCCGGCTGGAGCGACGTCGATAAATCGCCGCTCACGGGCGAGCCCTTGCCCGAGGCAGTCCGGGACGGCAGCGCCGTGTTCGCCGGCACGCTCAACGTCACCGGCCCGATCCGTCTCAAGGTGGAGAAGAGCGCAGGCGACAGCCTCCTTGCCGATATCATCCGTCTGATGGAAGGCGCGGAAGCAGGTCGCGGCCGCTTTGTCGGGCTCGCCGACCGTGCGGCGCGCATCTACGCGCCCGCCGTCCACATTCTGGCAGCTCTCGCCTTCGTCGGCTGGCTTCTCGTCGGCATCGGCTGGCACGATTCCTTGATGATCGCCATTGCCGTTCTCATCATCACCTGCCCCTGTGCGCTCGGCCTTGCTGTGCCTGCGACGCAGATCGTGGCGAGCGGGCGGCTCTTGAAGGAAGGTATCATCGTCAAGGACGGTGCCGCGCTCGAACGCCTTGCCGGCGTCGATACGGTCGTCTTCGACAAGACCGGCACCCTGACCGGCGGGGATCCCCGTCTTGCCGAGGAGCCGGAGGTGGACGACAGGACCTGGGCGCTGGCTGCGGCTCTCGCCAGCAAGAGTCGCCATCCGCTCGCCAAGGCCCTTGCCGCGTCCGCTCTGGGCCGCGGGGTTACGCCTCTTTGCGTTGAAGATGTGCGCGAAGAGCCCGGAGCGGGCATGGAAGCGCGCTTCGAAGGTCGTCGCGTGCGTCTCGGACGGCGGGAATGGGTTGCCGAGACAGAGCACGCCGAGAGCGGCGGTGCCTTTTCAGAAATCTGGATCGAGATCCCGGGCGCGGCCCCCAAAGCTTTCCGGTTTGTCGATCGGTTGCGGCCCGATGCGGCGCCGCTCGTCGCGCGCCTCAAGGAGATGGGTTTCGGCGTGCATCTTCTTTCAGGCGATCGGCCGGAGGCCGTCGCGGCCGCCGCTCGCGGTCTCGGCATTGCTGAATGGACCGGCGGGGTGACGCCCGCCGACAAGGTCGCCGAAGTGGAGCGGCTGCAGGCGGAGGGCCGACACGTTCTGATGGTCGGCGACGGGATCAACGACGCGCCGGCACTTGCGGCGGCGACGGCTTCGATCTCTCCTGCGACCGGTTCGGATATTTCTCAGGTCGCGGCCGATTTCGTCCTCTCTTCCGGAGCGCTCGCCCCGATTGCCGAAGGCATCGTCGTTGCGCGCCGGGCAAGGCGCGTCATCCTGGAGAATTTTGCGATCGCGCTCGCCTATAACGCGATTGCCGTGCCGGTGGCACTTGCCGGCCTCGCGACCCCCCTCATTGCGGCGGTCGCCATGTCGAGTTCGTCTATCCTGGTCACGGCCAACGCGCTTCGCCTGTCTCTCGGTGCCGGCAAGCGGGCCAGCGCCAAGCCGCAGCCGCGCAATGCGCTCGCCGATACCGGTCGGGAAGCCGCAGCGTGACCATCCTCGTCATTCTCATTCCAGCGGCGTTGTTTTTGGGCGCGCTTGGCCTTGCCGCGTTTCTATGGTCTCTAAAGAGCGGACAATACGACGACCTCGACGGTGCCGCCGCTCGCATTCTCCTCGACGATGAGCCCGGGGAGGCAGGGCACCGAAAAGAGGCGCGCGAGGAAGAGGACGCAGCCCAACATGTATGAAATTCTGCGCATGGCGCATCTGATCATGATCGCGATGGTCACCGGCATGGCCGTCTCGCACTACGTTTTGCTGCGCGCCAGCGCCGGCCGCGAGGGCGAAGGCGGCCGGGCTCTGGCCCTTGCCCGGCGTACGCTCGGCAATTTCACCACCATGGTTCTCGCCTTCGTCTGGCTGACCGGCGTCCTGCTTCTGTGGAGCCATTACGGCATGACGGAGCGGGAGGTGAGCGCCTGGTTCTATGTGAAGATCCTCTTCGTGGTCGTTTTGACCGCTGCCCATATCGCCCAGCGGGTCACCGCCGGTGGCATGCGCGGCATCACGATCGAAGGTCGCCGGATCATCGAGCGCTACGTCTCGATTGTCTGGCTGTCGGCGCTTCTCTCCATCTGCTTTGCGGTGATCTCCTTCACGCCGTCCCAGTAAAGCTGTCGACGCAACCCCGTCACAGTAACCCGGCCGCATCTTGCCGCCTCCTCGCGGCGTTGCGTCCGGCTTCCTAGAGCATCGGACTTTTAATTGGGCGCATATCCAGCGGCCTTCAGATAGTTCCAGCATTCGTCGGCTTGGTAGAGACCGCAGACATCTCCGATTGCCTTCCAAAGGGCATCGAAGGCTCGTGCGCCTGCTTTTCGCAAAAGTGACTTGAGCTTTGAAAAGGCCATCTCGATTGGGTTGAGATCGGGGCTGTAGGGCGGCAGGAAGAGGAACCAGGCACCTTTCTCTCTCAAGATCGCCGCTGCCCTCGCACTCTTGTGAACTGCCAGATTGTCGAGGATGACAACGTCACCCTTGTTCAGCGTCGGAGCGAGTTGGGTTTCGATGT
>NZ_FMVW01000004.1 GCF_900102695.1 Afifella marina DSM 2698
AATACCGCATCGGTCAGCTTCAGCCGCAGGAACCAGCGATAGGCGACATTCACCTCGATCTCGCGCACCAACTGGCGCTCAGAGCGGATGCCGAAGAGATAGCCCAGGAACAGCGCCTTGAACATCAAGGTCGGATCGAGCGCCGGGCGGCCATTATCCGGACAGTAGAGCCCCGCAACCCGGTCATGGATGAACGAGAAGTCGATCACCGCGTCGATCTTGCGAAGCAGGTGATCCTTGGGAACCAATTGATCGAGTGTCACCATCTCGATCGCAGTCTGCTCAGGGGCCGGGCTCTTCAACATGGCCCACTGAATCAAAAAGCCCCGGCTCACGCCAGGGCTTTGTCAGCAGTCTGAGGCCGGCGTCACGCCGGCCTTTTCTTTTAGGGCTCAAAGAGCGCTCTGGTGCGCATCCAGGAATGCGAGAACACCATCGGCCACATATTGCACGGCGAGCGCCGCCAGAATGACGCCGAGAAGCCTCGTGATCACGATGCGCCCGGTCTCGCCGATCAGTTTCTCGATGCGTTCTGCGAGCGCGAGGACGAAGAAGGTGAGCCCCAGAATGGCGAAGATCACCAGGATGAGCTCGGCCATGCCCACAAATCCCGGATTCTTGCTGGCGACGAGGATCGTCGCGGAGATGGCGCCGGGGCCGGCTATAAGCGGAATCGCCAGGGGGAAGACGGCGATGTGGCCGATATCTTCCGAGGTGAGGACGCGCGTCGCGCTGCGCTCGTGGCGTTCCTGGCGTTTTTCGAAGATCATCTCGAAGGCGATGACGAAGAGAAGAATGCCGCCTGCGATGCGGAAGGCTGGCAGCGTGATGCCGAAGACCGTAAGGATTGCCGATCCGGCGAGCGCAAAGATCACCAGAATCGGAAGTGCGATCAACGTTGCCCGCAGCGCCACCTGCTGACGCTGGTCACGGTTCATGCCCGCCGTCAGCGCCAGGAAGAGTGGCGCCAATCCGGCGGGATCGATGGTGACGAAGAGCGTGACGAAAGCGGTAACAAGCTGTTCCATGCGCGAGCTCCTATCACTCCCGCGGTAAGGGAGAAATGCCCGCGGCGGAGATCCCCCGAAAAGCCGCGGCTGCGTGCCTGTCGCTGCCGTTTCAGGCGGCTTTTGCGGGCGGAATCGCGGCTTCGCGGAGACTTGGCGCAACGAAACTGTCAGACACCTTTATAAGCCTTTGATTTGATTAATGTATTATGCTTGCCCTCGACTTGGCTTATCGGTCGATTCCGGCTAGAAAGAGGGCCACACATCACAGCACTCGATTCTTTCCTTGACTGACGCCAAGACTCCTTCCGACGGACGCCGCGGCGGCGACATCCGTTCCATCTCCATCACAGATGAGATGCGCACCTCGTATCTCGATTACGCGATGAGCGTGATCGTCAGCCGTGCGCTGCCTGACGTTCGCGACGGCCTGAAGCCCGTTCACCGCCGCATTCTCCATTCGATGAACGAAATGGGGATCGCCTCGAACCGGGCGTACCGCAAATGCGCGGGCGTCGTCGGTGAGGTGATGGGTAACTATCACCCGCATGGCGACCAGGCGATTTACGATGCGCTCGTGCGCATGGCGCAGGACTTTTCGATGCGCCTGCCGCTTGTCGACGGACAGGGCAATTTCGGTTCGCTCGATGGCGACCCTGCCGCGGCGATGCGGTACACGGAATGTCGTCTGGCGAAGCCTGCGGAATCGATGCTGCAGGACATCGACAAGAACACGGTCGATTTCCAGGAGAACTATGATGGGCGCAAGCAGGAGCCTGTCGTTCTGCCTGCGCGCTTCCCGAACATCCTCGTCAATGGCGCAGGCGGCATCGCCGTCGGCATGGCGACGAACATTCCCCCGCACAATCTCGGCGAAGTGATCGACGGCTGCGTCGCTCTCATCGACGATCCCACGGTTTCCGATCTCGATCTCCTGGATCTCATCCCCGGTCCGGACTTTCCGACGGGCGGTGTCATCCTTGGGCGGGCGGGTATTCGCTCTGCCTACGAAACCGGCCGCGGCTCGATCGTCATGCGGGGCAAGGTGGCGATCGAAACGGGTGCTCGCGATCGGGAGGTGATCATCATCTCCGAGGTGCCTTATCAGGTGAATAAGGCGGCGATGATCGAGAAGATCGCCGAACTCGTGCGAGAGAAGCGGCTTGAGGGCATCTCGGATATTCGTGACGAATCCGATCGGCAGGGTGTGCGCGTCGTCATCGAAGTGAAGCGCGACGCCGTCGCTGATGTCGTCCTCAACCAGCTTTATCGCTTCACGCCTCTTCAGACGACGTTCGGCGCGAATTTCGTGGCGCTCAACGGCGGACGTCCTGAGCAGCTCGGCCTGCGAGACATCCTGACGAGCTTCATCTCCTTCCGCGAGGAAGTGGTCGGTCGTCGTACGAAATTCCTGCTCGGCAAGGCCCGTGACCGCGCGCATGTTCTCGTCGGTCTGGCCATCGCGGTCGCCAATATCGATGAGGTGATTGCGCTGATCCGGGCCGCGCCCGATCCTCAGACGGCGCGTGAGCAATTGATGGCAAAGGCTTGGCCTGCCAAGGATGTTGCGCCTCTCGTGCGGTTGATCGCCGATCCACGGCACATGGTTCTGGAAGACGGTACCGTGCGCCTTTCGGAAGAGCAGGCGCGCGCCATCCTGGATCTGCGTCTGCAGCGCCTGACGGCTCTCGGTCGCGACGAGATCGCCGATGAGCTGAACAAGCTCGCGATTGAAATCAAAGAATATCTGGAGATCCTGGCTTCGCGGGCGCGGATCCTCGGCATCGTCAAAGACGAGCTGACGGCGGTGAAGGAAGAATTCGCGACGCCCCGTCGGACGGTGATCGAAGAGGGCGGCGGCGACCTCGAGGACGAGGACCTGATCCAGCGCGAAGACATGGTCGTGACCGTGTCTCATGCCGGCTACATCAAGCGTGTGCCGCTTGCGACCTATCGAGCTCAGCGTCGCGGCGGCAAGGGACGGTCGGGCATGTCCTTCCGCGAGGAGGATTTCGTCAACCGCCTCTTCGTCGCCAACACCCATACGGCGGTGCTGTTCTTCTCCTCACGCGGCATCGTCTACAAGCTCAAGGTCTGGCGTCTGCCGCTGGCCGCACCGCAGGCGCGCGGCAAGGCACTCGTCAACATCCTGCCGTTGGAGGAAGGCGAGACGATCACGACGATCCTGCCGCTTCCCGACGACGACAAAGAGTTCGAGCGTCTCGATCTGATGTTCGCCACGACGGGCGGAACGGTGCGGCGAAATTCGCTCGCCGACTTCGTCAACATCAATCGCAATGGCAAGATTGCGATGAAGCTCGAGGATGGCGATGCGATCGCCGGCGTCTGGACGTGCTCCGAAGACGACGATGTCATGCTGACCACCGCTTTCGGGCAATCGGTCCGCTTCCCGGTGACGGATGTGCGCGTTTTTGCCGGACGTTCGTCGGTCGGCGTGCGCGGGATCCGTCTCGGCAAGGGTGACCGCGTCATCTCCATGTCGATCCTGCGCCATTTCGAGGCGACGCCGGAGGAGCGCAGCGCCTATCTGAAGATGCGGCGCGCTGTCGCCGGCGAGGCCGACAACGGCGATGCCGGAGACGTCATCGAGGAGGGCGACGAGATCGAGGCAGAAGCCGGGGCATTGTCGTCGGAGCGCTATGCCGAGATGAGCGCTGCGGAAGAGTTCATCCTCACCGTTTCCGAACATGGCTACGGCAAGCAGACGTCGTCGCACGAGTACCGGATCTCCGGACGCGGCGGCAAAGGCATCATCGGTATGGTCGTGAACGAAAGGAACGGTCCGCTTGTGGCGTCCTTCCCGGTGGAGGAAGGCGACCAGATCATGCTCGTCACCGATCGCGGTCAGCTCATTCGTGTGCCTGTTGCCGGCATTCGCATCACCGGGCGCGCGGCGCAGGGCGTTATTGTCTTTTCCACCGCGAAAGACGAAAAAGTCGTTTCCGTCGAGCGGATCACGGAGGCGAGCGCGCAGGACGAGCTCAACGGAAACGGAGAGGGTGGCGAAGAGACTGCCCCCGAATCCGATCCGCAGGACGGCGATAACGGCGGAGACGCGGGAGAACCGCCAACGGAGTAAAGCTCGAGGGGGCCTATGATCGATCTTGCAAGCTGGCTGACATACCTTGCGGCGTGCATCGCCGTGGTGATCGTTCCAGGGCCGACGGTGACGGTCATCATCGCCAATTCCATGCGCCACGGTGCACGGGCTGGTTTGATGAACGTCGCTGGCACCCAAGCCGGTATCGCGGTGATGGTGGCAATCCTCGCTTTCGGCTTTTCGGCGATCGTGGCGCTCCTGGGTGAGGCATTCTTCTGGCTGAAGCTTTTGGGCGCGGCCTACCTCATCTGGCTTGGGATCAAGCTCTGGCGCTCCGACGGCACTCTCGGAAATAGCGATGCCGCAAAGGCGACCCGCAACTGGTTCTGGCAGGGCTTTATCGTCATCTGGTCAAATCCGAAGGCTTTGTTCTTCTTCGGCGCTCTCATTCCGCAGTTCATCGATCCGACGGGCTCGGCAGTGATGCAGACGCTTCTGCTGGGTGGCACGTTCATGGTGGTGGCGACATTCCTCGACAGCATGTACGCGCTTGCCGCTGGGCGAACGGGACTGCTTCTGTCGAGGCGCAACGTGCGCCTTGTCGAGATCTTCGGCGGGACATGTCTCGTCGGGGGTGGCCTTTGGATGGCGCTGAGCCGCCGGTGACGCGTTTCGAACCGGTATCCTATTCATTGCGGTTCGCCGCAGGTGACGCTAAGCGGACCCAATGATTCGCACTGCACTCTACCCGGGCTCATTCGACCCGCTGACGAACGGGCATATCGATATCCTCCAGGCGGCCTTTGGGCTCGCCGATCGCGTTATCGTTGCCGTCGGGCGCCATCCGACGAAGTCCGGCCTCCTCGATATCGACAAGCGTATCGCGCTGATTGAGGAAGTCGCGGGTCCCCTGGCTGAAAGCAGCGAAGTCACGCTCGAGGTTCTGAGCTTCGACAATCTCGTCGTCGACCTCGCCCAGGAGGTCGGCGCGACCATCCTGATCCGCGGTCTGCGCGATGGGACGGATCTCGATTACGAGATGCAGATGGTCGGCATGAACCGCACCATGGCTCACTGGCTGCAGACGGTTTTCGTTCCGGCGAGCCCGCATCACCGTCACATCACGGCCACGCTCGTGCGTCAGATCGCAGCCATGGGCGGTGATATCGGGCCTTTCGTGCCTGCTTCAGCAGCCGACGCCGTACGTGTGGCGCTCGCCAGTCGCTGAACGATTGCGCCGCCCGCGGGTTCAGATCTCAAGGAAGGACATTTTCATGCTGAAATGGCTGGCCACGGTCGCCTTTGCCGTCACCTGCACGCTTTCCCAGCCGGTGCTGGCGCAATCTGCGGACGCCGAAAACACGCTTTTGATGCAGCTGAAGGACGGCACCGTCAGCATTCACCTGCGCCCGGATCTTGCGCCGAACCATGCCGAGCGCCTGAAGACACTCACGCGCCAGGGCTTCTACGACGGCGTGCCGTTTCACCGCGTGATCGACGGCTTCATGGCGCAGACCGGCGATCCCACCGGCACCGGCATGGGGGGATCGGATCTGCCGGACCTCAAGGCGGAGTTTTCCGATGAGCCTTTCGTGCGCGGCGTCGTGGGCATGGCGCGCTCCAGCAATCCTGACAGCGCCAATTCGCAGTTCTTCATCATGTTCGCGCCGGCCCCGAGCCTTGATGGCAAGTACACCGTCGTGGGCGAAGTCACCGACGGCATGGACCTCGTCGACAATATCAAAAAGGGAAGCTCCAGCGCCAATGGCAAGGTGGACAACCCCGACAAGATCATCAGCATGAAGGTTGCCGCCGACCAATAGGTACCTTACCCGAGACCTCCAAATCAGGGAGATTCGAATGGCCGCCCAGCCCGAAGACACACTCATCATGGAAACCAGCAAGGGGCAGGTGACGATCGCCATGCGCCCGGACCTCGCGCCCAACCATGTGGCGCGCATCAAGGAGCTCGTGCGCGACGGGTTCTATGACGGGGTCAAGTTCCACCGCGTTATCGACGGCTTCATGGCCCAGACGGGCTGCCCCCAGGGCAACGGCACGGGTGGATCCGGCAAGAAGCTCAAGGCGGAGTTCTCGTCGGAGAAGCACACGCGCGGCACCGTCTCTATGGCGCGCGCCATGGATCCCAATTCCGGCGACAGCCAGTTTTTCATCTGCTTTGCCGAGGCCCCGTGGCTCGACCGCCAGTACACGGTCTGGGGCGAGGTGGTGGACGGCATGGATGTCGTCGATCAGATCAACAAGGGCGAGCCGCCGCGGCAGCCTGACACCGTCCAATCGATCAAGGTCGCCGCGGACGCCTGATGATTTGGCGGCGGCCTCTCGCCGCCGCCTCTTTCCCATGCGTATCGATGCTTTCGATTTCGAGTTGCCGGAAGAGCGGATCGCGCTTCGTCCGGCGCGGCCGCGCGATTCCGCGCGGCTCCTCGTCGTGCCCTCTGAAGGGGCTTTCCGCGATCTCCGGGTCTTTGATCTGCCTGCCCTTTTGGAGCCCGGCGATCTCCTCGTCTTGAACGACACCGCGGTCATTCCGGCGCGGCTTGCCGGACGTCGTCTGCCACGCACGCAAGACGGCCAAGCAATCCGCGTGGAAGCGACCCTTATCGAGCGGCTCGATCAATCCCATTGGATGGCGCTTGCCAAGCCCGGACGGAAGCTAAAGCCCGGGGATATCCTTCGTTTTGGCGGCGAAGGCGAGACCTGTCTTGCCGGAACGCTCGATGCGCGCGTTGTCGAGAAAGGCGAGGCCGGTGCCATCACGCTAGGCTTTTCCCTTTCCGGGCCGGTCCTCGACGAAGCCATCCACGGCCAGGGGTCTATGCCGCTTCCGCCTTATATCGCTTCGCGCCGACAGGCCGATGCGGCCGATCTGGAAGATTACCAGACGATCTATGCGGCGAAGGAGGGCGCGGTCGCTGCGCCGACGGCGGGGCTACATTTCACAGACGATCTCTTGGCTGCTCTTGCGGATAAGGGCGTCGAGCGCCGCCTGGTGACGCTGCATGTGGGGGCGGGCACGTTTCTGCCGGTGAAAAGCGAAGAGACGGACGACCACGTCATGCACGAAGAGTGGGGCGAGGTGAGCGAGGAGACGGCAGAGGCCGTCAACGAGACGCGCCGGCGGGGCGGGCGCGTTGTCGCCATCGGGACCACGGCTCTACGTATCCTGGAAAGCGCCGGCGACGAGAATGGTCTCCTGCGCCCATTTTCCGGCAAGACCGGGATTTTCATCACGCCCGGCTATCGCTTCCGCATCATCGACCGGCTTTTCACGAATTTTCATTTGCCGCGCTCGACGCTGTTCATGCTCGTGTCTGCGTTTTCGGGTCTCGACCGTATGAAGGCTTCTTATGCTCATGCGATCGAGGAACAATATCGCTTCTATTCCTACGGCGATGCCTCGCTCCTCGAACCGGCGACGCCCTCCATCAGGCCCAAATGACCGAATTCTCGTTCACTCTTCAGGCTCGCGACGGGAATGCCCGTCGCGGCACGATCTCCATGCCGCGCGGGCTCATCCGCACGCCCGCCTTCATGCCGGTCGGGACGCAGGCCACCGTGAAGGCGATGTATCCCGAACAGGTGAGGGAGCTTGGCGCCGATATCGTCCTCGGCAACACCTATCACCTGATGCTGCGGCCGGGCGCGGAGCGCGTAGCACGATTGGGTGGGCTGCATTCCTTCATGCGGTGGCCGCATCCGATCCTGACGGATTCCGGCGGCTTTCAGGTCATGTCGCTCGCCCAGCTGACGAAGCTCGACGAGGACGGCGTCACGTTCAAATCGCATGTCGATGGATCGACACATCGTCTGACGCCCGAGCGCTCGGTGGAGATTCAGGGGCTCCTCGGCGCCGATATCACCATGCAGCTCGACGAATGCCTGAAATTGCCGGCGGACTATTCCGAGGTCGAGCGGGCGATGGAATTGTCGCTGCGCTGGGGCGAGCGCTCGAAGGCTGCGTTTGGCGGTGAACCCGGACGGGCGCTTTTTGGGATCGTGCAAGGTGGCGATCAACCAGACTTAAGGCTGCGCTCGGCGGAGGGGCTGCGTCGGATCGGTTTCCATGGCTATGCGGTCGGGGGCCTTGCCGTCGGCGAACCGCAGGCGATCATGCTGGAAATTCTCCAGGAGACGGTTCCCGCACTGCCCGACGAGGCGCCTCGCTACCTGATGGGCGTCGGAACGCCTGAAGATATCTTGCTGTCGATCGCACGTGGCATTGACATGTTCGATTGCGTGATGCCGACCCGCGCCGGACGCCACGGCCAAGCGTTTACGCGCTATGGGCGCCTCAATATGCGCAATGCCAAGCATACGGAGGATTTGCGGCCGCTCGACCCTTCGAGCGATTGCCCGGCTGCCCGCGATTATTCCCGCGCCTATCTGCATCATCTCTTCCGCACTCAGGAGACGCTCGGGGCGATGCTGCTGACGTGGTCGAACCTCGCTTATTATCAGACGCTGATGAAAGAAGCCCGGCAGGCGATCAGCGAAGGACGCTATACGGATTACGTGGCGGAGGTGCGGGAAAATTGGGAGCGGGGAGAGCCGTAGCGGTTTTTCCCATCACGGCGAATACGCGGCAGAGAGTGTCGCTGTGCCGATATGAAAAAGCCCCGGCGATACCGGGGCTTGAACGTTCTAGAAATCAGCGGCTGATGGCGGCGGCGAGAGCGATTGCCGCTACAGCACCCAAAGAGCTCCACCAGAAGAACTGCGCGCTTCGGGCCTCCTTGTCGGCCTGAACGGCGATGGCTTTTGCACGTGCTTTCGGCATCAGATCAATTCTCCCGGAGCCGGCCTCAATTTGCAGTCAACAATTTTCCAGTCGCCTGCGTCATCCTGCAGGAGAGCAAAATCGGCGGACCATTGCAAGCCAATGCGGTCTCGCACATACGTCTTCACCATGGTTGCCTCGCCATCTTGGGTCACGCTGTCCACCGTCAGCCGCTTCGCATAGACGAGAGGCGGATGGATCTTGGAAAAGAACGTGTAGGCAGCTTCCTCGGTTCCAAAACGGTCCTGCTCGTACTCCGTCGCAAAGCGCCAGACAGCCTGCGGCTGCTTATTCGAGAGGCCCCAGACAAAAGTCTCGACGGCGCCGCGCACGGCATCTTCCTGGCCCTTCGTGAGAGCCCGAGATTCAGGGTGGTAAGCGGCGAGATCGAGGCGGTCGGATTTCGGAGCTGCCTGAGGAAGCGTTTTTGGAAGAGGTGCGTTCAACGAGTTCACCTGGACCGTGCCGATCAGCACCGTCGCCAGAACGCCTGTTGCAGCAACTGCCAGGTTTCGCCCCCAGCCTGCTTTCAGACTGAACATGGGATTGCACCTCTCCAAGAACTTCGACAGGACAATTCGTTAACCCGTCGTTCAGTTCCGTGAAGATGTGGTTGTCGTTAAGAAGTTGGATGCTCGCGGCTCTGCCGAAAGCCTCCGCCGGCTGGGCTTTGGCTGCGTCTCCACAGCCACGAGCTTGCTGATACGCGCCTCTTCACTTCGGCGTGAATCCATCTCGCGGCGCCGCAGAACATGAGGTCGTGCTGCGCGGGGGGAGGCTCAGGCTGCGTTTTCGAGAGGATACGATCTCAAAGCCGACTCAGCTATTCTGGAAGCAGTCAGTTGCGTTGTTCTGCGTTCCCACGACATAGCAGAGGCCTTGGCGCAATGACGGAAACGTCCCTCTACCAGACAATCCTGCTCGAGCTTTACGCGCAAACGCCTCGGAGCGCGCTCCCCAATTGGGTGATGGACGGGCTTGTCGAGGAGGGGCTCGCACATCGCGACGAGGCGAAGGGCCTTGTGCTCAATGGCCCCTTTCAGCCCTTCCAGATCCGCAAGAGAGACGTGAGAGACGTACGGTCGGCGGCCAGGCTGCAGGCCGCTGAGGCTACCGGCTAAGCGCCGACGTTACTTGTCTAAGCGATGTCTAAAAGATCAGATCGCGGGCTGAGAAGCCCCGCGATCATCTTATTCGGCTTTATTCGGCAGGCGCCTGGCTTTCCTCGCCCCGTTCGGACGCCGGCGGATGATGCGGCTTCCAGCCGGTCTTTTCGCGCATCCATTGGAAGACGCCGAAGAGGAGCGGGATCAGGAAGATGCCGATCGTCGCGGCACCGATCATGCCGGCGAAGACCGGAATACCCACCGCGTGCATGGATCCTGCCCCAGGCCCGGTTGCCCGGACCAGCGGGACGAGACCGGCGATAAAGGCGAAGCTCGTCATCATCACCGGGCGGAAACGCAACCGTGCGCCTTCGACGGCGGCGTCGTGCAGATCCATACCGAACTCGCGTTGTTCGAGCGCGAATGCGTTGATCAGGATGGCGTTCTTCGCTGATAGCGCGATCAGAACGACAACGCCGATCTGCGCATAGAGGCTGAAGTTGGCGCCAACCCACCAGATCGCGAATATGGCACCGAACATAGCGCTGATCGTCGACAGCAGCACCGGGATCGGGACGTTCCAGCTTTCGTAGAGCGCGACCAGGAACAAGAAGGCAAAGACAACTGCCGCGCCAAGGACAATCGGTGTCTGTCCTGCCGATTGCTTCTGTTCGAGCGCCTGGCCCGTCCATTCATAGCTGTAGCCACTCGGCAGGGATTTCGCCACCTGCTCCATGGCATCGGTCGCATCACCGTCGCCAAAGCCTGGTGCGGGGGAGCCCTGGATGGAGACGGAGCGATAGTTGTTGTAGCGCGTCAGGCTGCGTGGGCCGACGGTCAGTTCGGCGCGTGCGAAGGTGGAAAGCGGCACCATCTCGCCTGACTTGTTGCGCACTTCGATGTCATAGATGTCGTCGATCGACGTGCGGAATTCTTTTTCCGCCTGCATGCGGACCGTCCAGGTGCGGCCGAAGAGGTTGAAATCGTTGATATAGTACCCGCCGAAGGTGGATTGCAGGGCGGCGAAGATCTCGTTGATCGGCACGCCGAGCGTCTGCGCCTTCGTGCGATCGATATCGAGGCGGATCTGGGGCGTCTCGGCTTCAAAGTTCGCGTAGACGCGGGTCAGTTGCGGCTCCTGGTTGGCCTGGACGAGGAGGCCACGCATCACGGCCGCAAGCTCTGAGGGTTCCTGTCCCTGAAGAGCTTCGAGCACGAACTCGAAACCGCCGAAAGAGCCCACGCCTGAAATTGCCGGCGGCTGCAGAGGGATGAACTGAGCGTCCGGAATCGTCGACAGACCACCATAGAGCCGGCCAATGACGGAGCCGATTGCAAGGTCGGGGGACGTGCGCTCGTCGTATGGCTTCAAGCGCAGGAACATGAGGCCGGCATTCGAGGCCGCGCCGCCGCCCAGGAGATCGAAGCCAAGGACGGTGCCGATGCTCTCCACACCCGGATCCTGACTGATGATGGCTTCAGCCTTCTTCGCTGCGATATCCGTGCGGTTCAGCGATGCTCCCGGCGGCAGGTTCATGATGACAATGACGAAGCCCTTGTCTTCATTCGGGAGAAAGCCGGCTGGCGTACGCAAGAACATGTAGCCCGTCGCCGCGCCGAGAGCGGCGAGGATGACGAGCGACACCACGGAAACCCGCATCAGCTTGCTGATGATCCAGGCATAGCCATGACCGACCTTGTCGACGGCATGGGTGATGCCGCGCATGATCCGGATCGGTTCGCCCGTGCGGAGGAAGAGTGCGCACAGCGCCGGCGACAAGGTCAGCGCGTTGATGGCCGAAATCACCATGGCCGCTGAAATGGCGACGGCAAACTGGCGGAAGAGGGCGCCCGAGGAGCCCGGCAAGAAGGCGACCGGAACGAACACCGACAACAGCACAAGAGTGATGGCGACGATCGGCCCGACGATTTCGCTCATTGCCTTATGAGTGGCCTCATTCGGCGAGAGATGCGGGTCCTCCTCCATCACGCGTTCGACGTTCTCCACGACGATGATGGCGTCGTCGACAACGATACCGATGGCGAGCACGAGAGCGAGAAGTGAGATCGTGTTGGCGCTGTAGCCGAAGGCATACATGATCGCCAGTGCGCCGATGATGGCAACCGGCACGGCGATCATCGGAATGAGGGTCGCTCGGAAACGTCCGATGAAGATAAACACGACGATCGCAACGAGAACGAAGGCCTCGATCAGGGTCGAGACGACCTTCTCGATCATCGCTCCGACGAAGTCGGACGCATTGTAGATGTATTGGTACTCGAGCCCCTCGGGGAAGCGTTCCGACAGCTCTTCGAGCCGCTTCGTGACGTTTGTTGCGACCGTCACCGCATTGGCGCCAGGGGAGAGATAGGTGGCGACGGCGGCCATCGGCTTGCCGTTAAAACGGGCAATGACACCGTAGTTTTCGGACGCAAGCTCGACGCGTGCAACATCGCCCAAACGTACGACGGAGCCGTCCGGGTTGGAGCGGAGGATGATGTTGCGAAACTCCTCCGCGTCGCTCAGGCGACCCTTGGTATTGATCGTCAGCTCGAGCCGCTGTGCGTCGACGAGGGGAGCCGCGCCGAGCTTGCCGGCGGCCGCCTGCACGTTCTGCGATTCGACCGCAGCAGCAATATCGGCCGGTGTCAGTTCCAGATTGCTGAGCTTTTGCGGATCAAGCCAGATCCGCATCGCGTAATCGCGCTCGCCAAAAACCTGAACGTTGCCGACGCCGTTGACGCGCTTCAGCTCGTCGATGACGTTGAGGCCGACGAAGTTCGCAATGAACAATTCGTCGAAGCGATCATCCGGCGAATAGAAAAGGAAAACCTGGAGCTGGTCTTGCGAGGCGCGCGCCACGTTGATGCCGACCGAACGCACTTCCGCCGGCAGCTGGCTTTCGACCTGAGCGACGCGGTTTTGCACGTTGATGGCGGCAACGTCGGGATCGGTGCCGAGCTCGAAAGTGACGTTGAGCTCATAAGAACCGTCTGAGCTCGACGTCGATTTCATGTAGCGCATGTCCTCGACGCCGTTGATGGCGCTTTCGAGGGGCTGTGCGATGGCCTGTTCGACGGTCTCGGCACTTGCGCCGATATATTGCGTGGAGACGCTGATGGTCGGAGGCGCGATGTCCGGATATTGGGCGACCGGAATCACCGCGATCGAGATGAGCCCGACCAGCGTGATCAGGATCGAGATGACGAAGGCCAGTCGCGGCCGGCGGATGAAGACGTCAAAGATCATGCCGTGTGGGCCTTCAAAGTATCACGCAATGCGGCTTACTGGTTCGTCGAAGGAGCTGCGTTCGTCGCCTGCTCCTTCGGGGTGACGTCCTGCGGGGCGACCTCCATGCCCGGCTGCGCCTTCTGCTGACCGGCGACGATCACCCTGTCACCGGCCTTCAGGCCATCGGTGACGACCACCGCCGGACCACGCTGCTCCCCCGTTTCGATGCGACGCTGCTCGACCTTGTTCTCGTCGTTGACGACGAGGGTGTAGGTGCCCTGCTGATCGATGAGCATGGCCGATTGCGGCATCAGGAGTTTCTCTTCGGGCTCGCGTGCGGCGACGATCACATCGACGAGCTGCTTGTCGTACAAAACTCGGTCCGGATTGGCGACGCTCGCCCGCACCATCACCGAATCCGTGCCCTCGTTCGCTTCGATGTTGGTGAAGAGGATCTCGCCCTCTTGGTCGTAGATGCTGCCATCGGCGAGACGCAGTTTGATGACGACCTCGTTCCGTTGCTGCTCTGTCTGACCGATATTGATCAAACGGCGCTGCGGCACGGGAAAGGCGACGCGCATCGGGTCTTGCTGCACGATTCGCGCAAGGGCGCCGCTATCGGGCCCGATGAAAGCACCTTCCGAGAAGGCCGCGACGCCGATGCGCCCGCTGATCGGGGCCGTGATTTTCGTGTAACCCAGATCGAGCTGCGACAGTTTGAGAGAGGCCTCGTTCTGGCGAAGCGTGGCCTCAGCCTGATCTCGGTTGGCGCGCGCTTCGTCGAGTGACGCCTGCGAGCCGGTGTTGCGCTCCCGGAGCGTCTGCTGGCGCTCGTAGCTGAGATTTGCGAGCTCAAGTGCAGCACGCGCATTCTGGACGGCCGCTTCGGCTTGGGAAACCGCCGCTTCGTAAGGTGCCGCATCGATGGTGAAGAGCACCTGGCCTTTTTCCACCTCGGCGCCTTCCTCGAATTGACGGGCTCCGAGATATCCTTGCACGCGCGCCCGGATTTCGACGCTTTCTGCTGCTTCGATCCGGCCAGTGAAGACCTGCTGCTCGGTCACGTCACCCAGGCGAACCTGCTCGACATTGACCGCCGGCGGAGCGCCGGCCCCCGGTGCTCCCTGAGCCAATAGCGGGGCAGGTGCGAGCGCCAGTGCCAATGCGAGTGCGGCGCGCATAGGAAAGGTGCGACGCCCCGTTGCCGGGGTGGGAAGGCGAAAATCGATCATCTAGGAGCTACCAGTTCGAATGCAGGCGCTAGTTCGGTGCGCTCACTTCCGGCGATGACATAATTCCTGCCGTCAGAAAAGCAAACAGTCGAGTACCGATTCCGGTGTAGGGGTTACCAAATAGACGTAGGGTGACCTTGAAGGCCGTGGCCTGACGCATCTACACAAGTATGTGATCCGACGCTGGCGGCGCTCTCCTGGCTCTCGGGTCGCAGGAGACGAGTGGGTCGAGGGTCGTCACCTGTGTCTGAGGTGCGATCTCCTACCCATGTCGCCTAGTCGGACAAATAAGCAATGGTGAGCCCTGTGGGACTCGAACCCACGACCTACTGATTAAAAGTCAGTTGCTCTACCGGCTGAGCTAAGGGCTCTCAGCGCGGGCGGACCCTATGGAAGCGGCCGGTGCGGGTCAAGCCGTTTTGGTTCAGGAGTGCCCCGTATGCCGGGGTTTTGCCCACCGCCGAATGCTAAGCCACGGCCGCGGCCATGTGGACGGCAGCGTTGCGAGCATCAAGCCAGGCAGAACAAGGGCCAGCCCGAGCGCATGATAGGTGTGAAATTCCTCTCCCAGGAAGATCATCGCGAGCAAGACCCCATAGGGCGGTAGCAGGTAGAGGAACATGCCGGTGACGCCTGGTCCGAACACTTTGACGCCGTGCTGGTAGGAGAGAAAGGCGAGAACCGAGGAGATGAAAGCAAGACCTGCGATCGACAGCCATGCGGCAAGAGTTGAGGGAAAGGCCTCGCGCACGACGGCTTCCACCGCAAAAAACGGCAGCAAAACGAGCGCGCCGGCCGCCACGATGGCTGTAAAAAGCGGCAAGGTCGGAACGGTATGAAGTGAGCCGCGACGCAAGAGGACCGAATAGACAGCCCAGGAGAAGGCGCACAGTGCGATCAACAGATCACCCGCATTGAGTTCGAGAGCGATGAGCCGGCCGAGATCTCCGCGCAGCACGATGACGGCAACGCCGATGAATGCGAGCGCCACGCCGAGTGCCTGGCGCAGGGCAATGCGCTTGCCGCGAAACAGCCACTCCAGCACCAGGATCATCACGCCGGACGAGGTGTAGATCAGCGTCGCGTTGGTGGCGTTGGTGTGGCGGAGAGCGAGATAGACGATCGCCCCGCAGACACCCATGCCGAGAAAGCCCAGCACAAGAAGCAGGCGCCAGTTTTCCAGAAGGGTCTTGCGATGCTGCCGCAATCCGGAGGCGGCAAGCGGAAGAAGTAGAAGAAACGCTACCGTCCAGCGCAAAAAGGCGAGGGTGAACGGCTCCACCGTGCTCACCGCCGCGCGTCCGATCACGAGATTGGAAGAGAAGAAGAGCGGCATCAGCGCCAAAAGCGTGATGTCGCGCAGGCGGTCTGAGGAAGCTTGCATCGGTTCGGAGGGGCTTTCGGCTTCGACATACCTGCGCTAACGGGCTGACAGAATTTGCGCAAGCTGCGGCTCCGCAAGCGACGCTGCATAGGAAAGGGACATATGTCTCAGCTTACGACCATCATTCTGGCTGCGGGCGAGGGCACCCGCATGCGCTCGGCCTATCCGAAAGTCCTGCACCCGATCGGCGGACTTCCGATGCTGGCCTTTGTGATGCGCGCGGCCCAGGCGGCCGGGGCGGCGCATCTCGGTGTGGTCGTCGGGCCGGGACACGATTCTGTCCAGGCCCTGGTCACCAAAGAAACGCCGCAAGCCGAAGTCTTTGTGCAGGGGGAGAGACGCGGGACGGGGCACGCCGTCATGCAGGCGCGTCCGCTTCTGGAGCGCGCGGACGGCGTGGTGCTCGTCCTCTTCGGAGACACGCCTTTCGTGACGGTTGAGACGATTTCCTGTCTCGCCGGTCTTATCGATAAGGGCGCTGCGCTCGCCGTTGCCGGCATGCGCCCGCCGTCTCCTGCTGGGTACGGCAGGCTCATCACCGAAGAGGGCCGCCTTCTCGCGATTCGCGAAGACAAGGATGCCTCACCGGAGGAGAAGAAGATCGGGTTCTGCAATGCGGGTCTGATGGCGTTCCGTGCGGCCGACATGCTCTCCTTGCTCGAGGCGATCGATAGCGACAACGCGCAGGGCGAGTTCTATCTGACGGATGCGGTTGCGATCGCCAATCAGAGAGGCCTTACAGTCAAAGCGGCCGAGATCGCCTTCGATGAGGTCTTCGGCGTCAACGACAGGGTGCAGCTTGCCGAGGCAGAAGCGCGCTTCCAAAGCGCCCGTCGCCGACAGGCTATGATGGAGGGCGTCAGCCTCGTTGCGCCGGAGACGGTGTTCTTTTCTTACGATACCATGCTCGGTCGCGACGTGACCGTCGAGCCGAACGTCTTCTTCGGCCCTGGGGTTCGCGTTGAAGACGGGGTCAGGGTCCATGGCTTTTCGCATCTTGAAGGCTGTGTCGTAAAATCTGGAGCGGAGATCGGGCCGTTTGCCCGCTTGCGGCCTGGAGCGGATGTCGGTGCGAAAGCGAAGGTCGGGAATTTCTGCGAGGTGAAGGCAACCACGCTGGGCGATGGTGCAAAGGTCAACCATCTGACCTATCTCGGCGATGCTTCCGTCGGTGCGGGCACCAATATCGGGGCCGGGACCATCACCTGCAATTACGACGGCTTCGGCAAATTTCGCACGGAGATCGGAAAGGGCGCGTTCATTGGTTCCAACTCGTCCCTTATCGCGCCGCTCGCCATCGGCGACGGTGCTTATGTCGGGTCCGGCAGTGTGGTTACCGATGACGTCGCGCCGGATGCGCTCGCAATTGCACGCGGCCGACAGGTGGAGAAGCCGGGCTGGGCGAAATCCTTTCGGGCGCGCCACGAAAAAAAGTGACGCCGCTTACCCGCATGCAGGGCGTTTGCGTCACACTGTGTCATGGCAATTGATTTCCTCGGTGCGGACAGCTTCGGCATGATCGCGCCGATGGAACGGGAGTATCTCTGAATATGTGTGGCATTGTCGGAATCGTCGGAACGACCCCAGTCGCGCCGCGGCTGTTGGATGCGCTCAAGCGGCTCGAATACCGCGGATACGATTCGGCAGGTGTCGCGACGCTGGAGAACAAGAAGCTCACGCGCGAGCGCGCCAAGGGAAAGCTCGTCAATCTCGAGAACCGCCTGCATGAGCATCCGCTTTCCGGTTTGATCGGCATCGGCCATACGCGCTGGGCGACGCACGGCGCGCCGACGGAAGTCAACGCACATCCCCATGCAACGGAAAGCGTCGCCGTCGTCCACAACGGCATCATCGAAAATTTTCAGGAATTGCGGGCGGAGATCCGGGCTGCGGGACGGACGCTGCAGACCGATACCGACACGGAAGTCGTCGCGCATCTCATCACTCTGGCACTCGCCCGTGGGCTCGATCCCGTGGCGGCCGCAGCGGAGACGCTGGCGAAACTCGAGGGCGCTTTCGCTCTCGCGATCCTCTTCGCACATGAGGACGACCTTCTCATCGCGGCACGCCGGGGCAGCCCGCTTGCCATCGGCTACGGCGATGGTGAGATGTATCTCGGCTCCGATGCCATCGCGCTTGCGCCGTTCACTAACCGGATCACCTATCTCGAAGACGGCGATTGGGCGGTCGTACGCCGCAAGAGCGTGAGCATCTACGACGAGAACGGTGTCGAAGCACGGCGGCCGGTTTCGCACTTCGTCGCCTCGAATCTCATGGTCGACAAGGGCAATCATCGTCATTTCATGCTCAAGGAGATCTATGAGCAGCCCGAAGTCGTGGCGCATACTCTCGGCCATTACGTGGATTTCGCGGAACGCCGTGTGGCGCTGCCGGAGGGAGCCGAGATTGATTTTGCGGGGCTCGACCGTCTCGCCATGTCGGCCTGCGGAACGGCGTTTTACGCGGCGCTTGTCGGCCAATATTGGTTTGAGCAGTTGGCTCGCCTGCCTGTCGATCTCGATATCGCTTCGGAGTTTCGCTACCGGGAGGTTCCCCTCGGCGCCAACGGGCTGTCGCTCTTCATCTCGCAATCGGGTGAGACGGCCGACACGCTCGCTTCGCTCCGCTACTGCCGCGAGCACGGGCAGAAGATCGGTGCGATCGTCAACGTGCCGACGTCCACGATCGCGCGCGAGGCGGATTACATTCTGCCGACATTGGCTGGACCCGAGATCGGCGTCGCCTCGACGAAGGCGTTCACCTGTCAGCTCACGACACTCCTCGCGCTGGCGATCGGCGCCGGCCGTCAGCGCGGACATCTCTCACGCGAAGACGAGGAACAGCTCGTTCAGGCCGCAATCGAGATGCCGCGGCATCTTTCGCAGGCGCTCAAGCTCGAAGACGAGATCGAAGGGCTGGCGAAGGAGCTGTCGCGCGTCAAGCACGTCCTCTATCTCGGCCGCGGCAAGAGCTTTCCGCTCGCACTTGAAGGCGCTCTGAAGCTCAAGGAAATCTCCTATATTCATGCCGAAGGCTATGCGGCGGGCGAACTGAAGCACGGGCCGATCGCGCTCATCGATGAGACGATGCCGGTCATCGTGGTGGCGCCTTACGACAAGGTCTTCGACAAGACCGTCTCCAACATGCAGGAGGTTGCGGCACGCGGCGGACGAATCATTCTGCTGACGGACGAAGAGGGCGCCCGAAGTGCGTCTGTCGATACGATGAAGACGCTCATCCTGCCGAGTATGCCGGCAGCGATCGCACCGATCGTATATGCCGTTCCAGTGCAGCTTTTAGCCTACCATACCGCGGTTTTTATGGGCACCGACGTCGACCAGCCGCGCAATCTCGCCAAGTCTGTGACGGTCGAATAGAGCCCAAAATTTTCGCGCGCAGTCCGGCGCGACGAGCGTTATGATCGGTGATCTGGCACCTTCGCCAGTGGGATATTGCGGATGGAAACCGAGGACGCAGAGCGGGGGGCAAAGCCGCAGCGGCGGCACTCGAAAGCGGGGCTCAGGCTTCGCAACTATTTCTTGACCGGTATCGTCGTTGCGGCGCCGATCGGCATCACGTTTTATCTCACCTGGGCGTTCGTCGCCTGGGTGGACGGATGGGTGAAGCCGCTCATCCCCCACGCTTACAATCCCGACAATTATCTGCCGTTCTCGGTTCCGGGGTTCGGGCTCATCGTCGCCATTTTTCTTTTGACGATGCTGGGCTTCCTGACCGCCAACCTGGTCGGGCGCACGATTGTCGCCTACGGCGAGCTTCTGCTCGACCGTATGCCCCTCGTGCGCAACCTCTACCGGGCGTTGAAGCAGATCTTTGAGACGGCCCTTTCACAATCGAGCCGCTCGTTTCAGCAGGTCGGGCTGATCGAGTATCCTCGGCGCGGGTTGTGGGCGTTGGTCTTCATCGCCACCGACACGAAGGGGGAAATCGCCGACCGTCTCAAAGAAAGCGACACCGATACGATGGCCGTCTTTCTGCCGACGACGCCAAACCCGACCTCTGGTTTTCTGCTCATTGTACCGCGCCAGGATGTCATCCTACTCGATATGACCGTCGAGGAAGGCGCCAAGCTCGTCATTTCCGCAGGCCTCGTCGCTCCGGAATATCAGCGCAAGACCAAGGCTCTCGCCCGCGAGGCGAAGGAAGCTGCGGATGATGAGAGAGAGGCGGCGGAATAGGCACCGCAGCTCACCGGCATACTGCCTCCGATCACGTGCTCAGCCGGAGCGCATGAGCCGGATCGCCTCGTCTCTGCCGAAGAGATAGAGAAGGCATCGGATCGCTTCGCGACCCGCATCTCCGCCTTTTTCTTCGCGCGCGAGGATGAGCTTCGCCTCGTCTCGGGCAAGGGAGAGGAGATCGCCGTGGAATTCCGGCCGGGCGAGACGGAAACCCGGCATGCCGGACTGGCGCGTGCCGAGAAGATCGCCTTCGCCGCGAAGTTTTAGGTCCGCTTCGGCGATGACGAAGCCGTCATTCGTTTCCCGCATGACCTTGAGGCGTTCGCGCGCCGTTTCACTCAAGGGCGGCTTGTAGAGCAGGAGACAGCTCGAGGGCTTGTCGCCACGTCCGACCCGGCCGCGCAGCTGATGAAGCTGGGCGAGGCCGAAACGTTCGGCATGCTCGATGACGATGATGGACGCATCCGGAACGTCGACGCCGACTTCGATCACTGTGGTCGCCACGAGGACAGCGCCGCCCGCATCCCGGAAGCGCTGCATCGCCTCGGCCTTTTCGGCAGCCTTCATCCGTCCGTGGAGGAGCAGGGCCCGTGATCCGAACATCTTTTCGAGGTCGCGAAACCGCTCTTCGGCCGCCGCCACGTCGAGCGATTCCGATTCTTCGACGAGCGGGCAGACCCAGTAGACCTTTTCGCCTTTATCGACGGCGGAACGAATTCGCTCTTTGACTTCCGAGAGCCGTTCGGAGGAGGCGACACGGGTATCGATCGGGCGCCGCCCAGCCGGCTTTTCGCGCAGCTCGGAAATTTCCATGTCGCCGAAATAGGTGAGGACCAGCGTGCGCGGGATCGGGGTCGCCGTCATGACAAGGAGGTCCGGCGCACTCCCTTTGCCCGATAGAAGCATGCGCTGGTGGACGCCGAAGCGATGCTGCTCGTCGACGATGACGAGACCGAGATCCTTGAAGGCGACGCTTTCCTGAAAGAGGGCATGCGTGCCGATTGCGATATCGATGTCGCCGGCTGCGAGTGCTGCAAGCTTCTCGCCGCGGCCGGCGATATCCTTGCCGGTGAAAAGCGCGGTCGTCAGGCCAATCGATTCGGCAAGGGGCGCGATCGTCGCGAAATGCTGACGAGCCAGGATCTCCGTCGGTGCCATCAACGCGGATTGGCCGCCATCCTCGCTGACATCGAGGATGGCGTTGAGAGCGACCAGCGTCTTGCCGGAGCCGACGTCGCCTTGCAGGAGACGCAGCATCCGCTCGGGCGAACGAAGATCCTTGCGGATGTGGGTGACGGCATCCTGCTGGGCCTGCGTGAGAGCAAAGGGCAAGAGCTCGTGCAACTTTGCGGCGCGCTCGCCAGAGAACTGACGCGCTTTGCCGGCAGTCTTGCGGGCGTTTCGGCGCACCAGCCCAAGAGCGAGCTGACTTGCCAGCAATTCGTCGAAGGCGAGGCGCCGCCAGGCAGGTGCTTCGGGCAGGAGGGCCGCGGCCTCCTGCGGCCGGTGCATCGCGGCGAGCGCTTCGGTGAGAGAAGGCCATTTCTCGCGGGCGATCAGGTCTGCGGTGATCCATTCCGGCAATGTCGGCGCCCTGTCGAGCGCCGCCCGTACGATCTTGCCGAGGACACGGGACGACAGGCCTTCCGTCAGCGGATAGATCGGCTCGACCATCTGGATCTTGTCGGCGGCGTTCGGCTCCATCACCTCCGGATGCACGATCTGGGCGCGATAATCGAACCAGTCGATGCGCCCCGAAACTGTCCGGGTCGCCCCGAGAGGCAGGATCTTTTCGATCCACTGGCTGCGGATGTTGAAAAAGATGAGCTCGACGGTGCCGCGGCCGTCGTCGAGAATGACGCGATAAGGCGCGCGCGAATGCCGGCGCGGCGCTTCATGATGCTCCACTTTGCCGGTTACGACGACATGGCCTTGCTGTGGAAGCTCGTCCAGGCTAGCGATCTGCTGTCGCGCAATCGCTGAAACCGGCAGATGGAAAAGCAGGTCGCGCACAAGAGGTGGCCCCTCGGCCACACCGGTCACCCGTGCGAGAAGCTTCTCCACTTTCGGTCCCACCCCAGGCAGCGAGGCGGCCTCTGCAAAAAGCGGATCGAGAAGGGCGGGGCGCATACCTCTTCCTGCCTTGCGCTGCGCGTGGCGGCAAGATGCATCTCTTGCCCGCTTGGTCTGAGTGGATAAATCTTGGCAGGGTGCGAGCTCCCGCCCCATAAGGAATGTGACACCCGATATGGCAGACGAAAAATTTGAAGAGCGGCGCCGACGCGCCCATTTTCGTGCCTGGCGCCGCGGTACGCGCGAGCTGGACCTTCTCGTCGGGCGCTATGGCGACAGCGTTTTGCGATCGGCTGACGAGCAGCAACTTGCGGAATTCGAGCGGCTTCTCGAACTGCCGGATCTCGCTCTCTACAGCTGGATCGTCGGGCGCGAAGAGGTGCCGGCCGAGCATCAGAGCGCGATGATTTCAGGATTGATTGCCTTCCACAAAAGAGAACGAAATTCGGATGTCGAAATCCCCCAGCGCTGAGCGGCTGAGCGATCTTCTGGCGGAAAACCGCCATCTTACCCTGTCCGGCGTCCCGGACGGGCTTGAGGGGCGCGTCCTTGCCGATCTCGTGCGTCTGCGCCGCCTGCCGGTCACGTTTGTTGCACGCGACGCGCGTCATCTGGAGATGGCGAAAGAAAGCCTGCGCTTCTTTGCGCCGGATATCCGACGACTGACGTTTCCGGCCTGGGACTGCCTGCCGTACGATCGCGTCTCGCCCAACGCCGACGTCGTGGCGCGCCGGATGGCGACGCTGAAGGCGCTCGTCGATGCCGGTCCGAAGGCGCCGCTCATACTCCTGACGACGGCCAATGCGGTCATCCAGCGTGTCCCGCCGCATGATTGGGTGGCGCGGCACGTCTGGAGTGCTGGCGCCGGTGACGTGACGCCCATGGAGGGCCTGGTCGCGCGTCTGGCTGCCGACGGTTTTGAGCGCGTGCCAACGGTGCGAGCGGTTGGCGAGTACGCCGTGCGCGGCGGTATCGTCGATCTTTTCGCCCCAGGGGATACTGGCGCAATTCGTTGCGACTTCTTCGGCGACACGCTGGAGACGATCCGCCCCTTCGATCCGGAGAATCAACGCACGACCGGACAGGTTTCTCGGCTCGACCTTCTGCCTGCGAGCGAAATCATCCTCGATGACGAGGTCGTCGCGCGTTTCCGCCAGAACTATCGCGAAGCCTTCGGCGCGGTGACGAGCGACGATCCGCTTTACGAGGCAATCAGCGCCGGGCGGCGATTTGCCGGCATGGAGCACTGGCTCGCCTTCTTCCATGAAAGGCTGGAGACGGTGCTCGATTATACCGGCGACACATTGGTCGCCGTCGATCATCTGGCCGCAGACACGCTCAAGGATCGTTGGGAGCAGATCGGCGACCATTACGAGGCGCGCAAAGAGAACGCCGATCAGAAGCTTGCGGGCGCGGCGCCCTATAAGCCTGCGGCTCCCGACAGCCTCTATCTGACACCCGAGGAATGGCAGGCGAAGGTCGACGATCATGCGTCTGCGAAGCTGACGCCTTTCGCATCACCTGACGAATCAGGCTCCGTCTATGATGTGGAGGGCCGGGCAGGCCGCACCTTTGCCGCCGAAAGGGCGGCTGGTGACGTCAATGTCTTCGACGCGCTCGTCGCGCATGTCGCCGATCGCCGAAGGGCCGGCAAACGCATCGTGCTTGCGACCTGGAGCGTCGGCGCGCGCGACCGCCTCATCCAGGTCCTGAGCGACCACGGCATGGAGCGGCTGCAGCCGGTCGAAACCTGGTCTGAGACGGAAGGTCTCGCCAAAGGCATCACCGGCATGGCCGTGATGCCGCTCGAAACCGGGTTCGAGACGCCCGACAGCGTTTTCATTGGCGATCAGGACGTGCTCGGTGACCGTCTCGTACGCCCGGCACGCAAGCGCAAACGCGCAGCCGATGCTCTGACCGAGGCCGCGAGCCTCTCGGAAGGCGATCTCGTCGTTCATGTCGATCACGGCATCGGGCGTTTCGACGGTCTCGTCACGATCGAGGCGGCGGGTGCGCCGCACGACTGCCTGCAGCTCGTTTATGCGGGTGGCGACAAGCTCTTTCTCCCGGTCGAAAATATCGATCTTCTGACGCGCTATGGTGCGGAAGGCTCTGAGACCGCGCTCGACAAGCTCGGCGGCGTCGCCTGGCAGAACCGCAAGGCGCGTCTCAAGAAGCGCATCCGTGAAATCGCCGATGCTCTCATCAAGACGGCGGCCGCGCGGCTTCTCCGTCACGGCGAGAAGCTCGTCGCACCGGAGGGCCTCTACGGAGAATTCGCGGCCCGTTTTCCCTACGAGGAAACGGATGACCAGGATGCCGCGATCGAGGCCGCGATCGGCGATCTCGGCTCGGGTATGCCGATGGACCGGCTGGTCTGCGGCGATGTCGGTTTCGGCAAGACCGAAGTGGCGCTCAGGGCGGCGTTCGTCGCGGCGATCAGCGGCAAGCAGGTGGCCGTGGTCGTTCCGACGACCTTGCTCGCCCGGCAGCACTACAAAACCTTCGTCGAGCGTTTTCGCGGATTGCCGCTGCAGATCGGCGGCCTTTCCAGGCTTGTCGGCACGGCAGAGAAAGCGCGGGTCAAGGCGGGACTCGCCGACGGCACCATCGATATCGTCGTCGGCACGCACGCGCTTCTCGCGAAATCGGTCAATTTCCGCGATCTCGGCCTCGTTATCGTCGACGAGGAGCAGCATTTTGGCGTCAAGCATAAGGAACGTCTGAAGGAGCTGCGCTCGGCGGTGCACGTCCTGACGCTGACGGCGACACCGATCCCGCGCACCCTGCAGCTCGCGCTCACCGGCGTGCGTGATCTCTCCATCATCGCGACGCCACCGGTCGACCGTTTGGCGGTGCGCACCTTCATCTCGCCCTTCGATCCGCTGATCGTTCGCGAGGCGCTCCTGCGGGAGAGACTTCGCGGCGGGCAGTCTTTCTATGTCGTGCCGCGGATTTCCGATCTCGCCGAAGTGAAGGAGTTCTTGGAGCAGAACCTGCCGGAGGCGCGCGTTGCGGTCGCGCATGGCCAGATGGCGGCAAGCGAGCTCGATCAGGTGATGAACGCCTTCTACGACGGCCAGTACGACGTCCTCTTGTCGACGACGATCGTGGAATCGGGCCTCGATATTCCCACCGCGAACACGCTCATCATCCATCGCGCCGACATGTTCGGTCTGGCGCAGCTCTATCAGCTGCGCGGGCGCATCGGCCGGTCCAAGAACCGCGCCTACGCCTATTTCACCGTACCGGCGAAGAAGACCATGACGACGACGGCCGAGCGGCGCCTCAAGGTGCTGCAATCGCTCGATTCGCTCGGCGCGGGCTTCCAGCTCGCCAGCCACGATCTCGATATCCGTGGTGCCGGCAATCTTCTCGGCGAAGAGCAGTCCGGCCATATCAAGGAGGTCGGTTTTGAGCTTTACCAGCAAATGCTCGAAGAGGCCGTGGCAAGCCTCAAGGCCGGCGACGAGGAGCTCGGCGAGGGCAAATGGTCTCCGCAGATTACGATCGGCATGGCCGTCATGATTCCAGAGACTTACGTTCCAGATTTGACGCTTCGCATGAGCCTTTATCGACGTCTGGCAGACCTCGAAGATGCAGGCGATATCGATGCTTTTGGAGCAGAAATGATCGATCGCTTCGGGCCGTTGCCGGACGAGGTCGATCATCTTTTGAAGGTCGTCTACGTGAAGTCGCTCTGCCGCAGAGCCCATGTGGAGAAGGTCGATGCCGGTCCGAAGGGCGTGGTGATTGCCTTCCGCAACAACGAGTTCGCAAATCCCGGTGGCCTCGTGCGCTATATCGGCGAGCAGGGCTCGATGGCGAAAATCCGCCCCGACCAGCGTATCGTTCTGTCCCGCGATTGGCCGCGGCCTGAAGACCGCCTGAAAGGCACGGCGTCCCTGCTGACGCGTCTTGCCAAGATTGCCGAGGAAGGGGCGCAGAAAGCCGCTTAGGGCAACGTTGGCTGCGAGGAGAGCGCCTCGATGATGCGGCAGTCGTCGATCGTGCCGCCCCGGCAGCTCTCCTTCATCCGTCGGAGCTCGCTCGCGAGACGCTGAAGGTCAGCGATCTTGTCCTCCACCTCGACAAGGTGCGAGGTGACCAGCCGGTCGACGGCGGCGCAGTCGCGCTCGGTATCCGCTGATAGTTCGAGGAGTTCCCGGATCTCGTCGAGGGTGAAGCCGAGAGCACGAGAGCGCCTGATAAAGCTCAACCGCTCCCGATGCGTCGTTGAATAGGCGCGATAATTTCCGCCCGTGCGCGGCGGGGCGGGCAGAAGCCCGATTTTCTCGTAATAGCGGATGGTGACGATCTTCGTGCCCGTTGCGGCAGCGAGATCGCCGATTCGGAGAAGCGACGGCTCGGTCACGCTCTTGACCCTATAGTGGCTAGAGGGTGCAGCCTAGCAGCTCGTTGGATCGGATGTGAGGCCGAAATGAGCGGTTGCTGCCAGGACGAATGCTGTGGGAGCGCAATCCGCGGTGATGACGGACGTTTTGCCCGGCTTCTTTGGATCGCGCTTGTCGTCAATGCCGGGATGTTCGTCGTGGAGGCAGGCGCGGGATTTGCCGCCGGGTCTCTGTCGCTGCAGGCCGATTCGCTCGATTTCCTCGGCGATGCGGGAAATTATGCCGTCAGTCTGATGGTTGTCGCGTCGGCACCGGCCGTACGCGCCAAGGCTGCGCTTTTGAAAGGCGCCACCATGGGGCTTTTTGGTCTCTGGATTGTGACTGCAACCATATGGCACGCCTTCAATGCGGTTCCTCCGGACCCCCTGACGATGTCCTGGGTCGGGCTCCTCGCGCTTATCGCCAATCTCGGAGTGGCCGCGCTTCTGTGGGCCTATCGCGGGGGCGATGCCAATATGCGCTCCGTCTGGCTTTGTTCGCGCAATGACGCGATCAGCAATCTCGTCGTGCTCGTTGCGGCTGCCGGTGTCTTCGGAACGCAGACGGCCTGGCCGGATCTCATCGTCGCAGCCATCATGGCTTCGCTCGCGCTCCAGGCTGCGACGATGATCGTCCGCCACGCGCTTCTCGAGCTTCAAGAAGACGCACGCGAGCAAAAGCCCGCCTAGACGCCATTCCGTGTGGAACGGACCTGGGCGGCTCCCTAAGCCGGCCCGTTGTCGTTGGCGTTGTGCGAAGCCGCCAACGCGGCATTGAAGGCCTCGACGAGGACGTCAGGGGCCTGAGCGCCGACGACGACATAGCGGTTTCCGACGATGAAGGTCGGCACGCCGCTCACACCCATCTGACGGGCGAGGGCGATTTCCTCCTCGACCAGATCGCGGTCGGCGCCGCTTGCCAGGAGCTCGGCAATGACGTCGGGATCCATCCCAGCTTTGGCGGCGATCTCCGTCAGCGTCTCCGGCTCGTTGAGACGCCGACCCTCGATGAAATAGGCGTTGAACAGCGCCTCTACGATGGCGTCCTGCACACCGGCGCTTGCCGACCAGCGGATGAGGCGGTGGGCGTCGAGCGTGTTGGGTGACACCTCGATCGCATCGAAATCGAAGGGAATCGCTTCCTGCGCCCCGGCTGCGCGCACGTCGACATAGAGAGAGCGCGCTCTCTCAGCCGAGCCGAATTTCTCCGCAAGGTAGAGGCTGCGATCCTTGCCTTCCGGCGGCAAGGTCGGGTCGAGCTGATAAGGACGCCAGCGGATGTCGAGCGGAATCTCGCTCTGGCTCGCGGCCTTTTCCAGGCGCCTTTTCCCGATGAAGCACCACGGGCACATGACGTCTGAGATGACATCTACGGAAAGGCGGTCGGTCGCTGGGAGTTCATCGCTCATACGGGGAACTTAGCGCGGGGCCCGTGCCTGGCCAGCGTCAATTCTGCTCGGCCTCGGAAGACCACCATGTGGTCGGCTCGGGTCCGTAGAGCGACCCCTTCGGCGGATGGGAAAGTCTCGTCCAATAGGCGACCCACTCGGCGGGCGCATGAAAGAGCGGCACGACGTAGAAGCCGGAAATGAGGACGCGATCGAGCGCGCGGACTGCGGCGACGAAGGTCTCTCGGTCTCTCACCGACAACAGGCTTTGGATCATCGCGTCGATGGCGGGATCGGAGGCACCGGAAAAATTGAAGCTTCCCGGGCTTTCTGCGGCCGCCGACGACCAGCGGAAGGATTGTTCGCTACCGGGCGAGAGAGACGCGAATGCCAGATTGTATCGGATCATGTCGAAGTCGAACGATTTGAGCCGCTCCCAATACTGGCTCGCATCCACCTGGCGGACGTTGGCGACGATGCCGACGAGTGCAAGCGCATTCTGATAGGCGAGTGCCAACCGCTCGTCCTCGCGCGTCATCACCAGGATTTCGAATGCGAAGGGTTCGCCCGTCTTCTCGTTGACGATCTTGCCGCCCTGGCGCACCCAGCCGGCCTGTTCGAGCAAGGCGAGGCCCTTGCGGAAATTGTCGCGGTCGCGGCCGCTGCCGTCGCCTTCGGGCGGACGATAGCTGCCGTCCATCACGGAAGGGAGAACCGCTTCGGGGTAGGGGGCGAGGAGCTTTTTCTCCTCTTCGGAGGCGGGCCGACCGATTGCCGAGAGTTCAGAGCCCTCGAAATAACTCGCGGTGCGGTCGTAGGCGCCGAGGAAGAGGTTTTCGTTGAGCCATTTGAAGTCGAGAAAATAGCCGAGCGCCTGGCGCACGCGCTTGTCGGCGAAAACCGGTCGCCGCGTGTTCATGAAGAAGCCGTTCATCCCCTTCGGGATGCCGGTGTCGAACTTCTCAAGCTTGACCAGACCCTGTTCCACCGCCGGGAAGCGATAGCCGGTCTGCCAGCGGCTCGGATCCTTTTCCCGATGATAGTCGAAGAGGCCCTTCTTGAAGGCTTCGAAATAGGTGTTGGTGTCGCGGAAATACTCCAACCGAATCTCGTCGAAATTGTCGAAGCCGCGCTTCACCGGCAGATCCTCGCCCCAATAATCATCCCGTTTTTTCAGGATGATAGAGGTGCCAGGGCGGGTTTCGGCGACCTCGTAGGGGCCGGAGCCCATAAGCGGCGTGAGGCTGCTTCTCGAAAACTCGTCTTCCGACACGGCGTGTTTGGGGAAGATCGGCAGCAGTGCGACGAGAAGCGGCAATTCGCGGCTGGCGCCGTCATTGAAGGTGAAGCGCACCGTGCGTTCGCTCTCGGCTGAGACATCCGCCACCATGGCATACCAGGTTTTTGGGCGCCCATGGTCTTTCAGGAGGTTGAAAGAATAGACGACGTCCTCCGTCGTCACCGGCGCGCCATCGGCCCATTTCGCTTCCGGACGTATGGAAAACGAAATCCACGAGCGATCATCGGGGACGGTGACGTTTTCGGCGAGCAGCCCATAGAGCGAAAACGGCTCGTCGCGGTTTCGCACCATCAGGCTTTCCCAGAGATTGTTACCCCATTCGTCGTCCCATAGAGCGCGCGGAGCCGTTCCCTTGAGGATGAAGGGATTGAGGCTGTCGAAACTGCCCACCATCGCGTAGGCGATGCGCCCTCCCTGCGGGGCCTCTGGATTGGCATAGGGGAGGTGATCGAAGTCCGCCGGCAGCTCCGGATCGCCATGCATGGCGATCCCGTGCTGGGGTTCTTGAGCGCTGGCTGGGAGGATCGACGCGACAAACCCCAAGAGCAGCGCCGCGAGCGCGCTCGAGAGGCGAGGGCAAGGCACCATTTGGGATGGCTCTCCAGTTATCGTCTATCGTTTAAGGGCGAGAATCGGACCTTGCGCCAATCTGGCATAGCGTGCAATTGCGGACTATGGAGTTGGCCGCGGGGCTCCGACATGGTGTCGCCGCATTCTGAGGTCTTCCAACCCGGACAGAATGAAAGGGCGCCACGGGCGCCGAGTCAGTGCGAGGATCATCCATGCAATTTCTTCAGGCCGCGATGCGGCGGTCGCGTTCCATTGCGCAGGTCGCGGCGCCCTTGCTCCTGGTTCTTGCAGTCTCGCCCGCCTGGGCGCAGGACCAGCAGCCGAACCAGGATCAGCAGCAGCAGCCGGAATGGGTCAAGCTGTGCAGCGAAAACCCGCAGAACAAAAAGCAGGTCTGCGTGGTCACACGCGAACGTCGTGCCGCCACGGGGCAGCTGCTTGCAGCGGTCTCGTTGCGCGAGACGGAAGGCAAAAAGTTCCTGGTTTCGGCCGTGCCGCCGGGAATGCTCTTGCGGCCTGGGCTTCAGGTTCAGATCGACGGCGGCAAGCCCACCAAGGTTCAGTACTCGATCTGCTTCCCGAATCTCTGCTTCGCCGAAGCGGAAGTGAACGACGATTTCCTCGCTTCCATGAAGCGCGGCAGCAAGCTCGTCATCACCACGCTCAATCAGCAGGCCAAGCCGATCAATTTCGACGTGAGCCTGTCGGGCTTCACCGCCTCCTATGAGGGCGAAGCGATCGACCCGAAAGAGCTGCAGGCCGAGCAGCAGAAGCTGCAGGACGAGTTGAAGCGCAAGGCCGAGCAGGCCCGCAAGCAGCTCATCGAGAAGCAGCAGCAGAGCTCCGGTCAGTAGGCCCGGCTCTTCATGAGACGTCTCAAGGCCCCGGCATCATCGCCGGGGCCTTTTTTGTTCGGCATCGGCTTCTGTCTTTTTGAGAAATGTCGCTCGCCGCAAAGGATCGAAAAGCGGTCGGCGACCAGCAGTTGACAACGATTTAGCCGGGGCTACATTTCTCGCCATACAGCAAAAGAAGCCCCGCGTGACCGCGTCCCCTCGCTCTTCCTCTTTGTCCGACCGCACGACGACTGCCATCCGCGAGACCCTCGCGGGCAGGCGTCGTGGGCCTTTCTCTGGAATGGTCTTTGCCGGCCCGGCGGTGATCGCCTCGATCGCCTATATGGACCCGGGCAATTTCGCCACGAACATCCAGGCAGGCGCGAAGTTCGGCTACACGCTCCTATGGGTCGTCTTGATGGCGAACCTGATCGCCATGTTGTTTCAGGCTTTGTCTGCGCGGCTCGGCATCGTCACCGGGCGCAATCTTGCGGAACTCTGCCGAGACCGGTTCCCGCTGCCGGTCGTTCTCGTGATGTGGGTGGTGAGCGAGATTGCCGCGATGGCGACCGACCTTGCCGAGTTCCTCGGCGGAGCGATCGGGCTCGCGCTCCTCTTCGACATGCCGCTCCTTGTCGGAATGGGGATTACGGCCGCCGTTACCCTGGCGATCTTACTCTTCGAGCGAGGAGGTTTTCGGCCGATGGAGCTCATCATCGGCTCGCTCGTCGGCCTTATCGGGCTTTGTTACCTGATCGAGATGTTCATCGCGCCCGTCGATTGGGCGGCAGCTGGTCTGCATGTCTTTGTACCGGAGATGCCGGACGGCGAGGCGCTGCTGATTTCCGTCGGCATCATCGGCGCGACCGTCATGCCGCATGCCGTCTATCTGCATTCGGGGCTGACACAGAACCGCGCGCCGGCAAGCAACGATCAAGATCGACGCAAGCTCGTTCGATTTTCCAATCGCGAAGTGGTTTTGGCCCTGGCAGTGGCGGGGCTCGTGAACATGGCCATGGTGGTCATGGCCTCAAGCGCCTTTCACGCCGGTCACAGCGAGGTCGCGGAAATCGAGACCGCCTATCACACACTGACCCCGCTTCTTGGCGTGGCAGCGGCGGAAGTGTTCCTGATCTCTCTGATCGCGTCGGGCGTGTCGAGCTCCGTCGTCGGAACCATGGCGGGCCAGATGATCATGCAGGGATTCGTCGGCTTCAGTATTCCGATCTGGGTCCGGCGCCTCGTCACCATGCTGCCGGCCTTTGTCGTCGTCGCGCTCGGCATCAACGCCACGAAAGCACTCGTCATCAGCCAGGTGATCCTGTCGATCGCGCTGCCCGTGCCGATGATTGCGCTCGTCTATTTCAGCGCCAGCCGCGACATCATGGGGCAGTTCGTTGCGCGACGCTCGATCAGCGTGATCGCCGTCACCGGAACGATCATCGTTCTGGCACTCAATATGGTGCTTTTGCTCGACATTTTCGGCATCGACATACCCGGTCTGCCACCTCTTTAATCGGGAGGCCGAGACCGCGGGGCCTAGTTGATGGCCTCACGCATTTGGTATTGGCCGTTTTCAAACGACGCGAACAGCTCGGTCACCTGCGGATGACGGACGGGCTCGCCGGAATCGTCCGGGACGAGGTTCTGTTCGGAGACATAGGCCACGTATTCGGTCTCCGCGTTCTCCGCCAGCAAATGATAGAAGGGCTGATCCTTCGACGGCCGGATCTCGGCCGGGATGGCATCGTACCATTCGTCTGTGTTGTCGAAGACGGGATCGACGTCGAAAATCACCCCGCGGAACGGCAGGAAGCGATGCTTGACGACGTCACCGATATTGAATTTGGCTGATCGCATGTTGTCCATAAGTTCAACCCAACAGCTCGAAGATCGGGCATCCTGAGGGAAAGTCAAGGCGCGCTGTCAGGCACCTCAACTGCGTGTGCGGGCTGATTTCCAGCGGTCGTGAACCCACATCCACTCTCCCGGTCTCTCTCGGATCCAGGCTTCGAACTGTGTCTGGATCGTCTGAGTAAATACGGCCACATCCTCCATCTGGTTTCCAGTCTGGGGGCATTCGAGCAGCTTCGCCTGAACGATGAAGCGTGCACCTTCGCCTCGAAGGACGCGGCCAGCCACCACAGGATTATGCAAACGACGTGCCACCATCGCCGGAAAAGGATTGGCCGTTGTCTCTTTGCCGAAGACGGTGACGTTGATGCCTTTCGCCTCACGCTGATCACCGAGGAGCGCGACGGCGCCGCCGGCACGCACATGGGCCATCACGCGTTTCGGTGTGGACTTGGCTTTCGCGATAAGACCGCCCGGAAACACGTTCGACCGCAAGCTCGTGACGTAAGCGTCGGAGTAGGGGTTCTTGAGCCTTTGGTAGAGCCCGATCCCATTGAGCTCTTTGGGAATGGCGATCGACGCGATCTCCCAATTGGCCGAATGGAGGCCGACGACGAGCAGGCCCGCCCCGCGGTCGACGAAGCTCTGACGCAGCTTCGGGTCGATGTCGATCGTTACGCGGTCGCTCGCAACGATGCGGTCGATGAGAAAGCTTTCGGCGAAAGTCCGCCCCAAATTGTCCCATTGCTGGCGGGCGATCTCCTCGCGTTCCGATTCGCTCTTCTCAGGAAAGGCGATGGCAAGATTGTGCATCACCCGCGGATGCCGATGGGTCCAAGGCCCGATCAAACTCCAGGCGCGGCCCATCATGCTCGACGCAAGATCGATCGGTAACGATCGCAGGACTACAGCGACGAGACGCATGAGCGCGTACTCGGCGAAGTAGCGTGCGCGGCGTGTTGGTGACAATGATCGGCCGGAGGTCATGGCTTGCCCGCGGAAGCCTGCGTCAATTGACGAGATGGGTCCAACCATCTAGCCCGCAGGGTCGGCGGACCGCTTAGCGAAGCTCGCACTTGGATGCAACACGAGCCGACCCGTCGTCTGTCACCCATGAAGAAGGAAAGCGCCGGTTCAGGATGAGTGATGTCGTGGGCCTTGCCCTGCCGTTCTTCGGTTTGATCCTTCTCGGTTTCGTCGCCGGCCGCATCTGGCACGAGGACGAGAAGGCGCTCGCCTGGCTGAACCTCTACGTGATCTATTTCGCGCTCCCGGCGCTCTTCTTCGAGGTGCTGTCGAAGACGCCGATCGAAGAACTGACGAATGGCAGCTTCATATTTGCGACCACCTTTGCGACCTATACCGCGTTTGCTTTCGCCTTCGCGTTTGCGGTGCTCAAGAACGACGGACGCATTCCGGAGGCGACCGTCCAGGGCCTTGTCGGTGGCTACGGCAATGTCGGTTATATGGGTGCGCCCTTGGCGATCGTTGCCCTCGGGCCGCAGGCAGCCGCGCCGGCCGCGCTGATCTTCAGCTTCGACGTGACCCTCGTCTTCACGCTGGCGCCCCTTATGATGGCGATGAGCGGGGCCAGTCATCAGCCGATCGGCTCAATCTTGAAGTCGATTCCCCGCAAAGTGCTCCTGCATCCTTTTATCCTTGCGACGCTCGCGGGTGTTCTCGCCGCTTTCATCGGCGTTGGGCTTCCTGCGCCGCTCGAGCGGTTCCTGTCGCTCCTGGGCGGATCTGCCGCGCCCTGCGCGCTCTTCGCCCTCGGCGTCACGGTTGGCCTGCGACCCCTGCGGCGTGTGCCGGGAGAACTGCCGTTTCTGATCGCGATCAAGCTCCTCGTGCACCCGTTGATCGCTTATCTTCTCCTCACCTGGATCGGTGGGTTCGACCCGGTCTGGATCCAGACCGGGGTTTTGATGGCAGCACTGCCGCCTGCCGCCACGATCTATGTGATCGCGGCGCAGTATCGCACCTACGTGCTGGAAGGCTCGTCGGGCATCCTGCTCGGAACCGCGGCCTCCGTGGTCACTCTGAGCGTCGTTCTTTATCTCGTTACCACGGGCCTTTTGCCGCTCGATCCTTTCGGATCCTAGGCCTCAGAGACCCTGGAACGTTTTCGCAAGACCCTGCTGCATTAGAAAGCGTCGGAAAGGTGCAAAGCCGCCGGCTGCCGAGAGCGCGATCGCGCGCAATGCCTGGACCGGCAGAAGCCCGGTCAACAGCGATCGGTTCAGAAGATCGACGGCAAGCGTACGACTGCGAACATCGATCTGGCGCAGGCGGTGAAACTCTGTGGCCGTACCTTCGTCGAGCCGGTTGCGATTGAGCGACAGGACCGTTTTGAGAGCCTCGACGTCGCGCAGGCCGAGATTGAGACCCTGAGCGCCGATTGGGGGGAAAATATGCGCGGCCTCGCCGATCAGAAGCGCGCGCCCGGAGGCGAAACGGTCGGCGAGTCCGGCGGACAGAGGATAGCTCACGCGAGGCGAGGTGACCTGCATGGCCCCCAGCAGCGAATGCGCGGAGCGTTCGGCACGCCGTGCGAACTCTTCCTCAGGAATCTCGCAGAGAAGGCTGGCTTCGCGCGGTCGTTCGACCCAGACCAGGCTGACATTGTTGCCCTGCATCGGGACGAGGGTGAACGGGCCACGATCCGTGTGGAACTCCGTCGACACAGAATGGTGCGGTTGAGTGACGGACAAGGTCGTCACCAACGCCGATTGGGCATAGCGCCAACGTCTCACCGCTATGCCGGTTTTGTCTCGAACGAGAGAGCGCGCGCCGTCGGCACCCACCACGAGGTCACTCTTCAACAAGGTGCCGCGCCCGGTGGTGATGTGGACGCAGTCGGGCTGGAAGCTCAGTTCGCTGGCGGTATCCTCGAAAATGGTGATGTAGCGGCTGTTGCGCGCGCGTTCGGACAGCGCTTCGACGAGGCGGCGATTGGGGATGTTGTAGCCAAAAACGTTCAAGCCGATCTCGCCGGCATAGAACGTCACTTCGGGTGCACGGATGAGCCGTCCGGTGTCGTCGATGAGCCGCATAGCCTGCAAAGGTGCGGCGGCCGAGACGAGATCAGGCATGGCACCGAACTGTTCCAGAAGCTCGATCGAGCCAGCAAAAAGCGCGGCGGTGCGTCCGATGGGGAAGGTCGCAGGTGGAGCGATGATGGCAGTGGTGCGTCCGGCTTCTGCCGCCGCGAGCGCTGCGGCCCAGCCGGTGGCACCGCCTCCGACGATGCAGATTTCGAAATCGTCGCGTGGCTTCATTCTTAATCCTGCCATATCTTCGCCCGAACCAGATTGTCTGCCGAGCATTTATTGCCCTATGGGTTGCGTTTCCAGGCATATGGCCTCTTGCGGGAGCGCAAGCAAAGACCACAACGAGGAAAAGAATCTCTGCGTGACGCAAAAAGCTTGCATCGTTTGCCGCAACCGGGCCAATGCCTCGCCGGCAGACAGCCGGTGGATCTTTTTGCCCTTGCCGGAGGGCTGGCGTTTTGACGCTAAAAGCGGCATGAGGAGCCACTATGTTGACGGGGTCTAGGGATTTGCAGCTCGGGCAGCAACTGGAGCATTTACGCGCCGCCGCGTCGCTCTTCGCCATCCATCTATTGACGGCGAGCGGAGCAGCGCTGGCGCTGCTTGCGACACTTGCGGCTGCGCGCGGCGAATGGCGTGCCGCATTCGTGTGGCTTGGGATCGCGCTCATCGTCGATGCGCTCGACGGGCCGATCGCGCGCCGCTACCAGGTGGGCTCGCGCCTGCCGCGGTGGGACGGCAGTGCCCTCGATTTCGTCATCGATTACACGACCTACGTCTTCGTGCCGGCCATCATCCTGGCGAGCGGCTGCGGGCTCGGAACCTTTTTCGGCATTCTGGCCGCGATGATCGTGGCGATCACCGGCGCGCTTTATTTCGCCGACACGCGGATGAAGGAGCCGGACAATTCGTTCAGAGGCTTCCCGGCCGCGTGGAACCTCGCCGTCTTCGTCCTCTTCGCTTTGCAGCCGCATCCTTTCGTGACCTTTATGGTGACGGTACTCCTCGCTGTCGGCACATTTCTTCCGGTCAATTTCGTGCATCCCGTGCGCGTTACAAAATGGCGCTGGCTCACGCTCTTGATGATGGTGCTTTGGATGATCTGCGCCGGCATTTTGATCGCGACCGGTTTCGATCAGAACTCAACGGTCGAGATGCTGCTGCTCGTCACGAGCTTCTACCTTCTCGGTGTCGCTGGGGTTCAGCAGCTCCTTGCACGTTTCTAGCCTCGGGCAGCTGAGGCCATGGAGCTATTGTCGGATCCGCAGGTGTGGGCGAGTTTCCTGACGCTTTGCGTCATGGAGATCGTGCTTGGCATCGACAACATCGTCTTCATTTCGGTCGTCGTCAGCCGACTGCCGGAGGAACAGGCGAAAAAGGCGCGCCAGATCGGGCTTCTTCTGGCGCTCGTCTTCCGCATCCTGCTACTTCTCGTCCTGTCGTGGCTGATTGGCCTCACGGCGCCGGTCTTCACCGCGTTTGGGCAGGAGGTGTCATGGCGCGATCTCATTTTGATCGCTGGCGGCCTTTTCCTGATCTACAAGGCGACGCATGAGATCCATGCCGAGATCGAGCATGAGACGGCGACGCTTGCCGAAGCCAAGACCGCGTCTTTCGGCGGAATCATCGCCCAAGTGCTGATCATCGATATGGTGTTTTCCGTCGATTCCATCATTACCGCGATCGGGATGGCTGAACATGTCGAGGTGATGATCGCCGCTGTCATCGTGGCGATCGCGGTCATGTATGCCGCGTCGGGACCGATCGCCGAGTTCATCAAGCACAATCCGACCACCAAAATGCTGGCGCTCGCATTCCTGCTTCTGATCGGCGTGGCGCTCATCGCCGATGGTTTGGGTTTCCATATCCCGCGCGGCTACATCTACTTTTCCATGGCATTTGCGGCGGTGGTCGAGGTGTTCAACGTTCTTGCTCGGCGCCGCCGGCAGAAGGTTGCAGGAGGCGAACAGTGACGAGTGTCGTTCGGATTCATGCGCATGGCGGGCCGGAGGTGCTGCGGGTCGAAGACCAAGAGGTCGGCGAGCCGGGGGAGGGCGAAGTCAAGATCCGGCACGAGGCGATCGGGCTCAACTACCTCGATACCTACTACCGCACGGGCCTCTACAGCGCGCCGAACGGCTTGCCGCTCACGCCCGGTAACGAAGGAGCTGGCACGGTCGTCTCGATCGGTGCCGGGGTTTCGCGTTTTCGGCCGGGCGACCGGGTCGCCTATGTCGGCGGGCTCGGAGCCTACGCCGCCGAGAGGTTGATCGCTGCCGATAGTCTGGTGCGTCTTCCCGACGAGATCGACTTCAAGACCGGCGCGGCGATGATGCTGAAGGGGCTGACGGCCCAGTATCTCCTGCGGCAGACCTTTCGGGTGGAGCGAGGGCAGACGATCCTCTTTCATGCGGCTGCCGGCGGTGTCGGTTTGATCGCCTGCCAATGGGCGAAGCATCTCGGCGCGACCGTCATCGGGACTGTCGGCTCGGCCGATAAGGCCGAACTGGCCAAAGCGCATGGCTGCACGCACACCATCAATTACCGCGATGAGGACTTCGTCGCTCGCGTGAAGGACATAACAGAAGGACGGCTGTGCGACGTCGTCTACGATTCAGTCGGCCAGAGCACCTATCCTGATTCGCTCGATTGTCTGAAGCCGCGGGGCATGTGGGTGTCGTTCGGTCAATCTTCTGGGCCGATCAAGGATTTCAATCTCGCACTGCTGGCCCAGAAGGGGTCGCTTTACGCCTGTCGCCCGACCCTTTTCAGCTACATCGCCAAGCGCGAGAGCCTGCAGGCGATGTCGGACGATCTCTTTCACGTCGTGGCGAGCGGTTTCGTTAAGATCGAAGTCAACCAGGAATTCGCGCTGAAGGATGTGGCAGACGCCCATCGCGCCCTGGAAAGCCGCGCGACGACGGGTGCGACGGTTCTCATTCCGTGAGGCCGTGACACGACCAGAACGGAGCCTGACCGATACACGACCTGGCCCTCAGCCGGATCGTTGCGGACACACCCCTCGCGTACAACAAAGAAGCCGGGCGCGGAGCCCGGCAAGGATTTGGAGTGAGAAGGCATCGAGCTTAGCAGGCGAAGGTTGGCGGGCGCCTATGGCGATCCGCCGCATTTTACGCGGCACCGGCCCGGCTCAACGCTGCTCATCGACCGATATGTCAGGCTCGACGCTTGCGACGACGGCAAGACAGTCCCCAAGCCCGACGAGCCCCGGATAATGGCGAGCGGCAAGGATCCCGTCCAGGCCAGCTCGATATTCCTGAGGCTCTCCGCCCAAACGCTCGATCGGGTGCACTGAGAGGAGGAGATCCCCCTTTCTGACCTGCGCCCCAAGATCGACCGCGGGCTCGATGAAGCCTTCAGACTGGCTGAAGGAAAAACACTCCGGCCCAGGCATATCCAGAAATACGGATGGCCGGTGGTCGATCGGGCCCGCCAGAATGCCGGCATGTTTGAGAATGTTCGCAAGGCCGCGCCGGGCAATCGCCAATGTCCGCGCCGTGGCGGTTCCGCCCCCGCCGATTTCCGTCGTCACGAAGACTTTGCCGAGCGCCTCTGCGGCGGTGTCGAGCATGCCGACGGCGTCGATTTCCAACATGGTCATCGAATAGGGCGCGCAGAACGCATCACGGGCTTCCCGGCAGCGTGCCTCCTGCGCCTTGTTCTCCAGCACGTGACAGGCGGCAAACGGCAGGAAATCGAGTGTTTTTCCGCCGGAATGGAAGTCGAGCACCAGATCCGCCATGGGCAGCAGAGCGCGCTGAATGTAGTCGGCGATCTTCTCCGTCACACTGCCGTCAGGCCGTCCTGGGAAGGTGCGGTTGAGATTGAACGTGTCGATTGGCGAAAGGCGGGTTCCCGCGCGAAAGGCCGGGTAGTTCATGAAGGGAACCAGGATGATGCGCCCGGTGACCTCATCGACTTCGACCTTACGGGCAAAATCGGCGAGTGCGATGGGCCCCTCATATTCATCGCCATGGCTGCCACCGGTGACGAGAGCCGTCGGGCCAGGGCCGTTGCTCACGACCGTGATCGGTATCATGAGATTGCCCCAGGCGCTGTCGTCACGGCTCCAGGGAAGTCTTAGGTAACCGTGCTGGATGCCTTCGCGCTCAAAATCGACGGTCGGGACGATGGGGCTGTCAATCATCGCGGGCTCGTTCGGGCTTCCATGCTTTCTCGTCGAAAGCATAGGATTGGAAATCCTCGCAAGCTTCAACGTAGCTGTTGGGAGAATTGCTTTCCGGAACGTCACGCTGACTGTGTCGTGTCGACGACCGCTTGCCCCTTATGGTTTCAGCGCCTAGGCTTCCTTTGTCCGTCTTCAATCGGTCCATGCTAGCGTCGCGCCGCCTGCCGGACCGCCCGTTGCGGAAAAGGAATGGACCGCGCGCGTCTGAGACATGACGATGGTCGACAGTCGGCAGACATTCTCTCTGCCGGGCGCCGCTTCGATCCCACCGGCCAGCCCTTGCCAGTCAGCCCCTGCATCGTCTCTTCCCGCCAACCAAAAAGGACCCCGTCATGGACGAACACGTCACCGCCAATGACCTGGAAACACTCGACCGGGCGCATGTCTTCCACCCCTCGACGCATCTTGCGCAATTCGCGCGTGGCGAGGCGCCGTCGCGGATCGTGACCGGGGGCAAAGGCTGCACCATCGTCGATCGTGACGGGCGCAAAAGTCTCGATGCCTTTGCAGGCCTTTATTGCGTGAACGTCGGCTACGGCCGGCAGGAGATCGCAGACGCGATCTACGCCCAGGCGAAGGAGCTTGCCTATTTCCACGCCTATGCGGGCCATTCCAACGAGCAGGTGATCCGATTGTCGAGCCGGATCGTTGACAAAGTCGGCCTCGGAATGCAGCGCATCTATTGGGGGCTCTCCGGATCGGACGCCAACGAAACCAACATCAAGCTCGTCTGGTACTACAACAACGTCATGGGGCGTCCGGAGAAGAAGAAGATCATCTCCAGGCAGCGCGGCTATCACGGCTCGGGCATCATGACGGGCAGCCTGACGGGTCTTGCGCTCTTCCACAACGCATTCGATCTGCCGCGCTCGCCGATCCTGCACACGTCGTGCCCCCATTACTGGCGCTACGGCCGGGAAGGGGAAAGCGAGGCGGATTTCTCCAAACGCATGGCCGCGGAGCTCGAGGAGCTGATCCTTGCCGAGGGACCGGAGACGGTCGCGGCCTTCATCGGTGAGCCCGTCATGGGAACGGGCGGGATCATTCCGCCTCCCGAGGGCTATTGGCAGGAAATTCAGGCGGTCCTGAACAAGTACGACATTCTCCTGATTGCCGATGAGGTCGTCACGGGATTCGGGCGCACTGGCGAATATTTCGGTTCGCACACCTACGGCATCGAGCCGGATCTCATCACCATCGCCAAGGGCGTGACGTCTGCTTATCTGCCTTTGTCGGGTGTCATCGTCGGCGAAAAAGTCTGGCAGGGTCTCGAAAAGGGGACCGACGATCTTGGCGTCATCGGTCACGGCTGGACCTATTCCGCGCATCCCACCTGTGCGGCCGCGGCCAACGCCAACCTTGATATCATCGATCGTGAGGATCTCACGGCAAACGCCCGGGAAACAGGCGGGTATCTTCTCAAATCCTTGCAGGAGGCGGTCGGCGATCACCGGCTCGTCGGCGAGGTTCGCGGGGTCGGCCTGATGGCGGCGGTCGAATTCGTCGGAGACAAGGATACGAAGGCGGCGCCGGACCCATCTTTGAAGGTCGGTATGAAGATGTCGGCGGCTCTCTTGGAAGAGGGGGTGATCGCCCGGGCGATGCCGCACAGCGAATGCCTCGGCTTTTCGCCTCCGCTCGTGATCACCCGCGATGAGGTCGACCAGGTTGTATCCGCAACGAAACGGGTCATCGAGCGCATCTCAGAAAGCCTTTGAGACCGCGTTGATGCATTCGCCCCGCCTGGGCGGATAAAGCCAGAGGCTTGGCCTGGAAACTGCACGGCGGCGGCAGACCGCCGTCGTCGGAGATTTCGGAACTGGGAGGCACAGCCGTCATGGAGTTCGGCAAAAACAACACTCCGTTCCGCGAAGACGAATTCGCCCAGAGGCTTGTCAGCACGAAGCGAGCGATGGAAGCGGCCGGCCTGGACGTTCTCATCGTCTGTGATCCGGCGAACATGAACTATCTGACCGGCTATGACGGCTGGTCGTTTTATGTGCACCAGGCTGTGATCGTCGCGCAGGACCTCGATCAGCCTTTGTGGGTAGGCCGCAACCAGGACGTGAACGGGGCACATCTGACGACGATTCTCTCGGAAGAAAACGTCATCGGCTATGCCGACGAATATGTGCAGTCGCTGACAAGGCATCCGATGCAAGTCGTGGCCAGCACCATCGCCGAAAGGGGGCTCGGCTCGGGCAGGATCGGTGTCGAGGCCGATTCCTACTATTTCACGGCACGGGCTCAGGCGGTGCTCGCAGATGAGCTGCCCGATGCGGTCTTCTCCGATGCTGGTGTTCTGGTGAACTGGTTGCGTTGCGTGAAGTCGGACGCCGAAATTGCGCTGATCCGGCAGGCGGCCCGCATCACCGAGCGCATCATGCAGCGTGCCGTCGACCTGATCGACGTTGGTGTTCCGCAAAGCGAGGTGGCGGCTGCCATTCTCGAGACCGGCGTTCGCGGCATACCGGGCGAGGGGGGATATGGCGGCGATTATCCCGCCATCATGCCGTTGATGCCGAGCGGGGTTGGCACATCCTGCCCTCATATCACCTGGCGGGACGAGCCGTTTCTTGCCCAAACCGGGACGACGGTCGAAATCGCCGGCGTTCGCCATCGCTACCATGCTCCGATGAGCCGAACCGTCTATCTCGGAACGCCGCCGCAGAAGATGCTCGATGCGGCCAAAATCGTTGATGAGGGGATCGATGCGGGGCTTGCGGCAGCACGACCGGGGGCAACCGCGCACGACGTTTATGCCGCGTGGAGCGGGGTCATTGCGCGCCACGGTATCTTCAAGGAATCCCGATGTGGCTACTCGTTCGGTCTGAATTATCCACCGGACTGGGGCGAGCGGACTTTGTCGCTGCGGGCGGGGGACCAAACGGTGCTTCAACCCAATATGACGATTCACTTCATGCCGGGGCTCTGGCTCGACGATTGGGGTATCGAGATTTCCGAACCCATCCGGATCACCCAATCGGGTGTGGAGCAGTTCTGCACTTTTTCGCGCGAGCTAGTCGTCAAGTAGTACAAGGGTTTGGCGCCGTTTAAGGCACTCGGCGAGCGCGACAATTATCCGAAAGTCGCGGCCGTTCTGTGCGGTGCGACTTGCTTTTGCGGCCATTTCTTGGAAAAGTGACGAAATAGAGACGAAGTCCTTCGGCGGCGGCGACGCTCGGTGAGGGACAAAAGACGGCTTAAGCCGTCCAAAAAAAGACAATGGGTTGAACAGCAGCAGCGTCGAGGCTTCGCTCGGGAGCCATCGACAGTGTGGCAGAAAGGCATTCATGCAGGACGAGAACGGCGTCGCGAAAGGCGCCGAAGATCGCGCCTATGTGCGCTTCGAGGACGTTCAGAAGAGCTATGATGGCGAAACGCTCGTCATCAAAAATCTGAACCTCGAGATTGAGCGCGGCGAATTCCTGACCATGCTTGGGCCTTCCGGGTCCGGGAAAACCACCTGCCTGATGATGCTGGCAGGTTTTGAATCCACCACCCATGGCGCGATCTATCTGCACGATCAGCGCATCGACAACGTGCCGCCGCACAAACGCGGCATCGGGATGGTGTTCCAGAATTACGCGCTCTTTCCGCACATGACCGTGTCGGAGAATCTGGCATTTCCGTTGAAGGTCCGCGGCTTGTCGAAGAGCGACACGGAAGAACGTGTGAAGCGGGCGCTGGAAATGGTGGAGCTGCCGCAATTCGGCGACAGACGGCCAGCGCAGCTTTCGGGCGGACAGCAGCAGCGTGTGGCCGTGGCGCGTGCGCTCGTGTTCGAGCCGGATCTCGTCCTGATGGACGAGCCGCTCGGCGCTCTCGACAAGCAGCTGCGCGAGCAGATGCAGTTCGAGATCAAACACATCCACGACAATCTCGGGGTGACGGTCGTCTATGTGACGCATGATCAGACGGAAGCTCTGACCATGTCGGACCGCGTCGCCGTCTTCAACGACGGCATCATCCAGCAATTGTCGACGCCTGAAGTTCTCTACGAGGCGCCCGACAACGCCTTCGTCGCTCAGTTCATCGGCGAGAACAATCGCTTCCTGGGGCGCATCGTGGAGCGCGTGAACGATCAGGAAGTGCGGGTGAAGCTCGATACGGGCGAGGACATTCGCGCGCTTCCGGTCAATCTGAATGGCGGGGACCGCACGACCTTGTCGCTGCGGCCCGAGCGCGTGCTTATCAATCCGGATGAGGGGGCAACTCCCAACGTCCTGGAAGGCACTGTGCAGGAAGTGATCTATCTCGGTGATCACATCCGCACCCGGCTTGCCGTGGCAGGCCATGATGATTTCATCGTCAAGATCCCGAATGCGGCCGGGCATCCGAGCCTTCAGCGTGGCCAGGCCGCGCGTCTCGGCTGGACGATTGAAGATTGTCGGGCACTCGACGCCTGACAAAGCGCCCATATCTGGCGCCCATTTCCCGACCGGCAGGACACGAAAAATGCCGGCAAAAGCTCCCAAACGGGGACCAACAACAACGGAGGTCAGTCCGAATGAAGCGAACCCTATCCCTTATGGCCGCAGTGGCGATTGTGCCGAGCATGGCCTTGGCCGCAGAAGGTGACAGCCTGACGATCGTATCCTGGGGCGGCGCCTATACGATGTCGCAGGAAAAGGCCTATCACGAACCCTATAGCGAGAAGACCGGCACGCAGATCCTGCGTGAGGACAAATCGGCAAATGCGCTTGCGGGCATCCGCTCGCAGGTCGAGGCCGGGAACGTCACCTGGGACGTTGTCGATATGCTGCAGGCGGATGCGCAACGCGCCTGCGACGAGGGTCTCATCATGGAGATCCCGCACGACGAGTGGCTCGCCCCAGGCCCGGATGGAGCCAAACCGACAGAGGACTTCATCGACGGAACGCTCGGCGATTGCTTCATTCCGCAGATCCTTTACGCGACCATGTTCGCGTACAACGAGGAAGCGTTCCCGGATGGCGGCCCCAAAACTGTGGCGGATGTTTGGGATCTCGAAAAATTCCCTGGAACCAGATCATTACAGAAAATTCCTCAGAAAAACCTTGAGTGGGCTCTCATCGCCGACGGCGTGCCTGCAGACGAGGTTTACGAGGTTCTCGCAACGCGCGAAGGGCAGGACCGTGCCTTCGCCAAGCTCGACGAGATCAAAGACAATGTGATCTGGTGGTCGGAAGGCGCGCAGCCGCCGCAGATGCTTGCCGACCAGGAAGCCGTCATCGCCACCGCCTATAACGGCCGCATCTTCAATGCGCAGGTGAACGAAGACCAGCCCTTCAAGATCATGTGGGACCACCAGATGTTCGAGGTCGACGGTTGGGTCGTTCCCGTCGATCAGAGCGAAGACGATCTGAAGCTGATCAAGGACTATCTCTATTTCGCCACCGATACGCAGCGGCTTGCGGATCAGGCGAAATACATCGCTTACGCGCCGGCGCGTAAGTCGTCTGTGCCTCTTGTCGGGAAGATGGAGGGCACCGACATCGACATGAAGCCGCATATGCCGACGACGCCCGAAAACTTCGAGACGGCGGTGCAGTTCGACACCTCGTTCTGGGCCGATTACGGCGACCAGCTCGAAGAGCGCTTCAACGCCTGGCTCGCTCAGTAAGCGAACCTGGTCGGTAAAACGTCCGGCGCGGTTGCACCGCGCCGGGCATGAAGGTGGAGCGCAGGACATGGCGGATATAGCGGCAGACGGCTACGTGCCGGAGCGAGACGAAAGCGGAGCGTTGACGACCGTCGACGGGACGCCGCTCAAAATCTCGTTGAGAAAGTCGCAACGGCGGGCCAAGCGGCGGGCCTTCTATCTGGTCGTTCCGCTCCTTGCCTTCCTCTTCATCACCTTCACGATCCCGATCGTCGGTATGATCGTGCGCTCAGTCTACAACCCCGAAGTGGCCAATTATCTGCCCGAAACCTCCGCGGCAATCGGTGACTGGGACGGGGAAGAGCTGCCGCCCGAAAAGGTTTTCGCGGCCATGGCGGCCGATATGGAAGTCGGTCTCGAAAACCGTACGATCGGACGCGCCGCAGGGCGGATCAATCGCGAAATTCCGGGTGCTCGCAGCCTGGTGATGGGGACGGCGCGTCATGTCGACGAGATGCAGCCACCCTACCGCGAGGCCTTCCTGGAGGAAGACGAGGACTGGTCCGATCTCGAACTCTGGCGCCTCCTCAAGCGTGAGACGCGCCTCATCACACCGGCCTATTATCTTCTGGCGCTCGATTTCGAATACACGCCGCGTGGCGACATCGTGGAGCGGCCGGAGATTTATCAGGTTTATCGGCTGCTCTTCATCCGCACCGCCTGGATGAGCATCGTCATCACCGGCGCTTGCCTGCTTCTAGGATATCCTGTCGCACATCTTTTGGCGACGCTGCCGCTCAGGACATCGAACCTGTTGATGATCCTGGTGCTGTTGCCGTTCTGGACATCGCTTCTCGTGCGCACTTCGGCCTGGATGGTGCTCCTACAGCAGGAGGGGGTGGTCAACGACCTGCTCGTATGGGCCGGAATCATCAACGACAACGGCCGCATCCGCATGATCTATAACCAGTTGGGTACGATCATTGCGATGACGCATATCCTGCTGCCGTTCATGATCCTGCCGCTCTATTCGGTGATGAAGACGATCCCGCCGTCCTACATGCGAGCGGCGCGCTCGCTTGGCGCCAATCAGTTTACCGCCTTCGTGAAGGTCTACATGCCGCTCACCATTCCCGGGCTTGCGGCGGGCGTCCTCCTCGTCTTCATCCTGGCGATCGGCTACTACATCACCCCGGCGCTCGTCGGCGGCGAAAGCGGTATCTTCATCTCGAATTTGATCGCCTCCAATATGCAGGGAACGAGCGCGCAACTGAAGCTGGCCTCAGCGCTTGCGACGATCCTCCTCGTGCTGGTTCTCTTCTTCTATTGGCTCTTCAACAAGCTTGTCGGTGTCGACCGACTGAAGTTCGGGTGAGGTAAGCCATGGCCCTTCCTACCTATGCCGGACCGCTTGAGCGCACCTGGTACTACAGCTACCGCGTCATCTGTGCGGCGATCTTCATCTTTCTGATCGTGCCGATCGTGGTGATCGTGCCGCTGTCGTTCAACGCGCAGCCCTATTTCACCTTCACCAAGGAGATGCTCTCCTTCGACCCGGACGGCTATTCGCTGCGCTGGTACGAGGAGCTTCTCTCCAGCCGTGAGTGGATGCGCGCCATCGGCAATTCCTTCTTCATCGCGATATCGGCGACGATCATCTCGACAACTCTCGGCACGCTCGCTGCGCTCGGCCTTTCGCGTCCGAACATGCCCGCCAAGGGCTTCATCACGGCCGTTTTGATCTCGCCGATGATCGTGCCGCTGATCATCACGGCGGCGGCGCTGTTTTCCTTCTATGCCCGGCTCGATCTCGCCAATTCGTATTTCTCGATCATCATGGCGCATGTGGTTCTCGGCACGCCTTTCGTCGTGATCACCGTGACGGCGTCACTCTCAGGCTTCGACCAGCAACTCATCCGAGCGGCGCAGAGCCTTGGAGCCAACCAGGTCACGACCTTCTTCAAAGTCATCCTGCCGCTGCTTCTTCCGGGTGTCGTTGCCGGCGCGCTCTTCGCCTTCATCACGTCACTCGATGAGGTCGTGGTTGTCCTGTTCCTGGCCGGCCCTGAGCAGGTGACGATGACCGTGCGGATGTTCTCCGGGCTCAGAGAAGAGATTTCGCCGACGATCCTGGCGCTCGCGACCATCCTGGTCGCGATCTCGATCCTGCTTCTCTCGTCGATGGAATTGCTGCGCCGCCGTTCCGAACGCCAGCGTGGCATGAGCCCCGGCTAGTCAGGCCGTCCGAACCGGTCACAAAAAAGGAGGCGCCGAAGCGCCTCCGCAGATGTGTGCCGTCAGCAATCGTTCTTCTGCTGCCGGGCAACCTCTCTCAGTGGCCGTTGACCGAGATCTTGCGCCCCTTGGCCTCCAGCTCCTTGGCGCGGGGAACCATCACTTTGAGAACGCCTTTGTCGAAGCTCGCCGTCACTTCGTCGGCCTTCGGCTCGAAGGGAAGAGCGAAACGGCGCATGAACGTGCCGTAGGAGCGCTCAACGAGATGAAATTGTTTCTTCTCGTCTTTTTCCTCTCGCTCGACCTTGTTTTCCGCCTTCAGCGTCAGCACGCCCTCGGTGAGGTCGAGTTCGATATCCTTCTCGTCGATGCCTGGAAGTTCGGCGGTCAGCTCAAGCCCAGCCTCGGTTTCGGCGACGTCCACTTTCGGCGACAGGAAGCCGCCCGAAGCCGGATTGGCCGGAGCGCTCCAGTCGCGCGTGAAGTCGTCGAAGATGCGGTCCATTTCGCGCCGCATCGCGAGGAAAGGATCGGTCTCAGGCCCGCGGGTCAGCGCGGTCTGGCGACCAAATGGAATCATCGATCTGAAATCCATGACGTCACCTCCTGATAAAAAAGGCCGACGCCGGACAACTGGGTGACCAGTGTCGGCCACGTTATCACGCGCTTTATTTGGCGTTGCGAATCCCGACGTTCAAGCCTTCTGATGAACTCCGTTGGGTCTCTCCATGGGCCTCGTCGATCCTATTGACTGGGTCTTTCGGGTGAGTTGCGGAGAGCGGGCTTGTCTCCATTTACACGCACAGATAAATGCACCCGGAGGTACCTTTCTTTTTCGGTGTATTGATGAGCGAGCAAGCGTCCAACGCTGACGATGGCGAACGGTCTGAAGCGGATCCTGAGGACAGCGAAGAGAAGGAACGGTCAGAGACATCGCATTCTTCGGATGAAGATGACGGAGGATCGCCGCTGAAGAAGCCTTGGGCACGGGTTTTCCTGGTGGTTGCTGGGATCGCGTTGCTTGTGGGGGGCGGCTGGTGGCTCTGGCACTACTGGACGGTCGGGCGCTTCATCGAGAGCACCAACGACGCCTATTTGCAGGCCGATCAGGTCACGATCTCGCCGAAGGTCGGCGGCTATGTCGAAGACGTCATGGTCAAGGCCAATGCCGGTGTCGAGGCTGGCGATGTGCTCGTGAAGATCAATGACGAGGATTACCGTGCCGGCGTAGCACGCGCCGCTGCCGGCCTGCAGGCGGCTCGGGCAGATCTTGCGAAGGCGAAAGCCGAAGCGGGACGATCCAGGGTGGCCGTCCAGCAGGCGGAAGCCCAGCTCGCCCAGGCGGAGGTGAACGAGGCTTTTGCGCAAAGCCAGGTGGAGCGCTATGCACCTCTCGTGAAGACCGGGGCGCAGCCGGAAGAACGGTTGTCGCAGCTTATCAACCAGCGCGACCAGGCCGAAGCGCAGGTGAAGGTCGCTTCCGCCTCTCTTGCCTCTGCGCATGAAGCGACCAATACGGCCGACGCTCAGATTCTCCAGGCGCGGGCCGCCGTGCACCAGGCTCAGGCTCAGCTGACGGATGCCAACAATCAGCTTGCGAATACGCTGATCAAGAGCCCGATCTCCGGACGTGTCGGCGACAAGACGGTCAATGTCGGGCAGCTCGTCCAGCCTGGCACGCGGCTGATGACGATCGTGCCGGTGGATCAGCTTTATCTGGAAGCGAATTTCAAAGAGACGCAGATCGAGTTGATGCGTGTCGGCCAGCCCGCGACGGTGAAGGTCGACGCACTGACCGCCGAAAAGCTGCACGGCCATGTGGAGAGTTTTTCGCCGGCGACCGGCGCACAATTTGCGCTGATCCCGCCGGAAAATGCCACCGGGAATTTCACCAAGATCGTGCAGCGTGTGCCGGTTCGCATCGCGGTCGATCCAGGACCTGCAGCGAGTAAGGTTCTCGTTCCCGGCCTCTCGGTCACGGTCGAAGTCGATACGCGCGGCGCTCGCGACGAATACGAAGAGTTGCAGGAAGAGGGGCGGCGCTCGGAAGAGGCGGCACAGTGAGCTCGGCGGAGGCCACAGCGGACGCGGGCGCACCCGCCTCAAGCGAGCCGCGAGCCGATGCCGCTGCCTGGCTGGCCGTTGCTGCCGGCACGATCGGTGCGTTGATGGCAACGCTCGATATCTCCATCGTCAACGCGGCGTTGCCGGTGATTCAGGGCGAGATCGGTGCAAGCGGTACCGAAGGCACCTGGATCTCCACCGCCTATCTCGTCGCCGAGATCGTCATGATCCCTCTGACGGGCTGGTTCGTGCGTGTCCTGACGCTACGCACATTCCTTCTGCTCATGACGGTCTTTTTCGTCGTGTTCTCTGTTCTCTGTGGTCTCTCTTCGTCGCTGACGATGATGATCATCGGCCGCGTCGGGCAGGGGTTTACCGGCGGCGCGATGATACCGACGGCGCTCACCATCGTTTCGACGCGGCTGCCATCGGACAAGCAGCCGATCGGGATTGCACTCTTTGGTCTGACGATTGTGCTCGGGCCGATCCTCGGACCGCTCATCGGCGGCTATCTGACCGAGCATGTCAGCTGGCACTATGCCTTCTTCCTCAACCTTCCGGTCGGGATCGGGCTCGTCCTTCTGCTTGTCGTGGGCATGCCGCCGGCGAAGGCGCATCTTCGGGCGTTCTTCAAGGCCGATTGGTTCGGGATCCTCGGACTGGCGCTCTTTCTCGGCTGCCTGACGACGGTTTTGGAGGAAGGACAGCGCGAACTCTGGTTTCAGTCCGAGCTGATCGTGGGTCTCAGCCTCGCGTCATTTCTCGGGCTTGTCCTGCTCATCGTCGGGCAGAGGAGGGCGGCCGAGCCCGTCATCGACCTGTCGATCCTATTTGAGCGGAGCTTCGGCAGCGTTTTTCTGATGAGCCTCGTCACGGGTGCCGCGCTTTATGGCATCCTCTATCTCATCCCGCAGTTTTTGGCGCAGATCCCCGACTATAACGCCTATCAGTCGGGTCTCATCGTGCTCATCAGCGGCATTCCGACCCTGATGATCATGCCTTTCTTTCCTTTCCTTGTGCGTACGATCGACCTCCGTCTGGCGATCGCGATCGGACTTTTCATCTACGCTCTGAGCTGTTTCGCCGACACCGCGATGACGGCCCAGTCCGACGGCGGCGATTTCTACTTCTCGCAGCTGCTTCGCGGCGTCGGTCAGGGATTTGCGCTGCTCTTTCTCAATCAGGCGGCGACGAGTTCGGTGGTGCGCGAAAAGGCAGACGACGCGTCCGGGCTCTTCAATGCGGCACGAAACCTGGGCGGCTCTTTCGGGCTTGCCCTCATCTCCACGCTTCAGGACCGACGCGTCACGTTCCACGTCGAGCGGATCAGCGAGACCGTCAATGCCAATTCGGTTCAGGTCCAAGAGCGTCTGCAGGAACTCGGCGGCAATGACCCCTACCAGCGACTGCAGGCCTTGAAGATGCTCTTCGGGACGATCCGCCAGCAGGCCGTCGTGATGATCTACAACGACCTCTTTTTCGTCTTCGGTATCATCCTTCTCGTTTCCATCCCGCTCGTTCTGCTCCTGCGGCCTTTGCCGCGCGGGCAGGGCATGGCGATGCATTAAGGGGCCGTCATGTCGCATTGGCGCCTGTTCACACCTTTGGCCTGCACGCTGGTCTTGTCCGGATGCATGGTCGGCCCGGATTATCAGGGGCCGCCGGATGCGGCCCCGCTTGCGCGTCTGGCCGGCGCCTTCCGGCATGCGGACCAAACGACACCGGCCTATTATCCTGCGGCCGCCTGGTGGGAGAGCTTGTCGGACAAACAGCTCGACGCGCTGATCGTGCTCGCTCTGTCGAAGAGCCCAAATGTGGACCTTGCAATCGCGCGGCTGAAGCAGGAACGGGCGGGCGTGACCGGTGCCCGTGCCAATCTCATGCCCACGGCCGCTGGCCTTGGAGCCGCAAGCGGGGTTCGATTGGGGCTCGGCGACACTGACGGTCTCAACAACAAACTCGCTGCAGCAGCGGCCACGCTCGGCCCGGAGGCCGCTGCCGCAGCGCCGGCCGTTCCCGAACATGTGAGCACGGGGCTCTACAACGCAGCTTTCGATGCGTCCTGGGAGGTCGATATTTTCGGCGGCCGGAGACGCGCCGTGGAGCGCTCCACGGCCAGAGCTCAAGCCGCGGAAGCTGCACTTGCCGACGCTTATGTTCAGCTATCGGCCGAGGTGGCGCGGGCCTATGTCGGTCTTCGCGCCGCACAGAGACAGCTTGGTATCGTTCGCCATTCGGTGTCGTTGCAGCAAAAGACGTTCGACCTGACCCGGCAGCAGGTGGAACAGGGAACGTCTGCGAAGCTCGATCTGGCGCGTCTCGAAACGCAGCTCACGAGCACGCAGGCCGATATTCCCCTGCTTGAAGCGCAGGTGGAGGAGGCGCTTGGGCAGCTTGCGGTCCTGTGCGGACTGGAGCCGGGTGCGCTCGATGCAAGGCTGTCGAAGCCCAGACCGATTCCGTCCCCGCCAAAGTCCGTGCCCGTCGGCAATCCGGAATCTATGCTCCGAAGAAGGCCCGATGTTCGGCAGGCGGAGCGACAGCTCGCCTCGGCCAATGCTGCGATCGGCGAGGCCGTGGCGCAGTATTTCCCGCGAATCAAACTCATCGGACTTGCCGTCGCAGGGGGAACTCAGCCTGGTGATCTCGCTGATACCGCCTCCCTCAGTCTCCTTGGGGGGCCCACGCTTCAGTGGAATCTCCTGAGTTTCGGACGGATCGACGCCAAGGTCCAACAATCCGAAGCTGCGACAGAGGCGGCGCTCGCCGAATACCGGCAAAGTGTGCTTGCAGCTCTCCAGGATGCGGAATCCTCGCTCACACAATTCCGCAAGCGGAAGGAGAACGTTGCCTATCTGGCGCGGGCGAGCGCATCGGCGGCGCGGGCGGCGGCTCTCACCCGCGATATGAACGAGGCGGGCGCGCTCAGCCTGATCGATACGCTCGATATCGAGCGCCAGCGCTTGCAGACGGAACAGAGCCTCGCTCAGGCCGAGGCGGAACTAACCAATGCGTTCATTGCGTTAGAGAAGAGCTTGGGGCTTGGATGGAAACCCGCGACATCGCGGCAACCGGCAGCAGCCACTGTCGCCAAGGCCAATTGAAACAACATGCAGAACCGATCATGACGCCGAAGCAAGATCACTCCGAGGAAGGCGGGCGCAATTGCTGCGTCGTGGTTGGCTGTGGCGAGAGCGCACTTGCGGAGGCTGGCGCTGTTGCCCGTCGGGGTCGGCCGCGCAAGGGTACGAGCGGCCTCGTGACCGAGCGGATTGTGGCCGTCGCAACCGAGCTCTTTCTGGAACGTGGCTTCGCCGAAACCAACATGGATGCTGTCGCTGCGCGCGCGGGCAGTTCCAAACGCACGCTTTATGCACGTTTCGCCTCCAAGGACGCGTTGTTTGAGGCCGTCATCCTGAAATTCCTGCGCGAGCGCCTGACGGAAATGCAATTGACGATCCGGCGCGATGACGGGCTCGAAGAAACGCTGATCAGCGCTGGCGAGCGGCTCCTGGAAGGGGCGATGACGCCGGAGGTCATCCGTCTTCATCGTCTGATGGCCTGCGAAGGGGAGAACTTTCCGGAGCTGGCGCGGACGGTCAACGAGCAGGCCTGGACGCAGTTTCGCCTTTTCGTTGCCGATGTTCTGCAGCAGGCGAGTGTTCGCTACAATGAGCCGTTCGAAGATTGCGAATGGCTGGCCACACGCTTCTTCGGGATGATGGTGGAGCCGTATTTCCGCCGCGCGACGCTCGGCCTTCAGCCGGCTGAAGTGACGGAAGAGATGCGCAGGGATGTGTCCCGATCGGTGCAGCTCTTCCTGAAAGGAAGCCGGGGGTTGTCCGGATCTGTGTAAAATCGCGCTTTTCTCTATAATGCTGGCGCAAGATCGCATCGCCAGAGTGTTGCCTTGAGGTCATAGCGGAGGCTAGGCCTAGACGCTAAAAGCACCTGGCGCGTTTCATTTATTCCGGAAGAGAGCATGCGGCATTGGGGCAGGAGGAACGAGGAGGGGCGTAGCGTCCTGCTCATTCCCGGAGGGTTATCGGCATTTCTGGTCTTCTGCGTGGTCTCCTTGTTGGGGGCCTGCGCCGGGCTGCCCGATGAAGCGGCTCTGACACCCGTTCAGGCGACCGTGCCGGGTGCCCAGCTCGTGACCATCTATGCGGCCACGACGCGGGAGCGGAAGGGGCCGCAGAGCGTCCTCTATACCTCCGAGCCGGCTGCTGAACTCAATTTCGCCCGTTACACGGTCTCGGTTCCACCCGGGCATAAGCCGACGGAAATCGAGTGGCCGGACGGCAAGGCTGATCCAAAGCGCAGCTTTGCAACCGTCAAGGAAGAGCGGCTGACGGAAGCCGAGTTCTATCGTCAGATCACAGCGCGGAACGGACGGGGCGAGCTGTCGCCCGGGCGAGACGATGTCGGCATTTTCGTCCACGGCTACAACACGAGCTTTGCCGAATCGCTTTTTCGCCTCGCCCAGATCACGGTCGATTCCGATCCTAACGACGTGCCGGTTTTGTTTGCCTGGCCGTCGGAAGCTGCCGTCACCGGATATGTCGCAGACAAGGACGCTGTGACCTATTCACGCGATTATCTGGCCGGTGTTTTGACGCATCTCGCGAAAGATCGCGATGTCGGAGATATCACGCTCTTCGGCCACAGCATGGGTGGCTGGCTTGTGATGGAAGTGCTGCGGCAATTGCGCCTTTCTGGTCAGGGCGACGTGATCTCCGGGATCGAGGAGGTGATCCTTGCGTCTCCGGATATCGATATCGACGTTTTCAGAACCCAGATCGCGGTCATCGGCCGCAATCATCCCCCTATGACCATCCTCGTCTCGAAGCAGGACCGGGCTCTCGCGATTTCCAGGCGTGTGGGCGGCGGGCGGCCGAGGCTCGGCGGGGTGGACGTCGATGACCCCGAGATCCAACAGCTTGCGGTGCAATACAATCTGCGGATCATCGATATCTCGCAGCTTCCGAAAACGGATTTTCTCGGACACGACCAGTTCGTGACGCTTGCGGCGCGGCTGGGTTCGACCGGGCGGCAAGGTTTCGGGCAGCTGGGCAAAGCTGGCGCCTTCGTTTTCGACGCCGTCGGCAACACCGTGGCGAGCCCGTTCAGGATTGCGAGCGACGTGCTTTCCCAATGAGCGCGCCGCCATCTTGTGGCTGCCTTCGTGTTCCGGCACCCGTTTACGTTGACATCCTGGCTTCGATCATGAGGATGGCGCCACACCAAACAAAGGAGCGCCCATGTCAATGCCGGGGGGCACGACCGACCCTGCGATCGTTTTGTCGAATGTCTGGAAGATTTTTGGCGAACGCTCAGAAGAGGCCCTTGCGGCGATTGAAACAGAGCAGCTCGATAAAGCCGAGGTCCAATCTCGCTTCAACTGCATCGTCGGCGTCGCCGATGCGAGCATAGAGGTCGCGCGCGGCGAGATCTTCTGCGTGATGGGCTTATCCGGCTCAGGTAAGTCTACTCTCGTGCGCCACATCAACCGCCTTCTCGAACCGACGTCGGGTCGGATCGAGGTCGAGGGCCAGGATGTGATGGCCATGGGCGACGACGCGCTGCGCCGTCTGCGAGCCCAGACAATCGGCATGGTCTTCCAGAATTTCGGCCTCCTGCCGCACCGCACTGTCCGCGACAATGTCGGGCTGCCGCTCGAGGTCCAGAGCGTTCCCAAGCTCGATCGTTTCGATCAGGCCGAACGCTGCCTCGACCTCGTGGATCTTGGCGACTGGGGCGACAGTTTCGCCCATGAACTTTCAGGCGGCATGCAGCAGCGTGTCGGTCTCGCGCGCGCTCTTGCGGCAGATCCCGACATTCTTCTCATGGACGAGCCGTTTTCGGCGCTCGACCCTTTGATCCGCCGCCAATTGCAGGCAGAGTTCATGGCTCTGTCGAAAGAGCTGCACAAGACGACGGTCTTCATCACCCACGATCTCGACGAGGCGATCCGCATCGGCGATCGCATCGCCATCATGAAAGATGGCCGCATCGTGCAGACCGGGACGCCCGAGGAGATCGTGACCGATCCGGCCGACGATTATGTGGCCGATTTCGTCTCCGGCATCTCGCGGCTGAAGCTGGTCCATGCGGCGAAGATCATGCGGCCGTTGCCGACGCCCGGCGAGACGGGCATGGATTTAACCTCTGCTCCGCGCGCTCCGGTCGGTGCCGATCTCGATAGCCTTGTCGATCTCGTGCTCTCACAGAGAGAAGACATCGTTATCGTCGACGAAAGCGGCGCGGAGGTCGGCCTTGTCACGCAGACGGACCTCCTGCGCGGCGTCCAGGGCGGCAAGGAGCAACCCGTCGAGGTCGAAACCCAATCGGCCGCTGCCTTCGAGGTGGGGGCGGCGACCTCCCGCAAGGAACAGAACGCGCTCATCGCCGAGTTCGTCGGTCGCGGGGCTGGCCATTACATTCCCGCATTCCGCCGGATCGGGGAGGGGCGATGGGGCGTCATCAATCTCGGCGCCGTCGTTTTTGGTCCGATCTGGGCGGGTGCACGATCGCTCTGGTCGGTCTTTTGGGCCTTCGTCATCTTGGAATTGATCGGCCTTGTGCAAATCGGCCGCGGCTTTCTTGGCGATCTCGGCAGTGAGGCGGCGGCCCGTGCAGCCTCGCTTCTCGCGCGCGCCGATGCGCGGGCGGAGCGTGCGGCAGACGCGGCCGCTTCGGGTGCGGACAATGCCGCTCGCCTCGCTGCCAGCGCGGACAGGCTGCGTGATATTGCGGCCTCGGCTCAGACAGAAGCGGATGCTCTCTCGGCGCAGTCCACACAGGTCGCGTTGATCGGTCTCGGCATCTTTGTTGTCGTCAAACTCATCGAAGCTCTGACCGCAGATCGCGCGCTCGAATGGCGCTTCACCCATTGGCGTTCGGACCGCTCGATCCGCTCAGGCCTCTCTTGGGTGGGGGCGGCGATCGCGACCCTGCTGGTCGCCTTCATCTATCCCGTCACGATCTATCGGTTTTCGGCTGCCGAACCGCCGGCATGGCTGACGACTTTTCCCGCTGACAACGCGATCCGCGCGAGCGCAGCACGTTGGATCGATCACGCTTTCGATTGGCTCGCGATCGCGGGGGAGGGTTTCTTCGATTCCGTGACGGCGGTCGTGCGTGCGCTCCTCGATACCCTTGAACTGATGCTGGTGGCGACGCCCTGGCCTGTGGTCATGGTGGCGATTTGCGCCATCGCCTGGCTTCTCGCCGGCGCGCGGGTGGCGATCTTCACGGCTGTGGCGCTCGCCTATCTCGCACTCTTCGGTTTCTGGGAAAAATCCATGGCGACCGTGGCGCTGCTCGGAGCTGCGGCAGTGATCTGCGTCGTCATCGGCGTGCCGCTCGGCATTTGGTTTGCAAAGTCGGACCGTGCCTACGCGGCCGCGAGGCCGGTGCTCGATTTCATGCAGACGATGCCGGCCTTTGTCTATCTGATCCCGGTGATCGCATTCTTCGGAACCGGCAAACCTCCCGGCATTCTGGCGACACTCGTCTTCGGCATGCCGCCTGTCATCCGGCTAACCGCGCTCGGCATGAAAGGCGTGCCCTACGACGTCACCGAGGCGGCATCCGCTTTCGGCGCGACACGGACTTTCCGGCTTTGGAAGGTCGAGCTGCCGCTCGCCATGCCGTCCATCAAGACGGGCATCAACCAGACCATCCTGATGTGTCTGTCGATGGTGGTCATCGCCTCGCTCATTGGCGCGAAGGGTCTCGGCGAGGACGTTCTCGAAGCTCTGCAATATGCGGCCGAAGGGCAGGGCATGCTCGCGGGGCTCGCGATTCTTTTCTGTGCGATGGCGCTTGATCGGATCGTCGCCGGACGCGCGCCCGCAAAGTCGGCCTGAAGGCCTGCCGCGCATCGGCGCGGCCCCAAAACACCAACCTATGAGAGGACACAGTATGAAGTCGCTTGTCTATTCCGCAGCTGCAGCAGCCTTGCTGATCGGCAGCAGTGCGCAGGCCGCCGATATCACCATCGGCGTGCCGAGCTGGCCGTCGGCAAAGGCCGGCGCCGCAGTCCTGAAGAACCTCGCGGAGCGGGAGTTCGGCGCCAATGTCACGCTGACGCCCGGCACGAACCCCGTCATCTTCGCGGCCATGGCGTCCGGCAAGGGCGATATGGATGTGCATCCGGAGGTCTGGCTGCCGAACATTCAGGGCATCGTCGACGAGTACAAGGATAACGTCGTCCTGGGCGATACCATGTTCGAGGGTGAGCAGGGCGACTGCGTGACGAAGGCGACGGCCGAAAAACTCGGCCTTTCGTCCATCACCGATCTTGCTGATCCAGAGATTGCAAAGCAGTTCGATTCAAACGGGGACGGCAAGGGCGAGTTCTGGGTGGGCGCGACCGGCTGGGCCTCCGCGAACACAGAGAAGGTCAAGATGCGGGGCTATGGGCTCGCCGATCTCTATGAGCCTGAGACGATCGATGAAGCTCTCGCCTATGCGCGTATCGGGGAGAAGGACAAGAAGGGCGAGCCTTACGTCTTCTACTGCTACACGCCACACCACATTTTCGCGCAGTACGACCTCGTGATGCTCGACGAGCCGGCGCATGACGATGCGAAATGGAACATGATCCAGCCGGACGAAGATCCGCAATGGTACGAGAAATCGAGCGTCTCGACGGCCTGGAAGCCGGCCGAGATCCATCTCGCCTATTCGAAATCGCTCGAAGAGCGCGCTCCCGAGCTGATCACGCTGTTTGAGAACTACAAACCCACCAGCGACATGGTCGCCGACTGGACGTACCAGATCGCGGTGAAGGGGCGGGACGAGGACGAACTCGCTCAGGAGTGGATCGCCGACCATCCCGACGTCGTGGACAAATGGCTGGGCCTCTAAGGCGCGGCGGTAGATGAATGATGGGCCGCCGCGCTTTCGGGTGCGGCAGCCCTTTCTGCAGGCTCGCCTTACATGGTGGCGACGTATCGCTGCCTGACAGCATCTCGAACGCGCTGGCGGCTCTCCTGAGGAGAAAGCGCGCGATCGAACGCAATGGCCTCGCATTCTCGCGCCAAGGCCTCGTCCTTGATGACGTCTCGGAACCACGCCGAATAATCGCCCGCCCGCAAATGGTGTTCCCAGGTTTCGTCGTCGACCTGATAAGCGAGCTCCAGGAAGTTCGACAGATTGCGGGCGGACAGGAAGACGCTGCCCGTCGGTCCACGAAAATAGAAACTGTGTTCCGGACCGACATCGCCGACCGCGTATTTTCCGGAATGGCGGTGATGGAGTTGCTGCGGTAGATCGGTTTTTATCCGCCATGGTGTGGGCTCTCCGACGAACCAACCGAGCGCTTCGTTTTCGGCGCAGGCCCCGGGAGGGGAGACGTCGTGGCCTTGGATCGAGGCCGTGATCTCGATCACTTCGGGAGCGGACTTGCCGAAGGCGAGGATCGTTTCCGCCGTCGCCACCGCCTGGCGCGCGAGCGAACGCGGGCTGACCGTGATCATGACAATCGCGGGAATACTCTCCGGTAGCTTGTGCACATTCTCATGTCCCGCCGGCAGGATGTGATGGGCCTCGTCGATGATCACCCAATGCGGACGTCCCGTCCGATTGCGCAGCTGCGTGATCGACGGCAGCAAATCCGCAAAAAGCTGCCTGCGTTCGGCCAACGACAGAGCGACTGCGTTCACGACGACGTTGAGGTCGGCCGCATGCAAGAGGCGCAGCGCCTCTCCAGGCGAAGGCGGTTCTGCGCGACTGCCGATTTGGACGGCGTGGGCCAGGTCCTCGTAATCACCCTCAGGATCGATGACACAGAACTCCAGGCCTCTGTCCACCATCCGTTCGGTCAAGAGCTTCGCGAAGCGTGACTTGCCGATGCCTGAATCTCCGCCGATCAGGACCCGCGTGTCGGGCTCGAGGTATATGTCATTGCCATCCTCGTCGCTCCCAATTCTCAGGCCACGGCGGGCGAGCGGCAGGATATGTGCATCTTCGCGAAGGAGTGCGTCGATGAGCTCAACCACCCCTGCGCCGTGGTCGCGCATCAGGCGAATATCTGCCGCGTTCCGAAGGGCTGGCAAGGCATTTGCCACCGCGGCCGAACAGCCGCAGGCGCCAAGAAAGGCGTGATCGTTTTCCGCATCGCCCACCGCGACCACATTCGGCGCTGAGATATCGAGATGTCGGAGGGCGGCTTTGAGCCCCGAAGCTTTGTTCACGCCGGGCGGCAACACCATCACCGCACCTTTGTTGAAGGTGATTTGGAGTTCCAGGCCCAGCTCGTGGATGGCCGCAAGAACCTCTCGTTCGTGGGGCTCCCAGGTGGCGAGGACCGCGCGGCCGATCGAAAGCGGCCCAACCTTCCGCTCGAGCAGCCTCTCGATGAGAGCGTGCGGGGGCGGCGCTGCGAGCGTTGTCTCCGTTCCTTCTCCGGGATCGTAGAGAACCGCGCCGTTTTCGGCGACGATCAGATCGAAGAGTGCGAATTCGGCAAACGCGGCTTTGAGCGGTTGGAGCTCGCGCCCGGTCACCAGGATGATGCGGCGCCCGCTCTCCTTGAGCCGCCGCAGCGCCTCGCACGTCTCGGGAGCGACGAAACCGTCATGGGCGAGCGTACCGTCATAATCGGTCGCAAGGGCGAGGAAGTGCATGCACGGTCTCCCTGCCTGTCGGCATCGCTTGTCTCAACGTACCAATGCCGATGCCGCATCATAAGCCCCGGACCGGATTTCACCAGACCGCGCGTTGTCTCGGAGAAGCCCGCCGCAGCCATTCTGGTCGGCACGGATTTGATCCACGATGGCCTTTCGTCCGCCTGTCGACTTCGTGCTATGGCCGTTTCGGTCGGGCCCTTCGTCCGTTGGCTCGACCGGGATCTCATGAGATGGGTGTTGAGGAGGACGGAGATGCAAGCTCCGCTCATAGCTTTGACCGGTGCCTCCGGCTTTATCGGCCGTCACCTTCTTGCGGATCTTCGTGCGCATGGGTTTCGTGTGCGCGTGCTCTTGCGTCGTCCCATCGATCAGGTGCTGACGGCCGATTCCGCCTTGATCGGTGATCTTGCGCAGCCCGCGAATCTGTCACGCGCACTCGAAGGCGTCGATGCGATCGTTCACTCCGCGGGTCTCGCGCATGCGGCGTCCGGATTGCCGGAGGTCGATTATCGCACCATCAACACGGACGCGACCTTGAGACTGGCGGAAGCCGGGGCGCGGGCAGGGGCGAAACGCTTCGTGTTTCTGTCATCGGTGCGGGCTCAGAGCGGCCCATCAACCAAAGGCGTTCTCGACGAAAGCCGACTGCCCGAACCGACGGATGCTTACGGGCGCTCCAAACGTGCGGCCGAAGAGGGACTTGCCGGGCTCGGTATCGATTTCGTCAGCCTCCGTCCCGTTTTGGTCTATGGCCCCGGGGTGAAGGGAAATATGGCAACGCTGCTGCGTCTCGCGAAGAGCCCTTATCCCCTGCCGTTTGCGGGCCTCAAAGCGCGACGCTCGTTGCTTGCCGTAGAGAATTTGGCGGAAGCCGTGCGATGCAGTCTCTCCTATCCTGAGCCTTTGTCGGGGGCCTATCTCGTTGCCGACGACACGCCGTTGACGCTTCCCGAAATGCTCCGGGCGATGCGCTCAGGCCTCGGGCGGCCGCCGCGGCTTTGGCCGTTTCCTGAATTCCTTTTCGCGGCCGGGGCGCGGCTCGCCGGACGGGCAGAGATCCTAGAGCGGCTTTCCGGCGACCTCGTGGTCGATTGCCGTCGGCTGAAGCGACTCGGCTGGCGTCCCCGTATTGCAAGCGTTGAGGGGCTCGCAGGCCTTGCGCGTGCAAGCGGTGAAACCGATCGCACCGATAACAACGCTATTGCGCCGGAAACGTTAGCGTAAAGCGCTTCGGCTCCTCGTCGACGCTCATGCTTCCTCCGATCTGATTGGCAAGCTGAACCAGTAAGTTCAGACCGGCGCCGCCTTCCTTCTGGTCGGGGTCTCGGTTGAGCGGCGCGCCATCGTCGGAAACGGAAAGCTGCAGACAGTTGTCGCCCGCCTCCTTCAGTCGAACCGCAATCGTGCCTGTCTTACGCCGGGCGAGGCCGTGCTTCAGTGCATTGATCACCAGCTCGCTGACGACGAGGGCAGCGGTGGCGGCCCTCTGCGGCTTTATGACGGTGGGATCGAGATCGAGATCCAGCTGAAACCGCGGGTCCGGATCGACGAGAGTGCGGCAGACAGAGGCAATGACGGTATCGAGCCTGTCAGAAGCGCCGTCCTTCTCCAGCCCGTGCAGATTGCCCAGGGCGGCCACGCGTGCGCTCGCCGTCTCGATGGCTTCTTGCGCTGCCGGTTCGGTCATTTCCCTCATCTGATGGCGCAGGAGACCAACCGTGATCGCGAGGATGTTCTTGGTGCGATGCTCGAGCTCACGGTAGTTCAGTTCGAGTTCCTGACGCTGAGCGTCCGCCTGCCGCGTGCCCTTGTGAAGATGCAGCGTTGTGGCGGTAAAGATCGCGACGCGCTCAAGGATTTTGGCATGTTCTGCGGTAAAGCGCGTTTCCCCGTCATGAGCGATCGCCCAGATTGCGCCCTCCAGCGCCTTTCGGTCATATCCGAAGGGTACGATCAGCGTTTCCCAGAAAGGCACTTTGGTTGCGAGGTCCGGAAAGACCCGGTGAGGCTGGCGCAGCAGAAGAGGGTGGCGATTTTCCACGCAGCTCTTGCACGGGGAGACTGCAAGCGGCAGGTCGGGGGGAGGGGCTTCGGTGAGTTTTCCAGCAAGCCCAACCCAGGAGCATGTCGGTGCTTCGTCGTCGGCTTTGCAGAGAGTGATGCCGCTGCTGCCAGCGTCGCAGAGATCTCGCACCACCTCAGCACAAACTCGAAACACTTCTTCGGGAGCCGCGCCCACGATATCGGCAATCCGGCGCATCGCTGTGGTCTCATCGAGGTTGCTCGCCCCGGGCTCGCTGCGCCGCCATAGTTCAGATGTGATCGTGATATCCGAAAGCGTCGGCTGCTGCGCCGATGGGCCGCCGTCTGCCCGCATCTTCTGCGCCTCCCACAGGACGAAATACCTAAAGGTCACCATAAGCGGCGTTCATTCTCTGAGGTCAAGCCGCGGGCACGCACCGCGTTCGACAATTTGATAAGGGAGCAAATGATGTGACGAGGGCTCATCCAAGCCGTTTCTTCCATGGGTGGAGCCCTCCATGACTGGACGGCGACAGAAAGAGGATGTTCTCGTCTGCCGTAATCTTGCCTGCGACAATTTCGCCGGAAGGCTTGCCCCCACCATGTCGCCCTGACCTATACCGCTCCTGGGAGATCATCCTTTGCGAGCTCAATAGAACAACAGTCCGAGAGAAGCTGTCTGACGATTGGGGCCGCTTGGGGTGGTTGAGGAGACATCTGCAAGTCAGCGGGATAAACATACACGATGGAAGATTTGTCGTCTTTTTTGGCGAGTGTGAGCTCTTTTGTCTGGGGCCCAGTCATGCTCGTCCTGCTTTTGGGAACGGGCCTCTACCTCACGCTTGGCCTCGGCTTTCTGCCGCAAAGAAAGCTCGGTTACGGCTTCCGGCTCGCGCTTGGCGGGCGCAAGGCTCAACATGGTGACGAAGGCGAGATCACGCCGTTTCAGGCGCTGACCACGGCACTTTCCGCAACGATCGGTACAGGGAATATCGCAGGTGTTGCGACCGCCATCTTCCTCGGCGGCCCGGGTGCTGTCTTCTGGATGTGGCTGACGGCCCTCGTCGGCATGGCGACCAAATATGCCGAGGCGGTGCTGGCCGTCCGCTATCGCGAGAGCGACGAGAACGGCCGCTATGTCGGCGGACCGATGTACTACATCCGCAACGGGCTTGGTCCGCGCTTCGCCTGGCTTGGCTGGCTCTTCGCGCTTTTTGCGACCATTGCCGCCTTCGGTATCGGCAATACGGTGCAGTCGAATTCCGTGGCGCGTGCGCTTGAGAGCACGATCGGCGTTCCCTACGTGGCGACGGGCGTCGTCCTTGCCGTTCTGACGTTCCTCGTCATCATTGGCGGCGTGAAGCGCATCGGCAGTGTGGCCGAGCATCTCGTGCCGCTGATGGCGGTCCTCTATGTCGGTGGTGCACTCGTCATTCTGGCACTCAACATCGCCGACGTGCCGGCAGCGCTTGGTACGATCTTCTCCGATGCGTTCAGCGGGACGGCCGCTGCCGGGGGCTTTGCCGGGGCAGGTGTGCTGGCCGCGATCCGCTTCGGCGTTGCGCGTGGCGTCTTCTCCAACGAGGCGGGTCTTGGTAGTGCGCCGATCGCGCACGCCGCGGCGAAGACGAGCGATCCCGTGCGTCAGGGCAGCATCGCGATGCTCGGCACATTCATCGACACGATCGTGGTTTGCACGATGACGGCCCTCGTCATCATCACCACCGGCGCTTGGACGAGCGGAGAGACGGGCGCTGAACTTTCTGCGCTTGCGTTCGACACGGGAATGCCCGGCGGCAGCTGGATCGTCACCTTTGGGCTCGTGGTCTTCGCTTTCACGACCATTCTCGGCTGGAGCTATTATGGCGAAAGGGCCGCAGAGTTCATCTTCGGTTCGAAGATCATCCTGCCGTTCCGCCTTCTCTGGGTGGCCGCGCTCATCGTCGGGGCTGTCGCCGACCTCGGTCTCATCTGGACCGTGGCCGATATCATGAATGCGTTGATGGCAATCCCGAACCTCATCGCGCTGATTGCGCTCAGTGGCACGGTCTTCGCCATCAGCCGGGCCTACTTCAAGAACGGGCAAAGCTGAGCGTCAGCGACGCTCCGATACTTTCCAAGCGGAAGGCCGGCTGCAGGTTCTGCAGCCGGCCTTTTTCGTTGGATGGTATTCGTGTCACTGCCTGTCCCTTAATGCCCCTGGCCCCCGGGCGATGACCTGTGGTTGCCATTGCCGGCGCGAGCCATATAGAATTCGCGCATGCGCAAATTCCTCAAAGTCCTGCACACATTGGCCTCTTGCGGCCTGATCGGCGGGATCGCCTGTTACATGATCCTGCTCATCTTCGCGCCCCAGGAAACGCCGGCCAATTACGCCGACATGCGTCAGGCGATTGCAGCCATCGCCGATTACGTCCTCATCCCCTCGATGGGCGTTGCCATCGTTTCCGGCCTCCTCTCAATGGCGGTCCATCGGCCTTACCAGGATAAAGGCTGGGCCTTGCTCAAGCTCGCCATGGGCATCCTCATGTTCAAAGGCGTGCTGACCGTCGTGGGGGGCAAGGCGGATTATGTGGCTGCGGTCTCGCGCCGGGTCGCAAATGGCGAACCCGCGGCCGATGTGCTGCAACAGGCGATCGGGCATGAATGGGGCGCCCTCATCGTGGTCATGGCGCTGTCGGTCGCGAACGTCATTCTCGGTATCTGGCGCCCCAAGCATCTGCGCCCGAAATGGGCCCGGCCGGGAGAGAAGCCGCAGGTGACCAGACCTGTTGGCAAGGATCCTGTCGCGGAGAGCGAGCACAGCCTGCCGGCGGCATAGATCTGCTGAGGACAGCCTGCGGTCGGGGCGAAGCCCGGTGCGAAACGAACGCCAGCCGCGAAGGGAGCGGCCGCACGGCTTGTTGCCAGATATTCTTGAGTTGATGGCGGATGGGGTGGGAGGATCTGGTCGACCTCATACTTCATTGCCAATAAACAATAAATCATCCTGCTACAATGATTGTAAGCCTCAACTTTGTAGCAACATCGTGAAGCTCTTCAGGTCGCGCGCAATCACCCTCGGAATACCTGTGGGAGCGGAGCCGACGCTGTCGTCCTGGTCATGCAGAGGCGGAGAATGGGTCGCGCTGGACAAGTCTTCGTCGGGATTGCACCTTCCGCTCGTTAAGGGGGACGAGATGAAGCGGATGTGGATGGTGCGGGCCGAGACGGGCCGCCGGCTCTATGACGACTTCAAGGAAAAATCGGCGGTGGCGGTCGGCTGGGGCGAGATCGGCCCGCTCGACGAGCTGACCTCGCGCGAGGCAATCATAGAGCTCGTTGCGCAGGAATGGCCGGACCAGCCGCTTCAGGCGCACCGCATGGCAGCGAGCCAGCTGCACCGTTTCCGCAGCGAGATCGCTGACGGCGACCGCATCGTCACCTACAATCCGAGCCGGCGTGTCTATCTGGTCGGGACGGCGAGTGGGCCTTATCGCTTTGATCCGCTCATCGACAAAGAGGATCCCAATCTCAGACCTGTGACCTGGGACGGCGAGGTGAGCCGCGATCTCCTGACCATCGCGAGCAAGAACAGCCTCGGTGCGATCTCGACGCTTTTTCTCATTCCCGACCACGCTGCCAAGGACCTGGAACGGGCGCTCGCGACACAGAGGCCCGCTGTCGAGGAGGCATCCGCCTCCGGTGCGGTTTCAACCGCCTCGGACGAAAGCGAAGTCGAAGTGTCCGCTCTCATCGAAGATGTGCAGGCCCGAGCGACGGAGTTCATCAAGGACAAGATCAGTGCGCTCGATTGGCGCGGCATGCAGCAGCTCGCTGCCGGCCTGCTGCGCGCGATGGGATACAAGACGCGCATCTCCCCAGATGGTCCGGACCGCGGCAAGGACATCGTCGCCTCGCCCGACGGCTTCGGCTTCGAGGCGCCGCGCATCGTTGTGGAGGTGAAGCACCGCACCGCGGCCATGGGCTCGCAGGAAATCCGCTCCTTCCTCGGAGGTCGGCATCCCGGCGACAAGGGGCTCTATGTCAGCACCGGCGGCTTTACCAAGGACGCCCGCTATGAGGCCGACCGTGCCAATATCCCGATCCATCTGATGGGCATCGACGACCTCGTGGAGGCGGTGATCGAGAATTACGACGCGCTCGACAGCGAGACGCGCCAGCTCCTGCCGTTGAAGCGGATCTACTGGCCGATGTGAACCGCGATGAAGTTTCGAAGGCCGCTGACCATTACCAGCCGCACCTCCACGGTCACAAACAGCTTCGTCCAGGCGGTGATTCCAAGCGTCGTGCCGACGCCGGAGGAGATGGACGAAGCACTCGCCGTTCTCGGGATCAATGGCGACGATATCCGCTGCGCGTATTGCGGAGACCCGGCTACCGACTGGGATCATCTGAGGCCGCTCGTATGCGGCAAGAAGCCCTCCGGCTACATCACGGAGATCCGAAATCTCGTTCCCGCCTGCGGTCCCTGCAACCAGTCGAAAAGCGGCCAGGAATGGCGCGCCTGGATCGAAAGCGGAGCGAAGAATTCGCCGAAGACCAGAGGGGTGCCGGGCCTTGAAGAGCGCATCCGCCGTCTCGCCCGGTTCGAAGAATGGGGCGATGTCCGCCCTCTCGATTTGCGGGCGCTCGCCGGCGAAGACGAGTGGGATGCCTATTGGGGCAATCGCGAAGTGATCGTCGCGAGCATGCAGGAGGCGCAGCGTCATGCCGAGCGGATCAAAGCCGGCATTCGTGCTTCGTTCGATCCGTCGGTCGCTGAACGTATGCGCTTTGCCGTCCCGGAGCCGGGAGCGGATGATGCCGGCTGACGCACTTTCGATTGCCGCTTGCGGCGCCTCCCGTCCGAGTGCCACTCCATCCCAAAGATGATTCAAAACGCCAAGGACGAGCCGTGGTTACCGGTGAACTGAAGAACAAGATCGATCGCATCTGGGACAGCTTCTGGTCGGGCGGCATCTCCAACCCGCTCGAGGTGATCGAGCAGATCACCTATCTCCTCTTCATGCGCGGTCTCGACGAGGCGCAGCTGCTTTCGGAGCGCCGCGCCTTGCGGACCGGAAAGCCGCCGGAGCGCGTCATCTTCCCGGAGGGCGGGGACGAGCGCGGGCTCGCCTATGAGGAGATGCGCTGGTCGCGCCTCAAGAACCGGGATCCGGCGACGATGTTCAAGATCGTCTCCGAGCACGTCTTCCCCTTCATCCGCGAGATGGGCAACGGGGAGGGCGCCCACGCCGAACACATGAAGGGCGCGCGCTTCACCATCCCGACGCCGGCGCTCCTGCACCGCGTCGTCGATATGGTCGACACATTGCCTCTGGAGGATCGCGACACCAAGGGCGACCTCTACGAATACATGCTGTCGAAGATCGCGACGGCCGGCCAGAACGGCCAGTTCCGCACGCCGCGCCACATCATCGCGCTGATGGTGGAGATGGTGGCGCCGACGCCGAAGGACATCATCTGCGATCCGGCGGCCGGCACCTGCGGCTATCTCGTCGCGGCCGGCGAATATCTGCGCGACAACCACGGCGAGCTCTTTCACGACGACAAGCTTCGCCGGCATTTCCACGAGACGATGTTCCACGGCTTCGATTTCGACGGCACGATGCTCCGGATCGGCTCCATGAACATGATCCTGCACGGCGTCGAGGATCCCGACATCCGCTACCGGGACTCGCTCGCCGAGGAGCATGGCAGCGACGCGGAAGGCTATACGCTGGTTCTCGCCAATCCGCCCTTCGCCGGTTCGCTCGACTATGAATCGACCGCCAAGGACCTGCAGCGCATCGTCAAGACGAAGAAGACGGAGCTTCTGTTCCTGGCGCTCTTCCTGCGCCTCCTGAAGCCCGGCGGGCGCGCCGCCGTCATCGTGCCGGACGGCGTCCTCTTCGGCTCCTCCAAGGCGCACAAGGCGATCCGAAAGATGCTGGTGGAGGATCACCGGCTCGACGGCATCGTCAAGCTGCCCTCGGGCGTCTTCCGCCCCTATGCCGGCGTTTCGACCGCGGTTCTCTTCTTCACCAAGACGAATTCCGGCGACACCGAAGACGTCTGGTTCTACGATTGCCGTCAGGACGGGCTGTCGCTCGACGACAAGCGCAACCCGCTTCTGCCGGAAGACCAGCTCGGCCACGACGCGCATCTGAGCGAAGACGAGCACGAGAAGAACAACCTGCCGGATATCGCCGCACGCTGGTGTGAGCGCGCCGGAGCAGAGCGCGAACGCGCGCGCACCGAGCAGAGTTTTTGCGTGCCCAAGGACGAGATTGCGGCGGCCGATTACGACCTTTCCATCAACCGCTACAAGGAGGTTGTGCACGAGGAGGCAGAACACCGGCCGCCGAAGGAGATCATCGCGGAGTTGAAGGCGCTGGAGAAGGAGATTGCTGAGGGGCTCGATGAGCTGGAGGCGATGCTTTGAATGCGCGATTCGTCGACGAGGTGCCTATCGGTGAAGTTGTTGAGCTAGTTCGAAAGTGGAACCCCTCGCGCGTTCCGGACGACAGATTTGCCTACATCGATCTGTCGTCGGTGGACCAGGAAGCGAAGGAGATCACTGGAGCGGTCAATCACCTTGGAGCGTCTGCCCCGAGCCGAGCTCGTCAGTTGATCGCGGCCGGTGACATCTTGGTTTCGACCGTTCGGCCCAACCTCAACGCAGTCGCTTTGGTTCCGGACAAGCATGATGGATCGACGGCATCCACGGGTTTCTGCGTCTTGCGGCCCGCGCGGACGAAGATTGACGCGAACTATCTATTTCATTGGGTTCGCTCACCCCGTTTCGTCGACTGTATGGTGCGACAGGCGACTGGCGCGAGCTATCCCGCGGTCACCGATCGCATAGTCAAGGCTTCGGAAATCCCCCTCCCGCCGCTCGATGAGCAGCGGCGGATCGCGGCGATCCTGGACAAGGCGGACGCGCTGCGCCGCAAGCGCCGCCAAGCGCTCGAACTGCTCGACGGGCTGACGCAGTCGATTTTTCTGGAGATGTTCGGAGAACGGTTGGCAGGCAGCCAGGTGGCGCTTGGCGAAGTAATCGAAAGGATTGACAGTGGTTGGAGCCCGAAATGCTTGGGTCGGCCAGCGCGGGCTCCCGAAGCCGGCATTCTAAAGTTGAGCTCAGTGACATCCGGGAGTTTCCGCCCAGAGGAAAACAAGGCGCTTCCCGGTGATCTATCTGCAAGGCCGCAGGATCAAGTTGGCCGCGAGGAGGTGCTGCTCTGCCGGAAGAATACGAAGGAGCTCGTCGGGGCAAGTGCCTTTGTGTGGGAGAAACCTCAGGGTCTCTATATTTCTGATCTGATTTTTCGACTCGTCCCAAAGGAAGATGTTGTGAATGCCGTCTACCTTCAGTCTGCTTTGAGCATTCCTTCCGTGCGGGCTGAAATGTCCGCCTTGGCAGGCGGTGCGGCTGGCTCAATGCCCAACATCTCAAAAAGAAAACTACGCGAAATTTCAGTGCCCTTGCCTCCAGTTGACTTGCAGAAGCAGTTTGCCGCCCTTGCTGCAAAGGTTCACGCGCATCGATCCTCCGCGGCGTCGTCGGAGCGATCTCTCGCTGCTTTGTTCCGCTCTCTTCAAGCGCGCGCGTTCTCTGGAGCCCTCTGATGGCCGGAAACCTCATAGCTGTTTGGAGCCGAGTCTGGGGGGAAGTGTGGGCGCCGCTCAAGAAATCAGAGGCTGCCCCAGAAGATCTTTTTGTGGAGCTGGTGCGGGCCTTAGTTCCAGAGCCCAAGAGGCCCGAACCGTTGCCGCCTCCACCCGCGGAAGCGTTTAACGCGTCCGGCGAGCTGGTTGATGAGGCGGTAGCAATCGCAATTGCGTCTCACGAGAAGCTTGTTCAGGAATACCAAAAGGCCCGAGATCGCTACGAAACGGCTTTGTCTGGAGAAACGTCGCGAAGCTATTTTAGAGGTTTTCTTTTATCGGCCGGCAAGGAAGGAATGGCTGTAAAAATTCTCGAAGACTCGTGGCTGGCTTTGGAGATATTTGAAGATGAACGATTAAAACAAAGATATCGTGCCCTGGTTAGCTCATTCCTGTCAAAATACAATATTCGGTATGAGCTTCGAGATCCATTTATGTTGAGCGTGAATCTGAGTGGTGTTTTCTCGCAGCTAATGTCCGAAACAAGAGTTATTGTTGGGCAGGATCCGCATTTGTGTGAGCTGTTTGACGAGTTTGAGGAGGCGTTGGCTGATTTACGACAAAGTCGCACGCCGGCGCGTATGAAAAATTGTTTGCTTAGGCAGTTCAATCTCCTTGAGGCGCTTGCAGCGAGATGCCCTGGTGTGACCGCTAATACACTTGGGACAATGTGCAATCAGCTTGATTTGCCCCACGAAACGATACGGGAAGTTGGGAAAAAGCTCTATGGTTTCCGTTGCGGGTATCCTGGATTAGCGCACCCAGGAACTCCCCATAGTGCCCTCCGACCGATTTCGATCAAAGATTTTGTAAGTCTGTCTCTAATGTTGGCGGCCTTCACTCCGTATGTTGCCAACGGCCTAGATGCTGAACGATGCTACGCAGGAAACTAGGCGAACCAGCGGAAGCCATGTCCAACTTCGCCTTCCTCGCTGCCGAATTCCCCACCGTCCACGAGCCGGCAGCGGAGGCCGAGCGGCAGGCGAAATCCTCGCCCACCGCGGCCGCCTTCTTCGCCGGCAAGGCGGTCGAGGTCGCGGTCAAATGGGCGTTCCTGAACGATCCGGGGTTGAGGCTCCCCTATCAGGACAACATCGCCGCGCTGCTCCATGAGCCGAGCTTCAAGCGGCTCGCGGGCGAGGCCGTCTTCGCCAAGGCGCGCTACATCAACCGGCTGCGCAACCGCGCCGTCCATGAGGAAAAGCCGATCTCCGAGGCCGAGGCCTTCGGGGCGGTCCAGGAGCTCTTCCACGTCGCCTTCTGGTTCGCCCGCACCTATGCTCGCGGTGCCCGTCCGCCGGACGGTCTCGCCTTCGATCCCACGCTTCTCACCCGCCGCGAGGCGGCGATGGCCAAGGCGTTTGCGCATATCAAGGCGCAGCAGGAGGCGCTCGAGGCGAAGGACGGGGAGCTCGCCGCGCTCTTCAAGGACAAGGAGAACCTCGACGAAGAGCTGAAACGGGTCCGCGCGGAAGTCGCCGCCACACGCGACGCCAACGAGAAAGTGGCGGACGGCCACGATTACGGCGAGGCGGAAACGCGCGACCGCTTCATCGATCTCCTTCTGAAGGAAGCGGGCTGGGGGCTCGACAAGCCTGAGGACATTGAGTTCGAAGTCACGGGCATGCCGAACGAGAAGGGCCTCGGCTATGTCGATTACGTGCTGTGGGGCGGCGACGGCCGGCCGCTCGGCCTGGTGGAGGCGAAGCGCACGAGGCACAGTCCGGAAAAGGGGCGCCAGCAGGCGAAGCTCTATGCCGATTGCCTGGAAAAGCGCTTCGGGCAGCGGCCCGTCATCTTCCTCTCCAACGGCTACGAGCACTGGATCTGGGACGATACGCGCTATCCGCCGCGCGAGATCGGCGGCTTCTACAAAAAGGGCGAGCTTGAGCTTCTGATCCAGCGGCGCACCAGCCGCAAGACGCTCTCGGGCGAGCGCATCGACCGGAAAATCGTGGAGCGGCCCTATCAGCAGCGCGCGATCCGGGCGATCACGAAGAACTTCGAGGAGGCGAACGAGCGCAAGGCGCTCCTCGTCATGGCGACGGGCGCCGGCAAGACGCGCACGGTGATCGCGCTCGTCGATCTGATGATGCGCGCCGGCTGGGTGAAGCGCGTTCTCTTCCTTGCCGACCGGGTGAGCCTGGTGCGGCAGGCGACGAACGCCTTCAAGAAGCATCTGCCGGATTCAGCCCCCGTCAATCTCGTCACCGAGAGGACGGCGGAGGGGCGCGTCTTCCTCTCCACCTATCCGACGATGATGAACCTCATCGACGGCAAGGCGGAGGGCACGCGCGCCTTCGGGCCCGGGCATTTCGACCTCGTCGTCATCGACGAGGCGCACCGCTCCGTCTATCAGCGCTACCGTGCGATCTTCGACTATTTCGACAGTTTTCTGGTCGGCCTCACGGCGACGCCGAAGGACGAGATCGACCGCAACACCTATTCGCTCTTCGACCTGGAAGACGGCGTGCCGACCGACGCCTATTCGCTCGACGAGGCGGTGGCGGACGGGCATCTCGTGCCGCCGCAGGCCGTCTCCGTGCCGCTGAAGATCATCCGCTCGGGCCTTCGCTACGACGAGCTTTCGGATGAGGAGAAGGACCAGTGGGACATGCTGGAATGGGGTGAGGAGGAGGTCCCCGACAGCGTGGAGGCGGCGGAAATCAACAAAAGGCTCTTCAACGAGGATACGGTCGACCGGGTGATCGCCCATTTCATGGAGAAGGGCGTCAAGGTGGTGGGTGGCGACCGGCTCGGCAAGACGATCATCTTCGCCAAGAACCAGGACCATGCTGAGTTCATCGAGAAACGCTTCAACATCGCCTATCCGGAGCTCGCCGGGCATTTCGCGCGCGTCATCACCTACAAGGTCGATTATGCGCAGAGCCTGATCGACGCCTTCTCCATCAACGAGAATGAGCCGCATATCGCCATTTCCGTCGACATGCTCGACACCGGCATCGACGTGCCGGAGGTGGTCAACCTCGTCTTCTTCAAGCTGGTGCGCTCGAAGACGAAATTCTGGCAGATGATGGGGCGGGGGACGCGGCTCTGCCCCGACCTCTTCGGGCCGGGCGAGGACAAGGAGTTTTTCCGGGTCTTCGATTATTGCGGCAACCTGGAATTCTTTGGCGCCAATCCGGAGATCACCGAGCCGAGCCTCGGCAAGTCGCTGTCGGAGCGGCTGTTTGCGGCGCGGCTCGATCTCGTGCGGGGGCTCGATGAAAAGCTGCCGGCGGACGGCATGGGCGAGGGCGAGCAGGCGCCCTTCGAAGGGCCCGCCGATGCGCCGCCGAGCGAAGCGGAGATCCGCGCCGATGCGCTCGGCCATCTGCAGGAAACGGTGGCGGGGATGAACCTCGACAGCTTCACCGTGCGGCAGAAGCGGCGGCTCGTGGAGAAATATCAGAAGAAGGAAGCCTGGCTCGACCTCAACGAAGGTGCGCGAGCAGAACTCGTCGACGAGCTGGCGCCGCTGCCGTCTTCGAAGGACCATGGCACGGAGGGCGCGAAACGCTTCGACCTCCTCATGTTCCAGCTGGAGCTGGCGCTCCTCAAGGGCTCAAAGCGCTTCGACAAGCTGAAGAAGAAGCTTCTGGAAATTGCCTCGGCGCTGGAGGATCAGACGGCGATCCCCGGCATCGCCGCACAGGCGGAGCTGATCGAGTCTCTCCAGACCGATGCATGGTGGGAGGGGGTGAACGTTTCGCTCCTGGAATTCGTGCGTTTCAGGCTGCGCAACCTCGTGGAGCATATCGAGCGGCGCAAGAAGTCGGTCGTCTATTCCAACTTCGCCGACGAGATCGGGGCCGATGTCGAGATCGACCTGCCGCAGGTGGGCGAGGTCGATTTCGCGCGCTTCAAGCGGAAGGCGCGTGCCTTTCTGCAGGCACATGAGGACCATATCGCGCTCCACAAACTGCGCCACGGCAAACCGCTGACGGCGACCGACCTCGCCGAGCTGGAGGCGATGCTTGTCGACGCCGGGATCGGGGATGCGGGGGCGATCGCAAGGGCGAAGGAGACGAGCGAAGGGTTTGGTCTCTTCGTGCGCTCGCTTGTCGGGCTCGACCGTGAGGCGGTGAACGCCGCCTTCTCCGATTTCATCGCGGACGGCAGCGCGAGCGCGGAGCAGATCGAATTCATCGATATGGTGGTCGAGCACCTCACGCGACAGGGCGTGATGGCGCCGGAGCTTCTTTACGAGAGCCCTTTCACCGACGTCGCGCCGAGCGGGCCGGAGGCGGTCTTCGACATCAAACGCACCGACCGGCTGTTCGAGGTGATCAAGGACTTCAACGAAAGCGCCGTGGCATGAGCCAAGTCTTTCGAGAGAAAGAGATCGGATCGCCTTCGCCTGAGAGTTTCTGGCGGATGGGGTGGGATTCGAACCCACGGTACGCTCTCGCGCACGCCGGTTTTCAAGACCGGTGCCTTCAACCGCTCGGCCACCCATCCATCGTGGGAGACATGGCAGAACCTTACGAAAAAGACCAGCCCCCGAAAGGGGGTCAAAGGCTGCGGCAAAGATGGCGAAACCGTGTGGCGCCGAAGCCACAATCGCGGGAAATCGGCCGAAATGCACAATTGCCGTGAGACGCACCGGATCAGCAGATTTTGGGGAGTTTTCGCAAGAACATCCGGCAAGGTGTCGCGCGACGCAAATCAGGGGCCGAAGAATTGCCCCAGCTTCGTCACAATTGCTCGCCAGGACGTCCCCGAGGTAAGGGGTTAAGTGCTTCGCCGAGACGGCCGCGTATAAGGCCGCAGGCGGAGGAACGAGGCGTTCGAACGTGCCGGTGAGTTTCGCCGGGCTTCGGAATATCGGGGAAGAACAGGGTGCAGGCAAAAACCCGCCGGCCGCATTTCGTCATCCATTTTGCCTTTGCAGCATCCTGCGCCGTCCTTGCAGGATGTGTGTCCTCGACCCCGGACGGGGCAGGTCTCGCCGACGGCACCACCAAGACGGCGCAGGTTCAAGGCAGCGAGGCCGATGGCGAATCAACCGACAATTCGCTGCGGGCCAATGCCCGACGTCATCTCGGAAAAGTCTACGAAGTCGCTGGGCGCCTCTATAAGCCGAAGCATGACGAAGAGTACGAGCGCGTCGGCAAGGCATCCTGGTACGGTGATGCCTTCAATGGCCGGATGACAGCCAATGGTGAAGTCTTCGACATGAACGGGCTCTCCGCGGCGCATCCGACCTTGCCGCTGCCGAGCTATGTGCGCGTCACCAATCTCGATAACGATCGGTCGCTGCTCGTACGTGTCAATGATCGCGGACCGTTCTCGTCCGACCGCGTGATCGACGTCTCCAAACACGCCGCCGAAATGCTCGGCTTCAAGCATATCGGCACCGCGAACGTGAAAGTGGAATATGTCGATGCGGCGCCTCTGAAAGAGGACGATTCGAAGTTCCTGCTGGCTTCTTATGTGGGGCCGGACGTTCCGTCAGGGCCCGACCCGGCCGACGCGGCCGCGAATATCATGGTGGCTTATGCGGCCGAAGCGCCAACGACGAACCCGGCCGAAGACGAGGCCGCGGATGTGGGCGTCGCGGTGGATATGAAGGACGTCGCCGCCGGCACGCCGTTCGATCCCTATTCGGCTCTCACGGCGGCAACCAAGATGGCGGAAGCCGATACGTCTTTGCCTCAGGAGGCGAGTTTCGTGCTGCCGCAGGCGCGTCCGGCCGAGGCCGAGATGCGCAATTCGTTCTGGCCGACAGAAGCGGCTGATCAGCGTGTGGATGATGCCTTTTCGGCTTTCGACCAGGTTCTCTCAGACGCCGAGACAACGCGTTTTACCAGGACAGCCGACGCTTCCGGACTTGCGACCCGTTGATTCCCCGCTTTAAGCGCGCTTTATGGCGTGGAGGGGCTAAAACGACGTAAGCGAGTATGAAGAGCATCACCTTTCAGGTTCGCCGCATCCGTCTGCTCGCCTTATTCCTGGGCAGCCTGCTGGTGCTGACGCCGCAGCTCGGGGCGGCGCAGACATTCGATACGAAGGCCCCGTTCGCCATCTTGATGGATTACGACAGCGGCACGGTTCTCCTCGATAAGAACGCGGATGAGCCGATGGCGCCGGCTTCCATGGCGAAGCTGATGACGGTCGAGTACATCTTTCACGAGATCAAGGAAGGGCGTCTCTCGCTCGACGACGAATTCGTCATCTCCGAGCATGCTTGGCGCAAAGGCGGTGCATCCTCTGGCGGGTCGACGATGTTCGCCAAGCTCGGTTCGCGGGTGCGGCTCGAAGATCTTCTGCGCGGCATCATCATCCAATCGGGCAATGACGCGGCGATGGCGGTTGCAGAAGGCATCGCCGGCTCTGAAATCGCTTTCTCGGACCTTCTGAACAAGCGGGCGCTCGAGATCGGCATGAAGAACTCGACGTTCCGTGATGCGACCGGACTGCCGGACCCGGACATGCGGGTGACGGCACGCGATCTGGCGATTCTCGCCCGCCAGATCATCTCCGAATACCCCGAACTCTATAAAATCTTCGCCGAGCCGGAATTCACCTGGAACAACATCACCCAGCGCAACCGCAACCCGCTTCTGCGCGAAGGCATCGGGGCCGACGGTCTCAAGACCGGGCACACGCAGGAATCGGGCTATGGCCTCGTGGGTTCCGCAGTCGCCAATACCCAGCGTCTTATCGTCGTCGTCAACGGATTGAAGACCTCGCGCGAGCGCGCGAACGAGGCACGCAAGCTCCTCGAATGGGGCTTCCGCTCGTTCCGCCAGGTGACGGCGTTTCAAGCCGGGGAGACGGTTGCCGAAGCGAGCGTCTTCGGCGGAGACAAGGGCCATGTCGAGCTCAAGGCCAAAGGCCCTGTGCGGATTCTGGTCGCACGTGCTTCGGATGAGCCTCTGAAGGCTCGCGTCGTCTATCAAGGCCCGCTCGAAGCGCCTGTTCAGGCGGATATGCGCGTCGGCAGCCTGAAGGTCTGGCAGGGTGATCGGCTGATTCAGGAGACACCGCTTTATACGGCGGAGGCGGTCGGCCGCGGCACGCTGCATCAGCGGGCCTTCGATGCTCTCGGCGAGCTTCTTCTCGGATGGCTCTAAATCCGCAGCCGGGCTTCTTCATCACGCTGGAAGGCGGTGAAGGCTCAGGCAAGTCCACCCAGGCACGCCGCCTCAACGCTTTCCTGCGGCGCAAGGGGCGGGACGTCGTTCTGACCCGGGAACCGGGAGGGACGACGCATGGCGAGGCAATCCGTGAGATGCTGCTTTCCGGCCTTATCCGGCCTTTCGGCAGCGAAGCGGAGGCGCTGTTTTTCGCCGTCGCACGCCGCGAGCATGTCCTGCATCTCATTCGGCCGGCGCTTCAGGAAGGGCAAGTCGTCATCTGCGACCGGTTTGCAGACTCCACCCGCGCCTATCAGGGCGTCGCTGGTGTGGCACCGGAAACGATCCTGCGGCTGGAAGAGACGGCTCTGTGCGACACTCATCCCGACCTGACGCTTATTCTCGATATCGACCCTTCGATGGGGCTGGCGCGTGCCGCCGGTCGAAGTGCGGCCGACCGGTTCGAGGGTGATGAACTCGAGCTTCACGAAGCGAGACGACAGGCCTTTCTCAAGATCGCAGAAGCCGAACCTCATCGTTGTGTCGTCATCGATGCCGGCCTGAGCATGGATGAGATCTCAGCTCAGATCGAGGCTGCCGTGGTTGCGCGTCTGCCTCGTGCCGGCGGGGCCAGCTGAATGGCGCGCAAGCCGGCCGAGGAGGTGCCGAGCCTCAGAGCACTTGAAGGCGTGCCACTGCCGCAGGAGAATCCGCATCTCTTCGGACAGGAGCACGCTGAGCAACAGATTCTAACGGCCTATCGGGGCAATCGCCTGCCACACGGGCTGCTTCTTTCGGGGCCCGTCGGCGTCGGCAAGGCGACGCTCGCGTTCCGACTTGCGAAGTTTCTCTTGGCCGAGCCCGATCCTTCCGCGAACAGCGTCCAGAAGGCCGTCTCGCTCGGGATTGCTCCAGACCATCCGATCCAGAGGCGGGTCGGGGAGGGGGCGCATCCCAACGTCCTCCATCTGCAGCGCCCCTGGGACGAGAAGCGCAAGACATTTCGCACCGTCATTTCGGTCGAAACGATCAGGCGGATCGTGCCGTTCGTTGGGACCACAGCGGGCGAGGGGCTGTGGCGCATCGTCATCGTGGACGGCGCCGAAGAGATGAACCGGAGCGCCGCGAATGCTCTCCTCAAGGCCCTTGAAGAGCCGCCTGTGCGGACGATTTTCGTGCTGGTGACGGCGCGGCCGGGCCAGCTTTTGCCGACGATTCGCTCCCGTTGCCGCAGCTTCCACTTCGGTCTTCTCAGTCCCGAGGCGATCGCCCAGGTGTTTGAGGCGCTGAAGGTGCCGCAACCGCCGGAAAAAGACCTTCGCACGATCTTGTCGCTCGCTTCAGGAAGTGCGCGCCGGGCAATCGAACTTGCCCGCGGGGACGGTTTGAGCCTCTACCGGGCCATCAACCGTGCGTTCGCGAGTGACGATCATGCGGTCCTGACCGCTGTTGCCAATCAGGCAGCTGCGGCCCGCGGCGCAGCATGGGCGGAATTCTTCGATCTCGTCGGTGGCTATCTCGACCGCCGCATCCGGCACTTGCCGGAGCCCGAAAAGGGCGTTTCGCCGCCTGAGCTCCCGCTTGCCAGGTGGGCGGAGCTATGGGAAAAGATCCACCGACGCTCGGCGGAGGTGGAAACCTTCAATCTCGACCGCAGGCAGTTCGTGCTCAACGTCTTCGAGGCGGTCGCCGAAGCCGTGCGCCATCCCCACCGCCCTATTTTCATGTGACCGCGGGCACCACCCATGACCGGTAAGCCGACCTTTTACATCACCACGCCTATCTTCTACCCGAACGGTGTGCCGCATATCGGCCACGCCTATACGGCGCTCGCGACCGACACGCTGGCGCGCTTTCAGCGCCTCGACGGCAAGGATGTGTTCTTCCTGACCGGCACCGACGAGCACGGGCTGAAGATGCAGCAGACGGCCGCGAAGGAGGGAATTACTCCCGCCGAACTCGCCGACCGCAATTCGCAGCGTTTTCGGGACATGATGGAAGTTCTCAACACGTCGCACGACGATTTCATCCGCACCACCGAGGAGCGGCATCACCGCTCCTGCGAGGCGATCTGGGAGCGGATGAAGGCGGCGGGAGACATCTATCTCGACAAATATTCGGGCTGGTACTCCGTCCGTCAGGAAGCCTTCTTCGACGAAAAGGAAACCACCGTCGGTGAGGACGGGGTTCGGCGCGAGCCGCTCGGCTCGCCCGTCGAATGGGTGGAAGAGGAAAGCTACTTCTTCCGTCTCTCTGCCTATCAGGAGAAGCTTCTCGCTCATTACGAGGCGCATCCGGACTTCATTGGCCCGCAGGAGCGGCGCAACGAAGTCGTCAGCTTCGTGAAGTCGGGCTTGAAGGATCTTTCCATCTCCCGCACGACCTTCGATTGGGGCGTGAAGGTGCCGGGCGATCCGCGCCATGTGATGTATGTCTGGGTCGACGCCCTGACGAATTACATCACCGCCGCCGGTTTCCCGGACGAAGAGGCTCCGCGCTGGCGCTACTGGCCGGCCAACATCCATCTGATCGGCAAGGATATCGTGCGTTTTCACGCCGTCTATTGGCCGGCCTTCCTGATGTCGGCCGGCGTGCCGCTTCCCAAGCGCGTCTTTGCGCACGGCTTTCTGTTCAATAAGGGAGAGAAGATGTCGAAGTCGGTCGGCAACGTCGTCGATCCCTTTGCCATCGTGGAGCATTATGGCCTCGATGCCGTCCGCTATTTCTTCCTGCGCGAAGTCTCCTTCGGTCAGGACGGCTCCTACAGCCATGACGCGATCGCGGGCCGCATCAACGCCGATCTCGCCAATGATCTCGGCAATCTCGCCCAGCGCTCGCTTTCGATGGTCGGCAAGCATTGCGGCGCCAGCGTGCCTGAGCCTGGTGCGTTCTCAGAGGCCGACAATGAGATGCTGCAGGCGGCCGATGCGCTCCTGGAGCGCTGCCGCGAGGCCATGAACGAGCAGGCGATCCATCAGGCGCTCACCGCCATCTGGCAGGTGGTCGGCGATGCAAACCGCTATTTTGCCGGCCAGGAGCCGTGGGCGCTGCGCAAGAGCGATCCTGCGCGCATGGCAACCGTTCTCTACGTGACCGCGGAAGTGGTCCGTCAGGTCGGAATTCTGATCCAGCCGGTCATGCCGGGTTCGGCCGGCAAGCTGCTCGACCTTCTGGGCGTGGCGGAAGAAAACCGCACATTTGAATTCCTCGGCAAATCGGGGCGTCTCGTCCCGGGAACGGCGCTGCCTCCGCCCTCGGGGGTTTTCCCGCGCTATGTCGAGAGCGAGGCTCCGGCGGGGGCTGCCTGATGCTTGTCGACAGTCACTGCCATTTGGATTTTCCCGATTTCGAGCCCGAACGCGACGCGGTCGTGGAACGGGCGCGGGCGGCCGGCATCGTCCGTATGGTGACGATCTCGACGCGGGTCTCTGAGTTCGACAAGATCCGCGGGATCGCCGAAACCTACGATGACATCTATTGCTCGGTCGGCACGCATCCGCACAACGCCGACGAAGAGCCGGACGTGACGACCGAGGATCTCGTCGCCCTGGCGGAACACCCGAAAGTCGTCGGCATCGGCGAAGCCGGGCTCGACTATTTCTATGACAACGCCTCGCGCGAGGGTCAGGCCGCTGGCCTTCGCCGACACATCGGTGCGGCACGTGAAACCGGTCTGCCGCTCATCATCCATTCGCGGGATGCCGACGACGATATGGCGGCGATTTTGAAGGACGAGATGGAGAAGGGGGCTTTCCCGGCCCTCCTCCATTGCTTTTCCTCCGGACGGGCTCTCGCCGAAACCGGCATCGAGCTCGGCCTTTATGTTTCTTTCTCGGGTATCCTGACTTTCAAGAAGTCGACGGAAATACGTGAAATCGCACGCGATTTGCCGGCTGACCGCCTGCTTGTCGAAACCGATTCCCCGTATCTCGCGCCGATGCCTTATCGTGGCAAACGCAACGAACCGTCCTTCGTCGCCCACACGGCTTCGGTGCTGGCGGAATGTCGTGGGGTCTCGGTTGAGGAAATCGGTGAGCTCACGAGCGACAACTTCTTCCGTCTTTTCGGCAAAGTGCCGCGGCCCTGACAGTGACGGACGTTCTGCGCATCACCATTCTGGGCTGTGGCTCGTCGCCCGGCGTTCCGCGCATCGGTGGCGATTGGGGTGCGTGCGATCCGAGCGAGCCCAAGAACCGCAGGCGCCGCTGTTCGGTTCTGGTCGAGCGCATCACCGCGTCGGGAGAGAAGACGCAGGTCTTAATCGACACGTCGCCGGATCTCCGCGAGCAGGCGCTCTCGGCTGATCTCAAGCGGATTGACGGCGTGCTCTACACGCATCCGCACGCCGACCACATCCACGGTATCGACGATCTGCGCGGCTTCGTGATGATGACGAAGGCGCGCGTCGACATTTACGCCGATCGGCCGACGATGGACCGTCTGGAAGAAGGCTTCGGCTATTGCCTGAAGACACCTGAGGGCAGCGACTATCCGCCGATCGTCAATGCGCATCTGATCGAGCCCGGAACGCCTGTCACGATCGACGGTGCGGGCGGACCGATCCATGCGCTGCCTTTCCGTCAGCAGCACGGTTCGATTCCCTCGCTCGGCTATCGCATCGGGAATTTCGCGTACTCACCCGATGTGAATCGGCTGACGCCTGAAGCCATGGCCGCCATCGATGGTGCCGAGCTGTGGATCGTGGATGCGTTGCGTTATAAGCCGCATCCGTCGCATTTCTCCGTCGAGGAGGCACTTCATTGCATTGAGGCGCTACGACCACGACGCGCGCTGCTTACACACATGCATGTCGACCTCGACTACAACGCCTTGCGCGAAAGGCTGCCCGAAGGCGTCGAGCCTGCCTTTGACGGATTGGTCGTAGAATTGCCCTGGGTCGAACTCTCGTCGCCCTCTGCGAGCTGAAACTCGCGCCGTGCTTTTGTGCGGGCGGGTGGACCTTGGCGGCAACCGGCAAAAGCTGGATTGAACTCGCCGCTGGGATAAGTTTCGGCAAACAACACACATAGAAGGCTGTTATGAGCAGGCGTAAAGACAGGAGTTTTGCCGTCATCGGCCTCGGCACATTCGGCAGCACCGTCGCATCAGAACTCGCCCGCTTCGGCAACCACGTTCTCGGTATCGATATCGATGAGCGCAACGTCGCGCGTCTTGCAGACGATATTGCCGAAGCGATCATCGCCGACGGCAGCGACGAGGACGCTCTGCGCGAGGCCGGCGTGGGAGCCTGTGACGTCGCTGTCGTGGCGATTGGAGAGGACCTCGAGGCGAACGTCCTGTGCACGATGAATGTAAAATTGCTCGGCGTGCCGACCGTGTGGGTCAAGGCGACGAGCCGGACGCACCATCGCATCCTGGCGAAACTTGGCGTCGACCGGGTCATTCAGGCCGAACGCGAGGTCGGTCAGCACATCGCACAGATGCTCTACAATCCGCTGGTGCGCGATTATGTGAGCCTCGGCAACGGCTTCCACATCATTGATCTGCGTGTGCCGGAGGAGCTCGACCAGACGTCCATCGGCGAGCTGAAACTCGACGAAAAGTTCGAGGTCCGGTGCCTTGGTTTGATGCGCGACAGCGATTACATTTCCTGCCACGGGGCCGACACGGTCCTTGAGACCGATGACAAGCTGCTGCTCCTCGGACGGCGAGAAAACCTCAGGTCACTCGGCGACAGCCTTCGATCAGCGTGATGGCCTTTCCGCTTTCGCCACGCTTCTGGCGTCGTACGATCGATCTTCCGCCGCCAGCGGTCCTTTCCCTTCTCTATGCGGGGCTCGTTATCCTCGGCGCGCTCGCTCTGAAGCTGCCATGGGCGGCGAGGGGCGTGCCTGCAACCTGGTCTGAGGCACTCTTCACTGCGACCTCCGCAGTGACGGTGACGGGTCTTTCGGTCGTCGACACCGGCAGCCATTTCACGTTTTTCGGTCAGCTCGTCGTGCTCGTCCTGATCCAGCTCGGGGGGCTTGGTCTCATGACCTTTGCCGTCCTCGTTCTGACCATGCTCGGGCTGCCCGTCGGTGTTTCACAGCGCGTCTTCCTGCGCGAAGAGCTCAACCAAACATCGTTTGCCGATCTTTTGCGCCTCGTGCGCCAAATCCTACGCGTCGTGGTCGTCTGCGAGGTCGCCGGCATCGTTCTCCTGGCCTTCGTCTTCGTGCCGGATTTCGGACCGTGGGAAGGGTTATGGCAGGCGGTCTTTCACGCCATCTCCGCGTTCAACAATGCCGGTTTCTCACTCTTTGCCGACAACCTGAGCGGTTACGTTTTCGATCCGATCATCAACCTCGTCATACCGGCGCTCTTCGTCATCGGCGGGATCGGCTTCATCGTCACATCCGACATCATGCAGAAGCGCCAATGGCGACGCTACACACTGCATACGAAACTGATGCTTTTGGTGACCCTCGCGCTGATCGTGTGGTCAGTTGTGGGCTTTGCAGCGCTCGAATGGAACAATCCTGCGACGCTTGGTCAGTATCATTCGATCGCCGAGAAACTGACTGCAAGCTGGTTCCAGGGGCTGACGACGCGCACGGCGGGATTCAACACGATCGACATGTCCGGCATCCACGACGCGACGGCGCTCATGTTCATGTCCTTGATGTTCATCGGCGGCGGCAGCACGTCGACAGCGGGCGGTATCAAGGTCACGACCTTCGTCGTGCTTCTGCTCGCCACGGTCGCGTTTTTTCGGCAGCGCCCGAATCTGCACGCCTTTGGCCGTAGCCTCGGACGCGAGGAGGTCATGAAGGTGCTGGCGCTCAGCATCGTGAGCGTCATGGTGGTGATGGGCGCGATCTTCACGATTTCGCTGTCGCATGACGGCGACTTCCTTGATCTCGCATTCGAAGTGACGTCGGCCTTCGGAACCGTCGGGTTGTCACGTGGCGCCACCGGCGAGCTCGATACGCTCGGGCGGTGCGTGATCATCCTCGTCATGTTCATCGGCCGGGTCGGCCCGCTGACACTGGGCTTCTTTCTCGCAACGAAAGTGCCGCCACGCATCCGCTATCCGGCGAGCCGGATCTATCTTGGCTGACGCCAAGAGCCAGGAATATTTCTCCAGCCATTTGGGAGCGCCTGCAGGGATGCGGTGTGGCTCGGAGAGCTTGCTTTCGCGCGAAAGGCAGAAACCCAGGCAATCACACCGCCAATTAGGTTCCATAATGCATCTTATGCGAATCGCGTTATAGCTTTGAGCTGCGGTCATTCCGCTCTTCCCCTTGGCGCACGGCGTGGCGAGCGCTAAGGCGTTCTCATGTCAGAACAGCGCCCCATCGATCGTCTCATTTCCGTTATGGCCGACCTGCGTGATCCGGAACGCGGCTGTCCCTGGGATGTGAAACAGGATTTTTCCTCCATCGCGCCCTACACGATCGAAGAAGCCTATGAAGTGGCTGATGCGATCGAGCGTGCCGATCTTGAAGATTTGCGCGAGGAGCTCGGCGATCTCCTCCTGCAGGTCGTTTTCCACGCCCGCATGGCCGAGGAAGCCGGTGCTTTTGCCTTCGACGACGTCGCCGATGCGATCGTGGACAAGATGGTCCGACGCCACCCGCATATCTTCGGCGATGGCACGGCCGCCGATCCGGCCGCGGTGAAAGTCCGCTGGGATGAGATCAAGGCTGAGGAAAAAGCCCGGCGCCGCGAAAAGCGGCTGCGTCAGGGGCTTCCCGCCGATCCCGGGCTCTTGGCAGACGTACCGCGCAGTTTTCCGGGTCTTCTCCAGGCGCTCAAGATGCAGGAGAAAGCCGCCAAAGTGGGCTTTGACTGGCCTGACATCTCCGGGGCTCTCGACAAGCTCAAGGAAGAGATCGCAGAGGTCGAGGCGGAAATCGCGGCTGACGATCGGGAGAGACTGACCGGCGAGATCGGCGACGCCTTGTTCGCTATGGTTAACGTCGCTCGCAAGAGCGGGATCGATCCCGATGCCGCTTTGCGGCGCACGAACGAAAAATTCCGCAGCCGTTTCGAAGCCGTCGAGCAAGGCCTGTCGAAGGACGGCCGTTCCATGAAAGATGCCTCGCTCGATGACATGGAGGGGCTGTGGCAGGCAGCGAAATCACACGAAAGATCGCCGGGATCGGACTAAGCCGCCTGCCTTAAGCGGTCTGCGCTTCCTTCGGCACGTTCAGCGTCACGCCGTCGCCTCGCGCACGTTCCTGCAGCTTGCGAAGACGTCCGCTCGGCAGACGGACAACGAGACGCGTTTCGCCCGTCTTGGGATCGTCGGACCGTGAGAGGACTTCGCCGTTGTCATAGAGCCAGGCGGCTTCGCCCGACCGGGCGGCCTGGAACACCACCTCAACGACGGCGCGCTCCTTGAACAGGCGCTCTTCCAGCATGTGGAGGAGATCGGACAACCCCTCGCCCGTCAGCGCTGAGACAACGACCTTGTCCGTCGCTCCGGCCGCCTTGCGCCTGAGCGCATCGGCGACATCTGCGCCGAGAAGATCGATCTTGTTCCACACTTCCACGAGACGCGGGTCGGAGCCCGCTTCGATCCCGAGCTCAGACAGCACCTCGTTGACGTCTTCCGCTTCGGCCTGAGCGTCCGGCGATGCGATGTCCCTGACATGAACGATGAGGTCGGCATCGAGAACTTCTTCGAGCGTTGCGCGAAACGCCTCCACGAGCGAGGTCGGAAGATGCGAGATAAAGCCGACCGTGTCGGAGATGATCAGCGTCTCTCCATGTGGCAGGCCGACTCGCCGCATCGTCGGATCGAGCGTGGCGAAAAGCTGATCCTCGGCGTGGACCTCAGCTCCCGTCAGATGATTGAAAAGCGTCGACTTGCCGGCGTTGGTGTAGCCGACCAGAGCTGCGACCGGATAAGGCACGCGCTGGCGTTTGGCACGATGAACGCTGCGCGTATTGCGGACGCTCTCCAGCTGTTTCTCGATACGCCGAATCCGGTCCTGGATCTGGCGCCGGTCGGCCTCGATCTGCGTCTCGCCAGGCCCCCCGAGGAAGCCGAAACCGCCGCGCTGACGCTCAAGATGCGTCCAGGAGCGAACGAGCCGGCTCTTCTGGTAATTGAGGTGGGCCAATTCCACCTGCAGCGTGCCTTCCTTGGTGTGGGCGCGCTCACCGAAAATTTCGAGAATGAGGCCGGTTCTGTCGAGGATCTTGACGTTCCACGCCCGCTCCAGATTGCGCTGCTGGATGGGCGTGATCGGATGGTCGATGATGACGAGACCCGTCCCCAGCGTCCGCACGAGAACGGACAATTCCTCGACCTTCCCTGGGCCGAACAATGTGGCCGGCGTCGGCTTTCTCAGAGGGACGGCAAGGGCCTCGGCAACGTCGAGCTTGATCGCTTCGGCAAGGCCGATCGCTTCCGCACGTCGCGCTTCCGGTGGCCTTTGCTGGGTCGCCTCGTCTTCACGCCCGCGCATCTCCGGCAAAAGTACGAGCGCCCGAGACATGTCGGGCGCATCTTCTGGTCCGGTTTCCAGGTCGAGCGTGTGGCGGTCTTTGGGTTGCAATCAGCCTATCCGTTGTCGTCTTCAGGTTCGAACAGCTGCACGGGTTGATTGGGCATGACCGTGGAAATCGCATGCTTATAGACAAGCTGCGAATGCCCATCACGCCTTAGAAGCAAGCAAAAATTGTCGAACCACGTGACAATTCCCTGCAGCTTGACGCCGTTGATGAGAAAAACTGTGAGCGGAGTTTTTGCCTTACGGACGTGGTTCAGAAATGTATCTTGCAAGTTTTGGTTTTTGTCGCCCATTGTCTCCGTCGACCTTTATTGTTGTTGCGCCGCGCGAAACAGATTGCCTGTTTCGCTTTGGCCTGTCACCCCTCAACAAGACCTACCCAGATATAGGTAGCGTCTAGTGCGCTTCCAGTTGCGCCACCTCATGAAAACGCTGTCGGAGAGCCGTCGCAATGGAGCCGGGGCGACCATTGGCCACGCTCTGCCCGTCGATCGCCACGATGGGCATGACGAGGGTCGTCGCTGCCGTCATGAACGCTTCGCGGGCACCCTTGGCTTCTTCTGGGGTGAATTTTCTTTCTTCAAGCTTCAGCCCGTCGCGTCGGGCCACTTCTTCCACCGTCTGCCGCGTCACGCCAGGCAAAATTCCCGTGCCGTTTGGACGGGTGACGAGCGCACCATCCTGCGTGACAATCCAGGCGGTCGTCGATGAGCCCTCGGTGACGTAGCCGTCCGCGTCCACGAACCAGGCTTCTTTGGCGCCGGCCTCTTTGGCTTTCTGCTTTGCCATCGCATTCGGCAGGAGTCCCACGGTCTTGATGTCGACGCGCTCCCAGCGATTATCCGGCGTCGTGATGACGGCGACCCCCTCCTCTGCCTGCTTGTCGGCCTTGATACGGTCAAACGCCTTGGCCGTGATCACGACGGCCGGGCGCGTGCTCGCCGGCGGGAAGATATGTTCGCGCGGGGCCACGCCGCGCGTAATCTGGAGATAGACCATGCCTTCGGTCACGCGGTTGCGCCGCACGGTTTCGCGCATGACCGCCGTCAAGGCCGCGCGTGTCATGGGCATGGCGATCGACAGCTCACGCAACGAGCGCTCCAGACGATCGAGATGGCCTTTCATATCGACGAGGCGGCCATGCCAGATCTCGCAGACTTCATAGACGCCGTCCGCGAACTGGTATCCGCGGTCCTCGACATGGACCATCGCATGGACGTGCGGAACATACCGGCCGTTGACATAGGCCACTCTCGACATCGGAAAACTCCTCCACAACGCAGGATTCGTGCGCGCGCGATTTACGCAACGGCACTAAGCAAGATTAAGGCCGCACGACAAGGCATGTGCCCTTCGACGCGCAGGCGCCGGCTATGCGCAATCAGAAGTACTCGAGGCTCACCCGCGCCATCTGCTCAACGCGGTGCACCTGATTGGCAATGGCGAAGATGACGAGGCGGTCGCCCTTTCGGATCTGGCTTGCGCCCGTCGGAACGATGACCTCGCCGCCATGCAAAATCGCACCGATCCGAATTCCCCCCGGCAGATCGAGCTCGCGCAAAGGGCGGCCGACAAGGGGCGATGTCTCCAGAGCTTCCGCCTCGATCACTTCGGCCGCGCCGTTCTGGATGGTGTGGACGTTGCGGATACGGCCGCGGCGGACGTGTTGCAGAATGCGCGAGATCGTGACGGCGCGCGGGTCGACGAAAGCGTCGATGCCGATCGTGCGTACCAAGGGCGGAAAAGCGGAATCGTTGAGAAGGCTCATCGCCCGCCGGCAGCCGAGCTTCTTTGCCATCACGCACGAGAGGATGTTGACCTTGTCGTCGTTGGTGAGGGCGAGCATCGTGTCGGCCTCCGCAATGTCGGCCTCTTTCAAAATGACGTCGTCCATCGCCGAACCGTGCAGCACGACGGTGCGGTCGAGCGCCTCGGCGATCTCGACAGCACGATCACGGTCCATTTCGATCACTTTGATCTTGGCGCGCGGATTGCGCTTCTCCAGATGGTGGGCAACGTAATGGCCGATATTGCCGCCGCCGCCGATCACGACGCGCGATCCGAGCGTCTCCTGCTTGCCGAAAATCGTGAGAGTGCGCTTCACCCGTCCCGTGTCGGTCATCACGTAGACGAGGTCACCTGCCATCATCTGATCGGCCGAGCGCGGCACGAACAGGTTCCCATTGCGGAAAACCCCCACGACAATGGCATTGAGGTCGGGAAAGAGCTCGGTCAGCTGACGAAGAGGCGTGTCGATGACCGGGCAGTTTTCGTCGCAGACGATGCCGAGGACGGTCACCTTGTCGTCGGCGAAGGGGATCGTTTCCACGGCGCCCGGCTGCGCCAGGCGGCGGAGCACCATCTCGCCTACTTCGACCTCAGGTGAAATGATCACGTCGATCGGCAGATGATCGCGTGAGAACAGGTTGCTCCAGTGCTTGGCGAGATAGGTCTGGGAGCGGATACGGGCGATCTTGGTCGGCAGATTGAACAACGAATGGGCCACCTGACAGGCGACCATGTTCACCTCGTCGTACAAGGTGACGGCGATCAGCATGTCCGCTTCGTCGGCGCCGGCGCGCGCCAGAACGTCCGGATGCGATCCGTGGCCGACGAAGCCGCGTACGTCCAGCGTGTCACGAATGGCATTCACCAGATGCGGCGAACGATCGATCACCGTGACATCGTTGTTCTCCGTCGCCAGTTTCTCCGCGATGCCGTATCCGACCTGGCCAGCGCCGCAAATGATGACGCGCATGAAATGTCCTTTGTTGCGAGAATCCCGCCGCCGTGAGGCTCTATACCCCGAGGCTCTTCAGCTTGCGATGCAGGGCCGAGCGTTCCATGCCGACAAACTCGGCCGTGCGCGAGATATTGCCGCCAAAACGGTTGATCTGCGCGGACAGATATTCTCGCTCGAACACCTCACGGGCTTCCCGCAAAGGCAGCGACATGATGTGGGCCGACCCATCGGCGGGGCTCGCAGGCAGGATCTCGCCAATCTCCGGCGGCAGCATGGCGGCCGTCACCATCGCTTCCGCATCGCCCTGGGTCAGGATCATCAATCGTTCGACATTGTTGCGCAGCTGACGGATGTTTCCCGGCCAGTCGTGCGCCTGGAGCACGGCCATCGCATCATCGGCAATGCGCCGCGTCGGCAGGCCGGCTGTCTGGGCGATCTGCGCCATGAAATAGTCGACGAGCTCCGGGACGTCTTCGCGCCGTTCCGCCAATGACGGAACGCGGATCGGAACGACGCTCAGGCGATGAAAGAGGTCTTCGCGAAACCGCCCTTCCTTGATCTCCGCTTCGAGATCGCGGGCCGTGGATGAGAGGATTCGAACGTCGACCTTGACCTTCTTGCTGCCCCCTACCCGCTCGAACGTCTGCTCGACGAGGACCCGCAGGATCTTGTTCTGCGTCTCCCGCGGCATATCAGCGACCTCCTCCAGATAGAGGATGCCGCCATGCGCCTCTTCCAGTGCGCCGATGCGGCGATGTTCGCCGTCGACGGCTTCCGTGCCGAAGAGCGCGATCTCCATGTTTTCCGGCGTGATAGCCGCTGAGCTCAGCACGACGAACGGTCCGTTGGCGCGGCGGGAGGCCGCGTGAATGGCGCGCGCCACGCGTTCTTTGCCCGCGCCGGAGGCTCCAAAGATCATCACGCGACTGTTCGTGGGAGCGACGCGTTCGATCGTCTGGCGCAGATGGTGCATGACGGACGAGGAGCCGACGAGATCGTTGGTGACGCCCGAGCGCTGCTTGAGCTCCGCCACCTCTTTTTTCAACCGTGAGGCTTCCAAGGCGCGCTGTGCCACGAGCACGAGACGGTCGGCTTTGAACGGCTTTTCGATATAGTCGTAGGCGCCGCGCTTGATGGCGGAGACGGCAGTCTCGATGTTGCCGTGACCGGAAATGATCACCACCGGCAATGCCGGATGCTCGGTGTGAATGGCATCGAGAAGAGCCAGTCCATCGAGCCGGCTTCCCTGCAGCCAGATGTCGAGAAAGATGAGGCCGGGCCTGCGTTCTGCGATTGCTTCCAGCGCTGCATCGCTATGGGCGGCGGTGCGTGTTCCGTGGCCTTCGTCTTCAAGGATGCCGGCGACGAGTTCGCGGATATCGGCTTCATCGTCGACGACAAGGATGTCGGTAGCCATCACTTGCTCTCCTGTTCGGCGCGTTCCGCAGGCGTCGTCTCTGCCTCGGTCGCGGCCGGATGGTTGGTATGGGGGAAGTTCATTCGAACGCAGGCGCCGCGTGCATCTACGCCGGCCGCTCGTGCGTCGAGAAGTTCAATGGAGCCTCCGTGTTCCTCCATCACCTTGCGCACGATCGCAAGGCCGAGGCCGGTGCCTTTCTGCCGGGTTGTCATGTAGGGCTCGAGAAGCTTCTCGCGACCCTCTTGTGGAAGACCCTTGCCGTTATCGATCACATCGACGATCGCGTGATCGACATCGTCGCGCACACGCACACGGATTTCGCCACTCACGTTTTCATCTTCCGGAACGGCCTCGATCGCCTCTGTGGCATTCTTGACGATATTGGTGAGCGCCTGGGTGACCAGGCGATGATCGACCGGCGCCTCGACCGGTGTTTCCGGCAGGTCGAGTGCGAAGCTGATGTTCGGATTGCCGACCTCCTGCAGGAAGACGGCTTCGCGGATGAGCTCGCGCAGATCTCGCGCCTCCATCACAGGCTTTGGCATGCGCGCAAAGGCGGAAAACTCGTCCACCATGCGGCGGATATCGCCGACCTGGCGAATGATCGTCTCCGTGCACTGGTCGAAAACGACGCGGTCTTTCTCTTCCTCGATGCGCGGTCCGAAACGGCGGCGGATGCGTTCGGCCGAAAGCTGGATCGGCGTGAGCGGGTTTTTGATCTCGTGGGCGATGCGGCGGGCCACATCGGCCCAGGCAGACCGACGCTGCGCGGCGACGAGATCGGTGATGTCGTCGAGCGTCACGACGAACCCGTCGTGTGAGCTGTCGGCGGACTGCTCGATCGTCACCTGCACATTGAGCGTACGAGGCTCGCCTTCCCGCGCAATGATGATCTGATCGCGTGCCGAACCACGACCGCGGTTGGCAACCTCGTCGAGAACATTCTGCAATTCGGGCAGGAGCTCGTTGACGTGACGACCGACGATGCCGGTCTCTTCTTCACCGATGGCTTCGAGCGCCGGATGATTTGCGAGTGTGACGATGCGGTCAGCATTGAGGCCGATGACACCTGCCGAAACGCCCGACAGCACGGCCTCGGTAAAGCGGCGCCGCTCGTCGAGCTGGCTGTTGGCCGAAAGCAACGCATTGCGCTGTGACCGCAGCTGCCCCGCCATTCGGTTGAAGGTTGCCGACAGAATGCCGAGGTCGCCGGCCTTCTCCTGTACGGGCACGCTGACGTCGAGATTGCCGCCCGAGATCTTACTGGCGGCGCCGATCAGGTGTCGGATCGGCGCGACGAGGCCGTTGGCGAATCCGAGACCGATCCAGATGGCGGACAAAAGCACCACCAGCGCCATGCCGACAAAGAGGATGGCAAAGGCGATCTGCACGCCGAAGCGGTTCTCCTGCAATTGGCCGTATTCGGCGGCGCTCTCCTCCGTGAGGCGGACTTGTCGCGTCACCTTGGGGTCGAGCGGGCGCGCCAGATAAAGATAGACGTCATCGAGGCTGGTGATCTTCAGCACCCCGCCGACGAGATTGGTTGTGCCTGGCGCGATCAAGGCCGGGCGGCCTTCGTCGGCATCTTCGAACACCTGCTGCGGGGGTGGCGGTACTTTGAGGTTGGTCGAGGTCTTGCCCTCGACGATCACGGATCTGTCGCGCCGGATGAGCGCGATTGCAGACAGGCCGCGCAGCTGCGCCTGATTGGACAGGTAAGCGGCAATCGCCTTTTTGTTGAGCTCCAGATCCGGAGCGACGCGGTTGAATTCGCTTGCGATCGCCAGAAGATCGATCGCCAGAATGCGGCTGTGCTCCTGCACATAGGCCTGCGCGACTTCCCGAGAGTTCTCGATGATCGCTTCGGTGCGCTCGGCGAACCAGCGATCCAGACCCTTGTTGAGGGTGATGGACGCGATTCCGGCAGTCAGGATCGCCGGCAGAGCCGCGATGATCGAGAACAGTGCCACGATCCGCACATGCAGCCGAGCTGCGGCGCGTCCGTGCCGGCGCGCGATCCAAAGCCCGGTCGCCTCGAACGCGACCGTCCCAATGAGAAAGAGAACGACGATGCCGTTCAAGAGGCCGGCTGTGCGCACAACCGCAGGCGTCGGCTCGATGGTGGTCTGTCCGGTGAGGATCAGAAACGTGCCGATGGCGCTTGAAAGCGCCAGCAGGACCGCGAGCAGGCCGACCATGCGCGCGATGCGGTTGCGTTCGCCAAAGCCCGGACGGATGCGTTCGGGTGGCAGATCAGGGCTAGTGGCGACGGACATGGATCCTACGGTCGATCGGATTGATCGCTCATGCGTGGGCACAGAACGTGGCTAATATGTCACAAAAACGGCGCCCGCACAGTGCGCGCGGCCGTTTTATCTCGGACCGCGCACAACCAGGATCTGAAGGTCACGGATTTTCTTGCGCAGCGTGTTGCGATTGAGCCCCAAGAGCTCGGCGGCGCGAATCTGATTGCCGTTGGTGGCGCCCAAAGCGGCGCCGATCAACGGAACCTCGATCTCGCGCAGCACCCGGTGGTAGAGCCCCGGCGGCGGCAAAGCGTCACCGAACTCGTTGAAGAGATTGGTCATGTGCCGGGCGACGGAATTCGAAAGGCTCTCCTCCTCTGCCGGTCGCTCGGATTCCTCCACATCTCCGATCGGATCGAGCTCGTGACGAATCAGGTCCGCGGTGATCGTCTCCTGCGGATAGAGCGCGGTCAGGCGTCTGATCAGATTTTCGAGTTCCCGCACATTGCCCGGCCAGCGATGGCGCTTCAGCACGTCGAGCGCGTCATTTTCCATCGTCTTGACCGGCAAGCCTTCGCGCTCGGCCTGGACGAGGAAGTGGCGAACGAGATCGGGAATATCGTCGGTGCGTTCCCGCAACGGCGGCAGGCGGATCGGCACGACGTTCAGGCGGAAGAAGAGATCCTCACGGAAGAGGCCCTGGCGGATCAGGTTCTTCAGATCCTTGTTGGTTGCCGCGACGATTCTGACGTCGGTGCGGATCGGCGTGCGGCCACCGACGGTCGTGTATTCGCCCTGCTGCAGAACCCGCAGCAGACGCGTCTGCGCGTCCATCGGCATGTCGCCGATTTCATCGAGGAAGAGCGTCCCGCCCTCCGCCTGCTCGAAGCGGCCGGCGGAGCGATGTTGGGCGCCGGTGAAAGCGCCGCGTTCATGGCCGAAGAGCTCGGATTCGATGAGTTCCCTCGGGATCGCGGCCATATTGACCGCGACGAAGGGCCCCTTCCGGCGCTTGCCGTAATCGTGGAGCGCACGGGCCACCAGCTCCTTGCCGGTGCCGGATTCCCCGAAAATCGTGACGGTCAGATCCGTCTGCATCAACCGGGCAAGTACGCGGTAGATGTCCTGCATCGCCGGCGAGCGACCGACGAGCGGTATGGCTTCATCTTGCTGGTCGTGATCGGCCATCACTTTCGACCGGGGCTCCGACAGCGCCCGTCCGATCGTCGCGATAAGCTCCTTCAGATCGAAGGGCTTCGGCAGATAGTCGTAAGCGCCGCGTTCGGATGCCTTGATCGCCGTCATGAACGTGTTTTGTGCGCTCATGACGATGATCGGCAGCTCCGGCCTGACGCGCTTGATGCGCGGCAAGAGCTCGAATGCGTTTTCATCCGGCATGACGATGTCGGTGACGACGAGATCGCCCTCGCCTTCGGCCACCCAGCGCCACAGCGTCGCCGCGTTGGATGTCAGACGGACATTGTAGCCGGCGCGCGACAGCGCCTGGTTCAAGACTGTTCGGATCGCCGTGTCGTCGTCGGCGACGAGAATTGTGCTCTGACTCACGAGGTTCCATCCTCCTTCAGGTCGAGCTCGTCCGACGTCTGTTCGAGCGTCGGCATAAGAATGCGGAAAAGCGTGCGGCGTGGCTGGGACTCGCACTCGATGATGCCTCCGTGATCTCCGATGATCTTGGCTACGAGCGCCAATCCAAGACCCGTGCCATTCGCCTTCGAGGTGACGAACGGGTCAAAGAGATGAGGCAGTACGTCGTCGGGAACGCCCGGTCCGTTGTCCATGACGGTGAATTCCAGCGGGAGGCTGACACGGCTTTGCGTCCCAGGAACCGACAAGCGAATCCCTGGTCGGTAGGCCGTACGAAACGTTATCTCTGAATCTTTTTGTCCTGCAAGAGCTTCAGCCGCGTTCTTCACCAGATTGATGAAGACCTGCAGGAGCTGATCGCGGTTCGCCAGGACCGGTGGCAGCGAAGGATCGTATTCTTCGGTGATGCGGATGCCGCGCGCGAAGCCGGAGGTGGCGAGTGTCTTAACGCGCTCCAGAACGCGGTGAATGTTGACCGGCTCGCGCTCGATCGGGCGGGCGTCAGTGAAGGTTTCCATACGATCGACCAGGCCGGCGATGCGGTCCGTCTCATCGCAGATCAGGCGGGTCAGCGGGCGATCTTCGGGACTTGCGGACGCTTCCAGGAGCTGGGCAGCGCCGCGAATGCCGGACAGCGGATTCTTGATCTCGTGGGCTAGCATCGCCGCCAGGCCGGTTACTGTCCGCGCGGCCCCGCGATATGTCAGCTGCCGGTCGATCTTCTCCGTCACGGAGCGTGGAAGGAGGAGAACCGAGACGCAGGCATCCGTCATGGAGACCGGCGTTGCGTAGATATCGACGAGTTTGTCGGAGCCGATGCGCGGCGAACTCATGTCGACGCGGTATTCTGCGATCGCAGCACCTCGCGCACGAACCTGATCGAGCAAGGGAAACAATGGGCTGCCGAAAGGCACGAGGCGGTCCAACCCGTCGCGATGCATGACGGCGGAGCTTGCGCCGAAAAAACTCTCGGCCGCCTGGTTGGCGTTCAAAATCGTGTTGTCGGCATCGACTACGAAAATCGGATGCGGCAGGGCGTTGAGGATCGCGAGCGCCGGCACCCCCTCTTCTTCGTGAGGCTTCATCAGGCGGCCTCGCGCAAGGAAGCGGCATCCGCCCGAAGATCGGGCAAAAGCGCCGCGAGCTCGGCCTGAACGCGCCGTGCCTCCGTTTCGCGCAGAAGCCTGCCGCGGGCAGCCTGCGCCTGCGCATCCATCGCAAAATCATCGAGGTACCAGGCGAGGTGTTTTCGGGCGATGCGAACGCCTGGAAGCGGCCCATAGTGAGCCAGGATCATATCGTAGTGCTCCATAATGAGGTCGGCACGCTCTCTCCCTGTCGGATCGGGTCGGGGGGCTTTGCCTCTAAGGACGTCACCCGCCTGGCCGACGACCCACGGGCGCCCGTAAGCGCCGCGGCCGATCATGACCCCCGCCGCACCCGAACACTGCAGCATCGCCGGCGCATCTTCGGGCCGCGAGAGGTCGCCATTGGCGATGACCGGAATTCGGACCGCCCGAGCCACGGGCCGGATGGCATTCCAATCGGCTTTGCCCTTGTAGAATTGGCTGCGTGTGCGTCCATGGACGGTCACCATCGCCACGCCCAGGTTCTCCGCACGCTGCGCCAGCTCTGCCGCATTGAGCGACGCGTGGTCCCAGCCAAGGCGCGTTTTCAGCGTGACCGGAACTTTGGCGGCACGCACGGCTGAGGCGATCAGACGTTCAGCCATGTCGAGATCGCGCATGAGATGGGAACCGGCAAAGCCACCTGTCACGCGCTTGGCCGGACATCCCATATTGATGTCGATGATTGCGGCTCCCGCCGCTTCGGCGATCCGCACGCCCTCGGCCATGGCTTCTTCGTCGCGTGCAGCGAGCTGCACGACATGGAGGGAAAGGCCCTCGCCTTCCGCACGCAGCCGCGCCTCTTCCGATTGCCGCTGCACGGCGTCGCAGGCGACCATCTCGGAAACGACGAGCCCCGCGCCGTAACGCGCGGCGAGCCGCCGAAATGGGAGGTCGGACACCCCGGACATGGGCGCAAGCAGGGCGCGATTGGGAATCGACAGCCCGGCAACCTTCAAGCTATCGGTGGGGAGATCTGCGTCGGGCAATGATGAAAAATCCGGCAAAAACTATGTTTGCCGATAATCTAGTCATGTCTACGGCTTCGGCAAGTCCGTGAGCGAGGTTTCGGTACACATGAACGGTGAAGAAGGCAATGTTGCGCCACGCTCGTCCGCACGACCCAGATATGCAGCCCTGATCGTAGCTGCCGGGCGGGGTCACAGATCCGGGCTCGGCCTGCCGAAGCAATATGCGCAAATCGGCGGCATGGCCGTGTTGCGTCGCACCTTGCTGGCTTTCCAGGAGGCAGATGAGATCGACGTCATCCGCTGTGTGATCCACCCGGATGATCGTGCCCTCTACGACGAGGCCGTCGCGGGTTTGTCCGGTATCGGAGAGCCGATCGCGGGCGGAGCCACGCGACAGATTTCCGTGCGTCTCGGGCTCGAAGCGCTTTCGGACGAGCACCCGGATATCGTTCTGATCCACGATGCGGCACGCGCTTTCGTCTCGCGCGAGCTGATCACGCGGATGGCGGCGGCAACGGATGAGGAGAACGGGGCAGTTCCGACGCTGGCGCTCTCTGACTCGTTGAAACACGTTGAGAACGACGCGGTCGTGGGAACGATCGACCGATCGACCTGCCGGGCCGTACAGACGCCGCAGACTTTCCCATTCCAAGCCATCTTGGATGCGCATCGGGCTGCTGCGGAACGCGACGATCTAACCGATGATGCGGCTGTCGCAGAGGCCGCCGGCCTCCATGTGCGCTCCGTCGAAGGCGATGAAAGGAACATCAAGCTGACTACTTCCGAAGATTTTGCGCGAGCTGCTGCCCATCTGGCTCCGGCACGCGAATATCGCGCAGGTCAGGGCTTCGACGTGCATGCCTTTTGTCCAGGCGACCACGTTTTCCTGTGCGGCGTGAAGATCGATCACGACATGGCCTTGGAGGGCCATTCGGATGCCGATGTCGGGCTGCATGCTCTCACCGACGCCATCTATGGCGCGATCGGCGAAGGCGATATCGGACAGCACTTCCCGCCGAGCGACCCGCAATGGAAGGGTGCGGATTCAGAGATCTTTTTGAAGGACGCGGTCGAACGCGTGGCCGCTCGCGGCGGAGCGATCGTCAATGTCGACGTGACTCTGATCTGTGAAGCGCCCAAGGTTGGGCCGCATCGCGAAGCCATCTCGGAACGACTGTCTGAGATGCTCGGGATCGCCCGCCACCGTATCAACGTGAAGGCGACGACGAGCGAGAAGCTCGGCTTTACCGGTCGGCGCGAAGGGATCGCAGCTCTTGCCGCCGTCAGCGTTGCGCTGCCGGGAGACGACAATGCGTGATCTCGAAAGCAAGGCGATCGAGCTTCTCGCTCTCTGCAAGGACAAGGGCGTTCGGCTGGCAACCGCCGAATCCTGCACCGGCGGTGGCATCGCGGCCGCGCTCACCGATATCCCCGGCTCATCCGCCGCGTTCGAGCGTGGCTTCGTCACCTATTCCAACGAGGCCAAGGAAGAGCTTCTCAGCGTGCCGAAGACGCTTATCGACGTCGAGGGCGCAGTCAGTGAAGCCGTGGCACGTGCGATGGCGGAAGGCGCCCTCGCCCATTCTCATGCCGATCTGGCGGTCTCAGTCACAGGCGTTGCCGGTCCCGACGGCGGAACCGAGGCAAAGCCCGTCGGCCTCGTGCATTTTGCTGTGGCGCAGCGCCATGGCGCGACCGGTCATCGTGAGAGACGGTTCGATCCTCTCCTCGGTCGCGAGGGCATCCGACGTGAAAGTGCGATCGTTGCGCTCAACTTTCTGATCGAGACGGCGCGAACGCTGCCTGGTCGGCAGGCGGAATAAGGGCGTCCGTTCAGGCGCGGCTGGGCGCGCCCTCAGTTCCGTAAAGCGTATCTGCGCGGCGTTCGAAGGACGCAGCAAAGGTTCGAAACACGCGGTCGAACATCGCGCCCATCAGTGTGGCGAGCGTTCGGCTTTTGAATTCGTAATCGATGCAGAAATGGATTTTCGCCTGGTTTTCTCCCAGGCGTTCGAAGGTCCAGATGTTCTCCATCGTTCGGAACGGACCATCCAGGTAATCGGCCCGGATGGACAGTGCCTCACGATCCAAGGTCACCTTGCTGGTAAAGGTCTCGCGCAGCATCTTGTAGCCGACGGTCATGTCGGCGACGAGGATCGTGCGGCCCTCGATCTGCTTTCTTCCCCGTACGTTCAGCCTTTCGCAGAACGGCACGAATTGGGGATATTTCTCCACGTCCGCGACGAGATCGAACATCTCCTCCGCGGAGTGGCTGACGGTGCGGGAAGTCTCGTGATGATGCATGGGATCAGCTGGCGAGTGCAGCGCGGGCCTTGCGGAGGCGGGCGAAATCATCTCCGGCGTGGTGGGACGATCGCGTCAGCGGGCTCGCCGAAACCATGAGAAAGCCTTTGGCATAGGCGATGGCCTCGTAACTCTTGAAGCCCTCAGGTGGGACGAACTCTTTCACCGGATAATGCTTGCGCGAAGGCTGCAGGTACTGGCCCATCGTCAGGAAGTCGACCTCTGCCGTCCGGAGGTCATCCATGAGCTGCAGCACTTCATTGCGCGTTTCCCCAAGCCCGACCATGATTCCGGACTTGGTGAACATCTCCGGATCGAGCTCCTTCACGCGCTGCAAAAGCCGGATCGAATGGAAATACCGGGCGCCCGGCCGAACCTTGAGATAAAGCGACGGCACCGTCTCCAGATTATGGTTGAAGACGTCGGGACGTGCTTCGACGACGATCTCGAGAGCGCCCTTTTTGCGCAGGAAGTCGGGTGTCAGCACCTCGATGGTCGTCTCCGGCGTCTCCTGGCGAATGGCACGAATGACTGCCGCGAAATGCGCCGCGCCGCCATCCTCGAGGTCATCGCGGTCGACCGAGGTCACCACCACATGCTGCAGGCCCATCTGGGCGACGGCGTGAGCGAGATTTTCCGGCTCGGCCGGGTCCACCGGCCCGGGCATTCCCGTGCGCACATTGCAGAACGCACAGGCCCGAGTGCAGGTCTCGCCCAGGATCATGAACGAGGCGTGCTTCTTTTCCCAGCACTCGCCGATATTGGGGCAGCCGGCCTCCTCGCACACCGTGACCAGCTTGTTCGACCGAACGATGCCTGCCGTATCGCGGTAGCCTTTGGAAACGGGCGCCTTGACGCGAATCCAGGCGGGTTTGCGCTGAACCGGCGAATCCGGCCTACGGGCCTTCTCGGGATGGCGCGGCCGGGCAGTTGCCTCGGGCGCGCCATCTTCGGAAGGTTCGACTGTGTTGATGAGAGTGACCAAAACTCTTGACTATCTGCGGCCGCGAACTGCGCGGTAACCAAAAATGAGAAGGCAGGCGCCAATCGCGGCCACGACGAGCTGACCGATGAAGCCGCCGAGGGTGGAACCGAACAAACCCACCAGTATGGCATTCAGGATAATGGCACCCAGAATGCCCAAGACGATATTTGTGATCAGGCCGTGGTCGGCGCTCATAACTTTTTCGGCGATCCAACCGGCGAGACCGCCGATGATGATCGTCATAATCCAACCGAAACCTTCCATCCCCGTCTCCTCTAGATTGCTTTCAGCCCTGTCGGGCACGAGTTCATACGTGGATAACGCGGTCATACGCGTCAAGAACGCTCTCGTGCATCATTTCCGAGAGGGTCGGATGCGGGAACACCGTGTGCATCAACTCTTCTTCCGTCGTTTCGAGGTTCATCGCGACAACGAATCCCTGGATCAGTTCCGTCACTTCGGCACCGATCATATGAGCACCCAAGAGCTCCCCTGTCTCTGCGTCAAAAATCGTTTTGACGAGCCCGTCAGGCTCCCCGAGCGCGATCGCCTTGCCGTTGCCGATGAACGGGAAACGCCCGACGCGGATCTTGCGTCCGGCCTCCTTGGCTTTGGCTTCAGTCAGCCCGACGGAGGCGATCTGCGGATGACAATAGGTGCAACCCGGGATCTTGAGCTTGTCCATCGGGTGCGGCTGCATGCCCTTGATCGCCTCGATGCAGATGACCCCTTCGTGCTCGGCCTTGTGCGCGAGCATCGGCGGTCCGGCGACGTCACCGATCGCATAAACCCCCTCGACATTCGTCCGGCCATAGGGATCGGCAGCGATCAGCCCCCTCTCCGTCTTCACGCCGAGCTCTTCCAAGCCGAGTCCGTCGATATTGCCGACCACACCGACGGCCGAGATGACGCGCGCGAAGGTCTTCTTCTCGCTCTTGCCGTCCTTGGTCTCGATCGTAGCCGTGACGTCGTCTGCGCCTTTTTCGAGCTTGGAGACCTTCGCTTCGGTCAGGATCTTGATGCCCTGCTTTTCGAGACGCTTTCGTGCAAGGGAGGAGATCTCCGCATCCTCCACCGGCAGAATTTGAGGAAGCACCTCTACCACGGTCACGTCGCAGCCAAGTGTATGATAAAATGAGGCAAATTCGATGCCGATCGCGCCGGAGCCGACGACGAGAAGCGATTTCGGCAGGCTTTTGGGTGCCATCGCCTCGAAATAGGTCCAGACGAGCTTCTGGTCCGGTTCGAGCCCGGGAAGAACGCGCGGGCGGGCGCCTGTCGCCACGATGATGTGCTTGGCCGAGTACTGGCCGGGCTCGAGCGTTCCTTTTGGCGCGGGCTCGTCGCTCGGCGAGACGTCGATCTTGCCCTTGCCTGCGAGTTTCGCCCTGCCCCAGATCACGTCGATCTTGTTCTTCTTCATGAGGAAGCCGACGCCCTGATTGAGCTGGCTCGCGACGCCGCGTGAACGCTTCACGACGGCGCCCATGTCGAAGCTGATTTTTTCCGCCGACAAGCCGTAATCGCCGGCCTTCTGCATGTAGTGGAAGATCTCGGCGGAGCGCAGCAATGCCTTCGTCGGGATGCAACCCCAGTTGAGGCAAATGCCTCCAAGGTGGCGCGCTTCGATGATGGCGGTCTTGAAGCCAAGCTGCGCGGAACGGATAGCCGTCACGTAGCCGCCGGGTCCTGCACCAATGACGACTACGTCGTAAGATTTATCCGCCATCTCGCCTCGCCTGATCCTCTTTTCATGTTCCTGCCGGATTGCTCCGGAGGCTGCAAGGTAATGGCCGCAGCGTTTCGATCAAGAAGGAAGGGGGCGGAAGCTGCCATGCACCGCCCTCTCCTTTTCTCAAGCTGATCCCTAACAGGGGACGAGATCAGGTCGACGGCAACGCGTAGGCGATGATCGAGTCGCCGGTTTTCGTGCCGAGGGATCCATGACCGCCGGCAATGACCAGGAGATATTGTTTCCCGTCAACGGCATAGGTCATCGGGGTCGCCTGGCCGCCGGCGGGCAGCCGATCACGCCAGAGTTGCTTGCCTGTCGTCGCATCAAAGGCGCGAACATAATAATCGAGCGAGCCGCTCATGAAGGCGAGATTGCCAGCCGTCAGGATCGGGCCCCCGAGGTCTGGCACACCCATCTTGAACGGCAGCGGGATGGGCGAGCGATCGCGCACCGTCCCGTTTCGGTGCATGTAGGCGACCTTGCCCGTGGTGAGGTCGGCGCCCGCGACGTAACCCCAGGGCGGGGCCTGGCAGGGAAGCCCGAGCGGCGAGGTGAAGGGCTTCAGGCTCACCGCGAACGGGGCCCCGTAATTCTCGTTGAGGCCGGGTTTGCCCTTCGAAACGTAGTTCTTCTCCGAATTCTCCCGAGGGATCAGCTTGGAGACGAACGCGAGGTAGGACGGTGTGCCGAAGACGATCTGACGGACCGGATCGACGGCAACTCCGCCCCAATTGAAGACACCGAAATTGCCCGGATGGATGAGGCTGCCTTCCGTTGAGGGCGGGGTGAAGCGACCTTCCCAGCGGTACTGGTGGAATTCGACACGGCAGACGAGCTGGTCAAACATGGTCGCGCCCCACATGTCGTGCTCGGTGAGCCTAGGCGGCTTCAGCGACAGTGCCGATGTGGGTTGCGTCTTGGCCGCGTGATCACCCTTGGCCGCACCTTGAGGCGCGGGCTCTTCCGTAACCGGGAGAATCGGATCGCCCGTCCGCCTGTCCAGCACATAGATGTCCCCCTGCTTCGTCGCCTGAACGACGGCCGGAACCGTGTTCCCATCGACCTCAAGGTCGATCAGGCTTGGCTGCGACGGCACATCCATATCCCACAGATCGTGGTGCACGGTCTGGAAGACCCAGCGAAGCTCGCCAGTGACAAGGTCGAGAGCGACAATCGAGGACGAGAAGCGCTCGGTTTCGGGTGTGCGGTTGCCGCCCCATTGGTCGGGCGGGGCATTGCCGAGTGGCACGTAAAGGAGACCGAGTTCCGGATCGGCACTCATGGTCGTCCAGGAATTGGGCGAATTGGCCGTGTAGATCTCGTCATCGGCGATCGGCGTCGTTTCGTCCGGCCGGCCGGCATCCCAGTTCCAAAGAAGGTCGCCCGTATCGATGTCGTAGGCGCGGATGACGCCCGAAGGTTCCGTCGTCGACACGTTGTCGTTGACCGAGCCTCCTACGACCACGAGATTGCGCGCGATCACAGGCGCGGAGGTCGAGTAATAGAACCCCTCCTGGAGGTTCGGCATGTTCGCCCAGAGATTGACATGGCCGTTCTCGCCAAAACTCCGACAAACAGCCCCCGTTTCCGCATTGAGAGCGATCAGCCGCGCATCGGATGTCGGCAGATAGATCCGTGTCGGGCATTCCGTTGCGGTGGCGCTGTCGGACCCTTCAAGCGATTGGTAATAGGATACCCCGCGGCAGGTCTGATGCTGGCGGCTCGCCTGGGTCCCGACTTCGGGATCGAAGCGCCATTTTTCCTCGCCGGTCGCAGCATCGAGAGCGATCGCGAGGTTGTGCGGTGTACACAGGTAGAGCGTGTTGCCAATCTTGAGCGGCGTGACCTCGTAGGTGGTTTCCTTCGGATCGCCCGGACGCCTCGTGTCGCCGGTATGATACTGCCAGGCGACCTTGAGATGGTCGACATTGCCGGCATGAATCTGGTCGAGTGGGGAGTATTTCTGGCCGAACTCGGTGCGGCCGTAGGCAGGCCAATCGGCCGCGGGCACCTCTGCCGCTTCGCCCGAAGGTCCGGTCGCCGCATCGGCAATCCGTGCGGCCGGAAGCTGTCCCGGGAGATCCTCGGATGGGGTTGCGAGGGCATAGATCGCCACGCCGACGGCAACAACGAGAGAGACGCCAAGCGGGATACCCGCCCCGCGCCAGGCCGCAGGCCGCGGATCAAAAAAATCGCGCTTCAATGAGCGCGTTACGAAAGGCAGAAGCAGCCAGATACCGATGAGAACGACGACGTCGCCGCGCGGAGCCAGTTGCCACCAATCGAAGCCAGCTTCCCAGATCGCCCAAACGAGGGTGCCGAGGACGACGGCGGCGTAAACGTAAAGCGCGGCCGCTCGATGCATGAACAAAAGGATGCCGGTGGCCAGAAAGCCGAGAGCGGCAATAATATAATACCAGGAGCCACCGAGGGCTGCGAGCCAGATGCCCCCGACCGCGAGGACAGCTCCCAGCAATGCGATGGCGATGCCAGTGATAGTGGCGACCAAATTCTCTCCTCCGGGATGGTTGATGTCTTACCAACACGGAAGGAGGCTCTCGGTTTCCAGCAGACGCCAGAATCCTTTGCCGGCGGAGGTTGCGAGGTGCGGCCTCACGCCGTTTCAGTTCATTTCTTTGGGCTTGGGCGGGCGTCTTCAGCTGGCGAATCAACCGGCAATCCGGCTTTCTTCCAGCCCCCGAATCCGCCTTCGATATGCGCGACGGGCTTCAAGCCCATCTCGACGGCGCGGCCTGCCGCCAGCGCCGAGCGCCACCCTGCGGCACAGAAGAAGATGAACGGCCGGTCCTCGGCAAAGACAGGCTTATGATACGGGCTCGCCGGATCGATCCAAAACTCGAGCATTCCTCGCGGGCAATGAATGGCGCCCGGGATCCTTCCCTCGCGCTGCAGCTCTCGGATATCGCGCAAATCCACGAGGACGGCATCGGCGTCGTTGTGCCGCCGGAAAGCTTCATCGACATCAATGGTTTCTATTGTCGCCTCGGCCTCGTCGACGAGCTGCCGGTAGCCTTTGACGATTTGCTGCGGCATGGGTTTCTCCTGTCTCTCAGTCCGCTTAGCAAGGCAGTCTTCAGGACAGAATGCAAACGCTACGTGGAAGCGACCTCGCGGCTATGGGCAATAAAAAACGCGGGACCTTTCGGCCCCGCGTACTGCGCGATTTCCTAGGATGAACGCGGTCAGCTGACCGCCACCGTAGTCGCTCCGCCACTGACCACCAGCGAGATCACCAGAAGCAGTCCTGCACAGACTACGAAGGTAATCGCCGCCGCCCGCCAGCAGGACGGCTCGTTCAAATCGGGCATCAAATTCCCCTTTGTCCCCTGGTGAGGAGGGAGTCCTTGGACCCTCCCGACACCGAAAACCGTTACAATTTGCCAAAGCTGACTTCAAGCTGAAGATGGCTCAAATTCGCCACCTTTTCGCCTCAATCGCCCTCGGCATCCACCTTGCCCGCCGTCGCCGAATATCAGCGCATCCTCGGCTTACGCGAGGCCTGCGTTGATGAAAAAGCGTTCGCGGCTAGAAAAGTTGGGCGGTCCACTTCATCCTTCGTCCCCACCGGTCCGCCCCTGCGCAGGCTACGCTGCAGGGGCGTTCGAGGGTGACCGAGAGGCTGATGGCCTTGGGCCGATCAGCGGCGGGAATGTGGCGATGAGCGCGAGAGAAAGCAAGTCTTAATAGAGGTTAACGACTGCGTCATCCACATAGCAGCCATACATAAGACGCTGGGCTTCTTTCTTGCTATAAGCGCCTGAAACTTAACATGTTTAGAGTGGCATCTTGGGGTCGGCATGTGGCCGCGCGCCGCCCCTCGCCCGGGTCGAGCGCGCTTTGTCTTTCGGCGAGCCTTCTGCGCCCGGGGGCTGCGAAACCCGCACCTCGACGGGCTCGCTCAAGATGACTTGCCGATGCGGGAACGGGATGGCGACCCCCGCTTCCTTGAACGCGTCCCAGCAGGCGAGAAGCACCTTGCCGCGCACATTGGTGAGACCGTTCTGGGGATCGCGAATCCAGAAGCGAAGAATGAAATCGATGGAGGAGTCCCCGAACCCCGTCAGCCAGCAGACCGGCGGAGGGGCCTGATGAACACGCTCGACGGATTTCGCAGCTTCGATTGCAAGCCGGCTCACCTGGTGCGGATCGGAGGTGTATGCGACCCCGAAATGCACATCGAGGCGAATCAACGTGTCGGTGAAGGACCAGTTCACCACTTGCTGGGTGATGAAATCCTCGTTCGGAATCAGGAATTCCTTGCCGTCACGGGTGACGACGGAAACGAAACGGGCGCGCAGCTCCCGGATCCAGCCAAACGTCTCGCCGAGCGAAATCGTGTCCCCCGGTTTGATCGACTTGTCGAGAAGGATGATCATGCCGCTGATGAAGTTCGACACGACTTTCTGGAGGCCGAAGCCTATGCCGACACCGACCGCGCCGGAGAAGACCGTGAGCGCGGTCAGGTCCACACCGACGGCCGAGAGCGCTGTTGCCGCCGCCGCGATGATGAGTGCGAATTTGACGACTTTTCCAAGAAGCACGCGGATCGTGGGCGTCAGATCGCTCGCGCGTTCGAGCCGCTGCTCTACGAAATTGCCGAAGGTGACGGCGAGCCATAAGAGCCCGCTCAGAAGCAGCACAGCCTGGATCAGGAAGAGCAGCGATAGTCGGAAGGATCCGATCTGAAGGGCAGCGGCATCGAGCAATTCGGTCGCCTCATCAAGGAGGCCGGTGATGCGCAGGGCTACGAAAGCCCAGGCCAGGATGGCCACAATGCGGGCCACCGCTCGATTGCGGATGAGCTTCGAGATGACCGAGATCAAAACCCAGGCGGCCACGAGCGACGTCGCGATCAGCAAGAGGTAGGTGCGGCTCGGCCAGGTCACCGTTCGCATGACGGTCAGGACCGCCAGCAAAACGAGGGCAAGAACGATCCAACTGGTGCGTCGCAGGAGGAGTGCGAGAAATCTCAGAAGCCGAGGCTGACCTCGGATCGCCCTCACCCGTGGTTCGAGGCGCGCTTCAGCAAAGCGCCCGACGACAAAACTCAGAAGGATTGCGGCGACGATGATGGCGACCTGGATCAGCATCCAAGGACGCATGAGCATTTCGACGAAAGCCAGGAGGCCCGTCTCCGCATCGCCGAGCAAAGCGGCGACATTTCCGTCCAGCAGTTCGTCCAAGGGCGAGACCTTCAGCGTTCAACGAGATTCTTAACGCAGCCGGGCTCACAGACGATCCGCTAGAACGAGTGGAACGTCCACCGTTATGGTGCGGGAAAAAGCGTGTCGATGCGTCCCGTCCAGTAATAGGCAAGCAGTCCGACCCATTCGCGGAACGCAATATCGGTCCGCCGAAGTCCGTCACTCACGGTGGCAAAGGGGCGCAGCCAGTCATCCGGCGCTGCCCGGAAATCCACCGGATAGGCCGTGACCGGGAAGCCTGCGGCTCGAAACACGCCGACAGCACGCGGCATATGAAAAGCCGACGTCACCAGCCACCAGGTTTCATCCGCTCGCGGTTTGGCAATTTGCTTCGAGAAGCTGGCGTTTTCCGCCGTATTGCGCGAGTTGGATTCGATCGTCACGCGCTCCGGCGAGAGCCCGAAACGCTCGATCGCTTCTCCGACCAGTTCACCCTCCGTCTTCTTGGCCCCGCCGGTCAGCGCGCTGCTGCCGCCTGTGAAGACGATGCGGGCCTGCGGATAAGCCCGCGCAAGGCGCAAGAGTGCGAGAATGCGGTCCCCCGCTTCGGTCAGCTCAAGCCCGGCGTCGCGCTCGCCACTCACCCGATCAGAGAGGGCACCGCCCAAGACAATGATGCCGTCGGGCGCGGCGTTGTCCGATGCGGGCTGCTCGAAGCGGTTCTCCAGAGGAAGGATCAACCAGTTGGCCACGGGGCCAAGTCCACAGGCCAGAATGCCGACGAGCCCGACCGCCGCGATGACGGCACCGATGCGAAACGACCACAGCATCTGAAGCACGACGCCGAAGATCGTCAGAATGACGAGCGCGTTCGAGGGAGCGAGAAAGAAGCCCGCGACCTTTGAGATGATAAAGAACATCGTGTCCTGCCCGCTCGGGGAATCATCTCCGGGCTGGCCGAAGATGATGGCTCATATCACGGGAAGGCGTAGACGGAGCGTCCCGTCATGCGGAGCCTCATGCCGCTTCGTCCCATTCCGGTGCCCAATCCGGATCGATGGTGCGGCCATCCGGGCGAGCCAGCGCCGAGATTCGTCCCATTTCATCAGGGGTTAGAGCAAAGTCATAGATATCGTTGTTTTCATTTACTCTTTCTGCCTTCGAGGAGCGCGGTATTGCGACCACCCCCTCCTGCTGGATATGCCAGCGCAGAACGACCTGGGCGGATGTCCGCCCCTTTTCCTCGGCAATTTCCCGAACGACCTCTTCATCCAGGACGCTCCCGCGAGCGATCGGCGCATAGGACGTCAGAGCGAGGCCGTGTTTGCGGCAGGCCGCATGGACGATGCTCTGATTGAGGTAGGGATGGTATTCGACCTGGTTTGCGACGAGGGGCTCATCTGCGTGACGCATCGCGGCTTCGATAAGGGCGGCCGGGAAATTCGACACGCCGATATGTTTGGTCAGGCCCTGCTTCTTGGCCTTGCACAGGCTTTGGATCTGTTCGTCGAACGGGATCGACGGGCTCGGCCAATGGATCAGCACGAGATCGGCCTGGTCGATCTGAAGACGCTTCAGGCTTCCCTCGACAGATTTCTGGAAATCGCCGTCGCGTAGGTTCTCGTGCCAAACTTTGGTGGTTACGAAGATGTCGTCACGTGGGGTGACATGGTTCGCGAGGACGTCGCCGACAGCTTCCTCATTGTCGTAGGCTTCGGCAGTGTCGATGTGACGATAGCCGGCGTCGAGCGCCACCTCCACCATGTGGCGGCAGACATCGTCCCGCAGTCGCCAGGTTCCAAAACCGAGCGCCGGAATCTCGGCGCCGTTCGCCGTGACGGTGAGTGTCATGTCGTGCTCCTTTGTCTCTCGAAGCTCAACCTGGCGCGTCCAGGTCGGGCTTCAAGCCAGCAAGGGGCGCCGGTGGTCAGCTCTGCCGCGCGGCACGCCGGTTCTTCAATTCACGTTCAATCTTCTTGCCTTCGGCGCCCCGCTCCTCGACGCGCCGAAGCAGCCCATGAATGATGGAGCGTTCTTCGTCCTGCAGATCGGTCATAAGGGCACTCTCGGCGACGAGGTGCGCATGGTGTTCATAGATTTCGCGCAATTCGGGTTTGATGGAAGCCGCCGCGAGATCGCCCAAGGTGCGCAAAAGCGCTTCGTTCATCACGAAGACTTCCTTCCCCGCCTGACGGAGGGGGTTGATGACGGAGGCCACGACCACCTCAAAATGCATGGGCTGCGGAACCAGCATCACGTCGCGCTTTTCATTCCATTGGATTGCGGGGGTCAGATCGCGCCCGTCGAGCAACGCAAGCGAGGCCGCGAGATGGTTGGCGCAGGCGACCGCGGTAAAGACGTCGTTGACGCCGGGCGACAGCGCCCGCAACCCGATCTCGACCAGAAGCCTGAAACGGGCGGGCAGATCCTGGAAGTAGGTGCGCGACGAACCGAGAATGACCGCGTCACGCACAAGGCCCGCAAACCCGTCCGGCATCTCCTCGCAATCGATGCGTGCCAGAGGCTTGCGTTTGATGACGAAATCGCCCGGCTGCACCAGCATTTCGATCACGCGGATGCTGTCGTCGGCGGCGTCGACGATGGCCTCGTAGCTGACGGAGGAAACATACCCCTCTGCGTCTGCGAAAATGATGGCGCCATTGGCCGGCTTCGGCGCCGGCAGGGCGAGGGCTTCGGTCGATTTCGCATCCTTCAGGTGGGACTGGAGAGCGTCCTGCAGATTGCCGGCGACGCGCGCCACAATATGATCGACGCTAACCTGATCGGTGATGTGATTGACGAAGACGACGAGAAACGAAAGCGCCACGATGACGAGCAGGATGGCGACGCCGATCGAGATGGTGCGGGTCTCGATGAAGGTGCCAACGTAGTAGAGGATCGTCAGACTGTATGTGAAAACGGCGAGCTGCATCCCCAGCGTCAGCCGCGTCAGCCGATCCTGCCGCAAATCCTGAACGAGGCGCGGTCCTAGCGACGTCGCCGCCAGATTTCGGATCAGGAGAGACAGCGAATAGACGATCGAGGTCGCCGAGATCGTCGCTGCGGCGATCGTGCTCAAAATCGAACGTGCCGTATCCGGCTGGATCTCGCGGAAAAAGTGGTGCCCGAGCAATTCCTGCAGCGCGGTCCACTGGTCGAGCTCGAGCGCAATCAAAGCCGCAACACATCCCGCAGCACCGATGACAAGCGGGATGAACCAAAAGCTTGTCAGGATACTCTGCAGGCGGAAGCGCCATCGCTCCAGACGGAGGAGGCCGCGAATATCTAGAAACAAGGCCGGCCTACACTTTCCATCATCGAGCGCGTCTCTTGGTTCAGCTTAAGGGCAGAACGAGCGCCTTCCGTCCAGCGGGACGTTCCATGATCCGCGCGCAATAGGCCTCCAGGTTCGGTGCCGGCGCGCGTTCGAGCGGCAGGTTAAGCCACCGCAAGACGATCGCGCCTATGGCGATGTCGCCCATGGTGAACGTTTCCCCGCTGACGAAAGGCCGGTCGCTCAGCCATTCGTTGAGAATCGCGGCGCAGGCTTCACCCTTCTTTTGGCTGGTCGAGACGGCTGCATGGTCACGCGCGTCGTCCGGCTGACGAATGAGATTGTAGAATGCGGGACCGATCGCCGGCCCGAACGTCGTCGTTTGCCAGTCCATCCAACGGTCCGCATCGGCGCGAACTCTGAGGTCGTCCGGCCATAACGCGCCTGCGCTGTGCTGTGCACAGAGATAGCGAACGATCGCATTCGATTCCCACAGGACGAAACCATCATCCACCAGAACGGGAACGAGGCCGTTGGGATTCATTTTGCGGAATTCAGGGGTGTCGACATGTCCATGCTGACGTCCCGCCAAAACGAGATCGTAGGTGAGACCGATCTCGTCCAGGCAGAAAACCACTTTCTGGACATTGATCGAATTGGGGCGGCCGTAGATTTTAAGCATGCAGGAAGATGCGTCGCCGTGCAGCGCTCCGTCAATCATGGCGTGATGCGATCTTCGAAATCTCTGGGGGGAATGAAAAGGCTCGGCCTCTTCTGTGGGGCGGTTCGAGACGCCCTGTGTTGTGCCCCACCAGAGAATGCGCCGATTTTTCGCGTGTCTGGAGTGCCAGGAACGCAAGTCTAATTGTCGGCGAGACTGTGTTGAGGCACCAGATGGAAGTGGCGACCACAACAGCTTCGACGGGAGGCACCGTGGAAAACGACTCAAACCAGCAAACCGCGCCAAGCTCGATCCCCTGGCCGCCGATCATTGTGGCCGGCTCAGTGCTTGTTGGGTTGCTCCTCGCCTATATTGCGCCCCTGCCCTGGCCCGATGCAGACGGCGCCCTGCGGGGCCTCGGAGGCTTGATCGTTCTTGCCGCTCTCGGGATCGACCTTTGGGGCTACCGAACCTTTAGGCCGCATCAGACGACCCTGCGTCCCGACCGGGCGGCCTCCGCTCTCGTGACCGCAGGGCCGTTTCGATATTCGCGCAATCCATTTTACGTCGGCAACGTCATGCTTGTTGTCGGCCTCGGTCTCGCCTTCGCCAATTGGTGGCTCGTGTTGCTCGGGCCGGTCGCGTTGGTGCTGATGGATCGCCTCGCCGCACGGCCGGAGGAAAAGCACCTCGAAGATGCATTCGGTGCCGAATATCTCGCCTACAAGGCGCGCGTCGGCCGCTGGCTTTGAGCGACGCAGCGGGCATGACTGCCCGACAGGTTCAGAAGTTCGGCCAGAGCCCGCGGGTTGCAAGCTCGACGACGTTGCCGTCGGGATCTCGGAAATAGAGGCTGCGGCCGCCGCGCGGCCAGCTGACTTCGCTGAGGATGGCGATGTCGTTCGCCTGCAGGTGCCGCTTCCACTTACCGTAGGTGTCGGTGGCGATGCGGAAGGCGAAATGTGCCGGGCCCTCAGAATGATGGCCGGGAATCATTCCGCCCGCCGTCTTGGTGTCTTCCAGCGTATCGCCACGATGAAAGACGAGGAGAACTTCTGATGGACCTACCGCGTAGGTCATCATCCGCGACGTACCGGTCATACGCTCCAAACCGAGCGTTTCGCCGTAGAAGGTATGGGCAGCCGCCAAGTCCGCGACATAGACGGCTGTTTCCAGGATACCCTCGATCTTCGGGGCTGCGGCTTTCTCAACGTTCGTATCTGACATAGGCGGTCAATTTTCCAACTTGGTCATAAAGCGCACGTGCGCGCCGGTTCGAAGCCTCTGTCTGCCAGTAAACCTTGTCGGCATTCTGTGCTTCCGCTTCGGCGAAAACGGCGTCCATCAAAGCCCGGCCGGCACCGAGCCCGCGCGCGTCCGATGCGACGAAGAGGTCTTCGAGATAGAGCCGATCGGCGATCGCCCACGTTGCCGGATGAAAGAGACAATGGGCAAAACCGACAAGCCGGTCGGCATCGTAGGCGCCAAGCGCGAACATCGCGCTCTTTTCCAGAACCAGCCGACGCCACGTCACATCGCACACTTCCGGCGCGAGATCGACACCATAGAAGGCGAGATAGGCTTGCCACAGAGGCTCCCAGGCGGAACGGTCGGAGCCTTTCAATCTGCGGATATCAACCGACATTGGATCACAACCCTGTCTGACTTTTCAACCAGCGTCTCCAGGTCTTTTCGTCGCCGTTGAAGGCGTTGCGGTCAACAGCGCCCTTGATTCCGTCGACGCGACCGGTCGCCGTAAACTGCCAGAACAGGAACGGGCGGTTCTTGAAGCGCTCTTTCGGTTCGGCCGCGACGCTGCGCAGCCAGAACGGGTAATCCTTGTAGCGTCCTTCCAGGATGTCCTTATGGAAGTTGATGTCGGTGTAAATGATCGGCTTCTTGCCGGTGTGCTCTTCCATCGCCTTCAGGATCACATCGATCTTGGCGAGCGCCTCTTCCTTGGAGATTTTGTGAGGACAGCTCTGCGATTGATGATTCCATTCCAGGTCGAGAACGGGGGGAAGCTGGGTTTTATCCTGCGGCACGGCGAGCTGGTACCACAACGCCTGTTCGGCGGCCGTTCGGCACCAATACATGAAATGGTAGGCGCCGCGCGGCACGCCAGCACGAGCTGCGGCTTCCCAATTGTCGTAGAAGTTCTCGTCGACATGGTCGCCGCCCTCCGACACCTTGATGTAGGCGAAGCGAATGCCGTCGGCGCGGACCCGGTTCCAGTCGATATCTCCCTGATATTTGGAGATGTCGATGCCTTGGACAGGCATGGCATGGGCGCGTGCCACGCCCGGATGCGGATCTGAATCGGGCAGATATTTGATTGCAGCTCCGCCACAGCCCGCCAGCAGGAGGGCTGCGAAAAAAGCAGGCGCCAGCCTGCGGTACGAAACGGGAAATGCGCGCGTCATGTAAGCCGTCCCCAAGGATCGGCCCTTCATGGACGGTTAGCCTTTATCGGTCGTTAATGACGCACCCTGGAAGCCCGGCCGCGGAGCAATCTTTTTTGTGCGTGGCATCGGCGCGGTCACGAGATGGCAAACCACCAAGCGGCAAGGCCCAAAAATGCGAAGAAACCGACCACGTCCGTAACGGTGGTGACGAAGACGGACGATGCGATCGCCGGATCGGCGCCGGCCTTTTCCAAAGCGAGCGGAATGAGAATGCCGGCGAGCCCCGCGGCCACCATGTTGATGATCATGGCGACGGCAATAATCCCGCCCAGCTGGGTGCTGGAGAACCATAAGGACGCTACGACGCCTATGATGATCGCGAAGAGCACGCCATTGGCGAGGCCGACGAGGGCTTCCCTCGAGATGAAGCGTATCGGATTGATGGTTTCGATATCACGTGTCGCCAGAGCCCGGACGGCCACCGTCATGGTCTGAGTGCCGGCATTGCCGCCCATCGAGGCGACAATCGGCATGAGCACGGCAAGGGCCACCATCTGAGAGATGGTGCCATCGAAAAGGCCGATGACCGCCGATGCCAGCAGCGCCGTGCCGAGGTTGAGCAGCAGCCAAATGAAGCGAGAGCGAACGGCGCTGACAAAGGTGTCCGTCAGTTCTTCGTCGCCGACACCCGCGAGGCGCTTGATATCTTCGTCGGCCTCTTCCTCGATGACGTCGACGATATCGTCAATGGTGATCACACCGACGAGCCGATCGCTTTCGTCGACGACACCGACGGAGAGAAGGTTGTAGCGCTCGAACAGACGAGCGACCTCTTCCTGGTCGTCGGTCGCGGAGACCGAATGGGTGACTTCGCCCATGATCTCTTCGATGCGCACGGGCCGCTTCGTACGCAGCAGGCGATCGAGCGACACCGTGCCGAGGAAACAGAACCGCGGGTCGACCACGAAGACTTCTGTGAAATCATCAGGCAGCCGATCATCTTCGCGAAGAAAATCGATCGTCTGCCCGACGGTCCAGAAGGGAGGAACCGCGATGAAGCGGGTCGTCATGCGACGCCCGGCCGATTCCTCCGGATAGTCGAAAGAGCGCTCCAGCTTGATTCGTTCGGCAAGCGGCAGCGCGGCAAGGATCTCCTCACGATCCTCGTCGGCGAGATCCTCAAGGATGCCGATCGCATCGTCCGAATCGAGCTCGCGGACAGCTTCGGCGATGGCCGTGTTTGGGATCGTTTCGAGAATCTCGTCGCGGACGGTTTCGTCGACCTCCGTCAGGGCCGTCCAGTCGAAATCGCCGCCCATGAGGGCAATCAGCGCCTCGCGTTCTTCGCGGCTAAGCGCCTGCAGAACATCGCCGAGATCTGATTCGTGGAGATCGCCGATCAGAACACGCAATCGCTCGGCGTTGCTCGTTTCGATCGCCTCCGAGACCGCCGCCAGGTAGGCGCCGTTGAGCGAGCCTTCCTCGTCGCGAACTTGCGGAAGCGCCGTCTCTTCGTCTTCGCGGGGGAGCGTATCTGTCTGCATCGCACGTCTTTAGGGCTGCGGCTCGGCCGGGTCCAGCGGAGCCCGCCAGAAACGCCGGTGTTGCAGACAATAAAAAAAGGTGGCCGAAGCCACCTTTTTAAATTGGTGCGGTCGAGAGGACTCGAACCTCCACGGGTTGCCCCACAGCGACCTCAACGCTGCGCGTCTACCAGTTCCGCCACGACCGCGAAATCCTGCGCCGGTCAAGCCAGCGCGCGGTCATGTAGCAAATGGTCGGACCCGAAACAAGGCCAGTCTCGCGAGAAGATGCGCTTTCCCAAAATGACGCGGTCGGACGGGGCTTGAAGGCGTCGTCCGCACGAGGTGGCCGTCCCCTCGGCTTTGCCTCCTCGGGCCCTTGCAACCCCTCGCCTTTGCCCCCTCTCGCCTTTGTTTGCGCTGAGGATTATGTGATCCCCATGACCTCATTGCCTGAAGCCCCCGTGCGGGGCGTCCAATCTCTTGCCGAAAGTGAGAGACAGACCGAAAGCCTGTGGCCCGATCATGAAGAAGCGCCGGTCGAGCTGAAAATTTCAGGCGAACCGATTCCGTACGAGGCCGCGCTGACCTTCATGGAAGAGCGCGCTGCCGCGATTCGCGCTAGAGAGGCTCCAGAATGCCTGTGGCTTCTTGAGCATCCCCCGCTCTACACCGCCGGAACGAGCGCTCGCGCTCAAGACCTTCTGACGCCTGAGCGTTTTCCGGTCTTCAAGACCGGCAGAGGCGGGCAATACACCTATCATGGGCCCGGTCAGCGGGTCGCCTATGTGATGCTCGACCTGGAAAGGCGGCAGAGGGATATCCGCGTCTATGTGCGCTGCCTGGAGGCGTGGCTTATCTCTGCGCTGGCACGCTTCGGGGTCACCGGAGAACGCCGGGACGGCCGGGTGGGAATCTGGGTGCAAAGGCCGGATAAGCCGGCGCTCTTCGACGGTTCCCCAGCCGAAGACAAGATCGTGGCCCTGGGCGTGCGGGTCCGGCGCTGGGTCACCTTTCACGGGATATCACTCAACGTGGCCCCGGATCTTGAGCATTTCTCCGGGATCGTCCCTTGCGGAATCACGGGCTACGGCGTCACCAGCCTCAAAGATCTCGGCATCTCTGCGAATATGGCTGATGCGGATAAGGCTCTCATCGAGGCCTTCGAGGAAGTTTTCGGCTCCCTCGCCCGCAATCGGTAAGAGCGCGCACGACCAGGAGCTACGGCGCGGCCATCACCGTCCAGGTCTTGGCCGTCTTGCGAATGTAGAGGTAGGTGCGACTTTGTTCCGGCTCGTTGCCGGCAGGCGCGAGCTGAACCGTCACGGAGACCCGGGTCAGGTTGTCGGGCAACCCCGGCTCCTTCAAGGTCTCGAGAAACGCCTGCTGAACGGCCTGACGGGCCTCGAAAAAGGACAGAGGCCGGCTTTCGGGTGTCAGGAGGACTTTCACGTGCCCCTCGCGGGGATCGTCCTCGGGCATGAAATGCAGGCGCACATTGGCCACTCTGTCGCTGGAGTGATCCGCAGCAAAGATGGCATTGCGACCGTCCAAAGGTCTGCCGGCCGCCAGGCCCGATGCTGTGACCGCAGCGAGTGCGAGCCCGCAGAAGAGCGCCAAGCGCAGCCTTGAGCCTCTAGAAGACGGCATCACCCCAACCCGTTCGCCTTGCAGGCGCAAGCCGATCCTAACGACGAGTTGAAACGTTAATTCAAAATTAACTCAATGTTAACGATCGAAATGCTCCACGCGGAAGGGCCCGCTTTGAGGCTTATCGGCTGCAACTACCTGTACCGCGTCAACGAAGGCCAGAGCCGGGCCGGAGTGCAACGCGGCGAGCATCTTGTCGACGTCATCGACCGAGCCCGTAAACACGGCCTCCACGGCCCCGTCACTCCGGTTAGCGACCCAGCCGGAAAGGCCGAGATCCCTCGCCTTCCCCTTGGTCCACGCCCGGTAAGATACGCCCTGGACGCGTCCTGTTATGACCACTCGAACGGTCTTTTCTGCCACGATCACTTTGCCTTTGAGGTTATTGTGCTGCGTCGGCGAAGAGGGAACCTTGGCGCAGGTGCTCTTCGCTCTCTTGGATCCAGTCCCGCACAATCGGCACGGCATCCCTCTGGCGGGACAGGATGAGCTGGAAAACCATGTTGGAGCCGTGCACGAAGCCGAGCTCCACTGCCGCCAGATAGAATTCCCACATCCGCACGAAGCGCTCGTCCATTAACTCGATTGCCCTGTCGCGGTTCGCCTGGAAACGATTGGACCATTCTCTGATCGTGTAGGCGTAGTGGAGGCGCAGCACCTCCGCGTCGCAGACCCAAAGCCTGTTGCGCTGAGTCGACGCGAAAACCTCCGATATGGCGGGCACATAGCCGCCTGGGAAAATGTACTTGTTGAGGAATGGCCCCGTGATTCCCGGCGGTGACATGCGGCCGATCGAGTGCAGCACCATGAAACCGTCGAGCTTCAACAGACTGAAAACCTTGCGAAAGAAGGCGTCGTAGAAGCGATAGCCGACATGCTCGAACATTCCGACCGAGACGATGCGGTCATATTCGCCTTCGATTTCGCGGTAATCCTTCTCGACGAATTTGACCCGGTCGGACAGACCTTTTTCTTCGACCCAGCGGCGGGCCGCCGCGAGCTGTTCCGTTGCCGGATTGACGCCGGTGACCTCGACATCGAAGGTCTCGGCCAGGAAGATCGCAAGACCTCCCCATCCGGACCCGATCTCCAGGACCTTCATTCCGGGCTGGAGCCGAAGTTTCGCACCGATATGGCGCAGCTTGGCGAGCTGCGCCTCCTCAAGTGTCTCATTCTCCGGGTCGCGCCAATAAGCGCAGGAATACTGCATCCGTTCGTCGAGAAAGAGGCGGTAGACGTCCTCCTTGACGTTGTAATGATGCTTGGCGTTCTGCTTCGACCGGCCCGGCATATTGTTTTGATGCCAGCGTCTCAGGGCACGGTAGCCGGTGTTGACGACTGTTTGGGCCGGGTGTGCCGAAAGGTAGTCCTGATTGATCGAGAAGAGCCTCAAGAAGTCATGGACGGTAGCGCCGTTTTCAAATGTCAGAGTCCCGTCCATGTAGGCTTCCGGAGCGACGAGCTCCGGATTCAACGCCATCTGCCAATGCAGTTTCGGATCATGCAGGCGCATGGTCACAACCGGGCCGGGCTTCTCGCCGCCAAAAAGATGCTCGCGACCTTGTGCGTCGATGAGAGTGAGCCGGCCACTGCGCACGAACTGTCGAAGGATGCTTTTCAGGAGCCACATCGGGGATAAGTCTCCCTTTTTGTCACACCCAATTTTATCGCGCGCAATCTGACGAGTGAAACCCCCTCCCGGTTGTGATCATTCAGGCGGCTTATTCGAACTCGATGAGCACCTGATCGAAGGCCACGACGTCGCCCGGAGCCGCGCAGATCTTTTTGATGACGACATCGCGCTCGGCCCGGAGCACGTTCTCCATCTTCATCGCCTCGACGGTGGCGAGAGTCTCGCCGGCCTCGACCTTTTGTCCTTCCTCAACTGGAAGCGACACGACGATCCCCGGCATTGGACAGGCCAGGCGATTGTCGAGCTCGCTCACCGCCTTTTCGGGCATGTGGCGGTAGATCTGGCCGACCGAGGGACGCAGGAGCTGCGTCATTCGGGCGACACCGCGACGCTCGACACGCAAGGCAGCACCGCGGCGTTCGATCTGGGCGAACACCTCCTTGTCGTCGACGATGCCGTGCCAAAGGAGATCGCCCGGCTTCCAGGCCGTCACCACCCGATGCTCGATGCCGTCGACGATCATTTCGACGTCGAACGGGATCGAGGGCATCCCCGATGTGATGGTGATGTCGACGGCCTCACCGTCGATCAAAACCACCCAATCGGGGCGAATGGTGCCGGGATGCGGACGCAAGCGCCCCGAAAGATCGTCCAGCCGAACGCGCTCGATCAATTGAACGCAGGTAGCGATGGCCGCGAGAATCCTCAGATCCTCGTCGGTTGCATCGGCACCTTCGAAGCTCTTGCCGTATTCTTCGGCGATGAAGGCGGTGGAGAGATCGCCGCGGCGGAAGCGCGGATGCGCCATCAGACCGCTCAAAAAGGCGATGTTGTTGCGAATACCGGTGATCGTGAACGCGTCGAGCGCATCCGACATGACGTCGATCGCCTTTTCGCGTGCGGCCGTGCCCTCACCCTCTGCATAGGTGCAGAGCTTTGCGATCATCGGATCGTAAAAGAGGGTGATCTCGGAGCCTTCCACGACACCCGTATCATTGCGGATGATGGTGCCTTCATGCGCGGCATCCTCCGGTGGGCGATAGCGGCGCAAGCGACCTGTCGAGGGGAGAAACCCGCGGAACGGATCCTCGGCGTAGAGGCGAGCTTCAATCGCCCATCCCTTCAGAACGACGTCTTCCTGCGCAAGCGGGAGCTTTTCGCCGTCAGCGACGCGAATCATCAATTCGACCAGATCGAGGCCGGTGACGAGCTCTGTCACCGGATGCTCCACTTGCAGCCGGGTGTTCATTTCCAGGAAATAGAAATTGCGATCGCGGTCGACGATGAACTCGACTGTGCCGGCCGTTTCATATCCGACGGCGGCCGCGAGAGCGCAGGCCTGAGCCCCCATTGCGGCGCGCGTCTCCGGATCGAGGAAGGAAGACGGCGCCTCCTCGATCACCTTCTGGTTGCGCCTTTGAATGGAGCATTCGCGTTCGCCCAGATGGATTACGTTGCCATGCTTGTCGGCCAGGACCTGGATTTCGATGTGACGGGGCTGCTCGACGAATTTCTCGATGAAAATTCGTTCGTCGCCGAAGGAGGATTTGGCTTCACGCCGCGCAAGATCGAAACCCTCGCGCACTTCCTGCTCGTTCCAGGCCACGCGCATGCCCTTGCCGCCACCGCCCGCGGATGCCTTCAGCATGACCGGCAGGCCGATTTCGGCAGAGATACGCACGGCCTCATCGCCGCTTTCGATCAGGCCCATATGACCGGGCACCACACTCACTCCCGCCTCTTTGGCGACCTTTTTGGAGGTAATCTTGTCGCCCATGGCTTCGATGGCACCGATCGGGGGGCCGATGAAGACGATGCCGGCCTCGGCCAGAGCCTTGGCGAAGTTCGCGTTTTCTGAGAGGAAACCGTAGCCCGGATGAACGGCTTCGGCGCCGGTCTGGCGGCAAGCCTCGATGATCTTGTCGAGCTTCAGATAGCTTTCAGAAGCGGGAGCCGGGCCGATCGCGACTTTCTCGTCCGCCATCTCCACATGCAGCGCGTTTCGGTCCGCTTCCGAATAGACCGCAACAGTGGCAATTCCCATCTTCTGGGCTGAACGAATGATGCGGCAGGCGATCTCGCCGCGATTGGCGATCAATATCTTACGGAACATTCGAGAAAACTTCCCCCCTCTTGCGGTGGTGCCCGTTTATGTGAGCAAGGCGCGCCTCGACAAGCGAAAAGAGCGCAAGCCCGGCGTCGGGTCAAAGTGGCTTTGCCGACGAAAATGCATCTGATCCATGCGGCGTGGCCTTGTCGAGAAGCGATTGCCTTGCAAATGGACCTGCAGACTTTGGAGGAGTTCCCAATATGGATGTGCGCGCCGCGGTGGCCTTTGAGGCCGGCAAACCCCTCGAGATCACCAATGTCCAGCTCGAGGGCCCGAGAGAGGGCGAAGTGCTGGTCGAGGTGAAGGCGACCGGAATTTGCCACACCGACGAATTCACATTGTCTGGTGCAGATCCCGAAGGGCTCTTTCCCTCGATTCTCGGGCACGAGGGCGCCGGCGTCGTCGTCGATGTCGGGCCCGGTGTCACGAGCGTCAAAACGGGCGATCACGTCATTCCGCTCTATACGCCCGAATGCCGCGAATGCCCCTCCTGCCTGTCCCGCAAGACCAACCTCTGCACGGCGATCCGTTCCACGCAGGGTCAGGGATTGATGCCCGACGGGACCTCGCGGTTCTCCATCGATGGCAAGCCGCTGCACCACTACATGGGCACGTCGACCTTTGCGAATTTCACCGTGCTGCCCGAGATTGCGGTGGCGAAAGTGCGCGAGGACGCCCCCTTCGACAAGATCTGCTACATCGGCTGTGGGGTCACGACAGGCGTCGGAGCCGTCGTCAACACTGCAAAAGTCGAGCCCGGGGCCACTGCCGTCGTCTTCGGCCTCGGCGGGATCGGCCTCAACGTCATCCAGGGGCTGCGGCTCGTCGGGGCGGACATGATCATCGGCGTCGATCTTAACAATTCCAAGAAAGAGTGGGGTGAGCGCTTCGGCATGACGCATTTCGTCAATCCGAAGGAGATTGGCGAGGATCTCGTCCCTTATCTCGTGAACCTGACGAAGCGTGGCGCAGACCAGATCGGCGGAGCCGACTACACGTTCGACTGCACCGGCAATGTCACCGTCATGCGTCAGGCGCTCGAATCGGCGCACCGTGGTTGGGGTCAGTCGATCGTCATCGGCGTGGCACCTGCGGGCGCGGAGATTTCCACGCGGCCCTTCCAACTGGTGACAGGCCGCACCTGGAAAGGCACGGCATTCGGCGGCGCACGGGGGCGGACCGATGTTCCCAAAATCGTCGACTGGTACATGGAGGGAAAAATCGACATCGACCCGATGATCACGCACCTCTTGTCTCTCGAAGAGATCAATCGCGGCTTCGATCTGATGCATTCGGGCGAATCGATTCGCAGCGTCGTCGTCTATTGAGGCGTCCGTCGCCGCAGCCAAGGGAGATCACCGTGAAGACCATTTCGACCTGGGCCGCTCATGGCGGCACACAGGGCGTCTACAGCCATGCCTCTGAAGCGACCGGAACCGAGATGACCTTCGCCGTCTTCGTTCCGCCACAGGCGAAGGTCGCCCCCTGCCCTGTCGTCACCTATCTGTCAGGGCTCACCTGCACCCATGCCAACGTCATGGAGAAGGGCGAATACCGTCGGGCGGCGGCGGAACACGGCCTGATCGTCGTCTGTCCGGACACCTCGCCGCGCGGGGAGGACGTTGCCGATGACGACGCATATGACATGGGTCAGGGCGCGGGCTTCTATCTCGACGCAACGGAAGAGCCGTGGGCCCGGCATTTCCGCATGGAAAGCTATATCCGGGACGAGCTTCCGGCCGTGATTGCCGCGAACTTCCCCGTCGATGCCGATCGGCAATCGATCCTCGGCCATTCGATGGGCGGGCATGGAGCGTTGACGCTCGCGCTCAAAAATCCCGAGCGCTATCGGGCATGTTCGGCCTTCGCCCCGATCGTTGCACCGATCGATGTGCCTTGGGGCCAGAAAGCGTTGCCCGCCTATCTCGGGCGCGATGAACAGAGCTGGCGGCAGTATGACGCCTGCGCCCTGATCGCCGATGGCGCGCGCTTTCCGGAATTCCTGGTCGATCAGGGGACGGGCGACAATTTTCTGACTGAACAACTGAGGCCCGAACTTTTCGACAAGGCCTGCGCAGAAGCCGGCATCCCGCTGACGCTTCGGATGCAGCCCGGCTACGATCATTCCTATTATTTCATCTCCACCTTCATGGCAGATCACCTGGACTGGCACGCGAAGCGCTTGAAAGGCTGAGGCCTTGTGCGGACGAGCCCCCTCTTCGACGCGTAAAGTGCTTGGCAGCTGTTACCGGCAGCCAAACGCTCGCTCGGCGCGAACGATCGCGTCGACGTTGCCTCGCTCGATCGCACTCATTCTGACGCGGCTTTGATCAGGCTCCCAGCAATCCGAATTGTCGAAGTTTGCCCGTCCGCGCGCGGTGCTGAAGCAATAGCCGTTTTCGTCGAAAATCCGATTGCGGACATACCAGAGGTCACCGCACCGCATCGTGCGTAAGGCGCCCTGCTCGAAACGATGCGTGTCGGTGCAACCGAGCCCGTCGAAGCAGTCGGCCTGTGCGACGCCGCCGAAAGTAACGAGACAAGCGATTGAGAACAAGGTTTTCAGCATGTGACACCCCCAAAATTAGCGGATAGGGTAGCATCATAGGAATAATTAGAGAATTGTTCTCGCGCAGGCATACGGACGCCCGGCATCTGCGAAACGTCGCGGTATCGAACAAGGAAGACCGGCCGGCTGAGGCGAGGCCATTTAGCCGTCGGCTCCTAAACGGGGGCTGCGTCGAGAAGCTTCATTTCCACCTTCTCCTGTCCGCCCCAGCGATTGAGCGAGAGCGTGCCCGCGATATGCATCGCCTCCCCTCGTGAGGACAAAAGCGCGCGGCCAAGTGGCGTTTCGGCTTCGCGAAAGGCCATCGCCTTGATCCGTCCGCCGCCGCTGGAGCGAAGTTCGAGGCGGATATGTCCGTTGCCGACGGTATCGACATAGGCAATGCGATGGGCGGGCAAAACAAAGACGGGCGATGGGTGTCCGGCGCCGTACGGGCCGCATTTTTCGATCTCGGCAAAGAACTCCCGGCTTGCCCCATCGGCGGTGATGAGGCCGTCGATCTTCATGCAATCATCGATGAGCGCCGTCTCGACGGGTCTTTCCAGCTCCGCGATTAAAAAGCTCTGCAGCTCTTCGAGCTTTTCTCTGCGAACGGTCACTCCCGCCGCCATTTTGTGTCCGCCGCCTTTTTCCAGCAATCCAGCCGCAAGTGCGGCGCGAACGGCTACTCCGAGATCGACGCCCGCGATCGAGCGGGCAGACCCCGTGCCGTTTCCGCTCGGCCCGTCAAAGGTGATGGCGAGAGCCGGACGCTGGAAGCGTTCTTTGAGGCGCGAGGCGACGAGACCGACAACTCCCGGATGCCAGGTCTCACCGACGACGACGAGAATGGACGGCGTTTCGCCCGTCCGTGTGATGGCAGCGTCTGCCTGCGCACATGCCTCGGCGACGGCTTCCGCCTCGATCGCCTGACGTTCCGCATTCAGGCGTTCAAGCGTGACGGCGATGCTCTCAGCTTCGGCGGCGTCCCGCGTCGTCAGGAGGCGCGCGCCGAGACCGGCGTCACCGATGCGCCCGCCGGCGTTGATGCGCGGTCCGAGGAGAAAGCCGCAATGGCTGGTTTCGACAGGTCCTTTCAGGCGCGCCGCGGCTGCGAGAGCCTGTAATCCCGGACGGCCTCCATGGCGCAAGGCAACGAGACCCTTGGTCACGAAAGCTCGGTTGAGGCCCGTCAACGGAACGACGTCACAGATCGTGCCAAGGGCGACGAGATCGAGGCCCGAGAGGAGATCCGGCAGAGCCCCCGTGTAGCGCCGGCGGCGCAATTCCCGCAGGAGCGCGACAGCCGTCATGAAGACGATACCGACCGCTGCAAGATGGCCGAGGCCCGACAGGCAGTCCTGCCGGTTGGGATTGACGAGAGCGACGGCCTTCGGTCGATCGAGCCCCATCTGATGATGGTCGATAACGACGACGTCGACGCCACGGGCATGCGCCCGCTCCAAAGCTTCGAAGCTCGTCGCGCCGCAATCGACCGTGACGATCAGCTCCGCACCGGTATCGATGAGACGGTCGATCGCCTCCGGGTTCGGTCCGTAACCTTCGATCAGGCGGTCGGGAATGTAGATTTCGGTCGTGAGCCCCAGCCCGCAGAGCGTGTCGGACAGAAGGGCTGATGAGGTGGCGCCATCCACGTCATAATCGCCGAAGATGGCCACCTTTTCGCGGCGCTCGATGGCGTCTGCGAGGCGCCCGGCCGCCAGATCCATATCCATGAGGCAGGACGGATCCGGCATGTCTGTCTTCAGCGACGGACCGAGAAACGCTTCCGCACCGTCGTCCGAGATGCCGCGTCCGGCAAGAACGCGACAGATGCTTTCAGACAAGCCCGTACGCTGAGCGAGAGCCGTCGCTGCCGCCTCGCCCCGCGCATCCAAACGCATGCGCCAGGCGCGCCCCTTGAGAGAGGATTCGACGCCGAGGCAAATGCCCGGCGCCTCAAGATTACCAGATGATTCGGGTCGACCCCACATGCGCGCATTATGCGGCAGCAGCTGTCCCGCTGCTACCGCCGCGCCATAAGCGATCGATGACGGTCCCCGTCTTTCTGGCGACGGTGCGGCGGCCCGGAGGCCGCCGTTTTGCCTGGACGCTGAGGATCAGTCGATGAATTCGAACTTGTCCTCGACGATATGCTTGGCACGAACCCAACGCTGCGTGCCCGTATGCGAGCGCGTGACGATCGTGTGGGTCATGGCGACGCCGCGACGGAAGCTGACACCCTGGAGAAGATTGCCATCCGTCACGCCTGTGGCTGCAAAGAGCACGTCGCCTGACGCCATGTCTTCCTTGGAGTAGATCTTGCGCGGCTCGCTGATCCCCATGCGTTCGGCGCGGGAGCGCTTCTCGTCCGTATCGAGGGTGAGACGGCCCCAGATCTGTCCGCCCATGCAGCGCAAAGCGGCTGCGGCCAGAACACCTTCAGGAGCGCCGCCGGAGCCAATGTAAAAGTCGATCCCGGTCGTTTCTGGATCGGTCGTATGAATGATGCCGGCGACATCGCCGTCGCCGATCAGGCGAATGGCTACACCCGTCTCACGCACCGCCTCGATCAGTTTCTGATGACGCGGCCGGTCGAGAATGCACGCCGTAAGCTCATGCGCACGGACGTCCTTTTCCTTGGCGATGCGGCGCACGATCTCCGCGGGCGGCATATCGAGCTCGATGAAATCTTCCGGAAAGCCCGGGCCGATGGCGAGCTTGTCCATGTAAACATCAGGCGCATTCAACAGGCCATTGCGATGCGTGATCGCAATGACAGCGAGAGAGTTGGGAAGGTTCTTTGCGCAGATCGTCGTGCCTTCCAGCGGGTCGAGTGCGATGTCGACCTCAGGCCCATCGCCGTTGCCGACCTCTTCGCCGATGAACAGCATCGGCGCCTCATCGCGTTCGCCCTCACCGATGACGACACGGCCGCGAATCGACAGGCGGTTCAGTTCGTTGCGCATCGCGTCGACAGCCGCCTGATCGGCCGCCTTTTCATCGCCGCGTCCACGCATCATGGCGGCCGCAACGGCGGCGCGCTCGGTAACACGCACCAGCTCCAGAGTCAGAACCCGGTCCATTGCGGACAAATCGATATCGGCCATTTAGCCCTCCCTCAAAATTCTGGCGCTCAAAGCGCCTCAATCCGGATCATTTGGGGCCGGCCGACAATGTCACCCTCCCCCTCGATACGGCCCAATGCGTCACGCACGGCCTGCTCGGTCGTATCGTGGGTGATGATGGTGACAGAACGCAGATGATCGGGATTGCCGCGCGGCGCCGCGCCCGCGGGGCGATTTCTCTGCACGATCGAATCGAGCGAGATGCCGCCATCGGCCATGGCGCGCGCGATCGCCGCGAAGGCTCCGACGCGGTCGGGCACCGACAAACGCAGATAGTACCCGCCGGGATGGGCCCGCATCCGGGCTCTCTGATACGGTTTGAGGCTTGCCACCGGGCGCCCGAAAGGCGGAGCGCGGAAGCCGCGGGCGCAATCGACGATATCGCCAACGACGGCGGACGCGGTCGCGTCGCCACCCGCTCCCGGCCCCGACAGAACCACCTGCCCGATGAAGTCGCCTTCGACCGCAACCGCATTGGTGACGTCGGAGATCCGTGCGAGCTGAGAGTTCTTCGGCAGCATTGTCGGATGCACGCGCTGCTCGATGCCGCTGTCCGTTTCCTGGGCGACGGCGAGAAGCTTGATCCGGTAGCCGAGTTCTTCTGCGGCCGCGATATCCTCCGCGGTGATCGAGGCAATGCCTTCCACGAAGATGGCGTCTTTGTTGAGCTCCACCCCGAATGCCAGAGAGGTGAGAATGGCGAGCTTATGAGCCGCGTCGAGCCCGTCGATATCGAAGCTCGGGTCTGCTTCCGCGTAGCCGAGTTCCTGCGCATCGGCGAGACACTGCTCGAAGCTCAGCCCTTCGGCTTCCATGCGTGTCAGGATGTAATTGCAGGTGCCGTTCAAGATGCCGAAGAGACGGGTGATGCGATTGCCGGCCAGCGCTTCCCGCAGTGCCTTTACGATCGGTATGCCGCCACCGACCGCCGCCTCGAAGGCGAGCACGCCGCCGCCACTCTCGGCCGCGGCGGCAAGTTCGATCCCGTGCTTCGCCAGAAGCGCCTTGTTCGCCGTCACCACCGACTTCCCGGCGTCGAGGGCCGCGCGTGTTGCCTCTCTGCAGACACCGTTTTCGCCACCGATCAGCTCGATGAAGCAGTCGATGTCCGGTGACGAGGCGAGTGCGACGGGATCGCTGTGCCAGCTGAGCCCGTCGAGCGAGATGCCCCGGTCTTTGTTCGGGTTGCGCGCGGAGACGGCGACAAGCCGCAACGGCCGTCCGGCACGATCCGTCAGCGCCTCTTCATGATCTCGAAGAAGCCGAATGACGGATGTGCCGACCGTGCCCAACCCGGCCAGTCCGAGCCTGAGCGGCTGATCCATGGATGCCTTCCCGGAGAGAATTGGTAATTGTCAGGCGTTCGCCTTGAGCGGGACGACGTTGTGCAACGTTTCATCGGCCGTGGCAAGAAAACGCCGAAGGTTCCGCGCCGCCTGGCGGATGCGTTGCTCGTTTTCCACGAGCGCAATTCGGACGTGACCGTCGCCATGCTCGCCGAAGCCGATGCCTGGAGCGACGGCAATATCCGCCTTCTCAATCAAGAGCTTAGAGAATTCCAGCGAACTCACGCCCTGAAACCGTTCCGGCAACGGCGCCCATACGAACATCGATGCCGCAGGCGCCGGAATGTCCCACCCTGCGCGCGAGAACGATTCAACGAGGCAGTCGCGCCGGCTCTTGTAGATTTCGCGCGCTTCGTCGGCCGGGCTAGCTTCTTCATTGAGCGCCGCGGCCGCGGCCACCTGAATGGGCGTGAAGGCGCCATAGTCAAGATAGGACTTCACCCGCGCAAGCGCCGCAATCAGCCGTTCGTTGCCGACGGCAAACCCCATGCGCCAGCCGGGCATGGAGAAGGTTTTCGACAGCGACGTGAATTCAACGGTGACATCCATCGCGCCCGGCACCTGCAGAACCGACGGCGGAGGATTGTCGTCGAAATAAATCTCCGCATAGGCAAGATCGGAGAGAACGAAGATATCGTTGCGCCGGGCGAAGGCGACGACGTCGCGGTAAAATTCGAGATCCGCAACATGCGCCGTCGGATTGGACGGATAGCAAAGGATGACGGCGATCGGCTTCGGAATGGAATGGTGCACGGCCCGTTCCAGCGCCTGAAAAAACTCCGGTCCCGGCTCTGCCGGCACGTGACGGATCGCGCCGCCCGCCATCAGGAAGCCGAAGGCGTGAATCGGATAGCTCGGATTGGGAACGAGAACGACATCGCCCGGTGCGGTGATGGCCTGAGCCATGTTCGCGAAGCCTTCCTTCGAGCCGAGCGTAGCAACGACGTGGCGTTCCGGATCGAGCTTCACACCAAAGCGGCGTTCGTAATAGGCGGCTTGTGCGCGTCGAAGTCCCGGAATGCCTTTCGAGGCCGAATAGCGATTGGTCCGCGGCTTCTGGACGGTCTCAATCAGCTTCTCGATGATGAAGGCCGGCGTCGGAAGATCTGGATTGCCCATGCCAAGATCGATGATGTCGGCGCCACCGGCTCGAGCGGCGGCCTTGAGCCTGTTGACCTGCTCGAAAACATAGGGTGGCAGCCGTTTGATCTTGTGAAATTCGTCCATTGTCCTTCATCCATTTGCAGGCAAAGACTGGTTTGGTTACGCCAGCTTCACCGCCGTGACGTTATTGCACGTTTGTAGAGTTTTCGCGAATTTTCTCAGCCGTCTCTTTTTGATTTTGCTGAACGAGGCGTCGCAACTCCCCCTCCCGGGCAGCGAGTTCTTGCTGCCTGCGGCCATTGGCGCCGCGGCGAGCGGCGGCAATCTGTTCAAGCTCCGCTTTCAGCGCGGCGACGTTGCGGGTCGGTCTCACGAGCATATTCGGCGGCACGGCCGTGTCGAAGACACCCGGAAACTCTTGAGGGTTTGCGTCTTGGGCGGCCGCGCGTGCCCGAATGTCTGCGACAGTGCGGTCGTATGCCGCCGCCTTTTGAGGGTCACTCGGCCTCTGCGGCGGCGTGCTGCTCTCCTTAAGTCCGGTAAGTGCTGGGCTTTCGCAGGCAGTCAGCGCGAAGACTGCGAGGGCAGCAACGGTCAGCGCCCTTAATCCGCCGACGGGATGTGAGCGATTCTGATGACAGTTTTGAGCTAGGAAACGCAATTGACGCTCTCGGCCTTGCTGAGTTCGAAGGAGCTGGCTGCTGTGCTATATCGCATAAGGCGCTCGGATCACCCCTAATAAGGTAATTGTGTCAGGATGGCGGAGAAAAAATCACGCAAAGAGCGGGAGGATGTCACAGAGGAACGGCCGGACAAGCCGCTGCCCACCTCTTACATCGCTGCGGACCCGGAAGTCTTTGCCCGCAATATGGCTCGTGCCTTCGAGGAAGGCGGAAAGGCGCTCGCGGCCTATCTGCGACCTCGCGAGACGGGACAGACGGGGGCCGATCAGATGGCCGAACACACGGCCGAAATCATGAAGACGATGAGCCATGTCGGGCAATATTGGATGTCCGACCCGGCGCGAACCATCGAAGCGCAGACCAAGCTCTGGGCACAGTATCTGTCGATCTGGAACAGCGGCCTGCGCAAAACGATGGGCGATGGAGCAGACAGTCAGCAGGCCACAGTGGCCGACAAGCGGTTTGCCGATCCGGATTGGTCGCAGAACCCGATGTTCGATGTCTTGAAACAACTCTATCTCGCCACCTCGCGCTGGGCCGAGGACCTGGTTGAGGATGCGGAGGACGTCGATCCGCACACGCGTCAGAAAGCACGCTTTTACGTGCAGCAGATCGCCAATGCGCTGTCGCCCTCGAATTTCGCCATGACCAACCCCGAGGTGCTCCGCGCCACCGCCGAGAGCAACGGAGAAAATCTGGTCCGAGGCATGCACATGCTGGCGGAGGATATCGCCGCCGGCAAAGGCGATCTGCGCGTGCGCCAGACCGACGCGACGGCGTTCAAGATCGGTGAGAACATCGCCACGACGCCTGGAAAGGTCGTTGCCCAGAACGAGCTCTGCCAGGTGATTCAGTACGAGGCGACGACGAAGAGCGTTTTGAAGCGACCGCTCCTGATCGTGCCGCCATGGATCAATAAATTCTACATTCTCGATCTCAACAGCGAGAAGAGTTTCGTCCGCTGGGCGGTGGAACAGGGGCACACGGTCTTCGTCATTTCGTGGGTCAATCCCGACCGGCGGCACGCGGACAAGACCTTCGAGCATTATATGAAGGAGGGTATTTTCTATGCCCTCGACGTCGTCGAGCGCGCCACCGGTGAGCGCAAGGTCAACGCCATCGGCTATTGCGTCGGCGGCACGCTTCTCGCCGTCGCCCTCGCCTACCTCGCAAAGGGACGCAGCAAGCAGCGGATCGCAAGTGCGACGATGTTCGCTGCCCAGGTCGACTTCACCTATTCGGGCGATCTGAAGCTGTTTGCCGACGAGGAGCAGATCGAAACGATCGAGGAAGACATGGCCGAGCGGGGCTATCTCGACGGCTCGAAGATGGCGACGGCCTTCAATCTTTTGCGATCGAACGACCTGATTTGGCGGTATTTCGTGAGCGACTACATGCTCGGCAAAGAGCCGCTGCCTTTCGACCTTCTCTACTGGAATTCCGATTCCACCCGCCTGCCCGCGGCGAACCATTCCTTCTATCTGCGCAACTGCTACCTTGAGAACAACCTCTCGCAGGGGCGCATGAAGATCGCCGACAAGACGCTCGATCTCAGCCGCGTGACGATCCCCATCTACAATCTCGCCACCAAAGAGGACCACATCGCGCCGGCAAAATCGGTGTTCTTTGGCAGCCAGTTTTTCGGCGGACCCGTGCGCTTCGTCCTCACCGGCTCAGGCCATATCGCGGGCGTCATCAACCCGCCGGCGAAGAACAAATATCAATACTGGATCGACGGCAACGCCGATGGCGACATCGAAACATGGATGGAAAAGGCCGAAGAGAAGCCGGGTTCCTGGTGGCCAGATTGGCAGCGCTGGATCGAGACACTCGATGATAAGCGGGTCGACGCCCGCGACATCGGCGGGCGCAAGCTCCAGGCACTTGAGGATGCTCCAGGCTCCTACGTCAAAATGAAGTGCTGACCTTGCCGTATTGTTGTCTCGACCCGATGTGAGAGCGTGCCCTTGCCCTCGGCAAACGGCGCATCATGATGCGCCGCATGATTCCATACCGCGAAGGACAACTATGCGCGTTCATACTCCCCTGGTCATTCCGGCTCTCGCCGCCGGTTTCCTAAGCCTCACCGGCACAGCGTTCGCTCAGGATGCGGATGCCGTTGCCAAAGCGTTCGAAGCGACCCTGACACAGGGCGGCAAGATGACGGTCTCCCATGAGGGGGACGTCTCGGGCGGTGGCGATGAGGTCGCCATCAACGGCCTCACGCTGACGCCGAGCGACGGCGGCACCGTGATTGCATTCGACGAGGTGACCCTCACGGGCGTGGCCCAGGAAGACGACGGCTACACGGCCGACGAGATCGTCTTCAACGGGGGCTCTCTCTCCGGCGATGCGACTGGCACGATCGGCAATGTGAGGCTTGAAGAAGCCACTTTCGGCGAAACGCCGGAAGCTGAGCAGGAAACGCCGGGACTGCTGTTCCATCGCCTCGTCGGCAGCGACGTCAGCGTCACGCCGAAAGACCGCAATGAGCCTGTCACCGTGTCCGGCTTCACGATGACGAGCGAGGATATCGTCGACGGCGTGCCGCAGACGAGCGAGGGTAGCGTCGAGGATCTGGTGGTTCCCGGCAGCTATGTTCCGGCCGACCAGAAAATGAAGCCTTCCGATCTCGGCTACGACGAGCTCGCTTTTAACGTCGAATGGGCCGGCTCGCGTGATCCCGAAAGCCAGGATTTGAAGCTCGACAAGGTGGCGCTCACCCTTAAGGATGGCGGCACTTTGATGATCGATGGCAATCTCGGCAACGTCGCGATGCCGGGCGCGGAAACCGCCGCGCAGCCGATGGCAGGCATTGCCACGATGAATGTCTCCGACTTCACGCTGCGCTACGAAGACGATTCGCTGACAGGGCGCATTCTCGACTATTACGGCAAGCAGCAGGGCATGGACGGCGACAAATATGCGGAACAGCTGGCGGCCGCGGTCCCCTTCATGCTGAGCGCCATGCAGAACGCCGATTTCCAGAAGAAGGTCTCCGACGCTGTCAGCACTTTCCTGCGTGATCCGCAGTCGCTGACGGTCGCGATGGCTCCGGATAAGCCCATGTCCGGTGCCGAGATCCTTCAGATTGCGGGCTCCGCCCCGCAGACCCTTCCGGATGTCTTGAACATTTCGGTTACCGCCAACCAGAGCCGCTAACTGCAGACCCGTCAGAGCCGAGAGATAGTTTTATGCGTTGTTTCTTTTCTGTTCGCACACCGCTCATTTTGGCTCTGACCGTGCTGCCGCCGACCGGAGCCTTGGCGGATCCGGTCGGCGAGCAGGTGTTCCGTGACCTCGTGAGCGAGCTCGATGGCGTTCCGGGCTGGAGCGCGAGCGTCGGCAGCATCACCAGCGATGACGATATCGTCGTGGGAACCGGTGTGCATTTCGTTCGCACCGAGCCACCACTCGATATCACCTTCGATGAGCTGCGGCTGGGGCAGCCCCGGGAGGCTGCAGGAGGGCTCTCGGCCGATAGCATTCAGGCCGCGGGGTTGAGCGTCGTTGGCGAAGATGTGGCCTTCGATGCCCCGGTCCTTTCCATGACCGGCATCGCCGTGCCGAGCCTGGCGGATATGAGTTTCGATCAGGATCGCCCCTTCTCTTCGCTGCGGACGCTCTATCAGCGTCTTTCGGAGGTGTCGGTCGAACACGCCGAGATCCCGGAGTTTCATCAGGTTGTCCTGCCGCGCCTGACAACGGTGCGGAAGCAGAGCATCACCTATGAAGGGCTCGAGCTCCGCGACTGGAAGGACGGTGTTATCGCCCATTCGGCGGTCGGCCCGATCACGATGCGCACGGAGGGCGACGATCCCGCCACGGCTCGCATCGCTTCGGTGCGTGTCGAGGGAACAAATTTTAACAGCGTGCTGCGTCTGCTTTCCGACGATGTCACCGGATCAGCCGGCGACGCACCCAATGAATGGCAGAATGCCGTCTCTGAAATTTCCTATGCGGGCCTCAGCATCACGACCGAGGAGGGTTTGCGGGTCTCCATTGATGACATGACCTTGTCCGACATTGAGACGCGCCGCCCGGACAAGCCTTACATCGCGACCTTCGAGCAGGCGATGCAAGAGGCGGATAGCGGAACCGACGCAGACACCGACGACCTGGAGGTCATGGAAGCCGTCACGACCTTCTTTGACGCAATGCGGCTCGGCGAATTCAAGTTGGACCGCCTGATTGCGGAAAAGACAGGCGAAGAGGCGGGCCGCACAGAAATTGCCGAGATCGGTATGTCGAACCTCACGCGAGACGGTTTCGAACGGGCGTGGGGAACGGCATTGCTGACGGATTTTCCCGACGCATATGTCAAGCTCGATCGCTTTGCGCTCAACGATCTCGTTTTTCCGCTGCCGAACCCGGAGGCCTTTGCTGCTCTGGAAGAGGCCGAAACCGGTTCCCTGACGGAGGAAGAGAGACGGGCTTTTGCCACCCTTCCCTTTCAGATGGCACCGCAGATCGGCAGTCTGGACATGGAGGGGCTGGCCGTCGGCCAGAGCCGGATTCTGGCCATCTCGGTCGATCGCATACAGACGAAGAGCGTCCCGTCGGATCGTCTTCTGCCAGAACGGGGGGAGCTCAAAATCTCCGATCTCTCCGTGCCAGGCGCTCTCCTGCGCCGAGATCCGAAGTCAGCCCTTTTCTTCGACGGCCTTGGCTATGACGGACTCCTTATCGACATCGATGGGGCGAGCGAGCTCAGCGAGGATGGAAGACTGGAGACGACCACGGCCCTAGAGGTTGCGGATGCTGCGGGATTGCGATTCGGCGCGAAGGTTACGGGTCTCACCGAGGAGTGGGTTCTCGATCTGATGATGCAGCAGATGGAGAACAGCGATGATCCCGCGGCGCTCTTCGCGCTTCTGTCGAAGCTGCGTTTAGAGCAGATGACCGTCGCACTCACCGACCACTCGCTGATCGATCGGTCGTTCGCCTTGGCCGCGGAGAAGCAGGGTCAGCCGGCCGACCAGTACAAAGAGCAAATCGTCGGTGCGCTGCCGTTCCTGATTGCCAGTGCGGTTCAGCCGAAGATCGCCCAGTTCTTGGCCGACCCTCTCAAGGACTTCCTGGAAAAGGGGAACACGCTCGTTCTGACGCTGGCACCGCGGGCGCCCCTGCCCTTCTCGGCGCTTGTGGGCGCGCAAGACGATCCGGAAGCCTTGCTCAAGCTGGTCGGCGCATCGCTGGAGACACGTGAGACGGCGCCGGAACTGCCCGTCCTCAAGTAGACGGGCCTCCGATCAAAGGCTGTCCCGCTCGCGTCTTGGCCAGCGGGACAGGGTGTTCTGTGATATGGGAAAGCATCGAGAAGACGAGAGAGCCGCCGTTGGCGGCTCCCAACATCAATCTTGTAGGCCTCAGTCCTGAGGCGCCGTCACGCGGATGGAGAGCTCGCGGAGCTGCTTCGGCGTCACGGAGGACGGCGCGCCCATCAAGAGATCCAGCGCCTGCTGGTTCATCGGGAACATCGTCACTTCGCGCAGGTTCTTCGCGCCGACGAGAAGCATGACAATGCGGTCGATGCCCGCCGCCATGCCGCCATGCGGAGGTGCACCGTACTGGAGCGCCCGCAGCATGCCGCCGAACTTCTCCTCCAGCACCTCTTCCGGATAACCGGCGATTGCGAAGGCCTTCTTCATGATCTCCGCCTTGTGGTTGCGGATCGCACCAGATGCGATCTCGTAGCCATTGCAGACGCAGTCATACTGGTAGGCCGGAATGGTCAGCGGGTCTTTGGTCTCGAGCGCTTCAAGGCCACCCTGCGGCATGGAGAACGGGTTGTGCGAGAAGTCGACCTTCTTCTCCTCGTCGTCCCATTCGTACATCGGGAAATCGACGATCCAGGCGAGTGCGAAACGGTTCTCGTCGATGAGATTGAGCTCACGGCCCGCACGGTCGCGCGCCTTGCCCGCGAAGTCCGCAAAGATCTTGGGGTTGCCCGCAACGAAGAAGACGGCGTCGCCCTCTTTGAGACCGAGCTGGCTGCGGATCGCTTCCGTCCGCTCTTCACCGATATTCTTCGCGACCGGGCCAGCGCCCGTCAGCTTGTCTGCTTCGTTGCGGAAGAAAATGTAACCGAGGCCAGGCTGGCCCTCGCCCTGGGCCCACGAATTCATGCGGTCGCAGAAAGCGCGCGAGCCGCCGCCGGGAGCCGGGATCGCCCAGACTTCCACCTTCGGGTCGCGCTCGATCATGCCGGCGAAAACCTTGAAACCGGAGCCGGCGAAATGCTGCGTCACCGCCTGCATCTCGATCGGGTTTCTGAGGTCCGGCTTGTCGGTCCCGTATTTGCGGATGGCATCGGCATAGGCGATCCGCGGGAAGACCTGCGTCACCTCGCGGCCGTCCGCGAAGCTCTCAAAGATGCCCCGCATCACCGGCTCCATCGCCGCGAAGACATCGTCCTGCGTGACGAAGCTCATCTCGATGTCGAGCTGGTAGAACTCGCCCGGCAGACGGTCGGCGCGCGGATCCTCGTCGCGGAAGCAGGGCGCGATCTGGAAGTAGCGATCGAAGCCCGCCACCATGATTAGCTGCTTGAACTGCTGCGGCGCCTGCGGCAACGCGTAGAATTTGCCCGGATGGATGCGCGACGGCACCAAAAAGTCGCGCGCGCCTTCGGGCGACGAGGCCGTGAGGATCGGCGTCTGGAACTCATTGAAGCCTACCCCGCCCATAAGCTCGCGCAGACGCGAGATCACGGCCGAGCGCTTCATGATGTTCTTATGCAGCGTGTCGCGGCGCAGATCGAGGAAACGATAGCGCAGGCGCGTGTCCTCCGGATATTCCGGCTCGCCGAAGACCGGCAGCGGCAGCTCCGGCGCTTCGGAGAGGATCTCGATCTCGTTGGCAAAGACCTCGATCTCGCCCGTCGGCAGATTGGGATTGACGACTTCGGGGGCACGTGCCTTCACCTCGCCGTCGATGCGCACGCACCATTCGGCGCGCAGCTTTTCAGCGCTCGTGAAGGCGGGCGAATCGGGATCGGCAACGATCTGCGTCAGACCATAGTGATCGCGCAGATCGATGAAGAGCAGGCCGCCGTGGTCGCGCACGCGGTGCACCCAGCCGGAGAGACGAACATTTTCACCGACATCGCTGGCGCGAAGCGCGCCGCAATGGTGGGAACGATAGCGATGCATGATACCGCTTCTTTCGGGTTTTGAGACAGTGGTCCGAAACGGACAAATTCGGCCGGAGAAGCACAGAAGCTCGGGCTTGTGTCAAGGGAGCCGCCGCCTCAGATGGAGTGCTTGTCACACCCGGGGGATCCGGCGGGATGGGCCGCATGAACCCTCCTGCGAAGCGCGAGAATCTCCTAAGGTGCGCCACGAAAGCGTGGCGACAGCTGCTTTCAGATTCGCTATAGAGCAGCTCAATGAGTGCCAAAAACGATTATCAAGTCATCACCGAAAGCGAGCAGCTTGCGGAGATCTGCCGCCGCTTTTCCGCCTCGCCTTTTGTCTCCATCGACACGGAATTCATCCGTGAGACCACTTTCTGGGCGCGCCTTTGCCTGATCCAGATGGCGGATCCCGAGGTCGCGGTCATCGTCGATCCTCTGGCTGAAGGGCTCGATCTTGCGCCCTTCTTTGAGCTGATGCGCAATGAGAAGGTCACCAAGGTCTTCCATGCTGCACGGCAGGATGTGGAGATCTTCGTCAAGCTTGACGGCGCGGTCCCACAGCCTCTGTTCGACACACAGCTTGCGGCCATGGTGTGCGGCTACGGCGATCAGATCAGCTACGATCAGCTCGTCTATCGCGTCACGGGCGTGCGGATCGACAAATCCTCCCGTTTCACGGATTGGCAACGTCGACCTCTCAGCCAAAAGCAGCTCGATTACGCCGTTTCGGACGTGACGCATCTTTGCGACGTCTACCGCTTCCTCAAAGCCAATCTGGAGGAGCAGAAGCGCAGCGATTGGGTCGCCGAGGAGCTTGCCGTTCTCAACGACGTCGAGACTTACCGGACACACCCCGAAAATGCCTGGAAGCGGCTCAAGATGCGGGTCAGGAAGCCGCGTCAACTTGCTGTCATGCAGAAGGTTGCCGCCTGGCGGGAGAAGGAAGCGCAGAGCCGCGACGTCCCGCGCCAGCGCGTCCTGAAGGACGAGGCGATTTACGAGATCGCACTGCAGCAGCCGCGGAACGCCGAACAGATGGCAAGGCTGCGGGCCCTGCCCCGCGGCTTCGAGCGTTCGCATTCCGCGCAGGCGTTGATTGCGGCGGTCGAGGAGGCTCTCGCGGTCCCGGATGACGAACTCCCGTCGATCCCGAAACCGCGCCCGGCCCCGGAGCATGCAAGCGCGTCGGCCGAGCTTCTCAAAGTGCTCTTGAAGATGGTCTCAGAAGAGCACGGCGTCGCCTCGCGGCTCGTCGCGACAGTCGATGAACTGGAGAAGATCGCAGCCGACGATCATGCCGATGTGCCGGCCATGAAAGGATGGCGGCGGCAGCTCTTCGGGGAACGGGCGCTCGCTTTGAAGCGCGGAGAGATGGCGCTCCTGCTCGGCAATGGGCGTGTGCGCGCCGTACAGGTCGACGATATGCAGGCCGCGGCCGAATAACCTCTCAGCCGTCTATGACGATGCGGCTCTCCAGACCCACGAGGGCCGCCAACTGTTTCAACCGCGTCTCCAGACGCCCTCCGGCAAGTTCGCTGAGATCGGGCGGCAGGACGAGTTGCAGCTCGTTTTCCGTGCGACGCAAGGCGGTGCGCGGCACCACACCCGGCATCGAGGCCGAGACGAGATAGGCGACGCGAAAGATTGCCGCGAGCGCCCTCGCCCGCTCCTTGTAGCGCGTCGGGACGATCTCCCGCAGTCCCGGTCCGAGTTCATCGTCCGACAGGCCGGAATGCCGGTAGTAAACCGACAGGCCGAGATAGGCTCGTCCCGGATGATCGACGCCGACGAACCCCGCATGGGCGATAATATTCAGGCTCTGCTCGCCTCGATAATCGGGATGCGCGCGCCAGCCGATATCCGCCAGCAGACAGGACGCAGCCCGCAACCTTTCCTCTTCCTTCGTCTCGTCGATGCCGAGGGCCTTCATCGCATCGCCCGTCCAGGCGATCAGCTCCTCTGAATGCGCCGGCGAGCGGGAGCGCAGAAAGCAGAGTTCGCGTGCGGCGGCGATGAGCGCATTCTTCTCCTGCTCTTCGGCCGGCAGGCGCGAATAGAGAAAGCCTTCGCGCAGGCCTAGAGCGGAAATGACGATGCGGTCGGGTTTGCCAGCGCGCACCAGCTCCGACAAGACAAGGCCGCCATATGCCAGAAGGGGTTGCCGCTGCTTGGAGACGGCGTCGATGGAATCGATCGAGGCGACCGGCTGCCGGTAAAGGCTTTTCAGGAAATCACGGCTGCGATCGGTCTCCAGCGTGTAGCCATGCATGACGTGAAGCGGGTAGCCGGTCTGGCGCATATGCAGTTTGGCGATCGACCGCCAGGTTCCGCCGATCGCGTAAAATGTGCGGCCTTCCAGATGTCGAATGACCTTGGAGCTTTCGAGGGCCGCGCGCGCGATCTTCTTGGCTGCTTTCAGATCGCCGCCGGAATCGTCCTTGAGACGCAGGCCGCCGAGCGGAAAGGTCTCGCCGTCGCCGATACGACTGCCGCGCACATTGGTGAGTTCGAGGCTGCCGCCGCCGAGATCTCCCGCAACGCCTTCCGGGGTCTCGAAGCCGTCCACCACGCCCAGAGCCGCGTAATATGCTTCTGCGGGACCGGTGAGCACGGTGACGTCGCAGCCGCATATGTCCCGCACCTTGGCGATAAATTTCGAGCCGTTCTCCGCCTCGCGCGTCGCGGCCGTCGCCAGAACACTGAGTTCCACGACGCCGATCTGGCGACAGAGAGCTGCAAAGCGCCTCAGCGCCGAAAGGGCCTTATCGACAGATGCATCGGACAGGCGGCGCGAGGTCGCAACGCCCTCTCCCAATCCAGCGAGAACCTTCTCGTTGAAAAGAGGCGTCGGTGACCGCGCCATCCTCTCGTAGACGACGAGACGGACCGAGTTCGAGCCGATGTCGATGACGGCAACAGGCCCATAGCCGGCAATGCGGCCGGGCGCGTCAGGCTCAATTATCAAGCCGGTCGGCGAAGGTTCGAGGGGTGTCGGATTTGAGCGATTTTCCACGGCCGGAGAGACTTGCATTGGTCATAAAATAGCGATGGGCGTTAAAGAGTTCCTCCCCCTCTTCCGGCTCGATGCGCCGGGAGGTGCCGTCGGAGAGGATTTCCCAGCTTTGCTGGTTGTCTTTCAGGTTCGCGACCATGATCTGGTCGAGGATCTGCATATGAACCGTCGGATTGGTGATCGGCACCATCGTTTCCACACGCCGATCGAGGTTGCGCGGCATCAGATCGGCCGAGCCGATATAAAGGAGCGCCTCGTCCGACGGCAGGCCGTGGCCGTTGCCGAAACAGAGGATGCGCGAGTGCTCCAGGAAACGGCCGACGATTGATTTCACGCGGATGTTTTCCGACAGGCCAGGAAGCCCGGGCCGGAGGCAGCAAATACCGCGGATGACGAGCTCGACCTTCACACCGGCGCCGCTCGCCCGATAAAGCGCATCGATGATCTGCGGATCGACGAGCGAATTCATCTTCATCCAGATGCGGGCCGGACGCCCTGCAGCTGCGTGGCCGATCTCGGCGTCGATATGTTCGAGGATGCGAGAGCGCAGCGTGTAGGGAGACACAGCGAGACGCACGACATCCTGCGGCGGCGCATAGCCGGTGATAAAATTGAAGACGCGGGCGACGTCGCGGGCGATCGCGGGATCCGCCGTAAAATAAGAAAGATCGGTGTAAATCTTGGCCGTGATCGGGTGATAATTGCCCGTGCCAATATGCACATAGCTCACGAGCCCGTTGGGCTCGCGACGCACAACCTGGCTCAGCTTGGCATGCGTCTTGAGCTCCATGAAGCCGTACACAACCTGCGCACCGGCTCGCTCCAGATCGCGAGCCCAGCGGATGTTGGCCTCCTCGTCGAAGCGTGCCTTGAGCTCGACGAGCGCCGTCACCGACTTGCCCGCCTCGGCAGCTTCCGTCAGCGCCTTGATGATCGGGCTGTCGTTTGATGTGCGGTAGAGCGTCTGCTTGATCGCCATCACGTCCGGATCGCTGGCCGCCTGGCGTAGGAACTGCACCACGACATCGAAGGATTCGTAGGGATGATGGACGACGATGTCCTTCTGCTGGATCGCGGCGAAGCAATCGCCCGCATGCTCGCGGATCCGCTCGGGAAAGCGCGGCGTATACGGCTTGAATTTGAGATCGCGACGATCGATTCCGACGAGCTGTTCGAGATCCTTGATCCCGAGCAGGCCATGAATGACGTAGACCTCGTCATTGTCGACGGAGAGCGACTGCTGCACGACCGCGCGCAGATCTTCCGGCATCGATGATTCGAGCTCCAGCCGGATGACCGAACCGCGGCGGCGCTGCTTGAGCGCGCGCTCGAACAGGCGTGCCAGATCCTCAGCCTCTTCCTCGATCTCGATATCGGAATCGCGAATGACCCGGTAAACGCCCTTCCCGACGACCTCGTAGCCCGGAAAGAGCCGGTCGATGAAAAGGCCGACGGTCTCTTCCACGCTGATGAAGCGGGTCGGATGCTTCTCGTTGTGGCGCGGGAGGCGAATAAAGCGCGACAAGGTGTGCGGCATGCGCACGAGCGCCCGCATGAAGCGATGATGGACCGGGTCGGTCAGAGAGAGCGCGAGCGTGAAGCCTAGGTTCGGGATGAACGGAAACGGATGGGCGGGATCGATGGCGAGCGGTGTCAGGACCGGGAAGACCGTCTCCATGAAATATTCCGCAAGCCATTCGGCATCGTCAGAGGTGACCTCTTCGCCGCGGACGATCGAAATCCCCTCCCTGTCGAGGAGCTCGCGCAAAACGATCCATTGCGCCTGCTGATCGTTGACCAGCGCCTCGACCTTGCGGTCGATTTCGGCGAGCTGCTGCGAGGGCGTCAGCCCATCGGCGCTGACGGTTGCAATCTTCTCGCGCTCCTGGCCCTTCAGGCCGGCGACGCGGACCATAAAAAACTCGTCGAGATTGTTCGCTGAGATCGACAGAAAGCGCAGCCGCTCCAGAAGCGGGTGATTTGGGTTCTCCGATTCCTCCAGCACGCGGCGGTTGAATTCCAGCCACGAGATCTCGCGGTTGATGAAGCGCTTAGGGTCTCCGAGCAGCTCGCTGGTCGCTACGGCGATCGTCCCATTCTCAGAATCACCCGGATCAGTGGCTATCGATGTCTCTTCCATCAATTCTCTCTCAGTCTGCGAACCGCGTGATCGCAGCGGAGGGTAACACTTGGATGACACCTGCGGAAACCGAGCTCTTGCACCTCAGGAGCCGATCGCCTGGTTTTCTCGGCTCGCGAGAACCTGCGCGACGAGGGGGCGCGTGATACGCCGCCCCTCACTCAGTGCTTCTTCGTCGATGGCTGCAACCAGCGCCTGGGCCTCCCGCAGCGAGCGTTCCATCCGAACGACCATATAGTCGATGACGTTGCGCTCCACCGAAAGCTGACGATCGCTGAAAAGCTTGACGAGAACCTGTCGCAACAACGGCTCATCGGGACGGTCGATGGAAATGGGGATCGCAAGCCGCAGGCGGGAGATCAGGTCTTTCAGCGACAGCTGCCAACGCGCGAGAGGTTCGCGTGCCGTGATGAGGATCGTAAAACCTTCTTCACGCGCCCGGTTGATCAGATGGAAAAGTGCGCGCTCTGGAACTTCGTCGGCGGCCACATCTTCCACGAGAACGGGCTGGCCGGGGCCGCCCACCTCTCTCTCTTCAAGCGTCGCGCCCGCGACAACCACGGCTCCTGCTCTTTCCGCCCAAAGGCTGGCGAGATGGGTTTTGCCGGAGCCTTCCGGCCCACACAACAGCACGACCGGCGCGGACCAGTTCGGCCAGCTCATGATGACCTCATAGGCCGCGCGGTTCGCCTCCGTCACCAGATAGCTGTCGCTGTCGTAAGCGGCTTCATGGGCGAGCGGAATCGGGATCTGACGTTGCGAGCTCATGGCGTCACTGCAGTCCGCTTGGCGGTGGTGGTGGCGGATCACCGGTGCCGAGATAGATCCGGCTCTCGCGGTATTGCTCGAGGCCGAAGCGAACAAGCACGCCGATGGCGGCCGTGACGGGGACCGCGACAAGCAGGCCGACGAAACCGAACAAGGCGCCGAATGCGAACATCGCAAACATCAACCAGACGGGATGGACCCCGACGGAATGGCCGACGATGCGCGGCTGCAGAAGGTTGCCTTCGACGACCTGCCCGGTGACGAACACCCCCGCGACCACGACGATCCAGGGCCATTCGGGCCAGAACTGCACAAGCGCCACGCCCACAGCCAGAATGAAGCCGACGGTCGAGCCGATATAGGGAATAAAGTTGATGACCCCGGCGACGACCCCGATCAAAAGCCCGAAATTGAGCCCGACCGCTGTCAGGCTGACGACATAGAAACCACCGAGCAGCGTGCAGACCAGCCCCTGACCTCGGAGAAAACCCGACAGTGCCTGATCGACGTCCGAAGCGAGCGTTCGAATGACATCGGCATGGTCGCGCGGAAGATAGCTGTCGACCATCTTCACCATCCGATCCCAATCGTAGAGCAGATAGAAGGCGACGACCGGCGTCACGATGAACAGGCTTACGAAGCTGATCAATGCCTGACCGCCGGCGAGCAACGAAGAAACCAGACCGGCCATCCAGGTGGCCGCGCTCTTCAGAAGCGGCTCGACGTCGAATTCTCCGCTTGCTGGCAGATATTTGGCGAGCGGCGAGGCGAACACCTCGCTGCCGAGATGGCGCAGGCGCTCGATGAGACTGGGGAGCCTCTCGGCAAAATCGCTCGCCTGACCGATCAGCGGCGGGATGATCGAGACCAGGACGACGATGAAAAGCAAGAGGGCGAAGATCAGGATCGCAAGCGTTGCGAGGAGGCGGTTCATGCCGAGCCGCTCAAGCCAGTCCGCGACCGGATCGAGAAAATAGGCGAGCGCCATCCCGAGCAGGAACGGCAATAAGATGCCGCTGAAAAGCCAGAGAAACACGATGAGAGCGGCAAGCGCACCCAGCCAGAAGATCGCCTGACGCTGAGCCGACATCAGCCCTCCTCCCGCCGTGGCTCGTCGCCGGCCATGTGGCGCAGCCACTCCGCGAGATAGGCACCGGCCGAGCCAACGGTCAAGCCGGCCGTTGTGATGATCATCGGCCAGATTGCGATCGAAAGCGATTTGATGCCGGCGTGTTCGGCCAGAACCAGCGCGAGGAGAACGATCTGAGCAGTCGTGTTGAACTTCGACACCCATAGCGGCCGCATCGCGATCGGATTGACGAGCATCCATGCGAGGATCACGCCGCCGACGATCAGAATGTCCCGGCTGACAACCAGAATAATCAGCCATGGCGGCAGAACGGCCTGGAACCCCAGCACGAGAAACAGCGAGACGAGGAGCGCCTTGTCGGCGATCGGATCGAGATAAGCGCCGAGATCGGACGAGGCGCCGAAACGCTTGGCGATCAGGCCGTCGATGCCGTCGCTTATCCCTGCGAGAACGAAGACGACCGTTGCGCCCGTCCAATTCTGGATCACGATCAACCAGACGATCAACGGAACGGAGACGAGCCGCGCGAGAGTGATGAAGTTTGGAAGGGTCAAGGAGAACGGTGCCTGGAGCCAAAACGCAGTGCCAAATGGCACAACGCCGCTTGCAAATTCAGGCTATCGCCTCTACCCGCTTTCGAGCCATGGGGGAAGACCGCACCACACTCAGCTATCGTCAGGCCGGCGTCGATATCGACGCGGGCGCAGCGCTCGTCGACCGCATCAAACCGCTTGCTGCCAGCACCCAGCGTGCCGGCGTCATGGGCGGACTTGGCGGCTTCGGCGCGCTTTTCGATCTCAAACAGACAGGTTACCGCGATCCGGTGCTGGTGGCGGCGACCGATGGCGTCGGCACGAAGCTCAAGATCGCCATCGAGAGCGGGCACCACGACACGGTTGGGATCGATCTCGTTGCGATGTGCGTCAACGACCTCATCGTGCAAGGCGCCGAGCCGCTCTTCTTCCTCGATTATTTCGCGTCCGGTGCCCTCTCCGTCGAGGAGGCGGCATCCGTGGTCGCGGGCATCGCCGAAGGTTGCCGGCAGGCCGGTGCTGCCCTCGTCGGTGGCGAAACGGCGGAACTGCCGGGACTATATGCCGCCGGGGATTATGACCTCGCCGGGTTCTCGGTGGGGGCCGTCGAACGGGAAGAGATTCTGCCGCACGCGGTGAAGGAAGGCGACGTCGTGATCGGCGTTGCTGCGAGCGGCGTTCATTCCAACGGCTTCTCGCTGGTGCGCCGCGTGGTCGAGAAAAACGGCCTTGCCTGGGACGTGCCGGCACCGTTTGAGCCCGGCAGGAGCCTTGCAGAGGCGCTTCTGGAGCCGACCCGCATCTATGTCCGCCCTCTCCTTTCGGCGATCCGCGAGACCGGCGCCATCAAGGCGCTGGCGCATATCACCGGCGGCGGATTGCCGGAGAACCTGCCAAGGGTCTTGCCCGACGGGCAGGCGGCTCGCATTCATCTCGATGAGATCCCGCTGCCCCCGGTTTTCCCCTGGCTCGCCAAGAGCGGCCCGATCGAAGAGGCTGAGCTTTTGCGCACCTTCAATTGCGGTGTCGGTATGGTGGTCATCGCGGAGGCCGATGCGGCTGAGCGAATCATGGCGCATCTAACGGCTGCGGGTGAGAAGGCTTTCCGTCTCGGCGAGATCGAGCCACGGGAAGACTCGTCCGTCGTGTTCGAAGGCAAGCTCGCGCTGGACGAGAAGTAACAGTGAAAACAGCGATTTTGATTTCGGGACGCGGTAGCAATATGCGCGCCCTCGTCGAAGCGGCGCAAAAGCCAGGCTTTCCCGCCTCGATCGAGCTGGTCCTTTCCAACCGCGCCGATGCAGCCGGTCTCGCCTATGCCGCCGATGCGGGCATTGCGACCGCGGTTCTTCCGCATGGGGATTATGAAAGCCGCGAAGCGTTTGAGGCCGCGCTCGACGCGACACTGCGCGAGGCCGGAATCGAACTCATCTGTCTTGCGGGCTTCATGCGCCTCTTGTCCGATGAATTCGTCGAGGGATGGCGCAATCGGGTGATCAACATCCACCCCTCGCTCCTGCCGTCGTTTCGAGGCCTCCGGACGCATGAACGTGCGCTGGCGACTGGCGTGCGCGTGCATGGCGCAACGGTCCATTACGTCCGTGCCGAAATGGACGATGGACCGATCATCGTTCAAGGTGCCGTGCCGGTCCTCGACGAGGACACCGCAGAAAGCCTGGCTGCACGCGTGCTAGAAGCCGAGCACCGGATCTACCCGCTTGCGCTTTCCTGGGTCGCCGGGCGCAAAGCCCGTGTCGTGGCCGAGAAGGTCATTCTCGAGGGACTGCCGACGCCGGAGGACAGCGTCTTGATCGTGCCCTCCGATGTCCCACAGGCGGACGCCCCGCAGAATTGAGGACCAACCGCCTCAGCGGGTGCAGGTCTCGAAAGCCTGAACGTATTTGGGCTGGGTCGTCTTCGGGATCTGACCGCTGGCGACGAAGGCTGCAGCTTCGGGCTCGCTCATCTGCGGCTCAAGACGCTTCGCAAGGCACGAGCAATCCCTCGTCACACTCTTGAGCGCATCCCCTTCCCGCTTGCGCCATTCGGCGTAAACGCATGCGTCGGCGAGACGATTGCGCACCGTTTCATGCGTCATGCCGGCCGGAAGTGTGGTGGGTGCGGAACCTCCCTGGCAGGCCGCCAGCGCAAGCGTCGCGAAAACGAAAGAAGGAACCGCTGAGAAGCGCATCTTTATCTCCGAAAAAAGAGGCGCGATATTCTCCGCACGCCTTCCTCAGTCAAGCGGCGCCGCCGCAACACAGGGCGCAATTCGCACCGCATTGTCGTGAAACGCAGCCCCGCCATAAGGCGCGACCGCATCGGCACCCGTCAGAGCATTGATGCCGCGCCCTCCCTGATGTGCCGAGTTCGGCCAGACACCTTCTGCAATGAGAGTGCCGCGCTGCTGACCATCGCTCAGCCGCACATGCAGCCGGCAGGCACCGCGCCGGCTGGTGAGCTCTACGAGATCTCCCTCGTTCAGATGGGCAGCCTCCGCGTCGCGCGGATGTATCATCACCTCGGGGCGCTTCTCGCGCGCCTTGCCCGATGGCGTTTCGGAGAAGGTGGAATTCAAGAATGAGCGGGCCGGCGCGGTGACGAGGCGGAACGGATACGCCTCGTCGGCCGTCTCGATCGCCTCCCACTGATCGGGAAACTCCGGCAGAGATTCCCATGGACCGAGAGCCTTGCCGTCCTGCGGCCGGTTCGGCGCAGCGAAACGACCCCAATCGGGCGCGAAGCGAAACTTGCCGTCGGGATAGCCGAAGCCCTTGAGATAATGCGCCTCCTCAAAGCCCGGCTGACAATCGATCCATTTGTTCTTTTCAAGCGTTGCAAGGTCACCCCAACCGGAGGCCTTGAGCAGCCAATCGATGTGCTCGCGTGCGCTCATGGCGAAACCCGGATGTTCGGCACCAAGGCGTTTGGCGAGGCCGGTCACGACCTGATGGTTCGTGAGGCAGCCCTGCGGCGGGTCGACGAGTTTCGGTCCGAACAGAATGTTCTGATGACCTCCGCCTTTGTAGATATCGTCATGCTCCAAAAACATCGTCGCCGGCAGGACGATGTCGGCCATTTCTGCCGTGTCCGTCATGAACTGTTCGTGCACGGCGACGAAGAGATCGTCGCGCAGGAAGCCGCGCCGCACCTGTTCCTGGTCAGGCGCCACGTTCATGGGATTGGTGTTTTGAATGAGCATGGCGCCGATGGGCGGACCGCCCTTGAGATCGGCTTCATTGCCGCAAAGGATCGGGCCGATGCGCGACTGGTCGAGCATGCGCACTGATGTATCGAGGCGATCCAGGCCGGCGATCATCGTCTCGTCGAGATGATAGATGCCGCCGTTGTTGTGAAATGCCCCTCCCCCCTCGTGTCGCCACGCGCCCGTAACGGTCGCGATGCATGAGGCGGCGTGCATGGCGACGGCGCCATTGCGGCTGCGCGTGAAGCCATAGCCAAGGCGCATGAAGGTTTTTGGCGTCTTGCCAATCCAGGCGGCAAACGTCTCGATATCCTCGATGGCAAGACCGGTGATGGCAGATGCCCATTCCGGCGTCTTTTCCTCAAGGTGACGGGCAAAATCCTGAGGGCGATCGCTGTAGCGATTGAGATAGTCCCAGTCAGCGTGACCGTCGCGGAAGAGAATATGCATGACGGCGCAGGAAAGAGCCGCGTCGGTGCCGGGTCTCAGACACAGCGCGAGGTCCGCCTGCCGCATTGTGGCGTTTTCATAAACGTCGACGACGACGAGCTTCGCTCCCCGGGTCTTCCTTGCTGTCGTCGCGTGGGTCATCACATTGACCTGCGTCGCGACCGCGTTGGTGCCCCAGATGACGACGAGATCGGCTTTTGCGATCTCACGCGGGTCGGGTCCCGTCAGGCTGCCGGTCCCCGCCATATAGCCGGTCCATGCCATGTTCGTGCAGATCGACCCGAACTCTCCGGAATAGCGCTTGACGTGGCGAAGGCGGTCGAGCCCGTCGCGCTGCACCAGTCCCATCGTCCCGGCGTAATAATAGGGCCAGACGGCTTCCGACCCGTGTCTCGTCTCGGCCCTAACGAAAGCCTCGGCAATCTCGTCGAGCGCATCCTCGACGGAGATTTCCTGCCATGCGCCATCACCCTTGGCGCCCTTGCGCTTCAGGGCCTTTGTGAGCCTGTCCGGGTGGTGCAGGCGCTCCGAATAGCGCGCAACCTTGGCGCAGATCACGCCGGCCGTATAATCGTTCTCAGAATTGCCCCTGAGCCTGCCGACGCGCTCGTCGGGCAGAATTTCCACGTCAAGCGCGCAGGTCGAAGGGCAATCGTGCGGGCAGGCGGAATTGCCGGTTCTCACCGGCGACATGTCATTCATGCGAAATCTCCAAGCGACAACAGTCGCTTACCAGCTCCGGCAGGTCAAGATGCTCAGCTGGCGGTGGGCCTTGCCGCATGCCGTACGAGCAGCCCGAACAGGACCAGCGCCATCGCCTGGTGGGCGAGCGCGATCGGCCAGGGAACGACGAGAAGGAGCGCCAGAATTCCGAGAGAAACCTGGCAGACGACGACGGCGAGGATCAGCGTCAGATCCGAAGACCATCTGCGCACGGCAAGGCGCCACAGACCGTATCCGATCACAAGTGCGGCCAGCACGTAGCCGCCAATGCGATGATCAAACTGAACGGTCGTGATGTTGTCGGTGAAATTGTGCCAAAGCGGCTGCATCGCAAGAAGACCGGCGGGCACGAAGCGCCCGTCCATCAGCGGCCAGGTGTTGTAGGTCAGGCCGGCATCGTGGCCTGCGACGAGACCACCGAGGGCGATCTGAACGAGCGCGGCGACAGCGATGACCCAGGCTACAACGGTGCCTGCGGTTGCGCGCCGCACAGCTTCGGCCCCACCGAGGCGCGCATGCGTGGCGACCAAGAATGCAAAGAACAGGCTTGCGAGCGTCAGATGCAATGACAGTTTGACGGGCGCGACCGCGATCATTCCCGGTTTCAGACCCGACGCGACCATGATCCAGCCGACCAGACCTTGAAGTCCGAGGAGGAGCCCGCCAGCGAAAAGCCACAGGCCGAGCCGCAGCGTCAATTTCCCGGCGATGGCGAAGCCGACAAGGCCGACGAGATAAACTGCGCCGATGAACCGACCCAACTGGCGATGCGCCCACTCCCACCAGTAAATCCGCTTGAACTCGCCAAGGCTCATGCCCCGGTTCATCAGTTCGTATTGGGATGTCGCCCGGTAACGATCGAACTCCTCGCTCCAGGCCTGGCCGGACAAGGGCGGCACGGCGCCCACGACCGGCTTCCATTCGGTGATCGAAAGACCGGAATCGGTCAGCCGGGTCATGCCCCCCACAAGCACCATAACGAAGACCAGAAAGGTCAGGATCGCCAGCCAAAGCCTGACGCTGCGCAGCCGCATCCAGGAAGACCCAAGTTTTTCGGAACGCGTCTCGAAGGAACTCTGCGCCAAGGGCAAAATGCTGTCGTCAAAGGACATCGGCGTCGTCCCATCTGATAGGCCTGTGAGCCAGTTCTCGCCTACGCGACACCGCGGCCCGGCACAAGAGATTGAAAACGACGTCCATTGCGGCTAGCTGCCTCTATGCGTCAGAAATACCGTAAACCGATCGGCACCGTTTTTCTTGTCGTGTGGGTGATCTTCTACAGCCTCACCGCGATGACGATCGGAGCCGCGAAGCTTCCCGGCACCAGCGGGCTCGTGCAACTGGCCTATTATGCGGTTGCCGGGATCGCCTGGGTGGTCCCGGCCGGGGCTATCATCTGGTGGATGGCACGTCCCGACCGCGCCTAAGTGCGTTTTTCGCCTGCATGAGCGGCTCTGCGATCCGCCACAGCCCCGGGGCGAGCAAGATCTCCTGAAGGCCGACATCCTGGTAATAACCGTTCAGCGAAACCCGCGGCAGAAAACGCGGATCGGCAGAGGGTCGAAGCGTGCCAGGCTTCGTCAGGAAGGCGGCCTTCATCCCCGCCTGTGCTGCAAGTGCGGCCTCGCGCCCGCCGACAGCGCCGGGAAATCCGTAGGGATAGGCAAGAAGGTCGGGCCTTTCCCCGGTCTCGTCTGCGATGCGGTCGGCACTTTCCTTGATCTCCGCCAGCGCGCTATCCGCAGGCAACCTGGCGAGCGCCGGGTGGGTCATGGTGTGGGCGCCGATCGTCGCGAGCGGCTCTTCTGCAAGCAGGCGCACCCCATCCCAATCCAGAACCAATTCGTCCGTCAGCGCGTGTGCATCGAAATCATGGGCTTCATAAAGGCGCGCCATGACCTCACGGTGCTGCACGCCATCGAGGTCGACCAGCAGAGCCTGCCGCCATGCGGCGAAAGCTGCATATTTCTCAGCGGTTGTTGAGGTCGGCATACGCCCCGGCCCCTCACCTTCCAGACCGAACTCAGAATTCGCGGCGATCATGCGTTCCAGAGCGACCCACCAGGGCGCAGCACTGCGGTCGCAAAAGCCCGCGCAGATGAACGTGGTGAACGGCGTCCGATGGCGCCGGAAGACGGGAAGCGCCTTCTCGAGATTGTTGCGGAAGCCGTCATCGAGCGTGATCGCCACATCATTCGGCGACGCGCGCCCCGCCATCTGATTGGCCACCATTTCGCCAAGCGGCACGATGCGCCGGTCCGCCTGCCTTAGAAGTCTCAAAAGCGCATCCAGAAAATCGGGCGCGATCACGAGCCCGGCATTGGGCGCAAACGCAGCAGGAGGTTCCGGCTTCACTTCGTGGAGAGTGAGAACGAGGCCACTGCCTTTCGGCTCCGTCGGCAACCATCGTGTCGCCTTGGTGAAGGCGAGCGTGTTCAGCGCCGCGCGAATCCCCTGGTGACGTAGGCTCACCTCATGCCCCCACTTTCGTACTCGCTGCGTCGGCCTTTCAAGCCGCCTCGTCCGCCGCCTCCGGCTCTGCACCCGCTTCATTCGAGCGCTGCAGAAGAATGGCGTTGCGAGCACCCGCCGCCATCGCCTGGCGATGAAGTTTGCGGCGTGCCTCGGCTCCCATGTCTTCGTCGCAGACGAGGACAGCAAGATCCGGACGAACATAGTCGCTCGGCCAATCCTCGAAGCGGTCGGCCAGGAGAACGACGCGGTCATACGTGTTGCTCAAAGCTCCGATGACGAGGCTGAGGCGTTGCAAGGGCGGGTCCTCGGCCATCGATCCAAGAGGAATGAAATGGACGCGGCTGTCGCCGTCGAGCCGGATGGCGTCTCCGAAAGGCGCCTCGCCGCTCAACAGGTCGCCGAGCCCCGGCCCGCCGTCGCGGTCGAGTGCCGAGGCGGGCTCCACCCCGATATCGAGAAGAATGATGCGCAGCGACGCCGTGCGAACTGCGAGACGGCACGCACCCAGCGCTGCATCGCCAGCGGTCGAGCCACCGTCTCCTGCAAAGAGAACCGTCTTGAGACCCTCCGTTGCAATGAGATCGGCGAGCTCTGCCAGGCCGGGAATTTCCTTAGCCGCATCGAGGCTCGGCGTTCCACCCGGGGGAATGGCGCCCAGAACCAGAAGAGGCTCGGCCGGAACTTCTCCGGCCGGCGGCACTTCGATGTCGTCCAGCGGGCGAAACGCCCGACCAGACGCGAATTCCCGAACGATGACGATGGCCATGGCGAGGAACAAGGAGCCAAGAACGGCTGCAGCGGTCAGCAGCCCTTTTTTGGGCCAGGACGGACGCCGTGGCGGGATCGCCCGCGAAATGATCCGTGCGTCGGCCGGCAGATAATTGGAATCGGTGCGTGCCGCCGCTTCTCTGTAGCGTCCGAGGAAGGTCTCCAAGAGGTCACGCTGCGCGGCAGCTTCGCGCTCCAGGGCGCGAAGCTCGATGCTCTCCTCGTTGGAGCGGGCAACCGCGGCTTTCGCCTCATTCAGCCTGGCTTCGAGCGAAGTCACACGGGCGCTTGCGACGCGCGCGGCGGTCTCCAGCGATTGCAGGATCTTGCGAACTTCGGTGCGAACCTGCCCATCGAGATCCGCCAGCTGGCTGCGCAGCGCCTGCAGACGCGGATGCTGCGGCAGAAGGCTCGTCGACAGTTCCGCGATCTGGGCACGCAAGGCGACCTGGCGCTCGCGGAGCCGCTGGATCAGCTGGGAATTCAGAACCTCTTCGGCGGAATCGAAGGAACTGCCCTCACGCAGCAAGGAGCGCAGCAGTTCGGCTCGCGACTGCGCTTCAGACTGTGCGGCCTTGGCACGACCGAGCTCCGCATTGAGCTCGCTCAGCTCCTGCTTCTGCAAGGTCGTTTCCGGCTGGCTCGACGTATTGACGTCGAAAAGGTTGTTTTCGGAGCGATAGGCCGCGACTGCGCCTTCCGCCTCCTCGACCCGCTCGCGCAAGCGGTCGATCTCGGTCTGCAACCATGCTGTCGCGGCTGACGTCGACTGCCTCTTCGCTTCGCTTTGCAGGTTGACGAACGCTTCCGCCACGGCATTGGCGATTTGAGCTGCAAGCTCGGGGTCATGCGCGTTGAACTCGACTGCGATCACCCGCGATTTGACGACGGAATAAACCGACAGGCGCTCGTAGTACGTCTCAAGAACGCGCTGCCGAATCGTATTCTCCGCCGGGCCCTTTTTGAGGCCGGAGGCGATCAGGACTGTATCAATGAGAGACGGTGACAGCGCCGGATCGAAGTCCGGTCGATGCGTCAGGTCGAACTTGTCGATAATGGTATTGGCGATATCGCGCGAGCGCAGAACTTCGACCTGGCTCGCGATTGCCGATTCGTCCAACTGCACTGTCAGATTCTCTGCGCCCGAGTCGCGTGGCCGCGTCAGCGGGGATTCCCGCGCCTCGATCAAAATGCGGGCGTCGCCAGTATAAAGCGGGTCGACGAGCGAGAGACCGAAATAGGTTCCTGCCCCCACGAGGACCGCCACCAGGCCAAAAAGCCAGGCGCGACGCCACAGCGCGGCGGCAATTGCAGAAATGTCCATTTCCATAGGACGCGGCTCGGCCATAGCGTGGCGACTCCTTGCAGGCTGAAGGCAAGATGCGTCGATTACGGTTAGGAGGCGGTTAACGACCGCCATGCCTTCAGCTACAGGCAATTTTAGCGCGACATTAACTATGGGCCGGCATATTTCAGCCGATCATAGGCTGGGTGCTCGCAATGAACGCGGTTCGTGTCGCCATTATAATCACGCTTGTTTGTCTTCTCGCATCTTGTATGGGCGAGCGCGCACCTTTGGCGACTGGGTCACCCACAGTGAAAGGGCCGTATCGACTGGATACCGGCGATGAACTCCGCATCGTCGTCTTCGACCAGAGCGAGCTCACCAACGTCTACAAGGTCGATCAGGCCGGCTATGTCACGATGCCCCTCGTGGGCGAGATCGCGGCTCGCGGCACCAGCACCGACGAGCTTGAGGGGCGCATTCAAAGCGCATTGTCGAGCCGCTTCGTCCGCAATCCCGACGTGACCGTCGAGGTCGCCTCCTATCGTCCCTTCTTTATTCTTGGCGAAGTGGGCAGCCCTGGCCAATATCCCTATGTGCCAGGCATGACCGTAGAGAATGCCGTCGCGGTAGCTGGAGGCTTCACGCCCCGTGCAAATGAACGGGTGGTGCGGCTGAGCCGGCAGCTGAACGGCGTCCTCTACGAAGGGCGCCTCGCGGTTACCCAGCCGATTCGTGCCGGTGATACCGTCTATGTCGGGGAGCGCCTGTTCTGATCCGAGTTGATTAACTCTAGCAGGCGGAACAGATTGAATAAAATCGCGCAAGACAGACAGCTACCGGCGGGGCCGAAGCGGGATTTTAGACAGTGACATCGAGCAATGCACCGGCGGAGAATGAGCCTGGCACAAAGCGGCCCGGAGCAGGTCGCTCGGCTCTCAACCTCGCCGCAGCGCGTGTTGCCGCAAACCTTAAATATCGCCCGGTCTCGGCCGGTTTTCTGGCAGCCCTTCTGCGCCTTGCGGACTTCACAGCCCTCGTCGGCCTTGGCACCCTCATCCACTATTTCTGGGTCACGCCAAGCGAAGGTGAGTTGGCTCTCCGCTATCTCCTGCCACTCATCCTCCTGCCGGTTTTCACGATCTCGCTGATCGGCACGTTCAAAGGCTATACGCTGCCCGCCTACCGGCATCCGCTGAAACATATCGGTCGTGCAGCCGGTCTTTGGGCGGTGGTCTTCGCCTGCTTCACCCTGGTCGCGTTCTTTCTGAAGATCGGCGACGATTTCTCCCGTCTGTGGCTCGGCGCCTGGTTTTTTCTGGGCTTTGTGGCGCTCGCGGCAGCACGCATTCTGCTCGCGCGTCTCGTACGCGTCTGGACCCGCGTTGGTCTCCTGGAGCGACGCGCGGTTCTCGTCGGGGCCGGCCCAGAAGCGGTCTCGCTGATCCGTGCCCTCGACGCCGAACCCGAGAATGACATCCGCATTTGCGGGATCTTCGACGACCGCGGCGGTGATCGTGCGCCGGCCATCCAGGAAGGCTACCCGCTGCTCGGCCGAATCGACGAACTCGTCGAATTCGGGCGCCAGGCGCAGATCGACCTCTTGATCATCGCGCTGCCGCTGACGGCCGAGAACCGGCTCCTCGAAATGCTCAAGCAGCTCTGGGTGCTGCCGGTCGACATCCGCATGGCCGCGAACACGTCACGCCTGAGGTTCCGCCCGCGCTCCTATTCCTTCATCGGCTCTGTGCCATTTTTGGATCTGTTCGATCGGCCGATCGCCGGATGGGATTCCGTCGTCAAGCGGATGTTCGATATTGCCTTTGCCAGCCTCGCCCTCGTCGCCCTGTCTCCGGTCATGCTGGCAGTCGCTGCCGCGATCAAACTCGACAGCCGTGGGCCCGTTCTCTTCCGTCAAGACCGCTACGGCTTCAACAACGAGCTGATCAAGGTCTTCAAGTTCCGCTCGATGTATGTCGATCAGGTGGACCTGAACGCGGCAAAGCTCGTCAGCCGGGACGATCCGCGGGTGACGCGCGTTGGCCGCTTCATCCGCAAGACGAGCCTCGATGAACTGCCGCAATTGTTCAATGTGCTGAAAGGCAATCTGTCCCTTGTCGGTCCCCGCCCGCACGCCTTACAGGCCAAAGCCGCCGACCAGCTTTACGAGCAGGTGGTCGATGGCTACTTCGCCCGACATCGCGTCAAGCCGGGCATCACCGGCTGGGCCCAGGTCAATGGCTGGCGGGGCGAGACCGATACGCAGGAAAAGCTCGAGCGGCGCGTCGAGCACGACCAGTTCTATATCGAGAACTGGTCGGTGCTTTTCGATCTCTACATCCTGCTTTTGACGCCGATCCGGCTCGTTACCGGCGAGAACGCCTATTGAGGGCAGCGCGGGGATGAAGCTCGCCGCTTTCTAGATCTAGACGGCCTCTCCAAGTCCACTCCCCGGCTCCGTTGCACACGTCCGTTTCTTCAGTGGGGCCGATCGCGAGAGAATGGAGCAAGGCATTCCGAGCCTCACGTGTCTCTCGCCTGCTCCAAGCGAGAGCGCCGCCCGGCACGCGCACCCTTTCGGGCTTCGGCTTCTCTATGAAGAGACGGTGCGGCCCTCGTTATGGGCGGGCCGTCTGTTGCTGGCGATTGCCTGCTTCATTGATTCCACGACGCTACGCGAGCTGACGGCATTCCTCTTCGCCCCGGCCTCCTCGTGAAAGCGCGCGGGATTGAAGCCCCAGAGGATGCCGAGAAGAAGCCAGAGATGGCGCCAGTGCTCGCCTTCATGCAGCGATGCGCACATGAGCGGCGCCATGAAGGCCACAAGAACGGCGACGGCTGCCGGATGCGCCGTCATGCGGTAATTCCCCAGGCCAAAAAGGACCGACAGGAAGATCAGGGCGAGCCACGAAAAGCCTGCGAGCCAGCCGTAATTCATGAAAGAGCTCAGCCAGATGTTATGGATAGGCTCCAGAAAAATCAGGTTCTGCTGATTGATCCCGATGCCGACCGGATTGCTGAGGATCATCGGGATCGAACGTGCATAGCGGCCGTAGCGGCCTTCGCGCCCTGCATCGTAAGATTCCTCCAAGGTGGCGCGCTGCTCGAATTTCTTCGTGAAGGTCGGCGAGACGACGATCGTGGTGCCGAGAATAATGCCGCCGAAGACCGCCATGGCAGCAGCGTAGGCCAAAAGCCTCAGGAGATGCTGTCGATAGATGAAGACCATATAGCCGGAGCAGCACAGGATGAGCGACACGGTCGCCGCTCTTGAGAATGACAGCAATACGCCGAGGCAGAGGATCCCGATGATTGGGAAAAGCGCGGCCCTCGGCCACAGTCGTTGCTGGACCAGGTAGATCGCCATCACCACACCCGGCACCAGAAACGACGCATACATGTTCGGGTCGTCGATGAAGCCTTTCGAGCGGCCGTCCCAAAGCAGCGCCTCGATGCCGAGCGCAAAGCCCACGATCCCGAGAATCGCCGCGGTCACGCAGGAGACGACGTAGACCCGCATGAACGTATGCAACTGCCGCGGCCCCCAATCCATGGAAACGTAGCAGGCCGTTATGCCGAGAACCACGACGAAGGTTTTCTTGAAGGCCTCCTGGCGGACATCAGGATCGCCGAAGAACGGGAACGAGGCGTACCAGAACGAAAGCGTCCACAAGAGCAACAGCGCAAAGAAAATGAAGAAAGTCAGCCGGACCTTCTGCAGCACCATAATCGACAATGCGAGCGAGAGCATGAATAGAAGGTCGACGGGCGACGGCCGCGACAGCGTATAGTTCATCGCCAGCACCGCCAGAAAGAAAACGAAGTTCCTTACGGAGGTCGGATAAAGACGTGGACGATAGGCGTCTGGCTGCATGAAAGCCCGGTTCTCGCGGGGAGACGTTCTATGTGAACGAGTTAGGCGGGAAAGCCTTAAGATTTGCTGATTTCGTAGCATATCGTGTCTCGTCCTCGGCCCACATCGAGGCGCTGTAGGAGGGCGAAAGAATCCCCGAAAACTGCGCCTTATGAGCATTGCGTCGGGCCTATGTGCTCTCTATAGTTCGCGCGCGTCGGAGCGTAGCGCAGCCTGGTAGCGCACTTGCATGGGGCGCAAGAGGTCGTGGGTTCGAATCCCGCCGCTCCGACCATTCCCCACTGATTTTGAAATGAGATTACGCCGCCAGCGCGGCATGCCGTGCGAACGATGCCCGGCCGGGATGTCCCGTCAGCCGGCGGCTGCGTCCTGCAGGATCCGGCGCGCCTCAAGCAGATCGCTGAGCACGGCTTGAAGACGTTCGCGGCCATGGTGGTCGACGCGGCGAGAGACGGGCTCTTCTGCCTCTTCTCGCAGCAAGGACGGCTGCAATTCGTCGTCCTCGTCGCCGGCTTCTTCGCGCATCGGCTCGACCCTCGCCGGGGCCTCATCGCTCGGCCGCTCGGCGTCGAAATCGGCCTCGACCGGCGCCACCGTCTCCACATTGCCGCTTTGCCCAACGGCGATGACGAAGCGCACGCCCTTCTCTTTGAGAAGACGCTGCACGCCCTTGATGGTGAAGCCTTCGCCGTAAAGAAGAAGGCGAATTCCCTTGAGAAGATCGACGTCCTCAGGGCGATAGTAACGCCTTCCGCCGCCGCGCTTCAGCGGCTTGATCTGAGTGAAGCGCGTTTCCCAGAAACGCAGGACGTGTTGCGGAAGATCGAGGTCCTCCGCAACTTCACTGATCGTCCTGAACGCGTCCGGTGATTTCACGCTCACGTCGTCGCGACGTCTGCTTCAGCGGCCTTGAGACGCCGGGCATTGCCGGCGTCGGCACCGGTGCTGATTGCAGCTCCCCCCGTCTCTTCTTCCGGGGCGAGGCACTCGTTGATGCGCTGCTTCATGATGTTGCTTGGCTTGAAGACAGTCACGCGGCGCGGCGGAATCGGCACTTCCTTGCCCGTTTTCGGGTTGCGGCCGACGCGCTGCCCCTTGCTGCGCACGACGAATGAACCGAACGAGGAAAGCTTGACCGTTTCCCCCGATACGATCGTGTCTGAAATCTCCGCGAGCACCATTTCCACCATGGCAGCCGATTCCGTTCTGGAAAGGCCAAGCTCCCGATAAACCGCCTCTGCGAGATCGGCTCGCGTGACGGTGCGCCCTTCTGGGCGAAGTTCATTTGCCTCCACGCAACACGCCTCCTGCACGTCCCTAAGCAACGTATTCGCCTGTCGAAATGAGGTCAACACGCACCCCCCGATGCGTGTCACCAGCTACCAGCGTATCAGAGCTGAGCCCCAAGTGAAGCCGCCGCCCATCGCCTCAAGCAGCACAAGGTCGCCCTTTTTGATGCGTCCGTCGCGCACTGCGACATCAAGCGCCAGCGGGATTGAGGCTGCGGAGGTGTTGCCATGGTGCTGCACCGTCACCACGACCTTCTCCTCGGCGATGCCGAGTCGCTTGGCGCTGGCATCGATGATGCGTCTGTTGGCCTGATGGGGAACGAACCAGTCGATTGTTTCCGCCGATTCGCCTGTCGCCTCGAATGCGTCGGTGATGACATCTGTGATGGTCGCGACCGCGTGCTTGAAAACCTCGCGGCCTTCCATACGCAAATGGCCGACGGTTCTCGTCGAGCTCGGGCCCCCGTCGACGAACAGTTTGTCGCGAAAATGCCCGTCTGAACGCAAATGCGCGGTGAGAAGGCCCCGGGGCGACGTCTCCTCGTCCGCGTCATGGGCTTCCAGCACCACCGCACCGGCCCCGTCACCGAACAAGACGCAGGTGCCGCGGTCGCTCCAATCGAGAATGCGCGAAAATGTTTCGGCTCCGATGACGAGTGCACGTTTTGCCGATCCGGCCTTCAAATGCGCATCGGCCGTGGTGAGCGCGAACAAAAAGCCCGAGCATACGGCCTGCACATCAAACGCGTATCCGTGATGCATGCCGAGCCGATCCTGCACCGTGCAGGCGGTCGCCGGGAATGTCTGATCCGGGGTGGCGGTCGCCAGAACAATGAGATCGATGTCGGAAGAGGTCAGGCCCGCATCCGCGAGTGCTTTCTCAGCGGCGGCCAGCGCAAGATCTGAGGTCGTTTCGCCTTCGGCGGCGATATGGCGCTCTGAAATGCCGGTGCGCTGTACGATCCATTCGTCCGAGGTGTCGACGATGCTTTCGAGATCGCGGTTGGTAAGGACTTTCTCCGGCAGGGCGCTGCCAATGCCGGCGATCAAGGAGCGTTTCATGCGGTCTGTGCCTGCGCGGCCGTTTGCTCGGCGAACTGCTTGCGCATCGATCCGAGGGTGTATTCCAAATCGTTGGCGATCTTGCTGGTGAGGCTTCCGAGGACCATGTCGCGGCCGAGCTCGATGGCGGCGGCAAAGCCTTCGGAATCCGTACCGCCATGGCTTTTCACGACGAGGCCATTGAGGCCGAGGAAAAGGCCACCGTTGACTTTGCGCGGATCCATCTTTTCGCGCAGCCGTGCGAAGGCTGAGCGCGCGAAGAAATAGCCGATCTTAGCAGACAGCGTCCGCGTCATCGCCGAACGAAGATATTCAGCGAGCTGTCGTGCGGTCCCCTCGGCGGTCTTCAATGCGATATTGCCCGAAAAGCCTTCGGTGACGACGACGTCGACCGTCCCTTTGCCGAGATCGTCGCCCTCGACGAAGCCATAATATTCAAAATTGGGATGGTCGATGGCACGCAGAATATGGCCTGCCTCGCGCACCTCCTCGACACCTTTCACCTCTTCTGCACCGATGTTGAGAAGGCCGACCGTCGGCCGCTCCAGCCCGAAGAGAGCCCGGGCCATGGCCGCACCCATGACGGCGAAATGGACGAGCATCTTCGCATCCGAGCCGATCGTGGCGCCGACGTCGAGGACGACGCTCTCGCCGCGCAATGTCGGCCACATCGCCGCGATCGCCGGCCGATCGATATCGGGAAGCGTGCGCAGACAGAATTTCGACATCGCCATGAGGGCGCCGGTGTTTCCGGCAGAGACGGCAACGTCCGCCTCCCCGTCCCGCACGGCCTGCACGCACCGCCACATCGACGACTTCCAGCGGCCGAGACGAAGCGCCTGGCTCGGCTTGTCGTCCATGCGCACGGAAATCTCGCAATGCACGAAGCGCGAGGCGGCGACGAGATCGGGATAGCGGGCGAGCAAGGGCTCAACCGCTTCTGATTGCCCATAAAGAATGAAACGCAGATCCGGCCGACGCTTTAACGCCACGGCTGCGCCCGGGATCACCATTTCGGGACCGGCATCGCCGCCCATGGCGTCAAGAGAGATGGTGAGAGGTGACGGCATCGCTTTCTTCTGGTCGGGTCGCCGGCCGCGGGACAATACCCACTCGCCCGGTCATGACAAGCCGTTTGGAGAAAAAGGCTGGTAAGGTGCGTCAGTTACTTTGCTGCTTCAGACGCTCCAATACGGCAAATGGCGACGCCTCCGCCGTATCATCCTCCACATGTTCCTTAAATTCCGCTCCTGCAACCCTCGGATAGGGGTCGAGACCAAGCGCCACATATTCGACGAGCAAGGCGCCGAGGTCGACCCTGTCTCCGAAATAGGGTTCCGTGTCCTCGGCCCCGTCGACTTCCACGTCGAAAGGATCGCTGGAGCGATCACCGTTCGCCTCGCCGCCGCCATCTCGGGATTCGCCGGGCTTGGGCGGCCGCAGGACAAGGTGCACATCTTCCGACACCTCTTCCTCTAGGGGCGTCAAAGTCACGACGCAACGCCGCGTCACACGGCCGGAAATGTGCGCCTCAACCCGGTAATGATCGCCCGCCATCGGCGTCACGCCGACCTCGGCAGAGAGATCTTCCACAGAGGGGATACCAAGCTGAGCGGCGATCTTTTCGCGCTCGGCGGGGGACGCCTCCAAATGCAGTTTGCGTCCCGAGGCGGGTATCTCGACCAGGCGCAGCGGCTTGGCGAAAGACGCGGTGTTCATTTTAACTGTTCTCCGCAACGAGGCTGATGGGGTCCGGGAATACGATGCGCCCATCTTTCAGGGTTGCACTGGGAACATCGTCCAGCCAGGCAAGCAGCGCACGCAGATATCGCGCCAGGCGCCGGGACGCACCCGAATCACTTTCTCCAACAAAGATATTGCGTGCAATCGCACCTTCAAGCGCATCACCCTCTGCAGACAACGCTGAGCCATAAGCCCCGAGCCTGCCGCCATAGGAGGAAAAAAGCGTTTTCATCCGCTTTGGGATACGTCGATCGCTGACACCGATGTCTCGGTACGTGGCATCCATGTCGACGACAAAGGCTTCGGTGGTCAGCCGAGCAAGCTCAGGCTCTGGATCCGGCCCGAAAGTGAGACGATGGACAACTGCGAAAAGATGCAGCGAGAGCATCTCAAAGCGACCGTCGACCGTGTCATCGACACCAAATTCTTCATAGAGTTGCGGATGACGCGAAGCTGCAGCCGTCGCGCCATAAAGTACCGCTGCGCGCTCGCGCTCCTGCCGTTTGCGGCTTTTAAACCAACCCATCGTGCGATCTATGCCCTTCTAAGCCTTCAAGACAATGCGGCAGAGCCCCGCGAAGGCCATTGCAATGCCGCATTCACCCCGCTAGCAAGCGGAGTTCAACGGGACCGCCAATGACCAAAAAATCTCACGTTCTCGCCCTTCTCGTTTCGGTCGCCGCAGCCGGCGCCCTGGGGGGCTGCATCGGGCAAACCCAGCACCGCGGCTATATCGCCAACGAGCTCGCCCTGGAACAGATTCCGGAAGGATCTAGCCGCGACCAGGTGCTTATCGTGCTCGGCACCCCCTCCACGACGGCCGACTTCGGAGGCGAGGTGTTCTATTACATCTCGCAGACGGCTTCGCGACCTGTCGCCTTCTTGAACCCGCATATCGTCGACCAGCGCGTTCTCGCTGTCTATTTCGACAAGGACCAGACGGTCACGCGCGTCGCGAATTACGGTTTGAAGGACGGCAAGGTCTTCGACTTCGTCTCTCGCACCACACCGACCGCCGGCAAGGACTTCTCGTTCGTGTCTCAGCTTCTGTCGGCTGCTGGACGGGTGGCGTTCTAGACACACGATGCCGCTCATCGGCTAGCTTCAGCCGACCAAAGCTCCTGCGTGAAGAGCTTTGGTCGAGCGTTGCATCACGCAGGATCAACAAAAGGCGGCCCCTATCTGGCCGCCTTTTTTAGTGTCTGAGCCAATGGGCCGCTGGCCGAATTCGGCTCATGCCCACGACATCTCGCGTTCTTCGCCCCGGCGATGGCGTCCCTCCCGCATTCAGCAGAACGTCAATATTTCTTATAATTATTTCCATTTTTAGTATATAATACTATCACATTTGCTTGATTCTATATGTATTACGGGATTGATCACAATATACCCTTCCTCTATCTATTTTATGCTCTATTTTCTTCTCGGATCCGATCCGTGAGGACTTATCTTCATCGTATGTACACTCACATTTCGGTGCTTCCTTAATATATCAATACAACGCAAACACCGTCATTCCCTGCGATGGAGGTTAACACTATGGCCACCGTAACGATCCCGCAAATCGTCGCCGAATGGATCCATGTCGTTCCTCGCCTATCCCGGACGGCAACCAGGCTCAGTGATGATGCCGCGGCCGCGACCGCACGCGGCTCAACTCTTGGGGATGACAATTCCGATCCCCAGGCCAATGGCACTGAGATCTACTCCGAGCCACAAAATCTCCCGACCGCGATATCGAGCATCATGAACCATGCGCAGAAGCGCTCAAACTTTCACCCGGCCAGCAGTCCGCCAGAGGATCTCTATGAGCGATACAATGATTATATCACCGAGGTCGACGACACGCCTTTCTTTCATCTTGAGAAGCATGATTACGTCAAACAGACCTTCTATTCGAAGGACTACAACAAGCTGATCGATCAAGTCGTCAGCCTTTACGATTCGGTCAGCGCCGGAGACCAGGAGAAGCTCAAAGAGGATATCACCGACATGGCGAAATCAGTGTTCGGTGAAAGCAAGTCGGAGCAATGGCGCAATCTGTTTTCGCAGTCGACGATCGATTTCTCCAACCTCTCACGACCGCGCGTCTTTATTTATTATACGACGCTCTACATGCGCCACGAAGAGGACGGGAAATCGGAGGTCAATGAGCAGGAATACATGGTGCATCGGACCGAATATGCCGTGCTCTCCGACCTCATCCACGCTTATGCCAACGAGCTCGCAAGCCTCGACAAAACGTCGGTGGATGATTGGCTCGACGATTCGACGACGCCTGAAAAAGAAGACGCGGCGTTGTGCTTCAAATGAGCCGGCGCGGATCGCGCAAAATCCTTCGGGGCGACCTGGCCCGCGCAACCTGATGCCCCTCACGCCGTGCCCGGAGTGGTGGCCAAAACGTGCTGGCTCTGCGGATGATGATGCGCATTGATGCGTCAAGCGCGACAGGCGTGCCGGGCCAAGGGGCGACCAGCCGCAAGTGCAATGGCGATCTACAACGACGATCCCGCCCTGAAAGCCTGCTTCTAGGTGGGGATACGGGGATAGTGTGGCCTCGTCTGACCACGACCAAGCGCTGGGCTGCAGACACAAAAAAGGCCCCGCGGCGTACCGCGGGGCCTCGTTTTTGTTTCGAGCAATCTGCTTAGTGGGCCAGGACGGCCAGAAGCAGAAGCGCGACGATGTTGGTGATCTTGATCATCGGGTTCACCGCCGGTCCGGCCGTGTCCTTGTAAGGATCACCCACCGTATCGCCGGTCACCGCAGCCTTGTGGGCATCGGAGCCCTTGCCGCCGTGATGTCCATCCTCGATGTACTTCTTGGCGTTGTCCCAGGCACCGCCGCCGGCCGTCATGGAGAGGGCGACGAAAAGGCCGGTCACGATCACGCCCAGAAGCATGGCGCCGAGAGACGCAAAGCCATTCGACTTGCCCCCGATCAGGTAGATCACGAAGAAGCAGACGATCGGCGACAGGACGGGCAGCAGAGACGGCACGATCATTTCGCGGATCGCAGCCTTGGTCAGCATGTCGACCGCGCGCTTATAATCCGGACGTTCGGTCCCCTGCATGATGCCGGGCTTCTCACGGAACTGCCGACGGACTTCCTCCACGACCGCGCCGCCCGCGCGACCGACTGCCGTCATCGCGATGCCGCCGAAGAGATAAGGCAGCAGACCGCCGAAGAGCAGGCCGACGACGACGTATGGGTTCGACAGCGAGAAGTCGACGCTGACACCGTCAAAGAAGGTGCCCGGCGCCGCCTCTTCGGCAAAGAAGTGGAGGTCCGAGGTGTAGGCCGCGAAGAGCACCAGAGCGCCAAGACCGGCAGAGCCGATCGCGTAGCCCTTGGTGACCGCCTTCGTGGTGTTGCCGACGGCATCGAGGGCGTCGGTCGTGTTGCGCACCTCGGCCGGCAGATCCGCCATCTCGGCAATACCACCGGCATTGTCTGTGACGGGGCCGAAAGCGTCCAGGGCAACGACCATACCGGCAAGCGCCAGCATCGTCGTCACGGCAATGGCGATGCCGAAGAGGCCAGCAAGACCATAGGAGGCCAGAATGCCCGCGATGATGACGATCGCCGGAAGCGCCGTCGATTCCATCGAGATCGCGAGGCCCTGAATGACGTTGGTACCATGTCCGGTGACGGAGGCGTCAGCGACCGAGCGCACCGGGCGATAGTTGGTGCCGGTGTAGTACTCGGTGATCCAGATGATCAGGCCCGTCACGGCGAGACCGACGATGCCGCAGAAGAACAGGCTGCCGCCCGAGAAGGACGGACCGACGGGGCTCGTGAACTGCGTGCCCCAGCCGGTGAAGAAGAGCACGATCAGCGCCAGAGCGACCGCTGAGAGACCGGCGGTGGCGATGAAGCCCTTGTAGAGCGCGCCCATGATGGAATTGTTGGCGCCGAGCTTCACGAAGAAGGTGCCGGCGATCGAAGTGATGACGCAGGTCGCGCCAATCAACAGCGGGAAGAGCATCAGGGTCGTCGCCTGCTCGCCCGTGAAGAAGATCGAGGCCAGAACCATCGTGGCGACGATCGTCACCGCGTAAGTCTCGAAAAGGTCGGCCGCCATGCCCGCGCAGTCGCCGACATTGTCACCGACATTGTCGGCAATCGTGGCCGGGTTGCGGGGATCGTCTTCCGGAATGCCGGCCTCGACCTTACCAACGAGATCGCCACCGACGTCTGCGCCTTTGGTGAAGATGCCGCCGCCGAGACGGGCGAAGATGGAGATGAGCGAAGCGCCGAAGCCGAGGGCCACGAGAGCATCGATCACGACGCGTTCAGTCGGGCCATAGCCGATGAACTGAGTCAGGATGGTGAAGTAGCCTGAGACGCCGAGAAGCGCGAGACCGGCCACGAGAAGACCCGTGATGGCACCCGACTTGAAGGCGATCTCAAGACCGCCACCGAGCGAGATCGACGCGGCCTGCGCCGTCCGTACGTTCGCACGCACAGATACGAGCATGCCGATGAAGCCGGCAGCTCCAGAGAGCACCGCACCGATCAGGAAGCCGATCGCAGCCTCTGCGGAAAGAAGCCACCACGCCAGGATGAACACGACGACACCGACGATGGCGATGGTCGTGTACTGGCGTGTGAGGTATGCGAGCGCACCCTCACGGATCGCGCCCGCGATCTCCTGCATGCGCGCATTGCCCGCATCGGCCGCCATCACGGACTGGATCGCCCAGATGGCATAGACGATGGCCAAGACACCGCATGCTATGACGAAATAAAGCAAAATCATTGATTTCCCCCGGAAGATGGCCGGCGGATTGCCGACCGGGAATGGAGGCCGAACCCTCCGACAGAGCCGGGGGCGGCTTCCTGTATCGCGGCGGGGTATTGACGAAAGAACAAGCCCCGTCAAGGGCTGCAAAATCGCGCTACCCGCTTGGTTTAGCGGGACGCCTCCTGGCGACCACGCCGCAAAAGAAGCAATGCAAGCCCAAGAAGAGCGACGACGGCGATCGGTATCACGGTCAGCGCCACTGCAGACCAGCCGCCGATAGACAGGATTTGACCGGAAGAAAACGAGGCCAGCGCCACCGTCGCAAAGACAAGCAGGTCGTTGAGGCCTTGCACCTTCTCCTTCTCGACCGGCTCATAAGTGCTTGCAACAAGTGCTGTCGCGCCGAGAAACCCAAAATTCCAGCCAACGCCCAAAACAACGAGAGCGCCCCAGAAATTGATGAGATCTATGCCTTGAAAGGCGATGAAGCCGCACAGGATGAGAAGCACAAGTCCCGCCGCAACCACGCGCTCTGCTCCAAAGCGCAGGATCAATGACCCTGTAAAGAAGCTTGGAGCGAACATTGCGATGACATGCCACTGGATGCCGAGAACCGCCGCATCGGTCGGAAAGCCGCAGCCGACCATCGCCAGCGGCGCGGCCGTCATCATCAAATTCATGAGGGCATAGGCCGTCACGGCGCAGGCGACGGCCACGATGAAGCGTGGCTGCGCAGCAATCTTCCGCAACGGTCGTCCTGCATGGGTGTGGACGGCCGTCACGGCCGGAGCATGCAAGAACGCAAGAACAATTGCCGCAAGCACCATCAGTCCGGCAGCGCCGACATAAGCACCGACAAATTCGATCGGGAAAGCCGTGCGGGTGTGGATGACGGTTTGAGGTCCGATAATGGCCGCCATCACGCCGCCGATCAGCACGTACGACATCGCCTTCGGCCGGAAGGATGGACTGGCCGTATCAGCGGCAGCGAAACGAAACTGCTGCACGAAGGCGGCGGTAAATCCCATCATGAAGACGCCGAGGCACAGGATTGGAAACGAGAAGACCGTGACGGCCACCGCTTCCATGAGTGCGCCCATCGCGCCGATCAGCATTCCGCAGATGAGCCCGAAACGACGCCCGATTCGCCGCTGCAGCAGCGCGGCCGGCATGGTGCCGATCGCGGTGCCGACGACGAAGGCGCTGAGCGGCAAAGTCGCCCAGGACTTGTCCGGCCCCAAGAGCATGTGAGCCGCAAGCGAAGATATGGAAAAGTTGATCGGCGCTCCGGCGCCCGCAATGGCCTGAGCCGTGGCGAGGACCACCACATTGCGCCGGGCGACCCGGTTGTCCACTTGCGGGTGAAAGGCGGCGTCGGGGGAATTGTCCATCAATGGCTGCCGTGCACGAAAGACCTATGGGAAAACGCCATTTCCTGCCCGTCTTTCAAAATCACGGCGCGATCGCCACCCGCCTCGACACAGCCAATGGCCGTCACGGGAATGTCGGCGCGCGCCGCAGCCTCCTTGAAGCCCCCCTCCTCGCCTGGCGGGATCGCTGCCAGGATCTCGTAATCATCCCCGCCGGTCAGCGCCTCCTCCAAGGAGAAGCCGTGGCCGAAGAGCTGGCTTAAAGCCGGGTCGAGCGGAACGTTCTGTGCCTCAATCACGGCACGGATGCCGCTTGCGGAAGCGAGCTTGTCCGCGTCGCCGGCCAGTCCGTCAGAAATGTCGAGCGCGGCGCTGGCGTGGCGACAGACGGCCTCGGCCAGATCTGTGCGTGGCTGTGGCTCGCGGTAACGCAGAACGAGTTGCGCCCTGTCGTCTGCAAGTAGATCTGCATCCGCACGGTTTTGAAGAATCGCCAGACCGGCGCCGGATCCGCCGATCGTCCCGGAGAGATACAGAATGTCGCCAGCTTTCGCGCCGGAGCGATGCACCATTCGGCCTTTCGGCAGCGTGCCGATCGCCGTAATCGAGACCGTCACGCGATCCGGGGATGCGATCGTGTCGCCCCCGATCAGCGAGATGCGATACCGTTCTTGATCGCTGGCAAGACCGTCGCAAAACGCCCTCAGCCAGGCCTCGTCGCAACCGGGGGTCTGGGCAAGGGCGAGAAGATAGCCGAGGGGCTTTGCCCCTTTGGCCGCAAGATCCGAGAGATTGACCCGCAATGCTTTGCGCGCCACGGTTTCTGGAGGATCACCCGGAAGGAAATGCACTCCCTCCGCGATCATATCTTTGGTAACGACAAGATCCCGGTCTGAAGACGGGCTCACGAATCCCGCGTCATCTAGAAGCCCAAGCGCACCTTCTCCGGCGAGTGGTCGGAAAAAGCGGTCAATCAGTTCCAGCTCATCCATGAAGATTTAGCCGGCACCCGCTTTGCCGAATTCGTCCGGCCTGACATCCCGCGCCACCTTGTCGAGCACCGCGTTCACAAGCCCCGGCTCTTCCTTTTCGAAGAAGGCATGGGCCACGTCGAGATATTCGCTGATGACGACGCGGGCCGGAACGTCGCGACGCGACTTCAGCTCATAGACGCCGCAGCGCAACAGCGAGCGAAGCGTCACATCGAGGCGTGCCAAAGGCCAGGAAGGCGGCAACGTCGCGTGAATGAGGGGATCGATGACCTCCTGCTCCTCGACGACGCCTGCCACGAGCAGACGGAAAAATGCGGCATCGGCGCTGCGCAGCGTCTCGCCTTCCATCTCCTGGCCAAGGCGGAAGGCTTCGAACTCCGCGACGACACGGGGCAGGCTCACCCGCCCCACATCCATCTGATAGAGGGCCTGTACGGCAGCCAGTCGTGCAGCGCCGCGTTGGTTGGCCCCTCGGGCCGCTATGGCTGGCTCACTCTCAGGCAAGGCCCCACCTTTCGCGCAACTCGGCCATTTCACAGGCCGCCGCGGCCGCAGCCGCACCCTTGTTTTTTCCCTCAACGCCGGCCCGGGCCCATGCCTGATCGCCGTTTTCGACCGTCAAGACGCCGTTTCCGAGCGCAAGACCATAGGCAGACACCAGATCCATCACGGCGCGCGCCGATTCCACGGCCACGATATCGTAGTGCGACGTCTCTCCGCGGATCACACAGCCGAGGAGAACGAAACCGTCATAAGAGCTTATGTTTCCCTCTTCGGCCGCAATCAAGGCCATAGAAAGGGCGCCCGGGATTTCGAGGACGCCCGGGACGGCGATACGATCGTACGTAGCGCCACGACGTTCCAGCTCCGCGATCGCGCCGCGAGCGAGTTCGTCTGAGAGGTCGCGGTAGAACCGCGCCTCAATCAAAAGGAAATGACTCATCTGAGTTTTGCCGAAGCCTTATGCGCTTTGAAGACGCGCGAGGTAGCGCGCCATGAGATCGATCTCAAGGTTGACGTGATCGCCGACTTTCTTTTCGCCCCAAGTGGTGACCTGGAGCGTGTGAGGAATGAGCATGATGGTAAACGTTGCGCCTTCCACCGTGTTGACGGTGAGCGACGTGCCATCAAGAGCAACGGAGCCTTTTTCGGCGATGAAACGGGCGAGATCGTCGGGAACGGCGAAGGTGAACTTCGCCATGTCGCCCTCGTCCGCCCGCCCGATGATCTCGGCCACCCCATCGATATGTCCGGTCACGATGTGGCCGCCGAGTTCGTCGGAGGCGCGCAACGCGCGTTCAAGATTGATCCGTGTTCCCGTCTGCCAGCTGCCAAGGGCGGTGCGCTCCAAAGTCTCGGTCGAGGCCTCGACGGCAAACCACCCGCCGCCTTGGGTCGTGCCGAGCTCAATCACCGTCAGACAGGTGCCGGCGCAGGCGATCGACGCACCGATCGCAATCGTTTCAGGATCATAGGCGGTGGCGATTTCGAAGCGACGCCCGGCCGCAAGGTCGGACGTGGTCAGGACTTCGCCGACATCGGTGATGATGCCTGTGAACATTAGGCTGCTCGCTTGTAGCGGGTGAAATCATCGGGTCCGAAATGCCGCTGCTCAACGGCCCGAAACGGGGTGATCATATCGGAAACTGAGCTGTCGGGAAAAGCGGCAATGCGTTCCTCACCCAATAGAATGGGGCTGCGGAAAAGCAGGAGCTCATCGACGAGGCCCGCCTTAAGGAAGGCCGAGGCCGTTTGCGCCCCGCCTTCGAGAAGCAACGTGTTGACGCCGCACGCCCCGAGCTGAGCGAGCGCTTCTGCGGGCACATCGCTTTCGGCCCGGAGTTGAAGCCAGCGCAGAGCTCCGTCTCGCGCATCGATCAGCTCTTGCATGACAAGAGATGGAGATTTCGGGCTCAAGACCCAGGTGTCAGGGCCTGCGACAAACATCTTGGCATGCTCGGGCAAAACGCCCGACCGACTCAAGACCGATCGAATCGGCGAACGCGCCAATAGGCCCGGCAGCCGGCATGTCAGAAGCGGATCGTCCGCCCGCAAGGTTCCAGCGCCGACGAGAATGGCATCGACCCGGCTCCGCAATACCTGCACGTGGCGTCGGGCGAGCGGTCCGGTGATGGCAATCTGTCCGTGCCCCGTGAGGCCGATACCTTCGTCCGCTGAGAGAGCGAGCTTGAGAAGAACATAAGGCCGGCCCTTTGTGGTGCGCGTCAGATATCCTTGATGGGCATCCCTGGCGGGCTCAGCCAGGAGACCTTCCCGCACCTCGACGCCGGCAGCACGGAGCTTTGCAACACCTTTGCCGTCGACCCTCGGATCGGGGTCGCGGATCGGCATCACCACGCGGCCAATGCCGGCTGCAACGATCGCGTCCGCGCAAGGGGGCGTACGGCCATGATGGGCACAGGGCTCCAGAGAGACGTACAATGTCCCTCCCCGCGCTTTGTCGCCGGCTTCGAGAAGTGCCGCCGTCTCGGCATGCGGGCGCCCGCCGATCGCGGTGCGCCCTCGCCCGACGACGGCGCCATCCTTCACAACAATGGCGCCCACGGCTGGGTTTGGCGCTGCCTCTCCGAGCGACAACCGACCGAGCCTGATGGCTGAGGCAAGAAAGCGGCTGTCGAGATCCCGAGGCTGCGCCTCAGACATCGTCGTCGAAAGGACGCTCAGGAAGCTCCAAACGCTCCTTGATGTCGCGATTGAGATCGTCGTGGCGTCCGCCACTGATTTCCGTCAGCAACTCCTCGAAGTCTTTGGCTTCGCGGAAATCGCGATAGACGGAGGCAAAACGTACATAGGCCACGTCATCGAGACGACGCAGGCCCTCCATGAGGAGGATGCCGATGTCGCTTGAAGGAATTTCCGATTCACCGCGCGATTCGAGCTGTCGGACGATCCCCGACACCATGCGTTCGACGCGATCCGGGTCGACGTCGCGTTTCCTCACCGCGACCTGAACCGAACGCATCAGCTTGTCGCGATCGAAGGGTACGCGACGACCGGATTTTTTCACGACGGTGAGCTCGCGCAATTGCACGCGCTCGAAGGTCGTAAAACGGCCGCCGCAATCGCCGCAGATACGCCGCCGGCGGATCGCATTCCCGTCCTCTGTCGGCCGGGAATCCTTCACCTGCGAATTGTCGGCCCCGCAATAGGGACAGCGCATGACGCCTCGCTCAGTCGTTGTAAATCGGGAAGCGATCGGTGAGAGCCGCGACGCGCTCACGCACCGAGGCTTCGACAGCCTCGTTGCCGTCTTCGCCATTGGCGGCAAGCCCGTCGAGCACTTCCACGATCAGCTCGCCCACCTGCTTGAATTCCGCCGTACCGAAGCCCCGTGAGGTCGCTGCCGGCGTGCCCAGGCGAATGCCGGAGGTGACCGTCGGCTTCTCGGGATCAAAGGGAACGCCGTTCTTGTTGCAGGTGATATTGGCACGGCCGAGTGCCGTCTCGACCACTTTTCCGGTCAGGCCTTTGGGGCGCAGATCGACCAGAAGAAGGTGCGTATCGGTGCCGCCGGAGACGATGTCGCAGCCGCCGCGCTGAAGCGTTTCTGCAAGTATTTTAGCGTTCTCAACGACGTTCTTCGCATATTCCTTGAACTGCGGATGCAGCGCCTCGCCGAAAGCGACAGCCTTTGCGGCGATCACATGCATGAGCGGCCCACCCTGCAGTCCCGGGAAAACGGCCGAGTTGATTTTCTTGGCGATCGTCTCGTCGTTGGTCAGAACGAGACCGCCTCGAGGACCGCGCAGCGTCTTATGCGTCGTCGATGTCACGACATGCGCGTGCGGGAACGGGCTCGGATGGGCACCGCCCGCGACGAGGCCAGCGAAGTGGGCCATGTCGACCATGAAATACGCGCCGACCTTGTCGGCGATCTCGCGGAACTTCTTGAAGTCGATCTCGCGGCTATAAGCCGAGCCGCCAGCGATGATGATCTTCGGCTGATGCTCCTGCGCAAGTTCGGCCACGACGTCCTCGTCGATCCGCCCATCCTGCTTGCGGACGCCGTACTGCACGGCGTTGAACCATTTGCCGGAAAGGTTCGGCTTGGCGCCGTGGGTCAGGTGACCTCCCGCATCGAGGCTGAGGCCCATAACGGTATCGCCCGGGCTCGCGAGCGCGAGAAGAACCGCCTGATTGGCCTGGCTGCCGGAATTCGGCTGCACGTTGGCGAAATTGCATCCGAAGAGCTTCGTAACGCGCTCGATCGCCAGGTTTTCGACCACGTCGACATGCTGGCAGCCGCCGTAATAGCGGCGGCCCGGATAACCTTCAGCGTATTTGTTCGTCAGAACCGAGCCCTGCGCTTCCAGGACGGCGCGCGAGACGATGTTTTCTGACGCAATCAGCTCGATCTCGTGTTGCTGGCGACCGAGCTCGGCCTTCACGGCTGCGGCGATATCCGGATCGGCATCGCGCAGAGAGGCAGAAAAGAAATCAGAGGGCGTGGCGCTCACAGGCCTGGCGACATCTTGCATGGGCGAAAATCCGTTGGCTGGCATCGGCCGTTATACGCCACGAATGCGCGGCAGGCCGGCATTGGCGGCGATAACACAATCGCCCGGGGACGGAAAGCACGGAGACCCGGAGTGTCTGCCCGCGAGGACGGCCACGTAGCGGAATGTACAGGGCCGTCCAAAAAGCGGTTCACACCGTCAGTCGGCGAGATCAGCCCCCTCAAAGCGCAGGAAGAGCGTCTCGCCGTTGGAATCGTCGACCCCATCATTGTCCGTCACGATGTAAGCGGCGCCGTCCTTGTCGACTGCGAAGCCTTCGACCTTGTCAACGACATAGCCGTGGGTCGATTTGAGATCGCCCAGAAGATCACGCACCAGCGTCTTTTCGACGATCGGCGCATCGTCGCCAGGGGCGGCCGGCGTCACCCCGTCGAGCGACACCGCATAGAGACGCTTGATCCTGGCAGCTTCACCGATCTGATTGTCGCGCTCGATTACAAGAAGGCGCCCCTCTCCCGCCGCAGTGACTTCCGACAATCCGACCCAACCATTTTCGGCCTTTTCGAGCGGATAGCGCACGACGCCCCACGTGTCGCTCGCAGGCTTGTAGGACAGGAGCTTGACGAGACCGTCCCCGTCATCACCCCACGGGCGCTGGACAGCGAGCCAGACCGTCTCGTCATCGCCGTTGCCGATGGCCGTGACACCTTCCAGACCGAAACGCGACGCCTTTGAGGCGACCTCCTCGGGAAGCACAAGGTCGTCCTCGACTTCGCCCTCAGCGGAAATACGGAGGAGCCTGTTGGATTTCCCTTTTTCCGGATTTCCTTCGGAGGCAAGCCAGAAGCCTCCGTCGCGGCGGGCCGCGATGCCCTCCAGATCGAGATCCTCAACGGGCTTCCCATCCTTGGTGACGGTGATTGCAGACGTAATCCTCGCCGGGGTCGCGGTGGCATCGATCGTGAAGATCTTGGCTTCTTTGTAGAAGCTGTCGGAGACGCCATGGAGTTTCCCGGCGACGCTCAGATCCGCCGTAAGACCGGAGAGCGCTCCCCATCCGCCCACATCTTCAGCCGCTTCGATCATCGGATACGAGGCAGCTTCCCCACCCTGCTCATAGATCATGACCGTGGCACGGGCGCCGCCATCCTCCACCAGGTCTTCCTCATTGGCGGTCACAAGGAGCTTGCGTGCGGGAATGGCGAGAAGCCCTTCCGGGCCGATGCCTGACGGCAGCACTTGGAGAAACTGCGGTGCTGCACCGGTGTCACGATAGACGGCAACGAACGAAGACCTCTCCGTACCGACAAAAATCAGCCGATCGTTGCCGAAAGTGGCGACTTCGATGGCTTCCGGTTCGGTTCCCTTCTTGGCGGAACGCTTTTCCGGACAATGTCCGATGCGCATCGCGAGATGCTCGAGCGCATTGCCGGAATCCCAGAGAACGCTGCCGCCTTTTTCGAAAATCGTGAAGCCGCGCGAGCCACCTTCGTAATCGCCTTCGTTGGCGGTCACGAAGCGATCTTCATCCAGCCATTGGACGCCATCGGGCTCGCGCTTGACGGCCTTCAGGCTGCCCGTCGGCGAGATGCGGCCATCCTTTTCGGTATCGATTCCATCGATATCGACTGAGCCCGCCGAAAAGCCGCCTGTGACCTCGCCCGTTGCCATTTCGACGATGGCGATCGCGTTGTTTTCCTGAAGCGTCACGACGGCTTCGCCCGCTTCATTCACGTCGACGAATTCCGGTTCGGCATCGTCCGGGGCGATCTCTGAGATCCCGGTCAGGTCGATCTCCTGCATTCCGGAGCAATCGACTGCCCCCTTGTCGACCGGGAAGGTCACGAGAAGACCGGTGGGCGCCTGCGGGATCGCTCCGTCGTTCAGATCTTCATCGCGCTCGTTTTCGATGACCACCGCGATCTTCGTGGCGTCCGCCGTCAGCGCTACGGAATCAGGCTGACCCGGAAGCGCGCAGGTCGCCACCACGGATTTCGCGGCAATATCGACCGATGCGAGCTCGCCGGAAGGCTCCGCATAGCTTTCCGACGTGACGACGGCTACGAGCGCCTTGCCGGACGTCACAGCAACCGAAGTCGGCTCGCCCGCAAGCGCCACGAAGCCTTCGGGCTTCGGCGCATGCGCGTCGGTGATATCGATGATGCCGACGGCCTCCTGGGCCGCATCCGTGTAGACCAGCGTCTCGCCATCCTCGGTCGCGGCTATGATCTCCGCCACGGTGGGCGAAGCGGCATCGCGATCGATCGGCATGTTGGCGGCAACGGGGAAGGTTGCGATCCGGTTGAAGGCTTCGGGCTGCTGAGCCGCCGCCGGCAAGCTCCAGGCTGCGGCAAGGGCGAGCGCGCTGGTGGAGAGAAAGAAGCGCATCGGATCTCCGTTCAAGCAGGATGGGTGTCGAGCCGTTTTGGCTTCAAACCTCTTATGATCGGCAGATCACGCTTCGATGACAGAAACGCTGCATGGAGCCTCGGGACCTCGCCGAGCCTGACGCGCCATTCACGGGTGATCAATCAGCGTCGAAGAGCGAGAATGCCGGCCCCGACGATGAGCGCCATGCCGCATAGGGTGATGAGCGACGGAATCTCCTGGAACAGGAGAAGACCCCACACGGCGGCGAAACCGACATAGGAAAAGTCGAGAGTGCCAACAACGTTCGATGGCGCGCGCTGATAGGAGAAAGCGGCACCCAGACTGCCGATGATCATCGCAGCAGAGAGGACGACGAGCGTGCCGATCTCGGCAGCACCAAGCGGCAACCAGCCGGTCGTGAGGTAGCCTCCCTCTCCGTTCCCGTCTCCAAAAATGCCGACGCCAAGGAGACCGGCCACGACGAATGCGAGATTGAGTGCGAGGGACAATGTCAGAGGATGTTCCTCGCGGCATTTCGTGCGCGTCAGAATCATCGCCAGTGCGTAGAGGACCGCCGAGAGAAGCGGCAGCAAGGCGTAGGCGTTGAACGCCGCCGCATCCGGCCTCAGGATCAAGAGCACGCCGGTAAGGCCCAACGCCACCGCCACCCAGCCGACCGGCCCGACACGTTCGCCAACGAACAGAGCGGAAAACAAGGTGATGAAGACGGGCAGCGTATAATAGGAGACTGCGGCGACAGAGAGCTGCAGATGCGGAAGCGCCGCGTAATAGGCGAGCCACATAAAGACCAGCATCAGACTGCGCAGCGTCGTCCAGGCCAAGGCGCGGGGCCGAAGCGTCGCACTCGAGCTTGCCAGGACGGCTGGAACGAGCAGTGGCAGAGCCATCAGCGAGCGGAGAAGGAAGAGCTGCCAGACGGCGATCGTACCGCTCGTCAGCTTGATGAGCGCATCGCCCAGCGACAATGCGAGGTCCGTCATCAAGATGACGGCCGCAGCTGCGGCTAGATTGTCGGCGGAAGCAATCTGCCTCCGCGAGGTTCGTACCGTCATCACGTCCCTGGATGGTTCGGGAATACGTAAGGGGAAGCGTTGCGGCAGGTCAACGCAGGCCCACGCCGGGGCCAGCGTACCGGCGCCTCACATGGGAGCCGCCACATCTCGGCGCACAAAAAAACCCCGCGAGGCGTGCTCGCGGGGCCGGAAATTCGATAGAGCCGAAGCTTATTGCGGCAGCGGCGAGCCGATCAGTTCTGACGGCTGATTGAGAGCCACTTCGCCCGGAGCATCGAAATTGTAGATGTCGTCGCGGAAGTGAACGACGCCGTCACCGGTTGTCCAGGCCGTGAAATAGACCGTGTAGAGAGCCGGCGGGTTGGTCACTTCCACATCGAGACGCTCGCCGGAGCGGATCGTCTGATCGACCGTGGCACGCGTGTAACCGTTGTCGCGCAAAATCCAGGCGACGAGCTCGCGCACATTCATCACACGCACGCAGCCTGAGGATTCAAAGCGATAGTCGGAGCCGAAGAGGCCTTTCGACGGCGTGTCGTGCAGGAAGACCGAATAAGGATTGTAGAAGTTCATGCGCACCGATCCGAGCGAGTTCTGATCGCCCGGGTCCTGCTTGAACATGTAATTGATCGCTTCGTCCGAATGCCAGTTCACCTGGCTCGGCTGCAGCTCCTCGCCCTTTTGGGTGAAGATGCGGATGCGGTTGCGCGTCAGATACTCCGGATCCTTCTGCATCTTCGGGATCAGATCCTTGCGGATGATGGAGTTCGGGACCGTCCAGTACGGGTTGAAGTTGATCTCATGGATCTTGCTGGACAAGAGCGGCGTCTGCCGGTCCACCTTGCCAACCACCGCGGTGTGCCTGGAGACGACATGTCCGTCCTCGACCACCTCGATCTGAGCACCGGGGACGTTGACCATCACATAACGGCTGGCAGGATCCTTCATCGCGGCGATGCGCTCGCGATTGACCCGCAATTGATTGAGGCGAACCTCGGCGGGGACGTTGAGCGCCTTGAAGGTGCCGGCACCGACGACGCCATCGGCGGGAATGCCGTGGCGCTCCTGAAAACGCATGACAGCCGACTGCACATAGGAATCGAAGGCGTCGGAGCCGGTCGTCTGCCGCAAATCACCGGAAGCGATGAGACGCTGACGCAGGGCTACGACATTGGGATGGCGCATGCCGATTTTGAGCGTCGGCTCGGAGGGCACGGAATTCCAGCCACCGGCATCGACCAGGCCCTGATACCATTCGATGGCCTGATCCATGGCAGGAACCGTGTAGGGCGACAGAATCGGGACGGTAGAAGTCACCGGCGCAGCCGTCCGGGGCCCCGTATCAAAGGATTCGCTCCATTCCGATTGATTGACGGGCATCATGTTCTGCGCCTGTGCGGCCAGCGGAAACACAAGCGCCGCGGCGCAAAGGGAGGATCGCAGAAGCGAAAAAGCGGTCATAGGAATGGTGTGCCTCTCGTCAGACAAATGCCGGTGAATGCGCCCCCGAACGCACCCTTTGAGAACGGATTACCATCAAGGACCCGCACTCCACAAATGCATCGCATCCAGCGATCAACATTGTGAATCATTCGAAGCGCACAAATGCCCACCTTTCATGGATTTATGGCCAATCCGTGATCGAAAACAAAAGGGCCCGGTCATGCCGGGCCCTGTTGCAAAGATGTCAATATAGATCTGTCAGAGACGATAGAGAATCTGATCAGTCCAGAACCGCTCCAACCGATGCAAGGTCTTGTTGAGGCGCTTGAAATCGTCCTCTGAAACGCCCCCGACCTTTTCGATCGAACCGATATGGCGCTCATAGAGGCGGTCGACGACATCGGCCACCTCCTTGCCCTTCTCTGTCAGCGAGACCCTGACCGACCGACGGTCGACGCGCGAGCGCTCGTGATAGATAAAGCCGGCATCGACGAGCTTCTTCAGATTGTAGGACACGTTGGAACCAAGATAATAGCCGCGAGTCCGCAACTCACCGGCTGTCAGTTCCGCATCCCCGATATTGAACAGAAGCAGCGCCTGGACGCTGTTCACGTCGGAGCGGCCCATCCGATCAAATTCATCTTTGATGACATCAAGCAGCCGCCGATGCAGCCGCTCCACCAACGTCAGAGCATCAAGATAAAGTGTCTTGAGGTCCTCTGGCTCAGACTCGCCCCTCTCGTAGGCGAGCGCTGTCCGCTCTGCTAGCAACATTACGCCTCTCCGTCATTTTTCTTCAGCCTTCTCCCCGTTACTTGTGCAGGATAGAGAGCCAATTTAAATGGAGATTTAAGCGTCAGCATGAATGAAATCTTGCTCGAAAAAGGGTAAATTTTCTGCTGCCGCACATCAACTACTCCTGAACGCCGACAGATGGCGCTTTCTGACGGCGGTACCGCACCCCCGTCTCTCGCGTCTCATCCCCTGCTCCGCGCTCGCGCGGCGGCTGCCTCACTCGTCGCGGCGGCGCCGACGATCGCCCAGGAGAACGGCGATATAGAGGCCCATCAAAGCCGCATGCGCGAGGATCCTCTCCTGGTGTTGTCCGTAGATATCCCGGAAAAGCGTGTACATCGCGATCTCGGTGATCGCGGCCACAGCCCAGATCACCGGCCCCCACACGGCATTGATCCACAGGCCGACGGCCGCGAGGAGGTCGAGGATGCAAAGGACGATCATGGCAGCCTGCCACGGTCGTTCAAACGTCAGGAAATGACCGGCATCAAAACCGACACCCATGATCTGGGCCGCCCTCACAAGTCCCGCAGAGAGCAGGAGGAAAGCGACCACACGCAGATAGTAGCGTGTCAGGCGACCGCGGTTCGGGTCGTAGTCAAGGAGATCGACAGCGTCACTCATCCCCGATCTCCCGATAAAGCGAGCTCGTCTTCGAGCGGCGCGAAATAGGCGTCGATCTCGGTCTCTTTCACATCGGCAAGGTCAGCTGGATGCCAGCGCGGTCTATGATCCTTGTCGATCAGCTGTGCGCGCACCCCTTCGTAAAAATCCTCGCCCGCAAGAATGCGATTGACGATGCGGTATTCCAAACGCATCGCCTCGGCAAAATCCATCTTCCTGCCAAGCCGCATTTGACAGAGCGCGATCGCCAGGCTTGTCGGCGACATTCGGCCGATCGCCTGCAACGCCTTCTGACCACGTTCCCATTCGGGCCGGTCGGCAAGACGAGCCCGAATTTCGGCCATCGAGGACGCTGAGAAAACGCCGTCGATCAGCTCGGCATCATCTGCCAGGCCAGATCGCACCTCCTCTGGGGCCTGTGCATATCTCTCGACGACCGGCCGGTGATCGTCCTCGCGTGCCAGGTCATCGATCACGGCGTCGAAACGGTTCCCTGGCACGGCGTGCGTGGCGATACCGCTCCAGAGGCAGTCATCGCGACCAATACGGCTTCCGGTCAGAGCGAGAAAGGTCCCGGTGGAAGATGGCAGCCGGGGAAGAAAATGCGTCGCGCCGACATCGGGGAAGAAACCGATGCCGACTTCAGGCATGGCGAAGCTGATCCGTTCGCCGGCAAGACGCACGCTTCCATGAACCGAAATGCCGAAACCCCCGCCCATGACGATCCCGTCGAGCAAGGCGATGTAGGGTTTCGGATAAGTCTTGATGAGGTGGTTGAGGCGGTATTCCTCCTGAAAGAACGTCAGGGGCAGCGGTCCACCTTCCGCCTTCGCCCAGAAACCTGCCTCCCAAAGGCGGTGGAGATCACCGCCAGCAGAAAAGGCTTTTTCGTCGAGCGAGCGGATCGCCACATGCGCGACCTCGTCATCGTCCCGCCACGCGCTCAGCGCCCGCAGCAAAGCCTGGACCATATCAAGGTTGAGCGCATTCAAGGCGCGGCCGCGGTTGAGGCTGATGAGGCCCAGCCGGCCACGTTTTTCAATCCGGATGTCGTCTTCGGCTTTCAGCATCTCAGTCCCGCAGCCATTTCTTGTTGCATCCGTTCTTCATCGTGGGGGCGAAAGCGATGCGCTTCGGCGAGCAGCTGCGCAAGGAGCGCCATTTTGTCGCGCTCAATGCTCCACGCTCTCGCCACGAGCGGGAGCCGATCGCCGCAAAGGTCAAATTCCATGGCCGGAGCTTTATGCAGCACCCGATCGAGCGTCAATGACGCCGCGGTTTTGCAAGGGAGCCATTCCCTTGGCGCGGCCTTTGCGCGGGTCTATGGTCCGCGCGACGAAACCGGGGGTTTCCATGAACTTGTCCTTTCACAGTGACGCGCTGCCCGATGTTGATCGCATCACGGGGCGGCGGCGCATGCGCCGCAATCGCCGCACCGACTGGTCGCGGCGGCTTATTCGCGAAAACCGTCTGACACTCGACGATCTGATCTGGCCGATCTTCGTCATCGAAGGCGAGAACAAATGCGAAGCCGTCCCTTCGATGCCGGGTGTGGAGCGCTTTTCAGTCGATCTCGCAGTCAAAGCCGCGGAACGCGCACGAAATCTCGGCATTCCGGTGCTCGCGCTCTTCCCCAATACGCATCCGGAAAAGCGTGACGATCAAGGCAGCGAGGCGCTCAACGAGTCCAACCTCATTTGCCGCGCATGCCGAGAGATCAAGGCAGCGGTTCCCGAAGTCGGCCTTTTGACCGACGTCGCGCTCGATCCTTACACGAGCCACGGTCATGACGGCCTTCTGCGCGAAGGCGAGATCATCAACGACGAAAGCGTGTCGGTGCTGGCGCGTCAGGCACTCGTGCAGGCGCAGGCCGGCTGCGACATCGTCGCGCCGTCCGACATGATGGACGGCCGCGTCGGGGCCATCCGCGAGACGCTGGACGCTGCCGGCTACGGCCATGTGCAGATCGTCGCGTACACGGCGAAATACGCATCGGCCTTCTACGGGCCGTTCCGCGATGCCGTCGGCTCCGGAACCATGCTGTCGGGCGACAAGAAGACCTACCAGATGGATCCCGCCAATTCGGACGAGGCTTTGCGCGAGGCCGAACTCGACATCGCCGAGGGCGCCGACATGATCATGGTGAAGCCCGGGCTTCCCTATCTCGATATCATCCGGCGCCTGAAAGACACGTTCGGCATGCCGACCGTCGCCTACAACACGTCCGGCGAGTATTCGATGATCGAAGCGGCTGCCGCCAATGGCTGGCTGGACGGCGATCGAGCGATGATGGAGCAGCTGATCGCGTTCAAGCGCGCGGGTGCCGATTCCATCCTCACCTATTTCGCCCCCCGCGCCGCGGAGATCCTGCGCGCCAACCGCTAAAAGCTCCGTCTGGCAGAGCTTGAAACAAAGCATGGGCCTCCCCACTTCCTCAGGATCGAAGGAGAGGCCCATGACTGCAATTCACGACGCAATCGATCTGGACGAGACGCGGATGCTTGATCCGACACAGCATCCTGAGCTCTACGACAACGTCAGAACGCGCCGTATTTCGGCCTTTCTCGTCGACGCAGTCATCATGGTCGTGCTGATGACCATATCGTTCGTCGTCATCACTTTCCTTGGCCTTTTCACCCTCGGCCTCGGCTGGCTTCTCTTCGGGCTGATCTGGCCCGTCGTGCCGATCCTCTACACGATGTTCACCCTGGGCAGCTCCGAATCGGCGACACCCGGCATGCGCGCCATGGGGATCGAGATGCGCACCTTCGACGGCGGGCGCATGTACAGCCTCCTCGCCTTGGTTCATGCTGTCCTCTTCTGGTTCTCGGTGACGGTGCTCACGCCCTTTGTTCTGCTTGTTTCCCTGTTCTCTCCGCGCAAGAGACTTCTGCACGACATCGTTCTCGGGACGACGGTCATCCGCAGGGATGACGGCCGGATCTGACGCGCACCGAGCGCATGTCACTGATCGAGCCCCGCGACAATCTGGGATTGTAGGGTCTTGACTCCGCCGGTACTTTGCCGACGGAGCCGGGCATGACTTTTTCCGATTTGCAGATGTGGCTCACCTTCGGGGTGATCGCGCTGACCATCGTTGGCTTTTCGCTCGAGCGCGTGGCGGTCGAGACGACCGCGCTCGCCTCGCTCTTTCTTTTGACGCTCGTCTTCGTCGTCTTTCCCGAAGCTTTCGACCTTTCGTCCCCCTTGTCGTTCGCGGATTTGCTGCTGGGCTTTTCCAATCCCGCGCTGGTGGCTGTGCTCAGCTTGATTGTCGTGGGACAGGGGCTGTTTCAGACAGGCGCGCTCGACGCTCCGAGCCGGCACCTTGCGCGCAACACCCGCCTGCCGCCATCTGCGGTCTTCATACTCCTCATCGTCTTTGCGGGCGCACTCTCGGCCTTCCTCAACAACACGCCCGTCGTGGTGATGATGATCCCGGTGCTGATGTCGCTCGCCCGTGAGCAGCGGATCTCGCCAGCCAAGCTTCTCATGGCGATGAACTTCGCGACGATCATCGGCGGCTCGACCACATTGATCGGATCATCGACCAATCTTCTCGTCGCGCAGGTGGCGCATCACGAAGCCGGCATCAATCTCCGGCTCTTCGATCTCACGGCGCCCGGACTTGCAATCGCCGCTGTGGCAGTCCCCTACATCCTGTTCGTCATTCCCCGGTTCTTCGGGAAACGTCCCCAGGAAGCGGTCAAGTTCGCGAGCGGCAAGCAGTTCATCACCGAAATCGTTCTGCCGGAGGGGCATCCGCTCGTCGGCATGCGCTCGGTCGCCGGGTTGTTCCCAGGGCTTCGCGACGTCACCGTCCGCCTCGTGCGGCGCGGCGCCGCCATCCATCTGCCGCCTTTCGAAGATCTCGAGCTGCAGCCGGGCGATCTCGCCGTGTTCAGCGGCGTGCGCGAGGATCTGGCCCGTCACGGCATCATCAAGCCCGCGCGCGGCGAACGCGGGGCCGATACCGCCGGCGGTGGCACACATTCCGTCGGCGAGGCGATCGTGGCGCCCGGTGGCCGCATCATCGGTCGTTCGCCGGCCGAAACGGGTATCGAGCAGACGAGCGGCATCAATGTCGTCGCCGTCGAGCGCCGCGGTCGTATGTCCCGTCAGGCATTCTCCGAAGTTCGCCTGGAAGAAGGCGACGTGCTGCTGCTTTCCGGCACGGACGCATCGTTCGATCGTCTGCGGGGCAGCCGCGATCTGCTTCTCCTCGAAAAGTCGTTCGCACCGCTGCCGGCTCGCCGCGATTCGCTTCGCTCGATCCTCATCTTCACGGGCCTTGTCGTTCTCGCCGCAACCGGGCTCGTCCCCATCGCCATTGCAGCCCTCGGCGCAGCGCTCCTGATGCTCGTCTTCGGCTGCCTCAACATCCGCCAGGCGCGACGGGCCTTCGACAGCCGCATTTTCATGCTGATCGGTGCCTCCATCGCCCTTGCAACCGCACTGGAACGAACAGGCGGCGCGCAATTCCTGGCTGAACATCTCGTCGCCCTGACGGAACACGGAGGGCCGCGCCTGCTCCTCTCGGCGCTCTTCGCATTGATCGCGATCCTCACCAACGTCTTGTCGAACAATGCGACGGCGGTGCTTTTCACGCCGATCGCAGTGTCAGCGGCCGCGGCGATCGGGGCTCCGGCCCTGCCGTTCGTCATCGCCGTGATCTTCGCCGCCAATGCATCCTTCGCGACACCGATCGGGTACCAGACAAATCTCCTCGTCATGGGACCCGGGAACTACCGCTTCGTCGATTTCCTCTTGGCGGGCGGACCGCTCACCATCATTTCATGGCTTGTATTTTCACTGTTCGCGCCGTGGTATTATGGCATCTGAGTGAGGTTCATATGACGCGGCCGATCGCTGAAGCTCAGCAATTCTATCTCACAGCCCCCGGCCCCTGCCCCTACCTTCCCGGTCGGCAGGAACGCAAAGTCTTCACCCAGCTCGCAGGACCGCATTCGGCCCCCTTGAACGACATTCTGAGCCAGGGCGGATTCCGGCGCAGCCAGACGATCGCCTATCGCCCGGCCTGTGACCGTTGCGCGGCCTGCGTGTCCGTTCGGGTCTGCGCCGACCTTTTTTCTCCGACACGCTCCATGCGTCGAATCACGCAGCGCAACCGCGATCTCGTCTCCGACTGGCGTGACAACATCGCAACCACTGATCAGTATTCGCTCTTCTACCGCTATCTCGAAGAACGCCATTCCGGCGGCGGCATGCTGCAGATGACGGTCCTCGACTATTCACTCATGGTCGAAGACAGCCATGTCGAGACGAAGCTCGTTGAATACCGGCGCCGCACCGCAGACAGCGCCACGGGGCGTCGGGGCGACGGCGAACTCATCGCCTGCGCGCTCACGGACGTGCTCGCCGACGGGCTCTCGATGGTCTACTCGTTCTTCGATCCGGAGGCGAAAGACCGCTCCCTCGGCACCTTCATCATCCTCGATCACATCGAGCGCGCCAAGCGGCTCGGAAAGCCCTATGTCTATCTCGGCTATTGGGTCGAGGGTTCCCGAAAGATGGCGTACAAATCGCGTTTCCGACCGCAGGAACGGCTGACCATGCGAGGCTGGGAACGCTTTTGCTAAGATTTCTCGTGTGGGTGGGGCTCGTCGGTGCGATGCTGGCGAGCCTGATCAGCTTTGGCGGCTATTGGTGGCCGTCTTTCGACAGCATCAATCACTTCCGCCCCTTTCTCTTCGTCGGGTTCGCGCTGGTCGCGGCAATCGGCCTCCTCGCGCGCTTGAGGCTGGCATTTGCGCTCAGCCTGTTCCTCGCGCTCGCCCAAGGGTGGTTCCTGATCGCGGAGATTTTGCCCGAAGCGCATTTCGGAAGCATCGCAGCCGAACCCGCCGGCGTTCCGCTCAAAGTGATCAGCTTCAACATGCTCGACAAACGCGTCGACGCCGAGGGCCTTGCTCGCATGGTGGAGCGGGAGCGCCCCGATGTCCTCGTCTTGATCGAGGCCTGGCCCAATACCGCGCATGTTCTGGCGAAGTTGAAGCCTTTTCTGCCCTATCGGCTCGATTGCTTCTCGGCGCATTTCTGCGACGTCGCGATCCTCGCCCGCCACCCGTTCACCAATACCTATGTGTGGGATCCTCCCGCCGGAGAGCCTCGCGAGAACAACGTCTCCCTCATGAGTGTCACGTTTGAGAAGGACGGCATTCCCGTCACCGTCTGGGGTACGCATCTCGACTGGCCGGTCCCGGCGCGGGGCCAGACGATGCAGTTTGAGGCGATGAGGAAGGATCTGCAGGATGCGGGACCCAACACGATCCTCGCAGGCGACTTCAATTCAACGCCGTGGTCCTTTGCCTTGCAGAGATTCGGCGCGGCGATCCCGTTGCGGCGCATCACACGCGCCATGCCGACCTGGCCGAGCGAAAAGGCCGTCTTTCGCGGCCGAAATACGGTTCGCGCCTTCGGCCCGTTCATGCCGCTCGACCATATCTTCATCGGCAAAGCCATTCGCAAAATCGATGTGAGACGGGGCCCCTATCTCGGCTCTGATCATTACCCGGTGATCGCCGACCTCAAACTGATCAACTGAACACCCTTATCAACTGAGCGCCCTCAGGATGCGGGGCTGAAGCGGTTCGACTTCGGAAAGCCCTGCGGCGCCATGCGTCCGGCCTGGGCGCGTTCGCCGAGCCACTCCGACAGATCACCATAAGAGCGGGCATGCGTGCGCCCGGCGGAATCGCTCCACGAAAGCCCCTGTTCGCCTTCGAAGACGCGCACGTCCGAAATGCCGCCATCCTTGTAGCGCTGCAGCCTGACGCCCTTGCCGCGCGTCATTTCCGGCAACTGCTCCCTCGGGAAAATCAGAAGTTTCCGATTCTCTCCGATGACGGCGACATGATCGCCGGCGGCCGGAACGCATATCCGGGCCTCATCCGCCCCAGATACATTCAATATCTGCCGTCCCTTACGGGTGTTTGCTACCATATCGGTTTCGGCGATGATGAAGCCGTTTCCGACAGTGGAAGCGACGAGGCGCTTCACCTGCGGGTCGTGCACGAAGGCGGCAAGGATGTCGCTGTCCTTGTCCATCTCCACCATCAGGCGGACCGGCTCTCCCTGGCCGCGGCCACCGGGCAGCCGGGCAGCCTCGAGGGTGAATGCCTTACCGGCGGTGGAGAAGAACAAGATCTTGTCGGTCGTGTGCGCCGGGAATGCGATCTTGAGTCGGTCGCCTTCTTTGAAGCTCAGCGACGAGAAATCGGTCATATGGCCACGCATCGTGCGCAGCCAGCCTTTTTCAGACAGAATGACGGTGATCGGCTCGCGCTCGATCATCGCCTGCTGAATCTCCTCGACGTCGATTTCCGGCGCGTCCGCAAACGTCGTGCGCCGACGTCCGAGCTCGGTATCGGGACCGAACTTTTTCTTCACCGAAGAGATTTCAAAGGAGACACATTTCCATTGGCGGTCTTCCTCTTCGAGAAGGCCGGTCAGATCCGTCTGCTCGGCGGTCAGAGCCTCGTGCTCCTTGCGGATCTCGAGCTCTTCGAGCTTCCTCAATGCGCGCAGGCGCATATTGAGGATCGCTTCCGCCTGGACATCGGTCAGATCGAAGGCCTGCATCAGCTCCGGCTTGGGTTCATCGCTTTCGCGGATGATGCGGATCACCTCGTCGAGGTTGAGATAGGCGATCAGATAACCGCCGAGAATTTCCAGACGGTGGGCGATCTTATCCAGGCGATGGCGCGTGCGGCGCAAAAGCACGTCGCGCCGGTGGTGCACCCATTCGTTCAACACGTCTCGCAACGACATCACCTTCGGCACGCGGCCTTGCGAGATGACGTTCATGTTGAGCGAGAAACGCACTTCGAGATCGGCACGCTTGAAGAGCGATTCCATCATCAGGTCGGGATCGACCGTGCGGCTCTTCGGCTCGATGACGATGCGCACGTCTTCTGCACTCTCGTCGCGAACGTCGCCGACGAGCGGCAATTTGCGCGCCTCGATCTGGTTTGCGATCTGCTCGATCAGCCGCCCCTTCTGCACCTGATAGGGGATTTCGGTGATGATCGCAGACCACGACCCCCGGCTGCCTTCCTCTTTTTCCCAACGGGCACGCACGCGCATCATGCCGCGTCCGGTCGAATAGGCTTCGAGGCGATCAGAGGCGGGGGAGACAATAACGCCGCCGGTCGGAAAATCCGGGCCTGGGACGAATTCGAGCAGCTTCTCGGCGCTCGCATTCGGGTGCTTGATGAGGTGGAGAGCCGCGTCGCACAATTCGGCCGCGTTGTGCGGAGGAATGTTGGTCGCCATGCCGACGGCGATGCCGGATGCGCCGTTCGCCAGAAGGTTCGGGAAGGCACCCGGAAGGACGACCGGCTCCTCATCCTCGCCATCGTAGGTGGCACGGAAGTCGACGGCATTCTCGTCGATGCCTTCAAGCAGAAGGTTCGCGACTTCGGTCAGCCGCGCCTCGGTGTAGCGCATGGCGGCCGCGTTATCGCCGTCGACATTGCCGAAATTGCCCTGACCGTCGACGAGCGGATAGCGAACAGCAAAGCTCTGGGCCAAGCGGACCATCGCGTCATAGATCGCCTGGTCGCCATGCGGGTGAAAATTACCCATCACCTCGCCCACGACCTTCGCGGACTTCTTGAAGCCCGACCCCGGCAGAAGCCGCATCAGACGCATGGCGTGCAGGATGCGCCGGTGGACGGGCTTCAGCCCGTCGCGCACGTCCGGCAGCGCCCGATTCATGATCGTGGAAAGCGCGTAGGCGAGATAGCGCTCTTCAAGCGCTTCACGCAGATTGATGGGGACGATGTTCCCGTCGCCCTCGCCTCCGCCTGGAGGCGGAATCAGTTCCTTGCCCATGGCGCCCTATGTGGCGAATTCTTGAAGCCGCGACAATGCACGCGGGCCGTGCTAGGCGAATCGAATGGCTGCTGACCTCACAATCGAAGAGTTTTCCACCGCCGCCCCCATCGGAACGCGGCTTGCGGGCCTCGACCTTGGCACGAAGACCATCGGGATCGCCGTTTCCGATCCAGGTCAAAACGTGGCGAGCCCGGTGACGACCATCCGCCGCGTCAAGTTCGGACAGGACGCGGCGAGCCTTCTGTCACTGTGCGCCACGGAGAAAATCGGGGGCCTCGTCCTCGGCCTGCCCGTCAACATGGACGGCAGCGAGGGCCCGCGCTGTCAGGCGACCCGGGCATTTGTTCGCAATCTGAAGACGCTCACGGACTTGCCGGTCACCTTGTGGGACGAACGCCTGTCCACGATGGCGGTCGAGAGGGCGATGATCGAAGCCGATCTGTCACGGCGCAAGCGCGCCGAGCGGGTCGATGCGGCGGCGGCCGCTTATATTCTGCAAGGCGCGCTCGATCGGCTGGCGACATTGCGGCGCCAGCGCGTCTGAGGATCAAGGCTCGGGGAATGCGTAATCCAGGAGCGCACGCATGTTGAAGCGCCGGTCCAGCATTCCATAGGTCGAGCGCCAGGGACGCCCGAGCCGCGTCTCGATGAAGGCGTCGGCGAAGACCGGCGGGAAATCGCGTCGCAAGGCAGCGGCGGCCGCGGTCAATGCCAATTGCTCCGTCAGCACACGTGCGCTTCCCTCGTCCTCCATGGCGACTTCGGCGGCGGCGGCGAGAACGTCAACGGCTGCACGGCCATTGTTGCCGAGCTCCTGGCGGAAGTTTTCAAGAACCATCGCCAGGATCTGAGGATCGCGACCGAGCACTCGCAGCACGTCGAGCGCCATGACATTGCCGGAACCTTCCCAGATGGCGTTGACCGGCGCCTCACGCACCAGGCGCGTCATGATGCTTTCCTCGACATAGCCATTGCCGCCGAGGCATTCCATCGTCTCGGCCAGGAAGGGCTGCGCCGATTTGCAGATCCAGTATTTTGCAACGGGCGTCATGAGCCGCGCGAAGGCTTCTTCTTCCGGCCTGTCGGCGGCAAGATCGAAGGCCTCCGCGAGGCGGAAGGACAGAGCTGCCGCCGCTGCGAGATCGAGCGTCAGATCGCATAAGACGCGCTGCATCAGCGGCTTGTCGATGAGCTCAGAGCCAAAGACGTGGCGATGGCGACTATGGTGCACTGCTTCGGCGAGCCCTGCACGCATCAGCCCGGTCGAGGCTACGGCGCAATCGAGGCGGGTATAGGTCACCATCTCGATGATCGTCCTCACCCCATGGCCTTCTTCGCCCACCATCCAGGCGTGGGCGCCATCAAATTCCGCCTCCGACGAGGCGTTGGAGCGATTGCCGAGCTTATCCTTCAGGCGCTCGAAGCGGATGGCATTCGCCGTTCCATCCGGCAAAAAGCGAGGCATCAAAAAGCAGCTCAGGCCGTTTTCCGTCTGTGCAAGGACGAGGAAGGCGTCCGACATCGGCGCCGACATGAACCATTTGTGGCCCGTCAATCGGTGGAAGCCCTGGTTCGTCGGCTCGGCATGGGTGCGGTTCTGGCGCACATCCGTGCCGCCCTGCTTCTCCGTCATGCCCATGCCGATCGTCACGCCCTGCTTTTCGGCAGGATTGCGCGAGGCGCGGTCGTAGGTGCGCGACAGAAGCCTCGGCCCCCATTCGCTCAAGAGATCTGGGCTGTGCCGCAAAGTGGCGATCGACGCATTCGTCATCGTCATCGGGCAAATATGGCCGCACTCGGCCTGCGCGGTCATGTAGAGCCGGGCGGCGCGGGCCCGGTGCCGGACGGGTTCTTCCTCCCCGCCGCGCTCCCAGACCGAGCAATGCAGGCCCGAGGCGACCGAGCGACGCATCAAGGCGTGATAGGCCGGATGGAACTCGACCTCGTTGATGCGCCGGCCCCAGGCATCGTAACGCTTCAATTCCGGCAGATCGCTGTTGGCGAGGCGAGCGAATTCGCGCGCCTCGCCGCTTCCCCAGAAGCGGCCATTCTGCTGCAGATTCTCGCGGATCGGATCGGCGAACCCGGCGCACATCAAATCGAGGAGCGGGTCCGTTTGAAACAGGTCAAGATTGATGCGCGGCGGCGTCTGATTGAACACCGCATGCGTGGCTTCCCGGCCTGGATTCATTGTCTCTGTCATAGGTTGAGCCTGCACGAATCCGCGCAATATTAAAGCTTTTTCCGCAGAGCTTTAAGCGGCGCTCACAAGCCCGTGTCGGAGCTGCAAACGTGGGGGAAAAACGCCGCGGTCGCCCTCTCCCATGTTGCCGTATTGGACGATTGTGCCTATAGGCACCCCTTTAATGACCCCAGTATCCTCTTTCTCCCATCAGCACCTTCTCGGTATTGAAGGGTTGTCTCCGCTCGAGATCGGTTCGCTTTTAGATCTCGCTGAGGAGCAAATCGCCGTCTCTCGCCAGATTGAAAAGAAGAAGCAGACCCTGCGCGGACGCACGCAGATCAATCTGTTCTTCGAGGCGTCGACACGAACGCAATCGAGTTTCGAGCTCGCCGGCAAACGGCTCGGCGCCGATGTCATGAATATGGCTGTCTCTTCTTCCTCGGTGAAGAAGGGCGAGACCCTGATCGACACGGCCATGACCTTGAATGCCATGCGGCCGGATATTCTGGTCGTGCGCCATCATGCGGCCGGCGCCGTCGAGCTTCTTGCTCAAAAGGTCGAATGTTCGGTGATCAACGCTGGCGACGGCGCTCACGAGCATCCCACGCAAGCGCTCCTCGATGCTCTCACGATCCGCCGTCACAAGGGCCGCCTCGACGGGCTGACCGTCGCGATCTGCGGCGACATTCGTCATTCGCGCGTCGCACGTTCGAACATCCTTCTGCTCATGGGGATGGGCGCACGGATCCGGCTGATCGCTCCATCCACTCTGCTGCCGTCCAACATCGAGTGCTACGGCGCGGAAGTCTTCAACGACATGCGCACCGGGCTCAAGGACGCCGACGTCGTCATGATGCTGCGGCTCCAGCGCGAACGCATGACAGCCGCGTATGTCCCGAGCATCCGAGAATATTTCCGCTATTACGGGCTCGACGAGGAGAAGCTCGCCCTCGCCAAGCCGGATGCGTTGGTCATGCATCCCGGTCCGATGAACCGCGGCGTGGAGATCGATCCTCTCGTGGCCGATGGTCCGCAAAGCGTGATCCGCGAACAAGTGGAGATGGGCGTGGCCGTGCGAATGGCCGTCCTCGAAGCCCTCGCCCAACACCTGCCGAACAGCACACAGACCTAAATACACGCAAACGCAATATTCATAAAAATATGTCGTCTAACACGGAAATTAGCTTTTCCGCCCCAGCCTTCACGAAAACCTTTTTCAATACCTCTCTTGAGACCGCCTTCACTTCACCAATTCTGCTCTGGATATCCTTATCGGCCGCGTTTAGTTGTAGAATTTTATCGACTAACTCGGGCGGGAGACTTATATGCCGCAAATCATTTATGCTGATTTGTCCGCCAGTTTCATTGTTTATATTTCCAATATTAACCATCAGCCTTCCTCCTCGTTTCATTGTCCTCTGGCGGAACAGCTCCCTCATAGAATATTGCTTCTGCACCAGCCTTATTAACAAACTCTCGGATGTTTATATCCGAACTATTTACAGAGTTATCAACATGGAAATTATACGTCTTGACCAATGTCTCACTCAATGCGGATGAAATTGCCCCCAAAAACTCATCTATTTCCGCCTCTTTTCTAGATACAAGGCTGTACTTCTCATTGTCTCCAGACATAAAAAATCCCCAGTACAATGTCGTGAACGTTGGTTTATATTTATCATTCGTTTTCACATCATATACGAAATACGCCAAAGCTGCGGAACAAATTAAAAATATTATGAACGCCGGTGCGGCTTCGGATATATAGAATACCACAAAACAAGACACAGACACAAAAGATAATATCTTAATACGAACCCAAATATCTTCATCGTTATCATGGCGAAAATGACGGATTATTTTTTGTGTTTTACGTATATGGCTAATTGCATACCGTTCGATTGAATTCGATTTCGTGACTGTGATGTGATTTTGATCAACTGAGACCTGCATCGTACTCCCCCAAGATCGTAGTCTCCGAATTTATTTGAAATCGCATCGGATGCAACGAATAGAAAGCCAAGGCGCAACATGACGCAACCTGCGATACTTACCAATGCCCGCATCGTCGATCCCGCACGCGGTCTCGACAGCCCCGGCGCCGTCGTCGTCTCCGACGGGCGCATCGTCGCCGCGGGTCCCGAAGCTCATAACCATGGTGTTCCCGAAGGCTGGGAGGTCGTCGACTGCACCGGCAAGACGATCATCCCTGGCCTCGTCGATATGCGGGTCTTTGTGGGCGAGCCCGGCGCTGAACATCTGGAAACGCTGGAAACAGCAAGCCGTGCGGCCGCAGCCGGCGGCGTCACCACCATCGTCACCATGCCGGACACGGACCCGGTGATCGACGATCCCGCGCTCGTCGATTTCGTCCTGCGCCGCGCCACGCACAACGCGCTCGTGCACGTTCATCCGATGGCGGCGGTCAGCAAGGGCCTCAAGGGGGAGGAACTTTCCGAGTTCGGTCTCCTCAAAGACGCCGGCGCCGTCGCTTTTTCCGAGGGGCGAAAATCCCTTCGTTCGGCTCAGGTGATGCGCAATGCCCTCACCTATGCGCGCGATTTTGACGCGCTCATCGTCCACCATACCGAAGACGCCGACCTCGCCCGCGCAGGCGTCATGAATGCCGGAGAGATCGCGACGCGGCTCGGACTTCCGGGGATACCGCGCGAAGCCGAAACGATCATGCTCGACCGCGACCTGCGGCTGGCCAAGCTTACCCGCGGGCGCTACCACGCAGCCCAGCTTTCTTGCGCAGATTCCATCGCCGTTCTGCGCCAGGCGAAAGAAAATGGTGCTGGCGTTACAGCGGGAGCGGCGATCGCGCATCTCGCGTTGAACGAGGGCGATATCGGCTCCTACCGAACGTTCTTCAAAATGTCGCCGCCTCTTAGAAGCGAAGACGACCGGCAGGCGATGGTGGCAGCGCTTGCCGACGGGACGCTCGACGTCATCGTTTCCGGGCACGACCCGCAGGACGTGGAAGGAAAGCGGCAACCATTCGCGGAGGCAGCGGACGGAGCCGTGGGCCTGGAAACCCTCCTCTCGGTGGGCCTGCGTCTCGTCCACAGCGGCGAGGTCCCTCTGATGCGTCTCATCGAAGCGATGGCGACAACGCCGGCACGCCTTCTCGGCCTGCCTGTTGGGACACTTCGCCCTGGCGCGCCGGCGGATCTGGCGATCGTCGATCTCGACAAGCCATGGGTTGTGAAGGAAGAAAGCCTGCATTCCCGCTCGAAGAACACCTGCTTCGAAGGGGCGCGGCTGACTGGCCAGGTGGTTCGCACACTGGTTGCCGGCAAAACCGTCTATCCTTATGGAGATGGGCAACGAAATTAGGCCACAGAAACGGGGGCAGAAGCTGTGACCGCCGATGCGAGCAATTGGACACTTCTCCTGCCAACCCTGATCGGCGGCCTTGTTCTCGGCTACCTCTTCGGGTCCATACCCTCCGGCCTGATCCTCTCGCGGCTGGCCGGGTTTGGCGACATTCGCAAAATCGGCTCCGGCAATATCGGGGCCACCAACGTTTTGCGGACCGGCAACAAGAAGCTCGCGGCAGCGACGCTTCTGGCCGATGCGCTCAAGGGCACGATCCCCATTCTCATTGCCTGGCAATGGGGGTTCGAGCCTGCGCTTGCTGCCGCTTTCGGCGCCTTTCTCGGGCATTGCTTTCCGGTCTGGCTCGGATTTAAGGGCGGCAAAGGCGTCGCCACCTTTTTCGGCATTCTCCTGCCGCTCTCCTGGCCGACGTTGATTGCGGCGGCGGCGATCTGGATCGGAACCGCGTGGTTCACACGCTATTCGTCCCTTGCGGCGCTGCTGACGAGCGCATTGACGCCGGTCATCCTGTTCGTCAGCGGCCAGACGCTCCTGGCCGAGCTCTTCCTCGCGGTCACTTTCATCTTGTGGTACCGGCATCGGGAGAACCTTCGGCGTCTCCTCAACGGCACCGAATCGAAGATCGGACAGAAGTGAGCACGCCTCCCCCGGAAGGCGTCCGCCTGACGGCAGAGCAGCGACGGGCCTGGCTCCGTCTCATCCGGAGCGAGAATGTCGGTCCGCAGACATTTCGCTCCCTGATCAATCATTTCGGCTCGGCCTCTGCGGCTCTCGAAGCGCTTCCCGATCTCTCCCGCCGAGGCGGCGCGAGACGCAACATCCGGATTGCCAGCGAGGACGACATCGATCGCGAGCTCGCCGCCGCTGAGCGCGCCGGAGCACGCTTCATCGGCATGGGTGAGCCGGACTACCCGCCGTGGCTGCGTCATGCCGACCAGCCACCTCCACTTATTTGCATGCGGGGCGCATCCGAGGTGCTCGCCCGCCCAGCCATTGCCATCGTCGGCGCCCGCAATGCCTCTCTCGCGGGACAAAGGATGGCGCAGCGTCTCGCATCTGGGCTCGGAGAGGCCGGCTTCGCGATCGTTTCCGGCCTCGCCCGCGGCATCGACCAAAGTGCGCACCAGGCCGCCCTTGCGACAGGGACGGTCGCCGTCTTTGCCGGCGGTGTCGACATCGTCTATCCAGAGGAACATCGTCCCCTACTCGACAAGATCCTCGCACAGCGGGGAGCCGCCATCAGCGAGATGGCGATGGGTTGGCAGCCACGGGCACGCGATTTTCCGCGCCGCAACCGAATTATTGCAGGCATGAGCCTTGCGACCGTCGTCGTCGAAGCCGCCGAAAGATCGGGCTCGCTCATCACGGCGCGCCTTGCGCTCGAACAAAACCGGGAGGTCATGGCTGTCCCCGGATCGCCACTCGATCCCCGTGCTGCCGGCACAAATCGTTTGTTGAAGCAGGGGGCTCATCTGATCACGGAGGCTGCCGACGTCATCCAGGCTTTGCCGCAAATCCTCGCACCACCCACGCGAGAGGGTTTCGAACTCCCGCCCGAAGAACCTGAAAAGCAACCTTTGGTTGAGCCCGCAAATGATGATCGCAGTCGCATCCTTGAGGCGTTGGGGCCGACTCCGGTGCATGTCGATGAATTGATAGCCCATACCAGGCTCTCCGCCCGCCTCGTGGCCGTCGTCCTTTTGGAACTTGAACTTGCAGGGCGTCTGGAGCGCCATCCTGGTGGCCGGATCTCTCTCATCTACTGAAGCAGGAGCTCCGCCGGCTCTCCCAGTTCAGTTCTTGGGATTGAAATCATTCAGATTTTCTTCTGTGGCTTCACGCCAGGCTTCAAGTACGACCATCTCGATGAGATAAGCGAGGAATGGCAGATTCGCCTCATCGGCGCGGCGGCGCCATTGGCTTGCCTCGACAGCGATATCTTCGGCTAAATCCCGCCGTTCCTGTTCATTCAATGTCTGCAAGGCGCGTTGCATCTTTGGCGCGATTCGTAAATCTGATTACACGCTTTAGTTGATTTTAAGCTAAGAGAACAGGGGGCGAAAGTGCGTCGCCGGCGCACCTTGTCGTCCCGTGGCCTTGACCGCGCCTGTTTCCCAATCCAAGTGAGGCCGTGCGCGTGCCGCCTTTTTTCCCGCCCAATGGAGTACCCGTATGGACCTCGTGATTGTCGAATCGCCCGCTAAGGCGAAGACGATCAATAAGTATCTCGGCCCCGATTATCGGGTGCTCGCCTCCTATGGGCATGTGCGAGATCTGCCTTCCAAAGACGGCTCGGTGCGACCCGACGAGGACTTCGCCATGTCGTGGGAAGTCGCTGATAAGGCCAAGAAGCGTTTGAGCGACATCGCGGAGGCGGCCAAGTCGGCCGACCGCATTCTGCTCGCCACTGACCCCGATCGCGAAGGCGAAGCCATTTCCTGGCACGTGCTTGAGGTGCTGCGCTCCCGCAAAGGCTTGAAGGACAAGCCTGTGGCCCGCGTCGTCTTCAACGCCATCACGAAGCGTGCGGTGGAAGAGGCGATGGCGCATCCGCGCATGATCGACGACGCGCTGGTGGAAGCCTACCTCGCCCGCCGTGCACTCGATTATCTCGTCGGCTTTTCCCTGTCGCCGGTCCTATGGCGCAAGCTCCCTGGCGCACGTTCCGCCGGGCGCGTGCAGTCGGTGGCTCTGCGTCTCGTCTGTGAGCGCGAATCGGAAATCGAACGGTTTCGACCGCAGGAATATTGGTCGCTGGTGGCCAATCTCGCGACACCCGCCAAGGATACCTTCGTCGCCCGCCTGGTGGCTGCCGACGGCAAGAAGCTCACGAAGCTCTCCATTGGAGACGAGGCACAGGCCACGGGCCTGAAGGCACTTCTCGAAGGGGCGGATTTTTCCGTCGCGAGTGTCGAATCGAAACCGCATTCGCGCAATCCGCAGCCCCCTTTCACCACCTCGACCCTGCAACAGGAAGCGCAGCGCAAGCTCGGCTTCGATGCGAGTCGGACGATGCAGGTCGCCCAGCGCCTCTATGAGGGCGTCGATATTGGCGGCGAGACGATCGGCCTCATCACGTATATGCGAACCGACGGTGTCGACATGGCACCGGAAGCGGTCGCGGCCGTGCGCGATTTGATCAGCGGCGATTTCGGCAAGCGTTATCTGCCCGACCAGCCGCGGCGCTATTTCGTCAAGGCAAAGAACGCGCAGGAGGCGCACGAAGCGATCCGCCCGACGGATCCGGCGCGCTTGCCCGCCCATGTCGCACGTCAGCTCGATCGCGATCAGGCGAAGCTCTACGAGCTCATCTGGAAGCGCACCGTCGCCAGCCAAATGAGCTCTGCGGAGATGGAGCGCACCACGATCGAGGTCGATGCCAGGAATGGTGAGCACCAGCTCGGTCTGCGCGCCACTGGCAGCGTTGTCCGCTTCGACGGTTTCCTGACCCTCTACCAGGAAGGTCGCGACGAGCCGGAAGACGAAGAGGACGGGCGTCTGCCGGCCGTTGCCGCCGGCGATGGTCTCGACGCGAAGTCCGTCAGTGCCGATCAGCACTTCACGGAACCGCCGCCGCGTTACACGGAAGCCTCTCTCATCAAGAAGATGGAAGAGCTCGGTATCGGCCGCCCATCCACTTACGCGCAAACAATGACCGTTCTGCGCGACCGTGGCTACGTGCGGATGGATAAGCGGCGCCTCATGCCGGAGGACAAGGGACGGCTCGTGACGGCCTTCCTGGAGAGCTTTTTCCGGCGTTATGTAGAGTATGATTTCACTGCCGATCTCGAAGAGAAGCTCGACAAGGTTTCGGCCGGCGAACTCTCATGGCAGGCGGTGCTGCGCGATTTCTGGCGCGACTTTCAGGGCAATCTGGATGACATCAAGGATCTGCGCGTTTCGCAGGTTCTCGAAGCGCTCAACGAAATGCTGGGCGACTTCGTCTTCCCTCCCCGCGAAGACGGCAGCGACCCGCGCAGCTGTCCCAGCTGCGGCGACGGCAAGCTTTCTTTGAAGCTCGGGCGTTTCGGTGCCTTCATCGGCTGCTCCAACTATCCCGAGTGCCGATACACGCGGCAAATCACCGAGCCCGATGCGGAGGGCGAGGTCGCGCAACAGGCGATGACGGCGGAAGGGATGCAACTCGGCGAGGATCCGGAGACCGGAGAATCCGTGATTTTGCGCTCCGGACGCTTCGGCCCCTATGTGCAGCTCGGCCCCGATCCGGCGAAAGGCGAAGAAAAGCCGAAGCGATCGAGCCTGCCTCGTGGCTGGCAGGCCGACGAGATGACGCTCGAGAAAGCCCTTCAACTGCTGTCTCTGCCGCGCGAGGTCGGCAGTCATCCGGAAACCGGCAAGCCGATCACGGCGGGTCTCGGGCGCTACGGCCCGTTCGTCTCGCATGATGGCAAATACGCCAATCTGGAGAGCATCGAAGACGTCTTCACCGTGGGCGCAAACCGGGCCATTTCTCTCCTCGCCGAGAAAAAAGGGCGCGGACGCTCCGGGGCCAAGGAGCTGAAAGCGCTTGGCGAACATCCCGATGGCGGCGCGGTCGCCGTGATGGAGGGGCGCTACGGCCCCTATGTCAATCACGGCAAGATCAACGCGACATTGCCGAAGGACAAGGATCCGCAGGCGATCACGCTGGAAGAAGCGCTGGAGCTGATCGAGGCCAAGGCGGAGAAGGGTGGCAAGACGAAGAAGGCCACCGCTCGCAAGACGCCAGCCAGGAAAAGCACGGCGAAGAAGCCGGCTGCATCCAAAACCAAAAGCGCCAAGGCGAAAGCCAAGGCAGAAGGCTGAGCTTGCCGAAGAAACCCAAGAGCACACGTCCGCGCCTGCCAAGCGAGCAGGATATCCTGAACTTTGTCCAAGACGCCGAGGGCAAAGTCGGCAAGCGGGAGATTGCGCGTGCTTTTGGGATCACCGGCCCCGACCGTGTGGCACTCAAGCGCACCCTCAAGGAAATGGCGGACGTAGGCCTGATCGCCTCACCTCGGAAGGCGATCAGGGCCTCCGGCACCCTTCCCTCCGTCACCGTGTTGCGCGTGATCGACGTCGACGACGATGGCGATCTCGTCGGGACGCCCGAGCAATGGGATGAGGCGGAAGGCAAACCTCCGCGAGTGAGATTGCCGTTGCCCCCGGCCGGCAAGCGACGCGGCAAGCCCGCGGCAGGTGTCGGCGACCGGGTTCTTACCCGCATCGAGCGAAGCGGAAACGACGGCCCTTATCGCGGCCGGATCATGAAGCTTCTGGAGCGTGTGCCCGACCGGATTGTCGGCATCTTCAAAGCTGATGCCGGAGAACAGGGCGGCGGACGCATCGTGCCCACGAACCGGCGCGCGAAGGAATACATCGTGCCTCCCAGCGAAGCTGCCGGCGCGGTGGATGGTGAGCTTGTTGCCGTCGAGCCGCTGTCCAAAAAGCGTCTCGGGCTGCCATCGGCGCGGGTGTCGGAACGCATCGGCGATGTCTCCTCGGAGAAGGCGATAAGCCTGATCGCCCTTGAGGAAAACAACATCCCCTATGTCTTTCCTCAGCGCGTGATCGACGAGGCGGAGGCCGCAAAGGCGGCTGGGATGGCGCACCGGGACGATTGGCGCGATCTTCCTCTCATCACCATCGATCCGGCCGATGCACGCGACCACGACGATGCGGTGTATGCGAAGCCCGACCCCGACAACGCGGGTGGCCATATCGTCACCGTGGCCATCGCCGACGTGGCCTATTACGTGCGACCCGGCTCGGCCATGGACAAGGAAGCCGTGAAGCGCGGCAACTCCGTCTATTTTCCGGGACGGGTTGTGCCGATGCTGCCGGAGCGCATCTCCAACGATCTGTGCTCGCTGCGAGAGGGAGAAGACCGGCCTGCGCTCGCCGTGCGCATGGTCTTCGACAAGCACGGCCGCAAGACCTCGCACCGCTTCAGCCGCATCATGATGCGCTCGGCCGCAGCCCTCTCCTACGAAGAGAGCCAGGCGGCGATCGACGGACGTCCCAACGAGCGGACGCAGCCGCTTTTGGACACCGTCCTGAAGCCGTTGTGGGATGCCTACGAGGCGCTGAAAGCGGGGAGAGATTCGCGCGAGCCGCTCGAACTCGACGTGCCGGAACGCAAGGTCCAGCTGGACGAGAGCGGCGCCATTCAGCGGGTCTATGTGCCGCCGCGCCTGGACGCGCACAAGCTCATCGAAGAATTCATGATCCAGGCGAATGTGGCTGCCGCCGAGGAGCTCGAAGGCCGGAACTCGCCGCTCGTCTACCGGATCCACGACGAGCCGTCCTTCGACAAGCTCGAAGGGCTGCGCGATTTTCTTGGTTCGCTCGACATGAGCCTTCCGAAGAAGGGCAATCTGCGCCCGTCCGAATTCAACACCATTTTGAAGAGCGTGGCCGACACGGCCCACTCGATACTCGTCAACGAGGTGGTGTTGCGCTCGCAGAGCCAAGCGCAATACTCGACGCAGAACATCGGCCATTTCGGCCTCAACCTGCGCCGCTATGCCCATTTCACCTCCCCGATCCGACGTTATGCGGACCTGCTGGTCCATCGCGCGCTGATCTCAGCTCTCGGCGCTGGCGAAGGCGGCCTCGGCAACATGGATGAAGCGGCGATGGAGAAGGTCGCGGCCGAGATTTCGCTCGCCGAGCGCCGCGCCATGACGGCCGAGCGAGATACGCTCGACCGTCTGGTGGCCTCCTGGCTCTCGGAAAGAGTGGGCGCACGCTTCTTCGGTCGCATCCGCGGCGTGACCCGAGCCGGTCTCTTCGTCGAACTGGAAGAAAGCGGCGCGGACGGCTTCGTGCCGATCTCCACTCTCGGCAGCGAGTTCTTCATCTATGACGAAGCGCTGCACCGGCTCTATGGAGCCGACAGCGGCACGACCTATCAGCTCGGCGACCGTGTCGAGGTGCGGCTTGCCGAGGCGACGCCCTATGCCGGCGATCTGAGGCTTGAGATGCTCAGCGAGGGCACACGCGGCAAGCCCGGCGGAAGGCCCTCGGGGCACAACAATGCCGGACGCAAACGCCCTGGCACCACGAGGCCACGGGGACCCCGAAGTCCCAAAAGGGGAGCCCCGTCCCGAAAACGCAAATAGCGGAAAGGACACGTATGAAGCGACCACGCCCAGTGATCGGCTCCATTCTCCGGGGGCTTGCCGGCCGGTGTCCGCAATGCGGAAAAGGTTCCCTCTTCCGTGGCTTCCTGACGGTGCCCGACACCTGCGCGGTTTGCGGCGAAGAGCTGTATCACCATCGCGCCGACGATGCCCCGCCCTATTTCATCATTCTCATCGTAGGACATGTGATCGTGGCCTTGGCGCTTGCCGTGGAGCTGATGTTTCAACCTCCGATCTGGGTGCACATGGCGCTGTGGGTGCCGCTCGCCACGCTTCTCTCGCTTGCCCTTCTGCGTCCGGTCAAAGGCGGCGTGATCGGCCTCCAATGGGCGCTTCGGATGCACGGCTTCGATCCGGAGAACGCTGATGCCGCCGACAAGAACGTCGATACGGCCTGGCAATGAGCGCATCGCAATCGCTCGAACAGCCGCAACAGGCGTTAGAAAAGCCGCCTCGGCTGCGCCCGAAACCCGCCGCCACCTTGATCATTCTCAGCGGCGAGAGAGGCAAATGGCGCGTCCTCATGGGCAAGCGCTCCGAACACCACGCCTTCATGCCCGGCAAGTATGTCTTCCCGGGCGGGCGCGTCGAGCGAAGCGACTATTCAGCGGTGATGGCGAGCGATCTCGACCCGGTGGTTGCGGCAAAACTGAAGGCCGGGCGAGCCGGATGCGCGACACACCGCCAGGCGCGTGCGCTCGCGCTTGCTGCAATCCGAGAGACCTTTGAAGAGACCGGATACATTGTCGGCGAGAAAGCCGAACCGGCAGTCGATGGGGCAAGGCCATCCAATCCGGCATGGCGTGCCTTTACGGATGCAGGCGCCCTTCCCTCACTTTCTCCAATGCGTCTGATTGCCCGGGCCATCACGCCGCCGGGCCTGACAAGGCGCTTCGATGCACGCTTCTTTGCGGTGTTCGAAGATGCCGTCGTGGGCCGTCAGGAGAGCCTCGACAAAGAATTGTTGGAGCCGCGCTGGCTGACATTCGAAGAGGCCCACGAAACCGGACTTGCAAATATCACCCGGCGCGTCCTGACGGATCTTGCAGGACGCCTGGATGAGGATCCCGACCTGCAGCCGGGAGCTGGCGTTCCCTTCCATTTTATGCATTACGGTCGCAGACAGAGCGAGATTCTCTAGGAGTTTTGGGGTGAGCTTCAGCACCGCGCTCGGCGGACGCCTCGCAGCACTGGGGCTGACCAGGGGCGCGATCGCGGCGATTTCCACCATGATTGCCGTGGGCACGGCGATCAGCCTGTTGTCTCCTCTCGTTGCCTTGACGTTGTCCGGTCGCGGCGTGTCGGAGCGGACGATCGGCTTTCTGGTGGCAACCCTCGCACTCTCCGCTCTGTTTTCGACCCCATATGCCCCCCGGATTGCACACCGCTTCGGAACCGCGAGAACCATCTCTTATCTTCTGCCGGCAGCGGCGTGCCTCATCCCTTTCGCATGGTACGTGACGGCCCTGCCCATCCTTTTCGTCTTGCTGTTCGTCTACGGCATGTGCGTGTCGATCTGCTTCGCGTTGTCGGAATTTTGGATCAACGCCGTGACGCCGCATCATCGACGCGGCATCGTCATGGGCATCTACGCCACCTGCCTGTCCATCGGATTCGCCTTCGGGCCGGTTCTGATCTCGATCACGGGGCTCTCCAGCCCCCTTCCCTTCTTCCTCGGCTCGGCGCTGTTCGTGATCGCCGTCATACCGACTTGGCTCGCACGCGATGTGTCGCCCGATTTCTCCGAGAAGCCCTCCGGTTCATTCTTCTCTTTCATTTTCGCGGTCCCGATCGCGACGTTCGGCGTGCTCGTCTTCGCCATGGCCGAATCGTCCGGCTTTGCCTTCCTTCCGCTCTGGGGCCAGCATCTTGGATATGCGCCAGCCATTTTTCCGCTGCTCGCCTCGGCGATGACGCTCGGCAATGTCGTCTTCCAGATCCCGCTCGGTCTCGTCGCCGATAAGATCGACAAGCGCCTGATTCTGCTCGTCTGCGGAGTGGTCGGCTGCATCGGCATGGTGATCGCGAGTGCGGCGACGGCAAACTGGCTTGTGCTTGCCGCGGTCCTGTTTCTTTGGGGTGGAGCCTCGGCGGGCCTCTACACCGTCGGCCTGGCACATCTTGCGGCGCGATTCTCCGGAGGTGACCTCGCCTCTGCCAATTCCGCGTTCGTCTTTTGCTATGCTCTCGGGATGCTGATCGGGCCCGTCATGGTGGGCGATGCCATGAATCGCATGCCCACGACCGGCTTCCCAATCGCGATCGGGGCTGCCTTCGGCGCCTATTGCATCATCGCCGCGGCACGCCTGGTGCGTTCGCGCACCGAGACGCCTTGACTTCCGAAGCCAGAGGGGTCATGTCACCCTCAAATTCCCGCCATTGAGCAAGGACTGAAGCGATGGCCAAGGCCGCGACCATTAAGATTCGTCTGGTGAGCGAAGAAGGTACAGGCACCTTCTATGTCACCAAGAAGAATGCGCGCACGATGACCGAGAAGATGACGAAGCGGAAATATGATCCGAAGCTCAAGAAGCACGTCGTCTTCAAGGAAGCGAAGATCAAGTAGCTTCGCTGCATCAGCGGATTCAAGAAAGGCGCCCTGCGGGGCGCCTTTCTTTTTGTGCATTCGGCTGCTGGCTTGGAAAATGTGGCCGGCCGGTCGCGACAATCGAGGAGGCCACGTGTCGCGGCCGGACCGGCCGACCCCACGGCGCCCAGGAGATGCGGCGGACCTGAGCAAGTCCATGGGGTATCTCGCAAAACTCTAAACCCGATCGTTGGGCTCAGTATGCAATTGAACGCAAGGAACGGTGCGAATCCAGTCCGCGGTAAACAATTGGTAAATTCTAACGTGCACAATTGTACCAAAATGGAACAGACTGTCGCTACCAAGGGAAAAGCGCTTATTTTATAGCCCCTTACTCTATCCCCGAAAGTTGGGGACAACTGCGCACAAAGCGCGGGCCATCGAAATGGTCAGACAAGGCAGGATCGCCCGGCGGACGTCGCCGGATCTTACGGCATGTCGCTCAAGCGGCCTGCGCCACGCGATTACGGCCTGCGGCTTTCGCCTCGTAGAGCGCCTTGTCGGCGCGTTTGATGAGTTTGCCCGGAGTGTCCTCGGGCCCTTCCAAGCGCGACAAGCCGATGCTCACGGTCACTGGGAGCTTTTGCCCTTCGCGGGTGGTGAACGGCTCCGCCTCGACATCGCCGCGCAGGCGCTCGGCAATCATCACAGCCTGCTCGATGGCCGTCTCCGGCATGACGACGAGGAACTCTTCTCCCCCGAATCGGACGATGAGGTCGATGCCACGCACGCCTTTCCGCAGGCGCGTGGAAAACTCCCGCAACACGTCATCGCCGGCATCATGGCCATAACGGTCGTTGATGCTCTTGAAGAAGTCGATATCGAAAAGAAGGATGGAGACCGGCTTGCCGTGCTCGACCGAACGGCTGAGTAGCGACACGAGATGGCTGTCGAGATAGCGGCGGTTGTGCAATCCGGTCAGGGGATCGGTAATCGCCAGCTCAACGGCGTTGGTGACCATCGAACGCAGCCGGTCCGAATAACGTTTGCGCCGCAACTGGGTCGTCACACGCGCGCGGAGTTCTGCTTCGTCAAGCGGGCGAACGATGTAATCGTTTATCCCGAAGTCGAGCGCGCGACGCAGCTTCGCGCTTTCGTCCGGGTCGGAAACGATGAGGATGGGAACGTAACGCAGATGATCGATCGATTTGATCTGCGAGCATAAGCGCAGACCGTCCTGACCCGACAACGAAAGGCTGACGATGAGAAGGTCGTAGACCGAGGTCTCGACAGCCGCGAGAGCCTCCGGAGCCGTGGAAACAAAATCGGCGTCGACCTCGCGGCCAAGCGCCTTGCGCAGATGGCGGGTGGAACTTTCCCGGTCATCGACGACCAGAATCCGCGACCCTTTGAGCTGCGGGCTCGTGAAGATGGCTCGCGAATCGACCCCGACAGACTGCATGGCAGCGGCGCGCAGATTGAGCTCGTCCGTCACACTCTTCAGCCGCACCAGGCTGCGCACCCGAGTGAGGAGTTCGATCTCGCTCACGGGCTTGGTCAGAAAATCGTCGGCCCCACAGCGGAGCCCTTTGACTTTGTCTTCCGCAGAATCGAGGGCGGTCACCATAATGACCGGAATATCGGCCGTTTCGGCCTGGTTCTTGAGCGCCTTGCAGACATCGAAACCGGTCAGCCCCGGCATCATCACGTCGAGAAGAATGAGATCGAGACGCTCGCGCGAGGCGATCTCGAGGGCGGCCTCGCCGGAAAGAGCGGTCCGGACGTCGAAATAGTCCAACTGAAGCCGCGCTTCGAGCAACCTTACATTCGCAGCAACATCATCGACGACCAAGATACGCGCTGTCACGGTTCAGCCCTCATGCGTCGCCGATGTAATTGCGAACGTTTTCGATGAAGGAGGCGACAGAGATCGGCTTCGACAAATAGCCTTCGCACCCCCCTTGCCGTATACGCTCCTCGTCGCCCTTCATGGCGAAAGCTGTTACAGCGATAACGGGAATGTGCTTCAGCTCATCGTCTTGTTTGATGAGGCGGGTGACCTCCAGTCCCGAAATCTCCGGCAGCTGGATGTCCATGATGATGAGATCGGGCCGTTCGGTCTTCAGTGTCTCCAGCGCTTCGTACCCGTTGCGCATGGGGAGAGTCCCGTAGCCCTTGGCCCTCAAAAGATCGTTGAAGAGCTTCATATTGAGCTCATTGTCTTCAACGATCATGACTGTCTTCGGCATGAATACGCCTCTTTGGACGATGGGTCGAAGCGGTTGAGGATCCGCCGAAACCGCGCATAATTTGACATAAGCCTTTTAAGGAAAGGCAAACACAACATGATCAGAGCCCGCCGAATATCCAGAGACCGCGCCGAGGAAATCGCGGTGATGGCCCTCGGCCATATCGCCTCCAGGCCAGACCTGCTTGGACGTTATCTCGACCTCACAGGTTTGCGGCCCGACGGCCTTCGACAAGCCGCGAGCGAGCCCGGTTTCCTCGCCGGCACGTTGAGCTTTCTATTGGCGCATGAGCCGGACCTTTTCGATTTCGCCGAAGCCGCAAAGCTGCACCCGGAGGAAGTCGTCGAAGCAGCGCGCCAATTGGGGGCCAAAGAACTGCCGCAGGTGGGATGAGCGGGACCGTGGAAGGGGCTTCCTCAAAGACTTTGTGCCGCGACTGCCTCGCCCGCTATGACGTGTCCTTGTCGCGCTGCCGGGCCTGTGGCAGCCCCCGGGCCATCCAGCATGGCGAACTCTTTGAGCTTGCGATCGCCCATGTCGACTGCGACGCCTTCTATGCCGCGATCGAGAAGCGCGACGATCCAAGCCTCGCCGATCACGCCGTCATCATCGGTGGAGGCAAAAGGGGCGTCGTCTCGACCTGCTGCTATGTCGCCCGAATCAAGGGCGTACGTTCGGCCATGCCGATGTTCAAGGCGCGACAGCTCTGCCCCGAAGCCATCGTCATCCGTCCGGATATGGCAAAGTACGCCGCTGTCGGCCGCGACGTCCGCGCCATGATGCTGGAATTGACGCCGGCCGTCGAACCGCTCTCGATCGACGAAGCCTTCCTCGATCTCTCGGGAACGGAAAGGCTGCATCATGCCCCGCCAGCGGCGGTTCTCGCCGCCTTTGCGCAGCGGGTGGAGAGAGAGATCGGCATCAGCGTCTCGGTCGGCCTCAGCCACAACAAGTTCCTCGCCAAGATCGCCTCCGATCTCGACAAGCCACGCGGCTTTTCCGTTCTCGGTCGCAACGAAACGATGGCCTTTCTCGCCCGGCAAAAGGTGTCGGTCATCTGGGGCGTGGGGGCCGCCATGCAGCGCCGGCTGGAGAAAGACGGCATTGCCACGATCGGCCAGATCCAAAGCATGGAGGAAAGCGTTCTCGCACGCCGCTATGGCGCCATGGGATTGCGGCTCGCCCAGCTTTCGCAGGGTCACGACGCCCGGCCCGTCAAGTCCGAGAGAGAAGCGAAGAGCATTTCGGCCGAAACCACATTCGAAACCGACCTCGCCCTCGAGGGTGAGTTGATGCCCGTCCTGCGGCGGCTCTCCGAAAAGGTCTCGGCGCGGCTCAAGGAAAAGATGCTTGCGGGCCAGACCGTCGTCCTCAAGCTCAAGACATCTGATTTTCGCACACTGACCCGCAGCCGCGCCCTCAGCGATCCAACGTCTCTTGCCGACAAGATCTTTCGCAACGGGCGTGAGCTTCTTCTGAAAGAGATCGGCGGTTCGTCCTACCGGCTTCTCGGTATCGGCGTCAGCGAGCTTCAGGATGCCGCGCGGGCCGACCCGCTCGATCTTCTCGATCCAGAAGCCGGCCGCCGCGCTCAGGTGGAAGAAGCGATCGACCGAATCCGCGCGAAATTCGGAGCGCACGGCGTCGATTTCGGCCTCACCTTCGAGGCGGGAAAGCCCAAGAAGCGAGAAGGCGACACACGCATCTGATCCTGTGCTTTTTCGGAGCTGCGCTATTGGCTCTTGCAGGACTTGCTGGCGAGCGGCTCAATCCGCTCCAGCTCTCCGTTGAGAACGTAGTCGCCATAATCCATTACCAGATTGCGCGTGACACCGTTCTCGTAAAGGGTGAAGCTCATCTGATAAGATGGCATTTCTTCACCGCTTTCGGGCTTCGCTTCTTCGCCATCCTTGAAGTAGGCGACCGATACCGGCCAGTGCCGGCACTTGACGAGCGGACTGTCGGGCAGACCAGAAGGAGCGGCCTCGGCCGTCAGTTTGTCCGGCAGACCGATGACTGCGGTCGCCGTGTCCGCCGTTTCACCCGAGCCCGAACCTTCATAAATCACGCTCGACAAGAACCGTTGATCGGTTCGGGCGGCAGCAAGCAGCGCATTGAGATGCTGACCGGGGAAAAGCGGGGCTGTGCCAAGTTCGACCGTCTTGTCCTTTGGCGTCGTGAGATCGACAACCACTTTGCCGTTCTGTCGGTGCGCCACGCCCTCGATCTGCTCGACCACCTGATCATTGAGATAGGTGTCTGAGGAAAAGCGGTAGAGCCCGCCCTGCCCGTCTTCGAACGTCGACACACGGAAGTCGAGGAGACGGTCTCCCCCCTCTCCGCCGACCAGATTGACGACGAGGCGCTGCGTCATCGTATAGCCTTCGCAGGCGTTGCCAGAGACCTCGAACACCATGCGCCCGCGAGCATCGGTGATGCCTGAGGCATCCGTCGACTTCGCCAGCGTGATGGCGTAGACGGCGCGATGCGGCACTGGCGCATCCACCGGCTGAGGGGCAGGCAGAGGCGTTGCCGCGGTCACAAAACCCACGGCAAGCATCGCGACAGCAAGATGAACAGGGCGGATCGTCTGCATGGGCGGCTTCAAGACCAGGAGTGCGGCGAAACCGAGACGGCTTTCGCTTCGGCCTTCAGAATGAACGCGACTGTCAGAAAATCAACCGATTAGACTGCAGTGCGCAACGTGCGGGAGATATGAGATGAACGTTACGGACAAGCTGGAATCGCTGGGCATCACACTGCCGAAGGCAGCGGCACCTGCGGCCAATTACAAGACTTACAGCCGTCACGGAGACCTCCTGTTCATTTCCGGCCAGCTGCCGATGGAAGCGGGCCAGCTCGCCGTGACAGGCAAGCTCGGCGGCGCACTCGCGGTGGCGGACGGCCAAAAGGCAGCCCGTCTGTGCGCCATCAATATTCTGGCGCAGATCAGTGCCGCACTCGAGGGCGATTGGGACAGGCTCGGTGCTCTTGTGAAGATCACCGGCTTCGTGGCCAGCGATCCGTCGTTCACCGAACAGCATCTCGTGATCAACGGCGCCTCCGATCTCCTCGTAGAGGTCCTGGGCGAGCGCGGGACGCATTCCCGTTCGGCAGTCGGCGTGCCCGCGCTACCGCTCGATGCAGCGGTCGAGATCGAAGCCATCGTCGCGATTGGCTGAAGCCATGTCGGATTTCGGCTCCCTCTCGTTCATCGCCTCGCATCCCCTCGCCCATCGCGGTCTGCACGACGTCTCGAAGGGTCGGCCTGAAAACTCACTCGCGGCTTTCGAGGCCGCGATCGAGCATGGCTACGGAATCGAATGTGATGCACATCCCTCTGCCGACGGCGTCGCAATGGTCTTTCATGACGACGAGCTGGCGCGCATAACCGGGGCCGAGGGCGCGTTTCGCGATCGGAAGGCGGAGGATCTGCTGCCCCTTCGGCTTTCGGGCACCAAAGAGACCATCCCGAGGCTTTCCGACCTCTTCTCGCTCGTGGCGGGCCGCGTTCCGATCGTCCTTGAGCTGAAAAGCATCCCGTCGCGGGATGCGGGATTTGCGGAGGTGATCGGCGAAGCGGTGAGAGATTACGATGGCCCGCTCGCCATCATGTCGTTCGATCCTTTTTTGCTCCACGATATGCAGCGGGTGACTGCTGCGCGTCCGCTCGGCCTGACCCTCGAAGGCAACGTCACCGCCTGCCATTGCCATATCGCGGCGATCCAACGACTGGGCCTCGATTTCGCCTCGTGCCGGGTCGCCGACCTTCCTCATTTTGCGCCACTCTTCCGGCATATCGCGCCGAACAAACCGCTCATCTGCTGGACCGTCCGGAGTCAAAGGCAGCGGGAGACCGCCGAAAGGTGGAGCGACCAGATCACGTTCGAAGGTTTCTTGGCCTGAGAAGCTTCATGCGATTCTTGCCGTCTCGCCATTGCGGCAGGCTTCTTTCGCATTACCATTGCCGGCATGGAGAACGGCTCCTCTTCCATCAATCTGCGTGTGATCTCCGGCTTGAGCGAGATCGATCGCTCCGCGTGGGATCGCTGCGCCAATCCGCCGGGCACCGATTTCAACCCCTTCCTGTCCTGGGACTTTCTGGAGGCGCTGGAACGGGCCGGCTGCGCGACGGCCCGCACCGGATGGGCGCCCCGTCATCTCGTTGCAGGCGGTGAGAGCGGCGAGATCTGGGGCGTTGTCCCGTGCTATCTGAAAAGCCACTCGCAGGGCGAATACGTCTTCGACTACGGCTGGGCAGACGCTTTCGAGCGGGCTGGCGGCCGCTATTATCCGAAGATCCAGGTGTCGGTCCCCTTCACCCCAGCCACCGGCCGCCGCCTTCTCGTGGCACCGGGTGCCGAAGCCGAGGCACGGCGCCAAATCCTTGCGGCCGGCATTGCCGAAGTCACCCGTCTGCACGATGCTTCCTCGGCCCATGTCACCTTTCTGCCGGAGGCGGAGGCGTCAGAACTTGAAGACGTCGGCTACCTCGTCCGTACGGACCAACAGTTTCACTGGACGAACAAGGGCTATGAGACGTTCGACGATTTTCTGGGCGACCTCTCCTCGCGCAAGCGCAAGGGCATCCGCAAGGAACGCCGCGAGGCCCTGGAGGACGGGATCGAGGTTGAGTGGGTCAGGGGCTCCGACCTCACCGAGGCACATTGGGACGCCTTCTTCGAATTCTATATGGACACCGGCGCCCGCAAATGGGGCCATCCCTATCTCAATCGAAAATTCTTCTCACTGATCGGCGAACGTATGGCCGACCAGATTGTCTTGATCCTCGCCAGGCGCGCCGGTTGCTACGTCGCTGGCGCTCTCAACTTTATCGGAAGCGAGACGCTGTACGGGCGCTATTGGGGCTGCATCGAAGAGCATCCCTGCCTGCATTTCGAGCTCTGCTACTATCAGGCGATCGACTACGCCCTGGCGCATGGGCTCACGCGTGTGGAAGCGGGTGCTCAGGGACCCCACAAGCTCGCCCGCGGCTATGTCCCAGTCACCACCTATTCGGCTCATCTCATCGCCGAACCGAGATTTCGTCGCGCCGTGGCGGATTACCTTGCCAGCGAGCGGCGACACGTGGAATTGGAAAATCGCATCCTCGCCGAGCACACGCCATTCCGAAAGGGAGAGGCTTGAGGCGAGCCCAGCGGCATATTCAAGGAGCGCGCAATGAGCCAGCCCTACGACAACGACAACGTCTTCGCCAAAATCCTGCGTGGTGAGATCCCGGCCATCAAGCTCTTCGAGGACGACCACACGCTCGCCATCATGGACATCATGCCCCGTGGCGACGGTCACTGCCTGGTCATTCCGAAAGCGCCGTCACGCAACATTCTCGATATCGATCTTAAAGATCTGCAGAATGTGATGGCCACTGTGCAAAGGCTCGGTCGGGCCGTGGTCAAGGCCTTCGAAGCCGACGGTCTCACGATCAGCCAGTTTTCAGAACCCGCCGGCGGTCAGGTGATTTTTCACACACACTTCCACGTTCTGCCGCGCTTCGAGGGTGTCGAGCTGAAGCCGCATAGCGGCGACATGGCCGATCAGGCTGTGCTCCAGGAGCAGGCGGTAAAGATCAAGGCCGCACTCGGCGGAGCTTGATTACGGCGCGCTGAAAGCCCAGGCGGCGCCGAGCAGCGCCGCCTCTGCGGCGAGCACCCCGACAAGCACGCTCTTCCGACCGAGCCAGAAGGCCACATAGCCGAAAAGGCCCGCCGCCAGACGGATCAAAAGAGGCACTTCAGACAGAGCCCCGCTCGGCGATACGATCAGGTTGCCGATGACGCCTGCGACGAGTGCCGTCGCGACGGCACGAACCCACAAGAGAAGGTCCGATTCTTCCTTGAGGCGCGCGCCGACGAGGACACCGAGCCAGCGCCACACATCGGTGGCGAATGTCCCGGCCACGAGAATGAAGAGATAGGGCCCGAGATCGCTTTGCGTCACGTGCCGGCCTTCTTAGAACGCAACAGAAGCTTGTGTCCTGCAAAAGCCAGAGTGCCGCCGATCACTCCCGCCCAAAGAAGGTCGAAGCCGAGCCCGGACGCCCGCAAAAGCGGCCCGAGAACGAGACCGAATGCGAGAGCGAGACGCTCCGCGGCTTGGCGTGCCGAGGCCGTCAGAGCGGTCAGAAAATAGATCGGCGTGAGAAAAAAGAGGCCGGCTGCCAACAGTGGCGGCAGAGCGGCCGCGCTGACATAGCTGACCGCCGTAATGCAGACATTCACCGAAATGAGCGTCGCGCCGAAACCGGCAAAATAAGCCGCGCGCTTGTCCGGCGGCGTGTCGCGCAGGCGCATCACACTCCACACCCAGGCCGTTACCGCGACGCAGTGAGACATAAGGATGAGCTGCCATTTGCGGGTCTTCGGGCCACGTACAAGCGGCACCCACGCCGCCGTCATCGGCATGAGGCGAATGGCAGAAAGAGCGACGGCGAGGCCCGCGACAAGAACGGGCGTTCCCGCGGCGATGGCGCCCACGAGCACGAGCTGGCTCGGCAACGCCCACACGAAGCCTGTCATGAAGACGGCTTCCCCGAGCGTGATTCCGGATTCCCGGCACAAGACTCCGAAGCCGATAAAGGACGCCATGAGAATGAAGGCGGGCACCGAAACGATGCCGCCGACACCACGCAGGAACCAGCGCAGGCCTGTGTCTTCGTTGCGCATTGTCTCCTGCATTCTTCGGCAGATGGCGGGAGGATAGGGAAACGTCCGGAGCGGGAGATCGCCGGACACTACATGGAAAAGCCGGTACGCCAGAAGGCGGACCGGCTCGCTGTGGAGAAGAGGACAATGGGCCTGAGGTCCATCGTCCTCTTTGAGGGTATTACTCCACCTTCAAAGGCACGCTCGGCACGGAGCCTCCGCCCTTTTTCGGCGGTTTCTTGCTTTCCGCCTTGGCACGACGCGAGGTCTTGCTCTTGAGCGCAGGCTTCGGCTTCGGCCGGGCATTCTCGTCGGGGATCGATTCGAGCTTCAGACCGGTCTTCCCGTCTTCCTTCTCCTCGACCGTCACCTTGACGATGCCGCCCTTCTGCAAGCGCCCGAACAGCACTTCCTCGGCCAGCGGCTTCTTGATCACCTCCTGGATGAGGCGGCCAAGCGGGCGCGCGCCCATCCGCTCGTCGTAGCCGTTCTCGGCAAGCCAGGTCGTGGACGCCTCGTCGAGCTCGAAGGTCACACCGCGGTCGCCGAGCTGAGCCTCGAGCTGCAGAATGAACTTCTGCACGATCATATTGACCACCGCCGGCGGCAACGCGCCGAACGCGATCGTCGCGTCGAGGCGGTTGCGGAATTCCGGCGTGAACAGGCGGTTGATCGCCTCCTCGTCGTCACCGGTGCGCTTGCTCGATGAGAACCCGATTGCCGGCTTGGCCATATCGGCGGCCCCCGCATTGGTCGTCATGATGAGAATGACGTTGCGGAAGTCGACCTGCTTGCCGTTGTGATCGGTCAGCTTGCCGTGATCCATCACCTGCAGAAGGATATTGAAGATATCCGGATGCGCCTTCTCGATCTCGTCGAGCAGGAGCACGCAATGCGGGTGCTGGTCGATGCCATCCGTCAGGATGCCGCCCTGGTCGAAGCCGACATAGCCTGGAGGCGCACCGATCAGACGCGAGACGGTGTGCCTTTCCATATATTCCGACATATCGAATCGCAGGAGATGCACGCCGAGAAGGTCCGCGAGCTGACGCGCGACTTCCGTCTTGCCGACACCGGTCGGGCCGGAGAAGAGGTAGTTGCCGATCGGCTTCTCCGGTTCACGCAAGCCCGCACGCGCGAGCTTGATCGCCGAGGAAAGCGCTTCGATCGCCTGCTCCTGCCCGAACACGACGCGCTTCAGATTGGTCTCCAGATGCTGGAGCACTTCCGCGTCGTCTTTCGAAACCGACTTCGGCGGGATTCGCGCCATCGTCGCAATCGTGGATTCGATCTCCTTCACGCCGATCAGCTTCTTGCGCCGGCTCTCCGGCATCAGCTTCTGCGAGGCACCGCTCTCGTCGATGACATCGATCGCTTTGTCGGGGAGCTTTCGGTCGTTGATATAGCGGGCCGAGAGCTCCACCGCCGTGCGGATGGCATCGTTGGTGTAGCGAACCTCGTGATGCTCCTCGAAATACGGCTTGAGGCCTTTGAGGATGTCGACGGTGTCCGGGATCGACGGCTCGTTCACGTCGATCTTCTGGAAGCGCCGGACAAGCGCCCGGTCCTTCTCGAAGAACTGACGATATTCCTTGTAGGTGGTGGAGCCGATGCAACGAATGGAACCGGAAGCCAGAGCCGGCTTCAGGAGGTTCGACGCATCCATCGCACCGCCCGACGTTGCACCCGCACCGATCACGGTGTGGATCTCGTCGATGAACATCACGGCGCCCGGGAAAGCCTCGATCTCCTTGATGACCTGCTTCAGACGCTCCTCGAAGTCACCGCGATAGCGCGTGCCGGCCAGGAGAGCACCCATGTCGAGAGCAAAGATCGTGGCGTCCTTGAGAACGTCCGGCACATTGCCGTCCACGATGCGCTTGGCCAGCCCCTCGGCGATGGCCGTCTTGCCGACGCCGGGATCGCCCACATAGAGAGGATTGTTCTTCGAGCGGCGGCACAGGACCTGGATGGTACGCCGCACCTCGCCTTCACGGCCGATCAGGGGATCGATTTTCCCGCGGATCGCCTTTTCGTTGAGATTCACGCACCAGGCGTCGAGCGCATTGCCGGCGGAAGCCTCGCCTTCCTCGTCCGGCGCGGCCTTCCCCGGGGTCTCCGGAGCGCCCTTCGACGGCCGCGGCTCAGAAAGGCCGGGACGTTTCGCAATGCCGTGCGAGATATAATTCACCGCATCGTAGCGCGTCATGTCCTGCTCTTGCAGGAAATAGGCCGCATGACTCTCCCGTTCCGCGAAGATCGCAACGAGCACATTGGCTCCCGTCACTTCTTCACGGCCGGAGGATTGAACGTGGATGACGGCACGCTGGATGACGCGTTGGAAGCCGGCTGTCGGCTTTGAATCGTCCTCCGTCTGGCTCACGAGGTTGGCAAGCTCTGTATCGACGTATTCCGTCAGATCAGCTTTCAACCGGTCCAGATCGACGCCGCAAGCACGCATGACGGCGGCGGCGTCTTTGTCATCTACGAGCGCCAAGAGCAGATGCTCAAGCGTTGCGTATTCCTGACTACGTTCGTTTGCCGAAGCGAGCGCTCTGTGCAGCGCCAGCTCCAGTGAGCGGGAAAATGATGGCACGTCTTAGCCCTTCCGATCGACTCCGTTCGCTACTTCTTTTCCATTACGCATTGCAGAGGATGCTGGTGCTGGCGTGCAAAGTCCATCACCTGAGTCACTTTTGTCTCTGCCACCTCGTAAGTGAACACGCCGCACTCGCCGACGCCGTTGTTGTGCACGTGAAGCATGATCTGCGTCGCGGCTTCCTGGTTCTTCTGGAAGAAACGCATCAGAACGTGCACGACGAACTCCATCGGCGTGTAATCGTCGTTGAGGAGAAGGACGCGGTAGAGGTTCGGACGCTGGGTCTTCGGCTTCGTCTTTGTGACGACAACCGTCCCGGTGCCATTTTTGTTGCCGGAATCGTCGCGGTCGTCTTTGGCCATGAAACGCCTCGGTCTCCCCTGATCATACCCTCCTGCCAGCCTTATTTAGGTAGGCACGACGAGAATGTTAGAGCCGTAATGGGGCGGTGGGTAGGGGTGGGGATGCAGGAAATGAAAAACGCCCGGTTGGCTGTGACATGTCACGGGCGACATGCCTCCGCGTAAACCGGGCAACAAAAAAGCCCGGCCGAGGCCGGGCTTTGAGAGACTGGAAAGTCTGGCGTCTCGTTCAGGCGCGCTTTGCAGCGAAGTCCTCGAACGGCTTGATCATGTCGCGGGCGAGGTCGACGTAGAGCTCGCCAATGCGGGTTGCCTGAGCAACGGCGCCCTCGTAGCTCGACCGGGCATATTGCGTCTGGGCTTCGATCGCTTTGTCGAGCGAATTGACGCCCATCAAGCTTTCCACGTGAGCCGCCGTGTCCTCGAACGACTTCTTGGAATAATCCGCCGTTTCCGCGGCAATGGCCTGCATCCGCTTCGACACCAGGCCGAAGCTCTGCATCGCTTTGTCCATGCCGAGCGTGCTCATCTTCTGCAAATCTTCAAATGCGTTGGTCATCACAAACCCCCAAGTAAGTGGCGCTACACGGGCCTATCGTCTGGCTCCGCTGATGCGTGACTTCCATATATGTGCATCGCACAAAATTCGCAAGCGATATGTTGCAGCGCAACATGAAAAAGGCTTCCGCCCGGTTGCCATTCGCACGCAATTCAGTGCAATCAAAATGGCGTCTGTTTACCGTCCGGTAACGACGCTCCTCCTAGCTTGGGGCAAGCATAAGCACGGAGGATCAAGGGGTAGCGGCGTCATAGGCTCCCGTGCGGCTGACGTCAGTGGGGTCAAAATTGAGACAGGGTCGTCTAAATCCGGTCGAAGGAATCTTGCGCTCAGGCACATGGGTGACCATTGCCGTGGCGGTATTCCTTGTTGCTTTCGCAGGCAGCGCCTCGGCCAATGAGAAATACGCTGGTCTCGTGATGGACGCAAAGACCGGGCGCATCCTTTATGAGGATCGCGCCGATGAGCTGCGTTATCCTGCATCCCTGACGAAGATGATGACCCTCTACCTCCTCTTCGAGGAGCTCGACAGCGGTCGTCTCAGCCTCAACAGCCAGCTCAAGGTCTCCAAGGAAGCGGCGAGCCGTCCGCCTTCCAAGCTCGGTTTGCGCCCGGGCCAGACGATCCGGGTCGAAGATGCCATCAAGGCTCTCTGCGTGAAATCGGCAAACGACGTCGCCGTGGTCGTGGCTGAGAACATCTCGGGCTCCGAAGCGGCTTTCGCCCGCAAGATGACCTCGAAAGCGCATAGCCTCGGAATGATCTCCACCACCTTTCGCACGGCGAACGGCCTGCCGAACTCCGAGCAGATGACCACCGCGCACGACATGGCCCGCCTCGGCCTCGCGCTCCACGATCGCTTCCCTCGCTATTTTAAATATTTCGGCACCCGCACCTTCACCTGGAAAGGCCGCACATACCGCAACACCAATCATCTTCTCGGCAAGGTGAACGGCATGAACGGTATCAAGACCGGTTACACCCGCGCCTCCGGTTTCAACCTCGTCACGTCGGTTGAGCGCGACGGTCGCCATATCATCGCCGTGGTGATGGGCGGACGCAGCGGCGCCTCCCGCAACTCCCATATGGTCGATCTCATCCATCGCTATCTCGACGATGCGAAGCCCGGCCTCAGGACTGCGCCGATGGTCGTGGCCCATGTCCCGGAACCGTCGCGGCTGCCGCATGCGCGTCCGGCGCTAGCGCCCACGATGGCCTTTGCCTCGGCCGCTCCCGGCATCAGCAGCGGCGACTCAGCGCAGGCCGCCATCCTCGCCGTCTCGGCCCCGGCCGACAGGCCTGCCGCGCCGCGGCAGCTTGCCAGCGGCTATGACCCGATCGCCGCACGCATCGAGGAGGCGACAGAGGTTGCCCGCCTCGCCTACGCATCCGACGCTGCCGGCGAAGATCCGATTGCCGCCCTCACGCGGATGGCAGATCGCCGCGCCGCGGCTCTTGGTGAACCCGCCTTGCACACGGCTGAAGGTGCAGCCGACGAAGAGCCGCTCGTTTCTGTCCGGACCCGGAAGGGCTATTCAGAGCCGCGCCTTGCGCCCGGCGGATGGCACATCCAGATCGGCGCGACGCCGAGCGAAGAAGGTGCACGCACCCTCCTGGACAAAGCCAAGCGCAACGGCGGCACGGTGCTCGCATCGGCAACGCCGTTCACGCAGCCGGTCGAAAAGAGCGGTGAAACGCTGTATCGGGCCCGCTTCGCCGGCTTTTCCGGAAAGAACGAGGCCCGCGCTGCCTGCGCAAGCTTGAAGCGCAAATCCTTCTCCTGCCTCGCTCTGCCGAACTGACCCCGTTCTCTGGAGTGTTCGTTGCGTAATCGGAGTTCAGCGGTGTTCTCTCAAAAGCCAATCTTTGGCTTGGTTGATTCTGGCAGCCAGAGCGGCGGAGCCGCCGCGGTCGGGATGGACCTGCTTCATCAGCCGTCGATGGGCCTGGCGGATTTCCGCCTCGCCGGCGCCCGCCTGAAGCCCAAGAATATCATAGGCTTCCTGCGTGCTCATTCCGCTCGAGCCGCTCGCCGGGCCTGCCCCCATGTCGGCATCAGCCTGCATGTCGTCTCGCCATCTGGGATGCGCCCGGTCGAGATAACTTTCCAGAAGCCTGAGTGATTCCGGGTCGCCCGTCATATCGTGGGCGACCAAGGTGAGTTCCTCAAACGTGAGTTCCGACAAGACCCGCCCCTCGTAGCGCCCGGCCAGGACCGTGCCATCGAGCTCGCCGGTCGCATGATCGAGGGTCATCTCAAGCCCGGCCGAGCGCACCGTCGACCGGTTCCTTGCAGCCCCTCCTCGCCGAGCCCAGCTCTTGCGCAGAAGCGAGAACGCAAAGATCGCCACCGGCAGGGCAAAGGCGAACTGCCCCACGATCAAAAGGCCGAGCGCAACGAGACCTAAGGCAATCCCCACCCCCAGTCGCAGCGTCCCAGCAAGCCTCGCCGGAGACGCCGTCAAGAAGACGCGAAAGAACAGATAGATTGCGGCGAGAGCCGCAATCAGGATGAAAAGACCTCTGATCATCGTGAGCTCACTTCAGCGATGGCAACAGCCGACGGGCGGCTGATGAGCCCGATGCTTCCAGGGCTTTGAGGCCGCCTGCCGCGTAAGTCGCAACTGCTCCCAGCAGATCTTTGAGCTCCGCAGCCGAGGCGGAATTGAACGGCAGATAGGCGCCGCGCGTCAGGCGCGCGATCTCACGGAAGGCCGCTTCGGCACGCGGATCGCGCCCTTCGTGAAACATGAAGGCGCGCACGCCGAGGAGGCCGAGCTCGCCTGCGATATTCGACAATTCGTCGACCTCCTCTTCCATCGCATCGCCCACATAAACGAGAGCAGCGATTGGTCTTTTCTCGGCCTCGCGACGGGTATGGGCGAGCACTTTTTTGATCTGGGTCTTGCCGCCACGGCAGCCGATCTGGACCATCAAGTCCCGCAAGGCCGCGGGGTCGGCAACCCAGCGGGAGGCGCGGCATTCGCCGAAGCCGCGAAAATACACGAGCTGAACCGTCAGGCCGCCGACATCACTCGCCGCCTTGAACATTTCCGCCTGCAAGCCGCAGGCGAGATCCCAGGTGGGCTGACGGCTCATCGTGGCATCGAGCGCAAAGACCAGCCGGCCGCGCGCGGCGTCGCTCACCGGTTCAAGGCTTTTCGCCTGTTGCAGAAACGCGTCTATCTCTCCGCGGCTCGAGCGGTTTTTCTCGGACGGCAGATCCCGCCCGGGGGTCGTAATGTCTTTGCCCTTGGTCATCGCCTTGCGCATCTCCTTTTCGCAGGATGTGGTCTGCGCGGCACCTTGCGCAAGCCAGCACGGCCGATTACCGCTTCGGCAACTTTCACATATCAGAGGATCGACGTGCATCCCGATATCGCGACGAGTATCGCCAATCTCAGGGACCGGATCGACAGCTGGCGTGCGGCTGACGAAACGATCGCGCTGGTGCCCACGATGGGCGCCTTGCATTCCGGTCATCTCCAGCTCGTGGAGCTTGCGGCAGAACGCTGCGACCGGGTGGTGGTGAGCATCTTCGTCAATCCGACGCAGTTCGGGCCAGAAGAGGATTTCTCTCGCTATCCAAGGCGTCCCGAGGCCGACCTGGAGGCACTCGCAAGGGTCGGCGTGCCGTTGGTCTTCGCGCCGAGTGCCGAGGAAATGTACCCGGCAGGATACGCCACGACTGTCAAAGTGGGGGGACCGAGCGAAGGGCTGGAGAGCGATTTCCGGCCACACTTCTTCGAAGGTGTCGCCACCGTCGTCTCAAAGCTTCTGATCTCGTGCTTTCCCGACGAGGCGGTGTTCGGTGAAAAGGACTATCAGCAGCTCCTCGTCGTTCGGCGGCTGGTGAGCGATCTGCGCCTGCCCACGCGCATCGTGGCGGCACCGACTGCACGTGAGGCCGACGGGCTCGCGCTGTCCTCGCGCAACGCCTATCTGAGCGCAGAAGAACGCCGGAAGGCGCCGCTGATCTATTCCTCTCTGCAAGAAGCAGCAGAAGCTCTGCGCGCCGGTGCGCCGGTCGCTAGCACCGTCAATGATGTCAAAGAGCGGCTGAGTGAGGCGGGCTTCCGCGTCGACTACATCTCGCTCCGACATAGCGAGACATTGCAGCCGCTCGCCGAGCTCTCGAATGGTCCGGGCCGCCTCCTCGCCGCTGCCTGGCTCGGAGGCACACGTCTCATCGACAATATCGCGGTCTAAAGCAGGCCGAGGGCGGCGAGTTCGCCACGCAGCTCTGCGGGAAGCTCCCCGAAGCCGTCGACATCGCCGCCGAGATCCGCAGGAGCATCTTCCGGTTTCAGATAGCGCCATCCCTGGAAGGCACGTCGTGGCTGCCAGGCCGTCGGCACCAATTCCGGATCGAGCACGAGACGGCAGCGCTGAACGCCTTCGCTATCTTGAAAGACGCGAATATCCGAGAGCCGCTGACGGACCTGCACATTGCCTTTGATGACCCAGTAGAGGGAGCCGCCGGCAAGGAGTTCGTCGCGGCGACGCGGCACCATGCGGGTGACATGGGCATGCTCAGCCGGCTCGCCAGCGCGCTCGCGCTCAGCGAGCCGCCGTTCGATCCAGTCCTTCAGGTCGTCGATTGATTCCGCGCCCACACAGAGCTTCAGAAGATGCAGCGCCATGCCTTCGATTTAGTCCTGACGGCTTCGTCCGTGAAGGGGAAAGCCGGCGCCCTCCCCAGCTTCGACAGTCGCTTCAGGCTAAAATCGTACGATCGGGGCTACGCACCAAGCCACGACCCGCATGGGCACGCAGAGCCGAGGCGTCAGCACTCGATGACGTTGACCGCGAGACCGCCTTTCGAGGTCTCCTTGTACTTCTCGTGCATATCGCGGCCGGTCTGACGCATCGTCTCGATGCATTTGTCGAGCGGGACGAAATGGTCGCCGGTACCGCGCATGGCGAGAGAGGCGGCGGTGACGGCTTTCACCGCGCCCAGCGCATTGCGCTCGATGCAGGGGACCTGAACGAGCCCCGCAATTGGATCGCAGGTCATACCGAGATGGTGTTCAAGCGCGATCTCGGCGGCGTTCTCGATCTGCGCATTCGCCGCACCGAGAGCCGCAGCAAGCCCCGCAGCGGCCATCGCCGAGGCCGAACCCACCTCCCCCTGACAGCCGACCTCGGCGCCCGAGATCGACGCATTGTGCTTGATGATGCCGCCGATCGCTGCCGCCGTCAGAATGAAGGTGCGCACACCTTCCCGCGATGCTCCGATACAATGGTCGAGGTAATAGTGGACGACCGCCGGCACGACCCCCGCCGCCCCGTTGGTCGGGGCGGTGACGATCTTGCCGCCGGCGGCGTTCTCCTCGTTGACCGCCATGGCATAGACGCTCAGCCAATCCATCACGCGGTGCGGCTGCAGCGCGTTGGCACCGCTCTCATGCTGCAGACGATCATGGAGTTCGCGCGCTCTGCGCCTGACGCCGAGGCCGCCGGGCAAATCGCCTTCGCCTGACAGCCCGCGCTCCACCGAGGCGCGCATCTCGTCCCAGATGCGCTCCACGCCCGAGACCAGACCTTGCCTCTCTTGCCCGCGCGCGATCTCGTTCGCCTCTTTCATCTCTGCGATGCTGAGCCCGGAGCTCTCTCCCATCGCCAGCATCTCCCTGGCACTTGCGAAGGGATAAGGTACGGGAGAGGTGTCGGTAACCGGGGAATCGTCAGCGGAGGTGCGCGCCAGTTCCTCATCGGTGACGACGAAACCGCCACCGACTGAATAATAGATCTGTTGCACGAGCCGGCGCCCATCGGCGGCAAAAGCCGAAAACCGCATGCCGTTCGCATGGCCCGGGAGCGGCGTCTCGAAGTCGAAGACAAGATCATTTCCGGGATTGAACTGGTAGGCCGGGTGCCCCGCCGGGGTCACCATCCCGGTTTCGTGAACTTCCGCGATGATCTCGTCGATGCGGAACGGATCGATGTCTCGAGGGCTCTCGCCCATCAGGCCCAGAAGGATCGCGCGATCGCTGCCGTGGCCTTTGCCTGTGAACGCGAGCGAGCCGTGCAGGCTGACGGCGATACGAGCCGGCTCGACGCCCGCAGGACGCGGCCAGTCGCCATCACGGATGAGATTGAGAAAGCGTCCCGCCGCAACCATCGGCCCCATCGTGTGCGACGATGACGGACCGATGCCAATTTTGAAGATATCGAAAACCGACAGAAACATCCGGGACCCTCTCACGCGACAACACGCTATCTCAGCCTGCTGCATGCAACGTTCTGGGCGCGACAAAAGCTGCCGCACCATGTTTCGCGCATTTTCACCGTTGCCGGAAACGCGCGGTTTACCATCCTGCAAGGCTTCTTCTCTATCTTGTGGAGAACCTGGGGGATGGGATATGGGCGGTTCCGCAAGACGATTTTGGCGCGACGACGCCGGCAACAGTACGAGCGAATATGCGCTGATTGCAGCGCTGATCGCCGTCGTCTCAGTCGCCGGTGTCAAGCTCACCAGCTATAGCCTCGATAAACTCGCGACGGAACTCGCGATGCAGAGGATGGACGCCGGAGCGCTTGTGGCGGCAAGCGAGGATCGCGAAGACACGATCATCACCGGCTCCATACGCCAGTCCAGATAGCTTAAGCCGAGATTTCAAAGGGGTGCCGCGCCCGCCTGCCACTCGCGCACGGAATCGAGCGGCCACAACAGCATCAACACATTCAAAGTGAGATTGTCGCGGATCAGCCATCCGACCAGGAGCTCCATCGCAACGGCAATCAACACTGTCGCCCAAACGGGCAATATGCGTGCGAACCAGAATCCAGCCATCATCGCAACGATATCTGACAGAGAATTGAGGACGCTGTCGCCATTGTAGCCGGCGGCGATCGTCACTTCGCGGTAGCGATCGATGATCCAGGGCGAATTTTCGACGATCTCCCAGGCCGCTTCGACCAAAGTCGCCAGGACGAGACGCACGCCGACCGGCCTGACCGCGGACCAATTTCGGGCCAGGAGCCACAGCGCACCGTAAAACAAGAAGCCATGGATGATATGCGAGGGCGTGTACCAATCCGACAGGTGCTGGGAGTTCCCCGGCCCGTTCGGATCGCCGTACCAGAGCTCGACGCGACCGCATTCGCAGATCGGGATCCGCCCCATGGCGAGGAGGATGGCGGCCGTCACGGCAAGGATGCCGGCAACCGCCAGTCCCGCCCGCAATCGCGGGCGGTCACTTATGAGACGCATCAATTCTGTGCCGCTCAGATCAGCAACGTCATCGGGTTCTCGATATAGCGTTTGAAAGCGGCAAGCATCTCGGCTCCCAGCGCTCCGTCGACAGCACGATGGTCCGTCGACAACGTCACTGTCATGATCGAAGCGACAGTCACCCTGTCGTCACGGACGACGGCCCGCTTTTCGCCAGCACCAACGGCCAGGATGGTCGCGTGGGGCGGATTGATCACGGCCGCGAAATCACGGATGCCGTACATGCCGAGATTGGAGACTGCGGTCGTTCCACCCTGATATTCCTCAGGCTTCAACTTCCGCTGCCGCGCGCGTCCCGCCATATCCTTCATTTCGTTGGAGATGACAGAGAGTGTCTTCTTCTCCGCATCGCGGATCACCGGCGTGATCAGGCCACCCGGGATCGAGACGGCGACGCCGACATCCGATCCCTCGTGCTTCAGCATCGCTTCTTGCGTCCAGGTGACATTCGCCTCCGGCACGGCCTGCAGCGCCATGGCCATCGCTTTGATGACGAAGTCGTTCACAGACAGCTTATAGGCCGGCTTGTCATCGATGACGGGTGCAGCGGCATTGATCTCCGAACGCAGCTTCAGGAGCGCGTCGATCTCGCAATCGCTGGTCAGGTAGAAATGCGGGATCGTGGTCTTCGCCTCGACCAAACGGCGGGCAATGGTGCGCCGCATGGAATCGTGCGGCACGACTTCGTAGCTGCCCTCGTCGAACATTTTGCGGATCTGCTCGTCGCTCATTCCGGCCGGAGCCGGCGTCTTCGGAGCGGAAGCGGGTGCCGCTTCTGCCGCAGCCGGGGCAGCGGCCTTGCCCTCCCCCTTTTCGACCGCTTCCTCGATGTCGTGTTTGACAATACGCCCGTGAGGGCCGGAACCTGAAAGTGCCGACAGATCGAGGCCCTTCTCCTTCGCGAGGCGCTTTGCCAGCGGCGAGGCAAAAATTCGGCCGGACGACTTGCCGTTCGACTTCTCCTTCTCGCGAGATGGCTTCGATTTGTCCGCGGCGCCGGCTTCGTGCAGCCCCTCGCGCGGGACGGCTTCACCGCCCTCTGTCTCTTTCGGTTCCGGAGGCGCCGCATCAGCGCCTTTGCCGTTTTGAGGTGCCGCAGTTTCCTCTGCAGGCGCTTCGACGGCGTCCGCGTCCTCGCCTTCCTCAGCGAGGATCGCGATCACATCGTTGACTGCAACGTCCTCCGTTCCCTCGCTAACCAGGATCTTGGCGACCGTGCCCTCGTCGATGGCTTCCACTTCCATGGTCGCCTTGTCAGTCTCGATCTCGGCAATGACATCGCCCGGAGCGACTGCATCGCCCTCCTTGACGTGCCATTTGGCGAGATTGCCCTTCTCCATGGTGGGCGACAGGGCGGGCATCAGGATATTGATCGACATAAACCGGTTCTCCGGAAATTCTTTAGTGCGCGTTGGGCGAGGCTTCGCCCTTGACATCGAGCGGCCAGAGCGCGCTCAGCGAAAACGTCATGACGTCAAACGGGGGCGCAGCGACATCGTCCCCGTCGCGGAAGGTGTCGACGAGCAGCCAGCTATCGCCGGTGAGCGCGAAGACCTCCAGAACCTTGGAGCGCGGGTCGAGCAGCCAGAGATGCGAGACACCGGCACCGGCATAAATCCTGCGCTTCGACACCCGGTCATAGGTTTCGGTCGAGGCCGAGATCACCTCGCAAACCCAGTCGGGCGCTGTCTCCAGATATGCCGTCTCAGGCAGGACCGATAGGCGCTCGCGGCGCCACCCGGCGATATCGGGCACGACAATATTGTGGCCGAGGTGAAGTTCGGGCTCGTCCATGAATATCCAGCCCCCCGGTCCATCACCGCCGAGCTGGAAGCCGCCCAGTTTCATGCCCAGCACTGACGAAGCAACGCTGTGCCGAGGTGTCGGCCGTGGATGCGTGACGAGTGTCCCGTCGATGATCTCGGCGACGAGATGCGACGGCACCGCCTGGAGATCGGCATAGGTCGCCTGTCTTTCCGCGGGCTCAGCCATCGCTCGTTTTCAGCTCCACACAAAATGGCGAAACTCGGAGCGAGCGGGACCAGCAAGACAAGCCCCGCCCAACCCTCCGAATGCCAGCCTAGTCGGCATAGCTCACCGCTCTCACGGCTTCGACCACCTCCTTGGCGCTCGGAAGGGCGAGCTTTTCAAGGTTGGCGGCATAAGGCATCGGCACATCCTTGCCGGTCACCGACAGGACCGGCGCGTCGAGATGATCGAAGGCCTTCACCATCAGCTGCGAGGCGATCCAGGAGCCGATCGAGTTCTGCGGCCAGCCTTCTTCCACCGTCACGCAGCGATTGGTCTTCTTCACGGAACGGATGACCGTCTCGATATCGAGCGGCCGCAACGTTCTGAGGTCGATCACTTCGCAATCGATGCCCTGCTCGGCTAGTTGCTCCGCCGCCTTCAGGGCGTGGGTCATGCCGATGCCAAAGGAAACGATCGTCGCATCCGAGCCTTTGCGCGCAATTTTCGCCTTGCCGATCGGCAGGACGAAATCATCGAGCTTCGGAACAGGGAACGACTGGCCGTAAAGGATCTCGTTCTCCAGGAAGATCACGGGATTTGGATCACGGATCGCCGCCTTGAGAAGACCCTTTGCATCGGCCGCCGTATGCGGCTGGATGACTTTGAGGCCCGGGATCTGCGAATACCAGGCGGCGTAATCCTGGCTGTGCTGAGCGGCCACGCGCGCGGCGGCACCGTTCGGCCCACGGAAGACCATCGGGCAGCCCATCTGACCGCCTGCCATATAAAGCGTCTTTGCGGCCGAATTGATGATCTGGTCCATCGCCTGCATGGCGAAGTTGAAGGTCATGAATTCCACGATCGGCTTCAGGCCGGCGAACGCCGCCCCCACGCCGAGGCCGGCGAAACCATGTTCGGTGATCGGCGTATCGATGACGCGGCGTTCGCCGAACTCGTCGAGAAGCCCCTGGGTGACTTTGTAGGCACCCTGATATTCGGCCACTTCCTCGCCCATGACGAAGACATCGCCGTCGCGGCGCATCTCTTCTGCCATTGCGTCACGCAGCGCCTCACGCACCGTCTGTTCTTCAAACTCGGTGCCTTCCGGCACGTCCGGATCTTCCGGCGGCTCGGCCTTATCCATCGCCACGAGCACGGAGACGGGGCCGTCCTTGCGGCCGAGCTTTTCGTCCTCCTTTTGAGGTTCCTTCCCCTTGGCCTCCGGCTCTGGCGCTGAGGGAGCAGAGCCACCGTTGGCCTTGCTCCCCTTGTCTCCAGAGGGGGCTTCTTCGAGATCGCTTTCGTTTTCGTCTTCGCCAAGCAACAACGCGATCGGCGTATTGACCTTGACGGCGTCGGTGCCCTCTTCGACGAGGATCTTGGCGATCTTGCCCTCGTCGACGGCTTCCACCTCCATCGTCGCCTTATCGGTTTCGATCTCGGCGATCACATCTCCGGCGGCGACCTCATCGCCCTCCTTCACCGTCCATTTGGAGAGTTTTCCCTCCTCCATGGTCGGCGACAGGGCCGGCATCAAAATCTCGGTCGGCATTCAGCAGGGCCTCACGCTTCTACGTACACGTCCGTCCACAATTCGGACGGATCGGGCTCGGGATCGTTCTGGGCGAATTCCGCCGCCTGGTTGACGACGCCGCGAATTTCCTTGTCGACGGCCTTCACGTCATCTTCGCTCATGCCGTGGCTTTCCATCAGCCGCTTCTTCACCTGCTCGATCGCATCGTGTTCGGTGCGCATTTTCTGCACCTCCTCCTTCGAGCGATATTTGGCCGGATCCGACATCGAATGGCCGCGATAGCGGTAGGTGAGCATTTCTAGGATCATCGGGCCTTTGCCGGAGCGAGCATGCTCGGCGGCAAAATCACCGGCGGCCTTCACGGCACGCACATCCATCCCGTCCACCTGGTGGCCCGGGATATCGAAGGATTCGCCCCGCTTGCACAATTCGGTGGTAGCGGAAGCGCGCGCCACCGACGTGCCCATGCCGTACTGGTTGTTCTCGATCACATAGATGACGGGCAGGCTCCAGAGCTTCGCCATGTTGAAGCTCTCGTAGACCTGTCCCTGATTGGCAGCGCCATCGCCGAAATAAGTGATCGAGACACAATCGTTCTCGCGATAGCGATTCGCGAAGGCGAGGCCCGTCCCGATCGGCACCGAAGCGCCAACGATGCCATGTCCGCCGAAGAAGTTCTTCTCCCGCGAGAACATATGCATGGAGCCGCCCTTGCCGTGCGAATAGCCGCTGCGACGACCCGTCAGCTCCGCCATGACGCCTTTTGGGTCCATACCTGTCGCAAGCATGTGACCATGGTCGCGGTAGGTGGTGGTGACCTGATCCCCCTCCTTCAACGCCATTTGCATGCCGACGACGACGGCCTCCTGGCCGATATAGAGATGGCAGAATCCGCCGATCAGGCCCATGCCGTAAAGCTGGCCTGCCTTCTCCTCGAATCGCCGCACGAGAAGCATCTCGCGATAGGCCTTCAGATCCTCGTCCTTGGAAAAGACGATCGGATCGAACGCCGATTTTTCAGCGGTCTCGGTGTTCGGCCGCTCGGCCGTTGCACCTACCGGGGGATTTCCGTTCTCATTCGCCTTCCCGCGGGTCTTCGCGGAAGAGTTTTGCGAGCGCGAGCGTGACCTACGCTGGCCGGTCCCCGTCTGTGACGGGGTCTTGGCTGCCGCCATTCCAGTCCTCCTGAAATTTCTGCCGCACACTATTACGGGAAAATGGGCGGGGAAACCCGTTTCGCAAGACAGGCAGGGTTGCATGCCGTCCCACGGACCGGAGGAAGGGGAAAAAGCGCCTCGACAAAAGCCGATGCTCAGCTGCCGTCAGCTGCGTCGTAAATCACGATATCTGTGGGATGAACGAGATTGAGCGCCTGACGTGCGCGCTCATCGAGCATATCGCGGTCGAGGCTGTCCGGACGCAGAAGAGCGACCCGGCGCTCAAGCTTGGCGCGCTTCGCAAGCAGCTCGTCGAGCTCTTTGTTGAGCTCGACCTTGCGCGCTTCCAGCGTCTCCAGTGCCTCCAATCCATAATGCCCTTCAACGGCATGATAGGAAAAATAGGCGAGCACAAGGAGGCAGCCCAACGGAAGGGCAAGCGGCTTAAGCTTCGACTGTTTACGCTGCCGGGTTGCCATCGGCCGCTCTACCCCAACGCTCACTCAGACTGGAGGTGATCGGCGGGGACGTACGCAGAACCCTTCCGTCCCCACGAGTTGGACATTAGAGGACCCAGGGTAAAGAAACGGTGTGGTGCCCGGTATGGAAGTGTCCCAAATCGGGGCGGCTTCCTTGCTTTCATGTTAAGACATCGAAGCCGACATCGCAGACGCCCGGCGGGCTTTCGCCATCCTCTTTCCCGCAATCACGCGTGTTTCCGACCCTCTCTTCGGAATCTTTCGGGCGAAGTCGACGCGGGAGCGGTGACCACCACCGTCATCATGCGTTCAGAAAGGAAGAACAAGGAGACTGGATTTAAACCTGCATCTGGCGGCATATGGCTCATACGTGCCCAAAAAGCCGGATTGAGAGAGGGACCTCCCATGGCCTCGAGCATGTCACAGAACGTACTCATCGACCGCCAGTTCGGGATTCGCGCCGCGTCATATGTGGCAAGCGCGGTGCATGCGAGCGGGTCCGACCTCGCCTATCTCGCCGAGCGCATCGCCGAGCTTAACCCGGAAACGGCCATCGATCTTGGCGCAGGCGGCGGGCATGTCAGCTACGCGATGGCGGGCTTCGCGCGCCGCGTCGTCGCCTGCGATCTATCCCAGGAGATGCTCGCTGCCGTTGCCGAGACGGCACGAAATCGCGGACTTCCCAATATCGAGACGCAAGTCTGCGATATCCACGCCCTGCCCTTCGGTGATGGCGAGGCCGATTTCGTCGCAAGCCGCTTCAGCGCCCATCACTGGACCGATCTTCCAGGCGCATTGCGGGAGACGCGTCGCATTCTAAAGGAAGGTTCGACGGCCATTTTCATGGATGTCGTCTCTCCGGGCATTCCGCTCCTCGACACGCATTTGCAGGCGGTGGAGCTTTTGCGAGACCCGTCGCATGTGCGCGACTACTCGGTCTCAGAATGGCTGCGGGAACTGCAGAGTGCCGGTTTCGCGCTCCGCCGCAGCATGGGGGCACGATTGCGGCTCGACTTCACGTCTTGGGTGGAGCGCATCGGAACCGAACCGGAATTTTCGTCCGCGATTCGTCTTCTGCAAAAGACGGCGAGCGGTAATGTCTCCCGCCACTTCGCCATCGAGGACGACGGCTCGTTTACAATCGATACGGCCGTTTTCGAGGTTCTCGCGGCCTAAGTCTCGAAGGCCCGCCACGTCACGCGCGGCGGGCCTTCGGAAAATCACTTCTTCAGAACTGCGCGACCGGCATAATGTGCGGAAGCGCCGAGATCCTGCTCGATCCTGAGAAGCTGATTGTACTTCGAGGTCCGATCGGCACGCGCCAGCGAACCCGTCTTGATACGTCCGCAATTGGTGCCGACGGCAAGGTCAGCGATCGTCGCGTCTTCCGTCTCGCCGGAACGATGCGACATGACGGCGGTGTAGCCGGCGAAATGCGCCATCTCGACCGTCTCCATCGTCTCCGTCAGCGAGCCGATCTGGTTGACTTTGACGAGGATCGAATTGGCGATGCCATCGTCGATGCCACGCTTCAGGCGCTTGACGTTGGTCACGAAGAGATCGTCACCGACCAGCTGGCATTTGTCGCCCAGCTTGTCCGTCATGATCTTCCAGCCGTCCCAGTCGTCCTCGGCCATTCCGTCTTCGATCGAGACGATCGGATAGCGAGCGACGAGATCGGCATAATAGTCGACCATCTCCGCCGGCGAGAGCGTCCGCCCCTCGCCTTCCAGCACATACTTTCCGTCCTTGAAGAACTCGGATGATGCCGGGTCGAGCGCCAGGTAAACGTCTTCACCCGGCTTGTAGCCGGCCGCCTCGATCGCCTTCACGACGAAACCGAGCGCTTCGTCGGTGGAGGCGAGCCCCGGCGCGAAACCACCCTCATCGCCGACATTGGTGTTGTGTCCGGCATCGTGAAGGGAGGCCTTCAGGCGGTGAAAGATCTCGGAGCCCATGCGCAGCGCCTCGGCAAAGGTGTCGGCGCCGACCGGCATGATCATGAATTCCTGGAAGTCGATCGGGTTATCGGCATGCGCGCCACCGTTGACGATGTTCATCATCGGAACCGGCAGCGTGCGGGCCGCGACGCCGCCGACATAGCGGTAAAGCGGCAGGCCACGGGCGGCGGCGGCCGCCTTGGCGACGGCAAGAGATACGCCCAAAATGGCGTTGGCACCGAGCCGACCCTTGTTCTCCGTGCCGTCGAGATCGATCATGGCGCGGTCGATGGCGATCTGCTCCTCGGCCTCGCGGCCGCCGATCGCCTGGAAAATCTCGCTGTTGACGGCCTCGACAGCCTTCAACACGCCTTTGCCGCCGTAACGTGACTTGTCGCCATCGCGCAGCTCGTGGGCCTCGTGCACCCCGGTCGAGGCTCCAGACGGCACCGCGGCGCGTCCCGTCGAACCGTCCTCAAGAAGCACGTCGACCTCGACGGTCGGGTTGCCACGGCTGTCGAGAATTTCGCGGCCGATGATGTCTATGATCGCAGTCATATGGGATCCCCCTTCAGGGCGTTTTCCTATTCGATGTGAGCGCGCAACAAAAGCCCCTTGGCGGCAGAGCTGCCGCGCGGCTGACGTCCTTCGTCGCGCGCATCCGCTGGCTTTTTAGCTCGACCGTCCGAGATCGTCAGCGCAGAAGAACGACGTTTCACCACGATAGGTGACGACGACCCTTTTGGAGGCCGCGCAGCCTTCAGACGGCCAATCGACCCAAAAATGCGGACTTTGCCCGGTGGCCATCCGGATCTCGTGTCGGGGAGCATCGATTGCCGGTGTCGTCTGCACATCGGCCTGCCGCCCCATCAGGAAGGCCGCGGACACAAGGGAAATCGCGAGAGCGACCGGAACGAGAAGCACGCGCATCAAATACCATCCCATTTTCGTGTCGATCTTGGCTGGAGTTGATCTCACCCAACCATTCGCGGCCCCACGCTAAGGGAGATGGCGAATCCGCACGAATGAAAAAAAGATAATAAAAGCCTGTCGGCAAACGGCCGCATTCCGCCGGAACGTCTAGCGTGTGGCCCGATCTCGTCAAAGGTTTGGAGGCAAGAAGGCGCCGAGCGGACCAGCGCTCCGGCGTCTCGGCAGGGAAAAGGCACGGCCACGTTTTGGCCGCCGACGTGACGCTGCTTACCGGCCGCCTGGAGAGGCTTTCACCACCGCATCGAGCGCCATCAGCCGCTCAAGCATCGCTTCCATCTCAGACAGCGGGACCATGTTCGGCCCGTCAGAGGGCGCGTTGTCAGGATCCTGGTGCGTCTCGACAAAGAGGCCGGCGACACCCACCGCGATCGCCGCGCGGGCAAGCACCGGCACGAAGCGGCGATCTCCTCCTGAGGAGCCACCCTGCCCGCCGGGCTGCTGCACCGAATGGGTCGCATCGAAAATGATCGGCGCGCCGGTCTCCGCCATTTGCGGCAGTGATCGCATGTCGGACACGAGCGTGTTGTAGCCGAAAGAAACCCCGCGTTCGGTCAGAAGGACGTTAGGATTGCCGCTCGCCAGGAGCTTGGCAACGACGTTTTTCATGTCCCAGGGTGCCAGAAACTGGCCCTTCTTGACGTTCACCACCCGGCCGGTCTCTGCGGCGGCGATGAGAAGATCGGTCTGTCGGCACAGGAAGGCCGGGATCTGCAGGATGTCGACGACTTCGGCCACCTCTGCGCACTGGCCGCGCTCATGGACGTCGGTCAGAACCGGCAGGCCGAGCTCCTTGCGAATATCGGCGAAAACCGGCAACGCCGCCTCAAGGCCGACGCCCCGGCGCCCCGAAAGGCTCGTGCGGTTCGCCTTGTCGAAGCTCGTTTTATAAACAAGGCCGATGCCGAGCCTTTCGGTCATCTCTTTGAGCGCACCCGCCATATCAAAGGCGTGATCGCGGCTCTCCAGCTGACAGGGGCCTGCGATAAGCGAAAACGGCAGGTGATTGCCGAAGCTGACGTTGCCGGCTTCAACAACCGCATTGGGGATTAAAGGCTGCACGGTGTCATTCATCGGTTTTCCACGAAGGCAAGGACGGTTCCGAGGCCTGGCGCGGGCGGCACGATAAGCCGCTCCGCATGACGTATCCCGTCCGGTGCAAACTTGCGCGTCTTTTCAAGATTGTCGACCAGGACCTCGAAGGCCGCAAAGACGAAGCCGTCGCCTGGATCGGGAGCGGTGACGCCGTAGCGATTCTCGAAGCCCGCCGGCGTCATGAGGAGCAGCCTCTGTGAACCAAGCTCCGCCTCGACGAGAAACGACGTTGCGCGAAGCTCACGCTGCCCGGTCGCCGCCGACAGGAAGACGTGGAAGTCGGCCGGGTTCTCGGCGACCGCAGCGACGGCGACGACGCCTTCTGATCCGTTCGGATGGTCGCAGTAGTGCGTGCCGGTATTCACACTCATGCCGACAGGCTGACAGACGAAGATCGCGGCCTCCGGCGCTTTCGGGTCGGCCGCGAAAGCAAGGCGCACCCCATATTCGCTTTCTTCGCCGGCATCGCTGCGCGCCTTGCCGACGAACGAGAAGAGCTCCCCGACGCCAAAACCCTTCTGCCGGTAGGCGTCCAGAGCTTCCTCCGCGTCGTCGCCCTTCAAAGCGAGCATCGCAAAGCCTTCCGGGGCACGCGCGCTCGCCTTCTCGATCTGGTCGAGGAAGACCAACCCTTCGGCGATCCCCTTATCGACCACGGCCTGATCGAGCGTCGCGATCGGCTCCAGATAGGTGCGGTTCTTGAAGAACACGCGCGCATTTCCCGTGCCGAACGGATGCCGTGCATCCGGCGAGACCTCGAAGCCGAGCTCGGTCAGGCGCTCTCGCGCCGTAGCGAGCGCGGTAACCGGCAAGACGAGGTGATCGATCGGGCGCATGGTGATCTTTCGGCAATCATTTCAGGATCGCAGGCATAGGCCCCGGCAAAAGCTCGGACAAGTGCGGCACCGGAACGGCCCGCGCTTGCACGATCACACCAGCCGGCTCTGTTCCACCGCCGCGGCAATGAAGGACGCAAAGAGCGGATGCGGCTCGAACGGCCGGGATTTCAGCTCCGGATGGTACTGCACGCCGATGAACCAGGGATGCTCGGCAAGCTCCACCGTTTCCGGCAGCAGCCCGTCGGGCGACATTCCGGCAAAGGTGAGCCCCGCCTCTTCCAGCCGTTTGCGGTATTCGATGTTCACCTCGTAACGGTGACGGTGGCGCTCGGAGATGTTTTTGCGACCATAAATCGACGCGATGCGGCTCCCATCAGACAAAGAGGCCGGATAGGCGCCAAGTCGCATGGTGCCACCGAGATCGCCCTGCTCGGCCCGCTTCTCGAGCTGGTTTCCCTTCAGCCATTCCGTCATCAGGCCAACGACCGGCTCTTCGGTCGCCCCAAACTCCGACGAATTGGCGTTGTCGATGCCGGCCATGTTTCTGGCCGCTTCGATCACCGCCATCTGCATACCGAAGCAGATGCCGAAATAAGGAACCTTGCGCGTGCGTGCGAAGGTCGCCGCAGCGATCTTGCCTTCCGCTCCGCGCTCACCGAATCCGCCCGGGACGAGAATGCCGTTGACGCGCTCGAGCCAGGGTGCGGGATCTTCCTTCTCGAAGATCTCGCTCTCGATCCATTCGAGATTGACCTTCACCTTGTTGGCGATGCCGCCATGCTGCAGCGCCTCGCTCAGCGATTTATAGGCGTCCTTCAAGCCAGTGTATTTGCCGACGATGGCGATCGTCACCTCACCTTCCGGATTGTGGATGGTGTCGGAGATGTCCTGCCAGCGCGTGATCTCCATGCCGCGGGCATAATCGATGCCGAAAGCTGCCAGCACCTCGGCGTCGAGCCCTTCGCGATGGTAGACGAGCGGCACATCGTAGATCGAACCGACGTCTTCCGCCGTGATCACCGCGCTCTCACGCACATTGCAGAAAAGCGCGAGCTTGCGGCGCTCCGCCGCCGGGATCGGGCGGTCGCAACGCACCAGCAGAATGTTCGGCTGAATGCCGATCGAACGCAGCTCCTTCACGGAATGCTGCGTCGGCTTCGTCTTCAACTCGCCGGCCGCCGGAATGAACGGCATCAGCGTCAAATGGATGAAGATCGCCTGTCCACGCGGCAGCTCGTTGCCGAGCTGACGGATCGCCTCGAAGAACGGCAGGCCTTCGATGTCGCCGACGGTTCCGCCGATCTCGCAAAGAACGAAGTCGTAATCTTCGTTGCCGTCGAGGACGAATTCCTTGATGGCGTCCGTCACGTGCGGGATCACCTGAACGGTCGCGCCGAGATAGTCGCCGCGCCGCTCCTTGGCGATGATTTCCTGATAAATCCGCCCGGTCGTGATGTTGTCCTGCTGATTGGCCGAGCGACCGGTGAAACGCTCGTAATGGCCAAGATCGAGATCGGTCTCAGCGCCGTCGTCGGTCACGAAGACCTCGCCGTGCTGATAAGGGCTCATCGTACCCGGATCCACATTCAGATACGGGTCGAGTTTGCGGAGGCGGACCTTGTAGCCACGGGCCTGCAGCAGCGCGCCAAGCGCTGCGGATGCAAGACCTTTGCCGAGGGAAGAGACCACGCCGCCGGTGATGAAGATGTACCGCGCCATGGGCCTCAACGCTTACCTAAGCTGGAACGATTCGTGGAGTCGAAAATGAAACAGCCGTGCAGAAGGGCACGGCTGTGACGCAAAGGCACCACCGCCGCGGTGAACGCGGCGGGTGCCCAGGAAACAAACAACATTACTGAGCCGAGCCTCCGAGCGGCTGATCCGGATTTTGCGAACCAGCCGAATTGTCGGAGCCAGACTGGGCGTCTTCGCTCGCCGGAGTTTCCGCAGTGGACGGCGCAGCCTCGTCCGAAGGCGTTGCCTCGGTTGCCGGGCTACCCGTGTTGTCACCCGCCGACGAGGTGTCAGACGAAGCATCCGAGGGCGCACTCTGGGCAGGAGATGTCTGCTCGGGAGCAGTCTGCTCGGGCGCCGTATCGGCAGGAGCCTCAGAGGGCGTTTCAGCCGGAGGCGTCTGCGGGCCGGACGTCGAAGGAGACGTTGGCTGCATCGGCTGCGGAGAGTTCGACAGGCTCTTCAGAGCGTCGAGAACGCCCGGCCCGTCCTGCGCTCCGCTCGGCGCGCTCGGCGGCGTCACGGGCTGATCGCCGGACGTGTCTGCCGGCGCTGCGGGCGCATTCGGCTCCGACGTGGTCGCAGGAGCGACCGGACGGTTCTGCAAGCGCTCGAAGATGTCGCTCGGCCCGGTATCGAGCCTCGCCAGGACCGTCAGCCCGATCGAAGTCGCGAAGAACGCCGCAGCCAGAATTGCGGTCGAGCGCGTCAGTAGATTGCCGGCGCTGCGGCCGCTCATCATGCCGCCGCCCCCGCCGATGCCGAGCGCACCGCCTTCCGAGCGCTGCAGGAGTACGAGGGCGATCATGGCCAAAACCACCATCAAGTGGATGACGATCACAACAGTAGTCATCAGATCAATTGCCGTTTTTGGAATTTGGTCGGCCTTCTACACGAGGCCGGTGTCGACTTAAAGGCGGTTAGGCCGCTTCTGCTGCCGCAGCCGCTTCGGCGATCGCCAGGAAGCTGTCAGCCTTGAGGCTCGCGCCGCCGACAAGACCGCCATCGACGTCGGCGATGGACATGATCGCTTTGGCGTTGTCCGGCTTCATCGAGCCGCCGTAAAGGATCGGGACGCGGTGACCCGCTTCGCCGTAGCGCCTCACCAGATGCGCGCGAATCTGCCCGTGCATGGCGCCGATATCCGCCTCGGTCGGCACACGGCCGGTGCCAATCGCCCAGACCGGCTCATAGGCGACGATCAGGTCTTCGTTCTCCTGCGCCGGAAGCGCATCCGGCAGGGAGGCGGTGAGCTGTTCTTCCACCACGGCTTCGGCACGGCCCGCATCGCGCTCTGCTTCCACTTCACCGACGCAGACGATCGGCGTCAGGGCGGCGCGCCATGCGGCATCGACCTTCGCCCGCACCTCTTCGTTCGTCTCGCCATGATCCGTGCGGCGTTCCGAATGTCCGAGAATCACTGCGCGTGCACCCGCGTCGTGCAGCATCTCGGCGGCGATATCCCCAGTATGCGCGCCTGAGGCTTTCGCATGGCAATCCTGGCCGCCGAATTCCAGCGGCGTGCCAGCGCAATGCATGGTCATGCGTGCGATCAAAGTCGCGGGCGGACAGACCATGGAAACGACTTTGCCGGTCCAGCCGCCGACGCCGTCTCCGATCGAACGGGCCTCATGAAGGCTCTCCGAAAGGCCGTTCATTTTCCAATTGCCGATCACCCATTTCATGATGCGTCGTCCCTGTGGGTTGATGTGGCGGCGGCGCTGTGCTTGGCAGGGCACCGACCGATGCCTATGATGCGCGGGCCGGGCGCTCTTGCCCGGCGTTTTTGTTGGGCCGAGGGTGTTCCATGCTCGATCGAATGCGTCAAGCGACAAGCGGCTGGATGGCCAAGCTGCTCCTGGGGCTGCTGATAGTCAGCTTCGGTATCTGGGGCGTGGCGAACCAGTTCAGCGGCTATGGCCGAGGCACGCTTGCCTCTGTCGGTGACGAAGAGGTGACGGCGGTCCAGTTCGACCGCGCGCTGCGCCAACGCATGCAGCAATTCTCGCAGCAGATGAACCAGGTGATGACGATGGAGCAGGCCCGCAATATCGGCCTGCCTCAACAGGTTCTCTCGCAGCTCGTCTCCGAAGCGGCTCTCGACGACCAGGCCTCACAATACAATCTCGGCGTCTCCGACGATAAGCTCGCTCAGGAGATCGCCTCCGATCCCACGTTCCAGGGCGTGGGCGGCAGCTTCGACCGGCAGCGCTTCCGCGCCCTCCTCGCAAATGCGGGACTGCGCGAAGAAGACTATATCGACGATATGCGCGAGCGCATGGTGCGCCGCCAGATCGCGTCCGCCATAGCCGGCGATGTCAGCGCGCCGAAGCCCATGCTCGATGCCTTCTACCGGTATCAGAATGAGGCGCGGACGATCTCCTATGTGACCGTCGATACGAGCGCGATCGAACCGGTGGGCGAGCCGGACGACGCGACCCTTCAGGCTTTCTTTGAGGATAATCAGTCGCAATTTCGGGCGCCCGAATACCGCTCTCTCGGCATCATCGCGCTCGAGCCAGCCACCATCGCAGATCCCGCCTCCATCTCCGAAGAAGATGTCAGGCAGGAATACGACAGCCAGTCTCAGCGCTTCTCGACGCCTGAGCGACGCCGCGTGCTTCAGCTGCGGTTCAACGACCCTGAAGATGCCAAGAAGGCTGCCGACGAAATCTCGTCCGGCGACACGCTTGAAGAGGTCGCAAGCGAGAGAAATCTCTCCGCCGTCGACCTCGGCCTGAAATCAAAAGCCGAAATCGTCGACCAGAACGTCGCCGACGCCGCCTTTTCGGCCGACGAAGGGACAACGGTTCCGGTCCTGGACGCCCGTCTCGGGCCGGCAATCATCAAGGTCGTGAATGTCGAGGAAGGCTCCACCCAACCGTTCTCCGCGGTCGAGCCGGAACTGCGAAAGGAGATGGCCGAGCGCCAGAGCTCCAACGAGGTTCTTTCGCTCTACGATCAGATCGAGGACGAACGCGCCGGTGGCGCAACGCTCCAGGAAGTCGCCCAGAAGCTCAACCTTCCCTACCAGAAGATCGACGCGGTTGCCGCGGACGGGACCGACCCGGACGGAAACGAGGTGTCCGTGCCGGGTGGCCGTGATTTGATCGCGGACGCGTTTCAAAGCGATGTCGGGCTCGAAAACGACCCGATCCACGTGGGCACCAACACGTTCTATTTCTATGACGTGACCGAAACCACACCCGCTCGCGACCGGACCCTCGACGAGGTCAAGCCAGACGTCGTCGCCGCATGGGAGGCCGATCAGCGTGCCGGACGTATCCGCGACCGCGCCAATGCTCTGTTCGAGCGCCTCAAGAGTGGGACGCCACTTTCCGAGATCGCTTCCGAAATCGGGAAAGAGGTAGAGACGGCCGAGGGCGTGACGCGCACGGCCTCGCAGCAGCCCGACAGCCCGCTCAGCCCGAATGCCGTCGCACAAGCCTTCGCCGGTCCGCAGAATCACGTCGCCAATGCGGAAGGAAAAGATCCGCAGAATCGGATCCTGCTGCACGTCGATAGCGTCACCGTGCCCGCTTATTTCGAGGAAGCGGCCGGCGCCACGCAACTGCGGGAGAACCTCGGGGAAGCCATCGCAGGCGACCTCTTGCAGGCCTATAATGCTCATCTCATCGATGAGCGATCGATCTCCGTCAATCAGGCGATCTACGGGCAGATCGTCGGAGAAAGCCAGCAATAACATGCAAGTCGAGCCAGCCTTCGGCGCCTTCGAGCAGCTTTACGGCGAGGGCAAAGCGCAACTGCTTTACACCCGCCTCGTCGCCGATCTCGAGACACCCGTCTCCGCCTTCCTCAAGCTCGCCGCCGGGCGCGCCAATTCCTTCCTCCTGGAATCGGTTGAAGGCGGCGCGGTAAGGGGACGCTATTCGATGATCGGGCTCCAGCCCGACCTCATCTTCCGCACCGAGGGCAGCCAGGCCGCCATCGCCCGCGCGCCCAATCTTGAGGATTTCACGCCGCTCGACGAACCGCCGCTGCAGGCGCTGCGCACCCTCCTTGCCGAAAGCCGGGTCGACGTGCCGGAAGGTCTGCCTTCCATGGGCGCCGGTGTCTTCGGCTATCTGGGGTACGACATGGTGCGTCAGATGGAGCGTTTGCCGAACGTTCCACCGGACAGCCTGAACCTGCCTGATGCCGTTTTGATGCGCCCGCAGGCCGTTGTCGTCTTTGATGCCGTCAAGGACGAGCTCACGGTCGTCACGCCCGTCAGGCCGACGCAGGGCGTCGCGGCACGCGCCGCTTATGAGACGGCCGTCAACCTGCTCACAGAGATCGTCGACGCGCTTGATCGGCCGCTGGAGCGCGGCGTCGAAACCGCCGACGTGCCGCTCGCCTCGGAAACCACGTCAAACACCACTCCGAACGCGTACAAAGAGAAGGTTCGCCGCGCGAAGGAGTACATCGCAGCCGGAGACATTTTTCAGGTGGTGCTGTCGCAGCGTTTCGAAACGCCCTTTCCGCTTCCCGCTTTCTCGCTCTACCGGGCGCTGCGGCGGGTCAATCCGGCGCCATTTCTCTATTTTCTCGATTTCGGCGGCTTCTCAATTGTCGGCTCGAGCCCCGAGATCCTGGTGCGGGCGCGCGCCGGTAAGGTCACCATCCGTCCGATTGCCGGCACGAGGCCGCGCGGCGCCAATTCGGCCGAGGATAAGCGCCTCGGCGAGGAGCTTCTGGCTGATCCGAAAGAACTCGCGGAGCATCTCATGCTCCTCGATCTCGGGCGCAACGATGTCGGGCGCGTTGCCGAGATCGGTTCGGTGCACGTGACCGACAAATTTTTCCTCGAGCATTACAGCCAGGTGATGCACATCGTCTCCAACGTGGAAGGCGATCTGCGCAAGGATTGCGACGCAATCGATGCACTCGCGGGAGGCTTTCCCGCCGGCACCGTCTCCGGAGCGCCGAAAATCAGGGCGATGCAGATCATCGACGAGCTGGAGGAATCGAAGCGCGGCCCATACGCCGGCTGCGTCGGCTATTTCACAGCCGATGGCGACATGGATACCTGCATCGTCTTGAGAACCGCGGTCGTCAAAGACGACACCATCTATGTTCAGGCCGGGGCCGGGATCGTCGCCGATTCCGATCCGGATTCGGAACAGGCGGAATGCGTGAACAAGGCGAAAGCCCTGTTTCGAGCAGCCGAAGAGGCGCGCCGCTTCGCCAACCAAGCCGGCCGCGGACAATAGCACTTCTCCGACATCTGAGAGGCCGCTTGCATCCGTGCGGCGCGGCGTTTCTTGACCGCCGCGCCCTGCCCGCCTAATCCGTGCAGATGACAGACAAACGCGAGCCGCCCATGCTCATCGTCATCGACAACTACGATTCTTTCACCTGGAATCTCGTGCATTACCTTGGCGAACTCGGCGCCGAGACGAAGGTTCTGCGCAATGACGAATGGTCGACGGAAGATGTGCTCGCCGCAGAGCCCGACGGCATCATTCTATCTCCCGGCCCGTGCACCCCGAATGAGGCCGGCATTTCGCTGGACCTGATCAAGAAGGCGAACGGCCAGATGCCGATCTTCGGCGTCTGCCTCGGCCATCAGGCGATCGGCCAGGCCTATGGCGGCGAGGTAGTACGCGCGCCATCCCTCATGCATGGCAAGCTGTCCCTCATCGAACATGAGGGCGCCGGCGTGTTCCACGGCATCAACGGACCTTTCCAGGCGACCCGCTATCACTCTCTCACCATCTTGCCGGAGAGTATGCCGGAAAGCCTCGAGGTGACGGCTCATACCGCCGATGGCGTGATCATGGGCGTGCAGCACCGATCTCATCCAGTCTACGGGGTGCAGTTTCATCCCGAAAGCATCGCCTCCGAACACGGCCATCGCATCCTGGACAATTTCCTGAAGCTCGCCGCTAACTTCCGTCAGACGACGGGCGCGGCAGATGCCAGCCCCAAGGTGCTCTCATGAGCGATCTCAAGCCGCTGATTGCCAAGCTTGCCAACCGTGAAAGCCTGACCGAAGCCGAAGCGCAGCAGGCCTTCGACGTGATGATGTCGGGCGAAGCGACACCGACGCAGATCGGTGCCGTCTTGATGGGCCTCAGAGTGCGCGGCGAGACGATCGAGGAGATCGCGGGTGCCGTCACCTCGATGCGCTCCCGCATGACGCCGGTCGAGGCGCCCGAAGGCGCCATCGACATCGTCGGCACGGGCGGCGATGCCTCCGGCACCTACAACATCTCGACGGGTGCAGCGCTCGTCGTTGCGGGTGTCGGCGTTCCGGTCGCCAAGCACGGCAACCGCGCCCTTTCCTCACGTTCGGGTGCCGCGGACTGCCTGACGGCACTCGGCGTCAATGTCGATCTCAAGCCGGAAGGGATTGCACGCTGCATCCGTGAGGCCGGGATCGGCTTCATGTTCGCGCCAAACCATCATGCGGCCATGCGCCATGTCGGTCCCTCACGCGTCGAAATCGGCACGCGGACGATCTTCAACATCCTCGGACCCCTTGCGAATCCGGCGAAAGTCAAGCGCTACATGCTCGGGGTTTACTCTAAAGAATGGGTAGAACCCATTGCCAATGCTTTGAAAAACCTCGGCGCAGAAACGGCGTGGGTTGTGCACGGCACCTATGGCGAGGCCGGCGGCATCGACGAGGTGTCGACCACCGGCCGCACCTATGTGGCGGAGCTCAAGGAGGGGCATGTGCGCACCTTTGAGGTCCATCCGCAGGATTTTGATGTCAAAGAAGCGTTGCCGGAGGATCTGAAGGGCGGCATTGCGGAGGAAAACGCCGCTGCCCTGCGCGCGCTTCTCGACGGTGAGCTTGGCCCATACCGCGATGTGGTCGTCGCCAATGCGGCGGCCGCTTTGATCGTCGCCGGCAAGTCCGAGCTCGTCGAGGAAGCCGCCGACATGGCCGAGGAATCGATCGACTCCGGCAAAGCGAAAGCCGCGCTCGAAGCGCTCCTGCGTGTCTCTAACGAAGCGGCACCAGCCTCGTGAACGACATCCTGAAGCAAATCGAAGCCTACAAGCGGCGAGAAATCGAAGCCGCGGAGGCTGCCATCCCGCTGCAAGAGCTAAAAGCCCGCCTCGGCGATCAGGAAGCGCCGCGCGGGTTTTTGGCGGCTCTGCGTAGCAAGGCAGAGGCTGACCGTCCCGGCCTCATTGCCGAGATCAAAAAAGCCAGTCCGTCAAAGGGATTGATCAGGCCGGATTTCAATCCGCCTGAACTTGCGCAAGCCTATCAGGAAGGCGGCGCCGCGTGCCTTTCCGTTCTGACCGATGCTCCGTCCTTCCAGGGGGCGCCAGAATTCCTGACCTCGGCACGCGCGGCCGTCTCACTGCCGGCGTTGCGGAAGGACTTCATGTTCACGCCTTACCAGGTGGCGGAGGCGCGTGCCTGGGGCGCCGATTGCATCTTGATCATCATGGCTGCGGTCTCCGACGACGAGGTAAAAGCCCTCGAAGACAGCGCCTTCGAACACGGTATGGATGTGCTTATCGAAGTCCATAACGAGCCGGAGCTTGAGCGCGCGCTCGCCCTCGCTTCGCCGATGATCGGCATCAACAACCGCGACCTGCGCAGCTTTCATACCGATCTCGCAACCTCCGAAAGACTTGCGAAACTGATTCCGGAAGATCGGCTAATTGTCGGAGAAAGCGGTATTTTTTCGCCTGCTGATATCGCTCGCCTGAAAGCCTGCCGCATCCACGCCTTCCTCGTCGGCGAAAGCCTTATGCGCTCAGACGACGTGGCCGAGGCAACCCGTCGGCTCCTCGCCTCACCGGCTCCGCAGGCAGCAGAATGAAGGCTCACCTCACCCATCTTTCCGAAGATGGGCGCGCGGAAATGGTCGATGTCGGAGACAAGGCCGTCACCGTGCGCGTGGCCGTCGCAAGCGGGTGCGTGCGTATGGATGCAAAGACACTGCGCCTGATCCTCGATGGCGACATGAAGAAGGGCGACGTGATTGCGACAGCGCGCATTGCCGGCGTGATGGCGGCCAAGCGCACCTCCGATCTCATCCCGCTTTGTCACCCCCTGGCTTTGTCGAAGATCGCCGTCGATATTCTTCCCGATGAAGAGCTTCCAGGGCTTCGGGTGCGTGCGATGGCACGTGTCGAAGCCAAGACGGGTGTCGAGATGGAAGCCCTCACAGCGGTTTCGGTCTCCTGTCTCACCATCTACGACATGGCGAAGGCCGTCGATCGCGGCATGACGATTTCGGAGATACGCCTGGAGGCAAAGAGCGGCGGCGCTTCCGGCGATTGGAGTTCCAACACATGAGCCTGATCTCCGTTGAAGATGCCGTTGCCCGGATGCTCGCAGGCGTCACGCACCTCGGCGAAGAGAGTGTTCCTCTGAGGGAAGCGCGCGGTCGTGTGCTGGCGCGTGATCTTGCAGCAAAGCGCGACCAGCCGCCTTTCCGTGCCTCCGCAATGGATGGCTATGCCGTCCGTGCGGAAGACACGCCCGCGGGCGCATGGCTGCACCAGATCGGCGAAGCGCGCGCGGGATCGCATTTTTCCGGCACCCTCCGGCCGGGGGAAACGGTCCGCATCTTTACGGGAGCGCCTGTACCCGACGGGGCCGATGCCATCCTCATTCAGGAAAATGCCCGCGCCGACGGCGAGCGCATCGAGGTTCTGGAACCGGTGGCGGCAGGCCGGCACATACGTGCCGCGGCAGTCGATTTCCGGGAGGGCGAAACGCTTCTTCAGGCCGGACGTCGGATCGGAACGCGCGAGACGGCGCTTGCCGCAGCCATGAACCACGGCGTCGTTCCGGTGCGCCAGCGGCCGATCGTGGCTGTTCTTTCGACCGGCGACGAGCTCGTCGAACCCGGAGAAGACCCGGGTCCCGATCAGATCGTCTCTTCGAACGGCGTGGCGATCGCCTCGATGGTTGCCGCCTGCGGCGGTGTCGCGCGGGACCTCGGTGTCGCCGTCGACGACAAACAAGCGATTGCCGACGCTGCAGCGGGCGCGGAGGATGCCGATATCCTGGTGGTGATCGGCGGCGCCTCGGTCGGCGACCACGATCTCGTCCAGCCAGCGCTCTCCGAAAAAGGTCTCAAGGTCGATTTCTGGCGGGTCGCCATGCGGCCGGGAAAACCGGTCATGTTCGGCACGCTCGGGCGCACATGTGTGCTCGGCCTGCCCGGCAACCCCGTCTCCGCCCTCATCTGCGCGCTCGTCTTTCTGAAGCCGCTTATCGCGGCAATGCAGGGCGCCGAGGGCGCCGAGCCAACGCGGCTGTTGCCGCTTGCCGCAGACTTGCCAGAAGTCGGCAACCGCCAACAATATTTGCGGGCACGCTTCGTCGAATGGCAGGGACGGACGGCCGTCACGGTCGCTGACGACCAGGATTCGTCTCTTCTTGCGACACTTGCCCGTTCGGACGCCCTTATCATACGCCCACCCTTTGCTTCGGCAGCCCCGGCTGGTGATGTGGTATCCGTCATAGATCTCGCGCAAGCCCTCTCCTAAGCCCGCACGCAGCCCCAAGGCTTGTGGAACACGCCATGAACAGGTAGTGTGCGTTCGTGATTTGTACACGAAATGCGACTCGCATCGCGAGGGGACGGCAATGCTGACAAAGAAGCAGCTCGAGCTTCTGCTTTTCATCAATGAAAGACTGAAGGAATCAGGCGTCCCGCCGTCGTTCGACGAGATGAAGGACGCGCTCGATCTGAAATCGAAATCCGGAATTCATCGCCTCATCACGGCCTTGGAAGAGCGTGGCTTCATAAAGCGGCTGCCGAATCGTGCGCGAGCTCTTGAGGTTCTGCGCCTTCCCGATGCGGTCAATCCGAGTTTCGGACGGCCGCAGCAGCGGGGCTTTACGCCGAGCGTGATCGAAGGCCGGCTCGGTAAGGCGCCGCAACCTGTCGAGGAAGAAGCGTTCGAAGAGAGTGAGCGAGGCGCGAGCGTTCCGGTGATGGGTCGGATTGCGGCAGGCGTGCCGATCTCGGCCATTCAAAACCAGAGCCATTCCATCGTCGTCCCGCCGGAACTCCTCTCGAAGGGTGAGCATTTTGCCCTTGAGGTGCGCGGCGATTCCATGATCGAGGCGGGCATTCTCGATGGGGACACCGTCGTCATCCGCCGCCAGGACAGTGCCGATAGCGGAGATGTCGTGGTTGCGCTGATCGACGACGAAGAAGCGACCTTGAAGCGGCTGCGCCGCAAAGGCGCATCGATCGCGCTTGAAGCCGCCAACCCCGCCTATGAGACCCGCATCTTCGGCCCGGACAGGGTTCGTATCCAGGGGCGCCTCGTGGGGCTTTTGCGCCGCTACTGAGCGCTCGTCGATCTTCCTGGCCTTAGGTCATCTGAGCGCCGGCGATCCCTGCCAGGGTCGCCGGATGGATGGTCGCGACGTACGAAGATCAAGGTGCGCTGCGACGCCGTGCGGTCCGATCTGCGAGATAAAAAGAGCATGGGCCCCGTGGGCGGCGAGCGCGGTGCGGTCGATGATCACTCGGGCCGCGCAATCTTCAGGCGCACGCAGCTGCGTCACGATAATCTCGGCGCGACGGCAATCTTCCGAAAAGGCCACCGGATCTGTGACGCGCGAAAGGGTCAGTCCTTCGGGCATCTCCAGAACGCAGGCTTCGGCATCGCAGCGAAAGCCTTGAGTTCCGACGGCCTCCTCCTTGGGCTCAGCTTCGCGCCAGACCTCGTGAAGGAAGGAGCCTTGCCGCGCACCGACCACGTGGAGGTGTCCGGTGACGTCACGGGCGGCCACTGCCCTGCCCGCCTCGTCCACCAGAAGGTCGGGCTCGGCGCCGAGCAACCAGGCGAGAAGTGTTCCCAGTAGCAGCGGAGCGAAACCGTAGAGACGGAGCTGCGAGCGCCAGAGGCTGAGCCACAGAAGACCGCCGCACATCAAAATGAGTGCGATCGCAGGAAAAGGTGGGACGATAACCGTCGCGCCGGGCAGTGACGCCACGAAATGCGCAGAGGCGAGGACCAGATCGATGCCCCAGGCCATCACGGTCAACGGCACGGCTTCCAGACCGAACGGCATTGCAATCAGGCTGATGAGCCCCGCCGGCATGACGAGAAGCGACACCAGCGGCATCGCAATGAGATTGCCGAGGAGCGAGTAGGACGCGAGCCGTCCGAAATGGAAAGCCGCGAAAGGCGATGTGGCCAGACCCGCAACGAGCGAGGTCAAGCCGACCGCGCCGATCGCCACCACAGGCCTGCGGAAAAACCGCAAAAGCCCGCGGGCGGGCTCGGTCAGATTTTGGCGCGGACGGTCGCGCCAGGCCTCCCAGGCGGCCACCAGGGCTGCCACGGCCAGAAAAGACATCTGGAAGCCCGGTTCAAGCACACTCTCAGGCTGAAGCGCGACCACCACGAACGCTGCAATCGCGAGGTTGCGCAATGACAGAGCGGGACGATCCAGAAAGACGGCCGTCAGCATGACCGCGATCATCACGAAGGCCCGGATCGTCGCGACATTGCCGCCAGAGATCGACAAATAGAAGGCGCCGACTGCGAGCGCGATGGCGGCTGCGATCTTACGGATCGGCAGAACGAGTGCGGCGTGTTCCGACAGAGCCAGCACCGCCCGCACGAGCCAGAAGGCCGTGCCGGCGATCAGCATCATATGCAGGCCCGAAATTGCGAGGATATGCGCAAGCCCCGCAATCCGGAGCGCATCGACGTCCGCATCCGCGATCTGGCCGCGATCGCCGACGAGAAGCGCTGCCGCGATCGCAGCGGGCGGGCCCGCCACGGCATCGGTGATCCGCTGTGCGATCGCCCGGCGGATGGCCGCAATCGCGAGGAACACATGAACGCCGCTCGGTGGTTCGACGACCGTCAAAGTGCCGAAGACAAAGCCCGACGCGCCGATCCCGTCGAAAAACGCCGCCCGAGCAGGATCGTAACCCCCGGGCATCGCCGGGCCCGGCAAAGGTGCGAGCCGCGCCGCACCCTTCACCGTTGCGCCGATCGGCGGCAGATCGGTGCGCAACGTGAGCCGGATCCTGTGCGGCGTCTCCTCGGCAGGAAGACGTTCAATGTGCACCTGGTCGAGGACGATCCGCGGCGTTCGCTCAGCACGTGTTTCGACGGCGACCACCCGGCCGGTCAGTTCACGGCTCAACGGATGTTCGAGCACGGGCGCGAGCAGGACTTCGACGCGAAGCTTGCCCGCGGACATCCCGGCGAGAAAACAGGCGACGAGCACCAATGGATAAGCGCCGCCACCGCGCCACCACGCAAGGCATGACGCAACCGTCGCAGCGGCGGTCGCTGGCAGAAGTGCGGAGAGCAAAGGTTCGCGCGGCAAAATGAAATAGGCGGCTGCGCCACAGGAAAAACCAACCGCCAGAAACAGAAAGCCGCGTCGCTCCTCGAAATCGCGCGAGGCCTGACCTCTGAGATGTGCCGCATGCGAGGCCACGCCGTAGCGGAAGCGCCTGAGCCGGCCGGGCGGCACGAAGCCTTCGAGGCGGCGATCGTCTTGCGAAGGCCGCTCCCCATCCGCCGCGCTTGACTGTCCGCCGCTCGGTTCCATGCTTGCAAGCACCCGGCGCTGTGGCTAGACCGAGCCCATCTTACACGTGGGCCGGGCATCAACCAATCGCCCCGCCCCTTTGCCAGCCAAAACCACCATGTCATCTCATCCGATTACCCGCTTTGCTCCCTCGCCAACCGGCTTCTTGCACATTGGCGGCGCACGCACGGCGCTCTTCAACTGGCTCTATGCGCGGGGCCGAGGCGGCAAGATGCTGCTCAGGATCGAGGACACCGACCGCCAGCGCTCGACCGATGCTGCCATCGCAGCCATTCTGGACGGGCTCTCCTGGCTCGGCCTCGATTGGGACGGCGAGCCGATCTCGCAATTCGCCCGCATGGACCGCCATGCGGAAGTTGCCTGGCAGCTCGTTGAAAGCGGCCATGCCTATCGCTGCTATGCGTCGCAGGAAGAGCTGGCGGAGATGCGCGAGACCGCACGCGCCGAGGGACGGCCTCCCCGTTATGATGGGCGTTGGCGCGACCGCGATCCCTCCGAAGCGCCGGAAGGCGTAAAGCCCGTCATCCGCATCAAGGCTCCGCAGGACGGAGAGACGGTCATCGAAGACCACGTGCAGGGCCGTGTCACCTTCCCGAACCGTGATCTCGATGATTTCATCATCCTGCGCTCGGACGGAACGCCCACCTACATGCTGGCCGTCGTCGTCGACGATCACGATATGGGCGTCACCCACGTCATTCGCGGCGATGATCACCTCACAAATGCCGCCAGACAGGGCATCATCTACGAGGCGCTCGGATGGCAGGTGCCGCAATGGGCGCATATCCCGCTCATTCATGGTCCGGACGGCGCCAAACTCTCCAAACGCCATGGTGCGCTCGGCGTCGAAGCCTATCGGGCGATGGGCTACCTGCCGGAAGCGCTTCGAAACTATCTTGCACGCCTCGGCTGGGGCCATGGCGACGAGGAAATCTTCTCCTCCGAGCAGGCCACGGAATGGTTCGATCTCGACGCGATCGGCAAGGGTGCGGCGCGCTTCGATTTCGTCAAACTGCAAAATCTGAACGGGCATTATATCCGCCAGGCGGACGATGAGCGGCTTGTTGCCGATATGCTCAAGATCCTCCCGGAGATGGAGACACCGCCGGCGTTTCCCGCAGAGTTGAGTGCGGCGCAGCGTTCGCAGCTCATGCAACTCATGCCGGGTCTGAAAGAGCGTGCGAAGACACTCGTCGAACTGGCCAACAACGCGGCCTTCCTGTTCGCGGCGCGGCCATTGACGCTCGACACCAAGGCAGAAGGCCTTCTCGACGCGGATGCCCGTCGCCGCCTCGGTCTTCTGCGGGATGCCCTCGGCCATTGCGCATGGGAAACCGAGCCGCTGGAAGCCGCCGTGCGCACTCTGGCAGAATCGGAAGGCGTCAAGCTCGGCAAGCTCGCACAGCCCCTGCGCGCTGCACTGACCGGCTCGACGTCGTCGCCGGGGATCTTCGACGTGATGCTGGCCCTTGGACGGGAAGAGACGCTCGCCCGCATCGGCGACCAAGCGAGCGCTGCGTAAGCTTCATGGCGGGGCGCTGCCTCCTCAGGCGCCGCCCTGCCGTTCACGTAAGCTCAAGGCCCGCTCTCATCTTGCGGTGCAGCGCAAAAGCCGATAGCACTCGGAACAGCCAAACATCCACGACGCTGACTCTTCCGGGGGGAGGCGCAGCCCAAGTTGCGCATGCTGGAGTCTCGTGTCGATCCACAAAGGGGTGAAGTGTATGAGCGATTCCAAGGCGACCTTGAGCATCGGTAACGAGAACTGGGACTTCCCGGTTCGCGAGGGAGTAATCGGGCCATCGGTCGTCGACATCTCATCGTTGTATCGAGAAACCGGGCGATTCACCTACGATCCGGGTTTTACCTCAACGGCTGCGTGCGAATCTGAAATCACCTACATCGACGGTGACGAGGGTACCCTTCTTTACCGCGGCTACCCGATCGAACAGCTTGCCGAACATGGCGATTTTCTGGAGACCTGCTACCTGCTTCTGTACGGTGAATTGCCGACGAAGGAGCAGAAAGCGGACTTCGACTACCGCGTCACGCACCACACGATGGTGCACGAGCAGATGTCCCGCTCTTTCCAGGGCTTCCGGCGCGACGCGCATCCGATGGCGATCATGGTGGCCATGGTCGGTGCAATGTCGGCCTTCTATCACGACTCCACCGACATCGCCGATCCTTACCAGCGAATGGTCGCCTCGCTTCGGATGATCGCCAAGGTGCCGACCATCGCTGCAATGGCGTATAAGTACCATATCGGACAGCCCTTCGTTTATCCCAAGAACGACCTCGATTACGCGACGAACTTCCTTCGGATGTGCTTCGCCGTTCCTTGCCAGGAATACGAAGTCGATCCGATCCTGTCGCGCGCCATGGACCGGATCTTCATCCTCCACGCGGATCACGAGCAGAACGCGTCCACGTCGACGGTGCGGCTTGCCGGTTCTTCCGGTGCCAATCCATTCGCCTGTATCGCTGCGGGCATCGCCTGTCTTTGGGGTCCCGCTCATGGGGGCGCCAACGAGGCCGCCCTCAACATGCTGCAGGAGATCGGCACGCCGGAGCGGATTCCGGAGTTCGTGGCTCGTGCGAAGGACAAGAACGACCCGTTCCGGCTCATGGGCTTCGGGCACCGGGTCTACAAAAACTACGACCCGCGCGCCCGCATCATGCAGCGCACCTGCCACGAGGTTCTCGAAGAAATCGGCGTCAAGGACGATCCGCTTTTGAATGTGGCGATGGAGCTCGAACGCGTCGCGCTGACCGACGAGTATTTCCTGGAGAAGAAGCTCTATCCGAACATCGACTTCTATTCGGGCATCACGCTGAAGGCTCTCGGCTTCCCGACGACGATGTTCACGGTCCTTTTCGCCGTCGCTCGTACCGTCGGCTGGATCGCCCAGTGGAAGGAAATGATCGAGGATCCGAGCCAGCGCATCGGCCGTCCGCGTCAGCTCTATACGGGCTCGCCCAAGCGCGACTATGTCAATCTGTCCGATCGGACAGCCTGAGGCCTCCTCGCCTCACTGCGCAATGCTGGAAGGGCGGCCACTGGCCGCCTTTCCTTTTTGCGCATAGTCGAGAACGATATCGGCAGCGCGTTCGCTCGGCGTCTGGCCGTCCGGCGTTTCCATGATCGCATCGAGCCGCGCGAAACCGGACAGTTGTGCTTCACGAGCCGGCCCCTCCTCCAGAAGGCACAGAATTTCGCGGGCGAGCACCTCTGGAGAGCCGGCCTCATCCAAGAATTCAGGCACCGTATTGTCGCCGAGCACGAGGTTGGCGAGCACGATCGAGTGCACGCTCAAAAGCCATTTCAAGCTGCGCGCCAGCCATTCCACGCGGTAGGCGACAACCATCGGCACTTTGGCGAGCGCAAGCTCGAGCGTCACGGTTCCCGAGGCCGCGAGCGCGGCACGCGCCTTTCGGAAGGCCGCGAGCTTTGCCTCCTCGCCGACGACCAATTCGACTTTCACAGGCCACTCCGCCGCACGCCTTTCGATCTCCGACCGCAAATGGGCGACGGCCGGCAACACGAAACGCACATCCGGCTTTGACTGCGCGATCAGGCGCGCGGTCTCACCGAAGGGCTCCATCAGCCGCTTTACTTCGCTGAGACGGCTGCCGGGCAGAATGAGAACGTGCGGGTCCGCATCGAGACCGGGCCTTTCTCCAGGCGCCGGACGGAGCTTCTCACGGTTCTCAATCAGCGGATGGCCGACATAGGTGCAGGGCGGCCCGCCCAAACGCTTATGGACCGCCGGCTCGAACGGCAGGAGGGCCATCACGTGATCGATGTAACGTGCCATCTTGCGCGCCCGTCCCTCCCGCCAGGCCCAGACGGAGGGCGACACGTAATTGACGATCGGAAGATCGGGAAGCTGCCGCGCGACGCGCTTCGCGACGCTTTGCGTAAAGCCGGGGCTGTCGATGATGACGAGAACATCCGGCCGCTCAATCACGATATGAGCCACAGTCTCGCGGATCCGCCCGATGATGCGCGGGAGACGTGCAACGACTGCGGCAAAGCCCATTACCGCGACATCGCCCAGCGGAAACAGGCTCGCGACACCAGCGTCCGTCATCCGCTCGCCCGCAACCCCGAAGAACACCGTCTCGGGATGCCGAGAGCGGATTTCCTTCAGGAGAGCGGCGCCGAGATGATCGCCCGAAGCTTCACCGACGACGAGCGCGATGCGAAGCGGACGGGTGGTCATGGGCGTCGGCGAATGCCGTAGAGAAAGAGCCTGGCCGCGCGAAAGGCGGCGAACGTCTCATCGCGCCCGACGAGCATGGTGCGGCCCGCCTCGCATGCGATCCCGTCAAGTCCCGCCTCACGAGCCATTTCCACCGTCTCAGGACCGATGGTCGGGATATCGAGTCTCGGGTCCTGGCTCGGCTTCATGCATTTCACCAGAATCCCGCCGTGCCTCGGGATACGCTTCGTCAGGCGCATCTCCCGAACGCGAGACAAGAGGCCGTTGGTGCCTTCCGCCCCTTCAAGCGCCACCACGCGGCGTCCGCATGCAACCGCCGCCTGCCCGATATCGAGATCGCCGATCATGCGGGCGGCCTCTGCAGCCTTCGCAAGCTCATCAGCATCGAGCGCCGTACGCCCCTCGACGAGGAGACCGGGCGGGCAGGCAAGTTCAGGCGCGACAGCCAGAGGATCGAGAAGTTCTACGCCGTATTCCTCGAAAATGCCGGCCGCAGATTTGAGCGCGCTGTCATCGCCGGAGCGAATTGCACTTATGATGCGCGGCATCAGCCGCAAAGCCCCGAAATCCGGACGAATGTCCTTGATCTCCGGCCGCTTCACAGCGCCGACAAGCACCACCTCTTTGCAATGGTGTTCCTTGAGCAGCCGCTCCAGACGGCCAATCTCGCCCCACCGGATGCGGAAAACGGGAAAGCCACTCGTCTTCCGCTCTTCCGCATCGCCGGCAAGCGCAAAGATCAACGGCTCACGCCCCGCGCGCGCGGCCGCCTGCGCCACCAGATTGGGAAGTCCCCCGCCGCCGGCGAGGATACCGAGCGGGCCGCCCTTGGAAATCTCCACCACGTTCAGACCTCGCGGCCTCCGCGCGGCGTGCAGATGGCGCGGCTTCCGCCCTCTTCGATGAAGGAGACGATCTTCTGCACGTTCGCATCGTCGGCGAATTCCTGCGCCACATCACGCAGGCGTTCGTGCAGCGTACCTTCCTGCGCGAACAGGAGCCGGTAGGCCCGCCGCAAGGCATGAATGGCCTCACGTTCGTAGCCGCGCCGCTTCAGGCCGACGATATTCAGCCCTCCGAGATTGGCGCGATTGCCGATGGCGGAGCCAAAGGGGATCACGTCGTTTTCGACTGCCGACATTCCACCGACAAAGGCGTGCTCGCCGACGCGCACGAATTGATGCAGAGCCGCGCCGCCGCCAATGATGCCGAAATCAGCAATCGTGACGTGGCCACCAAGAAGGACGTTGTTCACGAGGATGACGTCGTTCCCAATGATGCAATCATGGGCCACATGGGCCCCAACGAGAAGCAGGCAGCGATCACCGATGCGCGTGACGAGGCCCCCACCTTGGGTGCCGGGGTTGATCGTCACATGCTCGCGAATAACGCAATGCGCACCGATCTCTAGCCGGCTTTCCTCACCCTGGAACTTCTTGTCCTGCGGCGGCATGCCGACCGACGCAAAGGGAAAGATTGTGGTGCATTCACCGATCGTCGTCGTACCGTCGACGACGACATGCGAACGCAGCGCGACACCGGAACGGAGTTCGACGCCGGCCCCGATCACGCAGAACGGACCGATTTCGACGTCTTCAGCGAGCTTCGCGCCGTCTGCAACGATCGCAGTTGGGTGGATGGAAGCCACGCGCTACTCGTCGAGGACCATGGCGCTCACCTGCGCCTCGGCCACCTTCTTGCCCGCCACTTCCGCAACCGCCGCGTATTTCCAGATCGTGCCGCGGCGCTTCAGCTTGTTCACGTGATACTCGACCGTATCCCCCGGAGTGACGGGGTGCCGGAACTTCGCTTTGTCGATTGTCATGAAGAAGACCCGCTTCGGCGCCTTCGTCTCCGAGGAGAGAACGCAGAGAGCGGCCGCAGTCTGCGCCATGCCCTCGATCAGGAGCACACCCGGCATGATCGGAAATCCGGGGAAATGTCCCTGAAAATGCGGCTCGTTCATCGTGACGTTCTTGATGCCGACACCCGATTCATCGCCACGAATGTCGCGAATTCGATCGACCATGAGAAACGGGTAGCGATGCGGCAAGGCCTGCAGAATCCCGTGGATGTCTGTCGCCTCCAACTGCGTCGGCATCTCGTTCATTATCTTCTCCGATTACGACGCCCTCTCTCCGGCGTCGTCAGTCTTTGTCCAGCCCCAATTCACGCCGAGCGATCCGGCGCAGAATCGTCACCTCGCGGAACCAATCCTTGACCGGTTGCGCAGGAACACCCCCAAAACGCGCGCCCGCAGGAACGTCGCCATGGACGACGCTCACGGAGGCAATCTGCGCCCCATCGCCGATCGTGACATGGCCGTTTATGCCGGTTTTTCCGCCGATCGCAACAAAGTCTCCGATCCGGGCAGAGCCGGAAATCCCCACCTGGGCGACAATGACGCAGTGCCGCCCGATTTCGACATTGTGGCCGATCTGAACCTGATTATCGATCTTGGTGCCTTCACCGATCACCGTGTCGCGGTTCGCACCACGGTCGATGGTGGTCGCGGCACCGATCTCGACATCGTCCTGGATGATCACACGCCCGATCTGCGCGACCTTCATATGGCCGCCAGCGCCCATCGCGAAGCCGAAGCCATCCTGGCCAACCTGGACACCCGGATAAAGTCGGACGCGATTGCCGAGAAGCGCATGCTGCACGGTCGCGTTCGGTCCGATGATGCAGTCGCGGCCAACCGCAACGTCGTGAGCAAGGACAGATCCGGCGCCAATCACCGTGCCACTGCCAACCTCGACATTGGGGCCGACGATTGCCCCCACTTCCACCCGCACACCGTCTTCAAGGCGCGCCGTCGGGTGCACGGTGCCGGCGATGAGCGGCTCCTCTGGGGTGCTGGCGAAATTCTTCGGCGCGACCGCGGCGGGAAAGGCGGCAGCCAGAATGCGCGCATAAGCGCGGTACGGCTCGCCGGTTTCCAGGACCGCGACACCTTCGGGCACTTTGCCGGAATAGCGCGGCGCGCACAGGCAGGCCGTCGCGTGCGTCCCGTCCAGATGGCGCACATATTTCGGATTGTCGAGGAAGGTCAGATCCCCACTCCCCGCCATCTCGATTGGAGCGAAACCGGAAATCTGACAATCCGGATCGCCACGCAAAAGCGTGGCGCCGGAGAGCTCTGCGACGTCACCGAGGCAGAGCGGCCCGAAGGGCGGAAAGAAGCGCGTGCGATCTGTCATGGTCAAAAAAGGTTAGGCCGGCACAAGGCCGGCCTGAGGATCAGAATTTGGTACCGCCGCCGATGCGGAAGAACTGCGTCTCGTCGTAGTCTTCCTTGCTCAGCACATAGGCGAAGTCGGCGCGGATCGGGCCAAGCGGAGAGGCCCAGAGAAGCGAGGCGCCAACCGAGGAGCGGATGCCGTTCTCATCGACGACATCGATACCCGGCACGTCGGATTCGCTGATGTCGGTGCCCCAGGCGGTGCCGGCATCGGCAAAGAGAGCCGCCCGCAGCCCAAGCTCCCGCGGCAGCGCCGGGAACGGGAAGACAACTTCAGCCGTGGCCGCTGCGAAGTACTTCGCACCAAGAGCATCGTGATCGTCGGAGGCGATATCGCGCGGCCCGATACCGGAGGATTCGAAGCCGCGGATGGTCTCGCCACCCTTATAGAAGGCGTCGAGCAGCCGCACATCCTCGCCAAGGCCCGTGATGTTACCACCCTGAACGCGGAGCATGCCGATGACTTCCTGGTCGACCAAAAGCTCGCGATAAAGAGAGGCCGAAGCGGTCGTGCGCACGAAGCTCACATCGCCACCGACACCAGCGATTTCCTGGGTCAGTTTGCCATACATGCCGTCACGCGGATCGAGCCGGTTGTCGAGCGTGTCGTAGATCATGCTCCACACCGCGGAGGACACCAGCGTGTCGCCTTCGGCCAGACACACGGCCTTCGACGAGTTCCGGCATGCGGAGATCGGATCCGTGTCGATGTCGAAATCGGGGACATCGATCTCCTGCTGCTCGATCTTGTAACCGAGCTGGACGGTGAAGTCCTCGGTGATCGGGAAGCCGAACGTGATGCCGCCACCCGTCGTGGTGTAGTCGTACGAACGGTAATCGTTGTCCTCGTAGTCCTTGCGATAGACGTTGAAGCCAGCCGAAACACGCCGTCCGAGGAAGTACGGATCGGTGAACGCGAACTCGTAGGTCTTGGAGGATTCACCCGCACCAACCGCGGCGCGAACGAAATAGCCGCGACCGAGGAAGTTGCGTTCCGTCAGCGAAACATCGCCCAGGACGCCGTCGCTCGTGGAATAGCCGGCGCCGAAGGAGAGTTCGCCCGTCGCCTTTTCCTGCACTGAGACGGTCACGATGACACGATCAGGGGCGCTGCCCGGCTGAGCGCCGACAGTCACCTTGTCGAAATAGTTGAGGTTCCGCAGACGACGCTCGGCGCGATCGATGAGAACGCGGTTGTAGGCGTCGCCTTCCGAAATATCGAATTCGCGACGGATCACGTAATCGCGGGTACGGTCGTTGCCGGAGATCTCGATGCGCTCGATGTAGGCGCGAGGCCCTTCGTCGACGATATAGGTGATGCCGATCGTATGGTTGACCGGATCGCGATCAACACGCGGCCGCACCTGGGCGAACGCATAGCCCGAGCTGGCGAGCTCGATGGTGATAGCCTCCATCGACTTCTCGACCTTCTCGCTCGAATAGACGTCGCCCTCGTCGGTGGTGACCAGACGCATAAGCGACTGCGGATCGATGCCCGGGATGATGCTGTCGACCTGGATCTGGCCGAAGCGGTATTCCGGGCCCTCGTCCATCGTGAAGGTCACGAAGAAGGCATTCCGCTCACGGTCGAGATCGGCAACAGACGAAACGAGCTGATAATCGGCAAAGCCGCGATTGAGGTAGAAGCGACGCAGCCGCTCCTCGTCCGAAGACAGGCGATCGGGATCATACGTGTCGCCAGAGCGCAGGAAGCTGAGAAGACCACTCTCGCGCGTCTGAACGACGTTGCGCAGGCGTCCGTCGCTGTAATGCTGATTGCCGATGAAGGTGATGCGGGACACGCCCGTCTTCGGGCCTTCCGAAACCTCATAGACGAGGTTGACCCGATTCTCCGGCAGGTCGATGACCTTCGGCGTCACGGAGCCCTGGAAACGACCCGAGCGGCGATAGAGCTCAAGGATGCGCTGCACGTCGTTCTGCACCTTGGCGCGCGTGAAAACACCGCGCGGCTGGGAGCTCACGACGCCCTTCAGCTGGTCGTCCTTGAACTTCTTGTTACCCTCAAAATTGATGCGGTTGATGATCGGATTCTCTTCAACGTGCACCACCAGGGTGCTGCCGCGTTGATTGATCTGAACATCGGAGAACAGCCCCGTCTCGAACAGGGCCTTCAGCGATTCGTCGACGTCTTCCGCCGAGAAGCTGCGGCCTGGCTTGACGAGAAGGTAGGCGCGAATGGTGTCAGCATCGACACGCTGATTGCCATTCACTGCAACAGAGCTGACGACAGCGGCTTCAGCTTGAGAGACGAAGCCGGGACCGGAGACAAGCCCCGTCGCCATGATCGTCAGTGCGGCGAAAACTGCGCCGCGGATGAAGCCCGCTAAGGATCTATGTTTCATGTGCCGTTTTGCCCGGTCTCTTGTCTGCGGAGCCGCCCAGATACGCGTGAAGGGCCGCGGATTGTGCCGTTCGTATCGCAGGGATACCGGCACGAAGCAACTGGCAACCCAAGCGATACGGCCGTTTTTGATGGCCAAGTGGCCATTCGGCAACTGCACTCAAATCCCGGTCATCCTTACGATATCGTTAAATGTCACGAAGACGAAAAGCATGATGACGAGCGCGAAGCCGATGCGGAACCCCATCTCCTGGGCCCGTGGCCCGAGCGGCCGACCGCGTATCGCCTCGATCAGGTAAAACACGAGATGCCCACCATCGAGCATCGGAACCGGGAAAAGGTTCAAGAGACCGATCGAGACGGAGAGAATCGCGGCGAGATGAACGAGCCCCGGGATGCCGCCCGATTCGGCCACCACGCCAGAGACCTGCGCCACGCGCAGCGGACCGCTCAGCTGGTCGGCGTTTTCACGCCCCCTGAAGATACGACCGACATAGGTCAGCGTGCGTTCGACCACGACATAGGTTTCCCGCATGCCCTCGCCGATCGCACCGATCGGGCCGAAGCGCTCGAGCTTCACGTCGGCCGCGCGGGAGACGCCCAAGACGCCGATGCGTTGCGTCCCACCGAGCCCGTCAGGAATTTCCTGACGCTGCGGGGTCGCCGTCAGCGCAATTTCGCGCCCATCGCGCTCGACCGTGAAATGCAGCGTCTCGCCCGAGGCGAGCGCAACAACACGCTGAACGTCGGTGAACGTCTCAACACGGCTTCCGTCGATCGCGACAATCGTGTCGCCGGGCTTAAAGCCCGCTTCTTCTGCGGCACTGCCCGGGTTGACAATCTCCACCAGAGGCGTCGTGACCGGCTTGCCGATCGTGCCGAAGACGGCCGCGAAGAGAACGACGGCCAGAATGAAGTTCGCGAATGGTCCGGCAAACACGACGGCCGCCCGTTGCCAGACCGGCTTGAAATGGAAGAGACCCGCGCGTTCCTCAGGCGTTGTCGCCGCCAAAACCTCAGGATCCGGGAAGCTCGCGCCATTCTCGTCGCCGACGAACTTCACATAGCCGCCGAGGGGAATCGCGCTCACCCGCCAGCGCGTGCCGTGTCGGTCATCGAAACCGAAGAGCTCACGCCCGAAGCCGATGGAGAACGTGGAGATTTCTACCCCGCACCAACGCGCAACGAGAAAATGGCCGAGCTCATGGATGAACACGACGACCGTCAGCACGACGAGCGCCGGCACGACGTAGAAGAAAGCGACCTCACCAGCCGAACTCAGGGTTTCTAGCATGTGTGCGCTTCCTCCTTATTCGTATCTTTGATCGGCATTCGCCTCGTCTGGCGCGCCGTTCGTTGCAGTCTCAGGCCGCCAGTAGACGCCCGGCCGCGAGATCCCGAGCCTGGCCGTCGAGAACAAGTGCCGCCTCGACCGTCGCCGGCTCATGCAGCAGCCCTGCCTTGTCGGCCTCTTCCAGCACGCGTTCGACGAGCTGCGGGATCGCCATGAAGCCGATGCGCCGTTCGAGAAAGGCGGCAACAGCAATCTCGTTGGCCGCATTCAAGACTGTGGGCGCGCCGCAGCCTGCAACCATGGCCTCGCGGGCGATCCTCAGTGCGGGAAAGCGCTCCGAATCGGGCTTTTCAAAGGAGAGCGTCCCGACCTCGGCGAGATCGAGATGGCTTGTCGCCCGCTCTGCCCTGTCCGGCCAGTTGAGACAGTAGTCGATCGGGCGGCGCATGTCGGGCGCGCCAAGCTCTCCGTGCCACGAACCGTCGCGGAAGACGACAAAGGCGTGAACCTTCGATTGCGGATGAATGAGCACGCCGAGCTGCTCCGGCGGGAAGCCGAAGAGATGCCGTGCCTCGATCAATTCCAGCCCCTTGTTCATCAAGGTCGCCGAATCGACGGTGATTTTCGGCCCCATCGACCAGGTCGGATGATGCAGAGCTTCGTCGACGGTCACCTGGGCGAGCTCGTCGGCGCTCTTGGCACGGAACGGCCCGCCCGAAGCGGTCAGGACGAGCCGATCGACCGACGCCGGATCGACGTCGACCAGCAACTGAAAAATGGCGTTGTGTTCCGAATCGACCGGCAGGATGCGCACGCCTTTTTCACGTGCCAGCGCCATGAACGACGAGCCGGCGCAGATGAGGCACTCCTTGTTGGCAAGCGCAATGTCATTGCCGGCGCGGATCGCCGCCGCCGTCGGCGCGACGCCGGCCGCACCAACGATCGCGGAGAGAACCCGATCGGCAGGCTCGGCCGCAGCCTCGCAAACGGCGTCATCACCGGCCGATACCCTTATCCCGGTCCCATCCAGCGCCTCTTTCAAACGGCCATAACGGCTCTTGTCGCGAATGACGGCACTTTCGGCTTTGACGCGACGAGCGACATCCGCAAGTTCGTCGACCTTCGTCCCCGCGGTCACCGCACGCACCTTGAACGCCGGGCCACCCTCGCGGGCGAGGTCGCGCTCCATCAGGTCGACGGTGCTTTTGCCGATGGACCCTGTGGCGCCGAGAATGGTGACGATACGTGCCATTTTACTGTGTCCAATCAGGGATGGGGGCGGCAAAACCGCTGAGCGCCAGAAGGACGGCGACGACGGCCGCCGCATAAAGCCCATCGATCCGGTCCATCAGACCACCGTGCCCCGGGATAAGACGGCCGGAATCCTTGGCGCCGAACCGACGTTTCATCGCCGATTCCCCGAGGTCTCCAAGCTGCGCCGCGACCGACAGGATCAATGCGGCACCGATCGCGGACGCCCATCGAGATTCCGTGAAGACCGCGAACAAAATTCCCACGACGAGCGCGCCGGCCGCGCCGGTCGCAGCGCCCGACCAGGTTTTCGACGGCGAGACGCGCGGCCAGAGCTTCTTCCCGCCGATGGCGCGCCCACCAAAATAAGCCGCGATATCCGTGACCCAGACGACGAACAGCAAGAAGAAGAGCACGAGGCGGCCCGTCTCGGCATCAGCGCGCAGAGCCAAGAGGGCCACGCTCGGAACGCCGGCATAGAGAACGCCAAGCGCGAGCCAAAGCGGCCGCCGGTCGCGCACGCCGGCGCTTTGGCCGCTCGCCACGCCTTGATCGAACAGAACCGTCCCCGAGGCGACGAGCGGGACCGCCACGAGCGGCAGCAACAGAAGCAGGATCCCACCCCCCGGCAAGCCACCGAAGGTCACGAGCAGCGCGAAGGCCAGAAGCAGCCCCTCACCGATCCGCCAGGCCTGAGGCTGCTCGCATTCGCTCATGCGCGTCCATTCGTAGAAAACGAGGAGCGCCAGAACGAGAACGAGAAGAAGAAAGGCAATGCCGCCGAACCAGGTCGGCAGGATCGCGAGCGGCAGCAGGATCGCCGCGGAGACCACGCGCGTCGGAAGATCGCTCTTGTCGAATGAAAAAATGCCCCTGCCCTCAGACACCTGTCAGCCCTCCAAAACGGCGATCGCGACTGTGAAACTCAGCGATTGCAGCGTCGAATTCGTTCTCGTCGAAATCCGGCCAATAGACAGGAAGAAAGACGAATTCCGTGTAAGCGAGCTGCCAGAGAAGAAAATTGCTGATCCGCGCTTCGCCGGATGTGCGGATCAGAAGATCCGGATCTGAGATGCCGGCCGTATCGAGATGTTCGGCAAAAACGCGTTCTGAGAAGTCCGCCGGATCGATCTCGCCACGAACCATTTTCTCGCCGATCCGCCGCATGGCGCGCACCAGTTCGTCGCGACCGCCATAATTGAAGGCGACCTGCAGCACGAGACCCTCATTGCCACGGGTCTCCGTTTCGGCCTTCTCGACGAGAGCGGCAATATCCTTCGGCACCCCCTCACGGCGGCCGATGACGCGGATGCGCACGCCGTTCTTTTTCAGCTCGGCAAGATCGTTACGAATGAAGAAGCGCAGAAGATTGAAAAGGTCGTTGATCTCGCTGCGCGGTCGCGACCAGTTTTCAGAGGAGAATGTGAAGAGGGTCAGGACCCGTACACCGCGATCGCCCGCATGGCGCACTGTCCGGCGAACCGATTCGACCCCGCGGCGATGACCTTCGATTCGGGGCAGGCCACGGGCGCTTGCCCAACGGCCGTTGCCATCCATGATGATGGCAACGTGCGCGGGAATTTCTCCACCGGACCGCGCGCGCGGCACCGGATCGATCTGCGCTAGTGTGCCCATGCCTCTGTGCCGCCTGCGTGCTCGCGCTCCAGTTGCGCCAATCATAAGCGGAAAACGTAAAGCCAGTGCCCCTACCGGCTGAACGAGTGCTATCGCGAGAGGCTAACGCAACCAGAGGTCCGGTGGCCAGCGCGAAGGCGCAACCGTCTTTAGACCTGCATAATCTCCTTTTCCTTATGGCCGAGCATGTCGTCAATTGCGGCAATATGCTCGTCCGTAAGGGACTGGATCCGGTCAGAATGACCCCGGCTCTCGTCCTGGCTGATCTCTCCGTCCTTTTCGGACTTCTTCAGTGCCTCCATGCCGTCACGGCGCACATGGCGGACGGCCACACGCGCGTTCTCGGCATATTTGTGGGCCACCTTCACCATCTCCTGCCGACGCTCGGCGTTGAGCTCGGGGATCGGGATGCGCAGAAGAGTGCCTTCCATGATCGGGTTGAGGCCGAGATTGGAATCCCGAATCGCTCTGTCGACTGCGCCGACAAGCGACTGGTCCCAGACCTGCACCGAAAGCATACGCGATTCAGGGACGCTCACCGTGCCGACCTGCGAAATCGGCATCTGCGAGCCGTAAGCGCTCACCGTGATCGGATCGAGAAGGTTCGGAGAAGCCCGGCCGGTGCGCAGACCCGCAAGCTCGGTGCGCAACACGGAGACGGCTCCGTCCATCCGTCTTTTGATGTCCTTGAAATCGACGCCTTCACTCATGGTTTTCCCCGGATTTCGTTTTTGCGGTCGCCGGAAATGAGGGTTCCGACGGCCTCCCCAGCGACGATGCGGGCGAGCGCCCCCGGCTGGTGAATGTTGAATACAATTATCGGCAAGCTATTGTCGCGAGCAAGCGAGAAAGCCGCCGTATCCATGATCTGGAGATCCTTGGCGATGACCTCTTGATAGCTCACCGTCTCGTAGAGGGTCGCAGTCGGATCCAGCCGCGGATCTGCCGAATAGACGCCGTCGACCTGGGTGCCCTTGAGGAGCGCATCGCACTCCAGTTCAAGCGCCCTCAGCGCCGCTCCGGAATCCGTCGTAAAGAAGGGATTGCCCGTACCGCCCGCAAGCACGACCACGCGCCGCTCGTCCATGTGCCAGGCGGCACGCCGATGCACGTAGGTTTCGCAGACGGAGGGCATCTCGATCGCCGACATGGCGCGGGCTGAAACGCCCAAGCGCTCGATCGCCGCTTCGACGGCAAGCGCGTTCATCACCGTCGCAAGCATGCCCATATGGTCGCCTGTGACGCGGTCCCCGCCGCGTGCGGCAATGGCCACTCCGCGGAAGATGTTGCCGCCGCCGATGACGATCGCAAGCTCAGTGCCAGCGTTGTGGACGGCAACGATTTCCGTTGCGAAGGCGCGGACGACGTTGTCGTCGATCCCGAAGGGCTGATTGCCCATCAGGGCTTCGCCGGAAAGCTTGAGAAGAATTCTTTTGGGGCGCGGACGTTCGCTCATAAATGCCTGCATTCCTTACTCGGTTTGCGGCCCGACACGTTCGCGCCCCTGTCTCTTTGCGCCGCGCGAAGAGTGCGCGGGTCTATTCAGCGGCTGCCGGCAGCAGCGGCAACTTCGGCGGCGAAGTCTTCTTCTTCGCGCTCCACGCCCTCACCCAGGCGGAAGCAAACGAAGTTGGTCAGAGCAATCGCAGCGCCAGCGTCTTTCTCGGCATCGGCAATCGCCTGCTCGACCGACTTGTCCGGGTCGATGACGAAAGCCTGCTTCAAAAGCACCGATTCCTCGTAGAATTTGCGCATCCGGCCATCGACCATCTTCTCGATGATGTTGGCCGGCTTGCCGGATTCGCGTGCCTGCTCGGCAAAGACCGCGCGTTCACGCGCAACCACGTCCGCATCAAGCCCATCGACATCGACGGAAAGCGGGCTCGCGGCCGCGATATGCATCGCGATCTGGCGGCCGAGAGCCGCAAGCTTTTCCTTGTCGCCGTTCGACTGCAGCGCGACCAGGACACCGATCTTGCCAAGGCCCGGCGCGGAAGCTGCGTGCACGTAGGTGGCAACAACACCCGGATTGGCCTCAAGCACCGCCGAGCGACGCAGCACCATGTTCTCGCCGATCGTCGCGACGGCATCCGTCAGAGCGCCTTCAACGCTCTTGCCGGCACCTGCCATGTCGGCGGCCTTGACCGCGGCGACAGAGCCGTCCGTGGAGAGGGCCGCTTCCGCGACCTTCAACACGAGCGCCTGGAATTGATCGTTGCGGGCAACGAAGTCGGTCTCGGAGTTCACCTCGACGATGGCGGCCTTGCCGTCCGCCTCGGCGATGCCGATGAGGCCTTCAGCGGCAACGCGGCCCGCCTTCTTGGCAGCCTTCGCGAGACCTTTCGCACGCAGCCAGTCGACGGCGGCATCCATGTCGCCATCCGCCTCCTGCAGTGCCGTCTTGCAGTCCATCATGCCGGCGCCGGTCTTGTCGCGCAGCTCCTTGACCATCTGGGCCGTTACAGCCATCGATCATGTCCTCTCTTGCGTGTGCGCAGCCTTAGGCTGCGGCTTCCTGTTCTTTCACCAGCGCGGTCGCCTGCGCGATCCAATCCTCGCGCTCAACACGACCGGCGGAACCAAGCGCAGCGTCGAGACGCTCCGTGTCCGCCTGATCGAGACCGGCGATCTGCGCATAGCGGGTGATTCCAAGCTGGTTCAGCTTCTGCTCCAAAACGGGGCCGACGCCGTTGATCTTCTTCAGATCGTCCGCATCACCCTCAGGGCGCGCAAACAGCGGCTCGACTTCCCCGGCCTTGCCCGGCGACGGCGGAGCCTTGTCGGCCTGCACGCTCGATTCCGGATCCGGATTGGCAGCCTCGGCTTCCGCCGCGACGAGCACGTCGCGGTTGGCCGCGCTTTCCTCGGTCACGGGTCCGGCTTCCGGCACTTCGCCGCCGAAGCTTGCATCATCGAGCGCAGCCTCGCTCACCTCTTCGGAGGCGCCGATATCGACACCCATGTCGCCCTGGCCGCGCGAAATGCCGTCGAGCACCGCCCGCGTGACGAGATCGCAATAAAGCGCGAGAGCCCGGCCGGCGTCGTCGTTGCCCGGGATCGGGTAAGAGATGCCTTGGGGGTCGCTGTTGCTGTCGACGACGGCCGCGACCGGAATGTTGAGACGGCGCGCCTCAGCGACGGCAATCGATTCCTTGTTCGTGTCGATGACGAAAAGGAGATCCGGGATACCGCCCATGTCCTTGATGCCGCCAAGCGCGCGCTCAAGCTTGTCGCGTTCACGCGTCAGCGACAGACGCTCTTTCTTGGTGAGGCCCTGGACGCCTTCCTCGAGCATCCCCTCCAGCGTCTTCAGCCGCTGGATGGAATTGGAGATCGTCTTCCAGTTGGTGAGCATGCCGCCCAGCCAACGGGAGTTGACGTAATACTGGGCGCAACGCCGCGCCGAATCGGCCACGACCTCGGACGCCTGACGCTTCGTGCCGACGAACAGCACGCGACCGCCCTGCGCCACCACATCGCTCACAGCCTGCAGCGCCCGATAGAACATCGGCACCGTCTGGGCGAGATCGATGATGTGGATATTGTTCCGCTCACCAAAGATGTACGGAGCCATCTTCGGATTCCAGCGGTGAGATTGATGACCGAAATGAACGCCAGCCTCGAGCAGCTGGCGCATAGAGATGTCAGGAAGCGCCATTTTTTCGTCTCCGGTTGTACCTCCGCAGGGACGGACGGCAGACCGCCACCGGATGCCTCTAAAGCAAATACCCTGCGTGTGTGATGGCCGGCCCTATAAGGGGCGGGCCGCTTTTTTGCAACGCCCAAATGGGCATGCGAGACGCGCTTCGCAAGTTGAAGAGAGTTCAACTGCCTCGCGCGATGGCCGCCGGAAGACCGAAAACCGCACCAAGTGCGGTCGTGACGGACCGTACCAGGCTCTCCACCACCCTCTCAGGTTATTGAAGGTCGACGTGAACGACGCCCGGTACTGCCTTGATTGCACTCGCAACTTGCGGGGTAACCTGATAGCGCCCGGGCAATCTGATCTCGATTTCCCGGTTTTCGTCACGCCGGAGAAGGACCAGGGAAACTTGTGATTGGCCGGGGCCGTTCAGGCGGCTCGCCAGTCTCTCGACGGGATCGCTGTCGTTCAAATAAACCGTCAGCGCCATGCTGAGCTGCGCGGCCGTCTCCTCGAGCGGTTCCACGCCGACAATGCGCACCCGGAGATCGTCCGTCTCATCTTCCATCTCGGCGGTCAGCCGGAAGAGATAAGAGCGGCCTGGCTCGAGCTTGTCGCGCCATTCGAAAAGCTGCTCCTGATAAAGCACGGCTTCGAACTGCCCCGAGGGATCGGACAGCGTCAGAATGCCAATCCGCCCGCCGGAGCGCGTACGCTTTTCCTGTTTGCGTACGACAGTCGAGGCGACGAGGCCGGCCTCCGCCCCCAACCGTCTCACCTTGTCTGCAAAATCCTTCCATGAGCTGCCGCCCTTTTTCCTCACGATGTCGGAGTAGGCATCGAGCGGATGTCCGGACAGATAGGCTCCGACGGCGGCAAGCTCGCGCATGAGCTTTTCCGACTGCATCCAGGGGTCGGCGGGCAGAAGGTTGAGTTCGGGCGCATCGGTCGGCGCAGCAAAGAGATCGACCACCCCAGCCTCTTGGCGCGCATGATGCTCGGTGCCGGAACGCAGAAGCCGGCCGACATTGGCAAAGACGGTGGCGCGGTCCAGGCCGAGCGAATCGAAGGCGCCCGCCTGCACCAGGCATTCCATCGCGCGCCGACCGATCACCCTCGGATCCGTGCGCGCCACGAAGTTGGCAAGATCGGTGAACGGCCCGTCGCGCCGGGCTTCGACGATATGCTCGACCGCATGTTGACCAACGCCCTTCAACGCCGACAATGCGTAGACGATGGCGCCCTCCTCCACATCGAAGAATGTGCGCGGGCGGTTGATGTCGGGCGGAAGCACCTCGATGCCGAGGCGCTTCGCTTCCAGCCGGAATTCGTTGAGCTTGTCGGTGTTGCCCATGTCGAGCGTCATAGACGCCGCCAGGAACTCGGCTGGGTGATTGGCCTTCAGAAAGGCGGTCTGATAGGCGACCAGCGCGTAGGCGGCCGCGTGCGACTTGTTGAAGCCGTAACTTGCGAATTTCGCCACGAGGTCGAAGACCATGGCGGCATCGGCGGCTTTCACGCCGTGCGCCTTGGCGCCTTCCACGAAGCGCTCACGCTGGGCGTCCATCTCCGCCTTGATCTTCTTGCCCATGGCGCGGCGAAGAAGATCGGCTTCGCCGAGCGAATAGCCTGACAGGAGCTGGGCGATCTGCATCACCTGCTCCTGATAGATGATGACGCCGTAGGTCTCCTTCAGCGTCGGCTCGAGCTCGGGCAGGAGATAATCCGGCTCCTCCTCCCCGTGCTTGCGCCGGTTGTAGGTCGGGATGTTGTCCATCGGTCCCGGCCGGTAGAGCGCGACGAGAGCGATGATGTCCTCGAAGCGGTCGGCGCGCATGCCGACGAGCGCGCGGCGCATGCCCTGACTTTCCAGCTGGAACACGCCAACCGTTTCGCCGCGGGCGAGCATGGCGAAGGTCGTCGGATCATCGAGAGGCAAAGCTGCGAGATCGCAATCGATCTTGCGCTTGCGCAGGAGACGCACCGCCTTGTCGAGCACGGTCAGCGTCTTGAGGCCGAGGAAGTCGAATTTGACGAGACCGGCCTGTTCCACCCATTTCATGTTGAACTGGGTAACGGGCAGGTTGGAGCGCGGGTCGCGGTAAAGCGGTACCAGCTCCTCAAGCCGGCGGTCACCGATCACGATACCTGCAGCATGCGTCGAGGCGTGGCGATAAAGCCCCTCAAGCCGCGTGGCGATATCGATCAGACGACCGACCACCGGTTCGCGCTCGATCTCCTCCTGGAAGCGAGGTTCGTCGGCGACGGCCTGCGCCAGAGTGACCGGGTTCGAGGGATCGGCCGGCACCAATTTGCAGAGCCGATCGACCTGACCATACGGCATTTCGAGCACACGGCCGACATCGCGCAGAGCCGCGCGCGCCTGCAGCGTTCCGAAGGTGATGATCTGCGCAACCTGTGCCTTGCCGTAGCGCTCCTGGACGTAGGAGATCACCTCGTCGCGCCGTTCCTGACAGAAATCGACGTCGAAGTCCGGCATCGACACGCGTTCCGGATTGAGGAAGCGCTCGAACAGGAGATTGAACCGCAAGGGATCGAGGTCGGTAATCGTCAACGACCAGGCGACCACCGAACCGGCACCCGATCCACGGCCGGGACCGACCGGGATGCCGTGCTCCTTCGCCCATTTGATGAAGTCGGAAACGATCAGGAAGTAGCCCGGGAACTTCATCTTCTCGATGATGCCGAGCTCAAAACTCAAACGTTTCTCGTAATCCTCCACGCTGAGGCCCGGGGCGCAGCCATGTTTGGCGAGACGCATCTTGAGCCCGGCCTCTGCCTGCTCGCGCAGTTCGGTCGCCTCGTGCGCCTCCGCTGTCTCGGCATCGGCAGCCGTCCCGCCCACGAAACGCGGCAGGATCGGCCGGCGCGTCTTCGGCCGCATCTGGCAGCGGACAGCGATTTCGACAGTGTTTTCTATTGCCTCGGGGAGATCGGCGAATTTCTCCGCCATCGCCTCGGCCGATAGGAATCCGTGCTGGCGGGTGAGCTGCCGGCGATCGTCTTCGGAGACGACGCGGCCTTCGGCGACCGCAAGGAGCGCATCATGCGATTCGTAATCGTCCTCGCTTGCGAAGAACGGTTCATTCGTCGCGACGATCGGCACGTCGCGTGCATAGGCGAGCTCCAGAACGCCCGCTTCGGCAGCCGTCTCGATCTGCATTCCGTGGCGCTCGATCGCCACATAAAGCCGGTCCTGAAAAATCGTCTGAAGCGCCGTTAGCCGTCCGGCGGCATCCTCTGGGCGATTGCCGAAGATCGACGGATAGAGCACGCCGTCATGGCCGCCCGTCATCGCCAGAAGCCCGTCGCCATACGTCTGCAAGAGCGGCGCCGTCAGCGGCAGCCCGGCGGAATCTTCCCCGAGATAATAGGCGGTGACGAGGTGAACGAGGTTCTGCCAGCCAGTTTCGTTGGCGCAGAGCAGGAAGAGATGCTCGCGCCCGGCGGCCCGGAAGTGCGGCTCGGCGCGGCGCTCCACATTCTCCGACAAAGCCACGGGCAATTTGCAGCCGATGAGCGGCTGGATCCCCGAGCCGGAAGCTTTTTGCGAGAATTCGAGCGCGCCGAAAAGATTGGCCGAATCGGTCACCCCCACAGCGGGCATGCCCGCGCTCTTGGCGAGCTTGATGAGCTTTGCAACCGGGAGCGCGCCCTCCAGCAGCGAAAAGGCTGAATGACAATTGAGATGGATAAAATGCGGTGCCAAGGGTGAACTCCTCCACGCCTCTTGTATCGCCGCTGGCGCCCGAGCGACAGGCACGAGCGGTCCTCGTCCCCACCCATCTCTCTCAGTCCCGTCGTTGCACTCCGCCCCCGCTGCGACGCCGCGTCAGCCAACCCGCGATGGCGCCGTCACGGATCCGTCGCCAAGTTGCGCTTCGTAAGAACGATACGAATCGCTCGAAGACCTACCGTGCCCTCCGTCCCCTCCTTGACCCTGTCTCCCGTGTCCCTCGCCCCCCTCCTCTTCGTCTTTCTCGCCGCCATCGCAGCGCCGAGCCCGGGAGACGCCGAAGAGACCGAAAGCCTCCCCACGCCCGTCTTCCGCGGAGCCCTGATCCTGCCGAAAAACCTCAAGATGGCGGGAACGCCTTTCGGGGGAATTTCCGGCCTCGATTATGATGCGGTCAGTGACACGTTTTACGCGCTCTCAGACGACCGCGCGCAGCGTGGTCCGGCACGATATTACACGCTCCGCCTGACCCTCGACGCCGACGGCATCCACGGCATCGACATCACGTCCATGCATGTCCTCAGGCCACCGGATGGCGGCGAGTTCTCTGAAGGAGATATCGATCCGGAGGCTTTGAGGCTCGCTCCGTCCGGCACACATTTCTACTGGTCGAGCGAAGGCAACGGGAACGGCACTCCGGAGATCTTCATTTCCGACCTCGACGGCAACACGAATGGTCAGCTCTCTGTGCCTGACGCCTATCTGCCCAATCTCGATGGCAGCCGCCCCAATGGTACCCAGGGTGTGCGCGACAATCTCGGCTTTGAGGCGATCGCCCTCTCCCCAGACAACACACGCCTTTACGCGATCACCGAAAACGCGCTCATCCAGGACGGCAGCCAGGCGACGCTCTATGCGGGAAGCCCGTCACGCATCATCGTCTTCGACCTCGCCTCCGGCAAAGTCGCTGCCGAATACGTCTACGAAACCGATCCGATTTTTCGCGCCCCGGCATTTCCGCTGGGCGGCGCAGACAGCGGCGTCTCAGAAGCGCTCGCGCTGCCCGACGGCCGGCTCCTCGTCATCGAACGCTCTTATGCGGCAGGCGTCGGCAACCACATCGCAATCTATGTCATCGACCTCGACGGTGCAGACGACATTTCGGGTCTTGAAAGCATCGCGGATCACGATGTCCGCGCGGTGCGAAAGACGCCCTGGCTCATCCTCGACGAGGGGAGTTTTGGCCTCGACCTCGACAACATCGAGGCCGCAAGCTTCGGCCCGATGATCGACGGCCACCCGTCGCTCGTCCTTGCCTCAGACGACAATTTCAATCCGCTCGGCCAGGTCACACAGTTCCTGCTTTTCACCTTCACCGCGCCGAACGCCATTCCGGGCACAGAACCGTCAGGTGCACTGCCCGTGTCACCGCAAAAACCCGGCAGCCCCGACTGATCCGACGTGGTCGACCGATCCGCCTCGGTAGAGGCGACCATCACGCCCTGCCCGGCCGTTCCGGGACCCGTCCGGCACCATTCTAGACCGGCCAAGACCTACCGGTCGCTTGCCGGCGACAAGATGGACTTCCAGAATCGCGGCCGAAGATCCCTCCCGGCCGTTCGTACGGGAAAGGCCTCAAAGGGGCGCGAACATTCCAAGGCTCAGGACGTATAAAGAGGCCGTGAGCACGACGGTTGCAGCGAAAGACAGAAGCTCAGAAGCGAACATATTCATCGTATACTCCCTCTTTGTTCTCATCCTGTTCTGCTTTTTGATTTCTGTCAACCCCGCCTCCGCCTGGCCGTCTCACACGGCGTGGGCGGGTCTCCTGTGTCGCAAGGCTCGGCGCGGTACGATTTTCGCAAAATGACGAGACCAGCTCTGATACGGACGCTCGTCAGCGAAGGCGTCGCCGCCCCCCATGGCCCCTCATGGCCCTCATGGGCCCGCGTCCGGACGCTGAACGCACTTGGCCGCACGGCGCCTATCGTGACGAGGAGGTGCGCGAGCAGAGGGAGCGCGGACTACCGACACGCCAAGGGCACAAAAGCCCAGTGGCATGCGCGCTCAATCGGCGATTGCCCGGAGAGAATCGTCTGGATTTGAAATCGCCGGCAAGGCGTGCTCTCGAAACGGCACGACGTCGTTCAGCTATCCGGCTTGCGATGGCCGGCGGCGTCAGGCGCCCTCGTAAGGTACGATCTTGCCGTCTCTCAGCGTGACAGTGCGGTCCATGCGCTTTGCCAAAGCGAGATTGTGGGTCGCAACCAGCCCAGCCAGGCGGGTCTCGCGCACGAGGCGGGTCAAGGCATCAAAGACATGATCCGACGTCTTCGGATCGAGATTGCCGGTCGGTTCGTCCGCAAGAAGGAGCCGCGGCGCATTGGCGAAGGCCCGGGCGATCGCCACGCGCTGCTGTTCGCCGCCAGAGAGCTCGGCTGGGCGATGATCGGCGCGATGATCGACGCGCAAATAGGCAAGCAGCTGGCGCGCCCGCTCCATCGCTTCCTGGCGGGAAAGGCCGGCGATCATTTGCGGGATGACGCAGTTCTCGAGAGCGGAGAATTCCGGCAGAAGATGGTGGAACTGGTAGACAAAGCCGATGGTGCGTCGCCGCAAAGCGGTGCGCTCGCCATCATCTAGCCCCACCGTCGCCTCCCCGGCTACCCAGACCTGCCCGTCATCGGGCTTCTCGAGCAGTCCGGCCATATGCAGGAGCGTCGACTTGCCGGCGCCCGAAGGGGCGACGAGCGCCACGAGCTCGCCAGGAAACAGCGTGAGATCCGCCCCTTGCAGGATCGGGAGGTCTCCACTGCCGCTCTGATAGACGCGCACGACCTTCTCAAGGCTGAGCGCGGGGATATCTCTCGTGTCGCTCATTCGTAGCGCAATGCCTCAACAGGATCGAGCTTGGCCGCGCGCCAGGCGGGATAGAGCGTCGCCAGAAAGGAGAGAATGATCGCCATCACCATGATCGACATCGTCTCCCCCACGTCCATGTCGGCGGGAAGACGGCTGAGATAATAGAGCTCGGGCGAGAACACTTCGGTGCGGGTGATCCAGGTCACGAATTCGCGCAGGCTTTCTATGTTGGCGCAGACGAGCGCACCGAGCGCCACGCCGACGAGCGTGCCGACGACACCGATGCTTGCGCCGGTGATGAAGAAGACCCGCAAAATCGCCCCGCGCGTCGCCCCCATCGTGCGAAGGATGGCGATGTCGTGTCCCTTGTCCTTCACCAGCATGATCAGGCCGGAGATGATGTTGAGGGCCGCGACGAGCACGATCAGCGTCAGGATGATGAACATCACGTTGCGCTCAACCTCAAGCGCGGAGAAGAACGTCACGTTGCGCTGCCGCCAATCGGACGAATAGATCGGTCGATCGGCCGCCTCTTCGACCTTGCCGCGCATCGCCTCAACATCGTCGGGGTTGTCGATATAGACCTCGATCGCGCTAACCTCTTCGCCTTTGTTGAAATAGGCCTGGGCCTCCTGAAGCGGCATGAACACGAAGGTGGAATCGTATTCCGACATGCCGATCTCAAAGATCGCGACAATCGGATAGGCTTTGACCCGTGGCGCAACACCCATCGGGGTCACCGCGCCCCGCGGACTGACCAGGGTGATGTTGTCGCCAACAAAGAGGCCGAGCGACTGGGCAAGCCGACTGCCGACGGCAACGCCCCCCGCCGTATCGAAATCGGCAATCCCGCCGCCTTCTTGAATGTTGCCGGCAATGCCCGGGACCTTTTCGAGGTCGGCTCCTCGGATGCCGCGCACCAGCACGCCCGAGCCGCCACTCGTGGCACCCGAGGCGAGCGCCTGACCCTCGACCAAAGGTATCGCCGCGCGTACCCCCGGCACAGCGGTCACACGCTTTGAGACCGCATCGTAATCGGTCAAAGGCGTGTCGATCGGCTGCAGAATGAGATGGCCGTTGATCCCGAGGATCTTGTCGAGAAGCTCGGCACGGAAGCCGTTCATCACGGCCATGACGATCACGAGCGTCGCGACGCCTAAGCAGATGCCAAGGAAGGAAAAACCCGCAATGACGGAGATGAAAGCCTCTTTGCGCCGCGGCCGAAGGTAGCGCAGCGCCAACATCCATTCATAGGCCGAGAAAGGCCGCGTCGCAGCGTTCGATGTGCTGCGGCGTTTGCCTGCCGATTCTCCGGCGGCCTCGGCCTCCCCCTTTGCGGCTCTTTCCACCAAGCTCAGGCCTTTTCGTGCACGAGGCGATTGACCGCTTCATCCAGCGACAATGTCTCTTTGGCGCCCGTGGCGCGATCCTTGACCTCAACCTCTCCCGAGGCCGCGCCGCGCGGGCCGACAACGAGCTGAGTGGGCAGGCCGATCAGGTCCATCGTTGCGAACTTGGCACCGGCGCGCGCATCGACGTCATCGTAGAGAACCTCAAGGCCGGCCTTCTCCAAGCGCACGGTCAACCCTTCCGCGATTTCGTCCGTCGCCGCGTCGCCCGGCTTCAGATTGACGAGACCAAGGTCGAACGGCGCGACGCTCTTCGGCCAGATGATACCCGCATCGTCGTGGCTCGCCTCGATGATCGCCGCGACCACGCGAGACGGGCCGATGCCATAGGAGCCCATATGCACCGGCACCATTTCCCCGTCCTGATTCGTCACCATGGCCTTCATCGGTTCTGAGTACTTGGTGCCGAAGTAGAAAATATGGCCGATTTCGATACCGCGTGCGGAAACCCGCCGCTCTTCCGGCACCGCCTCGAAGGCCGCAGGATCGTGCATGTCGTCGGTCGCCGCATAAGGCCCCGTCCAAGCGTCGAAAATCGGCGTCAGATCGGCGGTGAAATCTGTGTCTTCCCCCGGAATCGGCAGATCCAATAGCGCCTTGTCGCAATAGACCGCGCTTTCGCCGGTGTCGGCGAGAATGATGAATTCGTGGCTGAGATCGCCGCCGATGGGTCCGGTTTCCGCACGCATCGGAATCGGCTGCAGGCCGAAGCGGGAGAACGTCCTCAGATAGGCAACGAACATCCGGTTGTAGGCCGCACGGGCGCCCTCATAATCGAGATCGAAGGAATATGCGTCCTTCATCAGAAATTCCCGCGAGCGCATGACGCCAAAGCGCGGACGCACCTCGTCGCGGAACTTCCACTGCAGATGATAGAGATTGAGCGGCAGATCCCGATAGGAGCGCACATGGCTGCGGAAGATGTCGGTGACCATCTCTTCCGCCGTCGGACCATAGAGCAGCGACCGATCATGACGGTCGCGGATGCGCAGCATCTCCTGTCCGTAATCGTTGTAGCGCCCGCTTTCGATCCAGAGATCCGCCGATTGGATCGTCGGCATCAGAATTTCGAGCGCACCAGCGCGATTCTGCTCCTCCCGGACAATAGCGCTCACTTTGTCGAGCACGCGCTTGCCGAGCGGCAACCACGAATAGATCCCAGCAGATTGCTGGCGAATCATACCCGCGCGGAGCATCAGGCGATGGGAGACGATCTCCGCTTCCTTGGGGTCTTCTTTAAGGATGGGAAGGAAATATCGGGACAGTCGCATTGAAGCGATCCATAGGTCAGATTGTTCGCGCGCACTGAAACCGTATCGGGGGCGGCTTGGCAAGCGCGCAGCCGGTGTTTCCCAAGCCAACAATCGCCTGCACCAAGTTTGGGCAGCCTTCGATCAAAAAAGACGCATTTCTTGTGGAAGCCAGGTGACAAGCCTGCGTCACTTCGTTACTGTTGCCTCTGCCTCATGCGATTAAACAACGCATAAACGGCGGCCGGTCTAGGAAGGAAACGGAATCAAGCTGCTCCCGCGTCAAACGAGAAGCGGCAACAGAACAAAGAACTAAACGAGTAGGCAAGGCTGAGGCCTTGCCTTTTTTATTGGCGATTCTCGCGCCTCAGCGCAGGTCGCGACCAGCTTAGACCACGAGATCTTCCAACGTCACCCCGAAGACGGCGATGGCGATATAGACGGCGCCAAAGAGGACGGCCGCGACCAGAGATGTCGCCAGAAGCTTCCACCACATACGCGGAACTGCCGGCGCGGCACGGTCTGTGCCAAGGATCACCTCCCCCTCCTCCTCCTGGGTACGCACCCCGAACGGCAGGACGGCGAACAGCACCAGCCACCAGATCACGAAATATACGGCAAGGGCGCTGATCCAGGACACGACCTAGGCCTCCTCGATCTCCACGAGCGTGCCGTTGAAGTCCTTGGGGTGAAGGAACAGAACCGGCTTGCCATGCGCGCCGATCTTCGGCTCGCCATCGCCCAGCACGCGCTTTCCCTCAGCCTTCAGGCGGTCACGGGCCGCGAGAATGTCGGAGACTTCGTAGCAGATATGGTGGATGCCGCCGGCCGGGCTGCGCTCAAGGAAGGCAGCAATCGGCGAGTTTTCCCCGAGCGGCTCCAGAAGCTCTACCTTGGTGTTCGGCAAAACCACAAACACGACGGTCACACCATGTTCCGGCAAGGGCTGCGGCTCAGAGACCTCCGCTCCGAGCGTGTCGCGATAAAGCGCCGTGGCGGCGGCAAGATCACTGACGGCGATAGCAATATGATTGAGCCGACCCAGCATGGTATTCCTCAGACGTAACTGACGGTGACGGCGACGGAAGGCTTTTTGCCCCAGATCGCCGCGATCTCGCTGCGTATAGCGCGTCGAACCGATTCCTGGACACTTGCTTCATCGCGACGCTTTGCCTTGGGCAGGGAATCGAGAGTGTCGTCCACCGTGTCCTCCACGATGGCCTGCAGCAACTCGCCGTCGCTGTCGCATGAAGGCAGGCCGATCATCGCAACCTGGGGGTCGTCGAGGGGCTCGCCCTTCTCGCTCATGACGAGGGAGACGAAAACGGCGCCTGCGAAAGACAGGCGGCGCCGTTCGACGACACCGCTCTGTTCGGGTGCCAAGAGCAGCCGCCCGTCGCGGAACATCTGCCCTCCCCCGACCTTGGAGAGAACCTCTCCGGGACCCGGGGCAAGACGCGCGAGGTCGCCGTTGCGCACCTCCAGAACTTCAGGGATTCCGGCAGCGCGCCCGAGCTTCGCCTGCTCGTGGAGATGCAGAGCTTCGCCGTGCACGGGCACCAGCAATTCCGGGCGAAGAAGCTCATAGAGCCGGCGCAGCTCGTCTCGCCTTGGATGCCCGGAGACATGCACGAGGCCGAGCCGGTCGGTAATCACCTCGGCGCCGAGATCGATCAGACCGTTGATGATGCCGTTGACCGCCCGCTCATTGCCGGGAATCGTGCGCGAGGAAAAAATCACCATGTCGCCAGGCGAAAGCGCCACGGCGGGATGATCGTTGGCGGCGATACGCGCCAGCGCTGCACGCGGCTCCCCCTGGCTTCCCGTCATCAAGGCAACCACCTTATCGCGCGGGAGGTAGCCGTAAGCGTCCTGATTGTGGAACGGTGGAAGCCCGTCGAGATAGCCGAGCTCGCGCGCCACATTGATGGCGCGATCGAGGGACCGTCCAACGACGACCACCTCACGCTCTGCCGCCAGGGCCGCCTCCGCGACCGCCTTCAACCGCGCCACATTGCTGGCGAAGGTGGTGACCGCAACGCGCTGCCTGGCACCGGCGATGATTTCCTTCAAAACGACAGCGACCTCGGCCTCGCTCGGGCTGATGCCGTCGCGCACGGCATTGGTCGAATCGCAGACGAGCGCCCGCACCCCCTCTCGACCGATTTCGGCGAGGCGCACCTCGTCGATCGGTTTACCGAGGCCCGGCGTCGGATCTATCTTCCAATCGCCGGAATGGACCACCGTGCCGGCTTCGGAGCGGATGACCAGGGCACTCGGTTCTGGGATCGAGTGGGAAACCGGCACATACTCGACGTCAAACGGGCCGGCAGAGACCCTGTCACCCTGTTCGACCACCGTCACCGGGATGTCGGGCGCACCGATTTCGCCCGCCCGCTTGGCGGCCAGAAGGCCTGCGGCGAAGGCCGTCATGTAGACGGGAGCCTTCAGCTTCGGCCAGAAATCAAAGAGCGCGCCGAAATGATCCTCGTGCGCATGGGTGATGAAAATCCCATCGAGGCGATCCGCCCGCTCCACGAGATAGGAGATATCCGGCAGGACGGCATCGACCCCGGGCAAATTGTCGTGGCCGAAAGCCACGCCCATATCGACGGCGATGTAGCGTCGCCGGCGTGCCGGGCCGATCCCGTAAAGCGCGAGATTCATGCCGATCTCGCCGACACCACCCAAGGGTACGAAGACGAGGCCTTCGCTCTTTTCTTTGTTCGTATGAACCATCATCAAATCCGTACGGTCGCAGCGGCGCTAAAATGAACTTCGCCCGCGGTCACCGCTCTCATCGCTCCGCTTGCTGTCCGCACAAGTAGGCGTCCTTCGTCGTCGATGGAATCGAAGGTGCCGCGGATAATCTCTTCACCCAGTTTGACGGCGACAGGTGCGCCAAGGCCGGAGGCACGCTTCAACCACGCATCACGGACGGAAGCAAAGCCGCGGCCGCCGGCCCATAGATTCTCCTGATCCACCCAGGCGTCGGCCAGTCTCACAAACACGTCTTCCGCACAGATTCCATCAACGCCGAGGTCAACGAGCGAGGTCGCGGCATAAGGCAGATCCGGAGGCGTCTGAACGACGTTGACGCCGATCCCGATGACCACAGCCATAAAGCCGTCGCCCACATTCGACGCTTCGAGCAGGATACCAGACACTTTACCACCGTCGATCAGCGCATCGTTCGGCCATTTGAGCGTCAGTCGGTTTTTCTTGCCATCCGTCGCCCCGTCGAGACCGACGTTAAGCCGAAGAGCCGGAGCGCAAGCCCCGAGTGCATCGTGAAGCGCAAGGCCCGCCACGAAGCCCAGATTGGCCGCGTTCACGCCTCGCGGCACGAGGAGAAGCAGGCTTGCAGCAAGATTGCCCGGCTCCGTGGACCATGCCCGCCCACGCCGTCCATGCCCGGCCGTCTGATGCGTCGTCGCCACCCACAGGCGACCCGCATCGCCTTCGCGCGCGAGCCGCATCGCCTCCGAGTTGGTGGACCCGACGGAGGGAAGCGCCAGAAGCCTGAAGCCTGCGGCACGAGCCTTGGCGCCTAGGGTGAACCCCATCCCTAAAAGAGGCTTGCTGCCGCAGTGCCAGCCGCGTTGATGATCGGGGAGGCAAACACCAGGAACGCAACCACGAAGGCACCGGAGAGGACCAGCACCGCCTTCAACTCGCCCGGCATACGCTCGAAGCTCGCTTCCGCCTCGTCAAAGTACATGAGCTTGACGATCCTGAGATAGTAGAAGGCGCCGACGACGCTCATCACGACGCCAATGACCGCGAGCCAATACAGATTGGCTTCGATCGCCGCGAGGAAGACGTAGTACTTGGCGAAGAAGCCGGCGAGCGGTGGGATGCCCGCGAGCGAGAACATGATCGCCCCCAGCATGAAGGCCGTCATCGGCTGGGTGCGCGAGAGCCCTGCCAGGGACTCAATGTCCTCCACCATGTGTTCCTGGCGGCGCATCGAGAGAATGCAGGCAAAGGCGCCGAGCGTCATCGGAACATAGATCACGAGATAGACGATGACCGACTGCACGCCGAGCTCGGTTCCGGCAGCAAGACCCACAAGTGCGTAACCCATATGGCCGATCGACGAATAGGCCATCAGCCGTTTGATGTTGCGCTGGCCGATCGCGGCGAATGCGCCAAGCACCATCGATGCGATCGAGACAAAGGCCACGATCTGCTGCCAATCCATCGAAATCGGAGCGAACGCTTCGGTCACGACGCGGATGGTGAGGGCCATCGCGGCAAGCTTCGGCGCGGCCGCCAGGAAGGCGGTGACCGGCGTCGGTGCCCCCTCATAGACGTCCGGCGTCCACATATGGAACGGCACTGCGGAAATCTTGAAAGCAAGGCCAGCCATGACGAAGACGAGGCCGATCACGAGGCCGGTCGAGCGCCCATCGGCGAGGACGTTGGCGATCTCGATGAAATTGGTGTGGCCGGTAAAGCCGTAGACCAGCGATGATCCGTAGAGGAGCATGCCGGACGACAGTGCACCGAGGACGAAATATTTGAGGCCGGCCTCCGTGGAGCGAATGGAATCGCGGTGGATGGCGGCGAGCACGTAGATCGCCAGCGACTGAAGTTCGAGGCCCAGATAAAGGCTGATCAGGTCGTTGGCCGAGATCATCAAAAGCATGCCGAGCGTGGCAAGCACGATGAGGATCGGATACTCGAAGCGCTGAAAGCCCGCGAGGCGCGCATAGCCAACGGACATGGCAATCGCGAAGCCCGACGCGATCAGCGTCAAGACCTTCATGAACCGCGCAAAGCTGTCCTGAATGAAGGCGCCGTTGAAGGTTGTGCCGTCGCCTCCCGCAAACAAGACGAGAAGCACGGCAAGCCCCAGGAGCCCGATCGACACGCCCGTCACGGTCGGTGCGGAACGCTCCCCCGCAAACACGCCAAACATCAAGAGACCCAAGGCGCCAAGGGCGAGAACCAGTTCCGCCAGGAGCGGTGTCAGGGTCGGCATCATGATCACTTCCGGCACAGAGACCTCCTAGCGGCCAAGCATTGCGGCGGAAGTGGCACCCTCGCGGGCGGCCTCCACCTGGGCCACGAGATTGTCGACGGAAGCCGCGGTGACGTTCATCACCGGTTGCGGATAAACGCCGAAGAAGAGAACGAGCAACATCAATGGCACCAATATGAGCTTTTCGCGCCCGGAAAGATCGAGCATCGCCTTGAGGCTTTCCTTCTCCAGCTGGCCGAGCACGACACGGCGATAAAGCCACAGCGCATAGCAGGCCGAGAAGATCACGCCTGACGCCGCGAAGAGCGCGACCCAGGTGTTCACTCGGAACGCACCGAGCATGGTGAGGAATTCGCCGACGAAGCCGGACGTGCCGGGCAGACCGATATTGGCCATGGTGAAAAGAAGGAAGGCGAAGGCATACCAGGGCATGCGGTTCACCAGACCGCCATAGGCGTCGATCTTGCGCGTGTGCAGGCGGTCGTAAATCACGCCGACGCAGAGGAAGAGCGCACCCGAAACGAGCCCGTGCGAAAGCATCTGGAAGATACCGCCCTGCACGCCCTGCGCCGTCACCGTGAAGATGCCCATCGTCACGAAGCCCATATGGGCGACGGAGGAATAGGCGATCAGCTTCTTCATGTCCTCCTGCGCCAGTGCGACGAGGGAGGTGTAGATGATGGCGATAACGGAAAGCGTATAAACGAGAGGCGCGAACTCCGCGCTCGCCAGCGGGAACATTGGCAGAGAGAAGCGCAGAAATCCGTAGCCGCCCATTTTCAAAAGGATGCCAGCCAGGATGACCGATCCGGCGGTCGGCGCCTCCACATGCGCATCCGGCAGCCAGGTGTGCACCGGCCACATCGGCATCTTCACCGCAAAGGAAGCGAAGAACGCGAGCCACAGCCAGAACTGCATGCTTGCCGGGAACTGATGATTGAGGAGCTCCGGAATGGAGGTCGTTCCCGCATCCCAGTACATGGCCATCAAGGCCAGCAGCATCAGAACCGAGCCGAGCAGCGTGTAGAGGAAGAACTTGAAGGCGGAATAGACCCGCCTCGGACCGCCCCACACACCGATGATCAGGAACATCGGAATGAGGCCACCCTCGAAGAACACATAGAAGAGCACGAGATCGAGCGCGCAGAACACGCCGATCATCAGCGTTTCGAGGACGAGAAACGCGATCATGTATTCCTTGACGCGGCTCTGCACGGATTCCCAGCTCGCCAGGATGCAAAGCGGCATCAGAAACGTCGTCAGGATGACGAACAGCATGGATATGCCGTCGACGCCCATCCGGTAGCTCATGAAGCCGCCGAGCCAATCCGCATTCTCGACGAACTGGAAGCCCGGGTTCTGAGGATCAAAACCGATCCACAGCAGCAGCGAGACAAGGAAGGTCACGACGGTCACACCGAGAGCGACATGGCGCATATTGCGCCGATGCACCTCTTCATCACCGTGAATGAAGAAGAAAATGATCCCGGCGCCGACCAGCGGCAGGAACGTAATCGTCGAAAGGATGGGCCAGTTCAGCATTTTCGCACCGTCATCCTGCAAACATCATCCAGGTGACGAGCAAAGCGACACCGATCAGCATGACGAAGGCATAGTGATAGAGATAGCCGGATTGGAGCCGGACAACGCGCCCGGTGATGTCCACGACACGCGCTGAGATCCCGTCGGGCCCCAGCCTGTCGATCGTCCCCTCGTCACCGCGATGCCACAGGAAGCGGCCGAAGGCGAAAGCCGGCCGCACGAACATCGCGTTGTAGAGTTCGTCGAAGTACCACTTGTTGAGAAGAAACCGGTAGAGGCTGCCCATCTGTCGGGCCAGCGTCTTCGGCGTCTCGGGACGCAGAATGTAGAAGAAGAGAGCGACGAGGAAGCCCCCCACCATCGCAACGAAGGGCGCCAGTTTCACCCAACCCGGAACATGGTGGATCTCTTCAATGATATGGTTGTCTTGAGCCGCGTAGAGCGCGCCCTTCCAGAATTCAGCCGACTCCTCGGGAGCGATGAAGGCGGCGCTGCACAGGATGCCACCGAAAAGCGCGCCGGCCGCGAGCACAAAGAGAGGAACCAGCATGACAGCCGAGCTCTCGTGCACGTGGTTCATCACCTCGGTCGACGCGCGCGGGCGCCCATGGAAGGTCATGAAGATGAGCCGCCAGGAATAGAACGACGTGAAGGCGGCGGCCACGGTCAAAAGGACGAAGGCAAAACCCGCCATCCCGTTATGGCCCATGAAAGAGGCTTCGATGATGGCGTCCTTGGAGAAATAGCCGGCCGTCATCGGAAAACCGGTGAGCGCAAGCGTGCCGACCAGCATCATGACGTAGGTGACCGGGATCTTCCGCCACAGGCCACCCATCTTACGCATATCCTGCTCGTCGGAGACGGAATGGATGACCGAGCCGGCTCCCAGGAAGAGCAGCGCCTTGAAGAAGGCATGCGTGAAAAGGTGGAAGATCGCGATCGGATAGGCGCCAACGCCAAGCGCCACGAACATGTAGCCGAGCTGCGAGCAGGTCGAATACGCGATCACCCGCTTGATGTCGTTCTGCACGAGACCGACGGTTGCCGCGAAGAACGCGGTCACGGCTCCGATGAAGGTCACCACCGTCAAGGCGCTGATGGAGAACTCGAAGATCGGCGAAAGACGGGCCACCATAAAGACGCCCGCGGTCACCATCGTCGCGGCGTGGATGAGAGCGGACACAGGCGTCGGGCCTTCCATGGCGTCCGGCAGCCATGTGTGCAGCGGCACCTGAGCGGACTTGCCCATCGCGCCCATGAAAAGCAGCAGGCAGACGACCGTGAGCGCCGTCTCGCCGCTCCAAACGGTCCCGAACATATTCAGCGTGGCGCTCTGGTCGGACGCGAGAGCCTCAGCGTTGGCGAAGATCGTGTCGAAATTGATCGAGCCGAAAAGCACGAAGAGGCCAAAAATGCCGAGCATGAAGCCGAAATCGCCGACGCGGTTGACGACGAAGGCCTTGATCGAAGCCGCATTGGCCGCGGGCCGCTGATACCAGAAGCCGATCAGGAGATAGGAGGCGAGACCGACACCTTCCCAGCCGAAGAACATCTGCAGGAGATTGTCCGCCGTCACCAGCGCCAGCATCGAGAAGGTGAAGAACGAGAGATAGGCAAAGAAGCGCGGCCGATGCGGGTCATGCGCCATGTAGCCGATCGAGTAGACGTGGACGACGGCCGAGACGGTCGTGACCACGACCAGCATCACCGCAGTCAGGGAATCGATGCGCAACGTCCAATCGGCCGACATGCCGCCCGACTGCACCCAGGTCATCACCGGGACGGTGAAGCCCTGGCGCTCGCCCATCGCGACGTCGAAGAAGCCGACCCAGGAGAGGATCGCAGACAGGATAAGCAGCGCGCAGGTGATGATTTCGGCGGCCCGAGATCCGGCCGCCGCCGGTGCGTGATGATGATCATCACCCTCGGCGTGCCGGTCACGCAGCGAACGCCGCTCCGACGTCTGGCCGACAGGATGGCGCGCCTGCGCGCCTGCCATCGTGATCAAGCCGGCGAGAATGGCGCCGAGCAGAGGCAGAAAAACGATCGCCGTATACAAAGCTCAGCCCTTCATCATGTTGATGTCTTCGACCGCGATCGAACCGCGGTTGCGGAAGAAGACGACGAGAATGGCGAGGCCGATCGCCGCCTCCGCTGCAGCGACCGTCAGGACGAGAAGCGCGAAGATCTGACCGACGAGGTCGCCAAGGAACGCGGAGAACGCGACGAGATTGATGTTGACCGCCAAGAGAACGAGCTCGATCGACATCAAGATGATGATCACGTTCTTGCGGTTGAGGAAGATGCCAAAGACGCCGAGCGTGAACAGCACGGCGGCGACCGTGAGGTACTGGCCGAGACCGATCATCATATCCCCTGCCCCGATTTGACTTTTACCAGCTCGACGGCGGCTTCGCGCGTGCGGCCCACCTGAGCCCCGATATCCTGGCGCTTGACGCCTTCCTTATGGCGCAGCGTCAAGACGATCGCCCCGATCATCGCCACGAGCAGAACGAGTCCGGCCGTCTGGAAGAAGAAAATGTATTTGGTGTAGAGAAGCTCGCCGATCGCGGCGATGTTGCTCGCCTCCGCAAGCGGTGGGATCGGCTGCGCCACCTGCTGTGCAACCTCAGGCGCGATGATGGTGCCGCCGAGCACTGCGACGAGCTCCACGAGCAAGATGATTCCAATCAGTGCGCCGATCGGCAGATATTGCAGAAAGCCCTGCCGAAGCTCCACGAAATCGACGTCGAGCATCATGACGACGAAGAGGAAGAGCACAGCCACCGCCCCGACATAGACCACCACCAGAATCATGGCGATGAACTCGGCTCCGAGAAGCACAAAGAGGCCGGCGGAGTTGAAGAAGGCGAGGATGAGGAAGAGCACCGAATGCACAGGATTGCGCGACGATATCACCATCAAAGCCGCGGCAATCGTCACGGCGGAGAAGAGGTAGAAAAAGATCGGCTGCAGGATCATGGGTCCGGGCTTCGGGTGCTGAAAGTCTTTAACGAAGCCCCGCCGGAGCGTCCAGCGGGGCCAGGCTCAATTTACCGATAAGGCGCGTCGAGAGCGATGTTGCGAGCGATTTCACGCTCCCAGCGGTCACCGTTTTCGAGCAGTCTCTCCTTATCGTAGTAGAGTTCTTCGCGCGTCTCCGTGGAAAACTCGAAGTTCGGCCCCTCCACGATGGCATCGACCGGGCAGGCTTCCTGACAGAAGCCGCAATAGATGCATTTCACCATGTCGATGTCGTAGCGGACCGTGCGCCGGGTGCCATCGTTGCGCCGCGGACCGGCTTCGATGGTGATCGCCTGCGCCGGGCAGATCGCCTCGCAAAGCTTGCAGGCGATGCACCGCTCCTGACCGTTGGGATAACGCCGAAGCGCATGCTCGCCACGGAAACGCGGCGACAATGCCCCCTTCTCGTGCGGGTAGTTCAGCGTGGCCTTCGGCGCCACGAAGTAGCGCATGGCCAGCATGGTGGCGGAGACGAATTCCTTCAACAACAAGGATCCGGCCGCCTGACGCAGAGACGCCATCATCCACCTCCGAAATATCTGTAAAGCAGCGGTCCAAGAAACCAGCCGAGAATGGGAAACAGAACCAGCTGCGCCTTGCGGGCGAGATCGATTGCAGCGACGCCGGAACCGCTCTCCCCGCGCCTTTTGGCGCGCTCAAGCACCATGCCGAATAACATGTAGTCGGCAATGGCAAAGACCAGCCCGACGACCAAACCGATGAGAGCGATACTCATCGCGCCTCACCCGGCCGTCGGAACGCCGCCCCAGCCCGTGAACTGAAGCACGACCGCGACGATCACGACGAAGGCGAGAGACAGGGGCAAGAACACCTTCCAACCAAGCCGCATCAACTGGTCGTAGCGGTAGCGCGGCACGATCGCCTTCACCATCGAAACCATGAAAAAGACGAAACACAGCTTTAAGGTGAACCAGACGACCCCGGGGATCCAGGTGAACGGCGCGAAGTCGAAGGGCGGCAGCCAACCGCCGAGGAACAGCGTCGTCATCAAGGCGCAGATGACCGTAATCGCCACATATTCCCCGAGCATGAACAGCATGTACGGGGTCGAAGAATATTCGACCATGAAGCCGGCGACGATCTCCGACTCACCTTCCGGAAGGTCGAAGGGCGGCCTGTTCGTTTCCGCCAGACCCGAGATGAAGAACATCACGAACGCCGGGAACAAGGGCAGCCAGTGCCAGTCGAGGAAGGAGTTGGGAAGGCCCAGCACCGTGCCGATGCCCGTGGTCTGTGCCAACACGATGTCAGAGAAATTGAGCGAGCCGACGCACAAGAGCACAGCAATGATGATGAAGCCGATCGAAACTTCGTAGGACACCATCTGCGCCGCAGACCGCAGCGATCCCAAGAAAGCATACTTCGAATTCGAGGCCCAGCCGCCCATGATCACGCCATAGACCTCGAGCGAGGAGACGGCGAAAACATAGAGAACGCCCACATTGATGTCGGAAATGACCCATCCGGAGCCGACCGGGATCACCGCCCAGGCCGCCAGCGCGAGAACCGTCGACATCAACGGCGCCAGAAGGAAAATCGTCTTGTCGGACGCCGCGGGAACGACCGGCTCCTTCAGAACGAACTTCAGCAAATCGGCGAAAGACTGAAACAGACCCCAGGGCCCAACGACGTTCGGACCGCGTCGCATCTGCACGGCCGCCCAGATCTTTCGGTCGGCATAAAGCAGATAGGCGATGACGACGAGCAGCACGACCAGAAGCAGAAGGCTCTGGCCGACGATGATCGCACCCGGGATGAGGTAGCTGTGCAGAAACGTATCCATCGGGCCTACTCCGCGGCTTCAGCGCGCGGGCCGAGCCGCAGCGAAGAACATTCTGCCATCACTGCCGAAGCACGGGCGATCGGGTTTGTCAGGAAGAAGTCCGGAACGCAGCTGACGAAAGGCTCGCTGCCCGGCTTTTCGCCGGCGTGGCCTGAGAGAGATTTGAGGCCATCCATCGCCACATCGCCGATCTCGTCGAGCGCCAGGTAACGGGGATCGCTCTCTGCAAGACGATTGCGCAGTTCCGTGAGCGAATCAAAGGGCAGCGTTTTTCCGACGACAGCCGAGAGCGCCCTCAGGATCGACCAATCCTCCCGAGCCTGTCCCGGGGGGAAGATCGCACGGTTCGCCATCTGGGCCCGCCCTTCCGTGTTCACGTAGGTTCCCGATTTCTCGGTGTAGGCCGCACCCGGGAGAATGACGTCGGCACCGTGAGCCCCACGATCGCCATGGCTGCCGATATAGACCTTGAACGTGTCAGAGATCGCATCGAGCTTGTATTCGTCGGCTCCCAAGAGGAAGAGCACGTCAAGCGGTGCCGTTCCCTCCATCCCGAGCATCTCGGCGGTCGCTAGGCCGCCCTCGCCCGGCACGAAACCGAGATCGAGACCACCGACTCTTGCCGCCGCCGTGTGCAAAACGTTGAAGCCGTTCCATTCCTCGCCGAAGGCCCCGATCGAATCGGCAAGCTTCACAGCCCGAGACAGGATCGAAGCGCCGTCGGCGCGATTGAGCGCCCCCTGCCCGATGATGATCATCGGCCGCTCGGCCTTTTTCAGAACATCGAGGAAATCGAGTTCACCGGCAGCGAGCGAATCGAGGGAGGAAGGTCCGGCCCCAAGATGCGCGTAGGAATAGGTGAGATCCGCCGGCTCACCGATCAAGCCGATCTGCGTCTGTCCAGCGCGCCACACCTTGCGAATGCGCGAATTCAGAACCGCCGCCTCGACACGCGGATTGGTGCCGATCAAAAGGATCGCATCGGCGTCTTCGATGCCGGCGATCGTGGAGCCGAAAACGTAGCTCGCTCGCCCGTTTTTCGGATGCAGCGGCGAATACGGCTCCCGGCAATCGATGTTCGGCGAGCCGAGTGAGGACATCAGCTCCTTCAGCGCGAACATTTCTTCCACGTTGGCGAGATCGCCGGCGATGGCGCCGAGCTTTTCCGGTGCTGCGGCCTTCACCTTATCGGCAATGGCGGCGAACGCCTCTTGCCAGGTTGCGGCCCGCAAACGGCCATTCTCACGCAGATAGGGACGGTCGAGGCGCTGGGTCCGAAGCCCGTCGAAGACGAAGCGGGTTTTGTCGGAGATCCATTCCTCGTTCACCAGTTCGTTGGTGCGCGGGAGGATGCGCATCACTTCCGTGTTGCGCGAATCGACGCGAATGGCAGAGCCGAGCGCGTCCATGACGTCGATCGATTCGGTTTTGTTGAGCTCCCACGGCCGCGCTTTGAACGCGTAAGGCCGCGAGGTCAGGGCTCCGACCGGACAAAGATCGATGACATTGCCCTGCAGTTCAGAGGTCATGGCCCGCTCGAGGAAGGTCGTGATCTCCATATCCTCGCCGCGACCGGTGGCGCCGAGCTCGGAGACGCCGGCAACTTCGGTCGTGAAGCGGACGCAGCGCGTGCAATGGATGCAACGCGTCATGATCGTCTTCACCAGCGGACCGATATATTTGTTCTCCACCGCGCGCTTGTTTTCCTCAAAGCGAGAGGTGTCGACACCGTAGGCCATCGCCTGGTCCTGCAGATCGCATTCTCCGCCCTGGTCGCAGATCGGGCAGTCGAGCGGATGATTGATGAGCAGAAACTCCATCACCCCTTCGCGCGCCTTTTTGGTCAAAGGCGACTTCGTCAGCACCTGCGGCGGTTCGCCATTCGGTCCAGGCCGGCAGTCGCGCACCGCGTAAGCGCAGGAAGCGACGGGTTTCGGCGCCCCCTTCAGCTCCACGAGGCACATGCGGCAATTGCCTGCGATCGAGAGCCGCTCGTGGAAACAGAAGCGCGGGATCTCCGCACCTGCGGCCTCGCAGGCCTGCAGAAGCGTGTACGTTACGGGGACCTCGACTTCGGTGCCGTCGACTATGAGTGTTCGCGTATCTGCCATGATCCGTCCTGCGCCTGTCGCCGTTTCACCGACCGGCGGCCATCAAAGACGCTGCATGCGGCAGCGAACGGCTGCATCCCATGTAGCGCTTGCGGTCAATATATCCGTTGTTCCAGGCGATCTCCGCCCCGTCCCGATCTGCCATCTCTTGGAAATGAACGATGCCGGGCTCGTTTAGAATGATTTCAAGCGAGACGCCAATAGCGTCAGCCTCTTTTACCCGGTCGGTCCCGGAATTTTGCAGGCCGACAAGCGGGCCGCGGGTCGCGCAGGCGGCAAAAGCAGGCAGACCGCCGAATCGGTGACCGTCCCTCCGCATGCGCGTCCCTCTCATTGTTGCCGCAACCTGAAACAAACCTACTCCGCAGCCTCCAGAACGACCCTGTTCTCCGTTTTCGGATTGGCCGCGTACTGGTCGATGCGCTTTTCGATCTCGGGGCGGAAATGCCGAATGAGACCCTGAACCGGCCATGCCGCCGCATCGCCGAGCGCGCAGATGGTGTGGCCTTCGACCTGGTAGGTCACTTCCAGAAGCATGTCGATCTCGCGCTTTTCCGCCTCGCCGCGCGCCATGCGTTCGAGTACGCGCCACATCCAGCCCGTGCCCTCGCGGCACGGCGTGCACTGGCCGCAGCTCTCGTGCTTGTAGAAATACGCGATCCGCGCGATCGCCCGAACGATATCGGTCGACTTGTCCATGACGATGACGGCCGCGGTGCCCAGACCAGATTTCAGGGCACGAAGCGAATCGAAATCCATCGGGCAATCGATGATCTGGTCCGCCGGCACGCATGGCACCGACGAGCCGCCCGGAATGACGGCGAGCAGGTTGTCCCAGCCGCCGCGAATGCCGCCGCAATGCCGCTCGATCAGCTCGCGGAACGGCACCGACATCGCCTCTTCCACCGTGCACGGCTGATTGACGTGGCCGGAGATACAAAAGAGCTTGGTACCGGTGTTGTTTTCCTTGCCGATACCGGCAAACCACGCACCGCCGCGCCGCAGAATCGTCGGTGCAACCGCGATCGATTCGACGTTGTTGACGGTGGTCGGGCAGCCATAAAGGCCGACATTCGCCGGAAATGGCGGCTTCAGACGCGGCTGGCCCTTCTTGCCTTCGAGGCTCTCCAGCAGCGCCGTCTCCTCACCGCAGATATAGGCGCCAGCGCCATGGGCGATGAAAATGTCGAAATCCCAGCCGCAGGAATTGTCCTTGCCGATGAGGCCCGCGTCATAGGCTTCATCGATGGCGCGCTGCAGAGCCTCGCGCTCGCGAATATATTCGCCGCGCACATAAACGTAGCACGTATGTGCGCGCATCGCGAAGGACGCGATCAGGCACCCCTCGATCAGCGTATGGGGATCGTGACGCATAATCTCACGATCCTTGCAGGTGCCGGGCTCCGATTCGTCAGCATTGACGACGAGATAATGCGGACGCCCATCCGATTCCTTCGGCATGAAGGACCATTTGAGGCCCGTCGGAAAGCCAGCACCGCCGCGGCCGCGCAGACCGGACTTCTTCATCTCATCGATGATCCAGTCACGGCCCTTGATGATCAGGTCTTTGGTGCCGTCCCATTGGCCGCGCTTCTGGGCTGCCTTCAGACCGGGGTCATAAAGGCCGTAGAGATTGGTGAAGATGCGGTCTTTATCGGCGAGCATCGGATTTCCTCTTCATCCCGACACAGCAGCAAGGAAGCCAGAAGGCTATCGGGCAAGGTGCATTCGGTCGCATCACTTTTTGTCCGTCCCGCCCGACGCGTCGCGGGAGGTCTTGTCCGGCTCCCGGCCTGCACCTTTTTCGGCCTGCTCTTGGGTGGTCTCTTTATGGGGCTCCGCACCAAGATTTTCAGACCCCGTATCCGTGGGTTCGGAGCGCGCGGCCTCTTCGTCGGGCCGGCCAGCGCCCGTCGGCCGACCGGCGAGCTCTTGCTTGCCGCTTGGCGTGGCAGCCGCCTCGTTGCGGCCAACCGCCTGCTGCGGCTCTTCCGGAACGCCTCCGGCGAGATCCTCGTTGGCGGGGGTTGGCTTACCGGCAGGGACGGAGGCGCCGTTTCCGCCCTCGACCCGCTCGCGGGCTTTGCCTTCGACCGGAGCACCGCGCGGCGGATCTCGTAACACCTGCTCGGAACCGCCATCTATTTCCGTGAGGCTCGTCAGGCCGGATTGCGGCGCTGAATGCTGACGATCGACCTGGGTCCCTGGACGCGGCGTGCGACCGGCCGCGAAATCATCCAGGATCGCCTCAAAACTCTCCGGCGTCAGATCCTCGTAAGTGTCAGAGAAGATCTGCACCATCGGCGCATTTACGCAGGCCCCGAGGCATTCCACCTCCTCCCACGAGAACGCACCGTCAGCGGACACTTCGTGCGGGTGCTCGGCGATCCGCCGCTGGCACACCTTCTTCAGCTCGTCCGATCCCCGCAGCATGCACGGCGTCGTCCCGCAGACCTGCACATGCGCCTTGGTGCCGACAGGAGCGAGATGGAACATCGTGTAGAAGGTCGCGACCTCCAAGACGCGGATTTCGGGCATCGCAAGCATATGGGCGATCGTCTCGATCGCGGGCTTCGTCACCCAGCCCTCCTGCTCCTGGGCGCGCCAGAGGAGCGAAATGACGGCCGAGGCCTGCCGGCCCTCCGGATATTTGGCGATCTCCTTCTCCGCCCAGGACGAATTCTCGGGCGTGAACGCAAAGGAATCGGGCTGCTGTTCAGCGAGACGACGAACGGCCATCAGCGATCCACCTCTCCAAAAACGACATCGATGGAGCCGAGCACGGACGACATATCGGCAAGCATATGGCCTCGCGAAATCGAATCGAGCCCGGCCAGATGCACGAAGCCCGGTGCTCGAATTTTACAGCGGTAAGGTTTGTTGGAACCATCGGAGACGAGATAGACCCCGAACTCACCCTTCGGCGCCTCGACCGGGGCGTAAACCTCGCCCGCGGGCACGTGGTAGCCCTCGGTATAGAGCTTGAAGTGGTGGATGAGCGCTTCCATCGAGCGCTTCATCTGCCCGCGCTTCGGCGGCACAACCTTGCCGTCCTGAGCAGACACCGGGCCAGCGCCTTCCGGCGAATTCAGTTTCTCGCAACATTGCTTGATGATGCGGACGGCCTGACGCATCTCGTCCATGTGGATGATGTAACGGTCGTAGACATCGCCGTTCTTGCCGACGGGAATGTCGAAATCATATTCCTCGTAGCCGTCGTAGGGCTGAGACTTCCGCAGATCCCACGGGGCACCGGCGCTCCTCAACACAACTCCTGAGAAACCGCGCCGCCATGCCTCGTCGAGGGTCACCACGCCGATATCGACACAGCGCTGCTTGAAAATGCGATTGTCGGTGAGAAGCCCCTCAAGGTCGTCACAAACCTTCAACAGAGGGTCGCAGTAATTGTAGATATCGGCGATGAGCTGCGGCGGCAGATCCTGGTGCACGCCCCCCGGACGGAAGTAGGCCGCATGCATGCGCGCACCCGAGGCCCGCTCATAGAAGCCCATCAGCACTTCCCGCGCCTCAAAGCCCCAGAGCGGCGGCGTCAGGGCCCCGACGTCAAGGGCATGCGTCACGACGTGCAAGAGATGGGAGAGAATGCGCCCGATCTCCGAATAGAGCACACGAATGATTTGGCCGCGTTTCGGAACCTCCAGCCCCAGGAGGCGCTCCGTAGCCAGCGCGAACGCATGCTCCTGGTTCATCGGCGCGACGTAATCGAGGCGATCGAAATAAGGCACCGCCTGCAGATAGGTCTTGTATTCGATCAGCTTCTCGGTGCCGCGATGCAGCAAGCCGATATGCGGATCGACGCGCTTGACGACCTCGCCGTCCAATTCCAGCACAAGACGCAAAACACCATGCGCAGCAGGATGTTGCGGTCCAAAGTTGATGTTGAAATTACGGAGATCAGCTTCAGAGGGCATGAGGATACGTCGGTCCTGAAGAGAGATGATGAATGACCCGGCAGCGCAATGGCGCGGGCTTTATGGAGCCGCCGGCGTTCGGCCGCACGCTGTCACCGGCGCGATTCGAGACGAGAGGATCGCCAAGCGCGCGCGCTTCACTTACGCGCCGCCCTGCCGTTGTCGACACGGCGCTGGAGGCGGCTCGGATGCGCTTGCGGCAGCGGGCAAAACTCGTACCGCCGGCAGCGACACGCTCTGCTGCTGCGCGGGACACCTCGCTCAACTCGCCTTCTCGTCCCCGGGCAGAACGTAGTCCGGCCCTTCCCACGGGGAGAGAAAATCGAAACTCCGAAATTCCTGTTGGAGCTTCACCGGCTCGTAGACGACGCGCGCCTGCTCGTTGTCGTAGCGAACCTCGACGAAACCCGTCAGAGGAAAATCCTTGCGCAACGGATGACCGCGGAAGCCGTAATCCGTCAGAATGCGCCGAAGGTCCGGATGGCCCGAGAATAGAATGCCGTAAAGGTCGTAGGCCTCGCGCTCAAACCAATCCGCTCCCGGGAACACCTCGGTCACAGACGGCACAGCCGTATTCTCGTCCGCCTGAACCTTGACGCGGATGCGTGCATTCTGGCGCGGGCTCAAGAGATGATAGACGACGTCGAAACGGCGGCGGCGCGCAGGATAATCGACGCCACAGACGTCGATGAAACAGACAAACTGCAGCCGCGCATCATCGCGCAGGAAGCGCAGAGTCTGGACGATGTCGACAGGATCGACGGTGATCGTCAATTCGCCATAGGCGATGACGGATTCTTCCACCCGCTCGCCGAGATGTCCGGCAATGTGAGAGGCGATATCCGCCAGGCTTTCGGTGTCGGCCATGATCTCGCTCACCGCTCAATCGTGCCAGTGCGGCGGATCTTCTTCTGCAGAAGCAACACGCCGTACAGAAGCGCTTCCGCCGTCGGCGGACAACCGGGCACGTAGATGTCGACGGGCACGACGCGGTCGCAACCCCGCACCACGGAATAGGAATAATGGTAGTAGCCGCCGCCATTGGCGCATGAGCCCATGGAGATGACGTAGCGCGGCTCCGGCATCTGGTCGTAGACCTTCCTGAGCGCCGGGGCCATTTTGTTGGTCAACGTGCCCGCCACGATCATTACGTCCGACTGGCGCGGCGAGGCGCGCGGCGCAAAACCGAAACGCTCCACGTCATAGCGTGGGCCGGATGTCTGCATCATCTCGATGGCGCAACAGGCGAGCCCGAAGGTCATCCACATCAAAGAGCCGGTGCGCGACCAGTTGATCAGCTCGTCGGTCGAGGTGACGAGCCAACCCTTGTCGGCGAGCTCATTGTTGATCTCGCTGAAGAAGGGATCCCCCTGGCGCGGCAGCGTCGACGAGCCTTCGCGCCCAAGAGGATGCGGGTCGTCGATGCGCGGGCGAGCGTCGGTCAATCCCATTCCAGAGCTCCCTTTTTCCATTCGTAGACGAAGCCAATCGTAAGCACGGCGAGAAACACCATCATCGACCAGAAGCCGAACCAGCCGACGGTGTGAAACGCCACAGCCCAGGGGAAGAGAAAGGCCACTTCGAGGTCGAAGATGATGAACAAGATGGCGACCAGGTAGAACCGCACGTCAAATTTCATACGGGCGTCATCGAAGGCGTTGAAGCCGCATTCGTAAGCCGACAGCTTCTCCGGATCCGGTGCACTGTGGGCAACGATAAATGGAGAAACCAGCAACGCCAGGCCGATAACCAGCGCAAGCGCAATGAAAATGACGATGGGCAGATAGCTGAGAAGAAGCTCGTTCATCATAACGACCGGGCCATCCCCGGTAGACGGTATGTATTGGCGCAAGTCACAGCGTCAATGGTTCATCCGGGTGCGACGGAGGGGATTTTCCAATCGCACCACTGTGTGAGTTAGACCGGGACCTCGTCCTGCGCAACCCTGTCTCATCCACCAGCGCTCAGATAAAAGAACCGGCCGAGACCGATGGTGAAGACGAGGTCACCATAGAGGACGTGTTCCAACCAAACGGGCCAGAAAGAGCGCGCTTGCTCGTAGCGCCGGGCCAGGAGAAGCCCCAACAGAAAGGCCCCGGTAACGGACACCGCGCTGCCGAAAATGATGTGGGCGACGGCAAAGAGGGCCGCATTCGCGGCGACGGCGACCGCCGCGTGATGCCCGAAGAGGCTGCGATAGCGATGGAAGAACCACACCCGATAGATGAGCTCCTGTGGCAGCGCCGACAGGAGAGGATAGAGGATGAGGATCAGAAGCCAGCGCTGGGGATGGATCCGCGGCAAGCCGAAAAGTCCGTCCGGCAGAAACCAGGCGGTGGCAGCCGTCAAAAAGGCGGCTGCCCCGACGAACAGAATCAGGATCCGGCGAAGAACCCCGATCGGCCAATGCAGCCGGAACGTCTCCTTCCAGCGAAATGAGCGATCCCCCGCGAAAATCAGAAGAATCGCAGGCAGCGTCATTGTCAGCAACGCGAAGACCGGCATGTGCCAGTTGATCACCATCCAATGGATCGCGAGCGGGGCCGCGAGATAGAGGAGCGCCGCCTCACCTAGCAGGCGGAACCGCAATCGTGGCGGACGTGCTTGCCTCGACTCCACCCCTCTTCCGGCCTCTCCCAGAGAATTCCCTTCGCCGCCCGTAACCTATGGCACGCCTTGCCTGCGCCCATGGTCATCGTTTGCGGGACTTGGGCTTCTTCCAGCGGGCTTCAGGCGTCGTCAGACATACCGCTTGGGGGACGGCAGACAGAAACCAGGAAAGCTGTCAGGCCCCTTCCCCACCCACAGAAGTTCTGCGGGCGGGGAAGGCTGTTTCAGCGCAGGCGTCCAGGCCTACGAGGTCAGAAATAAACGTCGGAGATGCTGAACTCCCCCGCAGTCACGCCGTCGATCGTGATGCTCCCGCCTTCGGCGAAGCTAATGACGACATTGCCGGAGGCGTCGGTCGAAAGAGCGGCATCGAGCTTGGCGGTACTGTCGATCGAGGTTTCGGAGAGATCGATGTGGTCACGACCATCCTCGAACCCGTAGACGGTGTCGTCGCCATTGTTCGGGCCGGCGGCATAGACGTCATATGAGTACGAATCAGAGCCCAGATAGATCACGTCGTTGCCGGAGCCGCCGTAGATGACGTCATCGTCCTCGCCGCCGAAGATCGTATCATTGCCCGCAGCGCCGTAGATCGTATCAGCGCCTGCACCACCTGCGACCTCGTCATTGCCTGAGCCTGCGCCGAGGATGTCGTCGTCCGCACCGCCGACCAGAAGGTCGTGACCCGCTCCGATATAGGCCACGTCCGAGCCACTCCCGCCGTAGATCACATCGCGAGAGGCGTCAGAGCCTCCGTAGATCGTGTCGTTGTCGTCGCCGCCGTACAGGGAATCAGCGCCAGTTCCGCCGCCAAGGATGTCATCGCCCTTGGCACCGCCGATGACGTCGTTACCGGCCGCACCATAGGCCTGGTCGGAGCCATCGCCGCTCCAAATCTTGTCGGCTTCTCCGCCTCCGAACATCACATCGTTGCCGGAGCCGCCAAACTCCACGTCGTCGCCTGGCCCGCCGAAAATCTGATCGCTCCCACCGGCGCCGGAGATTGTATCGGCTCCGCCTCCACCGATCAGAGTGTCGAAGCCGATCCCGCCATTCAGGGCGTCATCCCCAGACGTGCCGGTGATAGGATCGGTGCCCGTCAGGATCACCGAGAGAAGCGAATCAATCACATCCTCGGTGGTTTCCGCTTCAATTACGCCGCCTCCTGTCGCGGAGGCCAGGTCTTCGAAAGCCTCTTTGGTACCACCGTCGATGCCGGAGCCGGAAACGCCGATGATAACGCCGTAGATCTGCACATCCTGATCGTTGGCGAGAGACACCACCTCATCATGAAGGTCCGTGTCCTTGGGAGGCGCGTCACCAAATAGAATGATACGCCGCGCCTCGGCTTCCGGGCGCCAGGCGCCGATATCGCCGTCAAGCGCATGCAGAAGACCTGCGTTGACGAGTTCTGGGAGGTCGCCGCCGCCGGACGCGTAGAGCCCCTCAATCGCCTCGCGGGCCGCAGTCTCCCGGGCCGAGATGCTCGTATCGTTCGTAAAATTCAGAACAACTTCAGTATCCGGGTCGTTGTACGCCACCAATGCAACGCGCGCATCAGTTGTCCCCGAGCCAAAAATCGCGTCGATAACAGATGTGACACTCTCTTTTACCGTATCGATCTCATCCCACATGCTTCCCGTGGTATCGATCACAAAGGTAATGTCCTGTTGAATGCTCGTCGCCATGCCTTTTTCCCCCAGATGCATTACATAATTATAATTTTAGTGACTTTTTATGGGCCTTGTCTAGCCTCGTTCTAATTTTCGAGGCCTTCCTGCAAGCTTCGATAAAATCGGGTTTCTCGCGCCGGAATTCCGCGGCGGCTCTGCAGCGGCACGGGCGTCCACGCCGACGCATCCCCTCCATAACCGCTCCATCAGCTGGACATCATCACGCTCGCCCAGGAACGGCAGTTCAGCACGCCTGGAAGGTCCGACTGCAACGCTATCATTCAATCGGACACGCAGCCGGACACGCTCGGCCGGACACGCGACATACGCAGAAGCCCACAGAGCACTCCAGACACGCGCGCGAGGCCAGCGCCGACCGGAATACCGAGCTCAGGCTCTGAACGGCCTCCTGCGCGCTCCTTGCGGCCTACAGGGCCTGATGAAGGTGCGGAGCCAATCGGGCGGGGCCCGCAGCTGGGCGAAAGAGCCTCGAAGGTCCCGCTTTTGTGATTCGCCCCTCAGCAGCAGCCGCGCCGAAACGAATCGGCGGAAGGCGGAATCGGAGAGACCCTCTCCGCCGTATGGGCAGGAATCGTCGGCATCAGCGATGGCGCCTGGGAATCAATCCGAGCGCTGCGAGCCGGCAGATCGAGAGCCAAAGAGATGTGGATGAGGTTTGGAGAATTCCGCCCTCGAGGGAGAGAGGCATTCTCTCTCCGGCGGACCACTCAGACGTTGGTTGGGTCTGAGAAAAAATGGCGGGAGTGACGGGGCTCGAACCCGCGACCTCCGGCGTGACAGGCCGGCACTCTAACCAACTGAGCTACACCCCCGCGGGTGGCTTCGGGCCAGTGGTTCGGCCCTCAGCGAGACGGCGAGATAGGTCAGTGCGCCGTCTGTGTCAAGCGAACACCGAACGATTGGTGCAGCTTTCTGAAACCGGCGCCAGCAAGCCGTTGGTCGCAAGCTGGCTCCGGGAATGTGGTGGGCGGTGACAGGCTCGAACTGCCGACCCTCTCGGTGTAAACGAGATGCTCTACCAACTGAGCTAACCGCCCGCCGCCCCCCTGTATAAAGGGCGGTCGCTCATGACAAGTCTGTTGGAAGAGAATGGATTCCGCGAAGACGGAATCGAAAAGGCCGAAGAAGTCGGCCTTTCAACAAAACAGCGGGGCTGTCAGCTATTGACGGCGTCCTTCAAACCCTTGCCAGGCTTGAATTTCGCCTGCTTGGAAGCCTTGATCTCAATCTTTTCGCCGGTCTGCGGATTGCGGCCCGTGCTAGCAGCGCGTTCTGAGATGGCGAAATTGCCAAAACCAAGCACGCGCACCTCTTCGCCCTTTTTCAGGGCATCCGTGATGCAGCCGAAAACGGCTTCCACAGCGTCCGTCGCCTGAGCTTTGGACAGATCCGTCTTCTCCGCCACCGCAGCGGCCAATTCACCCTTGTTCATTCTCATTCTCCCTTTGTCGAGATGGCGATTCTCTGCGTCACATTAACGCCTGGGGCAAGCGCCAGAGCCCGGAAAATCTGCAAAATCTTCAAGAAAACTGGGCATTTCCGCAACTTTGAACGACAAAACGGCCCGGAAGGTTCCGGGCCGCCTGAAGTTCAAGCGCAATCAGTGCGCAATCATCGTTGCGGCGTTGTCATCCTCGGCGACGTCGGAGCGTTTTGGCTCGTTCTCCACCTCACTCCACACGATCGGCTCCGGCTCCCGGACCAATGCGTGCCGCAGGACATTGTCCATGCGGGCAACGGGAATGATCTCAAGACCGCTCTTCACGTTGTCCGGAATCTCCGCCAAATCCTTGGCATTGTCTTCCGGGATGAGCACGGTCTTGATGCCGCCGCGGAGGGCCGCCAGCAGCTTCTCCTTGAGCCCACCAATCGGCAGAACGCGACCGCGCAAGGTGATCTCACCGGTCATGGCCACATCGCGACGCACCGGGATGCCGGTCATGACCGAGACGATCGCCGTCACCATCGCGATACCCGCAGACGGCCCATCCTTCGGCGTGGCTCCCTCGGGCACGTGCACGTGAATATCGCGCCGATCAAACAAAGGCGGCTCGATGCCGAAATCGACGGCCCGCGAGCGCACATAGGATGCCGCCGCGGAAATCGATTCCTTCATCACGTCGCGAAGGTTGCCGGTGACGGTCATCTTGCCCTTGCCGGGCATCATGACGCCCTCAATGGTGAGGAGATCACCGCCGACTTCGGTCCAGGCTAGGCCGGTCACGACACCGGTCATGTCCTCCCTTTCGGCTTCACCAAATCGGTAACGCGCCACGCCGAGATAATCGGACAGATTATCGGAGGTGATCGCGACCTTCTTTTCGTCGCTCGTGAGGAGCTTCTTCACCGCCTTGCGGGCGAGTGTGGCGAGCTCGCGCTCGAGATTTCTGACGCCCGCTTCCCGCGTGTAGCGGCGAATCACCGTCCGGAGTGCCTCGTCGTCGATCGAGAACTCGCCCTTCCTGAGGCCGTGATCCTTCTCCGACTTCGGCAGGAGATGACGACGGGCAATCTCGACCTTCTCATCTTCGGTGTATCCGGCGATGCGAATGATCTCCATACGGTCCATCAAGGCCGGCGGGATGTTGAGCGTATTCGCGGTCGTCACGAACATCACGTCCGAGAGGTCGTATTCGACCTCCAGATAGTGATCCATGAACGTTGCGTTCTGCTCAGGATCGAGCACCTCGAGAAGCGCCGACGACGGATCGCCGCGGAAATCCATCCCCATCTTGTCGATTTCGTCGAGCAGGAAAAGCGGGTTGGACTTCTTCGCCTTGCGCATCGACTGGATCACCTTGCCGGGCATCGAGCCGATATAGGTGCGCCTGTGGCCGCGGATTTCCGCTTCGTCACGAACGCCGCCCAGCGACATGCGCACGAAGTTTCGACCGGTCGCCTTTGCGATCGACTTGCCGAGCGAGGTCTTGCCGACGCCGGGAGGTCCGACGAGACACAGAATCGGCCCCTTCAGCTTGTTGGCCCGGCTTTGCACGGCGAGGTACTCGACGATCCGCTCCTTGACCTTCTCAAGACCGTAATGATCGGTCTCAAGCACGGATTCGGCATGACCGAGATCGTTCTTGACCCGGGTGCGCTTGCCCCACGGGATGCTGAGCAGCCAATCCAGATAATTGCGCACGACGGTCGCCTCGGCAGACATCGGGCTCATCTGGCGCAGCTTCTTCATCTCCGCTTCGGCCTTCTCGCGGGCCTCCTTGGAGAGCTTGGTCTTGCCGATGCGGTCTTCCAGCTCACGCAGCTCGTCGCGTCCGTCTTCCGAATCGCCGAGCTCCTTCTGGATCGCCTTCATCTGCTCGTTGAGGTAGTATTCGCGCTGCGTCTTCTCCATCTGGCGCTTGACGCGCGAGCGGATGCGCTTTTCCACCTGCAAGACGGAGATCTCGCTCTCCATCAGGCCGAGCACCTTTTCCAGCCGGTCGGTCGCAGATGTGAGAGACAGGATTTCCTGCTTCTCCGGAATGCGAATGGCCAAGTGCGAAGCCACCGTGTCGGCGAGCTTGGCATAATCCTCGATGTTGGCGACGGCGGTCAGAACTTCCGGGCTCACCTTCTTGTTGAGCTTCACGTAGTTCTCGAATTCCGCGACCACGGAACGAGACAGCGCCTCGACCTCCACCTCGTCGCCCAGCGTCTCCGGAATCTCCTCGGCCTCGGCCTCGAAGATATCCTTGCGATCGCTGAACTGCTTGATGGACGCACGGCTGCGCCCCTCGACCAGCACCTTCACGGTGCCGTCGGGCAACTTCAAAAGCTGCAGAACCGAGGCGAGCGTGCCCACCTCGTAAATGCGTTCGGGAGACGGATCCTCGTCGCTGGCGTCTTTCTGGGTGGCCAGCAGGATCATCTTATCTGCCCGCATCACCTCTTCCAGGGCATTGATCGACTTTTCCCGCCCGACAAAGAGCGGCACGATCATGTGCGGGAAGACAACGATGTCGCGAAGAGGAAGGACGGGATAAACCCCGTTCCCTTCAGCAGATCCGAGGAAACCAGTGGGTTCTGTCATAAGGATTCCTTCGCGTTCGCCGGTCGATCCGACGAAATCTCAGTGTAAAGAGTGCTCGCTCACGGGATCACTTTTGGCGCAGACAAAATGACAAGCCACACACATGGCGCGACCATTCGAAGCGAGCTTGTTGCGTTACCCGGTTAGGTGGATAGGAGAGGCCCGGTTGTCAACCTGAGGCCTCTCATCGCTTCCCTAGGCCGAGCGACCGGCGTTCTGGGTCTCGGAATGACGTTCCGAGTAAATGTAGAGCGGACGTGCGCTGCCGTTGACCACGTCGCCGGAGATGACGACCTCCTCGACCCCATCGAGGCCCGGAAGATCGAACATCGTCTCCAGAAGGATCGCTTCCATGATGGAACGCAGGCCGCGAGCGCCCGTCTTGCGCTCGATCGCCTTACGAGCAATCGCCGCAAGCGCATCCTCATGGAAGGTCAGCTCGACATTCTCCATCTCGAAGAGCCGCTGGTACTGCTTCACCAGCGCGTTCTTCGGCTCTGTCAGAATCGACACGAGAGCCGGCTCGTCGAGATCTTCAAGCGTCGCCACCACCGGCATACGACCGACGAATTCCGGAATGAGACCGAATTTCAGAAGATCTTCCGGCTCCACCTGGCTCAGAAGCTCACCGATCTTGCGATCGTCCGGCGAAGCGACGGTTGCGGAGAAGCCGATCGAGGTCTTGCGGCCACGGTCGGAAATGATGCGATCGAGACCGGCGAACGCGCCGCCGCACACGAACAGGATGTTCGTCGTGTCGACCTGGAGGAATTCCTGCTGCGGGTGCTTGCGTCCGCCCTGTGGCGGCACGGAAGCAACCGTTCCTTCCATGATTTTCAGCAAGGCCTGCTGGACACCCTCGCCCGATACGTCGCGGGTGATCGAAGGGTTGTCCGACTTGCGGGAAATCTTGTCGACCTCGTCGATATAGACGATGCCGCGCTGGGCACGTTCCACATTGTAGTCGGCCGCCTGAAGCAGCTTCAGGATGATGTTTTCGACATCCTCACCGACGTAGCCCGCTTCGGTCAGCGTCGTCGCATCCGCCATTGTGAAAGGCACGTCGAGGATGCGCGCCAAGGTCTGCGCAAGCAGCGTCTTGCCGCAACCGGTCGGGCCGATCAGGAGGATGTTGGACTTCGCCAACTCCACATCATTGTTGCGCGCCGCATGGTTGAGGCGCTTGTAATGGTTGTGGACAGCGACAGAGAGTACCTTCTTGGCACCCGTCTGGCCGATCACGTAGTCGTTGAGGACGTTGTAAATCTCTTGAGGCGAAGGAACGCCGTCGCCGGACTTCACCAGCGAGGATTTGTTCTCCTCCCGGATGATGTCCATGCACAGCTCGACACACTCGTCGCAGATAAACACGGTCGGTCCCGCGATGAGCTTCCGCACCTCGTGTTGGCTCTTGCCACAGAAGGAGCAGTAGAGCGTGTTCTTACTGTCCCCGCTGTTACCGCTGATTTTGCTCATCGGTCACCTCTCCGGTGGGCCAGCCCGCCATTCCGGCGCCTGGCACGAGGCGCTGCCGCGAAGCGGCACGCCCCTTTCATCGAACATCTTTGGCTGTACGGTTTCAAGATAAACTTAACAGCTTCTAGCCTGCGTGACGCTTGCAACGTCAACCTTGCCCCTCGGTCTCCGTCATCGCTCGGCTCGTGATCACGCGATCGATCAAGCCAAACTCCTGCGCCTGCTCAGCCGTCATGAAATAGTCACGATCGAGCGTCCGCTCAACCGTCTCATAGTTCTGACCTGTGTGCTTGACGTAGATTTCGTTCAGCCGGCGCTTCATTTTGATAATATCCTCGGCGTGGCGCTCGATATCCGAGGCCTGGCCCTGGAAGCCGCCCGAGGGCTGGTGCACCATGATGCGGGCATTGGGAACGGCAAAGCGCATATCCTTTTCACCGGCGCACAGAAGCAGCGAGCCCATCGAGGCAGCCTGCCCGATGCACAAGGTCGACACCGCCGGCTTGATGAACTGCATCGTGTCGTACATCGCAAAGCCGGAGGTCACGACGCCGCCCGGCGAATTGATGTAGAGGCTGATCTCCTTTTTAGGGTTCTCCGCCTCAAGGAAAAGGAGCTGGGCACAGACGAGGGTCGCCATGTGATCCTCGATCATGCCCGTCACGAAGATGATGCGCTCCTTCAAAAGGCGCGAAAAGATATCGTAGGCGCGCTCACCCCGGTTGGTCTGCTCCACGACCATGGGGACGAGGTTCATGTAGGTTTCAACGGGATCTTTCATGGGAGGCCTTTGCTCTGCCCGCGGCACCGCGGGCACGGGGATACGATTCGTCCTAATTTAGGGGGTTCTTAGCAATCTGCCAAAGCCCCGTAAAACATGACGCCCGACTTGGCGGAAAAAGGCCGCGCGATGCGCGGCCTGCGTGGTGCGGTGACGCAGGGGCGACTGCGCCACACGCCCGTTTGGTCACCTATCAGTGATCGTGGTCGTGATGATGGTGATGATCGTGATCATCCTCGTCATCATCGGCGAGCAGCTCCTCGCGTGACACCGTCTTGTCGGTGACGTCGGCGAGTTCGAGCATGTAGTCGACCACCTTCTCCTCAAAAATCGGAGCGCGAAGCGCCTGCACCGCATCCGGATTGTTGCGGTAGTGCTCGATCACCTGCTGTTCCTGGCCCGGAAAGCGGCGAACCTGCTCGTAGAGAGCGCGCTGCAGCTCTTCCTCGCCAACCTCGACCTTCGCCTCTTCGCCGATCTTCGACAGGACGAGACCGAGACGCACACGGCGCTCGGCAATGGTGCGATACTCCGCCCGCGCCTCTTCTTCCGTCGTGCCTTCATCCTCGAAGGAACGGCCGTGATGCTCCACGTCGTGCATCACCTGCCGCCAGATGTTCTCGAACTCCTGCTCGACCAGCTTTTCCGGAAGCGGGAATTCGTGTTTCTCGTCGAGCGCGTCGAGGAGCTGACGCTTCACGCGCTGGCGGGTGGCGGAGCCGTATTCGCTTTCGAGCTGGGCGCGCACGGCTTCCTTCAGCTTGTCGAGCGATTCGACACCGAGCTTCTGCGCGAACTCGTCGTCGAGCTTCAGCTCCTGCGGTGCGGCCACTTCCTTGACCTTGACATCGAACGTCGCCGGCTTTCCGGCAAGCTTCTCAGAGGGATAATCCTCCGGGAAGGTAACCTCGATCGTCTTCTCCTCGCCTTCCTTCACGCCCTTCAGCTTCTCTTCGAAGCCCGGGATGAACTGGCCGGAGCCGATGACGATCTGGGTGTTGTCGTCGCTGCCACCGTCGAAGACTTCGCCATCGATCTTGCCGACGAAGCCGATCGTGATGCGGTCGCCGTCCTTGGCTTTGCGCTTCATCGCCTCGTAGGTGCGGCTTCCCTCGCCGATGGCGTTCAGGCGCTCCTCGACCTCTTCATCCGGCACTTCGGCGATCGGGCGCTCGATCTTGATGCCTTTGATCTCGGCAATCTCGAATTCGGGCAGAACCTCGTAATTCACCGTGAAGGTCAGATCGGCATTGGCCGCCAAGATCTCGTTGGCTTCCGCCTCGTCGTCGGTCATGGCGATTTCGGGCTGCATGGCAGCCTTCTCGCCACGTTCGTTGATGGCCGTGCGTGTCGTCTCGGCAACGATGTTCTCGACGATTTCCGCCATCGCAGCCTTGCCATAGAGCCGGCGCAGATGCTCGGTCGGGACTTTGCCAGGGCGGAAGCCCTTGAGGCGGACCTGTCCCCGCAGCTGATCCAGGCGCGCAGCCAGCCGATCGTTCAATTCGCCGGCCGGAACGGTAACCTTCAATTCGCGCTTGAGGCCGTCGGAGAGGGTCTCGTTGATATCCATTGTCGCTTCCTGATGCTCAGGCGAAACTCGCCGCTTGATTGCCTGAAGTTGAGATGTAAGCGGTTCGCGCCGTCAAGCGTCCGGTGACGTGGTGCGGGCGGAGGGACTCGAACCCCCAAGCTGTTAGGCACTTGGACCTAAACCAAGCGTGTCTACCAGTTCCACCACGCCCGCCACCTTCAAGAGCTGGCGCGCCCTGCCAAGGTTGGGGCTCTATATCATGTCTTTGTCCGCGCACAAGGTGGCGCGCAACCGCCAAAAGAAAAGCCCTCCGAAGAGGGCTGAGGTCTAATCATTGTGCAGTGAGTCTTGAAGCTTGCCGAGGCAACCGACGACACATCACGTCACCTGCCCACACGTCCTCTCTTAGCGTAAACCGGAGTTTAACGAAATGCCCCGGTTCCCCTGTGGTTAATCAGCGCAGGGTTTGACCGCGAGCTCGGACCAGACCGCGGGCAGCATCTCCGGCAGGTCTTCCGAAATCAGGCCCGGTCCAAAACGGCGTGCCGCATCGGCGTGCATCCAAACGGCAGCGCACGCAGCTTCGAAGGCCGGCATTCTTTGGGCGGCAAGGCCTGCGATCATTCCTGCCAGAACGTCGCCTGTCCCGGCGGTTGCAAGCCATGGGGCGTCGTGCGCTGAAATCGCTGCGCGGCCGTCAGGGGCAGCCACGACCGTATCCGCGCCCTTGAGGATGACGACCGCTCCGGCTCGCTCGGCAGCCCTGCGTGTCTTTTCGACCTTGTTCTCATCTTCGGCGAGATCGGGGAAAAGCCGGGAAAACTCCCCCGCATGCGGCGTCGTAAAGACAGGAGCCGAGCGGGCCGCGATCGCATCGAAAAGCCTCGCGGGATGCTCCTTAAAGCTTGTCACGGCATCGGCATCGAGGACGACGGCCGCCTCACTGTTGAGGCAAGCCATAACCCGCTCGCATGTCGCCTCCCCCACCCCAGCACCCGGCCCGATCACCACGGCATTGAGGCGAGTATCCGCAATAAGCTCGGCCAGACCGTCGGAGCCGTCCGCCTTCTTGATCATGATCGCGGTAAGATGGGCCGAAAGCGTCGGAATGGCGTCTTCTTCCGCCGCCATGCTGACGAGCCCCGCCCCTGCGCGCAAAGCGGCCCGAGCCGCCAGGCGCGCGGCTCCGGTGGCATGCGCAGGCCCGGAGACGACGACGGCATGGCCACGGGCGTATTTATGCCCCTCTACCCCCGGGAGCGGCAGAACGGCGTGCCACAGAGATGGATGATTGTGCCACAGGCGTATCGAGAGATCCGGCAGCACTGCGGCCGGAATGCCGATATCGGCCACCTGAATCTCTCCACAATGGAGACGCCCCGGGAGCAGAAGGTGCCCCGGCTTCTCGCGGAAGAAGGTCACGGTTTTTGCAGCCTTGAAGGCCGTGCCGCGGACGCGCCCGGTACGACCATCGATGCCGCTGGGGAGGTCGACCGCCAGAAGCGGCCGCTCGCTCGCATTAACGGCCTCGACCAGAGCGGCGACATTCCCTTCGAGCGGCCGCCCGAGACCCGCTCCAAAAAGCGCATCGACGATGAGGTCGGCGGACAGATCGATGCCAGCCGTTAGCTGCTTGATCTCACCTTGCCAGCGCGAGGCTGCGATTGCCGCGTCACCGGAGAGAGTTTCGCGCGAACCGAGGAGCGCGAGCCGGACACGATAACCACGCTCGGAGAGAAGACGTGCGGCGACGAAGCCGTCGCCTCCGTTGTTGCCGGGCCCTGCGAGAACGAGGACACGGCCCCGGCGCGGGCACATCGCCTGCGCACAGTCTGCGACGGCAGCGCCGGCCTTCTCCATGAGCAGAAAACCGGAAATCCCGGCTTCCATCGCGGCACGGTCGGCGCGCCCCATTTCCTCCGGCGTGAGGAGGACGAGAGCATCCTCGGCAGATAAATGATCACGCATTGTGCAGTTGCCTCATTATTATGCCACACCGTTGGGGAAAAAGCGGTCACCCGTCGCCGCAAAAATAGCCTTGGCTTCGGCAAGCGCCTCGTCTTCCATGCCAGCGCCGGTGAAAGCGGGCTGGCACGCTTCCTGCTGAGGGGCGGTCGGAGCGACGACGACGCTCACGGGCTCTGGAGTTTCCCTTGATATGAAGAAGATCGAAGCGATCATAAAACCGTTCAAACTCGATGAAGTGAAGGAGGCGTTGCAGGAAGTCGGACTGCAGGGCATCACAGTGACCGAGGCTAAGGGCTTTGGTCGTCAGAAGGGCCATACCGAGCTCTATCGCGGTGCAGAATATGTCGTCGATTTCCTGCCCAAGGTGAAGGTTGAAGTGGTTCTGCCGGACGAGCTTGTCGAGCGGGCAGTCGATGCCATCCGAAACGCCGCGCAGACCGGTCGCATCGGCGACGGAAAGATCTTCATCTCTAGCGTCGAAGAAGCCATCCGCATCCGCACGGGCGAAACCGGCGCAGAAGCAATCTAGAGAACGGTCGCGGCCCGCACCTATTCAACAGCCGCACCCTCCCCCATTCCACTTAGAAGGTGACACTCATGAGCAATGCTTCCGATGTCTTGAAGACGATCAAAGACAACGATGTGAAATATGTCGACCTGCGTTTCACCGACCCGCGCGGTAAGATGCAGCACGTGACCATGGATGTATCCATCGTCGACGAGGATATGTTCGCCGACGGCATCATGTTCGATGGATCTTCCATCGCCGGCTGGAAGGCCATCAACGAGTCCGACATGACGCTGATGCCGGATCCCGACACCGCCGTCATCGACCCGTTCTTCGCCCAGCCGACGCTCGCAATCTTCTGCGACATCCTGGAGCCGTCCACGGGCGAGCCCTACAACCGCGATCCGCGCACCACGGCGAAGAAGGCCCTCGCTTATCTGCAGTCGACCGGCGTCGGCGACACCGCCTTTTTCGGCCCGGAAGCGGAGTTCTTCATCTTCGACGACGTGCGCTTCTCTTGCACGCCCTACAACACTGGCTTCCTGCTTGATTCCATCGAGCTGCCCACCAACCAGTGGACGGAATACGAAGGCGGCAATATGGGCCACCGCGTGCGCACGAAGGGCGGTTATTTCCCGGTGCCGCCGATCGATTCGGCCCAGGATCTGCGCTCCGACATGCTGATGTACATGGCCGAGATGGGCGTCGACGTCGAAAAGCACCATCACGAAGTCGGCTCCGCCCAGCATGAGCTCGGCATGAAATTCGACACGCTCGTGCGCGTCGCCGACAAGCTGCAGATCTACAAGTACTGCATCCATCAGACGGCAGCGGCCTACGGCAAGACGGCGACCTTCATGCCGAAGCCGGTCTTTGGCGACAACGGCACCGGCATGCACTGCCACCAGTCGATCTGGAAGGACGGCAACCCGGTCTTCGCCGGCAACCAGTACGCTGACCTTTCGGAAGAATGCCTCTTCTACATCGGCGGCATCCTGAAGCACGCCAAGGCGCTCAACGCCTTCACGAACCCGACCACCAACTCCTACAAGCGTCTGGTCCCGGGCTACGAGGCTCCGGTTCTGCTCGCCTATTCGGCGCGCAACCGTTCGGCCTCCTGCCGTATCCCGTACACCAACTCGCCTAAGGCGAAGCGCATGGAGATCCGTTTCCCGGATCCGGCGGCGAACCCGTATCTCGCCTTCTCCGCCATGCTGATGGCCGGCCTCGACGGCATCAAGAACCGGATCCATCCGGGCGACCCGATGGACAAGGACCTCTACGATCTGCCGCCGGAGGAGCTGAAGGACATCCCGACGGTTTGCGGTTCGCTGCGCGAAGCCATCTCGTCGCTGGAAGCCGATCACGACTTCCTGACGGCTGGTGGCGTCTTCGACGAAGACCAGATCGAGGCCTATCTCGACCTCCTGCGCGAGCAGAACATTCGCTACGAGCAGACCCCGCATCCGGTCGAGTTCGAGATGTATTACTCGGTCTGACCCGTCAGGGTTCAGAGCCCGTCATCGAAAGCTCTCTGGGGAGGCGGTCACCGCCTCCCCTTTTTTGTTGCCCAGGCGCATCGGGCAACATGTCGGCGATGCCGCGCACGAAGGGTTACGTCTCGCATTTGGCGCGGCCTGCCCGCCTCGTCTCGAGCGCTACGGGCACACGAAGCAACGCCTGCCAAATTGGCGCAGGCCGAGTTTCTAGGCAGATGTGTCGCAAACGGCACAGCACCGTTAACGAATCTGCTCTATCTTTAAGCGGTCTAGGTGGATGGCCGGCTAGGTTCATCGCGCGCATCCGAAAAGGCTTCCTTTGCCCTGTCGGTCGTCCACCTCCGGTTCTCCACCGGTTGCAAGCCGAGATGCGCGCTGCCCTTGAAACCAAGCGCTTGAAGGCGCATCGATAGCGGCATGCTCTGCGGTCGCTTCTCTGCGGCTGCGCATGGAGTAGGGTCACGTCGCCGCCAGGCCGAGACCATGGCAACATCGCCACCCGATTCGCATCAAGGCAGAAGTATGGACCGAGCCGAGGATCTTTTTTCGAGCGCCAGCAAGCCCTCCGGCACAAAAACGCCCACCGAGCGGACTCCGCGCCGCCGCAAGGCACGTGAGGCGAGCGCTCCGGCGTCGGGCTATTCCGCCACCGACATCGAGGTCCTGGAGGGCTTGGAGCCGGTCCGACGCCGGCCGGGCATGTATATCGGCGGCACCGACGAGAAGGCTTTCCACCATCTCTTCGCCGAGGTGATCGACAATTCGATGGACGAGGCCGTGGGCGGCCACGCCAGTTGGATCGAGGTCGAGCTCGACACCGAGGGATTCTTGACCGTGACCGACAATGGCCGCGGCATCCCCGTCGACAGGCATCCGAAATTCCCCGACAGGTCGGCGCTCGAAGTCATCATGACGACACTGCATGCTGGCGGAAAGTTCAATTCGAAGGTCTATGAAACCTCCGGCGGACTGCATGGCGTCGGCGTCTCCGTCGTCAACGCGCTGTCGGAAAAACTTGAGGTAGAAGTCGCGCGCAACCGCAAGCTCTACCGACAGATTTTTTCGCGCGGCAAGCCCCTCGGCCCGCTGGAAGAAGCCGGCGATGCGCCGAATCGCCGCGGCACGCGCATCCGTTTCCGCCCGGACCCGGAAATTTTCGGCGACGCAGCGAGCTTCGATCCCAAGCGGCTGCACGAGATGGCGCGATCGAAGGCCTATCTCTTCGGCGGGGTCGAAATCCGCTGGAACTGTCCTTCGTCCCTAATCGACCCGAAGAGCGAAGTGCCGGAAAAGGCCGTCTTCCATTTTCCGGATGGGCTGCGCGACTATCTCGACGCCACACTCGCCGGAGAGACGCGCGTCGGCGACATTTTTTCCGGCCGCACGGAGCGTCCGGGCGGGCATGGGGCCGTTGAGTGGGCGATCGTCTGGTTCGCCGGTGACGGTTTCCTGAGCTCGTACTGCAACACGGTGCCGACGCCTGAAGGCGGCACGCACGAAGCCGGATTGCGCACCGCGCTCCTGCGCAGCTTGAAGGGCTACGGCGAGCTCATCGGCAACAAGCGCGCGGCTCAGATCACCTCCGACGACATCATGACGTCGATGGGCGGCATGCTCTCCGTCTTCATCCGCGAACCGGAATTCGTCGGCCAGACCAAGGATCGGCTGGCGACCGGCGAAGCGTCCCGCATCGTCGACGCAGCCATTCGCGACGCGTTCGATCATTGGCTCGCTGCGTCACCGACCCAATCCGCAAACCTTCTCGACTGGGTGGTGGACCGCGCCGAAGAGCGCCTGCGCCGACGCCGCGAAAAGGAAATTTCGCGCAAAACCGCAACCCGCAAACTGCGCCTGCCCGGCAAGCTTGCCGATTGCTCCGCAAGCGACCGCGACGACACCGAGCTCTTCATCGTGGAGGGCGATTCGGCCGGAGGATCTGCCAAGCAGGCCCGCAATCGGCGCACGCAGGCAATTCTCCCGCTCCGGGGCAAGATCCTCAACGTGGCGAGCGCCGGGCGCGAAAAGCTTTCTCAGAATCAGCAGCTCTCGGACCTGATCCAGGCGCTCGGATGCGGCACCGGCTCGCGCTACCGCGAGCAGGATCTGCGTTACGGCAAGATCATCATCATGACCGACGCCGATGTGGACGGCGCGCATATCGCGTCCCTCCTCATCACGTTCTTCTATCGTGAGATGCCCGAGGCGATCCGGCAGGGACGCGTGTTTCTGGCCGTCCCTCCTCTCTTCCGGCTTTCGCAAGGCGGCAAGGTTCTCTACGCCCGCGACGAAGCTCATCGCGACGAACTGATGCGAACCGAGTTCTCGAGCCGCGGCAAGGTTGAGGTGAGCCGCTTTAAAGGCCTCGGCGAAATGATGCCGGCGCAGCTCAAAGAGACGACGATGGACCCGGCCCGCCGCACGCTTTTGCGCGTCGGTGTCTTGGACGACGAAGCTCAGGCGGTTCGTGCCACCGTCACCCAGCTCATGGGAAACAAGCCGGAAGCGCGCTTTGCCTTCATCCAAGAGCGCGCGGCTTTCGCGCCGCCCGATCTCGATATCTAGGCGAGACTGAGCGAAACCGCCCTACCCCGCGAGCGTACCGGGCAGGTCGACAGACGGGCTGTCGAAGATGCAGTTCAGAGACAGCGCGGCGGCGGAGCGATCGTCTCGATCGACCCGCAACGAAAGGCACTGCTCTTTCCGGGGCAGCGATCGCCTCAGGGCACGAACCGACATCCGGTAAGGTTTCGACGGCTCCGCGGTTTTCGGGTCGCAACGCCGACGCACCTGAAAAGCGCCGGCCAGCCGCGTGACTCGGGCTTGAGGAAAATGCGACCGCGCGAGGCGGCGGCAGGGCCTCTCCCTACAAAGCCTTCTTAAGGCACAAAAAAAACCGGCGGCCGAAGCCGCCGGTTTCTCACTCGCTTGGAAGCGAGAATTAGTAGTTGGCCATCACCGAGCCGCTCGGGCCGCCAAAGCGCCAGTTCACACCAACCATGAAGGTGTCCATGTCGGTGTCGAAATCGACGCTGGAGCCGTCCGCATAACCGATCGACTTGTCGTCGAACCAGTAGTGGCGATACTCACCCGAGACCGAGATGTTATCGGTGACCGCAACTTCGATGCCGGCACCGAGGGTCCAGCCGAAGTCGCCATCATCGTCGCTGTCACCATAGAGAACAGTGCCGTCGGTGTAGGAGTTGCTGTGGTCGTAATCGACGTACGCAACACCACCGAGGACATACGGATGGAAGCGGTCCATGCCGACACCGGCGCGGGCCGTCAAGCTGGCGAGCCAGTTGGCGTCCATGCCGTTGACAACGGTGTCACGGCTGCCGTCGCCGTCGACGTCAAGCCAGTTGATGTCGCCACGCACGCCAAGGACGGCCCAGTTCCACTGGTAGTCCCAACCGGCGGCAACACCGGCCGTCCAGCCGTCGCTGTCGAAATCAAAGCCGCCGACCGTCGTGCCACCGTAATTGAAGTCGGTGTCGACGTTCGACCACGCCCAGCCGGTCTGAAGACCGACATAGCCGCCGGACCAATTGTAGGTCGGGGTGGCAACCGGCGTTGCGACGGGAGCCGGCTCATAGGTCGGCAAATCCGCTGCGAGGGCGGAACCGCCCATCAGGGCAACCGCGGCGCTCGCGAGAAGGATCTTTTTCATGTGGTACTCCATTGCGGGAAAACTGTAAGGCTCCCCTTTGCCAAGAGTTCATTTAGCAAACCGCGAGGGAGCTGTCTGTCGCCGAAACGCAACAGTGACAGGGTTTCAAACCAGCTGATTATTGTTAACGAACGTTAATGTGCGGCGGCAAACTGTGAACGATAAGTTAATGCACCCTTTTCCCGCCACATTGTGGCAGAAATCGATCGGAATTTTGTCGAAGCCTATTTCTAGAATAACGATGGTCCTACAATGTTTATTCGGTACGCTCTTGCACTTTTTGTTAGGACGAAGTTCTAAAGCGAAGACGTATTAAGACAAAAGGCTCCGCGGGCCTTTCAAAAGAGAGGCAAATTCGACACCTAATTTGGGAGCGTTTCATCGGGATGGGCTCTCGCCACACGCCCGCCGACGGAGCCTCATAGAAAATGCGCAGAGGACGAAAGTGCGCTAGCTCAACCGTTTGCTTGACACATGTCGCATGGCACCTATGGTGCGGCTCGTGTAAACAAGCCCGACGTCGAGAAGTTTTCCGCCGGGCGCGAAATTTCCCATGAGCTTTGATAATCTAGGTTTAAGCGACAAGGTTTTGCAGGCCGTTCACGCGGTTGGCTACACCGAACCGACGCCCATTCAGGCGGCGGCGATCCCGCATGTGCTTGCAGGACGCGACGTCCTCGGCCTCGCCCAGACGGGCACGGGCAAGACGGCATCCTTCACTCTTCCGATGCTCACGCTTCTGGAGCGCGGTCGCGCTCGCGCACGCATGCCGCGGACGCTCATCCTTGAGCCGACGCGGGAGCTCGCGGCCCAGGTGGAAGACAATTTCTCCGGCTACGGCGCCAACCACAAACTCACCGTGGCGCTTCTCATCGGCGGCATCTCATTCGACGAGCAGGACAAGAAGCTGACGCGGGGTGCCGACGTTCTGATCGCGACACCAGGGCGCCTGCTCGACCATTTCGAGCGCGGCCGGCTGCTTCTGACGGGTGTCGAAGTCCTCGTTATCGACGAGGCGGACCGTATGCTCGACATGGGCTTTATCCCAGACATCGAGCGGATCGTCAGCCTGATCACGGCGACGCGCAAACCGCAGACGCTTCTTTTCTCGGCAACGATGCCGAAGGAAATCGCCACGCTCGCGGCGAAGTTCATGACCAATCCGGAGCGGGTGGAAGTTTCCCGACCGTCCAGCACGGCGGAAAACGTCAGCCAACACACCGTCGTCACGGGTCGCAAACCGCACGAGAAGCGTGTCGCTTTGCGGGCTTTGATCGATCGCGAAAAAGATCTCACCAACGCGATCATCTTCTGCAATCGCAAGCGTGATGTTGCGACGCTCGAGCGCTCGCTCAGGCGGCACGGCTATTCGGCTGGGGCGTTGCACGGTGATATGGACCAGCATGCGCGGCTTGCGACGCTGGAATCATTCCGTGAAAATCGCATCAGCCTTCTGGTCGCCTCGGACGTCGCGGCTCGCGGCCTCGATATCCCGGCGGTCAGTCACATCTTCAATTTCGACGTGCCGACGCATGCGGAAGATTATGTGCACCGAATCGGCCGGACGGGCCGGGCTGGGCGCACGGGTCGCTCCTTCACGCTGATGACGGCGGAAGAGAAGAAATACGTTACTGCGATCGAAAAGCTCATTCATCGCGAAATCCCGCCCCTTCCCGACTTTGAAGCCGCCGAACCGGAGGCCGACGAGGAAGATGAGCGTCCGCGGCGCTCGTCGTCGCGGCGCGGAAAGAGCGGCAGCCGGGAGCGTTCGCGGAGCGGAAAGCCTGCGTCCAAGACGGATGCGGCTGAAGTTGCTGCAAGCGAGAGTCCCGCACCCGCCGAAGCCAGATCTGGCCAGACCAAATCGGACCATGGCAAGGCCGAGCATGGAAAATCCGAGCATGGCAAGGCGAGCGCCCGGTCGGAGTCGCGGCCGCAGCGCAATGACAAGCCGCAGCAGAGCGGGCGGTCAAAAGGCAAACAGCAGAGGCAGCGCGACGAGGAGCCCGTCGGCTTCGGCGATCACGTGCCGGCCTTCCTTCTGCAGCCGGTTCGCGTCGGAAACAGCTGACGCGGACGCGGCCCGCGAGGCGGGCGCGTCTATCGCATCCTATCTCCGCCTTATTTCCAATAAAAAACGCCGGCCCTTGGGCCGGCGTTTTTTGTTTGAGGTCAGGCAGCTCGCTCACGCACGCGCGGACTGGAAGCTGCCGGGATCTGCAGCCTGCAATTCCACCGATTCGCCGCAACCGCAGGCCGAGGTTTGATTGGGATTTCGAAACACAAAGCCCGTTCGCAGCTTCGTCACCTCAAAGTCCATTTCCGTGCCGAGCAGGAACAAGGTTGCGGAGGGATCGACGAAAACAGCGACGCCCTCTCCCAGGTCGACTTTGTCATCGGAAGGATCGGCCTCGCGCGCGAGATCGATCGTATATTCCATACCGGCGCAGCCGCCCTTCTTGATGCCGACCCGGATGCCCGCGGCCGGCGCTTCGGCGTTTGCCACAATCTCACGGACACGCGCGGTTGCGGCGTCGGTGAGGCTCAGAACTTGAAATCCGGGAAAAGCCATAGGTTCAACCTAGTCACTGAGGTTCGTCGTTTCCAGTCCCGCGGTGCGTCTTGCAAAAGCCGGTGCACGAGACTGCGGAGCCCCCCGCGTCAAGCGGCTTTCGGCCCTACCACCAACCGATCGCGACCTTTGCCTCATCCGACATTCGTTCCGGTGTCCAGGGCGGATCGAAGACCATCGTCGCCGTCGCGCCGGAAACGCCCTGAACGGAGGCCACTGCGTTCTCCACCCAGATCGGCATTTCGCCGGCCACTGGGCAGCCCGGCGCCGTGAGAGTCATATCGATGTTCACATGGCGCGAATCGTCGATATCGACCTTATAGATTAAGCCGAGCTCATAGATATCTGCCGGGATTTCCGGGTCATAGACGGTTTTGAGGGCCGCCACGATATCCTGGCTCAGGCGCTCAACCTCTTCAGGCGGCATAGCCGAAACGTCGATATCCGGGGAATTCGGCGCCTCGTCCGCGTGCGGATCGGGCGCCGCCGCGGCGTTGGTTTCGTCCTTGTGCGTGGTCTCGTCCATCGCTCTTATCCTCACGCGAAGAAGGTCTGCGCCTTCATCAGGGCTTCTGCCAATTTATCGACTTCTGCTTTCGTATTATAGAGGCCGAAAGACGCACGGCACGTGGCGGTCGTCCCATAATGGGTGAGAAGCGGCTGCGCGCAATGCGTGCCCGCGCGCACCGCGACCCCTTCCCTGTCAATAATCATCGAGACATCGTGCGGGTGGGTGCCTTCCAGATTGAAAGAGATGATGGCGCTTTTATCCGGAGCATGCCCATAGATCGTGAGCGAATTGATTTCGCCCAACCGTTCGTGCGCATACTCCTTAAGCTCGTGCTCGTGGGCCGCGATTTTTTCCCGACCGAGCTCCTTCATGTACTTAAGCGAAGAGCCCAGCCCGATCGCCTGAACGATCGGCGGTGTCCCGGCCTCGAATTTGTGCGGCGGTTCCGCATAGGTGACGCCGTCCTGCGTCACATCCTTGATCATCTCTCCACCGCCCAGAAACGGCGGCATTTTCTCCAGCCATTCCCGCTTTGCCCAAAGGACACCGATGCCGGTCGGTCCATAGGTCTTGTGGCCGGTGAAGACATAGAAATCGCAGCCGAGGTCCTGAACGTCGATCGGCAGGTGCACGGCGGCCTGGCTGCCATCGACGAGAACGGGGATGCCACGCTCATGGGCAAGCCGGCAGATCTCCCGAATCGGCACGACCGTTCCCGTGACGTTGGAAAGATGAGTCACGGCAACCATTTTGGTGCGATCGTTGAGAAGCCGCTCGAAGGCTTCCAGATCGAACGAATCGTCCTCGCGGATCGGCGCCCAGCGGATCACCGCACCGGCGCGTTCGCGATGATAGTTCCACGGCACGATGTTCGAATGGTGCTCGAGGATGGAAAGGACGATCTCGTCGCCCTCTCCGATCGCCATGCTCCCATAAGATGCCGCGACCAGGTTGATCGCCTCTGTCGAGGAGCGCGTGAAAATCACCTCGTCTACCGAGGCGGCATTGAGAAAGCCTCGCACGGTCTCTCGAGCATCCTCGTAGGCCTCAGTCGCCGCGTTCGAGAGGAAATGCAGGCCGCGGTGAACGTTGGAATAGGTCTGCGCGTAGGCACGCGAAACGGCATCGATCATCGCCTGCGGTTTCTGAGCCGAGGCGCCGTTATCGAGATAGACGAGGGGTTTGCCATAAACCTCCAACGCAAGCGCCGGAAAATCGGCTCGCACGGCCTCCACGTCGTAGGTGGCGTTCTTTGTCAGCATCAGCCCCGTCCTCTTGCGCCGAAGCGCCTATTCTCAAAATCGCTGCCGCAGGTTGCGGCAGCTTGCGTCAGCGGACCTCGCCTCCGAGCGACAGCCAGCGGCGCGTGCGCGCCTCGAGTGCCGCGACGACGTCGTCGTGCGCGATTTCCTCAATCGCCTCGGCGAGGAATGCATGCACCAGCAGACGTTCTGCCTCGTCGGCCGGAACGCCGCGAGAGCGCATGAAGAACAGCATTTCTTCGTCGATCTGACCGCAGGTTGCCCCGTGACCGCACACCACGTCATCGGCGAAGATTTCGAGCTCCGGCTTGTTGGAGAACTCCGCGTTCTCCGACAAGAGCAGAGCCTGGCTCATCATCTTGCCTTCGGTCTTCTGCGCGTGCGGCCAGACATTGATGCGCCCCTGGAAAACGCCGCGCGCCTCGTCGTCGATCGCCGCCTTGAAGAACTCCTGGCTCACGCATTCCGGCACCGCGTGATCGACGATCAGGGTGGTGTCGAGATGCTGACGGCCTCTTGCGATGGTCGCACCGCGAATGCCGGACGTGGCCCCCTCGCCGTCAAAGATCATTCGGATCTCGGAACGGGCGACCGCACTGCCGGCTGCGAAGAAGAACGGATCGAACACGGCGTCGGCTTCAACGCGTGGCAGAAGGAGGCCGAGATGGAGCGCCTGATCGCCCTCCTCCTGAGCCTTCACCCATTTCACCTTCGCGCCCTTGCCGATGCGAATGTCTGAGACGACGTTGGTGTGGTAGCCGACACCGTCGGGACCGACATAGCTTTGCAGGATGACGGCTTCGGCTCCGTCGCCCACAGTCACCTGGTGACGGAGTGTCTGCAGCCCCGGCCCATTTCCGGCAAAGACGGTGCAGATCTCAAGCGGCTTCGTCAGCTTTGCGCCTTCGCGAATGCGGATCACGGCGCCGTCGCGCACGAAGGCGCTGTTGAGAGCATAGACCGGCGCTTCGCCTGGATCGACCTGCTCGCTCCGCTCCAAGAGAGCGCCACCGCCGTTCAGAAAACGGCCGAGAGACGCAAAATCGAGCGCATCTTCGACGCCGCTCAAATCGGAGAGCGGCGGCACGAAATAGCCGTTCACGAAGACGATGCGGGCGCGGTCGATATCGGCAAAAATATCCGCCTGATCGACCAGATCACGCGCGCGCTCCGGATTGACGGGCTCCGCAGGCGCCGGCGCGTCCGTCATCAACCGCCGCAGGTCGGTATATTTCCAGTCTTCGACGCGGCGGTTCGGTAAGCCTTTCTCGATGAAGGCATCGAAAGCCGTGGTACGCATGTCGCGTATCGGGTCGTCGCCGGAAAGCTCAGCAAAATGCTGTGCCAGCGCCTCCTCGGCTTTTGTGCGCGTGCGTTCGGGCTCGGCCATCACGCGGCCTCCACGTAATCGGCGTAACCCTTTGCCTCCAGCTCGAGCGCCAGCTCGCGCCCGCCGGACGTCACGATACGGCCACGCGAGAGAACATGCACATAATCCGGCACGATGTATTCGAGCAGGCGCTGATAGTGGGTGATGACGACAATCGCGCGATCGGGAGAGCGCAGCTTATTGACCCCATCGGCAACGACACGGAGCGCATCGATGTCGAGACCGGAATCCGTCTCATCCATCAGGCAGAGCGACGGCTCGAGAAGCGCCATCTGCAGGATCTCGTTGCGCTTCTTCTCACCGCCCGAAAACCCGACATTGAGCGGGCGCTTCAGCATCTCCGGCGTGACGTTGAGCTCCCCCGCGGTTTCCTTCACGCGGCGCATGAATTCCGGTGTCGTCAGTTCCGGTTCGCCGCGCGCCTTGCGTTGCGCGTTCATCGCCGTCTTCAAGAAGGTCATCGTGCCGACGCCGGGGATTTCGATCGGATACTGGAAGGCGAGGAAGACGCCGGCGGCGGCCCGCTCATCGGGCTCCATCGCCAAAAGGTCCTCCCCCTTGAAGGTGACGGATCCGCCCGTGACCTCGTAATCCTCCTTGCCGGCCAGGATATAGGAGAGGGTCGACTTGCCAGACCCGTTCGGGCCCATGATGGCATGCACCTCGCCCGCGCCGACTTTCAAAGAGAGGCCACGCAGGATTTCCTTGTCGTCTTCCGCCACCTTGGCGTGCAGGTCGTTGATCTCAAGCATGCGTTTGTTCCTGAATTGATTCAGCCTTCAGGGCTAGGGCCCTGATATATCTTGATAACTCGGCTCCCAAAGAGCCGCGCGCGATCAGCCGACGCTGCCTTCCAGCGAGATGCCGATCAGGCGCTGCGTCTCGGCCATGAATTCCATCGGCAGCTTCTGGATGACCTCACGAGCGAAGCCGTTGACGATCAGGGCCACCGCTTCTTCCTCGCTCATGCCACGCTGCTGGCAGTAGAACATCTGGTCGTCGGAGATCTTCGACGTGGTCGCTTCGTGCTCGAAGATCGCCCCGGCGTTCTTGGATTCGATATAGGGGACGGTGTGAGCGCCGCAGTTCTCGCCGATCAGAAGCGAATCGCACTGCGTGAAGTTCCGGGCCCCCGAAGCCTTGCGGTGCGCCGAAACGAGCCCGCGATAGGTGTTGTTGGAGTTGCCCGCCGAGATGCCCTTGGAAATGATTCGGCTCTTCGTGTTCTTGCCGAGATGGATCATCTTCGTGCCGGAATCGATCTGCTGGTGACCATTGGAAATGGCGATCGAATAGAATTCGCCTTCCGAATTGTCGCCGCGCAGAATGCAGGACGGGTACTTCCAGGTGATCGCCGAACCGGTCTCAACCTGGGTCCAGGAGATCTTGGAATTCTTGCCCCGGCAATCGCCGCGCTTCGTCACGAAGTTGTAGACGCCGCCCTTGCCGTCCTTGTCGCCCGGATACCAGTTCTGGACCGTGGAATATTTGATCTCGGCATCGTCGAGGGCGACGAGTTCGACGACAGCCGCGTGGAGCTGGTTCTCATCGCGCATCGGCGCCGTGCAGCCTTCGAGATAGGAAACGTAGGCTCCCTCGTCGGCGATAATCAACGTGCGCTCGAACTGACCCGTATTGCGCTCGTTGATGCGGAAATAGGTCGACAGTTCCATCGGGCAGCGCACGCCCTTCGGCACGTAGACGAAGGATCCGTCGGAGAAAACCGCCGAGTTCAGGGTCGCGAAGAAATTATCGGTGACCGGCACGACCGAGCCGAGATATTTTCTGACGAGATCCGGATATTCGCGGATCGCCTCCGAGATCGGCATGAAGATGACGCCGGCCTTGGCGAGCTCTTTCTTGAAAGTCGTGGCGACGGAAACGGAATCGAAAACCGCATCGACCGCAACCTGCCGACCGCCGCTGCCACTCGGCGGCGTGCCTGAATCCTCGTCGAGTGAGGAGGGCTCGTCCGCCTTGCGGACACCGGCCAGAATCTCCTGCTCCTTCAACGGAATGCCGAGTTTCTCGTAGGTCGCCAGAATCTCCGGGTCGACCTCATCGAGCGAGTTCGGACCGCTCATCGATTTCGGAGCCGAGTAATAATAGAGATCCTGGTAATCGATCTTGGGATACTTCACCCGCGCCCAGGAAGGCTCCTTCATCGTCAGCCAGCGCCGGTAAGCCTCAAGACGCCATTCGGTCATCCATTCCGGCTCGCCCTTCTTGGCAGAAATGAAACGCACAGTGCTCTCATCGAGCCCCTTCGGCGCCCGATCGGATTCAATCAGCGTTTCGAAGCCGTACTTATACTTGTCGACGTCGATCTGCTTAACTTGCTCAATGGTCTCCTGAACGGCTGGCATTCAGTTCTCCCTTTATTGGTTCAAGCCGCCCGGCCGAGATTCATCCGATGATGGATGGTCTGCCACACGTCAAGAAAACGATCGATATCCTGCTCGTCCGCGTTCCAAGGAAGACTAACCCTGATAGCGCTTGGAGCAGCAAAATTCATGGCGCGCAGCACGTGACTGTCGCCGACTTTGCCCGATGAACAGGCAGATCCGGAGGAGACGCTCACACCCTCCAGATCGAATGCGATCACCAGCGTTTCCGCGGCCATGCCCGGCGTTGCGAACAAGACCGTGTTGGCGACCCGCTCAGCCGCTTCGCCGGCGATCAAAGTGCGCGCCTCAATTTTGCGCAGACCCTGCTCAAGCCGTTGGCGCAGCTCCTGCAGCCTTTCCATGTGCGACACATGGTGGCGCACCTCTTGCACTGCAACGCCGAAACCAGCGATGGCGGCGAGGTTTTCCGTGCCAGCGCGGCGGCGCTTCTCCTGACCCCCGCCCTTCAGCAGATTCTTCGGGAAACCATCGTCGCTTTGCACCACCAAGGCGCCGGCGCCCTGCGGGCCTCCAAGCTTATGCGAAGAGAGAAACAAAATGTCGGCGCCAAGCTCTTCGAGAGAAAGCGGCATGCGGCCGGCCGCCTGAACGGCATCGCAGATCACCCGCCCGCCGAACTCATGAACCATTGCCGCCGCTTCGGCGACGGGCTGCACCACCCCGGTTTCGTTGTTGACGGCCATCAAGGCTAGAACCGGGCGCCCTTCATCACCACCTGCTTCGAGCCGTGCGCGCAACGCTTCGAGATCGAGAACGCCATCGTCACGCACCGGCACGGAAGTCGTCCTGTCCGGAGCGAACATGCCGGCGGCAAGGACGCACGGATGTTCAACCGCGCTGACATAAAGCCGCTCGTCCGGCGCCATTGGGGTCAATGCCCAATTGGCTGCTTCGGTCGCGCCGCTGGTGAAGACGACGTTTGCGGCTCTCGCTCCCACAAGGGCGGCAACGGCGTCGCGTGCGCCTTCGATCAGATCGCGCGCCCACCGCCCTTCAGCGTGCACCGACGACGCGTTGCCGGGATGCTCGAGGGCCGCGAGCATTGCCTCTCGCGCCTGCGGGCGAAGCGGCTCGGTGGCATTTGCGTCCAGATAGGTTCTAGCCCGACTCATCATGGCTCCTGGCCGGACGGCTGCTTTGTTCTTGCAACCGAACGAACACATAGTGTTTAGATGCGCCCCTGCCACGAGCGGGGACGAATGCATTTCTTTTGAACCATTCCAAACTAAGTTTTAGGGAGGGGTTCGGGCGGAGTCAACAAAACCTCCGCCTAAGATGCAAGTTTCCTGACCCAGCGAGTTGAGAGTCCTGTGAACCATGCCTGAAGTGATTTTCCCCGGCCCCGACGGTCGTCTCGAAGGCCGTTATCAGCCGGGAAAGACGAAGACTGCCCCGATCGGCATCGTGCTGCATCCGCATCCGCGATTCGGCGGGACGATGAACAACCAGATCGTCTATCGCCTTTTCTATATGTTCCAGGAGCGCGGCTTCACCGCTCTGCGCTTCAATTTCCGCGGGGTGGGACGCAGTCAAGGCTTCTTTGATCACGGCGTCGGTGAATTGTCGGATGCGGCAGCCGCCCTCGATTGGGTGCAGACGCTGCATCCCGATGCGCGAGGCGTGTGGATCGCCGGCTTCTCTTTCGGAGCCTGGATCGGCATGCAGCTCTTGATGCGGCGGCCGGAAGCTGAAGGCTTCATGTCCATCGCCCCGCAACCGAACATCTACGACTTCTCGTTCCTCGCGCCCTGCCCGTCTTCGGGGCTGATCATCCACGGCGAGAACGATCGCGTGGCGCCGCCGGAGGCCGTCCAAACACTGGTCGACAAGCTGAAATCGCAAAAGGGCATCGTCATCGATCAGCAGATCGTCAAAGGCGCGAACCACTTTTTCGAGGGCCAGGTCGACGAGCTCATCGGCAATTGCAGCGACTATCTGGAAAAGCGGCTGGCCGAGGTCGAGGCTTGAGCTGACCGCAACGAGCCCCCGGACTATCAGTCCTCGCCGGCCTCATCATCGGGGCCGACGAGGCCAAAGCGGTTCATCTTAAGATAAAGGGTCTGACGGCTTAGCCCGAGAACACGTGCGGCGACCGTGCGGTTGTTGCCCGTCAGGTTCAGAGCCGCCTCGATGCACATCTTCTCGATCACATCGGTCGTGTCGCGGACGAGATCCTTCATCGGCGTGTAGCCGATCATCTCGACGAGATTCTCGACCGCCCTGACCAGATCGCTCGATTCGACCCCCGTCTGCGTCTCACCCGGAGTGAGCGGCCGCATGACGAAGCCATAGCCGGGGGTGGTCCCTTCCGGCAAAGTCAGCGCGGAAAAGCGCACGGCCACCGCCTCTCCGTCGCGGCCACCAATGACGCCGGAGAGATTTTGCAATCGTCCGTGGCGCCGTACGTTTTGCAGGAGCACGTCCTGCGTGAGGCCGCTCCACGAGAGAAACTCGTCGAGATGATGGCCGGCCGCGTTGGCGGCAAACGGAACTCCCGCAAGAGTGAGGAACGTCTCGTTCACCCAGACGATCTTGCCATCCTCATTGGCAAGGATGACGGCTTCCGGCGCATTGCGCACGAGCGCGACGAGATCGGATTCCGGCGCTGTCGCCTCCTTGACCGGAGCAATCTGCACCATCACCAGTTGGAGGTCGCCGGCACGGAAGGCTTCCGCGGAGAGCGAAACCCGTCCCTCCGCCTCGACCTCGACCGTCAATGGCTCTCCCGCCTCGCCAACGGCCTGCAGCATGGCTTCGACGTCGGGCCTTTGCCTGCTGCGAAAGAGAGCCGTGAACTTCCGCCCACTGAGAGCCTTACCGGGCAGGCCCAAGAGCATCGCAGCCTGCGTATTGGCTTCGCGCACCTTTCCGTTATCCGCATCGATGACGATGATCGCCTCAGAGACCGTCTCAAACAGCAGCCGATAATGCGCTTCGGCCTGCCGCAGGCTGCGGGCATGCTGCTCGATGGATCGGGCGTGGGCAAGAAGACGCGACTGCAGCTCGACGACGAGACGCAGGTCGCGGCCGATGAGAACGACTTGGTTGGTGCCGTCGATGCGCAGTGCGGAGTATCGGAAGGGCAGATCCCCTCCCCCTTCGAGCGGATGGCTGATGTCCACGCGTTCGGCCTCGCGACCTTGCCGGGCCGAGTTAATCAGCTTGCGCAATCTCGTACGGCTGCTCGCCGTCACGAGATCTTCGATCGGCCGGCCGCGCCATTGCACGACTTCGTTTCCGGAGACGGAATCTAGATTGTGCGAAATGTCGCTCACAATACCGTCTTCACCCACAACCACAGCGAGATCCGCAACCGCCGAAATCAATGACGCGACCGCGACAGGATCCATCCGCAAAAGTGGCGACAGACGATTGTGAGGATACAAAGCCATCTGAGTTCGACGATCGAGAACGGTATGCCAGCCGGCTGTGCGGCAGCTTGCGACGATTTGGATAAAAGCCTTGTCCGGCGCAGGTTGACAAGACGCATGTTGTTCAGAGCGTTTCCCTTTATGGAGGGTTTGTCCAGTGCCGACATGCAACACAGCCACGTCGCCGACGCGGGACAGACTTTCTTCTCCGGGGCACCGGCTACCGCAATGGACGGTGCGTTTCAGATGCAACGTATGGCTACAAAGGCTCTGAATCGTGGCAGAAGCGCACATTCGGAACGATCGAACTTTGGCCCTCCGTTTGTACTATGCGCCCCACTGTCGCACTTTTGTCCTTCGCGGGGTTGCCGTTGAGGCTTCGCCCGCGCACTTTCGGCGTCTTGATGCGTCGCTTGGTCGCCGGCTGCGGGCGATCGGAGGGCAAACCGTTTCGAAGGATATGGCCGCTTGCTGAACAGTCCGGTTGATCTCAGCGCCTGCGACACAGAGCCAATTCACATGATCGGCGCGATCCAGCCGATCGGCTGCCTCATCGCGGTCGATGCCGGCTCGTTGACGATCGAATATGCCAGCACCAACACCCGCGTTTATTTTGGGAGAGACTACACCTCGCTGTTGGGGCTGCCGCTAGCGGAGCTGCTTGGCGCGGATGGCTGTGCAACACTTCTCGCGCGACGCCTCGCACCGACAGTGCCCGATCTCCTCAGACCTACCCTCCTGCAGATTCGCTCAGACGACGGCGAGCCCATCGAACTCGAGTGCCTTCCGCACCGGTTCGGCGACTGGTTGGTTCTGGAATTCGTCGAGCCGGAAAGTCGGTCAGGCAGCGTCTGGGATGACGAAGTCCTGCGGCAGCGGGTGATCTCCGAACTGATCATCCCCGATACGCTTGAAGACCTCGCGCAAGTGGGTGCACAGATCCTGCGCGAGGCGACGGGGTTCGATCGCGTGATGATCTACCGCTTTGCCGCCGATCAGCACGGCGAGGTCATTGCGGAGAGCACCGTGCGGCCCGACAGCTTTCTCGGCCTGCACTATCCCGCATCCGACATACCCGATCCGGCTCGGCGTCATTTCGCCCGCAATGTCATCCGCGTGATCGCGGACATCAACGCGAAACCTGTCCCCATCATGACGCGCAGCGGCGTCGTAGCGGATGCCGGTTCACAAGCCCCTCTCGACCTCACCTATTCGAAGCTCCGTGCTGTCGCGCCGGTTCATATCGAATATCTCAACAATATGGGTGTGGCGGGCAGCGTCTCGATCTCACTCATCTCCGAGAACAAGCTGTGGGGCCTCGTCGCCTGCCACCATTACAGCCCGCTCGAGCTCTCCTGGAGCCGATTGAGAGCCTGCGAGCTGATCGGCGGGACCATTTCGGCCCTGCTGCATAGCCTGGAGAACACGAGCCAACTCCGCGCCAGCATCCGGGCCGAAAAGACAGCTTATGCGATCGAGCGCGAGGCAAGAAGCGGCCAGCCCTTACGGGAGACCATCGAGGCGCATGCAGACGACCTTCTCAATCAGTTGAGTGCGCAGGGCATGCTGCTGAAGCTTGCCGATGAGGTCTTGGCGATCGGAAAGGTTCCTGCTGGCGATATCGACTACGCCCCGCTCGCTGCACGCATGTCGAGCGGAATTGCCACCTCTGATCATCTGCAAGAGCTTGTCGGCGTCGAGGTTCTAGGAAACGACATCGCCGGCGCTGCGATGATGGAGCTTTCCGAGGACCGATCCGATTGGCTCATACTCTTCCGTGAAGCGTTCGGCGAGACGATCCGATGGGCGGGCAAGCCGGAGAAGATCGAGATCCGGAAGGAAGATGGCTCCACCCGCTTATCGCCCCGTGGCTCCTTCGCTCTGTGGCTTGAAGAGCGGCGTGGGCATAGCAAGCCCTTTACGGAAACCGACGGCGAAATCCTCCGCATCACGCGGCGCGCGCTTTTCGCCGTCAACAGTCTGGATCGCGAGCGCGCTGCAACGGCGGCGATGCGCCGGGCGGAGGCCGAGGAGGCGCGGCTCAGGCTGGTGCTGATGGACGCCGCCCAGGATCGTTCGTTGGGTGAACTGGCCTCAGCCCTTGCGCACGAGCTCAATCAGCCCCTGTCGGCCGTCAGCAATTATGTGAACGCGTCCCGACAAGAAATGCGCAACCACGGGATCGTTGTGCCCCCCAATATAGCCGGGCTCATGGAGAGCGCCGTGAGCGAATCCGCCCGCGCTGCTGACCTCGTCCGCCGCCTGCGCAACTTCATCGGCCAGCGAGAGATCACGCTGGAGCAGGTCGATCTGCAAGCCGTTGTCCGGCAAGGCGTCGAACTTGCCCTTGCCGCGAGCAACGAACCCAGCCCCGAGATCGTCTTTGAGTTCGCCGACGACATCCCTCCGATCTCCGCCGACCCGGTACAGATCGTTCAGGTCATCCTGAACCTCGCACGCAACAGCATCACGGCGATGGCTGGTAGCCAGGTCAGGCGCTTGACGTTATCGATCCGCAATGCCTCGCCGCTGGTAGAGATCACCATCCACGATACTGGAACAGGCGTCCCGCAAGACATGGAAGACACCCTCTTCGAACCGTTTCACAACTCGACCACCAGCGGCATGGGCCTTGGCCTGTCACTCTGCCGCTCCATCGTCGAAGCGCATGGGGGACGGATCTCGATGCAGGAGAATGACACAGGCGCGACTTTCGTCTTCACCCTGAGAATTACGGATCCAGACGATGCGTGAAGCCGCCCGCGGCAAAGTCATCTACATCGTCGATGACGAGACATCTGTCCGTCATTCGCTCGGCGCCCTTCTCTCCGCGCACGGATTTGAAACCGAGGGCTTTCCCTCGGCCGAGAGCTTTCTGGAAGCTGTCGATGCCGACAAGGGCCTGTGCGCTTTCATCGATCTGCGGATGCCCGGTCTCGACGGCATGGAACTTCAGAAGATCATGGCGGAACGCGGCATCAGCATCCCGGTCGTGATCCTGACTGGCCATGGTGACGTCCCGCTTGCGGTCGAAGCCATGAAGAACGGGGCTGTCGATTTTATCGAAAAGCCCGGCTCGGAAGAGCAGTTGCTCGGCGCGATCCGTGCTTCATCCGACCAACTGGCGAACCGCCCGTCTTCGAAACTCCCGCCTCACATCGTCTCGGAGCGGCTGGCGCGTCTCACGGGACGAGAACGCGAGGTGCTCGACCACCTCGTCCTCGGCATGACCAACAAGCATATTGCAGTCGAGCTCGGCATCAGCCAACGCACCGTGGAGATTCATCGCGCCCGCATTCGAGAAAAACTCGAAGCCCGGGGGCTTGCCGATCTGATCCGGATGATGCGCTGAGGCGCCTGTGACGGCTCCGCGACAGGCGCGCGGACATACGCAATTTCTACGTAGCGGAATATCCGAGATACCCCCGTCTTTTGGTTGGGCCTACCTTGCGCCCTATAAGCAACGGGCGGCGTGTACGGGCCTGCCCCCGTCGGCCTCCCAAATAAGGGAAATGGGTTATGTCGCCCAAGAAATCCTGCTGGGCTACGAGCGAGAAGTTGGCGTCCGAAGCTTCTGGCGCCGTTCACAAAGTTGTCGTGACATTGACTGATGAGCAACTTGCCGCGGCCGAAGGCTGGCGCTCCGCACGGGGCATTCCGGAGCGTTCGGAAGCTTTGGGCGAGCTCATACGTCTCGGACTTCTGAGCGAGATCAGCCGGGTTTATCGCCTGGCATGATGTCTGCCGTCAGCTGGGCCTACCGGCTGACGGGACAACCGCATTCAGCCTGACTTCAGGCCGCATTCCGTCTCTTCCGCCCCCTCTCCTCGGGCGCTTGTTCGCTTGATGCCTCATCGCCCGGCGCTTGCGCCTCGAGCTTGGTCGCGTCGTGGCGTTTTTGAGCGGCACGTGTCCCCACGCGAATGTCCTTGGCGATTACCGTTGCGACTTCATCCTTCGGAACCGGCCAGCCGAACAGGAAGCCTTGGACGTTGCGGCAGTCATTGGCGACGAGGAAATGGGCCTGCTGGGCGCTTTCCACACCCTCGGCGGTCACCTTCAGGTCGAGCGAGATGCCGAGCCTGATGATGGAACGCAAAAGTTTCTCCACCTGCCCGCCGACGCCCACACCGTGCACGAAAGAGCGGTCGATCTTGATGCCGTCGAAGGAGAACCGCCAGAGATAGCTCAGGCTGGAATAGCCGGTGCCGAAATCGTCCATGATGAGGGCGGCCCCCATCTTCTTGATCTCACGAAGCTGCGACAGCACGCGATTGGACGTCTCCAAAAGCAGACCTTCGGTGATCTCCACTTCGAGCCGGTCCGCCTTGAGCCCCGTCTGTTTCAATGTCTTGGCGATCAAACGGGGCAAGTTGCCTTTCTTGAACTGCGCAGGTGACAGGTTCACGGCCAGAGTCAAATGCTCCGGCCAAAGGCTTGCCGCACGGCATGATTCCTTCAAAATCCACTCGCCGATCGGCTCGATGAGGCCGGTCTCTTCCGCAACCGGAATGAACTCCGTGGGTGAGACGACGCCGCGCTCGGGATGTTTCAGCCGCAGGAGCGCCTCAAAGCCCGTGAGGCGCCGGGTCACCAGATCGTACTGTGGTTGGAAATAGAGGACGAACCACTTCTCTCGGAAAGCCTTGCGGAGGATCGCCTGCATTTCCAGACGCCCCTGCATCGAGGTGGTCAGCTCCGTGGTGAAAACGGAAATGTCGTTGCGTCCGCCCGCCTTCACCTTGTTCAAGGCGAGGTCGGCATTTTTCAGGAGCTCATTGGCGTTCTCGCCATGCTCTGGAGAGACTGCGATCCCGATCGACGCGCTCGCGACGACTTCGTTGTTCTCACCGTCGCCGACCTTGTAGACGCCATTGAGAGCGGATCCGATCCGTCTCGCGTGGATCTCCGCGTATTTGGTCCCGCCGGCCTCGAGCTGAATGATAGCGAACTCGTCGCCACCCAGCCGCGCGAGGTATTGGGGCTTCTCTACGACATCCCGCAGTCGCTCGGCCACCTGCTTCAGGAATTCATCACCGGCAGCATGGCCATGCGTATCGTTGATTTCCTTGAAGCGATCGATGTCGATGTAGTGCAGAGCGAGATGATGACCTTCCTCGCTTTGACGCCGGATTTCGACCTCCAGCGTCCTCAGAAATTCGTCGCGATTGCTGAGACCCGTCAGCGTGTCGTGGCCGCTCACATAGGTGAGCTCCTCATAGACCTCGCGCTTCTGACGCGTGCGAAGCAGCAGGCTGACAGCCGGGATCGTGAAGGCGACGAGCGCCAGCACCAGGATCGTCCCGAGAATTCCTGTCAGCCACTGCCAGAATCCCGCCTCATCGGCACTGTGATCGAGATAGACTGCGATCGCACCCTCGGAATTTCCGTCGGCATCCTCGATCGGCACCAGGGTGCGGCTGTAATAGGACGGTCCGGCAGATCCCTCTGCATGGCGGTCCTGCCAGCTTAGCGCTCCCTTCCCGGTCTCGACGAACGCACGCGCTTCATCGCGACCAATGGGAGCAATCTCTGTGCCGCCCGCCGCATCACTCAACTCGCGGACGCGATCCCCCGCCCGGTTGAACACCTCGATGCGGAAGACATCCGGCATCGCCAGAATCGTCTTCAGGGCGACATTCTCTTCAGCAGAGAAGCTACCCTCTTTGTCCTGCAGACCCGTCTCCTGAAGACGGCCCGCGGCAAAGGTCGCGCGCTCGACCGCCTCCGATCGCACATATTTCGAATAGAGCTCGTCGGCAGAAAAATACACAACGCCAGCGGTCAGTGCCGCCGTGATCAGCCCGACAAAGGTGACGAAGACCGCGATCGTCTGGTCACCCGCAATCGAGCCCCGCCGACTGTAGGGGGCGCGAGCGACGGTCTTCTGCCGTTTTGCGGCTTTGACCTTCTTCTCCTTGGCCGGGGAAGCCTTTCTGATTGCCTCGCGGCCGGCTTCGATCACCTGAGGCGTCGTTGCGGGCGCGGTTTCGCGGACTGATGTTTCTTCGAGGGACTGTGGTGCTGCGGCCGATCGGCCGTCTTTTGTCGCCTTGCCTCGGAACATATCCGCGAAGGAGGCCGCTATTTTACGCATGAACTCGGACCCGATACCTTCTTCGGAACTTGACCTTGATCCGAAAGGCTTGATTCGAGGTTAATTGTTGCGGTTGGGGCGGCTCCAGCGGCCTCCGGGCAAGGGTCGCGGAGCGCCCGTCGTCCCGGGGAATGTGAGCGGCAGCCCTTCCGCCACCCTGAGCGCAAGATAGGCGAAAGCCTGCGCCTCGATCGCATCTCCGTCGAAACCCAGATGCTCCGCCGCGACGACCTCCGCCGGGGCGAGTTCCGTCGAAAGCAACTTCATCAAGCCCCGATTCAGCCGACCTCCACCGCAAACGATAACAAGTTCAGGTAGTTGCGGCAGAAGCTGGAAACCTCGATTCAACGCGGAAGCGGTGAAGGCGGCAAGCGTGGCGGCGGCATCGTTGTCGTCGAGACCGGTCACATCGGCCGCTTCAAAGGCGTCTCTGTCGAGCGATTTGGGTACCGGCCGCGCGAAGAAGGGGTGCGCGAGCCACCTCTCGACCCGGGAGACATCGGGGCGCCCACGCATCGTGATTTCACCGCCGGCATCAAACGCCAGGCCTCGGCGCGAGGACAAGAGATCGTCGATCAGGGCATTGCCCGGCCCCGTGTCGAGCGCAATCAATGTGTCGCCCTCGCCGACATAGGTCACGTTGGCGACGCCGCCGATGTTGACGAAGGCGATCGGCAATCCGCGGCCCATGCGTTTGGCGAGCGCACGATGATAGACTGGAACGAGCGGCGCGCCCTCACCGCCTGCCGCCACATCTGCTGTCCGAAAATCCCAGGCGACCGGGATCCCAAGCGAATCGGCAAGCGTCTGACCGTCTCCAAGTTGGAGAGTGAGGCCGCGTTCAGGCGCATGAAAGACGGTCTGTCCGTGAAACCCGACGCCGGTGATGTTTTCAAGCCGCAATGCATGATCGCTCACAAAGCGACGAAGGGCACCCTCATGCGCTTTGGTGACGGCGGCCTCCGCCTCCTCGAGGATCGGCTCGCCTCGCACAGCGCCACCCTTTGCGGCCGCCATCGCGCGCCTCAACAGCGCCCGATGCGCATCATCGAGAGGATAAGTCGCGGCGGGGCCGATCTCGCCGACGGTTTCGCCGTCGCTTTCAAGCAACGCGACGTCGACCCCGTCCATCGAGGTGCCGCTGATCACGCCCAAAGTGCTACGAAATTTTGTCACGCCCTTCGCGCTCCGTGATTTCAGGTGCTAAGGGAGCACCCCATATCATTCCTGCAACTAACGAACCCATGACCACGTTTCGATCCGATTTCCTCAACACGCTCCAGGCACGGGGCTTCATCCATCAAATCTCCGACCCGGAAGGGCTCGATAACCTTTTGTCGAAGGAGATGGTGAGCGCGTATATCGGCTTCGACTGCACGGCCCGGAGCCTCCATGCAGGCAGCCTCGTGCAGATCATGATGCTTTACTGGTTGCAGCAGACAGGACATCGGCCGATCGCGCTGATGGGCGGAGGCACGACGCGGATCGGCGATCCGTCCGGGCGCGATGAAAGCCGCAAAATCCTCTCCGACGCCGAGATCGAGGCCAACAAGCAGGGCATCCGACGCGCCTTCGATCCGCTTCTGCATTTCGGCGAAAGCGGCAACGACGCTATCATGCCGGACAATGCCGACTGGCTTCTGAAACTCAACTACATCGACGTTCTGCGCGATGTCGGCCGGCATTTCTCGGTCAACCAGATGATTCAGCGCGATTCGGTGCGTCTCAGGCTGGAGCGCGAGCAGCACCTCTCCCTGCTGGAGTTCAACTACATGGTGCTGCAGGCCTACGATTACGTCGAGCTTCACCGCCGTTATGGTGCACGCCTGCAGATGGGCGGCTCCGACCAATGGGGCAATATCGTTTCCGGTGTCGATCTTGGACGCCGCATGGAGCAGGTGGAAATGTTTGCCCTCACCACCCCGCTTCTGACGACCGCGACGGGCGCCAAGATGGGAAAGACCGCCGAGGGCGCCGTCTGGCTCAACCCCGACATGCTGTCGGCCTACGAGTACTGGCAGTTCTGGCGCAACGCCGCAGACGCCGATGTCGGACGTTTCCTGAAGCTCTACACCATCCTGCCCCTCGACGAGATTGAGCGCCTGGCGGCCCTGCAAGGCGAGGAGATCAACGAGGCTAAGAAGATTCTTGCCACGGAAGCCACGGCCCTCCTTCATGGTCGCGATGCGGCAAAGCACGCCGAAGAGACCGCGCGGCGCACCTTCGAAGCCGGTGAAACCGGAGAGGCTTTGCCCAGCATCGACGTGGATCGCAGTGAGTTCGAAGCCGGCATTGGCGTGCTTTCCGCATTCGTGCGTGCGGGCCTCGCCACGTCCAACGGCGAAGTGCGGCGTCTCATCCGCGGCGGGGGTATCAAGGTCAACGATACGCCAGTCAGCGATGAGCGTGCCCTGATCGGCCTTTCCGACCTCTCGGAAGATGGTGCCGTGAAACTTTCGAGCGGTCGCAAGAAACACGCTCTTTTGCGGATGGGCGGAGCGGCTTAAGCCGCAGGCCTGCCGTCACGGCGTTACACATTCTAGAGGCCGCAGCTCTGCGGCCTCAGCGGTACTCGAAGATCTTGCGAAAGATGCCCGGTGCGATCGCCGACATCAGATTCATCTTGAGAGATGGATTGCCGAGATTGCCGAAGAGCTTGAAGGTCACGCCGACCAGACCCTCGTTCTGACCACCGCCGAGGATCTGACCGAAGATCGGAATCGTACCCGCCATATTGTTGATACCGAAGGCCGGGATGAACGTGCCGCTCAGGGCGATCTTCTCATCGGTGAGGTTGATCGTCCCGCTTGCCGTCGCTCCGAGCATCGGCCCGCGCAGATAGGCCTCATCGATCGCGATGACGCCCTTATCCATGCGGAACGGGATGCGCAGCTTGGTGAAAGTCATATTGGACGTGTCGACCTCCTCGGTGATCTGCTCGCGCGCTCGCTGCGACCCCGGTTGATCGCGCTTGCGCGTCGCTGGCCGGACGGCTTCGGCGAGTGCGGCCTCCTCCACGACGCGGAAGTCCCGCAGCCAGGCTTCTCCGGAGGCGCTGTCGCCGCCCGGCGGCCCGCGCAGGACGAGGGTCAGGAGACCTTCGCGAACACGTGAATAGAGATCGACAAAGCCCAGAACCGCCCCGCCATCAGCAGCGTCCAGCACCTGCTCGCGCAGTCTCGCGTTCTCGGTGATGCGCCAATTGAAGGCGCCACCGGCGGCATCCCCAAGCACACCTGAAAGGTTCAGCCCGTGGAGCCGACCGCCTGAGATCTGCGCAGAGCCCTTTATGCCGTAAGCCGTGACATCGTTTTCGCCCTTCACCCGATCGAGCGCGACGTCGATACGTAACGGCATCATGCCGGCGCCTGCGCCCTTCTTACTGCTTTTCAGCGAACGGATGAGACCACGCGCGTCGAGCTGAGCCCCGCTCACGCTGATGCGCGCGTTGCCGCCCGAAACGTTTGCCTTCAACGCGAAATCATCACCCGGCCGCAGGGCCACATCGTGCAGGTCGAGACTGTCGAGCTTTCCGTCCGAGGTCAGCTTCAGTGAACCGGACGCGTGAAAGCCCTCGCCTTTCAGCGAAAGCCCCTCGACATCGCGGCCAGAGGCGCTCGTCTTCACCCGGAACTCAGCACTCGTAGCAACGCCCGCGCCCTTTTCCCACGAAATCGGAGGCAGCCGCACACGCGCTTTCGTCAGATCGAGATGGATGAGCTGCGTTCCGTCATCTTCGGCGGAAATCGACGCGATCACGGGTCCGGAAAGATAATCATCCAGATCGATGCCGAGGCGGTCTCGCGCCGCCTTGTCGAGAGTGAGAGCGACATCGGTATCGGACTCGCCGGCCTCCCCCCCCGTCATGTCGATATTCGCCTCGATCCCGTCGAGGCGCGCCTTGCCCGCGACCCGGTAGGCGTCCGGGACACCACTCAACGTCAGGTCAGCATCCGCGACAGAGTGGCCTTCTATCGCCGCCTTGCTCGAAAAACCGCGCAAGACGAGTTCGAACTTCGGCTCCACCGAGAGAAGTGACGCCTCTTTCTTCAAAGGCACCGCCGCAACGAGCGAAAGCTCCGCCTCGCCCGATAAATCGTCGGGCGAAATGCCCTTCGACGCCGCCACGTCCAGCGGACCGGTATTGGAAAGCGCGGCAAGCGCCGGCGCCGAACCGACGAGGCGCAGGGTGAGGTCGCCGACGGCGTCCTTGCCTCCGAGGTCGGGAATAACGAGCAATGACCCTCCGGCCGAGAGCGCCGGATAGTTCGGCACCGCGACGTCGGCCGAATCCAAAGCGATCGTCGCCGTCGCGTCGGCGAGCCTGACAGAGCCTTTCGCATTGACGAAGTCCGGCAGATCGGGAGCGGGCGTGAAACGCCCTGAGCGGAACGGCACGTCGCCGGACAAGCCGTATTTCGGTAGAACCTTATCCTTGCCCTCGGGACCGATATGATCCGGTGGCAGGGCAACCTGCAACTCGACCGGTCCGACAACGCCCTCTTTGAGATTGTCCTCAAGCCAATGGAGCACGCCGGGCGCCAGAAATCCGGGCCATAACGCCACGAAGAGCGAGCTCGGCATCTCGCTGATGGATACGGCGAGCGCAAGGCCCGGCGAGGCGCCGTCGGGATGCCAGCCGCCGACGACACTGATGTTGCCAGCAGGATTGGCGACCGAGAACCGGTCAATCGAGACGCTGCCGCGGGCGGGATCGAATGTGACGTCGAATTCGCCGCGCACCTGTTCCCGCACCCCGCCTGGGGCGAAAACCACGCCGGAGGGCATTTGCGCACGCACCTCCACCGGCTCATCGACTTGGTTGAGATCGAGCGCCACAGCCAGCCCGAACAGGCCGGCAGAACTCGCCACATACGCCCGCTTGAAGAGTATCTCGTCGCCTTTGGGAGGCAGCGTAAAGGCAAAGCGCGCGTCGTTCAGATAGAAGGAACTGGAATCGTCGACGGTGACAAGCCCCGGCGTCAGCCCGATCTCACCCAAAAGCTGCACATCATCCACCCCCGCCTGAAAACGGGCATGAAGCTGCAGGCGACCGGCGTAGCTTTGCAGCGTCTCCGGGTTCGCCAGTGTCGGCACGATCGTCGCCAGCGGCAGGTCATCGAGATTGAGTTCCACGATGTCGGCGCCGCTCTCGCGCGTGCGTTCCACGGTCAGTGACCAGAATGCACCGGCCGCGGAAGCCTGAAGCCATAGCTTGCTGCGCGCCTCTCCCAGCGGCTGCCAGGTGAAGTCGGAAATCTGGCCGCTCAAAGGAGGCAGATCGGAACGCGGCAATTCGAGCTTGATGTTCTCGACCTCGAAATCCTCAAATCCGAGTTCACGGAGAGTGACGTCGGCTTCCACGACGCCTTCCGCGAAAGAACGTGCGAACTGGCGGATCAATTCGGCCCGCGGCTGCGCCTCGGTCGCGCTTTCCGGCAATTGCAGGGAGACTTCCACCTGCGAAATTCGCACATGACGCGGCTTGATCCAGGTCTCGCGCCAGTCACGCAGCGATGAGGAAACGGCCATTGTCTTGGCCTTGATGTGCAAGGCCGGGCCGAAGCTGAAATCGACGTCTCCGGCCTCCAGCACGAGGCCACTGCCCGATTCCCAATAAGCACGGATGCTGCCAAGCTCGACATGGGCCCCGGGCGGAACACGCTCCTGGAGGCTCGCCTCCAGGCGGTCTCGCATCCAGTTCGGGCCGAAGCCCTCTCCGCTCACGCTGTAAACGAGGCTGCCCGAGACCAAGACCAGCAGAGCGACGACCACAAGCAATGATAGAAAAGCGGCACGAAGGATCCGACGCATGGCACGACGTGTCACTCGTGGGGCGTTCTTCCCTGGCTTCTCGGTCGTTGACTTGGGTTTCTGCGACAGCATTTTCTTCCGAATCGAGTCTCGCTCTTCCCAAGATGGCTGCCAACGATAGACAACTTGGCGAGCGTAGGCACGAAATCGCACCCTAGAGTTCACCTGATTTCCAAACACGTCGAAAGGATGACGAGATGGCGAAGGCCCCCGACATCGGCGACCCGGCCCCGGACTTCACTCTTCCAACCGATGGCGGTGGCGAATTCTCGCTCGCCGCGCATCGCGGAGAGCCGGTGGTTCTCTATTTTTACCCCAAGGACAACACGCCCGGTTGCACCAAAGAGGCGATCTCCTTCAGCTCCGAAATAGAAGCCTTCCGCTCCGCCGGCATTTCCGTGGTGGGAATTTCACCCGATAGCGCGGCGAGCCACGACAAGTTCAAGACGAAGCACGATCTCTCCGTCACTCTCGTCGCCGATGAGGATACGAAGGTGTGCGAGGCCTATGGCGTGTGGGCGGAAAAATCCATGTACGGTCGCCGCTATATGGGCGTCGAACGCTCCACCTTTCTGATCGATCGCGACGGTGTCATCGCCCGCGTCTGGCGCAAGGTGAAAGTCCCGGGCCATGTGAATGACGTTTTGGAAGCCGCGCGGATGATGGCGACCTGAGGGGGATCCCGAGAGCGTCAATCGCACTTAAGGAAACGCGATATTAACCATGGGCTGCGAGGGTCTTTACCTCCTCTCAACCATACCGCGCCTTCGTGCTCATGGTCCCCTTCTCAAGTTCTCAGCCTGCTTCCAAACGCCGAAAAGAACCGCCACGCGTCATCATCGCTCGGCGCGGGCGACTCACGTCCTATACGCTTCGGCCCTGGCTTTTCGGGTCGATCGCCAGCGTCTTTGTCTTGTTCGGCACCGGTTATATCGGCGGAACCGCTTACCTGTTTTATCGGGATGGCCTTCTCGATGCGGCCTCCGCACGCCAGGCGGAGCTGCAGCATGTCTATGAAGACAGGATTGCGCGGCTTCGAGGCGAAATCGACAGGGTCACCAGCAAGCACCTCGTCGAAACGCAATCGATGGAAGAGCAGCTGGCGACGCTGCTCGACCGTCAGGAGGCGATCTTCCGCCGCCAGTCTCTCCTCGACGATGTGATGCAAAGGGCCGAAGCGGCCGGCATCAGCATCGCCGAAACACGCATGACGACGCCGAGACCGCGGCCTGACGAACCGTTCAAGCAATTGGCGGCCGCACCAGGAAAGAGTGCGGATCCAGACGAAGGCCAGGCGCTCGGCTATGCCGAGGACGGCCCCTCGCGGGCGGACATCATCACCGGCAGCATCTTCGCTCACCCGGGCGAGGCGAAGGTCAAACCGGTAGCCGCCAAGACGAGCGGTCTTGAAAGCGAAAAGCTGCGTCCTCTCCTCAAATCGATGGATGGAGCCTTGCGTGACAGCTTCGCGACACAACTGGATGCCGCAGCGGTTCTCTCAGCCGCGTCTCACGCTGAAACGGTACGCCTTGAGACGACGCTGAACGATCTCGGTTTTTCCGATCTCGTTCCGAGGAAGAACGCCTCTGCCGGCGACGATGCCACAGGCGGACCTTTCGTGCCGGTCGACGATGATGCTGCGTTGCGCGGGCTCGCCTTCGTGGAAACCATCGACGGAATCGATTCCACTCTCGCCAATGTGCAGGATATGCGCCGCAAGCTCGCGTCCCTGCCTCTCGGACGCCCCATCATCGCGCCACGCTCGTCCGGCTTCGGCTATCGCACGGACCCGTTTCTGAAGCGGCCGGCCCTGCATACGGGCATCGACTTTCGGGCTGTGAGTGGATCGCCGGTTCGCGCCACGGGTCCAGGCGAAGTCGTCGAGGCCGGATGGAACGGCGGTTACGGCAAGATGATCGAGATCCGCCACGCGCACGGCGTCAGCACGCGCTACGGGCATCTGTCGCGCATCGACGTGAAGGTCGGCGACAAGATCACCGCCGGCGAAGTCATCGGTCGTGTCGGCTCGACCGGACGCTCCACGGGCCCGCATCTTCACTACGAGACGAGGCGCGACGGACGGCCGGAAGACCCGACCCCGTTCTTGAAAACCAAACGCTTCGGCTAAAGCACCGCGAAGTCCATCCCTCACCCGAACCTGCGTTTTCGAGAGGGATGGTCCGCGGACAGGAAGCGGCTTATTCGGCCGCTTCCTCGGTATTGTCGGTGCTGCCCACGCGCTGGGCGAGAGCCGCTTCCATGAAGCCATCCAGATCCCCGTCGAGAACCTCAGACGGCGTCGTGTGCTCCACGGATGTGCGCAGATCTTTGACCAGCTGGTACGGCTGCAGCACGTATGAGCGAATCTGATGCCCCCAGCCGATTTCGGATTTGGCTTCGTGGGCCTCCTGAATCGATTCCTCGCGCTTCTTCAGCTCCATCTCATAGAGCCTCGACTTCAACGCCTTCATGGCGTTGGCGCGGTTCTGGTGCTGCGACTTCTCCGATGACGTCACCACGATGCCCGTCGGCAAGTGAGTGATACGCACAGCCGAATCGGTCGTGTTGACGTGCTGTCCGCCAGCACCCGAGGAACGGTAGGTGTCGATACGGATATCCTTGTCCTGGATCTCGATCTCGATGTTGTCGTCGACGACCGGATAGACCCAGACAGAGGAGAACGATGTGTGCCGGCGAGCCTGGCTGTCGAAGGGTGAAATCCGGACGAGACGGTGCACGCCCGATTCGGTCTTCAGCCAGCCATAGGCATTTTCGCCTTTGAGCAGGAGCGTAGCGGACTTGATGCCGGCTTCTTCGCCGTCGGTCTGAGCGATGAGCTCGACAGAGAACTTCCGGCGCTCGCCCCAGCGCGTATACATGCGCAGAAGCATCGAGGCCCAGTCCTGGCTCTCCGTGCCGCCCGCGCCAGCGTGGACTTCGAGATAGGCATCGCTCGCATCGGCTTCGCCAGAAAGCAGCGCTTCGACCTGCCGTCTCTGCACGTCCTTATGCAGAGCCACGAGGGACTTTTCGGCCTCGGCGATGACGGTCTCGTCGTCTTCTTCCTCGGCAAGCTCTATCAGCTCGATGCTATCGGCGATGCTCGCTTCGATCTCTTGAACGCCGGAAATGGCCGTCTCCAGCCTTTGGCGCTCGCGCATCACCTTCTGGGCTTCCTGCGGATCATCCCAAAGGGTGGGGTCTTCGACGCGTTCGTTCAGCTTGGCGAGACGTTTCTGAGAGACATCCCAGTCAAAGATGCCTCCTTATCAGGGTCAGCGCCTCCCTGATCTCGTCAACGAGGTTTTCGATTTCGGCGCGCATCTTGTCCTCATGCAAATGTACCGACGGCGGCGCCCCAGAGGAGCGCCGCCTGATGAAAGAGTGAGGCGTAACGCTTTTGCGTCGGCCTAGTAAAGGCCACCGGTCCCGGTGCTGATCGCTCTGTCGGCCTCGGGGGTCACGGTCAAAGGCTGACCGGATGAATCCTGATAGCCGATGATGGAGTAGCTGGAGGGAGGCGCTGTACCCGGCTTGAAGGCTTCCATGATGACCTTCTCCCCTTCCGCGCCGCTGGCGCGAAGACCGGTGCGGGCATCGATCGGGATGAGCTGGATGCCCGGCGGCACCTGGAAGGGCTTGGCAGGCTCATCGGCGAGAGCGACCTTCATGAAATCTGTGAAGATCGGCGCAGCAAGCACGCCGCCCGTCGAACCACGGCCCATCGGCTTCGGCTGGTCGTAGCCGATGAAGACACCGACGACGAGGTCGGGCGAGAAGCCGATGAACCAGGCATCCTTCTCCTCGTTCGTCGTTCCGGTCTTTCCGGCGATCGGCTTTCCGACAGCTTTGACGCGGCTACCGGTGCCCCGCTGGACGACGCCTTCCATCATCGAGGTGATCTGGTAGGCCGTCATGGGATCAAGGATCTGTTCGCGCTGGTCGATCAGCTCAGGCTCAGCCTGTCCGTGCCAGTCCTGCGCCTCACAGCCGATGCATTCGCGCTGATCATGCTGATAGATGGTCTTGCCGTAACGGTCCTGAATCCGGTCGATCAGGGTGGCGTTGATCTTGCGCCCGCCATTGGCGATCGTGCCATAGGCGGTGACAAGCCGCAGGACGGTCGTTTCGCCGGCACCCAGCGCCATCGGCAGGTAGGGCTTCAGGTCGTCATAGATGCCAAAGCGTTCCGCATATTCGGCGACCAACGGCATGCCCATATCCTGCGCCAGGCGCACGGTCATGACGTTGCGGGAATGCTCAATGCCGATGCGCAGCGTCGAGGGGCCGTAATATTTGTTCGAGTAATTCTGAGGCCGCCAGATCTTGTCGCCGGCCTTGATCTCGATCGGGGCATCCATGACCACGGAAGACGGCGTGTAGCCGTTGTCGAGAGCCGTCGCATAGACGAACGGTTTGAAGGACGAGCCCGGCTGACGATAGGCCTGCGTCGCCCGATTGAACTTGCTCTGGTCGAAGGAGAAACCGCCCACGAGCGCGCGGACGCGGCCCGTATAGGGATCCATCGCAACCATGGCGCCCTGGATCTTCGGCGCCTGCCGGAGTTTGTAGACGCCTTTCTTGTCGGCATCCTCTTCCACGAAGATGACATCGCCGGCACTCAACACATCGCTTGCGGATTTGACGCTGCGCTTCGCCCATTTCATGTTCGAGACAGGCAGGACGCCGGTTTCGCGCTCATCGGAAAGCTTGCCCGAGATGAGCCGCTTTGGCTTCAGACCGATATCGGCCTCGCCATCACCCGTCGCCAGCACGACGGCAAGATGCCATTCAGGAACGTCTGAGAGGCCGTCCACCTCACCCAGCTTCTTGCCCCAGTCGCCGGCGATATCGATGCGGTCGACCGGCCCACGGAAACCGCGCTTTTCGTCGAACGCGATCAGGCCTTTCTGGAGGGTCTTGCGGGCGAGCGCCTGAAGCTGCGGGTCGAGCGTGGTGCGCACCGACAACCCGCCCTCATAGAGCTTCTCGCTGCCGTACATATCGATCAGACGACGACGCACCTCTTCGGCGAAATATTCCGAAGCGAAAAGGTACTGCCCGCGCGGGCGCGGATTGACGTCAAGCGGTTCGGCCTTGGCCTTCTGCGCGTCCTCCGCACGGATATAACCGTTCTCCAGCATCTGATCGATCACCCAATTGCGGCGATCGACGGCGCGCTGAGTGTCTCGGAACGGATTGTAGTTCTCGGGCGCTTTCGGCAGAGCGGCGAGATAGGCCGCCTCCGCGAGCGTCAGCTCATTTACGGATTTGTCGAAATAATTGAGCGACGCGGCTGCGATGCCATACGAGCCGAGGCCGAGATAGATCTCGTTGAGATACAGCTCCAGGATGCGGTCCTTGGAATAGGCCTGCTCGATGCGCAGCGACAGGAGCGCTTCCTTGATCTTGCGCTCATAGGTGCGCTCGTTGGTGAGCAGAAAGTTCTTTGCCACCTGCTGGGTGATGGTGGAGGCACCCTGCAGTTTGCCAGAGCCGCTGTTGCGCAGATTGGAGACGATGGCGCGAAGGATACCCTCCACGTCGATCCCCGGGTGGTTGTAGAAATTCTTGTCCTCGGCAGACAGATAAGCCGCCTTGACCAGGTCCGGGACGGCCTGAATCGGCAGATAGAGCCGACGCTGGCGCGCATATTCGGCAACAAGCTGTCCGTCGTCAGCATGGATGCGCGTCATCACCGGCGGCTCGTATTTGGCGAGCACGTCGTAATCTGGAAGGTCCTGATTGTAGCGATGCAACAGGAAGCCGGCCACAGCCGCCACGCACAGCGCCAGAAGCGCGCCGATGCCGAACAAATAGCCGATTAATCGCAAGAACATGAAGGGGCTGCCCCACCTATTCGGAAAAGCCGAGATTGCTTAGGATCGGCTTCATCCAGTTTTGTGATGAAACTGAGGCGGTTCCCGGCGGTACCGCCCCTACGCTGGCTCTGTCGCCAATAAGCCACACGCTTTCTCGTGATCTTCCTCAGCGGCGCGCGACACCCGGCAATGCGAGATACTTCTCCACGGCGCTGGCCACCGCCTCGCTCGTGCGCTCTCGCCATTCATCCGACTGAAAAAGCTTCTCGTCCACATTATTGGAAAGATAGCCGAGTTCCAAGAGCACCGAGGGCACGTCCGGAGCCTTGAGAACGCGAAAGGATGCGCCCCGGCGAGGCTTCTTGTTGAGGACCATCTCCGCGCTCAGATCCTTTACGAGATCGGCTGCGAAGCGCATCGAGAGGTTGCGGGTCTCGCGCCGCGCCAGATCGAACAGGATCGTCGCCACCTCGTCCGGCTGATCTTCGATGGCGAGGCCCGCCAGAATGTCGGCGCGGTTTTCGCGCGCGGCGAGGCGCGCTGCGAGCACGTCCGACGCTTCTTCCGAGAGCGTGTAGACGGTGGCGCCACGCACGTAATCCTGCGGCACGGTATCGGCATGCACCGAAATGAACAGCGCTGCCCCCTCACGTCTGGCGAAGGCCACGCGCTTGCCGAGCGACAGGAAGACATCGTCGTCGCGCGTGAGGATCGGGATCGTCTTGCCACGCTCGAGCAGCACTTCCCGCAACGCCTTCGAAAAGCTGAGCGTGATGTCCTTTTCCAAGAGCCCATCTGAACTGATCGCACCGGAATCGATGCCGCCGTGGCCAGGATCGATGACGACGACCGGGCGGCTGTCGGCCGTCTCAGGCCGATCGATCGGGATTTCGTGGCTCTCGGGTGATGCGCCCTCCTCCCCCTCCTGAAGCGAGGCGAGCGCTGGCGTGGGTTCGCTGATCGGCGCGGCTGCCTCCGAAAAGGCTTCCGCCGTGGAGGGAACCATATCGAGGACAAGGCGGGCCGGTTGCTCGGCAACTCCTGGCATCAGGTAGGATTTTTCCACCTCCACCGGACCCGTGAGGTCCAAGACCACGCGACCCCGCGAGGCCGCGATCTGGCCGAAGCGATAATCGCTGACGAGACCTATGGCCTTGGTCTTGGAGGCCGGCGCAGCAAATTCCGTATCGGGAAGATCGACAACAAGCCGATAGGGAGCGCGTAACCGCAAGATGTGAAATCGAGGCTCTCCTTCCACATCGAGCACCATACGCGTGCGCTCACTATCTCCGACAACACGGATGTCGGAAACCTTCGCGGCAAGGGCTGGAGAAGCTGCAAGCCAAGGCAAGACGAGCAGCATGAGGGCGAAGCGGACCATGCCCACCTTCTTCAGTTCTTAGAAAACGCCTCGCTTCTCTCTAAAGGATGTGGCAAGGCAAAGGCGAGCGAATGTGGTTTTCGCGTCTCCACGTCGCAACGTTCTCTTGAATCGAACGAAGCTCGTTTATAAGAGAGAGAATGACGGATTCTTCTCCGGCTGTCATCGGGTGCGGCGTTGTAAAGATCAACGCCCTTCAGCCGACTGTACGGAGGCGAAGACGGACCAGCCGGACGCACCGCTGGTCTCAGGCGGCATGAGCCGCAACGACTTGGAAAGGCAGCCCATGGGTGACCGCGCCCGCAACGCTCAGCAGCTGATGGTTCTGCCGCAAAGGCAGATCGCGCAGCAGCCGATGCTTCCGCGGCGACACGCGCTGGCGCCTGTTCTCCCCTTATTCACATTTGGCCCCGGCCGCGCGCCAAGAGCAACTGGCGCGCCTGACGCATATCCGGCCCGGGGCGGAGTCACACACTATGTCGAACAAGATGCTCATCGACGCGGCCCACCCGGAAGAGACCCGGGTCGTGGTGCTGCGCGGCGACAAGGTTGAAGAATTTGATTTTGAATCAGCGGAAAGAAGACAACTTCGAGGCAACATCTATCTGGCGAAGGTAACGCGGGTCGAGCCGTCACTGCAGGCCGCCTTCGTCGATTATGGCGGCAACCGGCACGGCTTTCTGGCCTTCTCGGAGATCCACCCAGACTATTACCAGATCCCGTTCGCCGACAGGCAGGCGCTTCTCGACGCGGAAGAATCCGACCGCGACGAGGATTCCGACAATCATGGCGGTGACGCCCACGGCGACGACACCCCCGCAAAGGCGGACAAGTCGTCCGATGACGATTCCGACGACGACACCAACGGCGACGACACCAACGGCGACGACACCAACGGCGACGATAACGACGCCGACCATGCCGTCGAAAGCGTCGGCGCGGAAGATGCGATGGAGGAGGTGCCGGAACGGCGCCGCCAGCGCGCCAAGCAGTACAAGATCCAGGAAGTCATCAAACGCCGCCAGGTTCTTCTGGTGCAGGTGGTCAAAGAGGAGCGCGGCAACAAAGGCGCTGCGCTGACGACGTACCTGTCGCTCGCAGGTCGCTACTCGGTCCTGATGCCGAATACGGGTCGCGGCGGCGGCATTTCCCGCAAGATCACCGACCCAGCCGACCGCAAGCGCTTGAAGAGCATTGCGGCTGGGCTTGAGGTGCCGTCGGGAATGGGCGTCATCCTCCGCACCGCGGGCGCCTCCAGAACGAAGACCGAGATCAAGCGCGATTTCGAATATCTTCTCAGATTGTGGGAGAACGTTCGCGATCTGACGCTGAAATCTGCGGCACCAACCCTCGTTTACGAGGAAGGCAGTCTCGTCAAACGCTCCATCCGCGATCTCTATTCGCGCGAGATCGACCAGGTCATGGTCGCTGGCGAAGAAGCCTATCGCGAGGCGAAGGACTTCATGCGCATGCTCATGCCGAGCCATGCCAAGAATGTTCAGCCCTACCGTGATGCCGCCCCGATCTTCTCGCGCCATTCGGTGGAGCGTCAGCTCGAAGCGATGTTCCTGCCGCAGGTCACTTTGCGCTCCGGCGGCTACATCGTGATCAATCAGACCGAGGCGCTCGTCGCCATCGACGTCAATTCGGGCCGTTCGACGCGTGAACATTCGATCGAGGACACCGCGGTTCGAACGAACCTCGAAGCGGCCGAAGAGGTCGCGCGCCAATTGCGGCTGCGCGATCTGGCGGGCCTTATCGTCATCGACTTCATCGACATGGAGGAGAAGCGCAACAACCGGGCTGTCGAACGCAAGCTGAAGGATTGCCTGCGCTTCGACCGCGCACGTATCCAGCTCGGGCGTATCTCACATTTCGGTTTGATGGAGATGTCGCGGCAGCGCCTCAGGACCGGCGTCTTGGAGAGTTCGACAGCGCTCTGCCATGCCTGCCATGGCACCGGCCAGGTTCGCTCCGTCGCGTCTCTCGCGCTGCAGCTCCTGCGTATGCTGGAAGAGCACCTCATTCAGGACCGCAGCCGCAATCTCGAAGTGTCGACGCGTCCGGACGTTGCGCTTTACGTGCTCAACCAGAAGCGCTCGCATCTCGCCGACCTCGAACGCCGCTTCGCGGTTTCGATCAGCGTTGCCGGGGATGCACCGGATGCAGCCTCGGGCTTCACCATCGATCGGGCCGACCTCTCCGAGGAGGAACCGCCCCACTCTGCAGCCGTGGCGATGCTCGACGTGTCTGACCTCGACGAGCCTGCTCCGGCCGACGTCGAGGATGAGAGCGAAGCGAGCGCAGATGAAGACGGCGAGGACGGCGGCCGCCGCGGGGGCCGCCGGCGCAAGCGTCGTCGTCCGAAAGGCGAGCGAGCCGAAAGCGATCGCTCGGAGACGGAGACCGCCACCTCGGAAGCTGCCGCGGCAAGCGACGGCGAAGCGCGGCGGGACGACAGCTCAGATGACGACGACGGTGACGAGACGAAGCCGAAGAAGCGGCGCCGTGGCCGCCGCGGTGGAAGGCGGCGCGGTCGCAATCGCGATGAGCAGCAGGATGCAAGCGCAACGAACGGCGACAATGCGCAAGATCGCGGTTCAAGCTCCAACGACGACGATGGGGACGACGATGGGGACGACGACCGCGCAGACGCGCGTCCCTCTGAGGCCGAAGGGCAGAACGACGTAACGAACCTCTCGGAAACTTCGGAAGCCCCGTCGCCGGAGCAAGCCTCTCCGGCGGAGCAGACTTCTGCGGCAGTCGAAGCGGCGCAGGAAACTGCGGGTGCCGAGGCTTCCAGCGAGACGACGGTGGAGCAGCATTCGCTCCCAGCCGCCACGGAACAGGTCGGCGCGGAACAGGTCGGCACGGAACAGGTCGGCACGGACGCAGCGAGTGAGACAAAGGCTGAGCCCGCCTCAAGCGAAGACGCTGCCGAAGAAGACGAAAACCGTTCCAGCTACGAAGAAGCCAAGGACGAGAACGCCGATCGCGTAGCGGAAGCGGCAATGCCCGCCGAACCAGAGGCTGCCGAAAGGGGCGCTCGGGCGAGCGACACGTCCGAAGAAGAACAGCAAAAAGACGAGACCGCTTCGGCGCAGGCCGACGTTGCCGAAAAGGCCGAGGACGAGGAGCCGAAGGACGATCCGAACCGGCCGAAGCGCGTCGGCTGGTGGCAGCGTCGTTCATTCCTTTGAACATAGCGATCGCTCATTGAGCTAAAAAAGAGCCCGCCCGGGACACCGGGCGGGCTCAGACTGCTGACGAACCCCGTCATTTTTGGCGGGGTTTGTTTTTTGTGGTGATGCGGATCGCTGCTCGATTTTGTCTGTCTACGTCGAAGCGGATGCTGGGGGCCCTCATGCGGGGCTCGGAGCCGGCATCCGGCTGAGTGCGATGGCCATCTTCTTGATGTTCTGAGCGGCGGCGGCGAGCAGGCACTGGCTGGAGACGCGGCTCAGACTTCGGAACCGGGCGTAGCGGTGGCCATGGAGCTGCTTTGCATCGGCAAAGGAGCGTTCCACCGTCTCCTTGCGCCGCTTGTAGATCGCTTTGCCCCAGGGTGTCAGGCGATGGGCATCGGTCCTTTCGCGGCTTTCGGTC
>NZ_FMVW01000005.1 GCF_900102695.1 Afifella marina DSM 2698
CGCGAAAGGACCGATGCCCATCGCCTGACACCCTGGGGCAAAGCGATCTACAAGCGGCGCAAGGAGACGGTGGAACGCTCCTTTGCCGATGCAAAGCAGCTCCATGGCCACCGCTACGCCCGGTTCCGAAGTCTGAGCCGCGTCTCCAGCCAGTGCCTGCTCGCCGCCGCCGCCCAGAACATCAAGAAGATGGCCATCGCACTCAGCCGGATGCCGGCTCCGAGCCCCGCATGAGGGCCCCCAGCATCCGCTTCGACGTAGACAGACAAAATCGAGCAGCGATCCGCATCACCACAAAAAACAAACCCCGCCAAAAATGACGGGGTTCGTCAGCAGTCTGGGGGCGGCTTCGGCCGCCCTCTTTTTTGTGCGAAGAGCTCTGAAAGAGGTCGAGCAGCCCTTAGGAAAGCTGCTCTGGCGCTGTCTTCTCAAAACGCCCCGCGTCTTCGAAGAGCCAGTCGAGAAGGAGCGTGAGGGCGGCCGGCGCGCGCGGTTGCCATAGCGCGATGTAGTCGTTGCCACTCGGGCAAAAGCCGAAAGGTGCAACGAGCCGGCCCGCCGCGATGTCGTCTGCCACGAGCGGCCAGGGCCCGATCGCCACTCCAAGGCCGGCCGTCGCCGCTTCGAGGAGATAGTAGAAGCGCTGATAGACGGTCGCCGCCGGGGCCGCATCGAGATCACTTGCGGGATTTCTCTCGCCGCTCGCCCCTGCCCATTGTGCCCAGGCGCCGGGCCGTGTGCGGGTGTGCAGGATCGGAAGGCCGGCGATGTCTTGCGGGATGAGGCGCGCGATCGACGGGGAGAGGACGGGTCCCGTCCTTTCTGCAAAGAGCGGGCGGGTCAGGAGGGCCGGGGGCCAGGGACCGGTGCCGACGCGGAGTGCAAGGTCGAAATCGATGCGCGCGAATTCCTCGTCGTGGTCGCAGGCCGTCAGACGCACCTCGATCTCCGGGTGCCGCTCCTTGAAGACGTGGAGACGCGGGATGAGCCAGCGCATGGCGAGCGTACCGCTGCAGGCGAGATCGATGAGTGAGGATCGCCTGGTGGCGACGCGCGCAACCGCCGCCTGCAGCTGATCGAACCCGGCTGTCAGGCCGGGCAGGAGCGCCCGCCCTTCCTCCGTCAGGCGGATGGCGTTCTTCGGCCCTTCAAAGAGCGAAACGCCCAGAATCTCTTCAAGCTGCTGCACCTGACGGGAGACCGCGCTGTGGGTGACGTTCAGCTCTTCAGCGGCGAGAGACATCCGGCCGTGGCGACCGGCGGCTTCAAAGGCCCGCAACGCGTTGAGGGAAGGAAGGCGTCTAGTCATGTGAGAATATCGAACAATGGCCGCTCGATAATATCGCTTTTCATCCGCGCTTCAAGCGCCTTCTATCGCGGTATGGAGAAGGCGCTCGTTCGAAAAACGCACTTTAAGGCCGATGCGCCAAGGCAGTTCCTGCCGTGGTTAAGCCTTTGGGTGGCGCGGTCGCGCCAGCGCCAACAGCTGTCAGAGTTGGAGGCCTGGCAACTTGCCGACATTGCAATTTCGGATCCGGAACGAAAATCCGAATGCCTAAAATGGTGGTGGCAGTCCTGAGCGGTTGAGGCCTGCGTCAGCCCAGCTTGGGGGGAGACCTCAACGGCTGTCGGCGAGATCCATGCTGGCTGGGAAGAACTGCGAGATCCAGGTCTCGGTTAGCGCCTCACCGTCCTTCTTGAGGAAGAGCCGCAGATCGACCGGGTCTTTTCCGGTGACGTGCACCTCGAAGGCCGCACGGAAGAGCCCGTTGCTGTCCACGACCGGATAGGCGCTGCACCGCCCCAATGTGCCACGTGAAACATTAACCATGGCGCTCACGCCGTCTTCGCGCGTGAAGCGGCCGAGATCGCCCCCGGCGAAGTCGATGACGAATTGATAGACGTCCTTTGGACGCGGCTGGCCCGGAACGCCGCCGGCACCGATAAAAGTGTCGACGACCCGCCCGGCCTTTGTCGCGTAAGGCTCGTCGAATCCCCAGTGCAGGCGATATTTGAGATCGAGTGTCTTGCCGGCCTCGACCTTCTCCTCGGGGGTCCAATAGGCGACGATGTTGTCGTAAATCTCGTCGTCCGTCGGGATTTCGACGAGCTGCACCGCGCCTTTGCCCCATCCTTCGATCGGTTCGACCCAGAGGGAAGGGCGCCGGTGATAGAAGACGCCGTCGTCCTGGTAATGGTCGAAGTGTCGATCGCGCTGAAGGAGCCCGAATCCCTTCGGGTTCTCATCGCTGAAGCTGTTGGTCATCACGGAGGGCGGATTGTTGAGCGGGCGCCAGATGCGTTCGCCATTGCCCGTCCACATGGCGAGCCCGTCGGAATCGTGGATTTCGGGCCGCCAGTCTTTCGCGTGCTGCCGGTCTTTCTGCGAGTACCAGAACATCGAGGTCAACGGGGCGATGCCAAGCCGCGTGACCTCCTGGCGTGGGAAGAGGACCGCTTCCGTCTCCATGACGACGCGCGCCTCTCGGGTGCAATCGAAGCGGTAGGCTCCGGTCAGGCTCGGACCCTCAAGCAGCGCGTAAACGGTGAGCCGGTCGGGATCGCCCGGCACGCCCTCAAGGAAAAATCGGCTGAAACGCGGAAATTCCTCGCCCGTCGCGAGCCCGGTATCGATGGCGATGCCACGGGCCGACAGACCGTATTGCTTGCCACTTCCGGGAGAACGAAAATAAGAGGCGCCGAGGAAGGACAGCCAGTCCCATTTCAAGTCTTCGGCCATCACCCGGAAACCGGCAAAGCCGATGCTCTGGGGCAGGCTGCGGGCGATATGGCCCGCCGGCATGTCGAAATAGCTCTGGCGGTAAAGAACCTCGTGCGCCTTGCCGTCTTTGACCACGGCGATCGTCACAGGGTCTTTCTGATAGCGACCGAGATGAAAAAGCTGGATCGGCGCTCCGCCGTCCCCGCCGAGATGCAAGGTGCGGTCCTTGCGATAGCTGATTTGGAAATAGGCGTCGTAATCGATCTTATCGAGGATCTCCGCCATGTTGGAAGCGGGCGGCTCCCAAGGCGCCTCTGCGAGCGTCTTTGCCGTCTCCTTCAGAAGATCGAACGAGAAGGGCTGCGTCGGCCCGTAAAGGATACCGTCGGTCTCGACATTGGGCGCTGCGAAGCTCCGGCTCGCAAATGGGCTGAGGGCGAGCGCTCCCCCTCCGGCGAGCGCAGCGCGGCGTGAAATCTTCATCATGTGTCGTCCAGGCGGGTGTCGTTCCGTGCCGGCTAAGATTGGTCTGCGGCAGAAAGGTGACGAATCGGCAGGTTTTCTTTCAGAAGCGATGCGAACGTCAGCCTGTGGTAGAAAACGTCACTCGGCACACAGTCTCGGGTGGCAGATCGTCGCCCTGGTCGGGCTGAAATGGATCAGGTGAGTGCCACTCACCGAGCTCTCACTGCGGGCTGGCGCGGCGATAGCACGCCATGCGGCTCGGTGGGCCGAGGCTTGAAGCTTCGCCGCGGGCGACGAGATCGCAAAGATGGGCCAGCGTCGACTGTGCTGCGGCCTCACGCAGGTTTTCGGCGATGCCCTGATAGACCCGCTCGACGATCGAATCGATGGTCAGAGGGTCCTCGCCGAGGGCAGCAAGGATCGTCTTCTCGCGTTGGCGCCGATGCTGGAGGAGGGCACGCACAAGCCGTTTCGGTTCCGTAACGGGGCCACCGTGACCGGGCCAGTAGATGTCGTGGTCGCGATCGAGCAGGCGTCTCAGGGAGGCCATATAGTCGCCCATATTGCCGTCCGGCGGGATCACCACCGATGTCGACCAGCCCATGACGTGGTCACCGGAGAAAAGCGCTTTCTCTTCCTCGAGCTCGTAGCAGAGGTGGTTGGCGGCGTGGCCGGGCGTTGCGAGAGCCATCAGCGTGTAATCGGGCCCTTCGACCCTTTCCCCGTCCTCAAGCACGCGCTCCGGCGCGTAGGCGAATGCGCTCTCATCTGTGCCGCGGCAGCCCGCAACCACCGCCCCGGTCGCCTCGGCGAGGGGGGCGACCGCCGGGTAATGGTCGCGGTGCGTGTGCGTCAGCAGGATATGACGCACGCTTTCGCCCGAGACTGCGGTCAGCAGGGCCTCGATATGGGTCGGATCGGCGGGGCCCGGGTCGATCACCGCAACCTCGCCGGTGCCGACGATATAGGTGCAGGTGCCGCGAAAGGTGAAGGGGCTCGGATTGGGCGCGAGCACCCGGCGCACGCGCTCTGACAGGCGGACGCATTCGCCGGGGGCGCCCTCCAGCGTCAGGTCGAATGGAAGCTCGCTCTTCGCCACCCGGCTCCTTCCTCCTTCGCGTCCTCAGCCGGCTTTGCTGCCACGCAGCTCGCTCAAGGTGCGCGCTGGCGTGATGGCTTCCGGATCGATGAAGCAGTGCAGGATCGCCGGCTTGCCGGAGGCGAGCGCCCGCTCGAAGGCCGGCGCGAATTCCTCCGTCGTCGCCACCGTCTCACCATGGCCACCGAAGGCGCGGGCATAGGCGGCAAAATCGGGATTGGAGAGCCTGGTTGCGGAGATGCGGTCGGGATAGCGCGATTCCTGATGCATCCGGATCGTGCCATACATGCTGTTATCGACGACGATCACGATGATCGGAATATCGTGCTGCACGGCCGTCGAAAACTCCTGGCCGTTCATCAGGAAACATCCATCGCCCGCGAAAGCGACGACGATGCGCTCCGGATAAAGGCGCTTGGCAAGGACCGCGGCCGGTACGCCATAGCCCATGGAGCCCGACACCGGCGCAAGCTGCGTCGCAAAGCGGCGGAAACGGTAATAGCGGTGGATCCAGCCGGCATAATTGCCGGCGCCGTTGCAGATGATCGTCTCGGGCGGCACGCGGTCGCGCAGCCAGGTCATCGCCTCAGCGTACTGGAACGGCCCCGGCACGGTGAGCGGCTCACCCGACCAGTCGAGGAAGTCCTGATGGGCGGCGCCCGCCTCCTGCGCGGGGGCGCCGACATCGAGCCCGGCCCGCACGAGCGCCTTTGCGAAGGCCTGAGGCGTCGCCTGGATGGCAAGGGTCGGCTGGTAGACCCGACCTAGCTCCTCGGCCCCCGGATGCACGTGCACGAATTTCTGGGCCGGTACGGGCACGTCCACGAGTGTGTAGGAGGACGATGGCATTTCGGAGAAACGCCCACCGACGAGGAGAATGAGGTCGGCCTGCCGCACGCGTTCTGCAAGCTTGGGATTGGGCCCGATGCCGAGATCGCCGGCGTAGTTGGGGTGATCTGAGGGGAAGAGATGCGCGCGACGGAAAGAGGTCGCGACGGGAAGGCCGGTGCGTTCCGCAAAGGCCGCGAAGTCCGCAACGGCCGTCTCGCTCCAACGCGAACCGCCGAGAATGGCAATCGGGCGCCGAGCGTTGCGCAGAAGACGGGCGAGCTCGTCGAGATCGTCGGCCCCTGGCCAGATCTCGGTTGCTTCGACGCGCGGCGCATCCGCGACGACCGCCTCGTCGACAAGCATGTCCTCAGGCAGAACGACGACCACTGGGCCGGGACGTCCCTGCATGGCTGTGCGAAAAGCGCGCGCGACGAGTTCCGGCAGACGCTCCGCCTCGTTCACCTCGACGACCCATTTGGCGAGGCCGCCGTAAAACGCCTTGTAATCCACTTCCTGGAAGGCGCCGCGCTCGCGCATGCCGCGCTCAACCTGCCCTATGAAGAGGATCATCGGCGTGGAATCGTGCTCGGCAATGTGGATGCCGTGGCTCGCATTGGTGGCGCCGGGCCCGCGGGTGACGAAACAGACGCCGGGGCGGCCGGTCAATTTGCCGTAAGCTTCGGCCATCATCGCCGCGCCGCCTTCATTGCGGCACACGAGCACATCGATGGCGCGGTCGTGCATCGCATCGAGGGCTGCGAGATAACTCTCCCCCGGCACGCAGGTGAGACAGTTGACGCCCTGCGCAACCAATTGATCGATCAGGATCTCGCCGCCGGTGCGTGATTTCGATCCGGTCTCGGTCACTCGCTTTTCCATTCACCCCTCACCCGTCTCGCACTTGCAATCGATGCCCTCATGCGCGCAAGAAGAGGTTGGCGCAAGCCGGCCGAAGCTTTCTGCAGCACTCAGTATGCGGTAAGCCGATGATCCGGGTCCACCTGCCGCCCATGTGAATGGCGGTTCTACGCACGGCGAAAATCTATGGTTCAGCTGACTCTTCCGAAAAACTCGACAGTTCACCGCGGCAAGGTCTGGCCGAAGCCCGCGGGCAGCAAACACAAGGAGTTCCAGATCTATCGCTGGGATCCCGAAGACGGCCGCAACCCGCGTCTCGATACCTATTATGTCGATACCGACGATTGCGGACCAATGGTTCTCGATGCCCTGTTGTGGATCAAGAACAAGGTCGACCCGACTTTGACGCTGCGCCGCTCCTGCCGGGAAGGCATTTGCGGCTCTTGTGCCATGAACATCGACGGATCGAATACACTCGCCTGCACGACGGGCTGGGGCGACATCAACGGTATCGTGAAGATCTATCCTCTGCCGCATATGCCGGTGGTGAAGGATCTTGTGCCGGATCTGACGCATTTCTATGCGCAGCATGCGCTGATCGAGCCGTGGCTGCAGACGGTGTCGCCGACGCCCGAAAAGGAGCACCTGCAGAGCCACGAAGACCGTGAGAAGCTGGACGGGCTCTACGAGTGCATTCTCTGCGCCTGCTGCACGACGTCGTGCCCGAGCTATTGGTGGAACGGCGATCGGTATCTCGGCCCGGCCGCGCTTCTGCAGGCCTATCGGTGGATTGTCGATTCGCGTGACGAGCGCACCGGCGAGCGCCTCGACCAGCTGGAGGATCCGTTCCGGCTTTACCGCTGCCACACGATCCTCAATTGCGTGCAGGTCTGCCCGAAGGGGCTGAACCCGGCAAAGGCGATCGGCGAAATCAAGAAGATGATGGTCGAAAGGCGCGTCTGAGCGACACCGACCTCCTAGGAAAGACAGACATCGCGGCGTCAGGCGGCGATGTCTGAGACAAAAAAAGCCCCGCAGCGCGAAGCTGCGGGGCTTTTTCGTGTTGTCTTGCGACGATCTAGATGATCGGCGATCCCTGCGGGAAGAGCCAGGTGCCGCCATCGGCCCACTGGCGCTCCGGCAGGCGGGCGCGGAACCACTTCACCATCGCGTAGTAGAAGCTTTCCTCGCTGCGAGCGGGCGTACGAGCCGCGATCGGAGCCTGGGCAGGCGTCTGCATCGGCCGCTGCGGCCGCACCTGGATCGGCCGGCCGGCCTGGCGCGGAACGCTCGGCACCGTGCGATAGACGCGCGCGCCATTCTGTGCGGTTGCCTGGGCCGTGTGCGCCGCGGGCTTCTTTTCTGCCGGACGGACACTCGGGAAGAGCCAGGACGACCCGTTCACGCGCGTCTGTGCGGCGCCGTTGGTCCGGGCCATCACCGTTGCGCGGCTTGCTGCCTGCTGCGGCTGTGCCTGGCGGGTCGCACGGATCGGTGCGCCGGCGTTCGAGCGGTAGAGATATCCCGCCGTCGCGACACCGTTCGTGGCACGAGCGGGCGCGGCCTGGCGACCATTGGCCTGCTGCTGGGCCGGCCGTTGCGCCGTCTCAGCCTGTGCACGCGGGTGCGTGCCCGGGAAGAGCCAGCTGCCGCCGTTTTGCGCCGTGCGGGCTGGCGCCCTCTCACGACTTGGTTGCGCGGCCGTGCGGAAGAGCCAGCTCGTCTGGCCGGCACCTGAAGTTTCAGCCGCTTTGGCGGGTTGCTGTTGGGCAGCCTTGCCGTTGGTTTGAGCCGGGGCACGCTGATGCGTGCCGGGGAACAGCCAGCTTCCGCCGGTCACAGCCGGCTGAGCCTGCTGTTTGGCCGGCTGCTGCGCGCCGTTCTGTTTCTGTGCGCCGTTCTCAGCCGCAGCGTTGCGGAAAAGCCAGCTTCTCTGCGGCGTAGCATTGGCGGCCTGCGGTTGCGCTTGCTGCTCGGCCTCGACGGCCTGGCCGCGCCCGTTCGGGAAGAGCCAGCTGCGCTGAACCACCTGCGGGGCGGGTTTTGCAGCCTCGGCCTTATCGTTCGTGCGTGCTGCGCCATTCTGGGGCGCGCCGTTGCGGTAGAGCCAGCTCGCCTGCGGGGCGCCCGTCTGCCGTGCGGGTTCGGCCTTTTGGCTCGATGCCTGCTGCTGAGGCGCGGAATTTCGATAAAGCCAGCTCACCGGTGCCTGCGGCTTCTCCGGCTCGGGCTTTGCATCTTCCTTCGCCTTGGAGCCGCCGGTGAACCAGCTGCTGATCGTCTCGAAGGGCGAGCCGAACGACGATGCTTCCGCTTTGCCTTTTTCCTTGGCTTCGGAGGCGAGACGATAAACCCAGCTCATCACTTCGGCCGAGGTCGACTGCTCGGGCTCTTCGCTCTCCTGCGGCGCAGGCTTGCGATAGAACCAGCCTTGATGGGTCGACACCGCGGTGTCCTTGAGCGCCGCCTTGCCGTTTGCGTGGCCGTTTGCTTTGCCGTTCGACTGTGCGGCAGGCTTAAAGAACAGCCAGCTCGACGGGGCCTCGGCGGGCGCAGCCTGCGGAGCGGAGGTCGCCGTGCCGTTTGTCTGCGGCGCGGCGGGCTTACGGTAAAGCCAGCTCGGAGAGGTTTGTTCTCGAGCCGGTGGTGCGGCTTTCGCCGCGGCGGCGGGACTCTGGGCAGGCGCAGTCCGCGCCTGTGGGAAGAGCCAACTGCCACCGTTGTTTGGCGCTCGGGCCGGCTGGCCGCGCGCGCCATTCACCGGTTGGGTGGCGGGCATCATGTTCCTCGTGTTGATAGGCTGAGAGGCTGAGCGGTTCGCGGACGGGCGAAAGGGGGGATTGCCCCCGTAGGCCGACCTTGGGGTGGGCGCCTGCGATTGACGGGCCGGGCGCGCGGCCGAAACTTGATTGTGATGCGAAGATGCTGCGGGAGCGGGGCGCGTCATGCGCGGCCGAAGCCAACTCGCCTGCTGTTCGTCGGCGCGACGATCGCCGCGCGAAATGTCGGGGGTTTGAATGTCGCGTGCCGTGGGCGCGGCCGCTGCCGGGCCGGAGGCTGACAATCGGGGGGGCGCCGGATGGGATGCGACAGTGCCATCCGGGCGAGCGGCCGAGCCGTCCTCCCGATCGAGACGGCTTGCCAAGTTCCGACGAAAGAGATCCGCGATCTCCCGCATCGGCTCCTGCAGCCGTTTGGCGACCATGTCCTCCATCGAGAGACCCTGCCTTATCGCGATCGTCATCATGTCGAAGAAACGCAACAGGAGTGCAGCCGAACGAAATCTGGCCCAATTCGGCCAAGTTCGTCGATTGCAAGAGGGATTCTACAACGATTCACGCCTTTTCTCCAGAAGGGGTTCTGCTCGAAACGGTCGCGGCGGCGAATTGAGTCGGAGCCGCGGGTCCTGCGCGCTGCTGGAAACGCGGCTGAGCGCGCCTTCTCCCCGTTCTGTCCGCGCGCTTGTGCCGCTGCGCAGCGATACGCGGCGCTCAGCGGTGCATGCACAAGGACAAACGGTGCGGGCATTCAAGTTTCCCTTCGAAAGCACGCCTGGAAACGTGGCTTTTCAATCCACTGACACCGGCGAGTCTAACCTGTCAAGAATCCTCCAGACAGGTTTCGCACTCTACTGACTCTCGATCATGTCAGCGAATATTTCTTAATGAATAATTAACGCTAGTAATAATGGAAGTATTAACCAATTTGAACGCCGTGGGGCAGAGTCATCATAGACCTGCCTACAGAGGAGTCGGTTCCGCCGCGAACAAGTTGTGGTCGGTCGCGGGAGCACGGATCAGGCGAAAAGCGGTCGCGCCATACCTGCTATCGAGGCTGCCGATTTTGCCAGTTCCGCACGACCAAGAGAGGCGTCGGCGGCGATTTTTCAGCGTGAAAGCCTGCAAAACCGCGCGAATTGATTCGCTTTCTGCGCCAAAAGGCGGATGAGCCCCGTACAGAGACGTGTCCCAGAGAGGCGATCGCGACGTTCCTGCGCCGCTGACGCCGCTCTGCAGAGCGCCTCCTCGCGAAGACACAGCTTATGAAAGAAAGCGCCCGCAATGATCGACCATCTCGGCATCGCCGCAAGGGATTACACAGCCTCCCGGCTCTTCTATGAAAGAGCTTTGGCGCCGCTGGGCATGCAGGTGATCATGGCTGTCGGCAAGGAGGAAACGGGCGGATACGAAGGCGCAGGCTTCGGCGCCAACGGAAAACCCTGCTTCTGGGTCCAATCCATGCCGGACGGCAAAGTCTCGGGGGTTCATGTCGCCTTTGCCGCGCCCGACAGGGCTGCGGTCGACGCCTTTTACAACGCAGCCCTCAGAGCCGGCGGTCGTGACAATGGCGCGCCGGGGCTGCGGCCACACTATCATCCGAATTACTACGGCGCCTTTGTCCTCGACCCCGACGGCAACAATATCGAGGCCGTCTGTCACCGGCCCGAATGAGCGTTGAGCGGGACGCCGGTGGCGGCGGTATCCAAGGCTCTTTCCGCCCCGCGTCCGGCCGTCAGCCCAGAACCGGCTCGCCGCCGCCGGCCGGCTTGAAGACGAGCGCGACACCGTTGATGCAGTGACGTTTGCCGGTCGGCTTGGGTCCATCGTTGAAGATGTGACCGAGATGCCCGCCGCAATTGGCGCAATGCACTTCGGTGCGCGGATAGATGAGCTTGAAGTCGCGCGAGGTCGCGACGGCGGCGGGCGCTATCGCCTCATAGAAGCTCGGCCAGCCGGTGCCGGAATCGAACTTGGCCTTCGAACTGTAGACGGCGTTGTCGCAGCCGGCGCAGTGGAAGACACCCTGGCGATGTTCGTCATTGAGGGGCGAGGTGAAGGCGCGCTCGGTCCCTTCGTCGCGCAGCACCGAAAACTGCCCGTCGGTGAGCTTCTTCTTCCATTCGTCCCGGCTCAGCGTCACCGGAAAGTCGCCGGTGGATTCGGCACCCGCCCGGTGCGGCAAGAAAACTCCGAGCCCTGTCAGCGCGGCCACGGCCGCGCTTCCGGCAAACAGACTGCGTCGTGAGAGCATAGGGCTCCTCCTTGAATGGACCCAACCTAAAATGGGTGCCGTGGAGGAGGAGGGAAAGAGGCTTCACCGGCTCGTGAGGAGCGGTGATGGCCGGCTCAGCTTCCCACCCGCTTTGGCTGACCGGTGGCGAAGTCTGTGGTGATGAGCGGAAGGCCTGCCTGTTTCCAGGCGGCGAGGCCGCCTTCAAGATGGGCCGCCTTTGTGAAACCCGCCTCGATCGCCTTGCGGCTGACGAGCTCCGAGCGCTTGCCAGAGCCGCAATGGAAGACCACGGGCTTGTCCGTCTGGGTCGGCAGATTGTCGGCATCGAGTTCCGACATCGGCGCGAGCAAAGCGCCGGGAATGCGCTCGAAGGCAAATTCCGCCGGGGTGCGCACGTCTATCAGAACAATCTCGTGCGCATCGAGCGCCTTGCGCACTTCCTGCGGCGTCATGGTCTCAAAAGGCACGCCGTTGATATCTTCTGTCTTGCTCATGTGTTGTCGTCCTTCGCAGTGAAGGGGAGGTCGGGATCCTTGGCTAGGCTCTCGACGCAATAGGTCTGCAGCTGTTCCGTCAGCTTGGCGGCGCTCCCCTGCAGCGCCGTGTGCGGGATGAGCGGCCCGAAATTGATCTTGAAGGTCTTGCCGCGCTTGTTGAGCAGCTCGTGGAACACGGTCATGTCCCTGAGCTCCGTCAGCCCCTGATTGCCGAAGAGATAGAACAGCCAGGAATTGCGAGCCGTGACCCGGCAGGGCAGGACCGGAACCTTGTGCTTTTGGGCCAGCGACACGGCGGAAACCTGCCAGGGTCGCTCGTTCAGCCGGCCCCCCTGCCAATAGGCGATGCGGCCCGCCGGAAAGACCACGATGGCACGCTCCTCGGCGAAAGCCTTGGAGGAGAGCCGCAGTGTCTCACGCGTCTTCGTCAGGCTGCGATGCTCTTCGCGCCATTCCACCGGGATGAGATGCTCCACCAGACGTTCGTTCACGCGCACGGCGTCACGGTTGGTGAAAATGGAGATATCGCCGCGCACCTGGCGCACGGCATCGTAGACCGCGACCCCGTCGGCAATGCCTGTCGGGTGGTTCGCCGCAATAATAAAGCCGCCCTCACGCGGAATGCGCGAGATGCCGGAGATCTCCAGGTTGAGGGACAGAAGCTCGCTGATATAGCGCATCCCCGCCGTACCCGGCAGCGGCCCCAACGTATCGGCCATCTCGACCGCTTCGCTGTAATGGAGGATCTTATAAAGAAGTGGCCGATAAAGCGGCCAGAGAGGATTGGCGACCAGTCCAATGCCGCGTTCGGCGATGAGCTGATCGACGATATGACCACGCCTTTGACGGACCGCCGTTCTCAGCGCCCGCTGGCGCGCCCTTTGCATCCAGCCTAGTTCAGCCATCGCCATCTGCGCCGCCCTTCGTGACAAACCGCCTAGGACGTGCCAGAAGTCGGGTCAAGTCGAGTCTCAGGCTCTCCCGCCAAAAGGCTCGCCAGGTGTTGCACCATCACACGAGAGTCTCGTCATGTCGCATTCCTGGCGCGCGATCGCCGCAACCTCCGCGCTTGCAGCCTCCCTCGCCGCCTGCCAGTCCGCTTATTTCGGTGGCCAAAGCAGCAATCGTTATTCTCCTCCGCCGCCGCCACGGCCGCTCGCGGCAGCGCCGGTCGGAACCGTTTCGCAGAGCGAGCTGCCGCCTCCGGGCGGGGCGAACGCCGCTAACGATCCGATGATGGGCGAACCGCCGGATCTGCGTCCGGGCTCCGACGGCGGCGTGCAGACGGCGACGGCCACGCCTCCGCCTTCGGGCGGCGCCGCTATCGGTCGCGCCGATCTTCTCGGCGGCTGGACTGTGTCCTCCGGCGGTGACAGCTGTCAGCTCTTCATGTCTTTGACCAGCTGGTCGGGCGGCTATCGGGCCTCGACGCGTGGCTGCACATCGCCGGCGCTTCAGAACGTCTCCGCCTGGAACCTCTCCGGCAATCAGGTCACGCTGCTTGACCAGGGCAGCAGCACTGTCGCTCGCCTCTATTCGACCTCCAAGACCCAGTTCAATGGTCAAACAGAGGCAGGTGCCGCAATTTCAGTCGCCCGTTAGCCTGCTTATTGTGCAAGTGCTGTTGCACAAATGCGCCAGCACTCATCAATTGGTTTAGTAGCGATTTCAATAGATTGCCGCCCTTTATTGGCTTTGTCACACTTCGATGACGCCGAGTTCTTCGTGTCGGTTTTGCCGGGGTCAAGCTTCCGGCAAGCTCGTCAGGTGAAGCTCGGTCGAACGCAAGGAGTGGATGATGAGAAAGCCATTTGCAGTTGGGGCGCGCATCGTTCGCTCCGCCGTTCTGGCCGCCGCGGCCGCCGCGGCCGCCGCGCTCTCAACCAGCGCCATGGCGACTAGCCCGATGCTGTCCGTGCCGAAATGCGCCGAGCATGACGACATGGTGCGGATCCTCGCGAAAGAATACAAAGAGGCCCCGAAGGCGCTCGGTCTCGTGGGCGGTCAGCGCGTCATGCAGGTCTTCGTCTCCAAGCAGGGGACGTGGACAATCGTGGTGACCCGCACCTCCGGCGACACCTGCATCGTGGCGGCCGGCCAGAATTGGGAAGAAGTCCCGATGGAAGTCGGCCAGCTCGATCCGCGCGCCTAAACCTACCGTTTCGAAAGCTCTCCCGACACAGCGATCGTGTCGGCGGACCCCTTCCTGACGAAATCACACTTGCACCCGGGCGCCGGCCATAGCACATCGCGGGCGATGAAAAATCCGGTTTCCCGTACTTATGATCGCCTGGCGGCGGAAGGTGGCATCACCCCCGATCCGGTCCAGAAGGAGCTCGCTTCGCGGCTCGACGCGCTTCTTGGCGCGCTTGCAGACGAGCGCACCAAATCGAAAAAGAGCCCTCTCGGATGGCTGTTTTCCGGGGGACGCCGCCCCGAGCCTGTTCCCGGCCTCTACATCTGGGGTCCGGTCGGTCGCGGCAAGACGATGCTCATGGACATCTTCTTCCAAGCCGCGCCCAACACCCGCAAGCGCCGGGCGCATTTCCATGACTTCATGGAAGATGTGCACGAGCGGATCGCCCGCTTCCGCCAGCGCCTCAAGGCCGGCGAGGTGGAAGGTGATGATCCGATCAAGCCGGTGGCGCACGACATCGCGGAAGAGACCCGGCTTCTTTGCTTCGACGAATTCGCCGTGAACGACATCGCCGACGCCATGATCCTGGGCCGGCTTTTCGAGAAGCTTTTCGCCGAGGGCGTGACGCTCGTCGCCACATCCAACGTGCCGCCCGACCGGCTTTATGAGAACGGCCTCAACCGGGCACTCTTCCTGCCGTTCATCGAGCTCATCAATAAGTCTAATGCCGTCTTCCATCTCGACGCGCCGCACGATTACCGCCTCGACAAGCATGGCGAGACGCCGCTCTACGTGACGCCGCCGGGGGAGGCGGCCGATGAGATCCTCGCCGCGCATTTCGAGCGTCTCTCGGGTGAAGTCAAAGGCACTGCGCAGCAGCTCAGCCTGCACGGCCGTCATCTCGACGTGCCGGAAGCGGCGGGCGGCGTCGCGCGCTTCAGCTTTCACGATCTGTGCGAAAGGCCTCTCGGCAGCGCCGATTATCTGAAACTCGCCAAGACCTTCCATACGATCATCGTGTCGGGCATCCCGGTCATGAGTCCTCAGACCCGCAACGAGGCGAAGCGCTTCATCAATCTCATCGATACGCTCTACGACCAGAAGATCCGCTTCATCGCCTCGGCAGAGGCGGAGCCGGATGCGCTTTGGCAGGGCACGAGCGGCGCGGAAGCCTTCGAGTTTCAGCGCACGGCCTCGCGCCTCACAGAGATGCGTTCCGACGCCTGGCCGGGCGAGCCATCCCAGCGATCATGAGTGAAGCCGGGCTCTAACCAGCCCGGTTCGCCGCGCAATTCCGCGCCCGCTGCAGAGCTGGCCAGCGCTTGCCACGGTGCGACATTCGCGCTACTCCGCGCACTCTCTTTTGAGAGTTCTTCGCTCTCGTTATCTACGTCTAGGGAAGGTTCTTCATGGCTCGCAGCAAGATTGCGCTCATCGGTGCTGGACAGATCGGCGGCACGCTCGCCCATCTCGCCGGACTGAAGGAGCTCGGCGACATCGTCCTCTTCGATATCCAGGAAGGTATTCCGGACGGCAAGGCGCTCGATATTGCCGAATCCTCCCCCGTCGACGGTTTCGATGCACGTCTCGTCGGCACCCAGTCTTATGAGGCAATCGAAGGCGCCGACGTCGTCATCGTGACGGCCGGTGTGCCGCGTAAACCCGGCATGAGCCGCGATGATCTTCTCGAGATCAACCTGAAGGTGATGGAGCAGGTCGGCGCGGGGCTCAAGAAATACGCTCCCGATGCCTTCGTGATCTGCATCACCAATCCGCTCGACGCCATGGTGTGGGCGCTGCAGAAATTCTCCGGCCTGCCTGGCAACAAGATCGTCGGCATGGCGGGTGTGCTCGATTCCGCGCGTTTCCGCTACTTCCTGGCGGAAGAGTTCAATGTCTCCGTCGAAGACGTGACGGCTTTCGTGCTCGGTGGCCACGGCGATTCCATGGTGCCGCTCGTACGCTATTCGACGGTTGCCGGCATTCCGCTGCCGGATCTCGTCAAGATGGGCTGGACCACGCAAGAGCGTCTCGACAAGATCGTGCAGCGCACCCGCGACGGTGGCGCGGAGATCGTGTCGCTGTTGAAGACCGGTTCGGCCTTCTATGCGCCGGCGGCATCGGCCATTGCCATGGCCGAGAGCTATCTGAAGGACAAGAAGCGCGTTCTCCCCTGCGCGGCTCAGCTTTCAGGCGAATACGGTCTCGACCAGATGTATGTCGGGGTGCCGACGGTGATCGGTGCCGGCGGCGTGGAACGTGTCGTCGATATTTCGCTCGACCGCAGCGAGCGTGCGGATTTCGAGAAGTCGGTTGCCACCGTGCAGGGTCTCATCGAGGCCTGCCGCAAGATCCAGCCGGCGCTCAACAGCTAAACGGCGGGGGGCCGGATGAACATCCACGAATACCAGGCTAAGGCCGTCCTCAAGGAATACGGGGCACCGGTCGCTGCCGGCGTCATGATCACGTCTGTCGACGAGGCGGAAGCGGCGGCCAAGAAGCTGCCGGGTCCGCTTTATGTCGTCAAAAGCCAGATCCATGCAGGCGGCCGTGGCAAGGGCCGCTTCAAGGAGCTCGGCGAGGATGCCAAAGGCGGCGTGAGGCTCGCCAAAAGCGTTGAGGACGTTGTCGCCAACGCTAAGGAAATGCTCGGCCACACCCTCGTCACCAAACAGACGGGGCCGGCGGGCAAGGTGGTCAACCGGCTCTACATCGAAGACGGCGCCGATATCGCCCGCGAGCTCTATCTCTCGCTTCTCGTCGACCGCAGCACCGGGCGTGTCGCCTTCGTGGCCTCGACCGAAGGCGGCATGGACATCGAAACCGTCGCCGAAGAGACGCCGGACAAGATCCTGACGCTGCCGATCGATCCGCTCTCCGGCGTCAGCGATGCCGATGCGGCGAAGCTCGCCGAGGCGCTCGAGCTTGAGGCTCCGGCGAAAGACGAATTCGGGCAGCTTGCCCGAATTCTCTACAAGGCCTTCTCCGACGAGGATATGAGCCTTCTGGAAATCAATCCGCTCATCGTCATGAAGGACGGGCATCTTCGCGTTCTCGACGCCAAGGTCTCCTTCGACGGCAATGCGCTCTTCCGGCATCCGGAGATCGTGGAGCTGCGCGACAAGACCGAAGAGGATGCCAAAGAGATCGAAGCTTCCGAGCACGATCTCGCCTATGTGGCACTCACCGGCGATATCGGTTGCATGGTGAACGGTGCGGGCCTCGCCATGGCCACGATGGACATCATCAAGCTCTACGGCGCGGAGCCGGCGAACTTCCTCGATGTCGGTGGCGGCGCCTCGAAGGAAAAGGTGACGGCCGCCTTCAAGATCATCACTGCCGATCCGAATGTGAAGGGCATCCTGATCAACATTTTCGGCGGCATCATGCGCTGCGACGTGATCGCGGAAGGTGTCATCGCTGCGGTCAAGGAAGTGGGTCTTACGGTTCCGCTCGTGGTTCGCCTCGAGGGCACCAATGTGGCGCTCGGCAAGAAGATCATCGAGGAAAGCGGTCTCAACGTCATCGCCGCCGATGATCTCGACGACGCGGCCAAGAAGATCGTTCAAGCCGTCAAAGGCTGACCAATGGCTGAATTCATTGCTGTCTGGCTTCCTCTGGTCATCATCTTTCTCGTCTTCGGCGGCTTGATGGTGATCGTGTCGAAAAAGCAGATGCGCAGCTATTCGAAGCATGTGGCAGAGGTGAAAGCGATCAACGACGAGATCGTTGCCGTCAACCGAGAGGTGATCGCCGAGCTTCGCGAGATCAAACAGATTCTGAAGGACAAGAACTGATGTCCATTCTCGTCGACAAGAATACCAAGGTCATCGTCCAGGGGCTGACGGGCAAGACCGGCACGTTCCATACCGAGCAGGCGCTCGCTTATTACGGCACCAAGATGGTTGCCGGCGTGCATCCGAAAAAGGGTGGACAGACCTGGGAGAACGGCGTCGAAGGCGCCGCCGAACTGCCGATTTTCGCCTCCGTCGCGGAAGCCAAGGAAAAGACCGGCGCGACGGCCTCGGTCATCTATGTGCCGCCAGTCGGCGCCGGCGCTGCCATCGAAGAGGCGATCGACGCGGAAGTCCCCTTCATCGTCTGCATCACCGAAGGCATTCCAGTGATGGACATGGTCAGGGTGAAGGCGAAGCTCGACAAGTCGAAGTCCCGGCTTCTCGGCCCCAATTGTCCGGGCGTTTTGACGCCGGAAGAGTGCAAGATCGGCATCATGCCAGGCTCGATCTTCAAGAAGGGCTCGGTCGGTGTCGTGTCTCGTTCCGGCACGCTCACCTATGAAGCTGTCTTCCAGACGACGAATGCCGGGCTCGGCCAGACGACTGCCGTCGGCATCGGCGGCGATCCGGTGAAGGGCACGGAATTCATCGACATCCTGGAAATGTTCCTCGCCGACGACGCGACGGAATCGATCATCATGATCGGTGAGATCGGCGGTTCGGCAGAAGAAGACGCCGCGCAGTTTCTCGCCGACGAGAAGAAGAAGGGCCGGTGGAAGCCGACCGTCGGCTTCATCGCCGGGCGCACGGCACCTCCGGGGCGCACGATGGGTCATGCAGGCGCCGTCATCTCCGGCGGCAAGGGTGGTGCCGAGGACAAGATCGCCGCCATGGAAAAGGCGGGGATCGTGGTTTCTCCTTCGCCTGCCAAGCTTGGCGACACCCTGGTGGAGGTTCTCAAGGGCTGAAGCCTTTTGCGCCGCGCCGCGAGCCGTGCGCGGGCGGCGCCCCATCCCCTCTAGGCGAAGAAGTGGAGCGGAAATTTCCGCTTTTTGGATCGTTTCGCAGTTGGCGAAAGCGGCCGATTACACTAACTGCGCGTTTGCAAAAGGCGTATAGATTGCGCCAGGTCGTCGCAGGGGCAGGCGTCGGCGCAAACCGGGAAAGGCGTAGGATAAGTTCCTGCGGAAGGCTATGGCACGGCAAATCTCGAACGAAGCCCTCCGACAATCTTCGTTTCTTTATGGCGGCAACGCCGAATACCTGGAGCAGCTTTACGCGCGCTACCAGAACGATCCTGCCTCCGTCGGCGACGGATGGCGGGATTTTTTTCAAGAGCTGAAGGACGAGAAGAACGACGTCATCCGTGAGGCGCGGGGCGCGCCCTGGCAGCGACCCGACTGGCCGATCGTTGCAAACGGTGAACTCGTCTCCGCTCTCGATGGCAATTGGCAGGGCGTCGAGCGGCATATCGATACGAAGATCCGCGCCAAGGCCCAGAAGGCCGGCGTCGATCTCTCAGAGCCGGAAGTCCTGCAGGCGACCCGGGATTCCGTCCGCGCTTTGATGATGATCCGGGCCTATCGTATGCGCGGCCATTTCCACGCGAACCTCGATCCGCTCGGCATCGCCGCCATGCGCGACCACGAGGAGCTGCATCCCTCGTCCTACGGCTTCACTGAAGCCGATTACGAGCGGCCGATCTTCCTCGATTGGGTTCTCGGGCTCGAATTCGCCACCATCCCGCAAATGCTGGCGATCCTTCGGCGCACCTATTGTTCGACGCTCGGCGTCGAGTTCATGCATATCTCCGCCCCGGACGAGAAGGGTTGGATCCAGGAGCGCATCGAGGGCCCGGACAAGGAGATCACCTTTACCGACGAGGGCAAGCGCGCCATCCTCAACAAGCTGATCGAGGCGGAAGGCTTCGAGAAGTTTCTCGATATCAAATATACCGGCACGAAGCGCTTCGGCCTCGACGGTTCAGAAGCGCTGATCCCGGCGCTCGAACAGATCATCAAGCGCGGTGGTCATCTCGGCCTGCGCGAAATCGCCTTCGGCATGGCCCACCGCGGCCGGCTCAACGTGCTCGGCCTCGTCATGGGCAAGCCGCTGCATGCCATCTTCCACGAATTCAAGGGCGGCTCGGCGCAGCCCGACGACGTCGAAGGTTCGGGCGATGTGAAGTACCATCTCGGCGCTTCCTCCGACCGGGAATTCGACGGCAACAAGGTGCATCTCGGCCTCACCGCCAACCCGTCGCATCTTGAGATCGTCGATCCGGTGGTGCTCGGCAAATCACGCGCCAAGCAGGATCGCTGGGAAGAGCCAAACGAGGAAGGCATTCGCGAGCGCTCGAGCGTTCTGCCGCTTCTCATTCACGGCGATGCGGCCTTTGCCGGCCAGGGCGTCGTCGCGGAATGTTTCGGACTTTCCGGCCTCAGAGGCCATCGCACCGGCGGCTCGATCCATTTCATCATCAACAACCAGATCGGCTTCACCACCAATCCGCGCCTGTCGCGCTCGTCGCCTTATCCTTCCGATGTCGCGAAGATGATCGAGGCGCCGATTTTCCACGTGAACGGAGACGATCCGGAGGCGGTGGTGTTTGCGGCGAAGGTGGCGACGGAATTCCGCCAGCGCTTCAAGAAGCCGGTCGTAATCGACATGTTCTGCTATCGGCGCTTTGGGCATAACGAGTCCGACGAGCCGAGCTTCACGCAGCCGCTGATGTACCGCGAGATCCGCAAGCATCCGACGACGCTTGCGGTCTACGGGAAAAAGCTGATCGAAGAAGGCCTGACGAGCGAAGAACAGATCGAAGAGCGCAAGGCCGAGTGGCGTGCGCAGCTCGATGAGGAGTTCGAGGTTGGCCAGAACTACAAGCCGAACAAGGCCGACTGGCTCGACGGCATGTGGATGGGGCTGACGACGCCGAAAGCCTCCGACGAACGTCGGGTCGGACGCACGGGCGTCGAGCTCGATCGCCTCAACCAGATCGGCATGGCGCTGACCGAGGCGCCGAAGGATTTCAAGATCCACAAGACCATCCGGCGCTTCCTCGACAATCGGCGGAAGATGCTGGAAACGGGCGAGGGCATCGACTGGGCGATGGGCGAAGCGCTCGCCTTTGGCAGTCTGCTTTCCGAGGGCCACAAGGTGCGGCTTTCCGGCCAGGACGTTGAACGCGGCACCTTCTCGCAGCGCCACACGGTGCTGTACGACCAGGAGACGGAAGAGCGCTACGTGTCGCTCAACAATCTCGGTCGCAAGCAGGAGACCTTCGAAGTCGTCAATTCGATGCTGTCGGAAGAAGCCGTTCTCGGGTTCGAATACGGCTATTCGGTTTCCGAGCCGCGCGGTTTGACCCTGTGGGAAGCTCAGTTCGGCGACTTCGCCAACGGCGCGCAGGTGATCTTCGACCAGTTCATCTCCTCGGCCGAGCGCAAATGGCTTCGAATGTCCGGCCTCGTCTGTCTCTTGCCGCATGGCTACGAGGGGCAGGGGCCGGAGCATTCGTCGGCCCGGCTGGAGCGCTTCCTGCAGATGTGCGCGGAAGACAACATGCAGGTCGCCAATTGCACGACGCCTGCCAATTACTTTCACATTCTGCGCCGTCAGCTGCACCGCAACTTCCGCAAGCCGCTCATTTTGATGACGCCAAAGAGCCTGCTGCGCCATAAGCGGGCGGTGTCCAAGCTCGATGAATTCGTCAAGGACACGTCCTTCCATCGGATTCTCTTCGACGATGCCGATCGCAACGAGGGCGAGGGAATCCGCCTCAAGCCGGATGCGGACATCCGCCGTGTCGTCGTCTCCTCCGGAAAGGTCTATTACGATCTCTTCGAGGAGCGCGAAAACCGCGGCATCGACGATGTCTATCTCTTGCGGCTGGAACAGTTTTACCCGTTCCCGATGACGGCGCTCACCAAGCAGATGGCGCGCTTCCCGAAGGCGGAGCTCGTCTGGTGTCAGGAAGAGCCCAAAAATATGGGCGGCTGGGCTTTCGTGAAGCCGCGCCTGGTCAATATCCTGAACACGCTGGAGTTGCCCCAAGAGAAGCCGCGCTATGCTGGCCGGCCAGCCTCGGCGGCGACTGCCACGGGGGTCATGTCGCGGCATCTGCAGCAACGGGCGAAATTTCTTGAAGAGGCGCTTGGCGATTAGGCCGGGCGCTCAATTGTAGCTTCTGACAGGCGCCGCAACGGCGCGACGAAACGGGACGATCAATGACAACGGACATCAAGGTTCCGACGCTTGGCGAATCGGTCACGGAAGCCACCGTCGGCCAGTGGTTCAAGAAGGAAGGCGAGGCGGTGTCTCGGGACGAGCCGCTCGTCGAACTTGAAACCGACAAGGTCACGGTGGAAGTGCCGGCACCTTCCGAAGGCACGCTGGAATCGATCGTCGTCAAGGCAGGCGAGACCGTCGAAGTCGGCACGCTTCTCGGCTCCATCGCCGCGGGCGACGGCAAGGCGAAACCGGCAGAAAAGCCGGCTGCCGCAGCGTCCAACGGCAGCGGCAAGGCTGAAAAGTCCGCCGCGGCGCCGGCTGCCGAGCCGGCCTCAGAGGATGGAAGCGGGGAAGGCGAGCTCATCGACATCGTCGTTCCCTCCGCCGGTGAATCCGTGACAGAGGCCGATGTCGGCGAATGGTTGAAGCAGGAGGGCGAGGAAGTCGCCCTGGACGAGGCCGTCGTCGAACTCGAGACCGACAAGGCGGCGCAGGAAATCCCGGCGCAGGCCGCCGGTGTCTTGGCTGAAATCATCAAGAAGCAGGGCGAGACGGTGACCGTCGGCCAGGTTCTCGGTCGCATCCGTGTCGGCGCCAAGGGGGCGAAGACGGCGGAGGCATCGGCGCCCAAGGCGGAGAACACGGAAACGGCGCCCGCTGCCGGCGAGCGCAAGCCCGCGCCGTCTGCAGCTAAAATGATGGAAGAAAAGGGCCTCGCCGCAGCCGATATGGATGGGTCCGGCAAGAAGGGCCAGGTTCTCAAGGGCGATGTGCTGAAGGCGCTCGAACAGGGCTCCGAGCAGCCGCAGGCGAAGCCCTCGGCACCCCGTGCTCCGTCGCCGGAAGCCGACGAGACGCGCGAAGAACGGGTGAAGATGACCCGCCTCCGCCAGACCATCGCGCGGCGGCTGAAAGAGGCACAGAACACCGCGGCGATGCTCACCACGTTCAATGACGTGGACATGGGCGCCGTCATGGATCTCCGGAAAACCTACCGCGACCTCTTCGAGAAGAAGCATGGCGTCCGGCTCGGCTTCATGGGCTTCTTCGTGAAGGCGGCGGTGGCCGCGCTCAAGGAGATCCCGGCCGTCAATGCTGAGATCGATGGCACCGATCTCGTCTACAAGAACTATTACCACATCGGCGTGGCCGTCGGGACCGACAAGGGCCTCGTCGTGCCGGTCGTGCGTGATGCGCAGGACATGTCGGTGGCCGAAATCGAGAAGGAGATCGGCTCTCTCGGAAAGAAGGCGCGCGACGGATCCCTGACCCTTCAGGACATGCAGGGCGGCACCTTCACCATCTCCAATGGTGGCGTCTACGGCTCCTTGATGTCGACGCCGATCCTCAACGCGCCGCAATCGGGCATTCTCGGCATGCACCGCATCGAGGAACGGCCGGTCGTGCGGAACGGTCAGGTCGTGGTTCGCCCGATGATGTATCTGGCGCTTTCCTACGATCACCGCGTCGTCGATGGTCAGGAAGCGGTGACGTTCCTCGTCCGCATCAAGGAGGCGATCGAAGATCCGCAGCGTCTCGTGCTCGATCTCTAAGGCATCACCAGGGGGGCTTGAATGGAAGCGGCAGCGGCCGGGCTATCCATGGAGATGACGCTTCTTGGCTGGAGCGTCATCCTCCTTATCGTCCATATCATCGTCCAGTCCGGTGCGGCGACGCGGGAGACTGGCCTCGCTTACAACGCGAGCCCGCGCGACGAGGGCAACAAGGCCTGGGGCGTCATGGCCGGGCGTTCGTCGCGGGCGCTCAAGAATTTTCTCGAGACGTATCCGGCCTTCGTGGCGATGGCGCTGGCACTTGCCGCGACCGACAAGACCGGTGGCCTTGGAGAAATCGGCGCGCATGTCTGGTTCTGGGCGCGTATCGTCTATCTGCCGCTCTATCTTTTCGGTATTCCTTATATCCGCAGCATCGTTTGGATGATTTCCGTCGGCGGCATTTTGCTGATGCTTTGGGCGCTGTTCTTCTAGAATCGGCGCTGTAGGGTCAGGGCCGCGACGAAGGGGGGCCCATGGGCGTCGAATTCTTCGTCACCTCGCTTTTGATCATTCTCATTCCCGGCACCGGCGTCATCTATACGCTGGCGGCCGGGTTGTCCGGCGGGCAACGGCGCGCAATCATCGCCGCCTTCGGATGTACGCTCGGCATCGTGCCGCATCTGACGGCCTCGATCCTCGGCCTTGCCGCACTCTTGCATGCGAGCGCCACGCTTTTCGCCTTCATAAAGTATCTCGGCGTCGCTTATCTTCTCTATCTCGCTTGGCAGACGCTCAAATCGGCAGGACCGCTGGCGCTCTCGAGCCGAGAGGAGACGCCGAAGCGTGCGCTATCGATCGTGCGCAACGGTATTCTTCTCAATGTTCTGAACCCGAAGCTGTCGATCTTCTTCGTCGCCTTCCTGCCGCAGTTCATCACGCCGGGGGAAGCTTCGCCGACGGGTGAACTCCTCGTCCTGTCCCTTTTGTTCATGGCAATGACGTTCGTCGTTTTCGTCCTCTATGGCGTGTTTGCGGCTGCCATGCGCGCAAAGGTCTTGCAAAACGCCCGGCTTATGCGCTGGCTGCAGCGGACCGTGGCCATCGCGTTCGCCGGTTTCGGCCTGCGTCTCGCTTTCACCAGTCGTTGATGCGGCGGGGCCGCCACCTACCTTAGTGACCTATCCTTCGAGAATTCTGGAGTAATCAGCCGACATGCCTGACACTTACGATCTCATCGTCATCGGCAGCGGACCGGGCGGCTACGTCTGCGCCATCCGCGCCGCCCAGCTCGGGCTCAAGACGGCAGTCGTGGAAAAGCGCCCGACGTTTGGCGGCACCTGTCTCAATGTCGGTTGCATTCCTTCCAAGGCGCTTTTGCACACCTCCGAGATGTTCGAGCAGGCGGCGCATGGCTTCGCTGATTTCGGCATCAAGGTGAAGCCCGAGCTCGATCTCGAAGCGATGCTGGCGCACAAGGACAAGACGGTGAAGGCGAACGTCGACGGCGTCGCCTACCTCTTCAAGAAGAACAAGATCGACACCTTCGAGGGTGTCGGGCGCATCGTCCAGGCAGGCGAGGTCGAGGTGAGGCCCGAGAAGGGGGAGGCGACGCGCCTTTCCACCAAGGCGATCGTCATCGCGACCGGTTCCGAATCGGCACCCCTGCCGGGAGTGGAGGTCGACGAAAAGAAGATCGTGTCCTCAACCGGCGCGCTGAAGCTCGGTAAGGTGCCGGAGAAGCTCGTCGTCGTCGGTGCTGGTATCATCGGCCTCGAACTCGGTTCCGTGTGGCGGCGGCTCGGGGCGAAGGTCACGGTCGTGGAATTCCTCGATCGCATCCTGCCCGGCATGGACGGGGAGGTGGCCAAACAGGCCCAGCGCCTCTTCAAGAAGCAAGGCATCGACTTCCGTCTCGGCACCAAGGTGACGGGTGTCGAAACCGAAAAGAAGGGCCTGCGTGTCTCCGTCGAGCCGGTCAAGGGCGGGGATGCGGAGAAGCTCGATGCCGATATCGTGCTCGTGGCAATCGGCCGGCGTCCCTATACGGCGGGGCTCGGGCTCGAAGAGGCGGGGGTTGCGCTCGACGAGCGCGGCCGCGTTGCCACCGCCAAGGATTACAAGACGAATGTCGAGGGCATCTACGCGATCGGCGACGCGATCGCCGGACCGATGCTCGCCCATAAGGCTGAGGATGAAGGCACGGCCGTTGCCGAAATTCTTGCCGGCCAGAAGGGCCACGTCAATTACGAGGTGATTCCGAGCGTTGTCTATACGGAGCCGGAAATCGCCGTCGTCGGACGCTCGGAAGAGGACCTGAAAGAGGCCGGTATCGCCTATCGCAGTGGCAAATTCCCCTTCAGCGCCAATGGGCGCGCCCGCGCGATGAATGCCACCGACGGCTTCGTCAAAGTGCTGGCCGACGAAAAGACCGATCAGGTGCTTGGCGTGCATATCGTGGGACGGGGTGCCGGAGAGATGATCCACGAGGCGGCCGTCCTCATGGAATTCTCAGGTGCTGCGGAAGATCTGGCGCGCACCTGCCATGCGCATCCGACGATGTCGGAGGCCGTCCGCGAGGCGGCGATGGCCGCCTGGTTCAAACCCATCCATATCTGACGTCTCATCAAAGCCCGGGGGTCCGGCCCGCGGGCCCGGCCACCGGCCGGGTCTGACCGTGCCATAAAAACGTGGGGCAAAAAAAACGCCGGCCTGTGGCCGGCGTAAATTTGATCCGGTTGCTTTTGGCAACCTGGACTGGAGTATCTGGAAAACGTGCAGGGTCCTATTTGGTTCCGCTCACGCACGACTGATCGCCCTGCGCGCAGTTATTTTTTGCTGCCGTGTGGCTTTCGGTGCTGGTGACGGCCGTCGGCAGGGTCGCTGGCGTCGCCATCGCCACCTTTTCCTCAGCGGCCGGCGCTTTGGAGGCCATCACCTGCTGGCGGTGAAAGCTGCAATCGGCGCTGGCGGCAGATGCCAGCAGGAGGAAGGCGGCGGTCGCGCTGACACATGTCAAAACCTTACGCATGAATCTCTCCTTGTTTCCTCTTGTCTCTCCACGGACAAAGCCTGTGCTCATGTCCGAAAAGTAAGCTAGGGCGGAAAGAAGGCTGCGCTAAGATCGATTCTGCCTCAATATTCGCCATCTCGAAAACGTGATGACTTGAGAAAAACGGTCACGAATGCCGGTGATTGGCGGCGCGTGGATGCGCCTTTGCATAAATATCGAGGAGCCTCGCCGCATCGACATTGGTATAGACCTGCGTCGTCGACAGGCTCGCATGACCCAAAAGCTCCTGGATCGTCCTGAGATCCCCGCCGTCGCCAAGAAGGTGCGTGGCGAAGGAATGGCGCAGCGCATGTGGTGTGACGGTCGGCTCCAGACCCAGGGCAGAGCGGAGCCGCTCCACCAGTTTCTGGATGATGCGGGCCGACAGAGCGCCGCCCTTGGCGCCGCGGAACAGAGGCTCGCTCGGGGCCAGAAGATAGGGACAGAGACGAATATAGGCTTCGATCGCCTCGCTGACCTTTGGCAGAACCGGGACGATCCGCGTCTTGCCGCCCTTGCCGGTGACACGAAGCGTGTCGCGGCCCCCGACCGGCGCATCGGCGCGCGCAATGCCGAGCGCTTCGGAGATGCGCAAGCCGCTGCCGTAAAGCAGGAGAAGGACGGCGCGGTCGCGTGCGGCCAGCCATGGCTCCTCGGTCAATGTGTCAGCCGCATCCGTCAGCGTCAGCGTATCGGTGACCGACAGGGCCTTTGGGAGGCTATTCTTCTGCTTCGGGCTGCGCACGGCCTCGAAAGCCGAGGTGGTCGGGATGTCGTGCCGGGCGCAGAAGCGGGCAAGCGAGCGGCACGCGGCGAGCTGGCGGGCGAGGCTGCGCGAACCTGCTCCGGACGCGCGGCGGGCGGCGAGGAAAGCGCGAATATCGGCGGGCGTGAGGGCGGCGATGTCAGCGATTCCCGGAGGCGCGCCGAGATGTTTCGTCAAAAATTGCGCCAGCTGCGAAAGATCGCGCTCATAGGCTTCGAGGGTCTTCGGCGACAATCGCCTCTCGTCGCGGAGATAGCTCAGCCAACGCTGCAAAAGTGCGGCGAGGTCGGGCGCAAGCGTGACGAGAAAGGTCTCTTCGGTGGCCATGGCGCGAGTATCACGCGCCATGGTTAAACAAATGCATAGGGGCGTAAAATCTTGGTTCTGCACCCTTTTTCATTTGAGTCAGAGGATTGACTGACCCGCTTTCTTCCAATCCGCCAGGAAGGCCTCGAGACCCTTGTCCGTGAGCGGGTGCTTGATGAGGGAGCGCAGCACCTGCGGCGGCACCGTCACCACATCGGCACCGATCATTGCCGCCTGCTTCACATGGTTGGGCGTGCGCACGGAGGCCGCCAGGATCTCCGTCTCGAAGTTCGGATAATTGTCGTAGATGATGCGGATCTCTTCGATCAGCTCCATGCCATCGAGATTGATGTCATCGAGCCGACCGATGAAGGGCGAGATGAACGCCGCGCCGGCCTTGGCCGCGAGCAGGGCCTGGTTGGCGGAAAAGCACAAAGTCACGTTCACCATCCGGCCCTCGTTCGCGAAGGTGCGGCAGGCCTTGAGGCCGTCCAATGTCAGCGGCACCTTGATCGCGACGTTGTCGGCGATCTCGGCGAGCTTGCGGCCCTCTTTCAACATCGTGTCGTAATCGGTCGCCGCCACTTCGGCCGAAACCGGTCCCGATACGACATCGCAGATCTCTGCGATGACGTCGGTGATCGGTCGCCCCGCCTTCATGATCAGCGAGGGGTTGGTGGTGACGCCGTCGAGGAGCCCGGCTTCTGCAAGCTCGCGGATCTCGGCGGTGTCGGCGGTGTCCACGAAGAATTTCATAGCGTTTGCCTCATCGCTGCGCTTGTCGTCGCGCGTGATAATCGTCTGCCCTCTCTAGAGCTTTCATCCCCGCCTTTGAAGGCACGACGTGCATGCACGCCTTGCAAAGGCGCCGTGCAGCCCTTCTCTCAATCCTTGGCGGGCGGTCGTGGCAAAGCCCCTAAAGCGCCAAGGCGGAGGCGAGCACGGCCCCCACGTAAAGCACAAGGATTCCCACTGTTTCGAAACCCACATTGGCGAAGCCGTAGCGCTCGCGCCGGATGAGACCGAGGAGGAGCACGGCGGTCATGGCGATGCCGACCAGTGCCCAGAATTGCGTCGAGGGATCGATGGCGTTGTAGATGGAGCCGTCGCGGTAGGCGACGTCGGCAGCCGACAGGAACAGAACGTCGAACGTGTTGCCCCCGATGATGCCGCCAAGGGCGAGTTGCAAGGCGCCCCGCCGCACCGCGGCGAGGGTGGTGACGAGCTCGGGCAGCGAGGTGACGGTCGCCGTCATCAAAGCGCCGACGACGCTGCCGCTGATGCCGGTCTTCTGGGCGATCGTCGTTCCGGTCTCCGCCACCACGTAGCCCGCAATGGCGACGACGATCACCATCCCCGCAAATGAAAGCGCCAGGTTGAGCGTGGAGCGGCCTTTCTCGTCTTCTTCCGGCACGTCGTGCCGGGTCTCGGCGGTATCGAAAGGCTTCCACATCGGCTGATCCCGGTCCTGGCGACCGAGCCTCAGACCAAAAATGTAGATTGCGATCAGGATGATGCTTGCCGGATGCACGCCGAAGACAGTGACCGGCGGGAGCACGCCCGCGATCATCGGAACGCTGAGGAGAAGGATGAGCAGCGCCGATTGCGAGAGATTGGTTGGATCGGCGGCCGCGTGTTCCAGATTGGCCTTGCGATAGGCGATGTCGGCAAGAGCGAGGAAGGCGGTCTGCGCGGCGATGCCGCCGAGCGAATTGGCGTAAGCGAGATCGATGTTGCCGGTGGCGGCTGCCGTCACCGAGGTGACCGTGCCGGCCGCCGATGTCGTCGCCCCTAAAAGCACCGCCCCCGCGATCGCCTCGCCGAGCCCTGTGCGGTCGGCCAGAACGTCGGCGACGGAGGTGAGCTTCGTGCCAATAAAGGCGATGGTGGCCGCGGCTACGACGAAGAGCCCGAGCGCGAAAGACAGGGGAAGTTCTGGCAAGAAAAAGATCCGCTTTGTTTGCCTAGCCAACTGGAGAGGCAATGCCGGGTTCCAACTTTCGCAAATGCGCTTCATCGGCGTCGCGATTTTGCTTCATGCTTGCGAATCGCCGCCCACCGCGCTTGGAAGGCGTGTCCGGGACCGCTTAGGCTCGTTCAGCGGATTCAACGAAAGCCGAGGCTTGCTTGCCTGATACGTTTCCGCTCCAGGTGCTTCTCCCCTACGCCCTCGAGCGCAGTTACACCTATCTTGCCGACCGCCCGCTCGAACCCGGAACGATTGTCGTCGTGCCGCTCGGGCCCCGCGAGGTATTGGGTGTCGTCTGGGACGATGAGGCGCCGCAAACGCTCAATGCCGGGAAACTGAAGCCGATCGAAGCGGTCCTTCCGGCCTTACCGCTGCCGCATCCGCTGATGCGCCTGGTCGATTTCGTCGCCGATTACACATTGTCGCCGCCAGGCATGGTGTTGCGCATGGCGCTGCGCGTGACGGCGGCGCTCGCCCCGGAGAAGCCGGTTGCGGCCGTGCGCGTAACGGGGATGGCGCCGGATCGGTCGACCGCCGCGCGCCAGCGCGTTCTCGATCTGGCGGGCGATGGTCTCGCCTGGTCGAAAAGCGGCCTTGCCACGGCGGCGGGCGTTTCTGCCTCAGTGGTCGACGGGCTCGTCAAACAGGGCGCGCTGGAGATGGTGCTTCTGCCGCCGCGCCCCGTCACACGCTCGCCGGTCCCCGATTTCGCGCCGCCGGAGCTCTCCGGTGCGCAGGCCGAGGCCGGCGCGCAATTGCGTGCGCTTGTGCGCGATGAGGCGTTTTCGGTCGCTCTCATCGACGGCGTGACCGGTGCCGGCAAGACCGAGGTGTTTTTCGAGGCCGCGGCGGAGGCCCTCGAAAAGGGCCGCCAGGTTTTGATTTTGATGCCGGAAATCGCCCTGACCTCGCAGGCGCTTGAACGTTTCGCCGCTCGCTTCGGCTCGCCGCCGGCGGAATGGCATTCGGAGATGTCGCCGAAATTGCGCGAACGCGTCTGGCGCGGGGTTGCCGACGGGACGGTTCGCGCCGTCGTCGGGGCGCGCTCGGCGCTCTTTCTGCCGTTTTGCGAACTCGGCCTCGTCGTCGTCGATGAAGAGCATGACGGCGCCTACAAGCAGGAAGAGGGCGTCATCTACCATGCCCGCGACATGGCCGTCGCTTATGGCCATCTCGCGGGCTTCCCGGTGGTGCTGTCGTCGGCGACGCCGTCCGTCGAAAGTCGGGTCAACGCGCAGCGCGGGCGCTACCGTCACATCCATCTCGACCAGCGCTACAGCGGCGCGGGCCTGCCCGACGTCGACGTCGTCGATCTGCGCGAAGCTCCGCCGGAGCGCGGCCGCTCCTTGTCACCGAAGCTCGTCGAAGCCGTCCGGCAGACCCTGGCGCAGGGCCACCAGGCGCTTCTCTTCCTCAACCGTCGCGGTTACGCGCCCCTGACGCTCTGCCGCCATTGCGGCCACCGCTTCACCTGCCCGAATTGTTCGACATGGCTCGTCGAACATCGGTTTCGCGGCGTACTGGCCTGCCATCATTGCGGGCATGAAGAAAGGCGGCCCGAAGCCTGTCCGGCCTGCGGTGCCGAGGACAGTCTCGTCGCCTGCGGGCCCGGGGTAGAGCGGCTGCAGGAAGAGGCGCTCGATCTCTTTCCGGAGGCGAGGAGCCTCGTTTTATCGAGCGATCTCGCCGGCGGCGTGCAGCGGCTGCGGCTGGAACTCGCCGCCGTCGAAAAGGGCGAAGCCGACATCATCATCGGCACGCAGCTCGTCGCCAAAGGTCACAATTTCCCGAAACTTACGCTCGTCGGTGTCGTCGATGCCGATCTTGGCCTGGCGCAGGGCGATCCGCGCGCGGCGGAGCGGACCTTCCAGCTTTTGACCCAGGTCGCGGGTCGGGCCGGACGGGCCGGCCAGTCCAGCCGGGCTTTCCTGCAGACCTGGCAGCCCGGCCATCCGGTCATGACGGCGCTGGCGGGTGGTCAGCCGGAGGCGTTCTTCGAGGCCGAGGTGGAAAGCCGGCGCCGGGGCGGCCTGCCGCCGTTTTCGCGCCTCGCCGGCATCATCGTCAGCGGGCCGGAGCGTGCCGCGGCGCAGGAGCATGCCCGGGCGATGGCGCGGTCCGCGCCGCGCGAAGAGGGGGTGGAGCTCTTGGGTCCGGCCGAAGCGCCGCTGGCGCTCATCCGCGGCCGCTATCGCTTCCGGCTTCTGGTCCGTGCGGCCTCTTCCAACCAGCTGCACCGCTGGCTGCGGGCCTGGCTCGCCGCGGCCCCGAAGGCCCGCGGCAACCTCAGGGTCGCCGTCGATGTCGACCCGCAGAGCTTCCTCTGAGCTTCGTAGGACGTGGTCGTGCTTCGGTGCTCCGGCAAGATAACGATGATTTGAGGACTTGGGACGGCGCGTGCCTGCGGTTGCAGTTTCTTCAGAAGGTAACGGCCGCCTGTGCAGTCACGCCAAACATATCGACCGACCAGTCTTCGTCCTGAGCCGTGCCGCCGGCGGCAATGTTCTCGAAATGGGCGTTGCCGTCCGTCTCCATGTGCCAGTAGCGGCCGCCGAGACCGATCGTGAAGCTGTCGTTCAGCCGGTAATTGACCATTCCCTCAAGCTGGTAGCCCCAGCCGGTGCCCGTTTCGGGGATCGAACCGGCGAGGTCGGGGCGCAGGTGATGCGAATCGGCCCCGTCGAGATAGACATAGGGGAGGATTGCGCCCTCGGCGCTCACCAGGATGCGATCGCCGATAAGAGCATCGGCTTTCATGCCGATGCGTGCCGAGTGCCAGTCGTTCTCTTGCGAAATGACTTTTGCGCCGTCGGGAACATCGCCCGGCTGGCAGATCTCGAAAGCGGCTTCCTGCTGGCACCCATAGGCGTGCACCTGCTGGCGCAGCCAATTGTAGCCGGCAAACACGCCAAGACGTACGTTCGGCCGTTCAATGAGGTATTTGCCGCCGTCGATGGTGACGTAATAGACGTGGCCGTCGTCCTGATCGCTTTTCGTGCTCGAATAGTCCGGAAGGACCGGCGGGAAGTCCTCGTCCTGCAACGAGCCGCGCAGGCTCCAGCCGAGGCCGGCATTGCCCTTGGCGAAAATCCCATCATCGGTGATCTCGCCGAAGACTTCTCCGGCATGGGTATCGAGATCGTCGTAGGTCAGGCGGGAGAGCCTGATGTCTCCGGTCGAATCGTAGAGCGTCTTTTCGGTGTTGCCGGTCGCGTACCAATATCTCGTGCCGAGCGTTGCGCTATAGGAGCAGTTGAGCGCACCAGATTTTGCGGAAACGCCGAAATCTGCCGCCAGCGCCCTGCCTTGAACAGCCGCGAGACCCAATCCCAGAGCGCAAGCGAGTGTGATTTTTGTTGCTCGTCCAAAACGCATTTGCCGCCCCCAGACTGCGTGTTGCGGTGACAAGCAATGCCGCGAAAGGTTAAAAGAAATGGTTAATCAATTCTCATGGCGGGGAATCGCCAAAATCGCCGTGTCCCGTGGTCGCCGGGGAGGCAAGCGCGCAGCGCTTTCGGCGACTTCCGCGGAGGCAAACCTTTCGTAGGGGTGGCGGCGTTTGTCGGCCTCGGGGCCGCTCGCCGTGTTGCACCCCCCAAAACGCTGTGCTAAGGGGCCCCCGGCTTGGCATGAGGGGGGCCCCGGCCCCTCCACGGTTGTCTAAACCCACCTGCTTCCGGAGCAACGATCCGGAGCTCTAGCAAGAGATAGGAAACGCGTGGCGGACTCCTCCTCCCCTGTATCTGGCGTGGCTGATCGGTATGCGGCGGCTTTGTTTGAGCTGGCGCTGGAGGAATCGGCTCTCGAACAGGTCGAAGCCGATCTCGATCGCTATTCGCAGATGCTCGACGAGAGTGCCGATTTCCGCAGGCTCGTCGAAAGCCCGGCTTTCTCCTCCGAGGATCAGCTCGGGGCGATGAAAGCGCTGAACGAACGCGCAGGCATTGCTAGCCTTGCGGCGAATTTCGTCGGCGTTCTGGCGCAGAACAGGCGGCTGTTCACGCTGCCCGGCGTCATTCGGTCGTTCAAGCGGCGCGCCGCGGAGCATCGCGGCGAAGCGACGGCCCATGTCACTGCGGCGCAGGCCTTGAGCGAGGAGCAAAAAAGCGCCCTGAAAGCGGCGCTGAAAGAGCGCCTCGGCAAGGATGCCAATCTCGATCTCAAGGTCGATCCTGCGATTCTTGGCGGCCTCGTCGTCAAGCTCGGTTCGCAGATGATTGACACCTCGCTCAGGACCAAGCTCAACATGATGAAATCACGTCTTAAAGAGGCCAGCTGATGGATATTCGGGCCGCAGAGATCTCCTCGATCCTGAAGGAGCAGATCAAGAATTTCGGCAAGGAAGCCGAGGTCACCGAGGTTGGCCAGGTCCTGTCCGTCGGTGACGGCATCGCCCGCGTCTACGGCCTCGACAAGGTTCAGGCCGGTGAGATGGTCGAGTTCGACGGCGGCATTCGCGGCATGGCGTTGAACCTCGAAGAAGACAATGTCGGCGTCGTCATCTTCGGCTCCGACCGGGAGATCAAGGAAGGCTCCACCGTCAAGCGGACAGGTGCCATCGTTGAAGTGCCGGTCGGCAAGGGCCTGCTCGGACGAGTCGTCGACGGTCTCGGCAATCCGATCGACGGCAAGGGCCCGATCGATTCGACCGAGAAGCGCCGCGTCGACGTGAAAGCGCCGGGCATCATCCCGCGCAAATCGGTGCACGAGCCGATGTCGACTGGCCTCAAGGCTATCGACGCGCTCATCCCGATCGGCCGCGGCCAGCGCGAGCTCATCATCGGCGACCGCCAGACCGGCAAGTCGGCCATCATTCTCGATACGATCCTCAACCAGAAGCCCGCCTGGGACCGCAAGGATGATGATCGGATCCTTTATTGCATCTACGTCGCCGTCGGTCAGAAACGTTCGACGGTCGCGCAGTTCGCCAAGACGCTCGAAGAGCGCGGCGCACTGGAATATTCCATCATCATCGCGGCGACAGCCTCCGATCCTGCTCCGATGCAGTATCTGGCGCCGTTCACCGGCTGCGCGATGGGTGAGTTCTTCCGCGATAACGGCATGCACGCCCTGATCGCCTATGACGATCTCTCCAAGCAGGCCGTGTCTTATCGTCAGATGTCGCTGCTCCTTCGTCGTCCGCCAGGACGCGAGGCCTATCCGGGCGACGTCTTCTATCTGCATTCGCGGCTCCTGGAGCGCGCGGCGAAGATGAACGACGATTACGGTTCTGGTTCCCTGACGGCTCTGCCGGTGATCGAAACGCAGGCGAATGACGTGTCGGCCTATATTCCGACCAACGTCATCTCCATTACCGACGGTCAGATCTTCCTGGAGACGGATCTCTTCTACCAGGGTATCCGTCCGGCGGTGAATGTCGGTCTGTCGGTGTCGCGTGTCGGTTCGGCGGCTCAGATCAAGGCGATGAAGCAGGTTGCCGGTTCGATTAAGGGCGAGCTTGCGCAGTACCGCGAAATGGCGGCATTCGCGCAGTTCGGTTCCGACCTCGACCGCGCCACGCAGCGTCTTCTCGATCGCGGTGCGCGTCTGACGGAGCTGTTGAAGCAGCCGCAGTTCTCGCCGCTCAAAACCGAGGAGCAGGTCGTCGTCATCTATGCAGGCGTCAACGGCTATCTGGACAAGATCAGGGTTGCGGACGTGCGTCCTTTCGAGGACGGGCTCCTGGTTCTGATGCGCAACGAGCACCAGGATGTGCTCGACCAGATCCGCACCGAGCAGCAGCTTTCGGACGAACTCCGTGAGAAGCTGACGGCGATCCTCGACAAATTCGCCAAGAATTTCGCGGCGTAAAGCTCTGAGGAGAAGCGGCTCATGGCGAGCCTAAAGGACCTACGCAACCGAATCGCCTCGGTTAAGGCGACGCAGAAGATCACCAAGGCCATGCAAATGGTGGCCGCGGCGAAGCTGCGTAAAGCCCAAGAGGCGGCTGTCGCGGCCCGACCCTATGCGGAGCGCATGGAAAAGGTGCTCGCCAATATTGGGGCCTCGGTCGCCGGCAGCGAGAGCGCGCCGGCGCTCATCGCCGGAACGGGCAAGGACGACGTGCATCTGCTCGTCGTCTTTACCGCCGAGCGCGGTCTCGCCGGCGCTTTCAATGCCTCGATCGTCCGCAAGGCGCGCATGGATGCGCGTCGGCTCGTGGGCGAGGGCAAGACGGTCAAGCTCTTTCTTGTCGGCAAGAAGGGCAACGACATGATGCGCCGCGAGTTCGAGAAGGAAATCGTGGATCGCACAGACTTCCGCGGTGTGCGGCAGTTCGCTTTCAGCGATGCACTGGGCGTGGCGGACAAGCTCCTCAAAATGTTCGATGAGGGCGTCTTCGACGTCGCGACGATCTATTATTCGCGGTTCGAATCGGTGATCACGCAGGTGCCGGTCGCTCAGCGGGTCATCCCCGTCGATCTCGGAGATGTGGAGGAGGCGGACACTTCGCTGCATTACGAGTATGAGCCGGACGAGGAGACGATCCTCGCCGATCTGCTGCCGCGCAATCTCGCCGTGCAGATCTTCCGGGCTCTTCTGGAGAACGGTGCCTCCGAACAGGGCGCGCGCATGACGGCGATGGACAATGCGACGCGCAATGCCGGCGAAATGATCGACAAGCTGTCCCTGTCGTACAATCGTCAGCGGCAGGCCCAGATCACGACAGAGTTGATCGAAATCATCTCCGGTGCAGAATCGCTTTAACGCGCCGATGAACGGCGAATATAAGAGATCAGTCCTGGGTTCGTGCGAGCGGCGCCCCGGGAGAGGACAAGGATAAAGGCATGGCTGAGACAAACATGGGACGCGTCGCGCAGGTGATGGGCGCCGTCGTGGACGTCGAGTTCGACGGCGAGCTGCCGGCGATCCTAAACGCCCTCGAAGTGGACAACCATGGAAACCGTCTGGTTTTGGAAGTGGCGCAGCACCTCGGTGAGAACACGGTGCGCACCATCGCCATGGATCTGACCGAAGGCCTGGCGCGCGGCCAGGAGGTCAAGAACACCGGGCGTGCCATCGCGGTGCCGGTCGGCGACGAGACGCTGGGCCGTATCATGAACGTCATCGGCGAGGCGATCGACCAGGCCGGTCCGATCAAGACCTCCGAGACGCGCGGCATCCACCAGGAAGCGCCGTCTTACATGGAGCAGTCGACCGAATCTGAGATTCTCGTCACCGGCATCAAGGTCATCGATCTTCTGGCGCCGTACGCTCGTGGCGGTAAGATCGGCCTGTTCGGTGGTGCTGGCGTCGGCAAGACGGTGCTCATCCAGGAGCTGATCAACAACGTCGCCAAGGCGCATGGTGGTTATTCGGTCTTCGCCGGCGTGGGTGAGCGCACCCGCGAAGGCAACGATCTCTACCACGAGATGATCGAATCCGGCGTGAACAAGGACCCGAAGGAGAACAACGGTTCGACCGAGGGATCCAAATGCGCCCTTGTCTATGGCCAGATGAACGAGCCTCCCGGAGCGCGTGCGCGTGTCGGCCTCGCCGGTCTGACGGTCGCCGAATATTTCCGCGACCAGGGCCAGGACGTTCTGTTCTTCGTCGACAACATCTTCCGCTTCACGCAGGCGGGTTCGGAAGTGTCGGCGCTTCTCGGTCGTATTCCTTCGGCCGTGGGCTATCAGCCGACGCTCTCCACCGATATGGGTGCCTTGCAGGAGCGCATCACCACGACGACCAAGGGTTCGATCACCTCGGTGCAGGCCATTTACGTGCCTGCCGACGATCTGACCGACCCGGCGCCGGCCACCTCCTTCGCCCACCTCGATGCGACGACGGTGTTGAACCGCGCCATTTCGGAAAAGGGCATTTACCCGGCGGTCGATCCGCTCGATTCCACCTCGCGCATGCTCGATCCGCGGATCGTCGGCGAGGAGCATTACGAGGTCGCCCGGTCGGTTCAGGAGATGCTGCAGCGCTACAAGTCTCTGCAGGACATCATTGCCATTCTCGGCATGGACGAGCTTTCCGAAGAGGACAAGCTGACGGTGGCCCGCGCCCGTAAGATCGAGCGCTTCCTGTCGCAGCCGTTCTTCGTGGCGGAAATCTTCACCAACACGCCGGGCAAGCTCGTCGACATCGCCGACACCATCAAAGGCTTCAAGGGCCTGGTCGCCGGTGATTACGACGATCTGCCGGAAAGCGCCTTCTACATGGTGGGCACGATCGAAGAGGCGCAGGAGAAAGCGCAGCGTCTGGCCGAGGCGGCTTAACGCGGCTTTCAACCGGGGAGCCTTAAATGGCCGAACCATTTCTATTCGATCTCGTCACGCCTTCTGCCCTCCTCATTTCGGAGGAGGTGCAGCAGGTCGTGGTGCCGGGGCAGGAGGGCTTCTTCACGATGCTGCGGCAGCACGCGCCGTTGATGACGACGCTGAAGCCCGGCTTCCTGGAAGTCTTGAAAACCAGTGGTGAGACACAGCGCATCTATGTGCGCGGCGGCTTCGCTGATGCGACGCCCGACAGCCTCACCATCCTCGCCGATTTTGCAGTGCCGGAGACGGAGCTCAACGCCGATATCATCGACGAGCATATCCGTGAGGCCGAGGCGGAACTGGAAGCTGCGGCCGGCGATATGAGCAAGTATCCGGTGGCGCATAAACGCGTCTCCGATCTGCATGATGTGCGTCGCTGGATCATCCCGGCCTAGACGCGTGATCGCGGCGATGCTGCGCCGCCAGAAGCAACAAGATTGACACGCTCGGGGGAGGCGCGTAACGCTCCGCGTGACCGCCTCTGCCGACGCTTGTATGCATCCGGGCCATTGAGCCCATTCAACTGGACCTTTCTTAGCGATGGCATTGAAGATATCCGGCAAAAACGTCGATATCGGCGAGGCTCTGCGATCTCGGATCGAAGAGACCGTCGAGGCAGCGGTGAAGAAGTATTTCGACGGAGGCTATGCTGGCCACGTCGTGGTGGCCAAGAACGGCCGCAACTTCCACACCGATTGTTCCCTGCATCTCGATTCCGGGGCCGTCTTTGAGGCGAGCAGCACCAGCGCTGACGCCAATGACGGTTTCGATGCGGCGGCGGAGAGGCTCGAAAAGCGCCTCCGGCGATACAAGCGGCGCATCAAGGATCATAAGGGCAAGCCGAGCCACAAGCTTGCCGGGGCGGCGGCGAACGCCTTCATCATCGAACCCCCGGATGAAGAGGAAGAGATCGGCGAAGAATACGCGCCGGCGATCGTTGCTGAGACCACAACGGAGATCCGCCGCATGACGGTCAGCTCCGCGGTGTTGCAGCTCGATATGACAGACGCTCCGGTCGTCGTCTTCCGCAACCATTCCCACGGCGGTCTCAACGTCGTTTATCGTCGGCCCGATGGGCATTTCGGCTGGATCGATCCCGTGTTGAACGAGCCTTCCGAGCCGAACAGCGACGGAAGCTGATCAGGGCGTGGTGCACCCCGGCGATCAATCTTGGTGAATCCTCATGGATCTTAGCGACCTCCTGAAGCCTGAAGCAGTGGTGCCGAACCTCAAGGCCGTCAGCAAGAAGCAGGTCATTCAGGATCTCTGCGCCAAGGCCGCGCGCCTGACGGGTCTGTCGGAACGAGAATTGTTCGACACCATCCTGCAGCGTGAGCGGCTCGGTTCGACGGGGGTCGGGCAGGGCGTCGCCATTCCGCATGGCAAGCCCCGGCAGATCGACAAGATCACGGGCGTCTTCGCCCGGCTCTCGAAGCCGGTCGACTTCGAATCGCTCGATGATCAGCCTGTCGATCTCGTATTTCTGCTTTTGGCCCCGGAAGGGGCCGGGGCCGACCATCTGAAGGCGTTGGCCCGTATTGCCCGCGTGCTGCGGGACGGTCAGGTGGCCGCGAAACTCCGCGCCACCACCGATCCAGACGCGATCTATTCGCTTCTGGTCGATCGCAGCACGTCGTCCCAAAGCGCCGCCTGAGAGCGGCGTTTCTAGGCGTCTAGCTTCGAGAGCTCACCGCGACGCGTCAGTGAACGCTGAGCGGTTCCAGGTCGTTGCTGCGGGCATTGGCAAGGGCTGCGGCACGCGAATCCGTCAACAGGATCGGCGTCCCGTCGGCCGTCAAGAGAGCCCAAAGCTCCAGCCCCGGGGCAAGTTCGGGGGCGGAGGGGAAGAGGCTCGCCACATCGTCCGACTTCACGGGCCGGACATAGGCGATTTCGCCGCCTCCGAACTGAGCGAATGCGGCAGTGTCTGCCTTATGCTGTTCGCAATCCGTCATCTCGTACTCCTTTACGGCCGCCTGCGCGGCCGTGTCCTTCTTTGAAGCGACCTAAGCGGCCGGACCCGAAACGGCGTGCCGGACGCGATCAAGATATGGGAACGCGGCCGGCCTCCCACAAGAAGCACGCCGGCATGGGGTGAGGCTGGTGTCGGCACAATCCGCGGTCGCCGCTCTCCTTGGCGATTGTGAGAAAGTTAATCATCTTGTTGATCTATAAGGACGGTTTGCACCCGGAGGGGGGTGCGGCGAATGGGTCACACTTCTTGAAAGCCTTCCGAGGATAGCTGTCGCCATCTTTCTGGATCGTCTAGTTTTCTTCGGCGTGGCGGGCGCGTGTGAGTTCGGGGTCGAGCGCAAAGTGCATGTCGGGAATACATATTTGAGGTGGCGCCCGCGGATGGGCCTTCCTTCCCGCTTCTGTCTGAAGCAAGCAGCGCGTGTCGGCCTCATGGCTGGATGCGCGTTTCTTGTTTTTCAGGCGCCCGCAGCGCAGGCTTTCGAGCTGTTCGGTCTCCATCTCTGGGGTGAAAAAGAGCCGGACGAGACGGTTCTCGAACCGCAAAGCTATACACTCACCCTCAACGTCAGCCCGGACGACGATGACATCGCCGAGCGGATCGAGAACGCGTCGCAGCTCTATGGCAAGCGCGAGGAGCCGGCGGCCGGCACAGCAGGTCTCGTGTCGCGCGCCCGCGGCGATTACGCCCGCATCCTGACAGCTCTTTATGCCCGCGGCCGGTACGGCGGCGTCATCACCATCACGATCGGCGGCCGTCCTGTCGATGAGGTCACCCCGGACATGACGCTGCCGGCGGATGTCCCGGTGACAGTGAATGTCGATCCGGGGCCGATCTATCATTTCGCCGCGATCGACATCGTCAATCGCCCAGATTTCAACACGCGCAAGACGCATCGGATCGATACGCCCCAGGAGCTCGGTCTGACCCAGGGCGCGGCGGCGGAATCCGGCGCCATCCTGAAATCGGAAACGAGCCTGACCAGCGCCTGGAAGCAGTTCGGATATCCCAAGGTGAAGGTTGAGCGCGAGATCGTTGCCGATCATGCGACGCGCACCGTCGATGTCCACCTTACCGTCGATACCGGGCCCTATGCGCGTCTCGGCGAGGTGAGCGTCAGCGGCACGGACCGCATGGATCCCGGCTTTGTCGGCTATATGACCGGCATCAAGGGCGGAGAAGAGTATAACCCCGACAGGATCAACCGAGCGCGCGAGCGTCTGCGTCGGCTCGAGGTGTTCCGCTCGATCACCATTCAGGAGGCCGAGGCCGTCGGATCAGACGGTTTCATGCCTCTCTCGGTCCGGGTGGCGGAACGCAAGCGCCGTCTGATCGGCGGCGAAGCGAAATACTCGACCATCGATGGCGCGACGCTCGGCGCGTATTGGGTCCACCGCAATCTCTTCGGTCACGCTGAACGACTTCGTGTCGAAGGCAGCGTCTCGGGAATCGACGGCGCCGATTACGAGAATTTCGATTACATGCTCGCCACGACCTTTACCCGGCCGGGCATCATCACTCCGGATACCGATCTCGTCACCAATGTCACCGCCAAGCGGGAAGACAACGACACCTACGAAGAGCAGAGCATCTCCGGTCAGGTTGGCCTCACGCACCGTTTCACGGAAGATCTCAGCCTCGATACGGCGGTGAAGTTGGAGCGTTCGCGCATCGAGGATGCGCTCGGTATCAATCATTATCTGATCGCCTCGCTGCCGACGAAGCTCGAATACGATAGCCGAGACAACAAACTCGATCCGGCGGAAGGCATTCACGCGACGCTCGCGGGTGAGCCGTTTTACGAATTCTACGAGGAATATCCGGCGCTGCGATCGGAGGCAGAGCTTGCAGCCTATTATAGCTTCGACCGGCGCGGCTATTACGTGCTGGCGGCCCGCGCCAAAGCGGGCAATGTCGTCGGCCCGTCGATCGAGGATCTGCCGGCGAGCCGCCGCTTCCTCGCCGGCGGCGGCGGATCGGTGCGCGGCTACAGCTATGAGACGATCGGCGTCGACCTCCCGAATGGCGAGACCACGGGTGGCAAGTCGCTCCTGGAAGGCTCGCTCGAATTTCGCGCTCGCGTCACGGACTCGATCGGCATCGTGCCTTTCGTCGACATCGGAACCGTCAGTGAGGACGCCATTCCGGACTTTTCCGAAGATCTGAAAATCGGCGTCGGCCTCGGCTTGCGCTATTACACCGGTCTCGGGCCGATCCGGGTCGATGTGGCGATGCCGCTCGATCCCGGCAAGGACGATTCCGATTACGCCATCTATGTCGGCATCGGGCAGGCCTTCTGATGAAGAAACGGACCACCCTTCTTGCTTCTCTGGCACTGGCAGGCACGATCGGCGCCGTGAGTCTCGGCGTGCCGTTCGCACTGGCGCAAGAGAACGACAAATCCTGGCTGCAGAATTTCCTAGAGAGCAAGCTCTCCGCCCCAGGCCGGCAGATCTCCATCGGCGCCATTAGCGGCACCCTTTCCTCAAGCCCGTCGATCGCCTCTCTCACCGTCTCCGACGATGCCGGTCCCTGGCTGACGCTGCAGGATGTCTCCGTCACGTGGAACAGGGGCGCGCTGTTGCGCGGTCGCCTCGACATCGACAGCCTCAACGCCGCCTCCCTCAATATCGCCCGTAAGCCCAATCCAGGGCCAGAAGCGGCGCCTTCCTCCGATTCTGGCGGTGACGGCTTTTCTCTGCCGATCGATGTCAAAATCGATGAGATCGCTATTCCGCAAATCCATCTCGGGGCGCCCGTCATTGGGCAAGCGGCCGACCTCAGCCTGAAGGGCGCTGCGGCCGTTACCTCAGACGAAACCTCGGCCTCGCTTCAGCTCGAACGGCAAGACAATCCGGGCGGCAGCTTCAACGCCCAGTTCAGCCTTGTGCCCGGTCAGAATGTTCTCGACATCGAGGCAAGCTTCGACGAGCCGGCCGGCGGCCTCGTCAGCACGGCAGCCGGTATCCCCGGCGCACCGCCGCTTGCCTTCGCGATCGATGGCGAAGGCCCTCTCAACGATTTCACCGCCCAGATCGCCCTGAGCGCCAAGGGCGAGGAGAAGATCAAAGGTCAGGCTGCCGTCAAACGCCAGGACGCGGCCTACCACATCACGGCCAACCTCTCCGGCTCGCTTTCCGGGCTTGCCACCGGCGACAGCGCGCAGCTCCTTTCGGGGGAGAGCCAGCTTGCTGTCGACGTTTTGCGCAGCGACGATGGTCGGATCAGCATCCGTCGTGCCGATCTTCAAAGCCAAAAGGTCAATCTTTCCGCCACCGCAGAACTCGCCGCCGACGGCTTTCCGAGCCAGGGCGACGTCAATCTCCGCATCAATGAGGGACAGTCGGGGCCGCTCGCTCTGCCCGGTTACAATGGCGCGGCGTCGATCGGTGGGCTCACTCTCACGGCTTCCTTGAGCGGGGATGCGCAGAAGAGCTGGCAGGCCGAGCTCGCGGCCCAGAACGTGACGCATCCGCAAGGCAATCTCGCGAACCTCAACGTTCGCGGTTCCGGCCAGGCGCAGTCGCTCGGCGATCCGCAGGGGCGCCAGGCAACCTTTGCTGTCGACGGGCAGGCGGAGGGAATGGAGCCCCGGGATGTGGCTCTGGCACAAGCCCTTGGGCAGGCGCTTAGCCTGAACGCCAAAGGCAGTTGGCAGGCGGGCTCGCCGGTGCGGGTGGAAGAAAGCCGCGTCGTTGCGGGAAACACCGAAGCGAGGTTTACCGGCGCGGCGTCACTGCGCTCGATCCTCGGTCGCGCCGCTTTATCGACCGCAGATATCTCCCGCTTTTCCGGTCTCGCCGGGCAGGATCTTGCCGGCGCCGTCGATGTCGACGCCAATGGCAGCGTCGACCTCAAATCGATGGGCTTTGATCTTACCGTCGGCGCAAACGGCCGAGGTCTCGGGGTGGGTATCGCGGCTCTCGATGCGCTTCTCACCGGTCCCGTGCGCCTTGAAGGCGGTGTGGCGCGCAACGAGACCGGCGGCTTCACCTTCCGCGATCTTCACCTGAATTCAGACGCTCTCGCCCTGACGGCGGACGGCAGCTACGCCGCGGACGCCGTCGATCTCGCCCTGCGGGCCGAGATCGACGATCTCGCCCGAGCCACAGATCGCGCCAAAGGGGCGGCACGCCTCGTCGTCGATATGTCCGGCACGCAGGCGGCGCCACACATTTCAGCGACGGCGACGGGCGACGACCTTGTCATGATGGACAAGCGGCTCACCGGCGCCAAGGCGAGCTTCAACGGGACGGTTGCAGGCAGCAAGGTCGACGGCGAGTTCTCGCTTGCCGGCAATCTCGGCGGCGTGCCGATCGACGGGTCTGGGCGCATTGCCTCGCTTGAGGGCGGGGTCCGTCAGCTGCAGGATCTTCTGGTCACTGCGGGGGCGGCGAAGCTCGCTGGCGATGCCGTGATGCGTGCCGACGGGCTTGTCTCCGGTGATCTCAGCCTCGATGCGCCCAACGTCGCTGCGATCGCGCCGCTTTTCCTTATGGAGGCGGAAGGCGCCGTCGATCTCGACATTGCGCTCTCCTCCGACGAGGGGCAGCAGGATGCGCGGGTTTCCGGCACGATCGACAAGCTGAAACTCGAGCAGGCCTCGGTCACTTCGGGACGCATCGACCTGTCGGGCCAGAACCTGCTTCAGGCGCCTGCCCTTCAAGGCATGTTCGATTTTCGCGGCATCCGGGCGGGCGGTTTCGACGTGCGCAGCCTTGAAGGAACGGCCGAGCAGACGGACGGAAACACGGATTTCCGCGTGACCGCCGACACGGCCGATGGCGGTGGACGGCTTGCGGGCCAACTTCAGCCGATTGAGAAGGGGTTCGCCGTCAATCTCGAAACTCTCTCCTTTTCACATCAAGGCGTGGCAGCCGAGCTGCAACGTCCCTCGCGCATCGTGCTCGAAAACGGCACGGTCGGCATCGACGATCTGGCGCTTTCCGCAGGTGGCGGCGAATTGACCGTCAATGGCTCGGCCGGAAACGAGCTCGATCTCCAGGTCGTGCTCGACGCCGTCAATGCGGCGGTCGTGAATGCTTTTGCACCTTCTCTCGATCTCGCCGGCACGATCTCCGGTAAGGCGAACGTCAAGGGAACTTCGGCGCGACCGGAACCCGCTTTTGACGTCACCTGGCGCGGTGCGACCGCCGCCCCGGTTCGGCAGGCCAATGCCGGTCCGTTCGATATTTCGGCCAAAGGCAACTATGTCGACGGCTCCGTCGATATCGATGCTGCGATCAATGGCCGGCGCGGCGAGCGCCTGGAGGTCAACGGCACGGTGCCCGTCTCCGGCGCGGGCCGTATGGACGTGAACGCCCGTATCGTCAGTCTGCCGGCTGCGGCGATCAATGCCATCCGCCCCGATCTCGGTGCAGAGGGCAATATCACCGGTACGGCCAGCGCCAAAGGCACGCTCGCGGCACCGGCAGCCCGCTTCGATCTCACCTGGCAGAACGCTTCTCTGCAGCAGACGCGCTCCATCGGTCTTGGTGCTTTGACGCTTTCCGCCACCGGCGCCTACGACAACGGCACTGTCCGCTTGCAGAACAGCCGCATCACGGGCAGCGGCGTCGAACTCGTGATCAACGGCAGCGTCGCGGTGACGGGCGGGCAGAGCCTCGATCTGCGGGTCACCGGGACCGCGCCGCTCGAACTTGCCAATACGTTTCTCGCAAGCCGCGATGCGGCCCTCAGCGGACGCGCGCAGGTCGATGTCGGCATACGCGGCGCGCTGACCGCCCCACAGATCTCTGGCAGTGCGACGACAAGCGGAGCCACCTTTGCCGATCCAGAAACCGGGACCGTGCTGCGCAACATCCAATTGCGGGCGAATTTCACCGGCGACCGCGTCGTCGTCGAAAGCCTCAACGCCCAGTACGCACCCTCCGGCACGCTCACCGGCTCAGGCTCGGTTGGGTTGTCGGGCGGCTATCCGCTCAATCTTACGCTCGCCGCGCGCAACGGGCGCTATTCCGACGGGGACCTCGCCACGGCCCGCTTCGATGCGGATCTTCAGATCACTGGCCCCGCCCTTGCCGGCCCCACGGTCTCCGGCGAAGTGCGGCTTCAGCGTGTCGACATCACCGTGCCGGAAAGCCTTCCGGGTGGCGCGCTGGCACTCGACGTGGACCATATCAACGCCACGTCGGCGATCCTGCGGACGGTGCATCAGGCGCGGCCACGATCGCGACCGGCGAATGGCGCCGATAGCGGCGGCGGCGCCAATCTCGATCTCGTCGTCAACGCACCCAACCGGATCTTCGTGCGTGGCCGCGGCCTCGACGCCGAGCTTGGCGGTCGTGTGACGTTGCGCGGCTCGACGTCCAACATCGTCGCCACCGGCGGTTTTGAGCTCATTCGCGGGCGCCTGGATATCCTGACGAAGCGCATCACGATCGACAGCGGCGAGGTCAATTTCATCGGCGATCTCGATCCCTATCTCGATTTCTCCGCCACCACCGACAGCGGCGATATCACCGTGACGATCTCGATTACCGGGCGCGCCTCCGATCCGGCGGTGACGTTCTCGTCCGTGCCGCAGCTGCCCCAGGATGAAGTCCTGGCTCAGCTTCTCTTCGGCCATTCTCTCGCCGATCTGTCGCCCTTCCAGATTGCCCGCCTGGCTGCCGCCGCGGCTGAGCTCGGGGGCCTCACCGAAGGTCCGGGCCTGTTCGGCCGGCTCCGCGAAGCGACCGGGCTCGACGATCTCGATATCGTCACCGACAGCGAGGGCAATACCGCCGTGCAGGCCGGGCGCTACATCAGCGACAACATCTATCTCGGCGTGCAGAGCGGCGCGGGCGCCGATTCAACCAAGGTGACGATCAATCTCGATGTGACCAAGGGCGTGAAGGTGCGCGGCGAGCTCGGTGCGGAGGGTGACTCAGCCCTCGGCATTGCGGTTGAACACGAATATTGAGGAAGCCCGCACAGGGCTTCCCCTGTGCTGCCTGCTGTTAGAACCAGTTTCTTTCTTTCTCTCTCTTATCGCTCATACGTTGCTTTGAGAGACGGGAAACCCGTGGTCCTATAGAACAACGTTTCGTTCTAAGGGGCATCCCATGGTCGTCTCCCAGTCCGACAAGCTTCATGTCTTCCCGGCCTTCCACAAGGTGGCGGGCAGATGTGTCCTGGTCGTTGGGGGCGGCGATGAGGCGGCTGCCAAGGTCCGGCTTCTCGGGGAGAGCCTCGCAGAGATTTCCGTCGTCGCGGCTGAGGTCTCGCCGGCACTGCGGGAAGCGATCGTCTCGACGGGTGCCCGTCATTTCGCGCGCGACTTCGAGGCATCCGATGTCGAGGGCGCCGTTCTCGTCTTCGCCGCTTCGGGCGAAGAGGCTGAGGATCGTCGCGTCGTCTCAGCAGCTCGGGCGCGCGGCATTCCCGCCAACGCTGTCGATCGGCCCGAGCTCTGCGACTTCTATACGCCCGCTCTCGTCAATCGGGCGCCTCTTGCCGTTGCCATCACCACGACGGGTGCAGCGCCGGTGGCTGCGCGACGGCTGCGGGCGCGGCTCGAGGCGATGCTGCCGCGCGATTACGGTCGTTTCATCGCCTTTGCCGATTCCCTGCGCGGACGGGTGCGTTCGCGGCTATCCGGCGGCGTGGCACGCCGCCGTTTCTGGGCCGGCTTCTTCGACAGTGCGGCGCTTTCCATGTTTTCGGCGGGCGATCGGGATGGCGCGGTCCGCGAAGCCGAACGTTTGATCGATCGGGCAGCTGCGCCTGCCCGCGGCTTCGTCTCGCTCGTCGGCGCCGGGCCAGGCGCGGAAGACCTTCTCACGCTGCGGGCGCAACGTGTGCTGCAGGAAGCGGACATTATCTTTCACGACGCGCTGGTGCCGGAGGCCGTGATCGCTCAGGGCCGCCGCGATGCAGAGCGGGTGAATGTCGGCAAGCGCAAAGGCTGCCACGCGAAATCCCAGGACGAGATCAATCGCCTCCTGATCGCCGCCGCGCGCGAGGGGCGCCGGATTGTGCGGCTCAAGGCTGGCGATCCGATGGTCTTCGGTCGTGCGGGCGAAGAGCTCGCGGCGCTGCGCGCTGCGGGTATCGCTCACGACGTGGTCCCCGGGGTGACGGCGGGGCTTGCGGCAGCGGCGGATCTCGAGCTGCCGCTGACGCTCCGGGGCACCGCGTCGTCTCTCGTCTTCACCACCGGTCACGACATGTATGGCGAGGCATTGCCGGATTGGGCGCGGCTTGCGGCCGGCGGGATGACGCTCGCGATCTATATGGGCAGAAGCGTCGCCGCCGATATCGCAGCGCGGCTCGCCGATGCCGGCCTCAGCGAGGATACGCCCGTTGCGGTCGTTGAGAATGCGAGCCGGCCAGACAAGCGCATGCTGGTCGGCACGCTCAATGATCTGCCGGCCCTTGCCGACCGTGATGATCTCTCTGGCCCAGGTCTCGTCATCGTCGGCGAGGCGGTCGCGGCCGCCCGGCTCGATCGGGCCGAACCCCTCCATGTTTCAGAAAGGCTCGCAGCATGAGCGGCAAGCGTCAGGACCTTCAGGTCGTCACCGCCAACCGGCTCAAAGACGGGGCTGTCGTCTGGCTCGGTGCCGGGGGGCAGTGGTTCGACAACATCAACGCGGCCAAAGTCTTTGCGCCGGAGAAGGTTGCGGAAGGCCTTGCGGACGCGGCTGATGCCGTTTCACGCCAGGAAATCGTCGGCCCGGACGCCATCGCCGTCACGCAGGCGGGCGGCGAGATCGTGCCGGTGAGGTTGCGCGAACGCATCCGGGCGCAGGGCCCGAGCATCCGGCCCAAGGTCGGCCGCCCGATCACGCTTTTCGAAGACGCGGCTTAAGCCGCTCTCCTCTTTCTCAGCGAACGGAACTCTCATGTATCGCTACGATGAATTCGATCACCGCTTCGTGCAGGAGCGGCTCCGGCAGTTCCGCGGGCAGGTGGAGCGGCGGCTTTCCGGCGAGCTTTCGGAAGACGAGTTCAAGCCACTCAGGCTGATGAACGGCGTCTATCTGCAGCTCCACGCCTATATGCTGCGCATCTCCATTCCCTACGGCACCCTTTCGGCGCGGCAGATGCACATGCTGGCCCATATCGCGCGCACGTATGATCGCGGTTACGGGCATTTCACCACGCGCCAGAACCTCCAGTTCAACTGGCCGCGGCTCGTCGATATCCCTGCGATCCTCGATGATCTCGCGAGCGTGGAAATGCACGCCATCCAAAGCTCGGGCAATTGCATCCGCAACGTGACGGCCGATCATTTCGCCGGTGCCGCCGGCGACGAGGTCGCCGATCCCAGGCCCTATGCCGAAATCCTCCGGCAATGGTCGTCGATCCACCCGGAGTTTTCCTTCCTGCCGCGGAAGTTCAAGATCGCCCTCATCGGGTCGGAGCGCGACCGCGCCGCCATCCAAACGCACGATATCGGCCTGCAGCTGAAGCGGGACAATTCGGGCGCCCTCGGCTTCGCCGTCTATATCGGCGGCGGCCAGGGGCGCACGCCGATGATCGCCAAGAAGGTCCGCGAGTTCCTGCCCGAGGCCGACCTTCTCGCCTATGTGACGGCGATCCTGCGCGTCTACAATCTGCACGGGCGGCGCGACAACAAATACAAGGCACGCATCAAGATCCTTGTCCACGAGACGGGGATCGAGGAATTGAAAGCCGAGATCGAGCGGGAATTTGCCGAGCTTCACGGCAGCGATCTGACGCTTCCCGCCGAGGATATCCGCAAGATCGAGGCGTATTTCGCGCTTCCCGCCCTCACCGATCGCCCGGCACGTTCGGAGGAATTCGAGCGGGCGCGCGCCGGGGATCCCGTTTTCGGAGCCTGGGTCGACCGCAATGTCGAAGCCCACAAGCTGCCGGGCCATGCCATCGTGACGATTTCGCTGAAATCGATCGGCGAGGTGCCGGGCGATGCCTCCGCCGACCAGATGGATGCGATCGCCGATCTTGCCGAGCACTATGGTCACGGCGAAATTCGCGTCAGCCATGAGCAGAATCTCGTCCTGCCGCATGTGGCGCTTGACGATCTCAAAGCGGTCTACGATCAACTTGTCGCGATCGGGCTCGCGGAAGGCAATGCCGGGCTGATCACCGACATCATCGCCTGCCCGGGGCTCGATTACTGCGCGCTCGCCAATGCTCGTTCCATTCCGGTCGCGCAGAACCTCTCCAAACGTTTCGGAGATCCAAAGAGACAGCGGCAAATCGGGGAATTGAAGATCAAGATTTCGGGCTGCATCAACGCCTGCGGCCACCACCATGTCGGTCATATCGGCATTTTGGGGGTGGAGAAGAAGGGCCAGGAATTCTACCAGATCACGCTCGGTGGGTCGGGCGATGAAACCACCACCATCGGCGAGATCGTGGGCCGGGGCTTCTCGTCCGAGGAGGTAGTTGATGCAGTTGAAACCCTGGTCGATCGGTATCTCGATCTTCGGCTGGATGAGAGCGAGAGTTTTCTCTCCGCTTACCGGCGGCTGGGGCAGGAACCTTTCAAGGAGGCGCTCTATGCGACCGTTTGAGCCTGGAACAGGATCAGCGGGGCCGCGCCGTACGTCGGATGGCGATATCGCCTCGCGCGCTGCCGACCTTGAGGCACGGTATGGCGATGCGACACCGCAGGAGATCCTGCGCATCGCACTCGACGAATTCGACGCCGACGATATCGCGGCGGTGACGAGCTTCGGCGCCGAATCGACCGTGTGGCTGCATATGCTGTCGGAGATCGAGCCGTCGACGCCGGTGCTCTTCATCGACACCGGCAAGCATTTCCCGGCCACGCACCGCTACCGCGAGACGCTGACGCAGATGCTCGGTCTCAAGGATGTGCGGCTGATCAAGCCGGACCCGGAAGATCTCAAACGCGAAGATCCGGTGGGTATGTTGTTTTCGCAGGATGCCGATCGCTGCTGCCATCTGCGCAAGACCTTGCCGCTCGCCGGCGCGCTTCAGCCCTTCTCGGCCTGGATGAACGGCCGCAAGCGCCATCAGAGTGCCACCCGGGCGCGTATGCCCGCCTTCGAGGTCGACGGACCCAGGCTCAAGGTCAATCCGCTCGCCAGCTGGGGGCCTCAGGATATCCGCGCCTATTTCGAGCGTTTCGACCTGCCGCGCCATCCGCTGGTAGCGGAAGGCTATCCCTCGATCGGCTGCATGCCGTGCACGTCGCGCATCAAGCCCGGTGAGGATGAGCGGGCAGGGCGCTGGCGTGGGCGCGACAAGACCGAATGCGGCATCCACCTGGCTCCGTAAGACTGGCCGGTGGTTGACCGGACGATCTCAAGAATTGGCTCTCAGGGAATGAACCATGAGTGATGAGACGCGCCTCTGGCGCAAGGGCGGTTTTGTCGTCGATGAATGGCGCCTCCTCCAGACCGACGAGGCTATCGCGGCAGACGACAAAGTCATTCTGCCGGCCGCCCGGCTGGACGAACAGGTGGCGGAAGCGCGCCTCACCCCGATGGGCGCGCTTCTGAACGCGGGTGAACCGGTCGATCTCCTCGTCCCGCATCTGGCGGGCCTCGAACTGGTGGCGCTCGATTTTCCAGCCTTCACGGATGGGCGCTCCTTTTCCAAGGCTGAGATCTTGCGCTCCCGGCACGGTTTTTCCGGGGAGATTCGTGCCGTCGGCGACGTGCTCATCGACCAGATCCCTTTGATGCTGCGGTGTGGCTTCGACAGCTTTCTGGTGCGCAACCGGCCGACGATTGCCGCACTCGAGCGCGGTGCGCTACCGGGCGTCGATCTCTTCTACCAGCCCGGTCAGGGTGCGGAGACGGCTGTGGCTGGGCGTTCCTGGGCGCGCCGCCCGGCGATCCGCGAGGCGTCTTCGCTCTGATCCAACGCTCAGGTCTTGGGCTTGCGGAGCCGCGAGACGAGCCCGAAAGCGGCGTTTGAGGTGATGAGAACGATCAGGATCCGTGCGATGTGATGCGTTGCCACGAAGGCGACCTCCACCTGCAGCGACAGGGCGACGAGGCTCATCTCCGTCAAGCCACCCGGCGAATAAGCGAGCATCAAGGCGAGCGCGTTGAAGCGCGTGAAATGCCCGATCGTATAGGCAAAGCCGTAGGTGACGGTGAGCAGGATCACGGTCGAGCCGAGCGACAGAAGCATCACCTTGAGGACGGTCGCCGGCGGGGTTGAGCGGAAACGGCAGCCGATGACCGTGCCCAGAACGAGCTGCGCGGCGATGACGAGCCCATAGGGCGGCACGAAATGCGTAACGCCGGAGAGATGAATGGCGGCGCTCACCGTCATCGGTCCGATCATCTCCGGCGAAGGGAAACGCAAGAGGCGCCCGATGATGACGCCCAAGACGGCCGAGACCAGGAACCAGAAGGCTCCCTCGATGAAGGGTGTCCCGGCTCCGGCGCTGCCGGTCCCGCTCGTGATCGTCTCGCCGGAAAGCCATTCGACCAGAAACGGCAGCGTCATGACGACGAGAAGGATGCGCGCGGCATGTACGAGCGCGATCATGCCGCCGTCACCGCCGCGTTCTTCTCCGAGCACCGTCATGACGACGAGACCTCCCGGCATGCCGGAGAAATAGGCCGTCACCCAGTCGAACCCTGCCACGACGCGAAAATAGGTGATGCACAAGACCGCGGAGACGGCGACGAACAGGACAAGTCCGAGGAGCGTGGGGACCCAGTCCGCCAAGTGCCCGATCAAATCCGGCCGGAACCCCGATCCCAAAAGAACACCGATGATGATGATCATCGGCGGGCGCACGATGGATGGTGCTGCGATCGGCGCCTTCAAAAGGGCGCCGACGGTGCAGAAGGTCATCGGGCCGAGCATCCAGGCGAGCGGCAGGCCGAAATAGTAAAAGAGCGAACCCCCCGCGCCACCGAGAACGAGGGCGGTGATGAATTTGCGATAGGGAAAGCGCTCGCGCTTGAACGGCCCAAGGCTGGAGGCGAGAGCGCGGCGATATCGGAGAGACGCTGGCTGCGCCGGGGAGGCGCTGAGGGGGTCAGGGGCGGGCTTGTCAGACAATCCTTTGGTATTCCACAACGATTTCAGGAAGCTCTGGGGACGGCGCCAAACGAGGTGTCGGAGGGGAGGAGAGGATCGAAATGGGTGTGCGGGTGCTGTCGATCGGCGAGTGCATGATCGAGCTATTCAAAACTAGCTTGGGTTCCTACGCCATCCAATATGGCGGCGATACCTTCAATACGGCCGTTTATCTCGCCCGAGAGGGGGTCAAAACGGGCTATGCTACGGCCCTTGGCGGGGATGACCCGTTCAGTGGGGCGATCGTCTCGCTCGCTCAGGTGGAAGGTCTTTCCACCGATGCCGTCCTGCGTGTGCCAGACCGGCTCCCGGGCCTTTACGCGATCGAAACTGATTCGGCCGGCGAACGGCGGTTCTTCTACTGGCGGCAGAACGCACCCGCTCGCGAGCTCTTCGAGCTTGAGGACAGCTCGCGCATCAAGGGCGCGATGGCGGAGGCGGAGTGGATCTATTTCTCCGGAATTACGCTCGGCATTTATTCCGATGCGGGGCTTGAACGTTTTGAGGCCGCGCTGAAACGCGCGCGGCAGGCGGGGACGAAAATCGCCTTTGACAGCAATTATCGCCCGACCTTGTGGGCAGGCGATATTGAGCGGGCTCGCTCGGTTTTTCGCCGCTTTCTGCCTCTTGCCTCGCTGCTTCTGCCGTCGTGCGACGATGAAAGGCTGTTGTGGGGGCTCGATACCGATGATGATGTCATGGCCGCCCTGCAGGATTTCGGGGCAGAAGAAATCGTCCTGAAGCGCGGTGATGCAGGCGTCCTCGTGCGCCATGGCGGTGGCGAGACCGAGGTTCCAATCGGTGAAAAGGTTGTGCCCGTCGATACGACGGCAGCAGGCGACAGCTTCAATGCGGCCTATCTCGCCGCCCGCCTGCAAGGCGCTGAGCCCGAAGCGGCCGTGGCGCGGGGACAGGCGCTGGCGCGCCGTGTGATCATGGTGCGCGGCGCGCTCATTCCGCGAGAGGAGCCCTGACGGCTGAAGCCGTCAGGGGCCGGGTCGGCTTCAGCCGATCGTCTGCAAAGAGGGGAAGGTTTCCAGGAGCCAATAGGACAGGCTCGCCATGTCGCCGGTCAGGAAGAGAATGCCGGTCAGGACGAGGAGGCCGCCCATCGCCTTCTCCACCGTCGCCATGTGGCGGCGGAAGCCGGAGGCCCAGCGCAGGAAGGGGCCGGCGAAGAGAGCCGCAATCAGGAACGGCAAGCCCATACCCATGCCGTAGATGAAGAGAAGGAGCGCGCCCTCGGGGGCGGAGCCCTCGCGTCCGGCAAGGGCGAGGATGGTGCCAAGAGCCGGACCGACGCAGGGCGTCCAGCCAAAGGCGAAGGCAAGGCCGATCAGATAGGCCCCGAAGAGCCCCGGCGGCTTCTCCCGGACCTGAAAACGCGCCTCGCGGTAGAGGAACCCGAAGCGGAGAAGCCCCAGAAAATGCAGGCCGAAGCCGATGATGACGACGCCCGCCACGATCGCCAGCCAGTCCTTATATTCCGCCAGGAGCCGGCCGATGCCGGAGGCCGTCATGCCCAGCAGGACGAAGACCGTGGTGAAGCCCAGCACGAAGGCGAGGGCGGCGGTGAAGACTTTGCGTGTCAGGCCGGAAGGAACGTCCCCCTGACCTGAAAGCTCATCAAGAGACACACCGGCGATAAAGCACAGCGAAGCCGGGACGATCGGAAGAACGCAAGGCGAGACGAAAGATAAGAGGCCGCCGATAAAGGCGCCGACCCAGGTGATGTCGAGCACGGTCTGTCCTCTGGAATATGAAGGTTGAGGCCCGCGCATTCAGCGCTTGGGCAAAGTTTGAAGTTCCTCTACATATGGCTCGGATGGCGATAAAAAGAGATTCAAGAGAACGTTATGGTACCGCGCCGCGATGTCGCGGGCGAAGCGACCATAGCGCGCGACCTCATCGCTGACGAGAGCTGGCTAGGACACCAATGCCTCTTGCAAGACCGCTGACCGAGACCGACGAGCCCGAACTGCCGAGCCTTGCCGAAAAGGCGGCTGCGGCGAGCGCCTTCCTGAAGGCGCTGTCGCATGAGAGCCGACTGATGATCTTGTGTCATCTGGCCGATGGGGAAAAATCGGTCACGGAGTTGGAGACGCTTCTGGCGCTGCGCCAACCGACGGTGTCGCAGCAGCTTGCGCGTCTGCGCCTGGAAGGGCTGGTGGCAACCCGCCGCGAGGGAAAGACGATCTTCTACAGTCTCGCTTCCGGACGGGCCCGGCGGCTCATCGATGTCATCTACGACATGTTTTGCGGCGAAGATGAAGGCTCCGCGTCGCCTGAGAGGAGCCGACGGAGCTCTTCGACCAATTCCTGAAACGGCTGGCTGGTGCGATAGTCCGGCCGGCGTGGGCGCGCTGCGCCGTTCCTCACTTCACCGATGATGCGGCCTGGGCGCGGCGAGAAGACGACGACGCGATCCGCCAGGAAGGCCGCCTCGTACAAGGAATGCGTCACGAAGAGGACGGTGAATTTCTGCTCTTCCTGAAGCGCCATGAGCTCGTCGCCGAGGCGGAAACGCGTCATCTCGTCGAGCGCCGCGAACGGTTCGTCGAGAAGCAGAAGATTCGGCTTCGTCACCAGTGCGCGTGCCAGCGAGGCGCGCATCGCCATGCCGCCGGAGAGCTGACGCGGCAATGCCTCGGCAAAATCGGCGAGACCGACATTCTCCAACGCGGCTTTTGCCTCCGCATCGGCTGATTTTCGCGGCTTCTTGCGCAAAGTGAGCGGCAGGCGGACATTTGCAAGGACGCTCGCCCAGGGCATCAAGGTGGGCGTTTGAAAGACGTAGCCGACCTCGGCAGGCCGATCGGGTGCGGCGCTTTCGACGGTGAGCCTCCCGTCGCTCAACGGCTCCAGGCCTGCCGCTATCCGCAAGAACGTGGTCTTGCCGCAGCCGGATGGGCCGAGAAGCGCGATAAATTCTCCGGGTTCGACCTCGAGAGACACAGTCTCAAGTGTCTGAAGACCGTCGGCGAAGGTCTTGCTCACGCCCGCGGCCGCGATACGTGCTCCAGGAGATCCGGAGTTCGTCCCACTCCTCACGCCCGCACGAGAGGGGCTCCCTTGACCGGGACTGGGGAATGTGGCGGAACGCTGGGACAAGTTGTCGCTTCTTTCTTCTCTGCAGGCTGTCTTCATGACCTACCGCGTCATCCCGGTCGAGCCCTTCGACTATATCGTGTTCGGAGGCACGGGCGATCTCGCCCGCCGCAAACTCCTTCCGGCCCTTTATCACCGCATGCGCGACGGCCAGATTCCCGCCGAAGGGCGGATCATCGCTGCCTCCCGGCGAAAGATGAGCGACGATGATTATCGTGCGATGACGGAAGAGGCACTGACGGAGTTCGTACCGGAAGGCGAGCGCTCGCGCGAGACGCTCGATGCGTTCCTTGGCATGCTCTCATACCGCTCGCTCGACGCCTTGTCGGATGAGGGTTGGGATGCGCTGAGAGATGAGCTTGATGGTGACACAGAGCGTGTGCGCGCCTTCTATCTCGCGGTTGCTCCGAACCTCTTCGACGATCTGTGTCAGCGTTTCGCCCAGCACGGGCTCGTAACGCCAAACTCGCGAGTCGTTATCGAAAAACCGGTCGGGCGCGATCTCGCCTCTGCGGTCAAGGTCAACGATGCGGTCGCTCAGGCCTTTCATGAGAGCCAGGTCTTCCGCATCGATCATTATCTCGGCAAAGAGACGGTGCAGAACCTCATGGCTCTGCGCTTCGCCAACACGCTCTTCGAGCCTCTGTGGAACTCCGCCCATATCGATCATGTGCAGATCACGGTGGCGGAATCGATCGGAGTCGGCTCGCGCGGCGATTATTACGACACGTCCGGCGCGCTCCGCGACATGGTGCAGAACCATATGATCCAGCTTCTGTGCCTCGTCGCGATGGAGCCGCCCGATTCTTTCGACGCCAATTCGCTCCGCGACGAGAAGCTCAAGGTTCTGCGGGCGCTGAAGCCGATCAATGCCTCGAATTACGATCGCCTGACGGTGCGCGGCCAGTACCGCGCCGGAGCTGCGGAAGGCGGCGCGGTTCCCTCCTATGCGGAGGAGATCGGCAACAAGCGCAGCCGCACGGAGACGTTTGCGGCTTTGAAGGTGGAAATCGCCAACTGGCGCTGGGCGGGCGTGCCCTTCTATCTGAGGACCGGCAAGCGGCTTGCCGACCGGGTCTCGGAGATCGTCATCACCTTTCGGGCGATCCCGCATTCCATCTTTCCGAAGGATTCCGGCGTCATCTCGCAGAACCGGCTCGTCCTGCGCCTGCAGCCGGACGAAGGCGTGAAGCAGTGGATCATGATCAAGGATCCGGGCCCGGGCGGTATGCGGCTCAATTACGTACCGCTCGATATGAGCTTCGCGGAATCCTTCCAGGAACGCTATCCCGATGCGTATGAGCGGCTGCTCCTGGACGTCATTCGCGGCAACCAGACGCTGTTCATGCGGCGCGACGAGGTGGAGGCGGCCTGGGCGTGGACCGATCCGATCCATGATGCCTGGGACGAAGACGGCAGCCCGCCCGTGCCCTACACGGCGGGTACCTGGGGACCGTCGGCTGCCATCGCCCTTATCGAGCGTGACGGCCGCACCTGGCATGAGGACACCGACTGATGGTGCATAACTGGCACAATTTCGAGGACCGGGACGCACTCGCCGAAAGTCTTGCCGACCTCACGGAGCGCACACTTGCCGCAGGCATTGCCAAGAACGGTGTGGCGAGCCTGGCACTCTCCGGCGGCTCCACGCCCAAGCTCTTTTTCGAGGTCCTGTCGCAGCGTCCGCTCGCTTGGGAGAAAGTCCTCGTTACGCTCGTCGATGAACGCTGGGTGCCGGTGGAGCACGAGCGGTCCAATGCACGGCTCGTGGCCGAGCATTTCGGCAAAGGTCCGGCGAAGGCCGCCCGCTTCATTCCGCTTTATACGGGGGCAGACACGCCGGAGGATGGCGTGGGTGCGGCGACGCTTGCAACCGAAGCATTGCCGGAAACCTTCGACGTCGTCGTCATGGGCATGGGATCGGACGGTCACACCGCCTCCTGGTTCCCGGCTGGAGACAATCTCGCCGCGGCCATCGATCCGGCGCAGGAGCTGCCGCTCCTGCCGATGCGCGCGGAGGCAGCGGGCGAGCCACGCATCACCTTCACTCTACCCCGGCTTCTTACCGCCAAGGCGCTGATCCTGCATATCGAAGGCGAGGAGAAACGCGCCGTCCTCGACAAAGCGCGCCTTGACGGCGACATCGAAGAGATGCCGATCCGCGCTATCTTGAGACAGGACCGGGTCCCCACCGAAATCTTCTATGCGCCGTAAGGCGAAGGAGTTCTTATGTCAGTTCGCTCCGAAATCGCAGCCGTGACGGAACGCGTCGCGGCGCGCTCGGCCTCAACGCGTCAGGCGTATCTCGATCGCATCCACAAAGCCCGCGATGCGGGTCCGCGCCGTCAGACCCTGTCGTGCGGCAACCTCGCCCATGGCTTCGCCGCCTGCGCTGCATCCGACAAGGCGGCGCTCGCCGGCGATACGACGCCCAATCTCGCGATCGTCACGGCCTACAACGACATGCTCTCGGCGCATCAGCCTTACGAGCGTTTTCCCGACGTGATCCGCAGGGCGGCGCACGAGGCGGGCGGTGTGGCACAGGTCGCGGGCGGCGTGCCGGCGATGTGCGATGGCGTCACTCAGGGACAGACGGGCATGGATCTGTCGCTCTTCTCGCGCGACGTCATCGCCATGGCGGCCGGGATCGCGCTGTCGCACAACATGTTCGATGCCGCCGTCTTTCTCGGCATTTGCGACAAGATCGTTCCCGGCTTGACGATCGCGGCGCTGTCCTTCGGGCATCTGCCTGCGGTTTTCGTGCCGGCAGGGCCGATGCCGTCGGGTCTTCCCAACGACGAAAAGGCACGCATCCGCCAGCTCTACGCCGAAGGCAAGATCGGGCGCGCGGAGCTTCTGGAGTCGGAATCAAAATCCTACCATGGACCCGGCACCTGCACCTTCTACGGCACGGCCAATTCCAACCAGATGCTGATGGAGATCATGGGCCTGCACCTGCCCGGAGCCTCCTTCGTCAATCCGAACACGCCGCTGCGGGACGCGCTGACGCGCGCGGCAGCGAAGCGGGCGCTCGCCATCACCGCTCTCGGCAACGACTACACACCGGTCGGCGAGATCATCGACGAGAAGGCGATCGTCAACGGCATCGTCGGTCTGCACGCGACCGGCGGATCGACCAATCACACGCTGCATCTCGTGGCGATGGCACAGGCCGCCGGAATCGTCGTCAATTGGGAGGATTTCGCCGCCCTTTCGGAGGTCGTTCCGCTCGTCACGCGCATCTATCCGAACGGTCTTGCCGACGTGAACCATTTCCATGCGGCCGGAGGCATGGGCTATCTGATCGGCACGCTCCTCGATGAAGGCTTTCTGCACGAGGATGTGCGCACGGTCGCCGGCGGTGGTCTTTCGCAATATCGCCGCGAGGCGGCGCTCGACGCCGATGGAGAAGCGACCTGGCGCGACGCGCCGGAGAAAAGTCACGACGAGAATGTTTTGCGCTCCGCTGCCAATCCCTTCCAGGCGACGGGCGGCTTGAAGCTTCTCACCGGCAATCTCGGCCGCGCCGTGATCAAGGTTTCCGCCGTCAAGCCGGAACGGCATATCGTCGAGGCGCCTGCGATTGTGTTTCATTCGCAGGAGGATCTCCTTGCGGCCTTCAAGGCGGGTGAGCTCGATCGCGATTTCGTGGCTGTCGTGCGCTTCCAGGGGCCGAAGGCGAATGGCATGCCGGAGCTGCATAAGCTTACGCCGCAACTCGGTGTGCTGCAGGACCGGGGTTTCAAAGTGGCCCTCGTCACCGATGGGCGCATGTCCGGCGCTTCCGGCAAGGTGCCTGCCGCCATCCATGTCACACCGGAGGCCGTCTCTGGCGGTCCGATCGCAAAGCTCAGAACCGGTGATGTCGTTCGTGTCGATGCGACGGCCGGCACACTCTCCGCCCTTGTCGACGAGGCGGAATGGGCGGCGCGGAAGGCCGAGACGGGCGATCTCTCCGGCAATCAGTTCGGCATGGGACGCGAGCTATTCGCCGCCTTCCGCTCCATGGCGGGCGATGCCGAAGAGGGGGCAGGGGTCATCCGTCCCGCCGCGCTCACCGAGGCCGCTTGAGGCATAGAGAGGGGGCGTGCGCAGAGGTCGCGCTCGCCTTCTTGGAGGAAGTCCTAGATAGGCGAAGATCGTGGGTATCACGCCCGCGGGGGGCTGAGCGAATTCAGGAAAGAAGACCAGAAACGATGCATCACAAGACCGAAGAACTCGAAAGCCTTCTCGGCGCACAGCCCGTCGTTCCCGTTCTCATTCTGGACGATGCGGAGGTTGCTGTGCCGCTCGCGCGCGCTCTTCACGCCGGCGGTATTTCCACGATCGAGATTACGCTCAGGACTGAAGCCGCTTTCGAGGCCGTGCGGCGTATCGTGGAGGAGGTCGAAGAGGTCGCGGTCGGTGTCGGCACCGTTCTCGCCCCCGACCATCTGAAGCGTGCGGAACGTTCCGGCGCGCGCTTCTGGGTGTCGCCGGGCATGAGCCCGCAGCTTCTGGAAGCGGCGCGTCATTGCGTGCTGCCGGGCCTGCCGGGTTCCGCCACGCCGTCGGAGGCGATGGCGCTGGTGGAAGCCGGCTATCATCACCAGAAATTTTTCCCCGCCGAGGCGGCCGGCGGCGCCGCCTACCTCAAATCTCTCGTCTCACCGCTCGGAGAGATCCGTTTCTGCCCGACGGGCGGCATCAATCCCGGCAATGCCGGGGATTATCTCGCGCTTCCCAATGTCGCCTGCGTGGGCGGTTCCTGGCTTGCGCCGAAGGAGGCGATTGCCGCCGGCGATTGGTCGAAGATCGAAAGCCTCGCCCGAGAGGCGGTCAATCTGCGCAAGGCGTAAATTCTCGCCGCTTTTGAAGATCCCCACGAAAGATCCCTCACGGAGGAATGACACGATGAAGCCTGCCGCCCGGACAGCGCTTGAAGCCCTGAAGGTGCATGAAAGCCGCCTTGCCGCGCGCCATCTGCGCGAGCTTTTCCAGGAGGATCCGGGCCGGTTTGAGCGCTTTTCGGCGAGCCTCGGCGATCTCACGCTCGATTATTCCAAGAACCGAATCACCGCGGAGACCTTCGATCTTCTGATCGCGCTTGCCCAGGCTGCGGAAGTGGAGGCGCTGCGGCATGCCATGTTCACCGGCGAGGCCATCAATCTCACCGAGAAGCGAGCCGTGCTGCACACCGCCCTGCGGGCGCCGGAATCGGCCTCCGTCGAGGTCAATGGCGTCGATGTCATGCTCGGCGTGCATGACGTTCTGGAGCGCGTGGGCGAATTCGCCGAGGGGGTGCGCTCGGGCAAGATTACGGGCGCGAACGGCAAGGCCTTCACCGATGTCGTCAATATCGGCATCGGCGGTTCCGATCTCGGTCCCGCGATGGCGGTGGCGGCTCTTACGCCCTTCCGCGATGGCGGGCCGCGCGTGCATTTCGTCTCCAATGTCGACGGGGCGCATATCCACGACACGCTCGCCGAACTCGATCCGGAGCGTACGCTCTTTCTGATCGCCTCGAAGACGTTCACGACGCTCGAGACGATGACCAACGCCGCCTCGGCGCGCGAGTGGATCGTGGAGCGGCTCGGCGAGGAGGCGGTTTCGGCGCATTTCGCCGCCCTTTCCACCAATCTCAAGAAGGTCGGCGAATTCGGCATCGACGAAGAGCGCGTCTTCGGTTTCTGGGACTGGGTCGGCGGGCGATATTCCGTATGGTCGGCGATCGGCCTGCCGCTGGCGATCTCGATCGGCTTCAAGAACTTCAAACGCTTTCTCGCCGGCGCGCGGCAGATGGACGAGCATTTCCGCACGGCGCCGCTCGCTGAGAACCTCCCCGTCATCATGGGGCTTATCGGGATCTACCACCGCAATGTCTGTGCCTATCCGACCCAGGCGGTGATCCCCTACGATCAGCGGCTCAGCCGTTTCGCCGCGCATCTGCAGCAGCTCGATATGGAATCGAACGGCAAGCGGGTGACGCGCGGAGGCAAGGCGGTTGATTACCAGACCGGGCCGGTCGTCTGGGGCGAGCCGGGCACCAACGGTCAGCACGCCTTCTTCCAGCTCATCCACCAGGGCACGGAGGTCGTGCCCGTCGATTTCCTGATTGCGGCGGAACCCAACGAAGCGATGGGCGACCATCATGCCAAGCTCCTCGCCAATTGCCTGGCGCAGGCGCAGGCGCTGGCCTTCGGCCGCACCGAGGACGAGGTGCGCGCGGAGCTTTCATCCCAGAAGATGGCGCCGGCGGAAATCGACCGGCTCTCCCCGCACAAGGTGTTTCCGGGCAACCGGCCGTCGAACACGCTCATCTACAAGCGTCTCGATCCGCACACGCTCGGCATGCTGATTGCGCTTTACGAGCACCGGGTCTTCGTGATGGGCGCGATCTGGGACATCAATTCCTTCGATCAGTGGGGCGTGGAGCTCGGCAAGGCGCTCGCCTCCAACCTCCTGCCGGTCATCCGCGACGGAGCGACAACGGACGGTCTCGATTCCTCCACCGCCGGCCTCGTGGAGCGCTACCGGGCGCTGTCGCGGTAGGTCTTCATCCAGGAAAGGCCCGCCTCCACCGTCGTGCGGGGGCGGTATTCGGCGCCGATCGCGCCCTGATAGCCGAGACGCTCGATCTCCGGCAAAAGCCAGGAATAGGCGACTTCGCCTTCGTCGGGCTCGTTGCGTCCCGGCACGCCGGCGATCTGGATGTGGCCGAGCTTCGGCATCAGCGTCGCGACGCGGCGGGTGACATCGCCTTCCATGATCTGGGCGTGATAGCAGTCGAACTGAAGCTTCATATTGTCGGCCGCCACCATGTCGATGATGCGTGCCGCTTCCGCGCTCGATGACAGAAAGTAGCCCGGTACGTCGCGTGCATTGATCGGTTCGATCAGGACCGTGAGGCCGTGCCGCGCCGCCCGACCCGCGGCATAGGAGAGGGCGTTCACAAAAGCTTCCTTGCAGCGGCGGACAGGCGTTTCGTCGTCGGCAATGCCGGCCATCACATGCACGGCGGTGCCGCCGAGATCGACGGCCCATTCGATCGCCTCATCGATCGCGGCGAGGGCTTCCTTCTCTCGCCCGGGGAGTGCGGAAAGCCCAAATTCGCCGTCCTTACCGGTTCGCGTATTGAGGCCGAGAAGCGGCAGGCCGGTTTCGCGAAGCGCCTGTCTCAGCGTTTCGCGTGACGCGTCATAAGGGAACTGAAACTCAACCGCGTCGAAACCTGACTTTTTCGCTGCGACGATTCGCTCCTCCAGTGGCCGGTCTGTCCATAAAAATCCGAGATTGGCAGAGAGCTTGAGCATTTCACTTTTATCTTCAGCTATTTCCGTCGAAAAGAGCAGTCCACTTTTCGGCTGGCAAGTGGCCAAAAGGCTTCCGTGATTGACGCGCCTTCCTTCGCTCTCTAGAGCCGGTTCAGGGATGGTCGCCCGTCGAAGGGCTGAAAACGATCTCGGGCGCGGCTGACCCCTACCGGGAGCCAAAACCGGGGCCGTCCAGCGCCACAGTTCCGCTGTGGGCGGGTCATCCGTTCGTTTTTGTGAAGGCCCGCCGTGACGCAGCCCTGCTTCCTCCCTGCTTTTGCGCCCATGCGCGGTCGCCTCGCCACCCGAAAATCGGAGGATTGAACGCGTGTCGGAAAAACTCGGATTGATGATTTGCGGCCATGGCAGCCGCAACAAAGCGGCGGTCGACGAATTTGCCCGTCTTGCAACGGAAGCGCGCAAGCTCTTCCCGCAATGGCCGGTCGAATACGGCTATCTGGAGTTCGCCGAACCGGTTCTGCGCACCGGCCTCGACAAGCTGGTGGATCTCGGTTGCACGCGCATTCTCGCCGTTCCAGGCATGCTGTTTGCCGCGGGTCACGCCAAGAACGACATCCCCTCCGTCCTCAACACCTATCAGGCCGAGCGCGGCGTTCCGATCGATTATGGCCGCGATCTCGGCATCGATCCGCGTATGATCCGTGCCGCCTCCGACCGCATCTCGGAAGCTCTCGCCGCGGCGCCCTCCGACGTGCCGTTGCATGAGACGCTTCTCGTCGTCGTCGGACGGGGCGCCTCCGATCCCGACGCCAATTCCAATGTCTCCAAGATCACCCGCATGCTGTGGGAAGGCTTCGGTTTCGGCTGGGCGGAGACCGCTTATTCCGGCGTTACGTTCCCGCTCGTCGAGCCGGGCCTCGAACATGCGGCCAAGCTCGGCTACCGGCGCATCATCGTCTTCCCGTACTTCCTCTTCACCGGCGTCCTCGTCAGCCGCATCTATATGGCGACGGATGCCGTGGCGGCACGTCATCCGGAGATCGAGTTCCTCAAGGCGGGCTATCTCAACGATCACCCGCAGGTGATCGCGACCATGGCCGACCGGGTCAACGAGATCCTGAACGGCGCCAATCTGATGAACTGCCAGATGTGCAAATACCGGGAGCAGATCCTGGGCTTCGAGGCGGAGATCGGCCTGCCGCAGGAAAGCCACCACCATCATGTGGAAGGGGTCGGCGCCGCCTGCGATCTGTGCAACGACGACGGCAGCTGCAACGGCCGCTGTCAGGACGAGCCGCACACGCACGGGCATGACCACGACCACGGGGATCACCATCATGGGCACAGCCATGATCATGATCACGGACATTCTCACGATCACGATCATCAGCATTCTGGGCATGATCACGGCCACAGCCATGATCACGACCATGGCCATGACCACCATCATCACCCTTATCCGCATGCCGATCACCCGCTCGGCCCGCGTTCGATGAAGCGGCACTGACAGAACATGGACTATCTGCGCGACGGCGCCGAAATCACGCGCCGCTCTTTTGCGATCATCGAAGCGGAATGCGAGTTGTCTGGGGTCCCTGCCGACCTCAGGCCGCTCGCCAAACGTGTGGTACATTCCGGTGGGATGCCCGATCTTGTCGCCGACCTCGCATGGTCGGAGGGGGCGGGTGCTGCGGGGCGTGCGGCTCTTGAAGCCGGCGCGCCGATCCTTTGCGATGTCGCTATGGTCGCGGCCGGGATTGCGCGGCGGCATCTTTCCGCCGGCAATCCGATCGAGGCGGCGGTTGCTCAGCCCGATGTGGCGCGGCTCGCCGGCGAGCTGCAGACGACGCGGACAGCCGCAGGCTTTTCGGCTCTCGCCGATCGGCTTTCCGGTGCCATTGCCGTCATCGGAAACGCGCCGACGGCTCTCTTCCATCTTCTCGAACTTGCCGAAGACCCCGCGTTGCGGCCGGCCTACGTCATCGGCTTCCCGGTCGGTTTCGTCGGCGCGGCGGAATCCAAGGAGGCCCTCATCGCCAATCGTCTCGGCTTGCCTTTCGTGGCGCTCCGAGGCCGGCGTGGCGGATCGGCGATGGCGGCTGCGGCGCTCAACGCGCTCATGATCGGTGAGGAGGCGGCATGAAACCCTGGCTTTTTGTCATCGGCATCGGTGAGGATGGTCTCGCCGGTCTTTCGGCCGCGGCTCAGCGGCTCATCGATGATGCCGAAATCCTCATCGGCGGGGAACGCCATCTCGCCATGCTGCCCGAGGACGACCGGGAAAAACTCTCCTGGCCCAGCCCTTTAAGCGAACTTGTGAGTCGTCTGACTGAGTATCGCGGACAGCGGGTGGTGGTGCTTGCCAGCGGCGATCCGATGCATTTCGGGATCGGCGCGACGCTTGCCCGCTCCATTCCGCCCGAAGAGATGCTGATCGTTCCGGGCCTGTCGGCCTTCGCGCTCGCGGCTTCACGGCTCGCCTGGCCCTTGGAGCGCGTCGAGATGGTGACGCTGCATGGCCGGCCGATCGGCCGGCTCGCACTGTCCGTCTATCCCGGCGCGAAGATCCTGATCCTCTCGCATGACGGGACGACGCCGGCGGCCGTTGCCGCCTATCTGACGGCGCGCGGTTTCGGCGACAGCCGCATGGTGGCGCTCGCCCATATGGGCGGGCCGAAGGAAACCGGCATCAAAGGTCGGGCGCGTGACTGGTCGGCGGAGACCGCCGATTTCCATACGCTCGCGGTCGAATGCGTCGTGGGACCCGACGCCCGCTTCCTGCCGCGCTCTGGGGGATTGCCGGACGATGCCTTTACGCACGACGGCAAGATGACGAAGCGGGAAGTGCGTGCGGCCGCGATCGCGCGGCTCGCCCCGTTCCCCGGAGCTCTTCTCTGGGATATCGGCGCCGGTGCCGGATCGGTCGCCATCGAGTTCATGCGGGCGGCGCATCATGCGCGCGCGATCGCGCTCGAGCCGCGCCTGGAGCGGCGGGCCATGGCGGCGAAGAATGCCTTGGACCTCGGGGTGCCCGAACTCGACATTCGCGAGGGCGAGGCGCCGGAGGCGCTTGCGGACTGGCCCGCGCCCGATGCCGTCTTCGTGGGCGGTGGCGTGCGGCCGGAAACACTTGCACTGGCGCGTCGGGCCTTGAAGCCCGGCGGCCGGCTCGTCGTGCATGCGGTGACGCTTGAAAGCGAAGCCGTCCTTCTCGCCGAGCATCAAAGCTCAGGGGGTGAGCTTACGCGCCTTGCGGTCTCGCATGCGGAGGCGATCGGTCCGTATCACGGCTGGCGACCTGCGATGCCCGTCACGCAATGGGCCTGGGTTAAGGGGAGCATTGGCGAAACCAGAATGGATGACGGAGGTCTGCTCCCGGTATGAGTGGCAAACTTTATGGCATTGGTGTCGGGCCCGGAGATCCGGAGCTCATCACCTTGAAGGCGGCGCGTATGATCGAAAGCGCCGAGGTGATCGCCTATCCCGCCCCCGATCCCGGCGAGAGTTTTGCGCGAGCGATCGCGGCAAAGCACATTGCAGCCGACACACGCGAGATCGTCATCCGCATCGCGATGCGCGCCGGACATGTCCCGAGCGAGCCCTATGACCTCGCCGCGGAGGCGATCGCCGCTGAGCTTGAAGAAGGCCGCGACGTGGTCGTGCTGTGTGAAGGCGATCCGTTCTTCTACGGCACCTTCATGTATCTGCACGACCGGCTGTGCCCGCGCTTCGGCTGCGAGATCGTGCCGGGGGTTTCTTCCCTCACCGCCGTTGCGGCGGCTGCGAGCCGGCCCCTGACACGGCGCACGGGCACGCTCAACGTCTTTCCGGCAACGCTCGATCCGGCCATCCTCAAGGCGCGCCTCGGTGAAAGCGAAGCGGCGGCGATCTTGAAGGTTGGCCGTCATCTGCCGCAGCTCAAAGAGCTCATCGCCGATCTCGGGCGGCTCGACGAAGCTGTCTACGTCTCGCATGCGAGCCTGCCGCAGCAAAAGGTCGTGCCGCTTGCCGAGCTTGAAGCCGACGAGGCGCCTTATTTCTCGATGATCCTGATTGCGAAGGTTGAACGATGACGCCCGTCTTTCTCGCTTTGACCGAACGGGGCCTTGTGACCGCGAACAGGTTGCGGGAAGCGATCGGGGGCGACGTCCATGCCCTGAAAAAGGCCGTGGAAAGCGGTGCTGCTCCCGCCAATTGCGTCTTCGAGGATACGGGCGCGCATTGCCGGATGCTGTTTCAGGCCGGTCGGCCGATCGTCGGTATCTGTGCGGCCGGTATTCTGGTGCGCGTCCTTTCTCCGCTTCTCTCCGATAAGCGCAGTGAGCCTGCCGTCCTCGCTCTTTCCGAGGATGGTCGCACCGTGGTGCCGCTTCTCGGCGGCCATCACGGCGCGAACGGTCTGGCGCGGCAGATTGCGGCAAGGCTCTCCGGCTTTGCGGCCATCACCACGGCCGGCGATACCCGCTTCGGCATCGCCCTCGACGAGCCCCCGCACGGTTTTGCCCTCGCCAATCCGGAAGATGCCAAGGACGTGATGTCGGCATTTCTTGCCGGCGCCACGGTGGAGCTTGAAGGCGATTTGCCTTGGATCGAGGAAAGCGCCCTGCCGCGCGGGGCCGACAGCTCCGTGAAGCTCGTCGCCACGACCGAAGACAGAAAGGGCGACGCTCAGACCCTCGTCTATCACCCGAAGGCGCTCGCGATCGGTGTCGGCTGCGAGCGTGGCGCTGAGACGGAAGAGGTGATGAACCTCGTCCAGGAAACGCTCTCAGAAGCTGGGCTCTCTTTGCATTCGGTCGCCTGCCTCGTCTCTCTCGATCTGAAGGCGGACGAGACGGCGATCTTGGAAACCGCCAAGACGCTCGGCGTGCCTGCACGCTTCTTCACCGCCTCGCGCCTTGAGGAAGAGACGCCGCGGCTCGACAATCCTTCCGAGGCCGTCTTCCGCGAAGTTGGCACGCATGGGGTCGCCGAAGCGGCAGCCCTCGCCGCCGTCGGGCCCGAAGGGCTTCTCGTCGTCGCCAAGAAGAAAAGTGCACGTGCCACCTGCGCCATCGCCGAGGCGCCGGCGCCGATCGAGACGGCGTCCGTCGGCCGCGCCCGCGGCAAGCTTGCCGTGGTCGGCATTGGGCCGGGTGATGCGGAGTGGCGGACGCCACAGGCCGACGCGCTCATCGCGGGCGCCGATACGGTCATCGGCTATTCCTACTATCTGGACCTGATCGCTCCCCATATCACCGATAAGGTCCGCATCGATTCGCCGCTCGGTGAAGAGCGCGACCGCTGCCAGAAGGCGCTCGAACTCGCAGCCGAAGGTCGCTCGGTGGCGCTCATCTGCTCCGGCGATCCGGGCATTTATGCGATGGCCACGCTCGTTTGCGAGGTCTTGGAAGGCGCAGATCCCGCGTCTGCGGTGAAGCGTGTCGAGCTCATCGTGGCGCCGGGTATTTCAGCCTTCCAGGCCGCGGCCTCGCGCCTCGGTGCGCCGATGGGCCACGATTTCTGCCTCATCTCGCTGTCGGACCTTCTGACGCCGTGGGAGACCATCCGCTCGCGCGTCGAGGCGGCGGCGCAGGGCGATTTCGTCGTTGCCTTCTACAATCCGGTGTCGCAACGCCGGCGGCATCAGCTTGCCGATTCCCGCGAGATCTTTCTCGCCCATCGCCCGGCGGAGACGCCGGTGGTGATTGCCCGGCTTCTCGGGCGGGAGGGCGAGCACTTGCATTTCACCACCCTCGGCGAATTGTCCGTCGACGACGTCGACATGATGAGCCTCGTCGTCGTCGGATCGTCGACGAGCCGGACCTTCACAGCAGGCGGACGCGAATTCCTTTTCACGCCGCGCGACTACCACCGCAAAGTTCAGGCCCCCGAAAAGGAGACGACAGCGTGACCAGTCTCGACAACAATCCCACCGGCAAGGTGCATTTCATCGGTGCGGGGCCGGGCGCGCCGGACCTCATCACCGTGCGCGGGCTAAAGCTCATCGAAAGCTGCCCGGTCTGTCTTTATGCCGGTTCCCTCGTCCCGGAGGCGATCGTCGCCGCCGCCCCGAAGGATGCGCTCGTACGCGATACGGCGCCGATGGCGCTCGATGAGATCCTCGCCGTGATGGAAGAGGCTTGCCGCAAGGGCCAGGACGTCGCCCGCGTCCATTCCGGCGATCCCTCGCTTTATGGCGCGATCGCCGAACAGATCCGCAGGCTGAAAGAACTCGGCATCGCCTATGACGTGACGCCGGGGGTTCCCGCCTTTGCGGCGGCCGCGGCAGCTCTCGGCCAGGAGCTCACCATTCCCGAGGTGAGCCAGTCGGTCATCATCACGCGCACCGCCATGCAATCGTCGAAGATGCCAGAGGGGGAGAACCTCGTCGCCTTCGCCAAGACCGGCGCGACTTTGGCCGTGCATCTTTCGGTGCGCAATCTTCTCGCGATCGAGCGTGATCTGACGCCGGTCGTCGGTGGTGATTGCCCCGTCATCGTCGCCTACCGCGTCGGCTGGCCGGATGAGGATTTCATCCGAACCGATCTCGCCAATGTGCGCGAGAAGGTGCGCGAAAAGAAGCTCACTCGGACCGCACTCATTTTCATCGGCCGGGCGCTCGATGCGGACGAATTCCGCGACAGTGCGCTTTACGACGCGTCGCATTCGCACATTCTTCGCGCCGCGACGCGCGAAGCCTGAAGCTCTCCGCGTCTTACGAGGCGCGGTCGATCACGTGCAGGAAGGAGCCCGATACGCTGCCGCGGCAGAGGCCAACCTCGCCAAGCGGCGTATCGGCAGCATCCCGGCTGTCGAAGAGGCGCTCCGCCGGCCCTTCGCTCACGATGCTGGCGTAGTGGAACTCATGTCCGCCGAGGGGGCCTGCGAAGGGCCTGTCGGCAAGCGGCGTCAGCCGACGGTAGCCGAGATGGAGGCGTCGCGCGGCAAAACTCGTCACGAGCGGCAGAAGCCCGAGCATCTCGTGCCGTTCCCCTTCGGCGTCGATCAACGCGTCGCCGAGGGTCATAAACCCCCCGCACTCCCCATAGATGAGCTGGCCTTTCGACGCCGCGTTGCGCATGGCCCGTTTGAAGGTCGTGGCCGCGGCGAGCTTTCCTGCATAAAGCTCCGGATATCCGCCGGGCAGAAAGATCGCGCCCGCATCCTCGGCCGGCGCGTCGTCGGCGAGGGGTGAAAAGGTGGAGATCTCCGCACCGGAGGCGCGCCAGTCCGCGAGCCAATGCGGATAGGCGAAGCGGAAGGCGACGTCGTCCGCGATGGCGATTTTTTGGGCGAGCGGAGGAAGGTCGGCGGCGTTCGCGCGGCTGTCGCCGAGCGGTGCTGCCGCCTGGAGAAGGGTGTCGAGATCGACATGTTTCTCGATCAGTTCCGCCGATGCCTCGATGACCGCATCAAGTGTCTGATGCTCCTCCGCCTGGACCAGCCCCAGATGCCGTGACGGCAATGCCAATCGCTCATCGCGCGGCACGATACCGATCAGCGGCACCGATGTGCGTGCAAAGCCTTCCTGGATCAGACCTTGGTGGCGTTCAGAGCCGGCGCGGTTGACGATCGCGCCGGCGAGCGAAAAGCCTTGGGCCATGCGCGCGAAACCTTCGGCCACGGCGGCCGTCGATTGCGACATGCCGTTGGCTGCGACGACGAGGAAGGTCGGAAACGCAAGGGTTGCGGCGAGGCTCGCGGTCGAGCCGAGACCGTTCGCTCCGCCGTCGTAAAGCCCCATCACCCCTTCCACGACGAGCACGTCCGCGCCGTCCGCCTGGCGGGCGGCGAGTGCGCGAAGCCGTTCCGGTCGCATGGCGAAGGGATCGAGATTGATCGCCGGCGCGCCTGAAGCCGCTTCCAGAAAGCGCGGGTCGATGTAATCGGGCCCGCATTTGGCGGCCTTCACCTTCTGCCCGCGTCGGATCAGGGCGCGGATGAGGCCTGCCGTCAGAACCGTCTTGCCGGAATGGCTGGAGCCTCCGGCGATGAGAAATGCCTTCGACCCGCCCTTCATGCGGCGCCACCGGCCTCCTTGGCGTAGAGATCGAGGCCCGTGCCGAGAGGGTCCGGATCGAGCTTACGGCCTTGCAGAGCCCCGAGCCAGTCGAGGCCTTTGCGCAGCTTCACCACTTCGCCGAGAACGACGAGGGCGGGCGGCTCCATCTTGGCCGCAGCGCAATCCTCGGCCGCGCGGCCAAGCACGGTTTCCAGGACGCGCTGGCGTGACGTCGTCGCTTCGGAGACGATCGCCACAGCTTCGTCGGGCCCGCGCCCTGCCGCCATCAGCGCGTCGGCGATGCCGGCCAGATGCTTGATCGCCATATACATGACGATCACCGGTGAGGCTTTGGCAAGCGCCTGCCAGTCGATCGAGGAGGGGGTCAGCCCTGTCTGGTCATGGCCGGTGAGGAAGGTCACGACATGGTTGATGTCGCGGTGCGTCGAAGGAAAGCCCGCATAAGCGAGGCCGCCGACACCGGCCGTCACGCCCGGCACGATACGAAAGGGGATGTTGTGGGCAACGAGCGTCAGGGCTTCCTCGCCGCCGCGCCCGAAGATCAAGGGGTCACCGCCTTTGAGACGACAGACGCGCTTGCCCGCACGGGCGAGCTCGACGAGGTGCAGCGAGATATCGCGCTGCTTGGCCGAGGGTTTGCCGCCGCGTTTGCCAGCATATTCGATGACGGCACCCTGGCGCGCATATTTCAGCACGGAGGAATCGACGAGCGCGTCGTAGATGACATGATCGGTCTGAGCGAGGGCATTGGCAGCGTGCAACGTCATCAGACCGGGGTCGCCAGGACCAGCGCCGACGAGCCAGACATGGCCGGGTTCGAACTGGGGCAGGTCCGCAAAGAGGGGGGAGGGGGGCAGAGCGTCCATGTCACTCTTTTTGCAGGAGGAAAACGGCAAGACAAGTGCCTTCGCGGGCTTGCCTGCGCTGCATTCAAGGCGTTTTGATCAAAGCACAATCTGGCGGCGCGTTTCGGTCTATCGGTACACGCGGGAATGAATGGAGAGCTCATGGCCAAGGTGATGATCCTCGGCGGTACGGCGGAGGCCGGAGAACTGGCGGCGCGGCTTGCGGGAGATACCCGTCTCGACACCGTCACCTCGCTCGCCGGGCTGACGCGTCTGCCCCAGGCGGTGGCAGGCAACGTGCGCCGTGGCGGGTTCGGCGGCCCCGACGGGCTTGCCCAGGCTCTGCGGGAGGGCGGTTATGACGCACTCGTCGACGCGACGCATCCTTTTGCCGCACGCATCGCGCAGCACGCCAAAGAGGCGGCCGAGATGGCGCAGGTGCCGCGCATCAAGCTCGTGCGCCCGGGGTTCGAACGCCGTCCGGACGATCATTTCATCGAGGTTGCCGATATGGCAGGGGCCGCAGCCTCGATTCCGCAGGGCGCGCGTGTCTTTCTCGCCGCGGGGCGTCGCGAAATCCGCGCCTTCGCGGAGCGTCAGGATCTGTGGTGCCTGATGCGCATGATCGAACCGCCGGTCGCCGGGGAGGAGTTTCCGCGCGGCGAGGTCATTTTGGGTCGCCCGCCCAACGATCCACAGGCCGAGATCGCGCTCTTCAAGGAACACGGAATCGAATGGATCGTGTCGAAAGATTCAGGCGGCCGCGCAAGCGCCAAGATCGAGGCGGCGCGCCTTTTGGGCCTGCCCGTCGTGCTGGTCCGCCGACCGAAACCGCCGGAAGGGCCGAAGGCGGCTCAGCTCGAAGCGATCCTCGAATGGCTGGAGACGACGCTCTTTGCCGCGGCCGACGCGCCGGCGTCGCTCAGCTGAGCCTTCGGTGAACGGCCGTCACGCGCGATCCAGCTGTCTAAAAAGCCGTCGAGCCACTGGCGCACGGGCGGATCGTAGCGGAACCATTTGGCCATGTGGTCGGGCCTTGGCCGCGCCCCTGGCAGGTTCATGCGCTCCGCGCCTCGCACCGTCCAGCGGCAGGCCATCGCATATGTGAGCTCGGAGTGGAATTGCACGCCGAAAGCGGCCGGACCGATTGAGAACGCCTGGTTTTGAAAGAGCTCTCCACGGGCGAGCAGCGTCGCGTCTGTCGGAAGGTCGAAGCCTTCGCGGTGCCATTGATAGACATGGCTCGGCCAGTCCATCATCGCGGCCCCTTCAGGCGTCGCGTCGAGCCGGTAGAAGCCGATCTCCGCGCAACCTTCGCAGTGGCTTTTGACCTCGCCGCCCAATGTCTTCACCAGCATCTGCGCGCCAAGGCAGATGCCGAGGAAGGGGGCTTCTTCCTTCAAAGGGATATTGATCCAGTCGATCTCGCGCTTGACGAAATCGTCGGTATCGTTGGCGCTCATCGGACCGCCGAAGATCACAGCGCCGCTGTGGTCCGCCATCGTCTCAGGCAGCGGATCGCCGAAGCGCGGCCGACGGATATCGAGCCGGTAGCCCTTCGCCTGCAGCATCTGGCCGAGCTTTCCAGGGCTCGATGTCTCCTGGTGCAGGACGACGAGCACGGGCCGTCTCGCGTCATCGTTCGGGGCCTGACGCGTCAGATAATGGATCGTTGCATCACTCATTGTGTGATTCGCGCTCGCTCTGAGCATGGCGCTCGGCCACGGCGAGCTTCAGGCCGATACGCGCATTGCGATCGACACCCAAAAGCTCGGCGACGCGCCAGACGAGATTGTCTTCGAATTCATGCACTTCGCCGTCAACATAGATGACTTCCCAGAGCCTTTCCACCGCGCGGATGCGCTCTTCGATGGTCATCTGCCGCTTCAGCACACTGGTGAAGCGGTAAAGGTCGATCGCTTCGGCGTCGACGCGCTCGGCCTCGGTGATCAGACGCTCCAGATCGTCGCCGCTCAGACCGTAATCCGCCTTGAGAATTTCGCGCATACGCGCGCGCTCATCTTCGCCGGCAGCGCCATCGACGGCGACGCAATGGACGAGCAATGCGGCAAAGGCGAGTCGCTGATCGTCGTCAGTGAAAGGGCGTTGTTGTTCTTCACCCTTGAAAGTCAGGAAGTTGCGCAGTGCATCGAGCATGGTCAGGTCCCTTTGGCGCTGAAGCTAGTGCAAGAGACGTGCCGTTGCCAGTGACGGCTTGGTAAGACAGCGCGAACCTTCGGGTATGACCCGTTCTAAATCTCGATCAGATCGAGGTCTTGGCCGAGAGCCTGCTCGGCCGTTGCCACCACGCTTCTGTGATGGGTGAAGAGGATCGGCTGGAAATGGGCGCTCGAGGCTGCAAGCGTTTTGATGCCGGCTGCCGTGCGTTCATCGTCGAAGGTCTGGAAGAGATCGTCGCCGATAAACGGTGCCGGCTCGTTGTGGCGACAATAATCCTCCAGAAAGGCGAGGCGAAGGGCGAGATAGAGCTGATCGCGCGTCCCGTCGCTCAGCCCTGAAATCGTGATCTTCTCGCCGTTCTTGCGCACCGCTTTGAGTTCTGGCTCATCCGCCTCGTTGAGCTCCTGCGCGAGTGTTGCGAATGCGCCGTCGGTCAGCATGAAAAAGAGCGCGCCGGCGCGCTCCATCATCGGGTCGCTCTCTTTTGCCCGGTGATGCTCCATCGCGGCCGTCAGAAGCGTCGCCGAGAGTTTCAGGACCGCCCATTGGCGTGCTGCCTCGACGATCTCGACCTCTGCGGCGTGTTTTGCGAAGGCGGCGGCCTCCGAACCGGGCGCGCGTTCCAGGCGTTCGCGCTCGCCGCGCTTTTCGGCGAGACGGGCATAGAGTTCCGCCATCTCCTGGTCGAGCTGCTCTTCGTCCCGGCCCAGCGTTTCCATGTCGATCTCGGCGCGGCCGCGATCGAATGTGGCGAGTTCGGTCCGCACGGCGTCTTCGCCTGCGCCATCGGATATCTCTGCAAGGCGCTCCCGGCAGCGGGCAAGATCCGCCGCCAGCCGATCGCGTTCCCGTAGCCGCGCGATGAGCTCGCTCGGATCGGCCTCGGGGGTGGCGGTCAGCGCATCCTCGAGCGCCTTGCGGGCGCGCGCGCTGCTCTCCTCGCTCGCAAGGAGGGCCGCCTTTGCTTCTGCGAGTGCTGTATGGGCCGCGCGCCGTTGCGCCGCGTCGGTGCGGGCTTCCTGGACCCGCTCCTCGAGCAGCTTGATAGCGTGCCCGGCCGGAAGTCCTGCGAGCTCTGTCGCGACCTCGGCGACGAGGGCTCCCACCTTTGTTTCGAACTCGCCGATGTCGCGGCGCATCCCGGCAACCCGACGCTCGCGGGCATCGCGCTCGCGCCTCAAATCGGGCAGGCGCTCCCACAGGCGGATATTGGCGGCGGCCTCTGCGATCGTCGTCTTCGGCGACAGCCCGACCGCGCCTGCAGCCGTGCGAAAGTGTTCCTGCCAGAGGCGGTCTTGCTCGTTCAGCTTCGCCGTCTCGTCCTCAAGGCGCTTGATGCGCAACTCGGCGTCCTCGCGGCGCCCAGCGAGCGCGCGGCTCTCGCTCCAAATGGTGGCGAGCGTCCGCAGCCGCTCCTCGATGGCGCGTAGCAAGGCCGGCTGCGGCAGGGCTTTCGCCTCTTCAAGGCCGATGCCTTCGGCGATCGCGGCAAGTGCCGGCCCAAGCTCATCGGACAGGCGCTGAAGAGCGGAAAGTTCGCTCTCTCGCTCAAGGAGGAGGCGCCGTTCGTCGAGAAGGCGGGAAATCTCACCACGCCATGCCATCATGTCGTCCGCGCCGAGAGGCGTTACGCCGCAATGGGCAAAGAGTTCATGATAGGCCCGTTCGGTATGCGTGAAGGCTTCGCGCACCTTCGCCTTTTGCCGCTCAAGCGCTTCTGCCTCACAGAGCTGCGTCTCATGCTCTGCCTCTTCGAGCGCCAGCCGAGCGAGGGTCTCAGCACCCGCCAAAGCATGATCAGCCAGCCGGTCGGCTTCTTTCGTCAAAACTTCGAAGGTGGCGACCGCGTGTGTGGCGGTCTCTTCGGAAAGGGGAGCCGTCTCGCCGAGGAGGGGGCCACGAAGCCCGGCAAAAGCCCGGTCACGCAATCCGCGTGCTTCTTCGATCTCCGCGGTGCTGGGCGGTGCGGGCTTGCCGGCGACCGCGCTTTCGGGGCGGAGCGCTTCCTGCTCCTTGCGATTGCGCGTGAGGGCCTCTTCGACCTGGTGCAACTCGTCTGAAGCTGCCTTCAGCCGGTTGCGATGATCGGCAAGCGTCTCGACGGACGGCAGTGCGACCGCAGCGATGCGACCGAGATCGTCGACCGGCGGGACGAGAGCTGCGGCGTTTTCGACGAGTTTTTGCCGCTGCACGAGGCAGCCGCGCTCAAGCTCTTCGCGCTTTTCCAGCTTTTTCAGATCCGGGCGCAGCGCCAGGAGCTGGTCTTCCCAGCGCCTTGGATCGATCAATGGCGTTACCGGCGCTTCACGGGCAAGCTCCGTGAGAGCATCGCGCTCTTCCGCAAGGCGCTTTTCGGCCGTTTCCCGAGCGGCTTTGAGGCGCTGTCCCTCGCTGACGGCAGCTTCGAGCGCGGCAAGGGCGGCATCCGGCGGCTGCAGGCGTTCAAGATCGGTGGCGGCGATCCCGAGGCGGCCGCCAAGCTCTGCCATCTGCGCGGTGTAATCGTCGCGCTCGGCGATGACGCGGGGAAGGTCGCGCTGGCTCTTGGCATAGTCCCCCGAGTTTCCGTAAAGCGCGCTGATCGTCTCGGCCTTGTCGATGAGCGCCTGATCGACAGCGATGCCGGCGAGTTTTGCTTCCGCCACCTTCACGCGGTCCTGGGCCGCGCTCAGAGCCTCTTCGGCGCGGGCGGCCTCGTGCAGCCGGGCTTCCAGACGTTCGGCCGTGCCGGACGGATAGGGCGCAAGATCTGAGAAGTCGGCGAGCCGTGCCGTCTCTCGATCGATCTCCGCGACGGTCGGTTCGATCTGGCGCAGCCGCTGCAGCGTATGCAGTTTCTGACGAATTTTCGCGCGCGCAGAGGCCAGAGCCTCGTGTTCTTCCTGAAGCTCGTCGATGGCGCGGTTGAGATCGCGCCAGTCGCCGGCGCGCAGCTGGCTCGCGCGTTCCTCCTTACGCGCCTCCTCATGGCGGTCGCGGATCTGGTAGAAGAGGCGGTCTTTGGAGGCACGCGGCGCGAAGATGCGGGTGGCGTCTTCCTCCAGCTTGGCTTTGGTGGCGCGCAGATGCAAAAGCCCCGAAGCGGCGGCAAACAAGAGGCTGCCGAGTTCGCCCTCGGCGGCGAGCATGGCATCGGCGCCAGCGCGAAGTCGCGCTGAATCAAGGCCGAATGCCCGCTCGAAGACATCGCGCGACAGACCGCCTGTGAAAGGCAGGAGTGTGTCGTCGCGCAACGGCGTTTCGCTGTCGTCGTCGGAGAGCAGCGTGAGTTTGCGTCCGCGCTTGCGCCTGAATGTGAGGCTCGTTCCGTCCCCCGTACGGAGGCTCGCTGCGACCCGGAGCGCTTTTGTCCCGTGCAGGAATTCAAAGCCGTTGGTTCGCTCGGGAAAGCCGAAGAGGAGGTCGGAGATGGCGGCTAGAGCGGAGGATTTGCCGGCTTCGTTGCGCCCATAGACGAGATGCAGCTTTGCCTCGTCGCGAAAGTTGATCTCCCGCTCGGAAAATGCGCCGTAGCGCAGCAGAGTGAGGCGCTCAAAGCGCATCGGCATCCTCCTCCGTGGCAAGGCGGACGCGGAGAAGATCGGCGGCTTCGGCAAGAAGGGCCGGCATATCTGCGCCGAGCGGTGCCGCCTCCGCACCCAGCCCACCGGGCAGCTTGGCCGCGATTTCGGCGACGATCCCCTGGGCCTGATCGAGGATCTCCGGATCGCGCACAAGCGCTTGCAGGAGCGGTTCGATATCGAGCTTCTGATCTGGATTGACCGTTTGTGCCGGTGTTGCCGACTCGCTCACGCGCAGATCGAGCTTTTCCAGCCAGATGTCGGGGTGGCAGCGATGGCAGGCGGCCTGCACGTCGTCGACGAGATTGGCGCGATCGGCGATCAATCGCCGTCGCAGCGGCGAGGTGCCGGTGAGGCGGAGACGCAGGGCCAGGAGCCGGTCTTTCGCTGTCTCGGCATGGGTCGAGATACGTTCTTCCACGGCGGTTAGAAGCTGCGCCATGGTCTCGATGCCGCCGATATCGAGTGCGATCTCGGCAAAACGAGCCTCGTCGACCAGAAGCCGCTCTTTGTTTGTTACCTGCCCGTCCTCGACGGTGACGAGGACGGCGCCTTTTTCACCTGTCTCACGGATGGAGCGGGCCTGAAGATTGCCGGGGAAGACGATCGGCGGATCCTCGGCCACGATCTCGAAATCGTGGACGTGCCCGAGCGCCCAATAATCATAGCCGCGCGCGGCGAGTTCTTCGGCGGAGCAGGGGGCGTAGCTCGCATGGGGAGGGCGCCCGGTCAGCGCCGTGTGAAGGACGCCAATGTTGAACTGGCCGGGGACGGGCGGTGGATAGGCGAGCGCGAGATTGTTGCGCTCCGCACGTTCACGAAACCCCTGGCCGTGCAGAGCCACTTTGAGGTGGTCGATGCGGAAGCTCTCCGGCTTTGCCGTGTCGAAGGCGCGCACAGAGCCTGGAAGCGCGATGCTCTTTGTCACGACACTGTCGGCATCGTGATTGCCTTTGAGGAGAAAGACCGGGATGCCGGCGCGGTCGAGACGCGCCACCTCGCGGTTGAAGAAGAGGCCGACATTGTTGTCGGGCCATTCGCCGTCATAGATATCGCCCGCAATGACGAGAAAGGCGACCTTGCGTTCGATCGCCTGGGCGACAAGGTTTTGGAATGCGCGGCGGATCGCCTCCGCAAAGCGCGCAGCGATTTCTGGATCCTTGACGCTCAGACCCTGCAGCGGGCTACCCAGATGCAGATCGGCGGCGTGCAGGAAAGTGAAGGATGCCAAGAAATCCTCGTCGCAGACAAAGGGCGGATAGGCTCAGCTATGGGATGCGCGGGCGATGATCGCAAGCCGGCCTTTTGCCGGGACGGGTCGTCGCGCGACACCGTCGGTCGCGCTCCTGCCTCTTGAGGACCTTATCCCCTCTATGCAGATTGCCCCCAGGCGGGGCGCAGATCGATCACAACGGAGAGGTTCCCCATGGCTCAGACACAACCGGATCCAGACGCGGTCGACAAACAAACCTCGGAATCCGCGCAGAACGGTGACGGCCGCTTCCGTATCGCCGATCTTTCGAGCTTTCACGCGGATCCGGACAAGTTCTTCGACTTTTCCTACCGGCAGACCCTGCACGATATGGTTCAGGCGGTGATCGAGGCCGAAGCGCCGGTGCGGGAAGATATCCTGGCGCAGCGTATCGCCCGCGCCCATGGCTGGCAGCGCACCGGCCGGCGCATTCGCGACCAGATCGCCAAACATCTGCGCGAGGTCGATCGTACGGACGAATCGTCCGGCGACTTCCTGTGGAAGAAGGGAACAGTTGCGAGCCGCGTCGCCTACCGGCCGCCGGCAGGGCCTGCGCATCGCCGGGCCGTCGGCGAAATCGCCATTGCCGAACTGAGCGATGTGGTGGAGGCCAATCTGGCGCTGCTCGACGAGGATGATCCGCCGCTGGTGCTTGCCCGTCTCATCGATGTGGAGCGTCTGTCGGCGAGCGCCCGCTCTCGGCTCGAAGAGGCGATCGAACGCACAAGGCCGTAGCTTGGGAGTGTCAGTCTCCTAAGGGTGGAGCTTTGCAGAGGTCATTTCGCTGTCGGCAGTCAGAAAGCGATAGCGCTGATCGAGATAGGATGCCCACGGATCGTCCGGACCGAGCTCGTCGATCAGAGGCCGAAAGAGCGCCTCGGTCGAACAGCTGACGAAGTCGCTCGGCGTTTGGAGAAGGCCGCTGAAGACGGCAAAGGCGTCCTTGCCGAATGGTCTAAGTGCCGGCGAGGTCACTTTGCGAAGTGCCAGGTTAGCGGACGGCGCGATATGCAGGACGCGGACCCGCTCCGCCCCTTCTTCTCGCGCTTTCTGCATTTGAAAGGCGAGCATTTGCTGGCGCAGGAGCTGGTAAAACGGCTCGTAGAAGAAATCGTCAAGCGACAGACCGAGATCTGAGCGGATCGGCCCCTGGGGAGCGAAGGCGAGAGCTCCGTAACGCATGGTGCGGACGTCATGGCCGGTCGGATCGAGCGGCGCGCCGTATCGTTCGGTGTACTTCCATTCGATCAGCAGCGTCTCGCGTCGGCCCTGATGCTGGAAGGCGAGGCAGGCGTCGGCGCTGGTGCAATTCGCTCCGCGTGTGCGCCCTCCGGTTCCCGATCCCTTTGCGACTGACCGGCTCTCATTGAGATAATCGCCGTCGATCCACTCGAAAGCGACATACCAGGGACGTCCTTCAGGCCCGGCTTCGACCGGCAGCATGTGGGGTTGGGGAATGTCGAGCGCCAGCGAGACGAGCCGTGACAGGACTTCGGGTCGTTCGGCGAGAGGCATCAAAAAGTTGAGACAGCACGCCTGCGATGAAAGCGCATGGTCTGCGGCGAGATGCCAGGTGATGCGGCGCTCAGAGAAATAGGCGGCGGCTTTGGTGCGAATCATCGGGGCGAGGTTGAGGCGCTCACCACCCGGCGTCAGCCAGAAATCATAGCCGCGATAGCCGATCCTGTCTGGGAATCTCTCACGAAAGTAAGCCGACTGGCTCTGCTTTTCGGACGCCGCAAACGAACGGGCGCGCACAAACTTCGGCGCCTTTTCCGTCACCGGACTGCCGGAGGGGTCGGCGCTGCACTTGGCTGGGCTTTTATGGATGCCTCCCGGGTTGGACATAGGGAGGCGATGGTGCCGCATGCCGGACTCGAACCAGCGACCCCCTCATTACGAATGAGGTGCTCTACCAACTGAGCTAATGCGGCCCGGCCGAGCCATGGCTCGGCGACAGGATGTCGTCGATCGACACCGGGCATTGAGGGGCGGTGCCCCTTAGCGCGCCACCTCTTAGCGAAATGTGGGCGCGCGGGCAAGCGGGGAAGACACCCGTTTGCCATGCGCGTTCGTTATCGACGACAGTTTCAGAAAAGCCTGAAGCGGCTGCGCCCTGCCTCTTCTTCGGGCTTCTTTTCCTCTGGTCCTGGATCATCCGGCAGGCGCGGCCGATTGCCCTGGCTGCCGTTGGCGCGCTGCGAAGCGTCCTCATCCTCGGAATGGGCGTCCTTTGGCGCATCGACCGGAACGGGCGGTGCCTTCGGTGCCTCGCCCTTGCCCTCTGCCAAGGGGTCAGGCCGCTTGGGAGCCGTATTCGCCGATGCGGCCGGCGTTGGACTGGCCGGCGTTGGACTGGCCGGAGTGGGACTGGCCGGAGTGGGACTGGCCGGTGTGGGAGTGGCCGGTGTGGGAGTGGCCGGTGTCGGAGTGGCCGGTGTCGGGCTCGCCGCAGGCGAGGCGATCGACGGTTTTTCATCCGCCGGTTTTGCGCCTGCGGACCGGCCGGCCGTGTTCTCGACAGCCTTGCTGTCGGGCGCGACTGGCGCCGCAAAAGATGTCGTAGCCTGTGAGCCCGCACTGCTCTCTTTCGGTTTCGTGGCATCCGTTGCTGCGGAGGTTTTGGCGCTCTCTGGGGCCGCGGTCGTCGTCGGCTTGTCGGTTGCTGCGGGTGCAGGCTCACGCGGTTTCGGCGGCTGGATGGCCCCCACCCCGGCTGCCGCTCCGGCCCCGCTAAGGATGGCGGTGGTCTTGGGAGGTTGCGGCTTTGCTGCCGTTGGTGGCGTGCCTGCGTCCGCACTGGCTTTGGGCTTGTCGGTAGATGGTGCTGCCGGCTTTTCGGCGTCAGCGGGTTTCGCCGCCGCGGTGGGTGCCGTCGTTGAACCCGCCGCAGGTGTGGTGGTGGTCTCGGGCTTTCCACCTGTCGGCTTGAACCGCGCTGTCGCCGGTCCGCTGGACGCAGATGCCGCGGAGACCGGGGTTGCGGTCAATGTCGGGGCCGGGCCCTCGTCGCGCAGGGGGCTGATCTCGCGCGGACGGAAGCTCGCCTCATCGATGTCGATGGTGCGGCGGCTCTCCGGTTCCTCGATCGGCACCTTCCATTCCACCGTGTCGATGCGGCCGGTCACCGGTGAAACCGGCGCCCATTCGTCGAGGATGACGCCATCGGCGGTCCAGGCCGGATCGCGCGGCGCATGCACGGCGCGTGACAGCCATTCGCGGGCGCGGCCGCGATCGCCATGCTCGCCTTCCTCGATTTCGGCCATCATCAGAAGCGCGTTCTGTGTCGGCCGGGTGCGGATCATCGGTAGAAGTGTCTCGCGGGCGCGCTCCCAGTCGCGCGAGCCGATTGCCGCGCGCGCCATCACCATGCGCGCTGCATCCTCCTGCGGACGCAGCTTCATCAAGGTTTCGAGACGCTGGAAGCGGTCCCGGGCGGAATCGCCGGGGCGCACATTGGCGTAGGCGTCAGCAATGTCGGGATGCGGATTGGCCTTCCAGGTGGTCTCCAGAACGCGCGTGGCGCGACGAATGTCGCCGAGACGTGAGGAGAGGCGGCCGGCAAGAACTGCAGCCGGAACCAGACTCGGCTGCAGACCATGGGCCTCGAGCGCTGCTTCCTTGGCCTTGTCTGGCTGGCCGTCTTCCCAGTCGATTGCCTGAGCGGTCAGGATCACCGCGCGCAGGCGGCGCGCTTCCTTGCGATCGATGTCGCCGGTCTCGGCATAACGCGAAAGCGTCTTCAGTGCCTCTTCCCAGGAGCCTTCCGCCGTCTGATAGCGCATCAGGGCGCGCGAGGCCCAGGCGGCCGAAGGCGAGGTCTCGCGCGCCTGTTCGGCGAATGCGCGAGCCGTGTCGTGGTCGCCCTCGCGCGCTGCCTCGATGAACAGGCCTCTCAGGCCCACAATGCGCGTCCGTTCATGGCCGAGCATGCCCTTGAAGGCTTCGCGCGCCTTGGCGTGGTCGCCGCGCAGCTGCGCCGTCTGTGCCCGAAGCAGCAGAGCCAGAGGCTCGTCGTCGCGGCGTGTCAGGTCGTGAGATGCACGCTCGGCGGTGCGCAGATCTCCGGCGGCGACGGCGAGAAGGCCCGTCGACAGCGCCTCGCGCTGGCGGCGTTCGCGGCGGCGACGCCAGGATTGGCGGGCTTTCAGCGGGAAACGCAGGATGAGAACGATCAGCCCGACGACGATGAAGCCGGCGGCGATTGCCAAGAGCGCCGCGAGAGCGGCGCGGGCAAGCCCGATCGTATAGGCCGTGTCGGCGAAGGTGAGGGTCACTTCGCCGGGGGCTTCCTTCAGCCAGGAGAAACCCAGCACGAAGGCGAAGACGACGGCGATGAGAATGAGGAAGCGAATCATGTCAGGTCCTCAGCCGGCGGCGTTGAGGCGGGAGAGAGATTTCGCCCGCAGATCTTCCGCGAGCGCTTCCGCGTCGGCTCGAGCCTTGAGTTTTTCGGCCCAATCGGCGGAGGGTTGGCGAACGCCTTCAGGCAGGCTCTGCCATTCGGTGTAAGCCTCGTTGAGGCGACCGGCAGCGAGATCGGCCTCGATACGGGAGACAATGGCATCCGGTTCGTCGCCCTGGCGCGGCCCGGCGGGACGCACCTCCACGAGGCCTCGCGCACTTGCGATGAGCCGATCCATCACGCCGACATCCTCCTCGGGGGCGTCCGCGGCGCGCAGGATCTTCGGAACGTAGGTACGGAATTCCGCTGCGAGGGCTTCGCGCGTCGGCAGACCCTCCGCTGCGTGCGCCGACAGCGTCTCGCTCACCGCGCCTTCCCCAGCAAAGCCAAAAACTGCCTCGAGCTCGGTTTCGTATGACTGGCCGCTTGCGACAGCGTCGGCGAAGGCTTCGGCGGCAACGGCCGGCGCAATCGCCGTCGCGTTTTCCATGCTTTCTTCAAGCTTCGTCATGCGCTGAGAAAGCTCTTCGAGTTGGGCTCGCGTCTCCTCGTCCGTGCTTTGCGTATGCTGAAGCGCATTTTGCAGATCCGCAACGGAATCGCGCACATTCGACAGGTCGCTGCTGGCGGCCGCGCCGGAGACGCTCTGCTGCAGTGTGGTGAGCATCTGCTGGTTGGTCGTCACCGCCTGTTGCAGCGGGCCAAGATCGACGGGTGCTGCGTTTTCCAGATCCCCAAGCCGCCCTGAAAGGTCGTCGAGACGGCCGGAGAGAGCCTGAAGCTCTCCTTGGCTGGCACCGGCGCCAGCCTGGGCGGGCGCGCTCTCGCCGCCGCCTGCTGCAGCGCTCATTTGCTCTTCGAGCGAATTGATACGGTTGCGAAGATCATTGAGCGCAGTCGGTTCTGCCGACGCAGCGCCGTTTTGATCCGTGAGGTTTGCCACGGAACGCTGCAATTCTGAGACTTCCGCGCGGAGATCGTCCGATCCACCGCCCTCTGCCACAGCGGGCTGGTTCTGCAGAGCTTCAAGTTGTTCCTGAAGCTGCGCTTGCTCGTCCTGCAGGCGGGCAATTGCCGCATCGTTGCTGCCTGTTCCCGCCGTTGCGCCCGTTCCTCCGCCGCCATTGGTGCCCGGAAGCGTGACGCCGTATTGGGGACCATAGGTCTGCAGCGCCCAGGCGCCGCCAAGCGCAACACCGCCGCCGACGATGCCGGCGAGGAGGAGCCCGCCGAATCCCACTCCCCGCTTCGGCGGCTTGGGCGGGGGTGGCGTCTTGCCGGACGCGGATTTCTCGGGCCCCGGCTTCGGGGTGCCCTTGTTGACGTCTTTGTCTGCGCTGCTGGCGGCGCCCGTTTCCGTGCCCGTGCTCGGGATAGCCCCCGGCTTGCCCGTCGCCGTGCCAGTTGCGGCAGTGCCAGTTGCGGTCGCGCCAGCCGTTCCGGCAGCGCTCGTGCTGGAAGCGTTTTTGCCTGCAGCTCCCGGGGCGGTGGTCCTGCTGTCCGGCCTGGCCGGTTCCTTATCGGATGTCTTGTCCGAGGTCGCAGAAGTTTTGTCTGGGGTGGCCTTCTCCGCGGTGTTGGCCGATGTCGAGGGTTTCTCGCCGGCCTTCGCGGTCGCTGCACTTGATGCTGCCGCGGCACTGCCTTTCGCCGCTGCGTCCGTGCCGCTTGCGTTTGTTGCACTCGCGCTGTCGGCGCCCCGGCTTGCGGCGCCGGTCTTTACGGCATCCTCGCGCTGTGCGTTCTTGTCTTCCGATGGCTTTACGGGGCCGGCCGGTGCGCCGGTCTTCCCGGGCTCTTCCTGGCGTCCCTCGCGGTCAACCGCCATCTTCGGCGCTTCGTTCTTTTTGGGGTCGGCGGGGCCGCCCGCGGAGCTCTGCTTCACTTCTTCGGCCTTCAGATCGATTGTCACGGGTTTACGCTTGTCGCCCGAGGCGGACATACGCTTGTCCTCAGGTTGCCTGGCCACCTGCCCCTCCTGCAGCTGAAAGCCGATCGCGGCGATCGGTTCCTCAATTGTTATGCCCTAATGCGGGCGTTGGTGGAACGCCTCGCCCAATTCCGCCGACCTATCCGTCGCAAGATGACCCTTGATAGTGGGCGATCATGTCAAAGAGCGAAGCCTGATCGGGGCGATCTGACACAATGACCGGACCGCGGGCAATGGGTCTGAGCGGCGCGGCGGCCTGGTCGGAGAGGCAGAAGCAGACGATGTTCGCGCCAAGCGGCGTCAGCCCGGCAGCTTCCAGAGTGCGTGCGAAGGTGGCGGCACTTTGCTGTGAATAGATGAGAATACCGGCCTCTTCGCCTGAGGCCAGCATGTCGCGGGCCCGGCTTTTCAGCTCGGTGACCGGCTCCGAACGATAGATTTCTCGCAAAACCACATCGAAGCCTGCGGCCGCCAGCTTGTCTTCAAGTGCGCCGGCGCGGCTGTTGGCGGCGAGGTAGAGGACGGGCCCGTCTTCGGGCTTCAGTGTTTCGCGAGCCAGCACGGCAAGTGCGTTCACGTCGCCGCCGGCGCTGCGCACGTCTGGGAAGCCGAGGTGATGACCTTCGGCGGCCGTGCGGTCGCCTACCGCAAGCAATGGCAGATGCTGCAGGCGGGCGAGTTCCGCATGGGCGGCAAGCGCCCGCACTGCATTCGCGCTCGTCACCAGCACCGCTTGGAACTCGTCCTCCGGCAGGGGTGCCTGAAGGGGCACCACTGCAAGGGCCGGCGAACGCACCACCTCATGGCCGAGAGCAATCAGCGTATGGGCCGTGCGGCTGCCATCAGGTTCGGGGCGGGTGACGACGAGACGCATCAGGCGATCCCGATCTTGGCCAACAGTTCGGCAGAGGCGCGGCCGCGCACCTCGGCACCCGTCTCGCGACCGATCTTTTCTGCGTCTGTGGCCGAGCCTTCGGCGGAGCCTTCCAGAACTTCCGTGCCGTCGGGTGAAAGCAGAAGGCCTCGGAAGGAGAGCTTATCGCCGTTCACTTGTGCCCAACCGGCGATCGGTGTGCGGCAGGATCCATCCAAGGTGTCGAGGAAGGCGCGCTCGCAGGTGACGGCAGACGCTGTCTCGGCATGGCCGATCTTGTCTAGGAGATCGCGCATCTTGGCATCGTCGTCGCGGCACTCGATGACCACTGCGCCCTGACCACAAGCCGGCGGGAATTCCAACGGATCGAGAAGCGCCGTCGCATGGCTGTCGACACCGAGGCGGCACATGCCGGCATAGGCAAGCAGCGTCGCGTCGAGTTCGCCGTCCTCGACCTTCTGGATGCGGGTCGGCAAATTGCCGCGCAGAAGCGTGATCTCGAGGTCGGGTCTGGCCCGCCGCAACAGCGCTTCGCGGCGCAAGGAGGCAGTCCCGAAGCGAGCGCCCTCGGGCAGATTTTCAAGGCCGCCGCCATGATGCGAAATGACTGCGTCGCGAACGTCTGCGCGGGGCAGATAGGCAGCAAGCGTCAGCCCTTCCGGCAGGCGCGTCGGCATATCCTTGGCGGAATGCACGGCAATATCGATGGATTTATCGATCAGCGCCTCTTCGATCTCTTTGGTGAAGAGGCCTTTGCCACCCGCTTCCAGCAGTGCACGATTTTGAATGCGGTCGCCTGAGGTCTTGATGACGACGATCTCGATGTCGGCTTCGTCGATCCCAGTCGCGACCAGCGCGTCACGCGTCGCATGCGCCTGCCATAGAGCCAGGCCGCTGCCGCGTGTCCCAATTCTGAGCCGTTCCATTTGCCCCTTCAGCTTAGCCGGTGCTACACGCCTAGGGTCTAATCAGCCAAGGGGATAAGTGCAATGGACCCGGTCCTCCCCGGCGTCCCCCCAGGCGCCGCATCGAGCGTGCTCGGCATCGAAACGAGCTGCGACGAAACCGCCGCATCCGTCGTTGCTCGGGGCCCGGACGGGAAGGGAAAAATCCTTTCAAATGCGGTGTTCAGCCAGATCGCGGAGCATTCCGCCTTTGGCGGGGTGGTGCCGGAAATCGCAGCGCGCGCGCATGTGGAAGCGCTCGATGGCATCATTGCCGCAGCCCTTGCGGATGCGGACAAACGCCTTTGCGATGTCGATGCGATTGCCGTGACGTCCGGGCCGGGCCTCATCGGTTGTCTGCTCGTCGGGGTGACCACGGCGCGGGCGCTTGCCGCCGCGGCCGGCCTTCCGCTTCTCGGAATCAATCATTTGGAGGGCCATGCGCTCACCCCCGTCCTCACCGATGACGTTGCCTTTCCCTATCTGCTTCTCCTCGTCTCCGGAGGACATACGCAGCTCGTCGCCGTCGAAGGCTATGGCCGCTACCGGCGCCTCGGTTCCACAATCGACGATGCGCTCGGTGAAGCTTTCGACAAGACGGCAAAGCTTCTTGGTCTTGGCTATCCGGGCGGCCCGGAAGTGGAGAAGCGCGCCCTCAGAGGAGATCCGAACCGCTTCAACTTGCCGCGCCCCCTTTTCGGTACGAAAGGCTGCGACTTTTCCTTTTCCGGGCTGAAGACGGCCCTTCGGATCAAGGCGGAGGCACTGGTTCCGCTGTCGGAGAAAGATGTCGATGATCTTTGCGCCGGCTTCCAGGCGGCAGTGGCAGCAATCGTTTCCGAACGCACAGCCCATGCGCTCAGAGTGCAGCCGTGGAACGCCCTCGTCGTCGCCGGCGGCGTTGCCGCCAATCAGGCCGTCCGTTCCGCACTGTCCGAGCTTGCCGACAAGGCTGGCATCGCTTTCGTCGCGCCGAGATCGGACCTTTGCACCGACAATGCGGCGATGATCGCCTGGGCGGGGCTCATGCGCCTCGGTGCAGGCGAGGCGCTCGAAGACATTGTGGCGCGTCCGCGCTGGCCGCTCGATCAGGCTGCGGAACCGCTTCTCGGATCCGGCCGTCACGGAGCAAGAGTTTAATGAGCAGGCCTTTTCGTAAAGTCGCTGTCGCGGGAGCCGGCGCTTTCGGCACCGCACTCGCTCTTGTTGCAGAGCGTGCCGGTGCTTCGGTGACGCTCTGGACGATCGACGCAGCAGCCGCTGAGCGAATGGCGGAAAGCCGGGAAAATAGCGATTTTCTGCCCGGGCCGCGGCTGCCGGAGACGATCGCCGTCACCAGCGATATGGCGCGCCTCGGCGACGCCGATTGCGTGCTTCTCGTCGTCCCGTCGCAAGCCACCCGGTCGCTGCTGACTGGAATCGGCGCAACGCTTTCTGAGGATGCCGTGGTTGTCGCCTGTGCCAAGGGCATCGAGCAGGAGACCGGCGCGCTTCAGGGTGAGATCGTGCGGGCGGCGCTGCCGGAACACCAGATCGGGGCATTGTCGGGTCCGGGCTATGCCGCGGAGATCGCCAGAGGTCTTCCGACCGCCGTCACGGTTGCAGCAAGCGAAATTGCCGTTGCCGAGCGCGTCGCGGCGACGCTCTCCTCCGATAGTTTCAGAGCCTATGCGAGCGATGACATCATCGGCGCGGAGCTTGGCGGTTCGCTCAAGAACGTCATCGCCATCGCCGCCGGCATCGTCGAGGGCCGCCGGCTCGGCGAGAGCGCCCGCGCCGCCCTCGTTACTCGCGGTCTTGCCGAAATGAGCCGTCTCGGCGCTCGGATGGGCGCCCGCCCCGAGACGTTCATGGGACTTTCCGGTTTGGGCGATCTCATGCTGACGGCGATGAGCCGCCAATCTCGCAATACGAGCTTCGGCATTGCCCTGGCCGAGGGCCGATCCGTTGCTGAGTTGACCGCGCCGGACAAGCCGCTCGCGGAAGGCGCCTTCACGGCCGCCATCGCCGCGCGTCTCGCCCGCGAGCACGGCATCGACATGCCGATCACGAGTGCCGTCGCGGCGGTGCTCTCCGGCAGGCTTGCCCTCGACGAGGCGATCGCAGCCCTGGTCTCGCGACCCTTGAAGCAGGAGATTGCTTGAGGCACGAAGACGGACCGCTGCAAATCCTTGAAAGGGGTGGGTATGGCCTATTGGCTGTTTAAGTCGGAGCCGCACAAATGGTCATGGGACGACCAGGTCAAAAAAGGTGCGAGCGGACAGGAATGGGATGGCGTGCGCAATTACCAGGCGCGCAATTTCATGCGCCAGATGAAAACCGGCGAGCGCGGATTCTTCTATCATTCGAACGAAGGCAAAGCGGTCGTCGGCGTGGTCGAGATCGTGGCCGAGGCGCATCCCGATTCAACCGACGAAAGCGGGAAATGGGAGTGCGTGGACATCAAGGCCGTGGCGCCGTTGAAGGAGCCCGTGTCGCTCGAGACAATCAAGGCCGACGAACGCCTCGCCGAGATGGTGCTCGTCAAAAACTCACGCCTGTCCGTGCAGCCGGTCAGCGACGATGAATTCGCGATGATCTGCCGGCTCGGCGGGCTGGTGGTCGAGGACGTTAAAGCCGGTTAAGAGCTGGCGCGACGATTTTATGGGGTTGCGGGGCGGTACCGATCCGCCTTGCGTGGGGGAGACGGAATGGCCTTTGCCGGAATCAATTATTTCGCCGTCATTGTGGCCGGGTTCGCCGCATTCGGCTTCGGCGCCATTTATTACGCGGTGCTGGCGAAGCCGTTTACCGCCGCGACCGGCCTCATCCAGGTGAAGGTGGACGATGGCGATGAAAACGTCGATCGCACGCCGCTTCTCGTTTCGCTCACCGGCGAGATCTTTATGGCTTGGATGCTCGCAGGCCTCATCGGTCATATCGGTGAGGTCTCGATTGTCACCGGCCTCGCTTCAGGCTTCTTCGTGTGGTCAGGGTTCATCCTGGTGCCGCTTGTCGTCAACCACCGCTACCAGATCATGCCGTGGACGCTCACCTTTATCGATTCCGGCCACTGGCTTGGTGTCGTCATGCTCCAGGGCCTCATCATCGGCGCGTTCGGGACGTAACGTCCGAGCGACCAAAGACGGCCACGGAGAACACTTTTGCAATTCGGCAGCATGAATTACTGGGCGATCCCGCTTGCCACGGTTTTCGGCTTCCTCGCCCACCTCCTGTTTCTGCGGATGTTCTCAGGCTTCCAGGGCTTTGTGGGCGATGCCAAGGGCTCACCTGCAGCTGGCGCCCCCGCGGTTCTGCGGCAGATCCTGGTTTTCGTCCTTATCTTGATGATGGCCTACGTCCTCGCCGGGGCGATTGGACATCTCGGACCCGGTCAGACGACGATCGGCAACGGCGTCATTTCCGCAGCAATTCTCTGGGTGGGCTTTGTCGCCACGACGTCCGGGGTCAACGGCGTTCTCGCCGGGCAACCTGCGCGACAGATTTTTATGACGATCGGCCGCTGGCTTTCCGTCCTCGTCGTCGAAGGCTTTTGTCTCGGCGTTTTCGGGGCATGAAGGCCTGCCCTGGTCACCAATTCGAAGTGCTCGATATTATGTACGAAAGTGCGAGGGCCGTGGCATGGACAGCCGCGGCCGCCTCGGCATAATGCCGCGGTATAAACCGGACTGTAAGGTCCGACACAACCTTGGGGAGGCTCATCCATGTCTGACGCGAAAGTACATTCCGTGACGCCCGAATGGGCCGAGCGTGCCTTCATCGATTGGGACAAGTACCAGGAAATGTACGCCCGGTCCGTTGAAGACCCGAACGGTTTCTGGGGTGAGCAGGCGCAGCGCATCGACTGGATCAAGCCCTTCACCAAGGTGAAGAACACGTCCTACGACTACCACAACGTGTCGATCAAATGGTTCGAGGACGGCACGCTCAACGCCTCGGTCAATTGCATCGACCGCCATCTTGCCGATCGCGCCGATCAGGTTGCCATCATCTGGGAGGGCGACGAGCCTTCCGACGACAAGCACATCACCTATCGCCAGCTTCACGAATATGTCTGCCGCCTCGCCAATGTGATGAAGGCGCATGGCGTGAAGAAGGGCGACCGGGTAACGATCTATATGCCGATGATCCCCGAGGCGGCCTATGCGATGCTCGCCTGCGCCCGCATTGGCGCCATTCATTCCGTCGTCTTCGGAGGCTTTTCGCCGGATTCCTTGGCGAATCGTATCGAGGATTGCCGCTCCGATTTCGTCATCACGTCCGATGAGGGCGTGCGCGGTGGTCGCAAAATCCCGCTAAAGGCGAACACCGACAAGGCCATCGAACGCGCCGAAAAGGATGGCGCTTCAGTGCGCAACGTTCTCGTCGTGAAGCGCACTGGCGGTGATGTCGCTATGAAAGAAGGCCGCGATCTCTGGTATCATGAGGAGATCGAAAAGGTCGAAGCAGATTGTCCGCCCGAGGAGATGGGCGCCGAAGATCCGCTCTTCATCCTCTATACCTCAGGCTCGACCGGAAAGCCGAAGGGCGTGATGCACACGACCGGCGGCTATATGGTCTATACCTCCATCACCCACCAATACGTCTTCGATTATCACGACGGCGACATCTACTGGTGCACGGCCGATGTCGGCTGGGTGACGGGCCATTCCTACATTGTCTATGGGCCGCTCGCGAACGGCGCGACGACGCTCATGTTCGAAGGCGTACCGAACTATCCTTCGGGCTCGCGCTTCTGGGAAGTCTGCGACAAGCACGGCGTCAATATCTTCTATACCGCGCCGACCGCCATCCGTGCCCTGATGGGTGCCGGCGACGAGGCGGTGACGAAGACCTCGCGCAAATCCCTGCGGCTTCTCGGCTCCGTTGGCGAGCCGATCAATCCGGAAGCCTGGGAGTGGTATTATCGCGTCGTCGGCGAGGAGCGCTGCCCGGTGGTCGATACCTGGTGGCAGACGGAGACGGGCGGCATTTTGATTACGCCGCTGCCGGGCGCCATTGCGCAAAAACCCGGTTCGGCCACGAAGCCCTTCTTTGGGGTACAGCCGGCGGTCGTCGACAATGAGGGCAACCTTCTCGAGGGCGCGACGGAAGGCAATCTCGTCATTCTCGATTCCTGGCCCGGCCAGATGCGCACGGTCTATGGCGATCACGATCGTTTCGTGCAGACCTATTTCGCCACCTATAAGGGCAATTACTTCACCGGTGACGGGTGCCGGCGCGACGCCGACGGTGACTACTGGATCACGGGTCGCGTCGACGACGTGCTCAACGTCTCCGGCCACCGCATGGGCACGGCGGAGGTGGAATCTGCGCTGGTCGCCCATCCGAAAGTGTCGGAAGCGGCCGTCGTCGGCTATCCGCACAACATCAAGGGTCAGGGCATCTATTGCTATGTCACCCTGATGGCTGGAGAGGAGCCGACGGACGAGTTGAAAAAGGAGCTCAGAAATTGGGTGCGCTCCGAGATCGGCCCGATCGCTTCTCCGGACCTCATCCAGTTCGCGCCGGGTCTGCCGAAGACGCGCTCCGGCAAGATCATGCGACGCATTCTTAGAAAAATCGCCGAGGATGATTTCTCCAATCTCGGAGACACGTCCACCCTCGCTGAACCCGCTGTCGTCGACGATCTCGTTGAGCATCGGCAGAACCGCGCCGGCTGAGGAAGAGGCTTTCGGTCTGACACGCCTGGTGCCGGCGCCTCGCGCCGGCATCGTCGCCGACGAATTTTCTTAAATTCTCAACCAAACCAGAGAGTTTTTCGTCTGATCTCCGGCGACGGCAGCATAATCACTGCAAAATCAGGGCTCTGGGGGCTTTGAATGCGGATTGTGCAGAAGTGGGCGGTGGCTCTTGCCGTCGTCGCAGCCGTTGCGCTTGCCGGTGTGGCTGAGGCGCGGGAGCCGGTGCCGTTCAAGGACAGTTATCGTCCCGGAACGATCGTCGTCAAAACCAAGGAGCGCCGGCTTTACCTCGTCATGCGCGGCGGCCAGGCTTTGCGCTACACCGTTGGCGTCGGTCGGCGTGGCAAGCAATGGGAGGGGCGCACGCGCATTTCGCGCAAGGTGGTCGATCCCACCTTCTCTCCGCCCAAGGAAGTCAAACACGACATTCCCTCGCTGCCGGATCTGATCCCGCCCGGCCCGAAAAACCCGCTCGGACCGCGCGCCATGACGCTTGCCGGCGGCGAATACGCCATCCACGGCACCAACCGGCCGAAATCGGTTGGTGGCTTCGTCTCTTATGGCTGCATCCGCATGTACAACCGGGACGTGGTCGATCTCTTCGAGCGCGTGCGCGTCGGGACGCCGGTCGTCGTCCTGCCCTAACGCCAGTCGCTCGTTTTCATCGCTTTTCGGGACCTATGCGGGGCGTCGTCCAATAACGATCGCGGCATGCAGCATTTGGCTCTTGCCGGATGGCGGCCGGGGTGCATGTCTTGCCTCAGAGATAGGCCGGCCCCGGGCGGACGGGCGCTATTGCGTCCCTTTCGCGCGTCAGGCGGCTGAAAGAAGAGGCGAGGAGACCCAATGCCCGACCGCTACGAGCCAGAAAAGAAAAAACGCATCGAAGATGCCACAGCGAGGCTTGAGGCAGAGGCCGAAGAGGCGGGAATCGACGCCGCGCCACTCAAACGCTTCGCTGAGATCTTTTTTGCACATGCCGCGGGCGAGGATATCACCGTTTATCCGGCCGAAAGCCTGGCGGGCATTGCCAAGGCCGCTTTCGCTTTCATCGCTCAGCGCGACGCCAATGTGCCGAAGGTTAGCCTGAGAGACATCGATGCGGCCGACGAGCGCGGCCGCCCCGTTACCGCGATCGATATCGTCGGCAAGAACCGGCCGTTTATCTTCGATTCAGTCCTCGGTGAGATCCAGGCGGCCGGCCAGCCGATCCATCTCGTCCTGCATCCGATCTTTGAAGTGTCGCGCGACGAGGCAGGCCGCCTGATTGAGTTCGCAGCCGCGGGCGCGGAATCAAAGGGCCGGCCAAACCGGGAGAGCTTTCTGCATATCGAGATTGCACGCCTCCCCGACGAGGCGGCGAAAAGCGAGCTCGCGGCGTCTTTGAAACGCCTTCTGCAGGAAGTGCGGGTTGCGACCGAAGACTGGCGCGCCATGCGCGACCGCTTGCGCATGGCAATCCGAGATTACCGCGTCGACCCGCCAGAGCTCGACGAGGATGAACTGGAAGAGGCGATCGCCCTTTTGGAATGGCTCGAGGACGACAATTTCACTTTCCTGGGTACGCGCGAGTTCACCTACGAGCAGGATTCGGGCGGCGCACTCGACCACGCCCATGGTGAGGGGCTCGGCTTGCTGCGCGACCCCGAGGTAAAAGTACTGCGCCGTGGCACCGAACTCGTCACCATGACGCCGCAGATCCAGGAATTCCTGATGAGCCCGGAGCCGCTCATCATCATGAAGGCCAATGTCCGTGCGCGCGTGCATCGCCGCGACCATATGGACTATATCGGCGTCAAGATTTTCGACGACCACAACCGCGTGACGGGGGAATTGCGCGTCGTTGGCCTGTTCACCTCAAGCGCGTTCACCCGCTCCGTCCAATCGATTCCCTATATCCGCCGCAAGGTCGATCAGATCCTGAAGCGCGCGGGCTTCGACCCCTTCAGCCATTCCGGCCGCACGCTCCTAAACATTCTGGAGAGTTTTCCGCGCACCGAGCTTTTCCAGGCCGATCTTTCCACGCTCTACGATCAGGCGATGGCTGTCCTGCATCTGCAGGAGCGTCCGCGCGTGCGTGCACTCAGCCGGGCCGACAAGTTCGGCCGCTTCGTCTCCGTCCTCGTCTATGTGCCGAGAGACCATTATTCCTCCGACATCCGTGCCAAAATCGGCGAGGCGCTGGCGGAGATGTATGACGGGCGGATCTCCGCCGCCTATCCGGCTTTCCCAGAGGGCCATCTCGCCCGCGTGCATTTCATCGTGGCGCGTGAGGCCCGCGACCCAGAAACGGCTCCCGTGGATCCGGATCAGGGTGAGGTCGAGGCGCGCATTCGAGCCATCACCCGCACCTTCGAAGACGGGCTGCGCGAGGCGCTCGCCAACGCCTTTCCGCAGCGAACCGAGCTCTTCGGAGAGTATCGGGAAGCCTTCGGGCGCGAATATCAGGCGGCCTTCACCCCGCAAGATGCCGTTGAAGACATCCGCATCGGTCGTGAGCTTTCCGACCGGTCGGTGATTGCAGCGCATTTTCACCGGCGCATTGCCGGCGGATTGAGGCGCACGGCTTTGCGCTTCCATCATCTCGAGGCGCCGATCCCGTTGTCGCGACGCGTGCCGCTTCTGGAAAATCTCGGTTTCGCGGTCGTCAACGAGCGCACCTATCTGGTTCGTCCGGCGACCGGCTCGGCCGTTTATATCCATGACATGACGCTTGCCGCCAAGGATGAAGCGGGTTCCGGCGAGGTCGACCCTGTCGGCGATGCCGCTTCACGGCTCCAGGAGGCGATCAGTGCCGTTTGGGCTGGACGCGCCGACAATGACGGCTTCAACGCGCTTGTCCTCTCCGCCGGCATCACCTGGCGCGAGGCTGCGCTGCTGCGCACCATCGGGCGGTATCTGCGGCAGACCCAGCTTCCTTATTCGCTCGACTACATCTGGCACACGCTCGGCCGCAACGCGCTTTTGGCACGCCTTCTCGTGGACCGCTTCCGGGCGCGTTTCGATCCCACGATCGAGGATCGTGAGGCCGCCGAGGCTGATGCGGAAAAAGCGCTAGATGGTCCGCTCGACCGCGTGGACAGTCTCGACGAGGATACGATTCTGCGCGCCTATCGCGCCGTCATTCTCGCGACCAAGCGGACCGATTATTTCCAGAGGGATGCCGCAGGCGCGCCGCCGCTCGCCATCACCATCAAACTCAAGCCGCGTGACCTCGCTTTCCTCACGCCGCCTCGTCCGTTCCGCGAGATTTTTGTGCATTCACCACAAGTCGAAGGTGTGCATATGCGGTTCGGACCCGTCGCCCGTGGGGGTCTCAGGTGGTCGGATCGGCCGCAAGATTTTCGCGTTGAGGTTCTCGGTCTCGTCAAGGCACAGCAGGTGAAGAACGCCGTTATCGTGCCGGTCGGAGCGAAGGGCGGATTCTTCCCACGGCTCCTGCCGGCGGAAGGCAGCCGCGAGGAAATCTTCGAAGCGGGACGCGACGCTTATGTCGCCTTCGTCGATCGGTTGCTTGCACTCACCGACGATCTTGAGGGTGACGAGGTCATTCCGCCTGAAGACGTCGTACGTCACGACGAGGACGATCCATACCTTGTCGTTGCAGCCGACAAGGGCACGGCAACCTTCTCCGATACAGCCAACGCCGTCTCAGAGGCTCATGGGTTCTGGCTCGGCGATGCTTTCGCCTCCGGCGGCTCGGCCGGCTATGACCACAAGGAAATGGGTATTACTGCCCGCGGCGCGTGGGAGGCGGTGAAGCGACATTTCCGCGAGGTCGACCACGATATCCAGAGCGAGCCCTTTACGGTCGCCGGCGTCGGCGACATGTCGGGCGATGTCTTTGGCAATGGTATGCTGCTGTCGCGTTCGATCCGGCTCGTCGCCGCCTTCGACCACCGTGACATCTTCATCGATCCCGATCCAGACCTCGAGGCGAGCTTCAAGGAGCGTCAGCGGCTGTTCGAACTCCCGCGCTCGTCGTGGAAGGATTACGACACGAGCCTCGTCTCCAAGGGCGGTGGTGTCTTCTCGCGCCATGACAAGACTGTGCCGCTTTCGCCCGAGATCTGTGCGCTTCTGGGCCTTTCCGGTACATCGGCGCGCCCCAATGAGGTCATCCGCGCCATTTTGAAGGCGCAGGTCGATCTTTTGTGGTTCGGCGGCATCGGCACCTATGTGCGGGCGCCGCACGAGAGCGATGCCGAAGTGGGCGACAAGACGAACGACCAGATCCGCGTCACCTCTGCAGAGGTCGGTGCGAGGGTGGTCGGGGAAGGTGCCAATCTCGGCATGACGCCCCAGGCGCGTGTCGATTACGGCCTGCGCGGCGGGCGCTGCAATTCCGATGCGATCGACAATTCCGGTGGCGTCAACTCCTCCGATCTTGAGGTCAATATCAAGATTGCTCTGGCGCCCTCGCTAAGGTCGGGCAAGCTGGAGCTGGAGGAGCGCAACCGTTGTCTGGCCGCGATGACCGACCAGGTCGCCGACCTCGTTTTACGCAACAATATCCAACAGACACTCGCCATCAGTCTGGAACAGATGCGCGGCCTCGACGCCCTCGCCAATCAGGCGCGTTTCATGAACGAACTTGAAGCGGCGGGCCGACTCGATCGGGCGGTGGAAGTCTTGCCGGACAATTCCACGCTGTCGGAGCGCCAAGCTCAGCGCCGGCCACTGACCCGGGCGGAGATTGGCGTTCTTCTCTCCTACGCCAAGATCGTTCTCTTTGATGAACTCGTGGCAAGCGACATCCCCGACGATGAATATCTCGCGCGCGAACTCTTCCGCTATTTCCCGGAGAATATGCAGGAGCGGTTTGGCGATGAGATTTCAGGACATCGTCTGAGGCGGGAGATCATCGCCACGCAGCTCGCCAATTCGCTCATCAACCGCGGCGGGCCCACCGCGATCGTTCGGCTGCGAGACCGCACAGGCGCGACGCCGGCCGACATCACCCGGGCTTACACGGCCGTACGCGATGCTTTCTCCATGCAGCGCCTGCATGCGGAACTCGAAGCCCTCGACAACAAGATTGGCGGCCAGCTGCAGCTTGAGCTCTATCTGAGGGTGCAGGATGTGCTTCTCGACCGCATCGGCTGGTTCCTGCGCAATGTCGATCTCCGGTCGGGCATTGGTGCTGTGGTTGAGCGTTTTCAGGAGACGCTGGAGGCGTTGCGACAATTGCTGCCCGACCTCCTGCCGGAATTCGCCGCAAATGCGGTCAAGTCGCGGAAAGCCTGGCTCGTCGAGGCAGGCGTTCCGGATGAGCTTGCCGAGGAGCTCGCCATCCTGCCCGAACTTGCCAACGCGATCGATGTGGCACTCATCGCGGAACGCTGCGACCGACCGATCGAAGCAGCTGCAGCTGCCTATTTCGAAGTCGCCGATCGCTTCTGCTTTTCCAGGCTGGAGGCGATGATCCTCGCTGTCGAAAGTCCCGATTATTACGAGAATCTGGCGACTGAGAAAGCGCGTGATCAGCTCGCCTCCGCGCACCGCGTGCTCGCTCTCGACGTTCTCTCCTATGCCAACGGAGGGTTCCCGGACGTCTCCGCCTGGGAAGCGGAATATGGCCGCAATGTCAGCGCGACCGCGAGCCGGGTTGCCGTGATCCTCGCCGATGGCCGTGCGACGACGGCCAAGGCCACCGTCGCGGCGAGCCTTCTCGCTGAGCTTGCGGAACAGCAGGCGGACCTTGCAGGCCGCCTGCCGTCGTCGAAGATCAATGCCGGAAGTGGCGAAGGCCTGTGAATACCATCGCAAGACCTGCCTCGTCGGCGGCGTCGATCACTTCCTGATCGCGCAGCGATCCGCCTGGCTGAATAACTGCCGTGGCGCCCGCTTCGGCGGCGGCCAGAAGCCCGTCGGCGAAGGGGAAGAAGGCATCCGAGGCGACGACAGAGCCACGGGTCAGAGCGTCTTCCAGCCCTGCGGCCCGGGTCGCTTCCTGCGCCTTCCAGGCGGCAATGCGGGCGGAATCGACGCGGCTCATCTGGCCAGCGCCGATGCCGACAGCGGCTCCGTCTTTCGCATAGACGATCGCATTCGATTTCACATGTTTGCAGATACGGAAGGCAAAGATGAGATCGGCGAGCTCCTGCTCGGTCGGTTCGCGCTTCGTGACCACTTTGAGATCCGCCATCTTGACCTGAGCGGCATCGATCTCTTGGACCAGAAGGCCTCCGGCAATCGACTTCACCATCATGCCTGTCGCCGGCATGGCGGAGCCCGTCAGAAGCACACGGAGGTTGGCCTTCGCCTTGAGGATCTGGAGTGCCTCCTCATCGGCGTCGGGCGCGATGACGACCTCAGTGAAGAGAGCGGTGATGGCCTTGGCCGCAGCCTCGTCGAGCTTCCGGTTCGCGGCGACGACGCCGCCGTAGGCGGATACGGGATCGCAGATCAGCGCTTTGGCATGTGCCTCTGCCAACGTGTCCGCGACAGCGACGCCGCAGGGATTGGCGTGCTTGATAATGGCGATCGCCGGCCTTTCCGGGTCGAGATCGGCGGCAAGCTGGAAGGCTGCGTCGGCATCGCTCAAATTGTTGTAGGAAAGCGGCTTGCCGTTGACGAGGCGGGCATTGGCCGCGCCGGGTTTGCTCTTGTCGGTCGAATAAAGCGCCGCCTTCTGATGCGGATTCTCGCCATAGCGGAGCTCCGATGCGCGCGTTGCGGCGAACACCATACGCTCGGGGAACTCCGTCTCCGACTGCTCGGCGAACCAGGTGGAGATCGCCGCATCGTAGGCGCCGGTGCGCGCAAAGGCTTTTGCCGCAAGCTCGCGGCGCAACGCCTTGTCGACACCGCCCGCGGCGACGGCCTCGGCGACACGGCCATAATCAGCCGGATCGGTCACAACGGCAACAAAGGCGGCATTCTTGGCCGCGGCGCGGATCATCGCCGGTCCGCCGATGTCGATATTTTCGATGATCTCGAGTGCGTCACTGCTTTTGGCGGCCGTCTCTTCGAAGGGATAAAGGTTGATCGCGACAAGATCGATCGGCCCGATCCCGTGCTCCTGCATTGCAGCCTGGTGCTCGGCGTCGTCGCGGATCGCAAGGATGCCGCCATGGACCGCCGGATGCAGCGTCTTCACGCGCCCGTCCATGATCTCAGGAAACCCGGTCACTTCGCTCACGTCCTTGACCGGCAGTCCGACCTCTTTGAGCGCCCGGGCCGTGCCACCGGTCGACAGGATTTCGGCGCCGGCGGTAACGAGCGCCTTGGCGAACTCGACCGCTCCGGTCTTATCGGAAAGAGATATAAGGGCGCGTTTGACGACAACGCGTTCAGGACCGGAAGAGCCCTTTTTGGAAGAAACCGACATGGTGAGCCTCGGGGACGTCGCGAAGAATGGAAGAGCGTCCGGTCTTAATCCCTCAGGCGAGGCGCGCAAGTCTCCAGGCGACAGCGTGTGCATCGCCGACCTCGCCGCTCACCACAATCTGCAGGCTGCGGCCGGACCCTCTGGACAGAGAAAAAATCGTGCTTTCCTCAAGAGCCAGAGGTTGATCGGCGGTGAAGCGCCAGACTGCGCCGTCGGACAGAACGAGATCGATATGCGGCGGCAGGTCCGTGTCTTCGGGCACTTCGACCCCGACGCTCGGCTCCAGATGAAAGCGGATGTCGAAGGGGGTTCGCTCTGAACCATTTCCCTCAAAGAGGTCACGCCCTTCCAGCGTGAGACCGTCGCCTGAGAGGACAAGCTGGCGCCTGTGCACGAAACCCAGAGTCTTTGCGTAGCCGTCATGGGATAGTTCGAGCAAAATCGTGCCGTCTTTCTCCTGGCGGCGGTTTCTCTCGACACGCTTCGGTCCGCTGACAAGGAGGACGCGTTCCCCTTCGGCTTCCAATCGGCTCGAGGACGTATCGGCGAGCGTGGCTGTGGAATGCGCCGCTGTCAGGCGCGCGGCGCGCCTCAGGGCTTCATAGCGGGCGCGGGGTGCTCCACAATTGATGATAAGGCGCTGACCGTTGTGGGAGAATTCGAAGGCGAGGGTGCCGGCATGCGCTTCGGCACTGAAGGCGAGCGGCGGCGGCGTGCCGGCATCGACGATCAAGGCCGCGTCCCCGGCTTCGAGGCGTTCGAAGGCCGAGTAGGGGGCGGAGGCGACGGGTTTGCCGAGTGCCTCGTCATAGGCCAGCACGGTGGAGAGCTGATCGCGGCCGCCCGCGGACGCACCGTTGAACTGGGCAAAGGCGCCGTCGGCATGGCGGAAGAAACGCAGCATCGGCATGGCGCGGTCGATCGCACCCAGGATCGCTTCCGGGGGGTGCTGGCCGCGCGCCACCACCGTCTGGCGCAGGGGCAGAAGGTCGAGAAGCGCTTCCAGGATCGCCGCGGGAGAGCGGGAGATATGGCCGCCATCGGGCAGGAATTGCACGCCAATCTCGTGACTTACACGCTCCAGCCCACGCTTGGCGTGGCGTTCCTGACGCGACAGGCAAAGCCCGGCCATGGCAAGTGCAATCGCGACCTGCAGGCGCGGGAGGCCCGGCTCGGCGGCATAGAAGGATTTGCGCAGGAAATGCGCGTGGCGCAGCATGGAGCGCACGTAAAGGCGGTAGAAATCGTGGTCGGCGCCTTCGAGCACCAGCGCCGATTGCGACAGAAGCGACATGGTGCGCCGGGCCACCACCGGTGGTTCCCAGGCGACGGCATGATGGCGCCTTTCGGCACTCATCCAATCGTGCACGATGACCTGCGCATTGGAGCGGGCAACCGGTGTGGCGGCCGCCTTCAGGTGCCGCAGCCAGCCGAAGCCGTGCAGCTCTTCAGCCCAGTCCGAGCTTGGCGGGATCATTTCGAAGGGCGACTTTCCCTTCGTTTCAACCCATTGTCCTGCAAAGGAAAATCGGCCCGAATAGACCTCTTCCGCGATCGTCGGATCGGCGGTTCTGAGGTCGGGCGGGGCAATCAAAAGCTGTGATCTGCCGCCGCCACCGATGAAAGCGGGTGTTCCGATGAGCGTGCCCAAGCGGAGACGGCGGCTCACGCGTTCGGCGCGTGAGAGCGTCAGCCTCCATCGGTCGCTCGAGGCCAGGGGTGCCATATTATTGGCGCGTAACGGGGTTTGCGATTCTTGGCAAGCGAGGCGGGAGGCCCGGAAACCGCGCGCCCACTGCTTTTTCGCTCAATTGAGCCGCCGCCAGCGGGCGGCGAAGAAGCCGTCGACGCCGCGCGCGTCGCCACCAAACGCCATTCCAGGCAGCGAGCGGAAGAAACCCTCAGGCGTGCAAAAGTCCTGAAGCTCGGGGAATTCCGCGGTCTTGAGCGGCATCGGCTCGAACATGTCGTGGCTCTTGGTAAAAATGTGGGCCTGCTCCTCGCCCTCCTCGAGCTCAAGAGAACAGGTGGCATAAACGAGAATCCCGCCTGGTTTCAGCCAGTTAGCGGCCTGCGCCAGCATCTTTTGCTGGAGCTCGCGCAGCGTCACGATGTCGTCTTCGCGCTTCGTCCACGGCAGATCCGGATGCCTGCGAATGGTGCCCGTCGCCGAGCAAGGCGCGTCGAGAAGGATAAAATCGAAGGATTCCGCGGGCTGGAAGGAAAAAACGTCAGCCTCGGCGAATTCCGCCGAGAGACGCAATCTTTCAAGATTGCCCTTGAGCCGGCGCATGCGCGAGGCGGATTTCTCCACCGCGGTGACGATGGCACCGGCGGCTGCAAGCTGCGCTGTCTTGCCGCCGGGTGCGGCACAGAGATCGGCAACGCGCTTGCCCGAGATATCCCCGAGGAGACGGGCGGGGATTGCGGCGGCCGCATCCTGCACCCACCAATCCCCGCTGTCGTAGCCGGGGAGTTTGGAAACGGTGTGGAGGCGATCGAGACGGATGCTGCCATTCGGCAGAAGATCGCCCGACAGACGTTCGGCAAGTTCGGCCGGATCGGATTTCGGCGTCAGATCGAGCGGCGGTGCGTCGGCATGGGCGGCAAGGATCGCGGCGGTGCGCTCCGGACCCCAGTTTTTCTCCCATCGCGCGATCAGCCAGTCGGGCGCGCCCTTCACGGAAGCCGCGGAGGCCAGGATCTCGCTGCGCTCGCGGGCGATGCGGCGCAGCACGGAATTGACGAGCCCCTTGGTCTTGGCGGTGCGCCGGTCGCGGCCGGCCGCCGTCACGGCGAGATTGATCGCCGCGTGGTCGGGGACGTCGAGATATAGGATTTGCGTGGCACCAAGATGCAGGAGTGCGGACAGGCGGTGGGCTTTCTCATCGAGCGGGCGTTCCAGGCGCTTGCGGATCGCATCCTCGATGGCGCCGCGGTGGCGCAGCGCCGCATCGAGGATCGCGCGCACGAGCCCCTTGTCCTGCGCCGACAGGGCACGAAAGCCCGGCGCGCCGCCGGCCTCCAGAAGGGGGCCGAGAGGAGAGCCGTCGCGCACCACTTTGAGCAGGATGGCGGTCGCGGCATCGCGTGCGGCAAGGCCTGGAGGGCCAGGCTGGGCCGTGCCTCTTCCACTCGTCTTGGCGCTCGTCTTGGCGCCCGTCTTTCTCAAGCCCTTGCCTCCGCTGTTGCCTATGCTGCTGCCTGCGCTGTTGCCGCGGCCATTGCCTGCGCTCTGGCCTGCGCCAGGGCGTTGCGGCTGCGGCCGGGATGCGGCGCGGCTTTCCTGCGTGTCGTGCGGTTCGCGGACATCGCGACGCGCGCTCTCGTCAGCGCTCATGAGCGGCTCGCCGATTCTCTGTCGTCATCCTGTCTTCCTAACCGCGCGACCTGCTCTTGGCCATCGTCGCATCGCAGCCCTGCGGCAGCCACGCCGCAAAGCGACGGCGCCACCCCAGGGATGGCGCCGTTCAAAGCTTCCTTCTGCGTGTCGCATGCAGGAATGGTCAAAAGATGGTCGCGTCTGCCCTATGGTGGGCGATGCCGGTCTTTCCGGCCGGCGCGCTCACCCCATTCGGCCACTCACCCCACTCGACCACTCAGCTACTCAGCAACCCAGCGCGCTCAGCCCCAGGGGCCGCGGCGCTTGCGGCCGGTCTGCGGCACCGTGCCCGTGGTTGCGCCGCCGCGTGCCGGCTCACTCCTGATGGATCCCTGGGCCGTCGATCCGCGCGCGGGCGTCCCTTCTCCGCTCGATCCCCAAGGGCCGGACGATGCACCCGGGCCCGACGATGCACCCGGGCCCGACGATGCCCACGGGGCCGCCGCCGGCTCCATTGCGGGGCGGGAGGATTGGCGCGGAATTTCTGGCCCGCCGCCGCCTGAGGCCATCTCCTGCAAGGCGGCGATGCGGTTTTCCGTCGAGGGGTGCGTGGAGAAGAGGTTGTCCATGCGCGCACCCGACAGGGGATTGATGATGAAGAGATGCGCGGAAGCGGGATTTTGCTCCGCACTCATCATCGGACGGCGCTTTGCGGAACCCGCGATCTTGCCGAGCGCGGAGGCGAGCCAGAGCGGATTGCCGGCGATCGCCGCCCCGTCGCGGTCGGCGGAATATTCGCGCGTGCGCGAGATCGCCATCTGCACCAGCATCGCGGCGAAGGGCGCCGTCAGCGCGGCGAGGAGCACGCCCGCGAAACCGAAAGGCGAATTGTTGTCGCGCGAGCCACCGAAGAAGAGGGCGAAATTGCCGAGCATGGAAATCGCACCGGCGAGCGTCGCCGTGATCGTCATCGTCAAGGTGTCGCGGTTTTTCACATGGGCGAGCTCATGCGCCATGACGCCCGCCACCTCTTCGTGGCTGAGCTGCTGCAACAGCCCGGTCGTCGCCGCGACCGCTGCGTTTTCCGGATTGCGGCCGGTGGCGAAGGCGTTCGGCTGGTCGCTGTCGATGAGATAGACTTTCGGCATGGGCAGATCCGCGCGCTCTGCAAGCTGGCGGATCATGCCGACGAAGTCGGGCGCCGAACGTTCGTCGACCTCATGCGCATTGTGCATTTTGAGGACGAGCTTGTCGGCGTTCCAATAGGAAAAGAGGTTCATGCCGGCGGCGACGAGAAAGGCGATGAAGGCACCTCCGGAACCGCCGACGAGATAGCCGACGCCCATGAAAAGGGCGGTCAGGGCGGCCAGCAACATGGCCGTCTTCATCATGTTCATCGTCTTTTGCTCCGACCCACAAATGGCGTGTCTGCATATTTTGGGTGTCGAGGAGCCGGCTTCAATCCGCAACTCGAACGAGGCGGAGAAAGCCACGTCAAATCAGGTTCTTCAGCCGTCATCGAACAGTCATCCCAGTCTCCGGAGGACGCGTTCGTCGGTTCTTCTGCACAATTTTCCAGCATTCGGGGCGCACCCGGAAGGCGCCGAACGCACTTTGGATTCACCTCGGCAAGATCTCTGACGCAACGTCACGCAAGCCCGGCACCAGTTATCTTGTGAACCTTGCCGCCGTTGCACGGTCGGTTTTGGGCGAATTGGCAGGGCGGAGCAGGCTTTCGGTAAAAACGCTGGAAGCGGGCTCGCCGCGAATTCTCACGAACCGTCCCACGAAGTTCTGCAACGTCACCTCGAGGGGGTTACATGTCGAAGTTTCGGTCGATCGGGTTACGTCTCGCCCTGGCGAGCGTCGGCCTTATCGCTTTTCTTTTAATCATCGGGATCGCCACGATCTCCACTTTCGTCACGAATTCGGTCAACGAGCTGGCGACGCAGCGGCTGGAAGAGACCGGGCAGGCGCAAGCGCAGAATGTGCGCAGCCGGCTCGGCGGAATGATGCAGACCGCCAAGACCCTCGACAGTTCGGTCGAGGCGTTGATGGAGACGGGGTATCGTGAACGCGCCGGCGCAACGCGGCTCCTGGAGCAGATGATGGAGCGGGATGCCGCTCTCGCGGGAGCCTGGCTCGTGTTCGAGCCGAACCTCTTCGACGGACGCGACGCAGAGCTGGCAGGCCAGGCCGGCGTCAAGACGCAGACCGCAACCGGCCGCTTTGCACCCTATTACTACAATTACGGTTCCGGCCTGCAGGCGACGAGCGCGGGAAACACCGATCTGCCGTGGTATCAGGAGCCTTTCCAGAGCGGCCGCGCCTTCATGACGGACCCGACGATCTACACGATCGACGGCAAGGACATCATGCTGGCTTCGGCCGCGTTTCCGCTCGAGGTCGATGGGAAGACGGTCGGCGTAGCGGGCGTCGATATCGAGCTTTCGGGTCTTTCGAAGGAATTTGGCGCGATCCATCCTTATGATGTCGGCCATGTGCGCCTCGTGTCGCATGGCGGGTTGTGGACGGCGACGGACGAAGCGGAAAATCTCGGCAAGTCCGTCCGCGAGACGGCGCCGGAGCTGGCGACCGGGATCGACAAGGCGCTGAGTGAGGGAACCCGGCAGCTCGTGCGTGACGAGGCTGGTATCCTTCACATTATCGTACCGACGCCGATCCAGGATTTCGGGCGCAATTGGGCGGTCATCGTCTCGGTGCCGGAGGCGGTTATCCTGCGCCCGGCGCACCAGCTGTCGCAATGGCTCGTGATCGGAGGATTGGCGCTGGTGGTGCTGCTTGGGGCGGTGCTTGCGCTCCTGACGCACCGCATGATCCGCCGGCCGCTGGCACGCAGCGTCGGCACGATCCGCGCGCTCCAGGGCGGGCATCTCGATACGCCGATCGTCGATACCGACCGTAACGACGAGATCGGCGACATCAACAGCGCCCTTTCCGATTTCAAGGTGAGCATGATCAAGGCGGAAGAACTTGCCGCCGAGCAGACCCGCGAGCGGGAGCTGAGGGAAAAGCGGGCAAGCCGGATCGAGGCGCTCAACGCCCGCTTCGACGAGGCGGTTTCGGAAATTCTCGAAACGGTCGGGGCGTCCGCCACGACACTCAAGCTCACCGCTCAGAACATGTCGGCGATCGCGGAGGAAACGAGCAGCCAGGCGACCACGGTTGCCGCCGCTTCCGAACAGGCCTCGACGAATGTGCAGACCGTCTCGGCCGCGGCCGAAGAATTGTCGTCCTCCGTCCAGGAAATTGCCCGTCAGGTGCAGCAATCGACCGACATGGCGAAGACCGTGAGCGACAGTGCCGAGCAGAGCCGCGGCGTGGTGCAGGGGCTTGCCGCCTCTGTGAAGAAGATCGACGAGGTCGTGCACCTGATCGCCGATATCGCCAACCAGACGAACCTGCTTGCGCTCAATGCGACGATCGAGGCGGCGAGAGCCGGCGAATCCGGCAAGGGCTTTGCGGTCGTTGCCGCCGAGGTGAAAAGCCTCGCCACGCAGACGGCGAAGGCCACCGAAGACATCAGCCGGCAGATCGGCGATGTGCAGACCGGAACGGGCAGCGCCGTGGAGGCGATCGAGAATATCGTCGCCGCCATTCAGGAGGTGAGCGAGGTCACTGTCGCGATCGCCGGATCGGTGGAAGAGCAGAACGTGGCCACCCAGGAGATCGCCCGCAACGTCCATGAGGCGGCGTCCGGCACCCAGGAGGTGTCGAGCACCATCGTCGGCGTGACGCAGGCGGCGGGCGAGACGGGCTCCGCTTCGGGCCAGGTGCTGTCGGCCGCCGAGGAGCTCAACCAGCATGCCGGCTCGCTGCGGGCCATGGTGCGCGAATTCCTGGAGGATGTGCGCGCCGCGTAAGGGGCGGCAGGTCGCCTCACCGAAAAGATATCCGAAGCTCTCTCCCGGTCGGTCGAAATGACCGGCCGGGATTGCTAGATATCGATGCGTGACGAGGCGATCAGCCAGGGAGACGAGGATGAACGAGGCTTCGAACAAATCCTCCGAAGAGGGAATTCAGGCCGAAACGGCGGCGCCGCGCCGTGAGCTTCCGGAGGCCGCCAAACGAGCTCTCGCCGAAGCCGAAGAGCGCCGCAGACAAGAGGCCGAGGCGCGTGCCGCCGCAGAGGCGGCCCGGGCCAAAGAATTGAACGGGGCAGAAGGCCCCGAGCCGGTGCGCTTCGGCGACTGGGAGCGCAAAGGCCGCGCGATCGATTTTTGAATCCTGATCAGGGCAAATTGATCAGGGGGAAGACGAGCCGGCGTGTTTGCCGGCTTCAAAGCCGCGACAGGCGAGGGCCACGACGCGGGGGATCGGGCTTTGCGATGCGACATAGCCTTGGATCGCTCTCAGGCTGCGGCCGAGCTCGGCTGCTGCGGCGTGACGGGTGAGATTATTGCGCCTCAAGAACGCCTCGAAATCGGCCCCGGTCATCTGTTCTTCCGCGAGACGTTCCACGCTCGTGGCAGCCATATCGATCCGGCCGCCATCCCATTCGAGCGTCTCACCCTCATCGGCAAGAACGAGGTCGGCGAAAAGGGCAGGATCGTCGCGAAGCGGCGCGTAAATCCTGAACTGGCCGATCAGCGGCGAGAGGTCGATGATTTCAGAACGGCCCCGGCGCGGCCCTTCTGCCCAGTCCACCGCAACACTGAGACCGGCAAGGGGACGAGCCGCCGCAAGGCGTGGCATTGGCCTCGGATCCCGGCCCGAAGCTTGAGGCAAGGACTCAATCGCGCTCATTGTACTCACCCCATTTTTGCATCAGCAGTGCCTTGTTCTTCCCCGCCCATTCCAGTGCCTCTTTCGTTCCGCCCACTGGGGACGAGCCGCGGGTGATCTGCAATGAGCGGATATCGACGACGCATGACCATCCATGACTCTTCAAGTGAAAATGGGGAGGAAGATGGTCGTCAGCGTAAATCACCAGCTTGCACGCCGCGAAGGACTGAACGGTCGGCATGTGTGAACCCAATCTATGCAATGATTGCATAGTTTTCCAGATGGGGAACGACGTCCAGCGCCTTTATGATCGCGCGGTCCGACCGATTTCAATCGACTGCGCTCCCCGCAGGCAATCGCATATTGTCAATTAACCGGCATCCGCTATTATAGGAACATGTTCCTATTGCGATTCGCCCTGTCGGTTTCGGTTCTTTTCTCGACGGCCTTTCCGGCTGCAGCGGGTTCCGAGCTGCCGGGGCTCTACCGGGCGGTGGTGGAGCGTGTCGTCGATGGCGATACGCTGGCGGTGCGGGCGACGATCTGGCTCGACCAGGAGGTGCGGGTTCTGGTGCGGCTTCGCGGCATCGACGCGCCGGAGCTTCGCGCGCGTTGCCTGGCGGAAAAGTTGCAGGCTCTGGCGGCGACGGATGCGCTCGCCGCGCTCGTCACCGATCCGGCCGTCACCTTGAGCGAGGTGGAGGGCGACAAATATGGCGGGCGGGTGGTTGCGGATGTGCGCGATGCGAAGGGCCGCGATCTCGGCGCGCTGCTGCTGCAGGAGGGGCTGGTGCGGGCCTATGCCGGCGGCCATCGCGATAGCTGGTGCGGACAGCTTTCACTCAAGGGCGAGTGAGCCCCGATGTTCGACGAGGCGGCGGCGGGGCGGCGGCTTGGCCGGCCGCCCCGATCTCTGACATGCCTCGTTTTCTGACGCGCCCCGATTTCTGATGCCGGTTGGCTTCAGACTTCGACGAGCTTGTCGGGCAGTTCGTTGGGATTTTCCGCGCCCGCGGGAATATGCTCGGCGAGGATTTTTCCGCAGGCTGAGATCGCCTTTACCAGGCCGTCGGCAAGGGCACCCTTGCGGCTGTCCTCGATGAGCTCGGCCACGATCTCGTCCCAGATGCTCTGGTCGACATGGGCGTCGATGCCCTGATCGGCGATGATCGCCGCATAGCGTTCCGCCACGGACACGAAGATCAGGATGCCGGTGCGGCCGGCGGTTTCGTGGAGATTGTGGGCCATGAATTGCTGCATGGCGTGGCGTTCGGCGCGCTGGCGGCGGACGAATTCCGGCACCAGGAGGGGCCGGAGCGAGGGCAGCGAGGCGAGGAGCCCGAGAAGGATCACGAGCACGATCTGGCCGGCCGCGACGACGCGCGCATCGAGGCCGTCGCCCCAGAGGTCCGCCGATTGAGCGAGCCATTCATTGCCGGGCGCAGGCGCCGTGAGCCAGGCTTCGGCGAGCGGGTAGAGAAAGGCGACGGCAATGCCGGCAAAGAGGCTGGCAAGGGCCGCCCAGAGAAGCGGGATGAAGCGATAGCTGTCGCTCGTCTCTGCCGCCACGGCGAAGATCTCGCCGGAGGTGCCGCTTTCGGCCGCGCGGATCGCTTCGGCGACGCGGGTGTGTTCGGTGGGATCGAGAATGGCCATGTCCGTCTCCTACCAGCTGCCCGACGAGCCGCCGCCGCCGAAGGAGCCGCCGCCGCCGGAAAATCCGCCGCCGCCGCCGCCGCCAAAGCCGCCGCCGTAATTGTTGAGGCCCCCGATAAAGCCGCCGGTGCGGCGCCGGCCGCGCCCGCGCGGCCCGAAGAGGCCGGAGAACATGATGATGAAGAAGACCGCCATGAAGATCATGGTGACGATGGCGGGGCCCATATCGCCTTGCGGCTCACGCTCCTTGGCGCGCTCCACCCAGGCTGCGCGGTCGCCGGCGAGGACGGTGACGATGTCTTCGACGCCGCGCTTGATGCCGCCTGGAAAATCGCCCGCCTTGAAGCGGGGGATGATGGAGCCTTCGATGATGAGTTTGGAGATCGCATCGGTGAGGGTGGGCTCAAGGCCGTAGCCGACCTCGATCCTCACCTGGCGCTCGTTGGGCGCGACGAGGAGAAGGACGCCGTTGTCCTTGTCCTTCTGCCCGATTTGCCAGGCGCGGCCGAGATCGACGCCATATTGCTCGATGGAGCGGCCGTCGAGAGAGGGGACGGTGGCGATCACGAGCTGGTCGGAGGTTTTCTTTTCGAGATCGTCGGAAAGGGCGACGAGCTCCGCCTCCTGCGTCGGCGAGAGGAGATCGGCCGCATCGACGACGCGGCCGGTGAGTTTCGGGAAATCCTGGGCGGCGGCCGGCGCGACAAAGGCCGGCGCAGCGAGGATCAGAAAAGCAGCAATAAGGGCGCGCAAAACGTCTCTCGTCTCAGATCAATTGCCGGTGCCGGTCGCGGGCTCGTTGGCCGGCTGGTTCTCGTTGGCGGGAGCGGTCTCGTTGGCCGGGGCATTGAAATTCACCCCCGGCGCATTGCTGCCGCCGAAATCGACCTGCGGGGCGTTGGCGTTTTCAGGTGCGGTCTCGAAATTCGCCATGGGCTCGTAGCCGGAATAAAGCGTCGCCGCCCAGAGCCGGCCCGGGAAGGTCTTGAGCTCGGTGTTGTATTTGCGCACGGCCTCGATGTAGTCGCGGCGCGCCACCGCGATGCGGTTTTCCGTGCCTTCGAGCTGCGATTGCAGCGCCAGGAAGTTCTGGTTGGATTTGAGATCGGGATAATTCTCGGTGATGGCGAGAAGCCGGCCGAGGGCGGCGCCGAGCTCGCCCTGCGCCTCCTGATAGCGGCGCATGGCTTCCGGATCCGTCGGATCGACGTTGAGATTGGTCTGCGTCGCCTTGGAGCGGGCCTCCACGACGGAGGTCAGGACGTCTTTTTCCTGCCGGGCAAAGCCCTTCACCGTCTCAACGAGGTTCGGGACGAGATCGGCACGGCGCTGATACTGGTTCTCGACCTGGCTCCAGGCGGCCTTCGCCTGTTCCTCGTAGGTCGGAATGGTGTTGACGCCGCAAGAGGCGAGAAAGATGGCCACGAAGCCGATGAAAGCGATGCGAAGGCCGGTGAGCGGGCGCATGAAAACCTCCGGTGAGTGCGGGCGAAAGGTAGTGCCGCATGTTTGGGGCGCAAGCGACAATCGTGGGTGATTTGGCCAAAAGGTGGGAATTTGCCGCGGATTGCACCCGCCTAAGCGCCGGCACGGCGTCCTGCGAGAAGCCAATAGACGAAGGCGCCGACCGTGCCCGCGGCGGCGAAGATGGCAATGTCGGAGAATTCGGACGCCGGCGGCCCGGCAATACCGAGGATGGTCGCGGCCGAGCCGACCACCGCGCCGAAGACGAGATGCAGGATGAGCGAGCGCCAGCCGAAGCTTTCGGCAAACAAGATCATCAGGAAGGAGGGGATGCCTGCGACGGCGCCGACGACAAAGGCCGCGAAGAAGGAGACGAGGGCCGCCTTGAAGGCGTAATCCTGAAGCGGCTCACCGGGATGAAGCTCCGGCGGGACGGAGAAATACAGAACCGTCGCCGCCGCCCAGCAGGCGGCGATGAAAGCGATCGGTATGAGGAGGATGATCCGCCAGATCCGGGCCATGCCGGAGGCGCTCAGCCTTCCGCCGCAAGCGCCGGCGCTGTTTCGCGCTCGCGCTTTTTGAGGCGCTCGCTAGCGCTCTTCAACTGGCCGCAGGCGGCGAAGATGTCACGCCCGCGCGGGGTGCGGATCGGCGAGGCGTAGCCGGCGCGGTTCACCACCTCGGCGAAACGCTCGATCTGATCCCAGTCGGAGCATTGATAGGGGCTACCGGGCCAGGGATTGAACGGGATGAGATTGATTTTCGCCGGGATGCCTTTGAGGAGCCGCACGAGCTCCTTCGCCTCGGCGAGCGAATCGTTGATGCCCTCCAGCATCACATATTCGAAGGTGATGCGCCGGGCGTTCGACAGGCCCGGATAGGCGCGGCAGGCGTCGAGAAGCTCGGCGATCGGCCATTTGCGGTTGATCGGCACGATCTCGTCGCGAAGATCGTCGCGCACGGCATGGAGCGAAATCGCCAGCATGCAGCCGATCTCCTCACCGGTGCGGAAAATGCCGGGCACCACGCCCGAAGTCGACAGCGTGATGCGCCGCTTCGACAGGGACAGGCCCTCGCCATCGGAGGCGATCAGAAGCGCGTCGCGCACATTCTCGAAATTATAAAGCGGCTCGCCCATGCCCATCATGACGATGTTGGAGACGAGGCGGCCTTCCGTCGGGACGATCGCTCCCTGCGGCGTGGCGAGATCGGGAAAATCGCCGATGCGCTCGCGTGCCACCAGGATCTGCGAGACGATCTCGCCGGGCGTCAGGTTGCGCACGAGCTTCTGCGTGCCGGTGTGGCAGAAGGTGCAGTTCAAGGTGCAGCCGACCTGGCTCGACACGCAGAGCGTGCCGCGGCCCTCTTCGGGGATATAGACGGTTTCCACATCGACCGGGCGGCCCGCCGTCGGGCCGGGACGATCGGCGCCTTGCGCCGGAAACCGCATCAGCCATTTGCGCGTGCCGTCGACGGAAATCTGCTCGGAGACGATTTCCGGGCGGGCAATGGCAAAGGTGTCGCCGAGAGCGGCGCGCAGCTCCTTGCCCATATTGGTCATGGCGTCGAAGGAGGTGGCGCCGCGCAGATAGAGCCAGTGCCAGAGCTGGTTGACGCGCATGCGGCGCTGCCGTTCCGGCACGCCAATTTCGCCCAGCGCATCGGCGAGCTCCTCGCGGCTCAGGCCGACGAGGGAGCGGCGGACGGCGGAAACATCCGTGGAAAGCGGCTGTGCAGACGCGTCGAAGCGCGGCGCAGCCGCGGGTGTGGCAAGGCTCATATCGTTCATGGCGGTGTCGAAGGTGGGTCTTAGCACAGGCTCATGCAAACGAAAACGGACCGCCCGCAGGACGGTCCGCTTCGAAAATCTCGGCTTGTGGCCGTTATTTACATTCGGAAGCGACCTTGTTGCTCGCCGCCGTCACCCCGGAAAGGGAGAATTGATAGCTCGTCTCGTTGCCGCGGCGCGATGTCCCGGTCACCGTCATCTGGCGCCCGCTCTTCATCGCCGCATAGAGCTGCGGCTCCTCGGCCTCGTTCAGAAGCCAGGCGCTGTCGCCCTTGGTGAACATCGTGAACTTCTTGCCGTCGATGTCGACGGTCACCGTCGACTTGTCCTCAAAGGCGTAGCCGACGACGAAATTCGCCTCATGGCCAATGTTCTCAGCCGGACTTGTGCGCACGAAGAAGGCGACTTTGCCGTGATTGAGATTCGACGGCATCTCCTTCTTCGGAGTTGAGTGGATGAAGCAGACGGTGCCCTTGTCGCCCGGATAGCTCCAGGCCGTCCAATCGTTGAACTGACCCAGCGAATTCGGCGTCTGAGCGAAGGCTGCGGTCGCGACGATCAAAAAGAGGCTCGTCAGAAATGTCCTTAGCATGCCTGTCCCGCAATCGATGGTTTCTACGAAGCCGCGCCGCATCGGCGAGGCGTCGGTCGTGATGGTCGCTCTAGAGATGCGTCATCGTGGTTACTAAATCATGAACCGAGCGTAGGCCACAGGCGAAGCCTGCCGGCATCCGTTTGACCGGCTCGATGCCGGGAGTGTTGTTTGGGAAAAAACGGCCAGATTTTGACGGAGGGGGCGTTTCCTCAGGCTTCGGCGCCCACTTCTTCCTCAAGTGCCGTCGTTGCGGCGGTGCGATGCTCCTCGCGAATGGAGGAGGAGACGGCGGCCAGCGCTGCAGCCAGAACCGAGGCGTCGTCGAGAAAACCAAGGCCGACGATGAAATCCGGCACGAGGTCGAAGGGGGAGACGAAATAAGCGAGGGCTGCGACCACCGTCAGCTTGGCGCGTGTCGGCGTGCGCGGATCGAGCATGGCGTAATAGGCCGACACAACTTCGTGCATGAAGGGAATTGTGCGCAGCGCCTTCCTGACCGTCGGCCAGAACCGGCGCTTGATTTCCGCTTCCTTGTCGGCCGCATCCTCCGGGCCGAGAATCTCGATATCAGGTACCGTACGTGCCATCTGGCGCTCCCATCTGATCGTGTTCAATTGGGGCGCGAGTGGTCCTTTCGCAAGACGCGGGGCTTGGCTAAGAGGAGGCTGAGCGAGGGAGAAGAGCCCGCCCGGCGGGTTTAAAGGGGAGGACAGAATGCAGCTCAATTCCGATATCGCAGCGATCGTGACCGGCGGGGCTTCGGGCCTCGGCGAGGCGACGGCGCGCATGCTCGCCCATCAGGGCGTGCGGGTGACGATCTTCGACATGAACGAGGAGCGCGGCCGGATGACGGCGGGCGACATCGCCGGAACGTTCGTGCCGGTCGACGTGACCGATGCCGCAAGCGTCGCGGCGGGCTTCGAGGCAGCGCGCAAGGCGCATGGCGTGGAGCGCATCCTGGTGAATTGCGCCGGCATCGCGCTCGGGCGCAAGACGCTTGGCACCGACCGCAAGACGGGCGAGCTCAAGGCGCACGACATGGCCTCGTTCCGCAAGGTGGTGGAGGTCAACCTCATCGGCACCTACCAGATGATCGCGCAATCGGTTCCGGAGATGTCGCAGTTGCAGCCGATCACGGCGGACGGCTGCCGGGGCGTCATCGTCATGACCTCTTCGGTGGCGGCGACGGACGGGCAGATCGGCCAGGCGGCCTATGCCGCCTCCAAGGGCGGCGTTCTCGGCATGACGCTGCCGGTCGCGCGCGACCTCACCGAATACGGCATTCGCGTCTGCGCCATTCAGCCCGGCGTGTTCGAGACGCCGATGGTCTCCGGCATGCCGGAGAAAGTGCGCGAGAGCCTCGCCGCCGGCGTGCCGTTTCCGAAACGTCTCGGTCAGGCGCACGAATATGCGCATGTCGTGAAGTTCATCTGCGAGAACGATTATATGAACGGCGAATCGATCCGCCTCGATGGAGCGATCCGCCTCGCGCCGCGGTGAGGGGGCGGGTGCAGACGCCTGCACCGGCGAAAGCCGGTGCGGTTGTCCGGTGTGATTTGCGCGGTGGATGGGCAGGTCAGCTTACCGCGTCCGCAAGACGAGGAATGCTGCAAACGCCCGCTTTGCTTGAGCGGGGACCCTATCGAACCTGTCCAGCACAGCTTCTGTCTGCTCGATATCAAGCAAAACGTCAGATTTGTAGAAAGTTTCGCTCGGATCGTAATCGGCAATTTGCCGTTTCTCCTGCATTGCGACGAAGCGCAGTGCAAAGTCCTGCAATTCTTGCGGAAAGCCAACTAACGCAGATGTGTTGTTGCATCGGCTTTTCGCCGTTCCGTGATCGAGTGCGCGATAGGCCTGAAGCCAAGCGGCATCGCTGCGGGCCGACCCGGTTCCACCGATAAACAGATCCGCAGTTGTCTTCGCCAGGGTGTGAAAGAGCGCGTAATAGACCGAGCTGGTGGCGCGTCTCAGATTCGCCTGGCGCGGCTTGCCATGGCCAGATCGGGTGAGATCTCGCGCAGTTTCGAGCAGGTCACGCGGCTTCACCCATCAGACCCTTCGCCTCGTTGCGTGCGATGAACGAAAACAACGGAAACCCGAACTCGCCAAGGTCGCGCAGCTTCGGAAGGATATGACGTGTCAACATCGATAGCTTGCCTGCGTCGACGTCCTTGGCGTGTCCGTCGAAGATCACATCGATCCGGATGAGATCGTCGCCGTCGCGACCGCTTTCCTCCCGCACATTGATCTGCACGATCCGCATGTCGGCGAGTTCAGTCGCGAACACGTCCTTCACAAGGTTGCGTATGTCGCTGCCCCTGAACTTATGCGGCATGGCAAGTAACCTGCACTGACAAATATCTATATGTGTACGTTACGCCGTTCTCTAGGCGCCGACAATGAGAAACCCGCGCGACGAAACAGGCTGGCGAAGGGCGGCTGGTCGATATTTGGCTCGCTCTGCGCCGAATAACTCCGCTTTGCTTGGGCCTCCGCTGACGGATGATCGCGGTCACGCTCGGATGGTGCCGAAGGCCTTCCTGCCGCAGGTAAGCTTTGCTCTGGCCACAAAAAAGGGGCGCCGGAGCGCCCCTTTCGCGAACTCTGATGTCGGGCGGCGTCAGTAGACGCGCTTCTTCGGCTCGATATAGGGCACGTCGTTCGACATGGTGTAGGTGTGCACCGGCCGGTCTTCGAGGCGCACCGTGTGGGCGGCATCGTCGATGAAGGCGAGGCTGTGCTTCATCCAGTTCTGGTCGTCGCGCTCCGGGAAATCCTCGCGCGCGTGGGCGCCGCGGCTTTCGTGCCGGTTGGCGGCCGCTTCCATCGTCACCACCGCCTGGGTGATGAGGTTCTGGAATTCCATCGTCTCGACGAGATCGCTGTTCCAGATGAGGGAGCGGTCGGTGACGCCGATGTCTTCGGCGCCGCGCCAGACTTCGTCGATCAGCTTGCGGCCTTCCTCGAGCACCGGGCCGTCGCGGAAGACGGCGCAGTTCGACTGCATCACCTTCTGCATGCGGTCGCGCAGCGCCGCCGTCGGCGTGCCGCCCTTGGCGTAGCGGGCGCGGTCGAGACGGGAGAGCGCGAAATCGTCGGAGCCCGCGGGAAGATCCGGATGGCGCTCGCCGGGGGTCACCGTTTCGGCGCAGCGATCGCCGACGGCCCGGCCGAAGACGACGAGGTCGATGAGCGAGTTGGAGCCGAGGCGGTTGGCGCCGTGGACGGAGACGCAGGCGGCCTCGCCGACGGCCATCAGGCCCGGCACGACGGTATCGGGATCGCCGCCGACCTTGGTCAGCACTTCGCCGTGATAGTTCGTCGGCACGCCGCCCATATTGTAGTGGACGGTCGGGAGGACCGGGATCGGCTCCTTGGTGACGTCGACGCCAGCGAAGATTTTTGCGGTTTCAGAGATGCCCGGCAGGCGCTCGTGCAGGACGGCCGGATCGAGATGCTCAAGGTGCAGCTCGATATGGTCCTTCTCCTTGCCGACGCCGCGGCCTTCGCGGATTTCGATGGTCATGGCGCGCGAAACGACGTCGCGGGAGGCGAGATCCTTCGCGGACGGCGCGTAACGCTCCATGAAGCGCTCGCCTTCGGAGTTCGTCAGATAGCCGCCCTCGCCGCGCGAGCCCTCGGTGATGAGGCAGCCGGCGCCATAGATGCCGGTCGGGTGGAACTGCACGAATTCCATGTCCTGCAGCGGCAGGCCGGCGCGCAAGACCATGCCGTTGCCGTCGCCGGTGCAGATATGCGCCGAGGTGCAGGAGAAATAGGCGCGGCCGTAACCGCCGGTCGCCAGAATCGTCTTATGGGCGCGGAAGCGGTGGAGAGAGCCGTCTTCCAGGCAGAGCGCGATGACGCCGCGGCACTGGCCTTCGTCCATGATCAGATCGATGGCGAAATATTCGATGTAGAATTCCGCCGAATGCTTCAGCGCCTGGCCGTACATGGTGTGCAGCATGGCGTGGCCGGTGCGGTCGGCGGCGGCGCAGGTGCGCTGTGCCGTGCCTTCGCCGAAGCGGGTGGTCATGCCGCCGAAGGGACGCTGATAGATCTTGCCCTCTTCGGTGCGCGAGAAGGGCACGCCCCAATGCTCGAGCTCGTAGACGGCTTTCGGCGCGTTGCGGCAGAGATATTCGATGGCGTCCTGGTCGCCGAGCCAGTCCGACCCTTTGACGGTGTCGTACATGTGCCAGCGCCAGTCGTCCTCGCCCATATTGCCGAGGGCCGCCGAGATGCCGCCCTGGGCGGCGACCGTGTGGGAGCGGGTCGGGAAGACCTTGCTGATGCAGGCGGTCTTGAGGCCGGCCTGCGAGGCGCCGAGTGCTGCCCGAAGGCCCGCGCCGCCCGCACCGATGACAACCACGTCGAAGGCATGGTCGATGATCGGATAGGCTTTGCCGTTTTGTTTGGGGGCGCTTGTCGCGCCGTTCGATTGTCCGTTCTGGCCGTTGGTCGCCAAGTCAGCCTCCAAGGGCGATGATCAGGATGGAAAGGATGCCGAGGATGGCCATCGCGTAGGTGAAGAGGGTGTTGGCGAGATAGCTCAACACCTTCACACCTTCGTGGTGGATGTAATCCTCGATCACCGATTCCATGCCGATGCGCATGTGCAAAGAGAGATTGAAGGTGAGGCCGATGAGGATCGCCGCGATGAAGGGGTTGGCGATGCGGTCATGGGCCGTCTGGTAATCCGCCCCGACGAGGGAGGCGAGGATCAAGAGGAAGGCGAGAACCAGCGGGATGTTGGCGAAGGCCGTGATCCGCTGCTGGATGAAATGGCCGGTGCCCTCCTTGGCGGAGCCGCGGCCGCGGGCTTTTGCAAGCGGTGTGCGCATGACGGGGCCTTTCTAGAGGGCGAGGAGGATGACGATCCACAAAAGCAGGGTGAGGCCGACGGAGCCGGCGAGCGACGCCCAGGCGAGCTTCTGCGTCACGGGCTTGTCGTAGCCTGCGCCCGTGTCCCAGATGAAGTGGCGGATGGCGCCCATCAGATGCTGCATGAGCACCCAGGTGTAGCCGAAGAGGACCAGCCAGCCGAAGGGCGAGCCGAAGAACCAAGTCGCCCAGCCATAGGCTTCCGGCCCCAAAGCGAGGGCGACGATCCAGCCAATGAAGAAAAGCGAGCCGATATAAAGGCCGATGCCGGTGATGCGGTGCAAGATCGAGGTGACCATGGTGATCGGCCAGCGGTAGATCTGCGTGAAGGGCGACAGTGGTCGCTGTCGTTCAGTCAAATCTTTCATCGAGCGCTCCTTGGCCCCTTCATAACGTGCCGGTCGGGTGTTGCAAACGCGCCGGTGGGATAATGCTCATACATGCCAGGCATGCGACGATTGGCTTTGCTCCGGCGCGCGCAAGCAAAGTCGCCGGCGCGAAGACATGCTGTGCTCTTTGTGCGACCGTTCATCAATAGTCGCTTAAGCGAAAATCGTCTCCTGCACTTTCGGCCTGCCAGTCGCCGTCGACGTCCTTGACGATCGCCTGGGCGCAGATCGTGCGCTTCGCCTCCGTGTCGAAGGTCATGGAGGGGGCGCCGTGCAATTGCCAGCCGCCATTGAGGGCGGCGGAGACGCGCTTGCAGAAGGCGGCGTCGTCGGGGCCGGTGAGAAGACGGTAGAGCTTCATGCTTGATCTCTGTCGGCGATTGCACGCGCTCTGGCAAGCAGGCTTTCGGTGACATGTAAATGCAGCCTTTCGACCATGCGTCCGTCGATGCCGATCGCGCCCTTGCCGGCATGTTCCGGCCGGGCGAAGGCGGCAACGATCGTCTCGGCTTCGGCGATCTCTTCGGCGCTCGGCGCAAAGATGCGGTTCGCGGTCTCGATCTGGCGGGGATGGATGAGGCTCTTGCCGTCGAAGCCGAGGGCGCGCGCCTGAGCGCATTCGGCCTCGAGACGGGCGTTGTCGCCGAAATCGTTCAAGACGCCGTCGATGGCGACAAGCCCATAGGCGCGGGCGGCGGCGATGACGCTCATCATCCAGGGCAGGAAGGCGCCGCGATCCGGGTCCGGCCTGACGCCCGTCTCCTTGGCGAGATCGTTGAGGCCGAGGACGAAGCCTTTGAGCGGCAGTCTTTGCGACGAGGCGGCGATTTCGGCGAGGTTGAGAAGCGCCTTCGGCGTCTCGATCATCGCCCAGAGCGCGGTGCGCTCCAGCGCGTCGGCCTGGTCGAGCGCGTCGGCGAGGATTTTGAGATCCGCCGCGCTTTCTACCTTCGGGACGAGAATGCCCTGCGGGCGCGCGGCGAGGGCGGCGAGAAGATCCTCCGTCGCCCATTGGCTCGAAAGACCGTTGATGCGCAAGATGACGGGTGCAGAGAAAGGCTCGGCGAGAGCATCGCGCAGCGCCTCGCGGGCGTCGTTCTTGGCGTCGGGGGCGACGGCGTCTTCGAGATCGACGATGATGGCGTCGGCGGCAAGGCCGCGCGCCTTGGCGAGAGCGCGGGGCTTGTCGGCCGGGACGTAAATGAGCGAGCGGAAGACAGGCGGCATGGGTCGTCTCCGAGAATCGTGTCCGGTTCGGGTGGAGGCCGCAGTCCCGGCCTGGCGCGGCCCGCGATCAGTCTTGCGGCGCGCGCGAGATGGCGGGGCTCAGCGGGTCGGGACCGGCTCGTCGCTGCGGTAATCGTAAAAGCCGCGGCCCGCCTTGCGGCCGAGCCAGCCGGCCTCGACATATTTCACCAGGAGCGGGCAGGGGCGGTATTTGGAATCGGCCAGCCCCTCGTAGAGCATCTGCATGATCGACAGGCAGGTATCGAGACCGATGAAATCGGCAAGCTGCAAGGGGCCCATCGGGTGGTGCGCGCCAAGCCGCATCGCCGTGTCGATCGCCTCCACATTGCCGACGCCTTCATAGAGCGTGTAGATCGCCTCGTTGATCATCGGCATCAGGATGCGGTTGACCATGAAGGCGGGAAAATCTTCCGCCACCGCGATCTTCTTGCCGAGCGAGGTGACGAAGCGCTTCGCCTCTTCGAAGGTCGTATCTTCCGTCGCGATGCCGCGTACGAGCTCGGCGAGCTCCATCACCGGCACCGGATTCATGAAATGCATGCCGATGAAGCGCTCGGCGCGGTCGGTCGCGGCGGCAAGCCGGGTGATCGAAATCGACGAGGTGTTGGTGGCGATCATCGCCTCGGGATCGAGGATCGGACAGACCTCGGCGAACACCTTGCGCTTGACCGCCTCGTCTTCCGTCGCCGCCTCGATGAGAAGGTCGGCCGGCGCCAATCCTTCGACGCCCTTGGCGGGACGCACACGGGCGAGCGCCGCCTGACGCTCTTCTTCGCTGATGCGGCCGGAGGAGCGCTGACGGGCGAGCGTGCCTTCCAGGGTGGCGAGCCCCGCCTGCAGCCGGTCGGGTGAAATATCGTGCAGAATCACATCGTAACCGGCCAAAGCGCAGACATGGGCAATGCCTGCGCCCATCTGGCCTGCACCCACTATGGCGACCGTCTTGATCTCATCTGCCATGGATCATCTCTGTTGCTGGTGCTTGCCTCGAATATCGAGCAAGCTTCGGAAAAGGGGAAGTGTGCGTCGCAACATTTTCCGCGTTGCAACGGGCCCCTCTTGACGCAGGAAGGAGGGGCCGTTGCTCTGGTTTGCGGCGGCTACGATTTATATCATGCAGCGCTCTTGTCGAGCTCTGCGGTGAGCTCCGGCAGCGCCGTGAACAGATCTGCGACGAGACCGTAATCGGCGACCTGGAAAATCGGCGCCTCCTCGTCTTTGTTGATCGCCACGATGACTTTGGAATCCTTCATCCCCGCCAGATGCTGGATAGCACCGGAGATGCCGCAGGCGATGTAAAGATCGGGCGCCACGATCTTGCCGGTCTGGCCCACCTGCCAGTCGTTGGGGGCGTAGCCCGCATCGACCGCGGCCCGGCTGGCGCCGACCGCCGCGCCGAGCTTGTCGGCGAAGGGCAGCATGACCTCTTCGAACTTCTCCTTGGAGCCGAGCGCACGCCCGCCGGAGACGATGATCTTGGCGGCGGCGAGTTCCGGGCGTTCGCTTTCCTGGATCTTGGCACTGAGATAGCGCGATTTTCCGAGATCGGCCGGGGCCGACACCGTCTCGATCAGCGCTTCGCCGCCGGCTTCGGCCGCCTGGAAGGCGGATGTGCGCACCGTCACCACTTTCTTGGCGTCTTTCGCCTTCACCGTCTGGATGGCGTTGCCGGCATAGATCGGGCGCTTGAACGTGTCGGGCGCCACGACCTCGACGATGTCGGAGACCTGCATCACGTCGAGGAGGGCAGCAACGCGCGGCATGACGTTCTTGCCGCCGGTGGTGGCGGGGGCGAGAACGGCGTCATAATCGCCGGCGAGGCCCGCAACCAGATCCGCCATCGGCTCTGCCAGATGATGGGCGAGCGCCTCGTCTTCGGCGATAAGCACCTTGGCGACGCCCGCAAGCTTCGCCGCCTCTTCGGCCGCCGGGCGCACATCCTTGCCGGCCACGAGAATGTGAACGTCTCCGCCCATCTCCTTGGCGGCGGTGAGCGCCTTGGCGGTCGCCTCGTTGAGGCTCTGATTGTCGTGTTCTGCGACGAGTAGAATGGTCATTTCGCGATCCCTCAGAGTACGCCCGCTTCGTTTTTGAGTTTTTCGACGAGTTCGGCTGGGGAACCCACCATGACGCCGGCCTGGCGCTTCGCCGGCTCGCGCGTCTCCACGACTTCGAGGCGCGGCGTGAGATCGACGCCGTAATCGTCGGCCGTCTTCGTCTCGATCGGCTTCTTCTTCGCCTTCATGATGTTGGGAAGCGAGGCGTAACGCGGCTGGTTGAGGCGCAGATCGGCCGTGACCACCGCCGGCAGAGCGATCGAGAGGGTTTCAAGACCGCCGTCGATCTCGCGGGTGACTTCCGCTTCCTCGCCCTTGATCTGTAGTTCCTTCAGGAAGGTGCCCTGCGACCAGCCGAGAAGGGCCGCAAGCATCTGGCCCGTCTGATTGCAATCGTCGTCGATCGCCTGCTTGCCCATGATGACGAGGCCGGGCGCTTCGGCCTCGACGATCGCTTTCAGGATCTTGGCGACGGCGAGCGGCTCCACGGTGCCGTCCGCCTGGACGAGAATGCCGCGATCGGCCCCCATGGCGAGCGCCGTGCGGATCGTCTCCTGCGATTGCGAGGGACCGACGGAGACGATGACGATCTCCTCGGCGCTGCCTGCCTCCTTGAGGCGAATGGCTTCTTCGACCGCGATCTCGTCGAAGGGATTCATCGACATCTTCACATTGGCGAGGTCGACGCCGGTGCCATCGGCCTTGACGCGCGCCTTCACGTTGTAGTCGAGCACTCGCTTGACCGGGACGAGAACTTTCATCAGGCAATCTCCCTTGTTTGCCCCCGGTTAGCGTTGCTCACCGACGGTGGCAAGAGAGCGCACCCCAAAGTTTCCGTTAACGTCAGCCTCCGTTCGTGCGTCAAAGCCGCGTGAGGCGCCTCGTCGCAGGCGGCGAGCTGCACCATATCGGCGTAAGGACGCTCGTGAGGTTTTGTCATGAAAGCCATTTTTGCTGCCGTCGCAGCTTTCGCCATGCTTGCCCTCGCAACCGCCGCCGGGGCGCAGGAGGGGGCGCAAGAGAAGGCGGGCCAGGCGCCGGGGGGCCAAGAAACCGCCATCTTCGCCGGCGGCTGTTTCTGGTGCGTGGAAGCCGATTTTGACAAGGTGCCGGGCGTCAAGGAGACGATCTCCGGCTTCACCGGCGGGGAGGTGCGCAATCCGACCTATCATCAAGTCTCGGCCGGCGGGACGGGCCACAAAGAGGCGGTGAAGATCACCTACGATCCAAGTGTCGTCAGCTACGAAAAGCTTCTCGACGTCTTCTGGCATTCCGTCGATCCGACCGATGCGGGCGGGCAGTTCTGCGACCGCGGCGACAGCTACACGACGGCGATCTTTGCGCTCGACGATGAGCAGCTTAAGGCCGCCAAAGCCTCCAAGACGGCGACCGAAAAAGAGCTCGGCCAGAAAATCGTGACGGAGATCGAGGGGGCCGGAGAATTCTGGCCGGCGGAGGCCTATCACCAGAACTATTACAAGAGCGACGAGCGCATCCTGTCGCGCTTCGGCTACGTCACCAAGGCCTATGCCTATAAGGGCTACCGTGAAGGCTGCGGCCGCGATCAGCGGCTGAAGCAATTGTGGGGCTCAGAGTCTCTGCGCGGGATCAAGCAGAGCTGAGGGTCGCAGCCGGTTTCTTCAGAAGGCAGGTTCAGGGCGTGCGCGGGGCGAAGAGGATGATCGCGGTGCCGAGAAGGCAAACGCCCGCCCCCATCAGATCCCAGCGGTCCGGCCTGAGCCCTTCGACGCTCCACAGCCAGAGAAGCGAGGCGGCGATATAAACGCCGCCATAGGCGGCATAAGCGCGCCCGGCCGCATCCGTCCCAACGAAGGTCAGCGCCGAGGCGAAGACGAGCAAAGAGACGAGGCCCGGCGCCAGCCACCAGACCGATCGGTCGAGCCGCAGCCAGGCCCAGAAGGCGAAGCAGCCGGCGATCTCGGCAATCGCCGCGACGACATAGGCGAGGGCAGTCTGCAACGCGGGCTCCATGGCGAATGGCTTTCGCCGTGCCATAGCCGATCGGCGCAGGCAGGCCAAACCGCGGAAAGGCAGAGGCGCGATCGGGGGCTTCTCAAATCTTCCCGAACAAGAGGCCTGCAATTAGTTGTGCGGCTCTCATCCCTCTTCGTAGCGGGTTATCCGGGCGCCAAAACCCGCCCTTGGAAGGCTTATCGCCTTTCCCTTTTTCGCCCGGCTTGTGCTATTCTTTCGATGCGAGGAGTTTCAACTATGAACGTCGAGCAAAAGCGCCGGGACCGATCGCCCGAAGCCGTCGAGCGCCGTCGGCGCGCCGTCGAAGAGGCGGCGGCCGCAAACTATCGTCAGGGTCTGTCGCCGAGCCCCGCTTACGCCGCCGCCATGGAGCAATTCGTGTCTGGCGAGATCACCATGGACGAGCTGCACGCCATCGGTGTGCGGTCCACGTCGGTCGGCCGGACATGAAAAAGCCCCGTCGAAACGGGGCTTTTTGCTGACACCGTGACCAGCTTGTCATCGCCCATCACAGCGGCCCTTACGGGACTTAAATCCCGGATTTCTCCGGGGCCACCCGAGAAATGGGCTTCTCTGCCCGTTTTGTCAAATCTTACATGCCAAGAGATCGGCGAATGCACTCGCGAATTTCTTCCATCTTTTCTGCGGGTAATACGCGAATATCGTAGTCTCGTTCACCTTGGTTGTTTTTGCCGCGGTCGAGCAGCTTCAGGCGGTGAAATGCAACGCATATGATCATGTCTGCCTTCACCCACATGGTTGGTTGGGCGTAGGGAAACGGCAGCGGTGGATCCAATTCCAGAATACAATTGTATGGCTGCAGGGTTCTGGGCCTTGTCGTGCTCAAAGGCACGATCGTGCACAATTGTTCTCTTCCAGGAAGGGGCGGAGATACCACGATCGCGGGACGTCGCTTCCGCATCTCAGGGACACGGAAGCCTTCGTTGAGATCAACGCGAAGAATAGTCCCGATTTGCGGATGACGCAGGATGCCCATAAAGAACATCATTTGTCATAATTCTGGGATGAAGAAAGTAGGCTTTATGGCCGCAATATAATTCCTGCAGATTCTGTCGTTTAACGTTCGATCTGAGCATTATGATCCAGATCTCGACGCCTGGGCGCTGTGATCTGGCTCAGCGCGGCAAAGCGCGGTCGAAGAGGGGGACGCCGCGGCGGCGGAGCGGCACGACGAGAGCGGCGCCGAGGGCGAAGCCGCCGATATGCGCCCACCAGCCGATATTGCTCGATTGCGGCGTCGACATCGCAAGGTTGGCGATCTGAAAGACGAGCCAGGCGCCGAGCAAGATGAAAGCGGGAAGGCGCAGGGGGATGCGGCCGAAGGCCAGCACCCAGAGTTTGACCCGCGGATGCAGGATCAGATAGCCGCCGACGATGGCCGCGACCGCACCCGAAGCGCCGATGAGGGGTGCCTCGGAGGAGGGGTTGGCGAGCGTGTAGATGTAGCCTGAGCCCGCCGCGCCCAAGACATAGAAGAGGAGATAGCGCAGGTGGCCGAGCGCATCTTCGATGTTGTCGCCGAAGATCCACAAGAACAGCATGTTGCCGCCGAGATGGATGATGTTGCCGTGCAGGAAGGCATAGGTGAGGAAGCTCAGCTCTTCCGGGATCAGCACGAAGCTCGGCGGCAATTCGGCGATGTCGTTGACGACGGAGGGGATGAGGCCGAGCGAGATCGCCGCCATCTCTACGCGCGCCGCATCAAAGCCGCCTGTTAGGAAGAAGCATGCTGCCGTGATCGCGATGATCGACCAATTGACATAGGGTCGGCTGACATAGGCGAGCGGGTTCGCGTCGTGAAACGGCAGGAACATCGCTCAACCTGGGTTCGAGCCGCCGCGCCGCAGCATCAGCGGTTCTGGCCCGGCACCCAGAGGACATCGGTTTCGCCCTTGTCGTTCACCCAGCGGGCGGCGACGAAGAGGAAATCGGACAGCCGGTTCAGATACTGGATTGCCGGAGCGGCGACCTTTTCCGGCTCTTGGTCCGCCAGGGCGACGACAAGGCGTTCGGCGCGGCGCGCGACGGTGCGGGCAAGATGCAGCTGCGCGGCCGCCCAGGTGCCTCCCGGCAGGATGAAGGAGCGCAGCGGGGAGAGCTCCTTGTTGAGGCGGTCGATGTCGCGCTCCAGGCGCTCCACCTGGGAGGGAACGATGCGCAGGCGCTCGTATTCCCGCGGCTTGCCGTCATCGGGCGTGGCGAGATCTGCGCCGAGATCGAAGAGGTCGTTCTGGATGCGGGCGAGCATCTCGTCGATCTCTTTCGTCGGTGCGCCGATCGACAGATTGAGGCCGGCCCGAACGACGCCCAAAAGCGCATTGGTTTCATCGACGGTGCCATAGGCTTCGACGCGCGGATCGTATTTCGCACGGCGCTCGCCGGTGCCGAGCGCGGTGGTGCCGTCGTCGCCGCGGCGCGTGTAGATCTTGTTGAGGACGACCATCGGCTTCTCCGTTTTCAAGGCGGAGCCGAAACTAGGGCAATTCGGGAAAGATTGAAGCGCTTGCGAGGGAAGAGTGTCGCAGCGTTGCGTGCCGCGAAATCTGTTTCCGCCTGGCGGCCTGCGGGAGCGGCACCCGGCGGCCGGCAAGAGGGTGCCGCCGCCTGGGAAGGCTGAGGCCCGAACGGGCCTCAAAAGAGCTTAGAACTTGTAGCCGACCATCACGCCGGCATGGGTGAGACCGTCATTGTCGTCGCACAGGCCGGCATTGGAGGAATGGTCGATGCGGGCCATGACGCGCAGATGCTGCGTGACGTTGACGCCGAGGCCGGCGCTTTCACGAAACAGCGTCGAGCAGCCGAGACGGGCGCCGGTTTCCGCGTGATCGGTGTTGCCGTCGTGGATGGTGCCGCCGAAGGTGCCTTCCAGGAAAATCCGCTTGGTCAGATTGTAGTCCCAGGTGAGGCCGGCATAGACCTGATTGGTGCCGCCCGAGGTGGTGACGGTGCCGCCGATATGCGGGCGCGGGCGCAACAGGAAATCGACGAAGCGGTTGTCGAAGGGCGTCATCGGATTGCCGAAGAGCACTTCGCCGTTGAGGAAGACGCCTTCTTCCTCGTCGGTGAGGCGATGGCGATCGTCGAGGAAACCTGTGGCGCCGATGCGCACTTCGTCAAAGAAATGATAGGTGCTGACCGGCTCGGCCGCATAATAGACAGGGTCGGCAGGATCGGCCGGCAGATCGGCTGCCAGCGCCGCAGATGTCCCGAAAAGCGCAATCAATCCCGCGCCAAAGCTCAATAACCGCATCACAGCCCCGTGAAATTGTTGCTTCGGCTTTAGCTTTGCCGGCCGGGCGCGGCAACGGTCTTTGCCGGAAAGGTGGCAAAACGCGGCCAGAGCTTCGTCGATTGTTGCCCCAAAGGCACGCGTCTCAGATGCTGCCGGGCGAGATGTCAGCGGGTGCTGAGCCAGAGGCCCGCCATCAAAACGACGACGGCGAGAAACTGCAGACCGACGCGCCAGCGCATCAGACTTTGCGAGCGATTGGGGCTGCCGCCGCGCAGCATGTTCCACAATCCGAGTACAAGCACGACGAGAACGGCAAGGACGGCGACCGGACCAAGATATTCCATGGTTTTCCTGCCTTGGCTGAGGACCAGAAAACCGCATTAAGCCAGGCACAGACGAGACGCAAATCTGAGCGGCGGGGAAAGCGGGCTCTTGTTTTTCCTAATTGGTGGCGCGCGTCGCCATCTTATGCAGCAACCGGCGCGGCAGAAGACGGCGGCCGAAGGCGGCGATCCTGGTCTGGCGGGTGACGGGATAATGGGTCGCCGGACTGGGCGCCTCGCAGGCTTCGATGAGAACATCGAGGACCGCTTCGGGGCCGAGCTGCCCAAAGGTGTTGCCGCCCTTTTCCATGGAGGCGAGGCGGCGGCGGTAATAGGCGGCATGGACGGAGGCGTCGATGTCGACGTTGCGATGGAAGGCGGCGACGGCGTTTTCCGTCATGCGGCTTTCAATCGGGCCGGGCTCGATCGCCACGACCTTGATGCCGGTGTCGGCAAGCTCGATTCGCAAAGTGTCGGTGTAGCCTTCGAGCGCAAATTTCGAGGAATTGTAGGCGCCGCGGAAGCCGAGCGCGACGAGGCCGAGGACGGAGGAGTTCATGACGATGCGGCCGGCATTCTGGCGGCGCATCACCGGGATCACCTTTCGGGTGAGCTCGTGCCAGCCGAAGAAATTGGCATCGAACTGGGCGCGCAGGACGGCAGAAGAGATGTCTTCAAGGGCGCCGGGCTGCGAATAGGCGCCGTTGTTGAAGAGGGCGTCGAGACGGCCGTCCGTGGCGGCGAGCACAGATTGAAGAGCGGCCGCGATCGAGGCCTCGTCGGCATAGTCGAGATAGAGCGCTTCAAGGCCATGTTTGCCGCCGGCTTCGTGCAGGGCCGCGAGATCCGCCTCGTTGCGGGCCGTGGCAAAGACGCGCCAGCCGCGCCGCGCCATGGCGAGGGCGCAATGGCGGCCGATGCCGGAAGAGCAGCCGGTGATCAAAATGCTGCGGGCCATGCGGGCTTGTCCTTTGGTCCCCTTGTGCGGGGCGCGTGAAATCGGGCTTTTCTTCAGCCCTTGTCCCCGCTTCCTCCTAGGCAATCAAGTGGCGGCGGCTTAAGGCGGGAGGAGATCCGAATTTCGCCGCACACAGCCGCCCCAAGCCGCCCATGGCCGCCCCAAGCCGCCGCAACCGCCGCAAACTCTGATGTCCGACACCGCCAACATCGTCCTCACCATTTTCGGCCTCATCGGGATCGGCTATCTCGCGGCGCGCTTCAAGCTCCTGAAGATGGAGACCGGCGGGGCGCTCGCCGATTTCGTCTTCACCATCGCCATTCCACTCCTTCTCTTTCGCACGCTGGCGCATGCCGATTTCCACGGGCTGTCGCCGTGGCGGATCTGGATTGCGTATTTTGTCGGCGTGCTCGTCACCTGGACGGTGGCGCATGTTCTCGTTCGGCGGCTGTTCAAGCGCGATACGCGCTCAGGCGTCGTCGCCGGCGTCTCGGCCGCCTTCGCCAATACGGTTCTGATCGGCATTCCGCTGGCACGTGCCACCTATGGCGACCCCGGCACGGTGGTCGTCCTCATTCTCGTCTCGGTGCATCTGCCGGTGATGATGGCGGCAAGCCTCGCCCTCAACACCTGGGCGCGACGGCGCGACGGGCTCGCGGCCGAGGTGGAGAGCAGCCGTGCCATGTGGGGGGCGTTTGCGCTCGAACTCATCCGCCATCCGCTCATCATCGGCATCATCCTGGGCGGCATCTGGCACGTTTTCCATCTGCCGATCCCGGGGCTTGCCGAAAAGCTGATCGACAGCCTTGCCGATGTGGCGGGACCGGTGGCGCTTTTTGCCTGCGGCATGGGGCTTGCCCGCTACGGCATCGCCCGCAACATCCCGGCGGGTGCGGTCCTTGCGGGCATGAAGCTCTTCTTCATGCCGCTCGTCGTTCTGCCGGTGGCGCTCCTCATCGGGCTCGGCCCGGTGCCGACGGCCGCTCTGGTGCTGGTGGCGGCCTGTCCGACCGGCGTCAACGCTTTCCTCATCGCCACCCGCTTCGGCACGGGCGAGGCGCTCGCCTCCAATACGACACTGATCTCGACGGCCTTCGGCGTCGGCGGCGTCGCCTTCTGGCTCATGGTGTTGCGCGCTTTTACGTGAACCTCAGGCCCTTGAACTTCCAGGCCCTTGAGCCTCAGGCGACGGACGCGGCCGCCGGTGGCGCAAAGCCGAGACTGCGGCGAATGTCGTCGGGGGTGGCGCCCGTCTCGCGCAGGTCGGCCAGAGCGGTCGAGCCGGCGGATTTCGCAAGCTTGCGTCCCTCCTTGTCGAGGATCAGCCGGTGATGATGGTAGAGGGGTGCGGGCAGGCCGAGCAGCACCTGCAGGAGGCGGTGGACCGAGGTCGCCGCTTCGAGATCGGCCCCGCGCACGACATGGGTGACGCCCTGATAGGCGTCGTCGAGGGTGACGGCGAGATGATAGCTCGCCGGCACGTCCTTGCGCGCCAGAATGACGTCGCCCCAAGTGCTCGGATGGGCGCTCACGCGTGTCGTCTCTCCGGTCTCAAGATCGAGCTCCTGCCAGGCGAGCGGCTCAAGGCCCGCGAGAGCCCGGCGCATATCGAGGCGGAGCGCATAGGGGGCGCCGGTCGCGATCCTGTCGGCGCGCATTTGGCTCGACCAGTCGCGTTCGAGGCCCGGATAATGCGGGGCGCCATCGGGATCGCGCGGCCAGGTGTGGCCGGTCTTTTCCTTTTCAGAGATGGCGCCACGGATTTCCGAGCGGCTCAAGAATGCGGGGTAGAGAAGGCCGAGGCGGTCCAAGGCGGCGAGCGCGCCGGCATAGGCCGGGAAGCGATGGCTTTGGCACAGGATCGGCTGTTCGAAGGCGATGCCGAGCCAGGCGAGATCATCGAAGATCGCGTCGGTGAATTCCGGCCGGGCGCGGGTGTAGTCGATGTCTTCCATACGAAGGAGAAGTCGGCCGCCCGCGGCCCTGGCGGCGCGCTCGTTGAGGAGCGCGCTATAGGCATGGCCGAGATGCAGATAGCCGTTCGGGCTCGGCGCGAACCGGAAGACGGGTTTTTCAGGCGCGCGGTTCAATCGAGGGAGGCGTCCTGGTGCGCCGTTCGCGATAGAGAATGAAAAGGCCGCTCAAGATGATAATCGCACCTCCCAGAACCGTCGAACGCGGCGGAACATCGCCGAATATGACGAAGCCGAGGGCGGTGATCCAGAGAATCTCGCTGTAGACGAAAGGCGCAAGCAGGGTGGCGGGCGCGAGCTCGTGCGCCTTGATCAACAGCCAATGGCCGAGGCCGCCGAAAAAGCCGGTGGAGATGAGGAGGCCCCAGAGAAAGGCGCTGGGCACGGTTTCCCATTGGGCGATGCCGAGCGGTGCGATGGCGAAGCTTGCGAGGATCGCCGGCATGACGATCATACTCTGCGCGGTTTCGCGCCCGGCCATCTGGCGCGTCAGGATGACGTAGAGCGCGTTCGAGGTCGCGGCCCCGACCGAGAGAAGCATCGCCGGCTCGAAGGCTCCCGGTACCGGCTGGATGATGATGAGCGCGCCGAGGAAGCCGACGACGACCGCAGCCCAACGCTGCGGCCCCGCCCATTCGCCGAGCATCGGCCCGGCAAGCGCCGTGACGATGAAGGGGCCGATGAAGAAGATGCTGACGGTCTGGGCGAGCTGAAGATGGCGGACGGCCAGAAAGTTGAACAAAGTCGAGCCGACGAGGCAGCAGGCGCGCGCCACCTGCAGCTTCTTGTTGCGCGGCAGACAGAGCGCCATGTCGCGCCACGGCCGGAAGATGACGAGCGTCAGAATGAAATGCGTGAGAAAGCGCACCCAGACGATCTGCATCGCCGGCAGCCATTGGCCGAGATATTTCGCCGTCGTGTCGAGACAGGCGAAGCAGAGAAAGGCGAGCATGATGAGAAGAAGCGCACGCAGGCGCGCAGCGGCGGCGCCAGCGCCCGCGTCTTCGGAAAGGGAGACCATTTCACATGCAAAGGGCCTTCCTGGCCGGAAAGCAAGCTCTCATCTCTCTGTCATCTCCGGGCCCTCTCGCCCTCTCATGCCGGGCGGCAGCGCTCCCCTGCGCAAAAGCCGTTGCAGAGCCGGCGCATTTGCTTTTCACATGGGCGTGAGATGCTTTGGAGAGGCTTCCCATGCTGCGCCTTTGGCAGGATCTGACGAGCCCCGAACTCGCCCGATGCGATCCCACACGCACCGTGGCGATCCTGCCGATCGCGGCCACCGAGCAACACGGGCCGCATCTGCCTCTCGGCACCGATTGCCACATCGCCGAAGGGCTTGCGGGAGAGCTCGCGACGGCGCTCGACCCCGATGTCGAGGCGCTGCTTCTTCCGACGGTCGGCGTCGGCGCCTCGCTGGAACACATGTCCTTTGCCGGCACGCTTTCGCTTTCGGCGGCACAGATGACGCAGACCATCGTCGCGATCGGCGAAGGGGTGGCGGCGTCGGGCCTCAAGAAGCTCATTTTGATCAGCTCGCATGGCGGCAACAGCCCTTCGGCGGCGGCCGCCATACTCGAGCTTCGGGCGCGCCACGAGCTTCTCGCCGTGGCGACGAGCTGGCGGCGCTTCGGCCTGCCGGCGGAGCTTGCCGACGATTGCGAGCGTGCCGTCGGCATCCACGGCGGCTTCGTGGAAACCGCGCTGATGCTGCATTTCAAGCCCGATCTCGTCCGGCATCTTTCGCTCGCCGATTTCCCGTCGCGGCAAAGCATGCTGTCCGAGCGCTATCGCCGTCTTCGCGCCTATGGCGATGTCGGCTATGGCTGGCTTGCCGAGGATTTGAACGCCGAAGGGGTCGTCGGCAACGCCGCCGCGGCGAGTGCCGAAGCCGGGGCTGCGATCGCCCGGCATCAGGTGCGGGGCATGGCGGAACTCGTTCATGAGGTGGCAGTTGCCGACATGCCGGAGTGTCTCGCCGAAGAATGAGGCGCGACAGGGCTTTACGGCGGCCCGCAGCTTTGATTCAACGAGCGCCGGGCGCGCCAGAACCTGGCCTCGGCACCGTGCTCAGAGGCGCTTTGTGAAAGGCGACGAGGAGGACATTTGAAGGACGCATCGATCGCCATCATCGGGGCCGGTCTCGCCGGTCTTGCCGCCGCCAGGCGTCTGCGTGCGGCGGGGCTCGACCCGATCCTTTTCGAAGCCGCGGGGAAATCCGGAGGCCGGCTCTCCTCAGAAGAGGTCGCCGGGGTGCCGGTCGATGCGGGCGCGGTCTATGTCACGGCCCGCGAAGAGCCCTTCAAATCCTTCATGCAAGAGGCGGTCTTCGCCGGCAAGGCGACCGGCTGGGCGCCCTCCGGACGCGACAGCGACGAGCCCTGGCTCATCGGCCTGCCGAGCATGGACGGCCTTACCGATTTCGCCGGAAAGGGCCTCGATATCCGCACGCATACGGCGGTCGAACGGATCGGCCGGGCGAGCGAAGGTTATCTCCTGCAAAGCAATTCCGCGCCGGTCGGGCCGTTCGATGCGGTGATCGTGGCGCTTCCTGCGTCCGCCGCCGAACCGCTGCTGCATGCCCATGGCAAGCCCTTCGACCGCCTGTCGGAGGTGGTGATGCGTCCGACGATCGCCGGGCTCTTCGTCTTCGACGGCGCCGTGCCGATCACGGAAGACTGGATTTCGAGGCGCGGCGATTTGAGCGTCGCCATCCGCAACAGCTCGAAGGCCGGCCGCGGCGATACGGAGAGTTTTGTCGTGCATGCGGCGGCGGGTTTTTCCGAAGCGCATTTCGGCGCACGCGAAGACGAGCTGTCGGAGCAGCTGCTCGACCTTCTCGCTGCCGAGGCGGACGGGCCGCTGCCGCCTTTGATGGCCCGCAAGATCCGGCGCTGGCGCCAGGCGCTCGTCGCGGAGCCCGCGGGTGAACCCTGTCTCGTCGGGGCGAAAGGGCGGCTCGTCGCCTGCGGCGACTGGTGCATCGCCGCGCGTTCGGAGGCGGCGTTTGTTTCCGGCACCGCGGCGGCCGACGCGGTGCTTGCCTCCTTCTCGGATTAGGGGCCCGAACTCTCCCGCCACGTTTCTGTGTCGGTGTGTCGGCGCGTCAGGCGGCCTGCGAGCGCCGCTTGACGGCGGTCAGCCGTTCTTCGGCGAGCCGATCGGCGATCGCGGCCGTCGTCGTCCTCTCTTCCGCGGCGCGTGCGAAGATGGACGCAAGCGTTGCGCCGATCGCTTCCACCTTGTCGCGGGTTTCCGTCTGCGAATGGCCGGCCCCGGCCAAAGCGAGCGCCACGACGCCGCCGGCATTGATGGCGTAATCCGGCGCATAGAGAATGCCGCGCTGAAGCAGACGCCCGGCGTCGTCGGCCTCGGCGAGCTGGTTGTTGGCGGCACCCGCCACGATCGCGGCGCGGATCTGCGGGATGGTGGTGCGGTTGAGCCCGGCACCGAGGGCGCAGGGGGCGAAGAGATCGACCGGGGCGGCATGGATTTCCGCCGGCGGGACGGCGAGCGCGCCCCAGGCCTCTTCGGCGCGCGCCAGTGCTTTTTCATCGATGTCGGAGACGAGAAGGTCGGCGCCGGCCTCGTGCAGCTTTTCCGCAAGGCGCCAGCCGACATGGCCGAGCCCCTGGATCGCGACGCGGATGCCTTCAAGCGAGCTCGAGGCGAACCGGTACTCGACGGCGGCGAGGATGCCGTGGAAGACGCCGAGCGCCGTATGGGGGGAGGGATCGGCGACGCCCGAAGCCGGTGTGCCGCGCACATGCTTCGTCGCACGCGCGACGTCCGCCATATCGGCGGGGGCGGTGCCGACATCTTCCGCGGTGATGTAGCGGCCGGAGAGGTTTTCGATCGCGGCTCCGAAGGCCTCGAAAAGCGCCGGGGTCTTGGGCACGCCGGGGGCGAGAATGATGACGGCCTTGCCGCCGCCGAGATTGAGGCCTGCGAGCGCGGTCTTGTAGGTCATGCCGCGCGACAGGCGCAGGACGTCCTCAAGAGCGGCATGTTCATCGGCATAGCGCCAGACGCGGCAGCCGCCGAGGGAGGGGCCGAGCGTGGTGTCGTGAATGGCGATGTAGCCGGCGAGGCCCGTCGCCTCGTCTTCGATGCGCACCACCTCTTCGTGTCCATCGAATGCGGGATGGCGTGCGAGCTCGGCTTCCGACAGGGCGGTGACGGGCATGGCTCAGATCCTTCTCGTTTTTTTTGGGCGTTTCCTCTTGGCGCAGAGATAAGCGCCCGGCGCGAAAGCTTCTGGCTGGAGGAGCGCCAAAAAGCCGCGGGCGGAGGGGCAAATGACTTTCTGCCGCGACGTCTTGCGAAAGATTATTCCGCCGCGCTGTCGCCGCACTTGTGCGAGAAAGCGCGTTCGTGTCCGCCGAATGGGCCGGATGCCACGACCGGAGACTGCCCGATGGCACGTCGATTGCTCTCGCTTTTCGTTCTCGCTCTCGCGCTTTTGCCGGGTGCGGCGCTGGCGCATCCGCATGTGTGGGTGGATGTCGCCTCCGAAGTTTCTTTCGACAAAAGCGGGCGTATCGTCGGCATCCGCCATCATTGGCGCTTTGACGAGGCGTTTTCCGCCTATGCGACGCAGGGGCTCGATGCCGATGGCGATGGCAAATTGTCGGCCGAAGAGCTGAAGCCCTTGGCGGAGGTCAACGTCACGTCGCTTGCCGATTATGGCTTCTTCACAGAGCTTACCGCCGGCGGCGAGCCGGTGAAGCTCGGCGATCCCGTCGATTACTGGCTGCAGCCGAGCGGCAAGCAACTGATTTTGCATTTCACCCTGCCGCTGAAGAAGCCGATCGCGGCGCATGCGCCGGTCGAGCTCCAAGTCGCCGATCCGGAATATTTCGTCGCCTTTTCGCTGCCGTCGAAGGAGGCGGTGCGGCTCGTCGATGCGCCGGCCTCGTGCAAGCTCGCCGTTACGCTCGGCGAGGAGCCGGATGCGACGGCTGCCGCGATGCTCGCGACGATCGGCGCGGAGCAGCGCGAGCTGCCCGCGGAATTCAAGAGTTTGACGGCCGGCACGGAGAATGCCGCGATGATCACATGTCCCTGATGCGGCGGGAGAAAGGTGTGCGGGCGGATGCGCTCGCTATGTTCGCGCCGCTTGCCGTCCTGGCGGTCTTTGTCTGCCTCGTATCCAACGCCGAGGCCGCGACGTCGCCGTTCGGTGTCGGTCTGCCGGGCGAGGGCGGCGGGGCGGGGCTCGTGCCGATGATCGCCGCCTTGCAGAAGGAGTTCTACCACGAGCTGACGGCGACCCTGTCGCGGCTCGCCACCGACGGGTCGGCCTTCTGGTGGCTCGGCGGCGTCTCCTTCATCTACGGCATCGTGCATGCGGCCGGACCTGGCCACGGCAAGGTGGTGATCTCGTCCTATATCCTCGCCAACGAGAAGACGGCGCGGCGCGGGGTTCTGATCGCCTTCCTGGCGGCGTTCCTGCAGGCGATCGTCGCGGTCGCGCTCATCGGCGCGCTTGCGGCCGTTCTGGGGCTCACGAGCTTTGCCATCACCGATACGGCGGAGGCCTTCGAGATCGGCAGCTACGGGCTCGTCCTGGCGCTCGGTCTTTTCCTGCTGTTGCGCAAATCGCGGCGGCTTTTGAGACGGCTTTCCCTCGGATCACGCCTTCGTCCCGCGACGGCCGGCCTCACGCCGGCTGCGGCCGGGGCGCATGGGCATGACGTGCATCTGAGCGAGGCGCATCTTCATGACGGCCACGGGCATGAGCATGGGCATGAGCACCACCATGATGATCACGGACATGCGCATGACCATGGGCACGGGCATGACCATGAGCACGGCGCGTGTTGCGGGCATGTGCCGGATGCGGCGCTGGTGGAGAAGAGCCGCGGGCTTGCAGGTGCTGTCGCGGCTGTCGTCTCCGTCGGTCTGAGGCCGTGTTCGGGCGCCCTCATCGTCCTCGTCTTCGCGCTGTCGCAGAAGATTTTCTGGGCCGGGGTCGCGGCGACGTTCTTGATGGCGCTCGGGACCGGGCTCACGGTTGCGGCGCTCGCCGCACTCGCCGTCGGCGCCAAGGGCGTGGCGGCAAAGCTTCTTCAGACGCGGCCCGGCGCCGGCGCGGCCTTCGTCTCGCTGCTCGAATGGGGCGGGGCGTTCGCGATCACCGCGCTCGGCGGGCTTTTGCTGGCCGGCGCTCTCGCCTAGGCCTTTGCCGCCGTCAGGTCAGTTGTCCTGTTCGGCGGCGATTTTCGCCTTGGCGTCCTGATGCTGGCGGATCGCCTCTGAAAACGCGGCAAAAATCGCCCGCGAGGGGGGATCGGTCTCCGCCCAGTATTCCGGATGCCATTGCACGCCGAAGGCGAAGCTCGCGGCATCGGAGACGCGCACGGCCTCGATGGTGCCGTCATCGGCGGTCGCCTCCACGACGAGGCCGCGGCCGAGCCGGTCGACGCCCTGGCGGTGGACGGAATTCACCTGGATACGCTGATTGCCGACGATCTTCGCAAGACGGCTGTCCGGCTGGAATGTGACGTCGTGGGCGAGCGCGAAACGCTGATCGGGTTCGTCGGCCTGCGAGCGGTGGTCGAAGCGGCCCTCGATCTCCTGGATTTCCGACAAGAGGGCGCCGCCGAGCGCGACGTTGAGCTCCTGGAACCCGCGGCAGACGGCGAGAAGCGGCAGGCCGCGCTGCAGGACGAGGCGGATCAGGGGGAGGGTCGTCGCATCGCGCGAAGGATCGAACGGCCCGTGCTTTTCCTCCGGCGTCACGCCGTAGCGGTCGGGATGCACGTTGGAGCGGGAGCCGGTGACGAGGACGCCATCGGCCATTTCCACGGCGGCATCGAGATCGATGCGATCGGCCATGGAGGGCAGGACGAGCGGCACCGCACCGATGCTGGTGATGGCCCTCAGATAGGTTTCGGCCACGGAATGCCAGACATAACCGTCGGCGGGACGGACATCGGCGGTGACGAGAATGATGGGGGTGTTTCTGCTGCGCATCGTGGCAGGCATCCTAATGCGGTCGGCAGGCAAAAGTCAGCCCGTCTTGTCGCTTCTTCTTATCGACCGCTTGCCGCTTCGCCGCAGCGGGCCGCGCTGGACAGTCTTTGGCGAAAATGCAAGTTTTCCCGCCCGCTTAAGAAGACGACCCCAAGGGAGGAAACAGAGCATGGATCGTCGCTCGTTTTTGAAGACGGCCGGGCTCGGCACAGGTGCAGCCGCAGCTTCGAGCCTCGCCACGCCGGCGTTGTCGCAAAACCGCATTCAGATCACATGCGTCACCTCCTGGCCGAAGAATTTTCCGGGCATCGGCGAGGCGCCGGAACGGTTCGCTACCCTGATCGACGGGGCGACGGACGGGCGCATCACCATGAAGGTCTATGGCGGCGGCGAGCTCGTCCCGCCGCTCAAGTGCAATGACGCCGTGCAGGAAGGTACGGCGCAGATGTACCATTCGGCCGATTATTATTATCAGGGCAAGCTCACCGGCTATTCCTTCTTCTGTGCCGTGCCGTTCGGCTTCATGCCGGCGGAGATCGACGCCTGGATCCAGAAGGGCGGCGGCCAGGAATTGTGGGACGAGGTCGGTGGCCAGTTCGGCATCAAGCATCTGCCCGGCGGCAATTCCGGCTCCCAGATGGGCGGCTGGTTCAACAAAAAGATGCAGACCGTCGACGATTTCAAAGGCTTGAAGATGCGCATTCCGGGCTTCGGCGGCGACGTCATCACGGCGCTCGGCGGCACCTCGGTGACGCTTGCGGGCTCGGAAATCCTGCCGGCGCTGCAATCGGGCACGATCGACGCGACGGAATGGGTGGGGCCGTGGAACGACCTCGCCTTCGGTCTCTACAAGGTCGCCAAGAACTACCATTACCCGGGCTTCCACGAGCCGGGCTCGCTTTTGAGCTTCGGGATTTCGCGTCCGTTCTGGGACGGGCTTTCGGAAAGCGACCAGACGCTGATGACGGCGATCGCCTATGCCGTCAACAACGAGACCTTGTCCTCCTACAACACCCATAACGGCCAGGCGCTGAAGACGCTCGTCAACGATCACGGCGTCGAACTCGTCGAGTTCTCCGATGAGATCTACCGCGAATTCGGCAAGGCGGCGAAGGACGTTCTCGACAAGGCCGGCAATTCCGACCCGCTGACCAAGAAGGTCTACGAGGCGTTCCTGGATTTCCGCGCCAAGGCGGTCGACTGGACGGCGATTTCCGATCAGAGCTACGCCAACAAGCGGGCGCTGACGCCGTTTGCGTGAGGCTTCGGTCGCCGGTGATGCGACCTGACGCCGAAACGCGTTTGAGGGGCGCGTTCGAAGGCGTGATTTCTGGGGCGGGGTCACCCGCCCCTTTTCGGTTTTATGCGCAGGGCTTAGAGGGATGCGGCGGTGCGCGCCTGCGACGCCTGAAGGGGAGAGAGCGTGAAAGCCATCATCGCCGTGATCGACGGTCTCAATTACCGCATCGGCCGCGCCGTCATGTGGCTCGCCGTTCTGACGGCGCTCGTGCAATTTGCGACCGTCATCCTGCGCTACGTCTTCTCCATCGGCTTCATCCCGATGCAGGAATCGATCTGGTACATGCATGCGATCCTGTTCATGACCGGGGCGGGCTTTACGCTCCTGCAGGACGGGCATGTGCGCGTCGACGTCCTCTACCGCGAGGCCTCGCCGCGCAAGAAGGCGCTCGTCGATCTCTTCGGCGCGCTGTTTCTGCTCCTGCCGGTCTGTGTGGCGGCCTTCTGGCTGTCGCTCGGCTATGTGAGCAATTCCTGGCGCATCCTGGAGCGTTCGACGGAAGTGAGCGGCCTGCCGCTCATCTTCGCCTTGAAGACCTTCATCTGGGTCTTCGCGGTTCTCGTCGGGCTGCAGGGGGTGGCGATGGCGCTGCGCGCCGTCGTGGCGCTCAAGGAGCATGACGAGACTTATTCGGCAGCCGGAATTGCGCGCGACAGCGTCCATTAATTCACACAACCAAACGGGCCTCGTCCGCAGAACGGGCGATCGGCGAAGTTCATGATCGACCCGCTCCATCTTTGTCTCTTGATGTTCGTGGCGGCCTGCGGGCTGTTGACGGCCGGTTTTCCCGTCGCCTTCACGCTCGCCGGCACGGCGCTCGGCTTTGCTCTCATCGGCTCCGCCTTCGACGTCTTCTCGCTGTCGCTTCTGACGGCCTTCCCGCAGTCGATCTTCGGCACGATGACCAACGAGACGCTCGTGGCCGTGCCGCTCTTCGTCTTCATGGGGGTGATGCTGGAGCGATCGCGGGTCGCGGAAGAACTCCTCGACAATATGGGGCGGCTCTTCGGCTCGGTGCCGGGCGGTCTGGCGTTTTCGGTGTGCATCGTCGGCGCGCTTCTCGCCGCCTCCACCGGCATCGTCGGCGCCACCGTCGTCACGATGGGGCTGATGTCGCTGCCGACGATGGTGAAGCGCGGCTACAACAAGCGCCTCGCCTGCGGCACGATCGCGGCGTCGGGCACGCTCGGGCAGATCATCCCGCCCTCGATCGTGCTCGTGCTTCTGGGTGACCAGCTCTCCGTCGCCTATCAGAACGCACAGTTTTCCATGGGGATCTTCGCGCCCGACACGGTGTCGGTGAACGATCTCTTCGCCGGGGCGCTGCTGCCGGGGTTCATGCTCGTCGGCCTCTATATCGTCTATCAGATCATCTACGTCTTTCTCCATCCGGCCGAAGCGCCGGCGATCCCGCATGAGGAGCTCGGCGAGCTTTCCGGCTTCGCTTTCTGGGGTCAGGTGATCCATGCGCTCGCCCCGCCGGTTCTGTTGATCGTCGCCGTGCTCGGCTCGATTTTGATCGGGCTCGCCTCTCCGACGGAGGCGGCGGGCGTCGGCGCGATCGGCGCCACGATGCTCGCCGGCTACAAGCGCGACGAGCGGCGCGCCGGGCCGATCCTGATCGGCGTTCTGTGCATGGCCGGCCTTCTCCTCCTCACCTCGTTCTACGATCTGCGCTCGCAAAGGAGCGTCGTCTCAGTCGAGGAATGGGTGGCGATCGGGGCGGCGGTGGTGCTCACCCTCGGTCTTGCCTGGGGCGTGGTGATGGCGCTCTGGCGCACCTTCACCTGGCGCGATGAAAACCGCGAGCGGGTGCTTGGGGCCGTCTGTCAGTCGACGATGGCGATTTCGGCGATGGTCTTCACCATCATCATCGGCGCGCGCATGTTCTCGATCGTCTTCATCGGTCTCGGCGGCGCCGATTTCATCGAGGAGTTTTTGACCGCGCTGCCGGGCGGCACGCTCGCGGCGATCCTTCTCGTCATGCTCGTCATGTTCGTGATGGGCTTCTTTCTCGATTTCCTGGAAATCGTCTTCATCGTCGTGCCGATCGTAGCGCCGATCCTGTTGCAGATGGAGATGCCGGGCGGCGGCACGATGAGCCCGGTCTGGCTCGGCATCATGATGGCGGTGAACCTGCAGACCTCGTTCCTGACGCCGCCCTTCGGTTTCGCTCTCTTCTATCTTCGGGGCGTGGCGCCGCCCGATATCCGCACCACCGACATTTATCGCGGGATCGTGCCCTTCGTGATCATCCAGGTCTTTGCGCTCGTCCTGTTGTGGTTCCTGCCGGATGTGGCAACCTGGCTGCCGCTCAAGCTCTACGGGCATTAGAGCGGCCCATAGCTCCAGGGGGATCACATGCGCGCGGACGAGCTTTTCGATCTTACGGGACAGGTGGCGCTCGTCACCGGCGCTTCATCGGGGCTCGGACGGCGTTTTGCGCGGGTGCTTGCGGCGAATGGCGCCAAGGTGGTGCTGACGGCGCGGCGCCAGGACAAGCTCGAAGAGCTTGCAGATGAGATCGTGGGGGCAGGCGGCGCGGCGCTCGCGGTCGCTTGCGACGTCACCGATGAGGCGAGCCTCACGGCCGCCTTCGAGGTCGCCGAGGCGCGTTTCGGCACCGTCACGATCCTCGTCAACAATGCCGGGATTGCACCGGCAGGGCCCGCCATCTCGCTTCAACGCGAGCATTGGCGGCAGGTGATGGCGACCAATCTCGACGCGGCGTTCTTCGTGGCGCAGGCGGCCGCAGAGCGCATGGCGAAGGCAAAGACGGGCGGCGCCATCGTCAACATCGCCTCCGTCCTCGGCTTTGCCGTTTCCAAGGGGACGGCGCCTTATGCGACCTCGAAAGCTGCACTCGTCCATCTCACCAAGGCGCTGGCGCTCGAATGGGCGCGGTACGGCATTCGCGTCAATGCGATCGCGCCGGGCTGGTTTCTGACGGAGATCAACCGCGAGTTCCTGGAAAGCCCGGCAGGCGAGGCGATCATCCAACAAAATCCGATGCGCCGCTTCGGCGAGGAGGGCGATCTCGACGGGGCGCTCCTTTATCTCGCCTCCAAGGCCAGCGCCTATGTGAGCGGCACGACGGTGACGGTCGATGGCGGGCAAGTGCTTGCGGGCGGCGGATAATCCCGCTTCGGCTGGGTGAACCATCAAGCCCGTATGCGCGTTTCTCCGGCTCCCTATTCGGGAGACGCAACGCTGGAGCCGCGTCGTGCACCCGCGGACGCGTAAGATTCAGAAGCGGCAAACCTTTTTCTGCGATATACACGTTTAGATTGAGAAACGGAGGCGAGGCTTGACTGTTGTTTGAAACGCGCAACTTTGAGGTCTTATGCAGCGTATCAAGTTTCGCTCCGAGCCGAGGCCATCCCCCGCCAACGTTCAGGAGCCCGACCGGAGCAGGGTCGTGATCCGAACCCTTCTGATCATCGCTGCGGCTGCCGCTGTGGGCTATGCCTTCAGCCACAGCTACGATTTCTTCGAGGCGCTGCACGATTTCAGCCGCCACCACGAATCCTGGGAGCTCGACGAGATCTTCGGGACAGCCGTCATCATGACGGTCGTCCTGCTCGTCGTCGCGATCTGGCGGGTCGTGCAGCTGCGCCGGGAGATCGCGGCCAAGGAGATGGCCCAGCGCGAGGCGCAGCGTCTTGCTCGGCACGACGTCTTGACCGGGCTTCCCAACCGCCGGCGGCTTTTCGAGATCTTCGACAGCCACGTGATCACCGCGCAGGAAGCGGGGCGGCGCGTGGCCGTGCTGGTCATCGATCTCGACCGTTTCAAACCGGTCAACGACCTGCACGGGCACCAGATGGGTGACGAGGTTCTGTGCGTCGTCGCCGAGCGTCTGACGCGGCTTGCGGAAGGACGGGGTGTGGTGGCGCGTTTCGGCGGCGATGAATTCGCCGCGCTCCTCGAGTATCAGGACGGAACAGACGAGCTTCTGCGGCTCGTTCACAAGATCGTCCACGAAATGGCGCTGCCGATTCGTGCCCAGGGCATCAGCATGCGCATCGGGGCGAGCGTCGGCGTGGCGGTCTATCCCGACGACGGCACCGAGGCGAACGTGCTTCTGCGCAATGCCGATATCGCCATGTACCATGTGAAGGCGGAAGAGCGCGGCAGCTTCCACTTCTTCAAGGCGGGGATGGATTCGGCGCTTCTGGAGCGTATCGAGCTCGAGCAGCAAATGGACGAGGCGCTGGGGAAACGTGAGATCGTCCCCTACCTGCAGCCCGTCGTCGACCTCAAGACGGGCGGCATCGTCGGCTTCGAGATGCTGGCGCGCTGGCTGCACCCGCAGAAGGGGGTGTTGTTGCCGGACCGGTTCATCGCCATGGCGGAGGACAGCGGCAAGCTGACCCCGATGACGCTGACGCTTCTGGAGCAGGCGATGGAAGCCTCGGTCGGATGGCCGTCGAGCTTCACGCTATCGATCAATCTCGCACCGGTGCAGCTTCTCGATCCGGCCCTGCCGAGCCAGCTTCTCGATATTCTGGCGCGCGCCGGATTCGCGCCGCACCGGCTGGAGGTGGAGCTGACGGAGACGGCGCTGGTGGAGCGCATGGACGAGGTGAAGGCCGTGCTTGAGGCGCTGCGCAAAGCCGGGATCCGCGTCGCGCTCGACGATTTCGGCACCGGCTATTCCGGCCTCTACCATCTGCGCGAACTGCATCTCGACACGCTCAAGATCGACCGCTCCTTCATCGCCGGCATGCTGGAGAGCGAAGACCGGCAGGCGATCGTGGAGGCGGTCCTGCATCTCAGCCAGGCGCTCGGCATCGACACCACGGCCGAGGGCATAGAGGAGCTGGCGCTCGGCGAGAAGCTCGCCGAGCTCGGATGCCAACTCGGTCAGGGGTTCTATTACAGCGAGCCGCTGCCGTTGGAGGCTGTCGACGACCTCATCGGCCGCAACCGGCTGGTGCGCGCGAGCGCCTGAAGGCTCACCTGCGCGCGAGCGCCTGAGGGCTCACGTGCGCGGCGGGCAGATGCTCAGGGGCAACCGCTCGGGGCAGATGCTCGAAGCCGCGCGCGTGCGGCTCAACTGTAGAAGATGCCCAGGATCTGGAGGAAGGCGCCGAGGACGAGGATGACGATGCCGAACTGGCCGGCCCGGCGAATGTTCTCGAGGATCGCCTGCTCTTCGTCGTTTTGCGGCGGGCGAGGTTCCGGCATGCCGGGCTTTTGCGCCTGAAAGCCGATGCCGTATCGCATGACGAGAAGAATACCGACCAGGTTGAAGATCACCCCGAAAAAGGTGAGGACCATCTCAATCTCCCATGTTCCAGGCGACCCGCGGTGTCGCTGGATTGCCAACCGAGGCTCCGGGCCGCAAGCAGGGCTCGCGACCGGCAGCAGAAAGGGGGCGCATCCCTTAGGCATCGGTTGCTGCAGAGACGATCTCTCGCTCTGCAAGCGCAGCGACGCCGTATCGGCGAGCCCCCTCATGGCCATGCGACAGCCCCATGGCCGGAGTGTCAACCTAGCCTGACTCGTCAGACGGTGGCAGCGGACAGTTTGTCTCTGCCTTCCTGCGGCTTTTTCCTTCGTCCCGTCCTTTCGTCTTTGGGCCGCGTGCCGATAGGCCGATTTTAACGGCGGGGTCCGCATAAGAGCCACCAGAAGTGAGGAGAGGCGTGTCTCGGGGACGGGTGGAGATGCAGGCGCGGATATACAGGGGATGCTGGGGCTGGGAGGCAGGCGATGAACGGCGGTGAGATGCCGGCAGGCCAGGAGATCGGTGCCCGCTTCCGGCGCTATCAGCCTCTCATCCTGGGGCTTCTCGCGGTGGCGACGCTCGGCCGGGCCTACCGGTTTTCGGTTGCCGCGCAGGCGGACGGGCCGGCGCGTCTCGTCGATTTCGACATGTTCCACTTGGTCGCACGCCTCGTCTGGGCGGGGCGGCTCGAAGAGGCTTACCGCTTCGACAGCCTCTGGCCGCTCCTTCACGCGCGCGGCGGCCTCGATTTCATGACCTGGGCCTATCCGCCGCCCTTCGACCTCGTCGTGGCGCCGCTCGGACTTCTGCCGGCCGGCGCCGCCTATCTCGTCTTCGTCGGCGGCACGCTCGCGCTCTATCTCTTCGCGCTCAAGCGGCTCGCCGGCGAAGACTTCGCTCTGGTGGCGATCTTGATCTTTCCGGCCTTTGCGATCGGCATCAGCGGCGGGCAGAACGGCTTTCTGACGGGGGCGCTGATCGCGCTCGCCTGTCTCGGTTTTGAGAGGCGGCGATGGCAGGCGGGCGTGCCGCTCGGGCTGATGATCATCAAGCCGCATCTTGCGGCGGGCCTTGCCGTCAGGACGCTTCTTGCCCGTCGGTTCGCCGCGGCGGTGGCTGCCGCACTCACCGTTGTTGCCGCCTGTCTCGCCGCCACGGTGTGTTTCGGAGCGGGCATCTGGGCGGTGTTTCTGGAGGCGACGCGCGAAACCGGGATCTTTCTCAAAGAGGGGTTCTTTCCGCTCCACCGCATGGTGTCGATCTATGCGACGGCGCGCAGTTTCGGGCTCGGTGTCGCGCCGTCCTTCGCGGCGCAAGGGCTGGTCGCCCTCGTGGCGCTTGCGGCGATCGTCCGGGTCACCTTCGGGGCGTTTACCTTGCGCCAGAGCCTCGGTGTGACGGCGATCGCCTCGCTCCTCCTCAGCCCATACGCCTATGATTACGATCTCAGCCTGCTCGGGGTCGGCCTGGCGCTGCTTCTGCCCGATCTCATGGGCAAGGCGGGGAAGGGCGCCATCGGGGCGCTGTTTTCGCTCTGCTTCATCACCTGCGGCTATTGGCTGGTCGAGGCGGTTCCGCAATTGCTGGCGCCGGAGGGGGCGCGGGACGTGGCGGGCGAGGTGACGAAACCCGACACGCTTCCGGCCTTGGCCGGCCTGACGCTCTTGGCGCTCTTTGCGCTGATCTGGTGGCTGACGGAGCGCTCTGCAGGTATGGCTGCAAGGGGGGCAGCAAGCCGGGCTGCGGCCGCCGCGGAGAATTCGGCGGCGGGGGCAAAGGCCTGAATTTCGGCGGCCTGACTTTTCGGCGGCCTGAATTTTCGGCTTGAGTTTTCGATGGAATGGTGGGCGCGACAGGGATTGAACCTGTGACCCCTACGATGTCAACGTAGTGCTCTCCCGCTGAGCTACGCGCCCTTCCAAAGGGGTGCCGCCCGAAGGCGACTCGCGGGGATATATCCTCTGCGTTTCGGCCGTGCAAGGCCCTGCGGGCAGAGTTCTTGACCCCGCTTCAAGATATTGTTTGCGGCGCCGGCGCCGGAGGCCCCTCTCTCAGGCCGCGATCAGGCGATCGACCTCGTTGACGAGGTCGCGTAGATGGAACGGCTTCGACAGGATTTTCGCATCCTGGGGCGCGGCCATATCGGGATTGAGAGCGACCGCTGCAAAGCCCGTGATGAACATGATTCGCAGATCGGGATCGAGCGCGGACGCCTTGCGTGCCAGCTCGATGCCGTCCATCTCCGGCATGACAATGTCGGTCAAGAGCAGATTGAAAGGCTCGTCGAGCAATCGATTGTAAGCCGACAGACCATTGTCGAACGCGAGAACGTCATAACCCGCATGTTCGAGAGCTTTGGTCAAAAAACGACGCATGTCTTCGTCGTCTTCGGCGAGCAGGATTCGACCTCGCATGCTTCTCCAGCGCCTTCCGTCTTGAACCCGTCCGTTGTGAGCCCGCTCGGTAAATATCGGGTAAGCGCCCGGGAGACAATGACGGGGCCGGTTCGTTATGGACAGGGGCGCGGCAGATCGGCAACATATCCGCATATGAAAAGAGGATTTTGATGGACGAGCGCGTGGGAGACGAGCTGCCGCCCCTGCGGCCTTTCAGCCTGATGGGGCCCTCTGACCCGGTCTCGCCCTTCCTGTTCAATTCCCCGCATAGCGGCCGCTTCTATCCGAAGAGCTTTCTCGCCCAGTCGCAGCTCGATGCGATCGCGATCAGGCGGTCGGAAGATTTCATGATCGACATGTTGTTTGGCGGCGTCGTGGAACGCGGGGCGCCGCTTCTCTCCGCCATCTATCCGCGCGCCTATGTGGATGTGAACCGCGAGCCCTACGAGCTCGAGGCCAAGATGTTTCGCGAGCCGCTTCCGGGCTACGCCAACAGCCGATCGATTCGTGCGGTGGGCGGGCTCGGGACGGTGCCGCGCATCGTCTCCGAAGGCCGGACGATCTATTCCGGGCCGATCGCGCTCGCCGAAGCGCTGCAGCGTATCGAGAGGGTCTATCAGCCCTATCACGAAGCGCTCAGGCAGCGGCTTGCGGCCATTCACGCACAGTTCGGCTATGCAGTTCTCGTCGATTGCCATTCGATGCCGTCATCGGCACGCAACGCCGCGCCAGGCATCCGACCGGATTTCGTCATCGGCGATCGTTTCGGCGCGAGCTGCGCCCCGGAACTCACCGATCAGGCCGTGGAGATGCTGCGGCGGCGCGGCTATTGCGTGACGCGCAACAAGCCTTATGCCGGGGGCTTCATCACCGAGCATTACGGGCGTCCGCAGGCCGGACTGCATGTGGTGCAGGTGGAAGTGAACCGGGGGCTCTACATGGACGAAGAGGCGATTCGCCTCCATGACGGGTTCGAGAGCGTGCAAGCCCTCGTCGAAGATCTGGCCGAGGCCCTGATGGGTGTCGCGATCGCCCCGCCGGTCGCCTTCGACGAGGCGGCGGAATAAATCGTGACGGGTTCTCGTGCGGATGCGGCTTCGACACGGTCTGCCTCCCAACGCGCCATGCCTTCGAAAACGGCATGGCTAGAAAGAAAAATGGCCGCACCGAGGTGCGGCCAAGTCTAGGGAGGAAACGCCCAATGAGGGCTGCGATACAACGTATCGCAACGCACAATCTATGCTGCTTTGCACAAGATGCAAGAGGCTTACGGCACAGATTGTCCGTCGGGTCCCGATATAGTCACCCTGAGCGGCAATGCAAACGTTTTGGGTAATTGATCAAGCCTCTGATTTAAAATAACTTTTCTCCCGCAGTGGCAAAACGGCAACTCTGCTATGCATTCCATGGAAAGCTTTTTCCCCTTCCTGCACCGTCTCGCCGATGTGGCGGCCGAAGCGATCCTGCCGCGTTTCCGCGCCGCGATCGCCGTCGACAACAAGCTCGAGGCGGGCTTCGACCCGGTGACGGAGGCCGATCGCGGCGCCGAGCGCGCCATGCGCGACCTCATCCGCAAGACCTATCCCGAGCACGGCATCATCGGCGAGGAATACGGCGCCGAAGGCGAGGACCGCTCGCATGTGTGGATCCTCGATCCCGTCGACGGTACGCGCGCCTTCATCTGCGGCCTGCCACTGTGGGGTTGCCTCACGGGGCTTTTGATCGACGGTAAGCCCGCGGCCGGGATGATGTCGCAGCCTTATGTCGGCGAGCGTTTTTTCGGCTCAGCCGAGACCGGCAGCTTTCTGGCGCACGGCGGTGAGACGGGGCCGATCAAGGTGCGCGCCTGCGCGGCGCTCGACCACGCGCATATTTCCACGACCGACCCCAACATCTTCACCGCAGCGGAGAGGCCGGCATTCGAGAGGCTCTCGGCCCGCGCGCGGCTGACGCGCTACGGCTATGATTGCTACGCCTATGCGATGGTGGCGATGGGCGGCATGGATTGCGTCGTCGAATCGGGGTTGAAGCCCTACGACATCGCCGCGCTCATCCCGATCATCGAAGGTGCGGGTGGCGCGGTGACGGGGTGGGACGGCGGGCCGGCGGCGGGCGGCGGACGCATCCTGGCGCTCGGCGACAAGCGCCTCACGCCTGAGGTGGAGGCGCTCCTGGCGACGTGAACGGGGTGCGCCAGGCCTCGTCGGGTTCGCCGATGAAGGCGTCGAAGGCGGCCCAGAAGATCTCGCGGTAACGGTCGTCCTCCTGGAGGATCTCGTGCATGGCGCCGGCGATGCGGACATTGCCGACGGTCTTGATGCGCAGGGTGAACTCTTCGATCGCCCGGTTGGAGACGATGCTCTCCTGGCCGGCCATGGCGATGAGGACCGGAAGCGGCACGCGTTCGGCAAATTCCGGCAGAGCGAGAAATTCCGCCGCACGAAGCGCCGAATGCACCCAGGCCAGGGTCGGGCCGGAGAGGCCGAGCTCGGGATGCGCCTCGATCAGTTCGCGGACGCGCTCATAGCGTCGCTTGTCGGAGGTGACGCGGTTGCCCTCGAAGGGGCGGAGCTGAACGAGGTCGCCGCGGAAGGGGCCGGCATACATCTCGCCGAGGCCGAGATAATTCAGGATGCCCGTCACGACCCGCAGAAAATGCGTGCGCCCGCCTGAAAGCGCCAGAAGCGGCGCCGTCAGCACCATGCGCTCCACCTGGGTGCGGGCGCGCGCGGCATAAAGGAGCGCGATGGCGGCACCCGTCGAATGGGCGAGGATGTTGTAGGGCGGATGGCAGCGGGGGAGGGCCACCTCGCGCATCACCGTTTCGAGATCGACGAGATATTCGGAGAAATCGTCGACATGGCCCTTTCGCGGGTCCCGCAGGCTGCGCGTGGACCCGCCCTGGCCGCGCCAGTCGAAGGTGACGACCGAATAGCCGCGACGGCGCAATTCGGAGACGGTCTCGAAATATTTCTCGATGCATTCCGCCCGCCCATGCAGGACGAGGATCGTGCCACGCGTCGCGGATGCGGCCGGATGCCACCAGGCGGTGCGCAGCTTGCGGCCATCGGGCGTCAGCACGAATTCGGCGTTCGCGCCTTCCGGGATCGGATTTTGCTCGGTTTCAAACAGAATGGCCAAGGCTGCGCCTCCCGCAGCGCTGATACTGGGAAGTGGGTCGGGCGGCAAGCAGCGGCGTTCGTCCCCGATGGGGTGCCCGACGTGATGGAGTCCCATGCGAGCGAGCCCAAACGAGGGGAGCCGACGACCCGAAGGCCGCCGGCTCCGTCATCGGACGCTGGAGGGGGCAGGGTGCAGCGCCCGATCCCTGAAGCTCCGTCGAGGGTGCCGGAGCGGTTTGAGGCTTAGCGGTGGCGCCAGCCGCCGTGGTGACCGCCAGTGTGACCGCGGTGCTTCGGACCCATGCGGCTCACGCTGATGACCTGACCGTTATAGGCGTTGACCCGGAGCATGACCGGGGCGCCGCGACGGCCGCGGGCGGCGAGCGAATAGACGCGACCGCGGGTGTCGAAATAGCGGACCGGGGTGAAGCCCTGGCGGCGCAGCTTGCGCGAGATGCGGTGCGTGCTGAGCTTATGGTTCCAGCGCCGCTCGTGATGGCGCCAGCCGCGGCCGCGATAATCGACCTTGGTGACGGCTTCGCTGCGCTCGACTGTAATGCCGGCCTGGCCGGCGGCGGCGATCGGCGCGGCACTGGCGCCCGCTGCGAGCGGCAGGAACGAGAGCGTCGCAAGACCGGCGGCGGCGAGAATGTTGAGTTTCATGGCTTCGTCTCCTCAGTGATGCGGAGGGGCTGCCCTCCATCGATGTTTGGAGACTAGGCGGAGCTCACTGAACTCGTTCAGAACCGGCCGTTCATCTGGCGTTCAGCGACGAAAACCCGGAAAACCGCGATTTTCAGGAGATGCACGAAAAGGCTTGAAAGGGATTTTGGGAGTTCCCATTTCTCGATTGGGACGCCGAAAGGGTCCCGCGGAAAGGGCGGATCGGCTTTTCGAAGAGGCCGTCTTTTCCTTCCCAGAATGTCGCTTCAATGGAGGACTTCAGATGCGTCAGTATGATTTGAGCCCGCTTTACCGTTCGACCGTCGGCTTCGACCGGTTGTTCAACATGCTCGATTCCATGGCAGGCTCGGAAAACGGCGGCCAAAGCTATCCGCCCTACAACATCGAGCGCACCGGCGAGACCGCCTACCGCATTACGATGGCCGTGGCCGGCTTCGGCGAGCGCGATATCGATATTGAATCGAAAGAGAACATTCTCACGATCAAGGCGCAGCGCAACGAGGACGAAAGCGAGCGCGACCGCGAAATTCTCTATCGCGGGATCGCTGCACGCTCCTTCGAGCGCCGCTTCCAGCTCGCCGACCATGTCGAAGTGACCGGCGCCACCCTGGAGAACGGCCTTCTGCACATCGATCTCGTGCGCGAGATCCCGGAGGCCATGAAGCCGCGCAAGATCGCGATCAGCGGTTCGGACAAGTCCGAAAAGCAGATCGATGCGTCGGTTGCGACCAGCAAGGCCGCCTGACACCCCGACCCGACCTCCAGTCATCGGTCGAAGGTGCCCCGGAAGGGGCGCCTTTTTTGTTGGGCGGGATTTTATGCGACGGGCCAAAGCGGCCGGCATCCTGCGACTTCAACGCGGGGCGGGATGATGAAATCGGCTCTTGTCGGTGCGGAGAGGGTCGTGCTGGATTTCTCCAGATCCGATTGTCATGGCATGTCGATGGACTTTATCGAGCCGAAGATGAGTGCGCTCCCCGCCTACCGGCGCGCGCTGGAAGAAGGGTGGCAGCCTGACGATCGCAGGGCCGACGGCGCGACGCGGCAATTGAAAGAAATCGATGAAAATCCCGCGCAATTCCTGGCGCGTCTGAATGAGCGGAGCGTGCCGGACCGGCCGGTTCGCCTGCCGGACGGCTCGACGCGCGCCCGGCTTCCGAGCTTTCATTACTGGATCTGGGAAGAGGGGTTTTGCGGCCGCATAAGCGTTCGCTGGCAGCCCGGGACGAGCGAGCTTCCGCCCCATGTCCTCGGTCATATCGGATATTCGATCGTGCCCTGGAGACGGAACCAGGGTCTGGCGAGCGCGGCTCTTTTAAAGCTCTTGCCCGAGCTGCCGACGCTGGGCCTTCATCATATCGACCTCGTCACCGATCCGACCAATGCGCCGTCAATTCGCGTGATCGAGAAAGCCGGCGGAGAGCTGGTCGAACGTTTTCATCTGCCGGAGGGCTATGAGGATGCCGAGGCGCTGAGGTTTCGCATCGCGCTGACGTAGTTTGTCTCGCCTCAGAAACAGACAACGTGCAACGAGACAGGTTTGCGTGCCCGGAGACGGGGCGCGCATTTAATCGACCGTCCGATGTGGCTTCTTCGGCGGCTGCCGAAGTATCCCGCTCTTAAAGTCTGGCGCCGAGGAGTTCGACGAAACGGTCGACCTCGTCTTCGCTGGTCTGGAAATTGGTGATGAGGCGCACGAGGATTTCGTCGTCGCCTTCCTCGATCTTCAGGCCGTGGGGACGCGGCCATTCCAGGAAGACGGCGCCGGCCTTGCGCAGGAAGGCTGCCTGTTCGCGGCCCAACAAGGCAAAGCTCTCATTGGTCTCGCTCGGCCAGGCGAGGCGGGCCTTGTCGGAGCTTTCGATGCCGGCACGCAGCCGCTCGGCCATGGCATTGGAATGGGCGGCGAGCCGCAGCCACAGATCGTCGGCGAGATAAGCCTGAAACTGGGCGGCGATGAAGCGGGTCTTGGAGAAGAGATGGCCGGCGCGCTTTCTGAGATAGGGAAGCTCGGCCGCCATCTTCGGGTCGAAGAAGACGAGGGCTTCAGCGGAGACGCAGCCGTTCTTGGTGCCGCCGAAGGAGAGGATGTCGACGCCCTGGCGCCAGGTGATGTCGGCCGGGTTCTCGCCGAGATTGACGAGCGCATTGGCAAAGCGCGCCCCGTCCATGTGCACGGGAAGGCCGCGCTCATGGGCGATGGCGGTCAGCGCCTCGACCTCCTGGCGCGTATAGATGGTGCCGACCTCGCTCGCCTGCGTCAGCGACAGCGCCATCGGCTGGCCGGCATGGACGAAATTGGGCGCAAAGCGCGACACGGCATCCTTGAACTCGCCCGGATCGATCTTGCCGAGCGGGCCGTCGAGCTGCATCAGCCGGGCGCCGCCCGTCTGGAATTCCACCGCACCGCATTCGTCGACGACGATATGGCTTTCGCGGTGGCAGAAGACGGCGCCGCCGGGCTTGTTGACGGCGGCGAGCGCGAGCGCGTTCGACGAGGTGCCGGTGCCGACGAAGAAGACGGCCACCTCACGCTCGAAAAGCGCGTTGAAGCGGTCTTCGACGGCGCGGTCGAGGGCGCTCACGCCATAGGCGTCGGCATGGCCGGCCGCCTGATGGGCGATCGCTTCCACGATTTCCGGCGCGGCGCCGGACCAATTGTCGCTGGCAAATTGCATCTTGGCGGCTTAGGGCCGGCGCGCGTCTTGCGCAAGGGGGTGCGGCAGCCTGCGACGCCGGGACGGGCGCTCGGGGGGCGGCCGTTTCGAGGTCTTCGCGGCAGAAAACGGGGGGCTTGGAGAGTTCTGTCGATCGCGAGCGGTTTTTCTCGATGTTTCTCGGCTGTCTCTTGGCTGTTTCTCTGTTGCTTCGGGCGGCGTTGCCGGCGCCTTCCTCAAGGTGATGTGCGAAAGCCCGGCCGCGGCCGCAGGCTCCCGCGCGACCGGCCAAGTCTCCGCCTCGGGCTTTGACAGACGAGCCCGCGAGGAACCCGGCAGGAGAAGTCATTCAGGATCGGGGAATTTTGGCGAAGTCCCATCTCTCCTTTGACGGGGCGGGAAATTCTGGCATAGACGGTTGGCGAAAGCTGCCCAGCCGCCGCCGTGAAGCTTCTCTCCACGACGGAGAAGCTTGCCACGGATTTCACCCTGCGGTGCCGGCGACGACGCAACAGCTCCGTTCGGCCTTCGAGCGGTTCGGAGAGTCGACTTGTCGTCTCTTGCAAAATTTGAGATGGTGAATGGATAGGACAGGCCTTCTGTCCTAGTTGGTGGAGGGCGCCGGTCCCGGGATCGCCGACAACGACGACGGGGCACCCAAGGGCAGAGCGAAGGGCATTCCGCTCAACCCGAATGTGCCCAACCAGTTAAGTATGAGCTACGGCGTTGAGCCGATTGCTCGAGCCGCATGTCCTGAACGAGGCGTGCGACCCGAACGGAAGAGGTGCCCCGAGACGAAGGGTTTCGGTGCGGGGCGAGATGGCGGAGGCAGGCCGTGACGATGGAACCTCACCTCAAGAGCGAGCGGATGCGCGCAGCAGCCGAGGCGTTTGAGCGCGCGGAGCGCGTGCGCGGGGCGCGAAAAACGCCGGCCGCCGGCAAAGGTCTTCTCGATCCGCGCGGCGAGCGCGACGCCTGCGGCGTCGGCTTTATCGCCGATCTGAAGGCGCGGCCTTCGCACACGATCGTCGAGCACGGCCTCAAGATCCTCAACAATCTGACGCATCGCGGTGCCGTCGGCGCCGACCCCGAGGTCGGCGACGGGGCGGGCATGCTGATCCAGCTCCCCGACGAATTCTTCCGCGCCGAGGCGGAGGCGCATGGCTTTTCGCTGCCGCCGCTCGGCCGCTATGCCGTCGGCGTCATCTTCATGCCGCAGGACGCGGAGCTGCGCCGGCATCTGGAAGGCGTCGTGGAACAGGTGGTGGCCGAGGAAGGCCAGACGGTTCTCGGCTGGCGCGACGTGCCGGTCGACAATGCCTGCCTGTCGAAGGCGCAGAAGATCCGTGCGGCGGAGCCCGTGCACCGGCAGGTGTTCATCGGCGCGGCCGACGGGCTCGAAGACGACGATTTCGAGCGCCGTCTCTACATTCTGCGCAAGATCATCTCCAACCGGGTCTTCCACGAGAGCGACGGGCGCGACAAGGGCTTCTACATCGTCTCGATGTCGAGCCGGACCGCCGTCTACAAGGGCATGTTCCTCGCCCATCAGCTCGGCGAATATTACAAGGACCTGTCGGATCCGCGCTTCGCCTCGGCGCTGGCACTCGTGCATCAGCGCTTTTCGACGAACACGTTCCCGTCCTGGAAGCTCGCCCATCCCTACCGGATGGTCGCCCATAACGGCGAGATCAACACGCTCAGAGGCAACGTCAACTGGATGGCGGCGCGGCAGGCGTCGATCTCCTCGCCGCTTCTCGGCTCCGACATCGATAAATTGTGGCCGATCTCCTATGAGGGGCAGTCGGACACGGCCTGCTTCGACAATGCGCTCGAGTTTCTGACCATCGGCGGCTACGAGCTCGCCCATGCGGCGATGATGCTGGTGCCGGAGGCCTGGGCCGGCAATCCGCTGATGGACGAGAAGCGGCGGGCTTTCTACCAGTACCATGCGGCCTTGATGGAGCCGTGGGACGGGCCTGCGGCGATCGCCTTCACCGACGGACGCCAGATCGGTGCCACGCTCGACCGCAACGGGCTTCGGCCGGCGCGCTATGTCGTCACCGACGACGGCTTCGTCATCATGGCGTCCGAAGCGGGCGTTCTGCCGGTGGACGAAAGCTCGATCGTGCGCAAATGGCGGCTGCAGCCGGGTCGGATGCTGCTCATCGACCTCAAGGAAGGCCGCATCATCGACGACGGCGAACTGAAGGCGCGCCTTTCGGAAGGCAATCCCTATCGCCAGTGGCTCGCCCGCACGCAGATCGTTCTGGAAGACATGCCGGAGGTCGCCTCACGCGCGCCGACGACGGCGGCCTCGCTGCTCGATCGCCAGCAGGCCTTCGGCTATACGCAGGAAGACCAGAAGATCCTGATGGCGCCGATGGCGGTGACCGGCCAGGAGGCGATCGGCTCCATGGGCACCGATACGCCGGTCTCCGTGCTCTCCGACAAGCCGAAGCTGCTCTACACCTATTTCAAGCAGAACTTCGCCCAGGTGACGAACCCGCCGATCGATCCGATCCGCGAAGAAATCGTCATGAGCCTCGTCTCCTTCATCGGGCCGCGGCCGAACCTCTTCGATCTGGAAGGCCTTTCGGAGCGCAAGCGCCTGGAAGTGCGTCAGCCGATCCTGACCAATGCCGATCTCGAAAAGATCCGCGGCATCGGCGATATCGCCGACAACCATTTCCTGACGAAGACGCTCGACATCACCTACAATGCGAGCCTCGGCGCCGACGGGATGGAAGATGCCCTCGACCGTCTCTGCCAGCGTGCGGAAAAGGCGGTGCTGGAAGGCTACAACATCATCATCCTGTCGGACCGCCTGGTCGGGCCGCAGCGCATCGCCATGCCGGCGCTTCTGGCGACGGCGGCCGTCCACCATCACCTGATCCGCAAGGGGCTCAGAACCTCGGTCGGTCTCGTGGTGGAGACGGGCGAGGCGCGCGAAGTGCATCATTTCGCGGTGCTCGCCGGCTATGGGGCCGAGGCGATCAACCCCTATCTCGCCTTCGAGACACTGGCGCAGATGCATGAGCGCGGCGACTTCCCGGACGTCGTCGATGCGCGCGAAGTGGTGGAACGCTTCATCAAATCCGTCGGCAAGGGGATTTTGAAGGTGATGTCCAAGATGGGCATCTCCACCTACCAATCCTATTGCGGCGCGCAGATCTTCGATGCTGTGGGCCTGTCTTCGGCCTTCGTCGACCGCTTCTTCTTCGGCACGGCGACGATGATCGAAGGCGTCGGTCTTGCAGAGATCGCCGAGGAGACGGCACGGCGCCACCGCCTCGCCTTCGGCGACGACCCGGTTCTGAGGCGCACGCTCGAAGTCGGCGGCGAATACGGCTTCCGCATGCGCGGCGAAGACCATGTGTGGACGCCCGATGCCGTGGCGCATCTGCAGCATGCGGTGCGCGGCGAAGGCTTTGAACGCTTCCGCACCTTCTCGGAGATGGTCAACGGCGAGGCGGCGAAGCGGCTGACGATCCGCTCGCTGTTCAGAATCCGCGAGGCGGAAGCCATGGATCTGGAGCCGGTGCCTCTGGAAGAGGTCGAGCCGGCTGCCGAGATCGTCAAGCGCTTCGCCACCGGTGCGATGAGCTTCGGGTCGATTTCGCGCGAGGCGCATACGACGCTCGCCGTCGCCATGAACCGGATCGGCGGCAAGTCGAACACCGGCGAGGGCGGCGAGGAGCCGGAACGCTTCGTGCCGAAGCCGAACGGAGATTCGGAGCGTTCCGCGATCAAGCAGGTCGCCTCCGGCCGCTTCGGCGTGACGACGGAATATCTCGTCAATTCAGACATGATGCAGATCAAGGTGGCGCAGGGCGCAAAGCCCGGCGAAGGCGGCCAGCTGCCCGGCCACAAGGTCGATGCGGTAATCGCCAAGGTCCGGCATTCGACGCCGGGCGTCGGCCTCATTTCGCCGCCGCCGCATCACGACATCTATTCGATCGAGGATCTGGCGCAGCTCATCTTCGATTTGAAGAACGTCAATCCGGCGGCCGACGTGTCGGTGAAGCTCGTCGCGGAAGTGGGCGTCGGCACGGTTGCGGCCGGTGTGGCCAAGGCGCGCGCCGACCACATCACCATTTCCGGCTATGACGGCGGAACGGGCGCCTCGCCGCTCACCTCCATCAAGCATGCGGGCTTGCCCTGGGAGATCGGCCTTGCCGAGACCCATCAGACGCTGGTGCATGAGGGGCTGCGTTCGCGCGTGGCGCTGCAGGTCGACGGCGGGCTCAGGACCGGCCGCGACGTGATCGTGGGGGCGCTGCTCGGTGCCGACGAATTCGGCTTCTCGACCGCGCCACTGATTGCGGCCGGCTGCATCATGATGCGCAAATGCCATCTCAACACCTGCCCGGTCGGCGTCGCCACCCAGGACCCGGTGTTGCGCAAGCGCTTCCGCGGTGCGCCGGAGCATGTGATCAACTACTTCTTCTTCGTTGCCGAAGAGGTCCGCGAGATCATGGCGGCGATGGGCGTGCGCAAGCTCGAAGAGCTCGTCGGACGCTCCGACCGCCTCGACACGATGCCGCTCATCAAGCACTGGAAGGCGAAGGGGCTCGATTTCTCCAAGCTCTTCTATCGCCAGGACGCGCCTGACGACGAGGTCCGCTGGACACGGCGCCAGGAGCATCCGATCGAGACGGTGCTCGACCGCAAGCTGATCAAGGAAGCGGCACCGGCGCTCGAACGCGGCGAGCCGGTGCAGATCGATGTGACGGTCGCCAATCTCGACCGTTCCGTCGGTGCCATGCTGTCGGGTGAGATTGCCAAGCGCTACGGCCATGAGGGCCTGCCCGACGACACGATCGTGGTGAAGATGAAGGGAACGGCCGGCCAGTCCTTCGGGGCGTTTTTGGCCCGCGGCGTGACCTTCGACCTCGAGGGCGACGCCAACGATTATGTCGGCAAGGGACTTTGCGGCGGGCGCATCGTGGTGCGGCCGGCGGAGGGTTTCCAGCTGCCGGCCGAGCAGGCGATCATCGTCGGCAATACGTTGCTTTACGGCGCCATCGAGGGCGAGTGCTACTTCTCCGGCGTTGCCGGCGAGCGCTTCGCCGTCCGCAATTCCGGGGCGATCGCGGTCGTGGAAGGCTGCGGCGACCATGGCTGCGAATACATGACGGGCGGCATCGTCGTCGTCATCGGCGAGACGGGCCGCAACTTCGCGGCCGGCATGTCGGGGGGCATCGCCTATGTGCTCGACGAGGACGGCTCGTTTGAACGGCGCTGCAACCTCGCCATGGTCGAGCTCGAACCGGTGCCGGAGGAAGAGGCGCTTCTGGAAGAGCTGCACCACCATGGCGGCGACATGGAATGGCACGGCCGCGTCAACGTCTCCTCCAACATGAACACGCATGACGAAGAGCGGCTTTTGACGCTCATCACCAACCATCACCATTACACGGGCTCCAAGCGTGCCAAGCACATCCTGGAGAACTGGGCGGACTTCCGGCCGAAATTCGTGAAGGTGATGCCGGTCGAGTATCGTCGTGCGCTGGTCGAGATGGAAGAACGCCGCATGGGCGGCGGACGACGCATCGCGGCGGAGTGAGGCAAAGGTCGGGGCCGGCGACAGGCCGGCCCATCAAGACAGGTGCGGAACGCGCGACGAGAGACACGCGAGCGAGGGCGACGCGAGTAGGGCATGGGGCCGATCTGCGGGCATTTGCCCGCCAGGCGGAACTGGAAATCCAAAAAAGGCTGCGGCATGAAGCCTGACCGGATCGAGGCGGGACCTCCGGCGGCGGGCTTTCGGCACGACGATTGCGAGCGCGGCAGCGGGAATGACGGGTGAAGCGTAGTTATGGCTAAAGTCACAGGCTTTCTGGAGATCGATCGGCAGGAACAGCGCTACCAGCCGGCGTCCGACCGCATCCGGCATTTCAAGGAATTCGTCCTGCCCTTGCCGGAGCCGGAAGTGCGCCGGCAGGCCTCGCGCTGCATGGATTGCGGCATTCCCTATTGCCACGGGCCGACGGGCTGCCCGGTGCACAACCAGATCCCGGACTGGAACGATCTCGTCTGGCAGGACGATTGGGAGGAGGCCGCACGCAACCTCCATTCCACCAATAATTTTCCCGAATGGACCGGCCGGATCTGTCCGGCACCTTGCGAAGAAGCGTGCACGCTCAATCTCGAAGACGCGCCCGTCACCATCAAGACGGTGGAGCAGGCGGTTGCCGACAAGGCTTTCCAGGAAGGCTGGATCCGTCCGCAGCCGGCGGAGCGAAAGACCGGCAAGCGCATCGCCATCATCGGTTCGGGACCGGCGGGCATGGCGGCCGCCCAGCAGCTGGCGCGCGTCGGCCACGACGTGCATGTCTATGAGCGCGAGCCGAAGGCCGGCGGGCTCTGCCGCTACGGCATTCCCGACTTCAAGATGGAAAAATACCATATCGACCGGCGCGTGACGCAGATGGAAGGCGAGGGCGTCATCTTCCATTACGGCGTCAATATCGGCGTGACGACGCCGATGAAGGAACTCGTCGACGAGCATGATGCGGTGCTGATCGCCACCGGTTCTGAGCGGCCGCGCGATCCGGGCATCGGCGGCATGGAATTGACCGGCGTGCATTACGCCATGCCCTATCTCATCCAGTCGAACCGGCGCGTGAACGGCGAGCCGGTGCCGGAGATCGACCATCCCGACGACATCTGGGCCGGGCGCCGGCACGTCGTCGTCGTCGGGGGCGGCGACACGGCGTCGGACTGCGTCGGCACGGCTTTCCGCCAGGGCGCGATTTCCGTCACGCAGCTCGATATCCGCGCCTGCCCGCCGGAGAAGGAGAACAAGGCGCTCGTCTGGCCGTATTGGCCGACGAAGCTTCGGACCTCCTCCAGCCAGGCGGAAGGGGCGGAGCGCGAATTCCAGGCGGCGACGCTCGAATTCGTCGGCAAGAACGGCGTTCTGACCGGGGTGAAATGCGCCCGCGTCGATGAAAAACGTCAGCCGCTCGAAGGCACGGAATTCATCCTCAAGGCCGACCTCGCCTTCATCGCCATCGGCTTTGCCGGACCTCTGGAAGACACCTTCGTCAAGGAATTCGGCGGCGCGCTGAAGCAGGACCGGCGCACCAACATTCTCGCCGACGAAAAGAGCTATCGCACCTCGGTCGACAAGGTGTTCGCGGCCGGCGATGTGCGCCGCGGCCAGTCGCTGGTGGTGTGGGCGATCCGCGAGGGCCGGCAGGCGGCACGCTCGATCGACCAGTTTTTGATGGGCGAGACCTCGCTGCCGCTGTAACGGCGGAGGCGAGGGACGATCTGGCGCCAGAGGTGGGCGCCAGAGGTGAAGGTGGCCGGGGTTCTGGTGCTTTTCGGCGCGTGAGGCCTATTCGGCGGCGGCGGCGGCTGCGCGTTCCGCCGCTTCCGGATTCTCGGCCTCAGCTTCGGGCGAGGTGTCGGCCGAAGCACTTTCATCGCTTTCGGCCGGCTTGTCTGCAGGATTTTCAGATGACGTTTCGGGTGCCTTGTCAGTCGGCTTGACGGGCGGCGTGCGCCGTTCCGGCGGCCAGCGGTAATCGTCGATGCGGCCGGCCGGCGGCGGCGTGCCGGCGATCATTTTGGCAAGCAGGGCGTCGGCCTCCGGCTCGACATCGCCTTCTCCGGCCGCTTTTTCGGCCGTCTGGGGTGCCGCCTCGGCGGGCGAGGAGCGCGGCACAGCGGCCGTTTCGTCCTCTCCTGCAGACGCGTCCTCGTCGCTGCCTTCCTTGTCGGCGCCTGTCGGCTTTTCGGCGCTGATCCGGGGCGTATAGGTGGAGAGACCGCCGGCATTGCCCAAAATCAGCTTATCGATCGGGATCATGGCGCTGATCGCGGGACGGGCTTCTTTCTCCGCCGCGGCTTCGCCCTCTTCGAGCGAGGCCAGGAACGGCGAGCCGGTCTTCAGGATTTCCTGCAGATCGCGCTCGATGAAGAAGGCGAGCTTGCGCTGGCCGGCGCGGGTGAAATTGAGCCCGTCGCCGACGCGCAGCTGGCGGTTCTGGCCGTTCATGTCCGGGCCGGAGGAGACGTATTTGCCTTCGTCGTCGGCAAAGCCGTTCCACACATCGACGAACTTCACCGGCGAATCTTCCAGCGTCTCGCGATAGATGGAATTGAAGGCGCTGTAATCGCGCGACATGACGGAGGAGGCGACCGGCACGAGGCCGACCCAGATGCCCGGCTCGCCGCTTTCGGCGATGACATTGGCGAGTTTTGCGACGCGGTCGCCATAGGCCTCGTTCCATTCGTCGCCGCGCACGGCGAGCTTGCCGATCTCCTGGCGGTCGTTGCCGCCCAGCATGACGACGACGGCATCCGGCTTGTGCTCTTCGATGAGCTCGGGAAGCCGCGCCGGCCAGTCGTAGAAATCGTCGCGCACCAGGCCCGAGGAGCCGTTGGCGGCCTGGATGATCATGACTTTCGGGTTTTCCGCGAAGGCTTCGTCGAGGCCCTTGGCGAGGCTGCGGGCGAAGAAATCGCCGACGACGAGGACGCGCTTGGCGTCTTCCGCCTTTTCCACGATGTCGACCTGCGGCTCCACGGGCGCGCGCGGCGCGCTGCGGCGCGTCGACCGGCGCGGGGTGGAGCGCTGCGGGGCGCGCTGGCGCGTCTGCGGCTCCTGGCGCTGCGGCTGGGCGTTGCGCTTTGGCCCGAACAGGAAGCGGAAGAGGGAGGGCTGGCGGTCGTTCTGGGCGACGACGATCGCCTCCGCCGCCGCGGCACGCGAGGTGACGCCATCCATCTCCGCGCCGAGAAAGGCGAGAGCGGCGAGGCCGATCACGACAGCTGCAAAGATCCTGCGCATTTCATGCTCCCGCGCCTGGCCGGTTCGTCCGGTCGATCACCCGGATCGACGGTGGCGGCGCCTTTCGGCTTTGCGCCGAGGCTTCATCGTGGCGCAGCACATGACGCGAACCGGCGCGGCGTTCAAGCCGCTCGTTTGAAGGCCCATGTTAGCGTGGCTTCCGGCGCGGCAAAAGCCGCCGTGCAAGGCCGACACGAGAAAGACGACTTGAGAAAGAAGGGGATCCCGCCTCAGGCGGCGCGCATCGCCGCGCGGGCCTCCCAGGCGAGCGCGTGTTCCAGGATCGTTTCGAGATTGGAGAAGCGCGGCTGCCAGGCGAGCGTTTGCAGGATGCGGCGCGGATCGGCGACGAGGCTGACGATATCGTCGGCCCGGCGGGCGCGGGCGCGCACATCGAGGACTTTGCCGGCGATCCTTTGCACCGCGTCGATCACTTCGAGCACGGAGTGGCCCTGGCCATAGCCGCAATTGACGGTCACGCTTTCGCCGCCGGCTCTGAGATAGGCAAGGGCGGCCAAATGCGCATCGGCGGCGTCGGCGACATGCACGTAATCGCGGATGCCGGTGCCGTCCGGCGTGTCGTAATCCGTGCCGAAGACGGGCACGTATTCGCGCCGGCCGAGGGCTGCCTCGAGCACGATCTTGACGAGATCGGTGGCGCCGACGATCGCATGGCCGACGCGGCCCGACGGATCGGCGCCGGCGATATGGCCGGTGCGCAGGCTGACGCTCTTCAGCCCATAGGAGGCGCCGGCCTCAGCGAGCATGCGCTCCGCCGAGGCCTTGAAGACGGCATAGGGCGTCAGCGGCTCGAGCGGCGCGGTCTCCGGGACCGGATTTTCGGCAGGGTGGCCGTAAACGGCGGTCGAGGAGGACAGAACGATGTGTTCGACGCCGTTGGCGACTGCGGCGGCGATCAATTCGCGCGTCTTGATCGAGTGGTTCAGATAATAGCCGAGCGGATCGGCGACGGAATCGGCAACGACGAGGGCGCCGGCGAGATGCAGGACGGCATCGACGCGGCGCGTGCGCATGAGATGGTTGAGGAGAAGGCGGTCGCCGACATCGCCGATGACGAGTTCGGCGCCTCTCGGCACCGCCCATTCATAGCCTGTGGAAAGGTTGTCGAGGACGACGACGTTCTCGCCCTCGTCGCGCAGCGCGAGCACGAGCTGGCTACCCAGATAACCGGCGCCTCCCGTTACCAGAACGCTCATGCGCGCCCGTCCTCTCTCCTGCTGGCCTTCACTTTTTGCGGCATCGCCTAGGTTTTGAGCCAACGCGCGCCGCCCCGACCCGCCTGGACTAGTGCGGGACGCTTATTCTAAACGGGTGTCGCGCTTGTCCGTACCCGAAGAGGTTCCCGTGGTTAACCGGATCAGAAAAGCCGTCCTGCCTGTCGCAGGCCTCGGCACACGATTTCTTCCCGCTACCAAAGCCGTGCCGAAGGAGATGCTGACGATCGTCGACCGGCCCGTTCTGCAATATGTGGTCGACGAGGCGAAGGCGGCCGGCATCGAGCATTTCGTCTTCGTCACCGGGCGCGGCAAGGGCGTCATCGAAGACCATTTCGATATCCAGCCCGAGCTCGAAGACACGCTGAAGGCGCGCGGCAAGAATGCCGAGCTCGACGTGTTGAAGGCCGAATTGCCGCCGGCGGGCGGGACGAGCTTTACCCGCCAGCAGGCGCCGCTCGGTCTCGGCCATGCGATCTGGTGCGCGCGCGAGATCGTCGGCGACGAGCCGTTTGCCGTGCTTCTGCCCGACATGCTGATGCGTTCAGAACCCGGCTGCCTGGCGCAGATGATGACGGCCTACGAAAAGCACGGCGGCAATGTCATCGCGCTTGAAGAGACGGTGCCGGAACAGGTGCACAAATACGGCATCGTGGCCCTTGGCGAAGACGACGATGTCGGCGTCGAAATCACCGGCATGGTGGAGAAGCCGAAGAAGGAAGAGGCGCCCTCGACCTTCTACATTTCCGGCCGCTACATCCTGCAGCCGGAGATCTTCAAGCTTCTGGAGACGACGAAGCCCGGCGCCGGCGGCGAGATCCAGTTGACCGACGGCATGAAGGCTCTGTCCGAGAAGCAGCGTTTCACCGGCGTGCGCTTCCGCGGCGTGACCTTCGATTGCGGCGCGAAATCCGGCTTCCTTGCCGCCAATGTCGCCTATGCGCTCGACCGCGAGGATATCGCGGACGATTTCAAGGCGGAGCTGAAGAAGCTCGGCAAGGATTGGCTGAAGGGCCTCGTCAGCTAGTTTCGCCGATCACGGCGGCGCCGCTTTATACGGGCGCCGCTGTATCAGGGGGCGCCGCCTAAGGGATGCGGGAAGGTCGGAGGCGTTGGCGTCTCGGACCTTGCATCCCTCGTTGCTCGCTTCACCGGGGCGGGCGGCCTCTCGTCTGCGGCGCTCGGAGGTCTCCTTCAAGCCTGAGGACGACATAAGCGGCGGGGGTCGGACGGGCGCGATGCGGATTCCCAGAACCACGATGGAACAATGGGCCGTGCTGCAGGCCGTCGTCGAGAATGGCGGCTTCGCCCAGGCCGCGGAACGGCTCAACCGCAGCCAGTCCTCGGTCAGCTATGCCGTCAGCCGCCTGCAGGAGCGGCTCGGCGTCCAGCTGCTACAAATCGAAGGCCGCAAGGCTCGGCTGACACCGGCCGGACGCAGCCTGTTGGCGGAGGCCAATCCGCTCATCGACGATCTCAGCCGGCTGGAGGATCGCGCCCGGTCGCTCGGCACGGAAGAAAGCCAGGTGCGCCTTCGCGTGGACAGCATCTTTCCCCGTCAGAGGTTGTTCGGCGCGTTGCAGGTGTTTGCAGAAGACCATCCGCATGTGGAGGTGGAACTGCGCGAAAGTGTGCGCGTGCCCGAGCCCGATCGTGCCTCCGACGATTTCGATCTCGCCATTTCGCTCTGGCAGCCGGGACGCGCCGACCAGCATCCGCTCATCGACATCCCGATGCTGGCCGTCGCCGATCCCGGGCATCCGCTGGTTCTGAGGTCCGGCGGCGCCATCACGCCGGCGACGCTGGCGCGCCATCTGCGTGTGGCCATCAGCGGCGACGGCGCGGTCATGGCGAGCGAGGGGCTGTCGCCCTCCGATGGCCGCACCTGGGACGTGAACAGCCTGGAGGCCGGTGTGGAGGCTGTTCTCAGCGGTTTGTGCTGGGGCTGGCTGCCCGAACATCTCGTTGCCGCGCATCTGGCGGCGCGGCGGCTGGTCGAGCTCGATCTCGTCAGCGGCAGCCGCAGGGTCATCCCGCTTGCGCTCAGCTGGGCCGACGAGACGCGGACCGGCAAGGCGGCCCTGGCACTGGGCCGCCTGTTGCTCGACGGACCGGATCAGGTCCGGCTGGCGTAGCCTTCGGGCAAGTCCCCGGGCGCCACCGCGACGACGGTTTCGTCGTCGACGGCGCAGGTCTCCAGAAAGGTCACTTTCGCGAATTCGTCGATGACGAGCTTCGGATAGGTCGGGCCGGCATCGCGGAAGGCGCGCATCTCGTCCAGATGCTCGTTCTGGAAGCACACGGTCTTCTTCGGATCGCGGGCGATCCATTGCGGAAAGAAGATGACGCCGTGGAGCTGGCGCTCGGCAAAGTTCACCGACACGCTGACGGAGGTGCCGGTCGGCTCATCCCAGGACACCTTGAGCACGTCGTCGGAGAGACGCGCCAGATGCACCTTCTGATCGCGCACCCAGCGACCGCCGACCATGCCGCTATGGATGCGGTAGTCTATGGTGTCGGCGTTCTTGATGTACATCTCGTACTGCCAGCCATTGTCATAGGTGTAGATGAAATGGCGGCCGAGGAACGGCTTGAGTTCTTCCGGTCGGGTGGAGGAGTAGTCTTCGCTCATATCTCGAAATCCCATTGCTGTATGGGTCTGAGGTAAGTTCTTGAAATTCGAATAAAAAGTTCGAAATTCGCGGCGATATGATCGAAAAATCCGATGGGTCTGGCTTTGCCGGGAGGTGGGACGAGATGGGTTCGGGCGCCGGGGCATGCAGGGGTGGTGAGTTTCAAGCCGGGATTTTCTGGCGGCGCGGAAATCGGGGAAACCCCTCCCCTGCCCCCTCCCCTGCCCCCTCCCCGCAAGGGGGAGGGGAAGAGGCCGTGGCATGGGCTTCTTCCGTCAATCCTTAGATTCTGGCCCGAGAATCTGGCCCCAGTGTCTGGCCCCACATTCTGGCCCGAGATTCTGGGATGAGATTCTGGTGCGCCTCGGAGGCTAGCGCTTCAGGCGGAGGCGGACGGAGACGGTGTTGGTTTCCACCGTGTCGCCCGGATCGAGGATCTTGCGCTCATAGGTGTAGCGGCCGACGAGGGCGGCGTAGCGGTTGAGGTCGTAGACGAGGCCGCCGAAAGCGGTCCAGGTCGTCTCGGTCAGATCGACGCCGTGGTAATCGCGGTAATCGAGGCCGAGGCCTGCCTCTGCGAAGAGATTGTGGCGCATGCGCCGTTCAAGCGTCAGATCGGCGGAATGGATGACGGAGCCCGAGGCGCCCTCGATCGTCGTTCCCTCCGTCGTCGTGGCGAGGTCGAGGCGGACATTGGTGAGGCGGCGCGGCGACCACAGAAGGGCGGCCGTCGCGAGCGGCGCGTCGAGATCTTCAAAGCGCGGATCGTCGTAGTTTTCGTGGCGATAGCCGACGCCGATCTCGCCGGCGAGTTTCGGCGAGAGATTGACGATGACGCCGCCGGTCAATTCGCCCCAGCGGCTGTCGCGGCGATAGCCGGCGGCATCCGTGCTCTCGTCGTAGCGGGTGGTGCCGAGACGCGTCTCTACGAAAGGCTCGAGCGCCGGCGAGATGAGATAGCTCGCGCGCCCGGTCAGGGCGTAATCGTTGTTGTTGCGGTCTTCCTGGCTGATCGTGGCGCCGGAGGCCGTGGTCACGTCCTCATAGGTTTCGCGCTCGAAGGAGCCGCGCAACGACATGCCGAGACGGTTGAAACGCTGGGTGACACCGAGAGCGGCGTTGTAATTCTGTTCGGCCGGCCGTTCGACGGCGGCGGAAGGCGTGTCGGGATCGGTGAAGGATTCCAGCGTGTAGAGATAGCCCGCCTCGACATTCAATTCCGTGTCGGAGCTGATGTCGTAACGGCCGGTGAATTTCGCCTCCGCCTCGCGGTCGTCGTTGGCGTGGTCATCGTAGAAGCTCGCCGTGCCGCGGAGATCGAGTTCGACGGCGTGACGGTCCCAATCGGATTGCAGGTTGAGGGTGGGGGCGACGAGGCCGCCCGCCTCCCAGGATTGCTGTTCGTCGCCGTCTGGATTGTCGGAGGCGATGACGCCGAGATCGAGCGTCGGGCGGAGGACGAAGGTGCTGAGGCGCACGCCGACCTGCGCATAGGGATCTTCCGCCTCTTCCTCCTCCACGACGCGGCGGATGAGACGGCGGCCGTCGAGCTGCGGCACGGGCGTGGCACGGCGCTGGCGCGGTTCCGGCTGAGGCGGCGGCGGGGGCCCGGCAAGCGGGGGGCCGATCGGTTCATCCGGCCTCGGTCCGAAGGGCGGCGGGCCGATGGGCGCGTCGGGCGTGGGATAGGGCTGGCCCGGCGGCGGAGGGGGCGCGGATCTCGCTTCCCGCCCGGTCGCGTCGCCCGCGTCGCCGCTGTTCGCTTCGCCGCTATCCTGAAACAGCGTGTCCTCGTCGGCCGCATCGCTGCCGCGCAAGGTGAAGTCGGTGGGGGCTGAGGTTTCCTGCGCGCGAACGGGACCCGCCTGCACGAGGAGAAGTGCGGGACCCAGGACGCCGATCAATGCGGCGGAAGCAATGATGGCCGGCAGGCGCACGCGCATAGGCTTTCCCGTCCCGCGACGCGCGGGACATGCCTGCCAAGCGGTAAACGCTTATAGTTAACGCAAGGTTTTGCGCGGTGAGTTTCCGGTTCGTCGGCGGGGGGTTAATCGTGGCTGAGCGGGGCTTCCGGCTCCACCAGCAAAAGCGCCCCGTCGGCACCGACGATGCGGATGCGTCCACCTGCCGGCGTGTCGGGCCCGCTCACCCGCCAGACGCTGTCGTCGATGCGGATGCGGCCGGAGCCTTCCGCAATCGGCTCCGTCAGCGTGAAGGTGCGGCCGTGGAGACGGGCGGTGCGCAGGTTGAGGTGCGGATCGCTCGACGGCGCGTCGCGATAGCCGAAGAAACGGCGGCCGGCGAGAGCGGCGACCACCGACAGAACGGCAAAGCCCAGGATCTGCAGCTGCCACGGCCAGGAGATGGTGACGGCGCTCACCCCGATGATGAGCGCGGCGACGCCGAACCACAGGAAGAAGAAGCCGGGGGCGAGAACCTCTACGCCGAGAAGGACGAGACCGAGGATCCACCAGCTCCAGCCGCCGAGGCTTTCGATCGCGGCTTGGATCATGAGATGTCACCGGACGTTTCGGGCCGCTGGCCGGTGAAGGGCACGCTGCCACTGCCACTGCTGCTGCTGGGGCTGCTGGCGCGGCCGCCCCGCACGGGATGCTCGTCCTTGTCGGCAAAAGCTTCGCGGGCGATTTCGGTGATGCCGCCGAGCGCCCCGATGACGGCGGAGGCTTCCATCGGCATCAAGAACGTCTTCTGGTTGGGCGAGGTGGCGAAGGCCTTGAGTGCGCCGACATATTCCTGCGCGACGAAATAATTGATCGCCTGCACGTCGCCCTTGGAGATGGCTTCCGAGACATAGGCGGTCGCTTTCGCCTCGGCTTCGGCCTCGCGCTCGCGCGCTTCGGAATCGCGGAAGGCGGCCTCGCGCCGGCCCTCGGCCTGGAGAATGAGCGACTGCTTTTCGCCCTCCGCCTTCAGAATGGCGGCCTCGCGCAGGCCCTGTGCCGTCAGGATCGAGGCGCGCTTTTCACGCTCCGCCATCATCTGGCGGTTCATGGAATCGATGAGATTGCGCGGCGGATCGATGTCCTTGATCTCGATGCGGGTGATCTTCACGCCCCAGGGGCCGGCGGCCGCATCGACCACTTTCAGAAGCTTGTCGTTGATCTCGTCGCGCATGGAGAGGAGCTGATCGAGATCCATCGAGCCCATGACGGAGCGGATGTTGGTCATCGTCAGATTGACGATGGCGTTTTCCAGGAAGTTCACCTCGTAGGCGGCGCGCGGCGCATCCATGACCTGGAAGAAGGTGATGCCGTTCACCGTCACCGTGGCGTTGTCGCGGGTGATGACCTCCTGGCTCGGCACGTCGAGCACCGTCTCCATCATGTTCATCTTGGCGCCGACGCGGTCGATGAAAGGCACGATGACGTTGAGGCCGGGCGACAATGTCCTGGTGTAACGGCCGAAGCGCTCGATCGTGTAATTGTGGCCTTGCGGCACGGTCTTGACGCTCGCGAAAAGAACGAGCGCGATCAAGACGACAAGGACGATGACGACGATATCAAAACCACCGAGCATGGGTGTTACTTCTCCTTGGGGCCGCTGCGAGGCCGTCTTCCTCTACATGGGAATGGCGGGCCTGAAGCGCCAATCTTTGCGGGCAATCTTGCCGGCTAAGGGCGGTAGCAGATTTCCGTTAATCGAACACGACGGGGACGATCACATCGCCGAGATGCGGCCGGGCGGGGTGCTGTGTTTCCACTTGGTCGGGCTAGTCGGGCCACTCCTCCGCCGGCCAGTCCCGCGATTTGTGGATGATGCGCAAGATCACGACGGTTTCGAGGCCCGCCGCCTCCCGGAGCTCGTAGGCGATGATCAAGGGCAGACGCGGAACCGGCTTTTCATAGGTTCCTGTCACGCGACCGGGTCGCCCCGTCGCCATCTCCCCAAGGACCTTGCCCGCCTCTTCGATCCGATCGGCAACCAGCCTCGCGGCTGCCGGGCGGTCTTTGGCGATGTGCCTGACCTGCTCCTTGACGTTGTCCAGCGCTGCGCGGGACCATGTGACCGGCCGCTTCAAGCTTTGCCCGTTTGCTTTTCGGCTTTGGCCTCCGCGATGACGGCGTGGATTTCCGCCATTGCCTCATCATGGGGGATCACGCGACCGGCCGCGGCGTCGGCCTGGCCGCGCTTGATGCCGTCGATGATTTCAAGCTCACGCTCGACATAGGCGGCGACCGCTTCGCCGGCGAGGAAGGACCTGCTCCGCTGTGTCTCGGTCGCAATGCGCGTGAGCTTTTCTTTCACATCGGGGCGAACCCGAATCGTCATGGTGGTGCTGGCGGTCATGGATGCGCCTATGTGCTAGGATGTGTACACTCTAATACACACCCGTGGCCGCCGCCATCGCCTTTGACGCCGACGCGCAAGTCGGACGAGAACTCCCTAAAGCCAGCCCTGCAATTCGCGCATCACGACCGTCTTGATGACGTGCATGCCGTGCTTGGAATCGTTGAGGCAGGGGATGTGGCTGAAGTTTTCGCCGCCATGTTCCTCGAACGTCTCGCCGACGCCGATGGCGATCTCTTCGAGCGTCTCCAGGCAGTCGGAGACGAAGCCCGGATTCATGATGGCGAGCGATTTCACGCCTTCGCTCGCAAGCCTGGCCGTCGTCTCGTCGGTGTAGGGCTGCAGCCATTCCTCCGGGCCGAAGCGCGACTGGAAGGTGGTCAGAAGGCGGTCTTTCGGCCAGCCGAGACGCTCCGCTAGGAGGCGCGTCGTCTTGTGGCAATGGCAGTGATAGGGATCGCCCTTCTCGAAATAGGATTTCGGCAGGCCGTGATAGGAGGTGATGACGACCTCCGGCGTGAAGTCGAGCCCGGCGATGTGCTCTTCGACCGATTGGGCGAGGGCGTCGATATAGGCCGGCTCGTCGTGCCAGGGCGGCGCCGTGCGGATCGCCGGCTGCCAGCGCATTTCCTTCAAGGCATCGAAGGTCTTGTCGTTCACCGTCGCGGTCGTGGTGGCGCTGTATTGCGGGTAGAGGGGAACGATGAGGACCTTCTCGCAGCCCTTTTCCTGCAGCCCGGTCAGCTTTTCGGCGATCGACGGATTGCCGTAGCGCATCGCCCAATCGACCTCGATGCGGTCTTCGGCGGCGAAATCGGCGGCGAGTTTTTCGCCCTGGCTGCGGGTGAAGGTGCGAAGAGGCGATTCATTCCTCTCCTTGTTCCAGATCGTGGCATAGGCCTCGCCGCTCTTTTGCGGGCGCGTCGACAGGACCATGCCGTTGAGGATCGGCCACCACAAAAGACGCGGCGTTTCGATGACGCGACGGTCGGACAAAAATTCCTTCAGATAACGGCGCATCGGCCAGTAATCCGTGCCGTCGGGCGTGCCGAGATTGACGAGCAGGACACCGATGCGCCCGGCCCGCACGGGCGGGTGATCCGACGGAAGGACCATTTCCTTCATGTCATTGCGTCTGGAATCGGAAAAACTGGAAAAAACGGGCCGGTCCAGCACTACGGCTTCCCTCGTTCTGGCATCAGGGCCAAGATAAGATTCTACGGCGCACCTTCCACCTGTCTGCGCATGGCGTCACCGAATTGTGCAAGATAGGTCCTGGCACGGGCGGAGCCAATGGAGCATTGGGTCGAAAAACGCATAATCCTGAAATTCTGTATAATGATTGTCCGAACAGGGGAATGAAGCCATGGCTTCAACGCTGCGGTGGTTTGCCGCGTTCGTCATCGCGTTCTCGCTTCAACCGTCCTTTGCGGCGGCCAAGGACGTCTCCGTCACCTTTCTTCTCGTCAACGATGCCGACCAGATGGCCGGATCGAGCGAGATGCGCGGCGGCTATGCCCGGATCGGCGCCGTGGTGGCACGCGAACGCGCTGAACGCGATCACGTCATCTTCGCGCATGCGGGCGACGCGATTTCGCCCTCGCTGATGGCGGGCTTCGACGAGGGCGCGCATATCATCACGCTCCTCAACATCATCAAGCCGGACGTCTTCGTGCCGGGAAACCACGAACACGATTTCGGCCCGGAGGTCTTTGCCAGGCGCATGGGGGAGGCGGAGTTTCCCGTGCTCGCCGCCAATCTGCGCGATGAGGACGGCAACAGGATCGGCGCGATCGCCGATACGCGCATGATCGAGGCGGACGGCGTCAAGATCGGCATCGTCGGGCTCACGGCGGAGGATTCCTATCAGAAGTCGAGCCCCGGCACGCTCGAAATCGCGCCGGCGCTTGCGACCGGCGAAGACGCGGCCGAGGCTTTGCGTGCCAAGGGCGCCGATTTCGTGGTCGCCGTCGCGCATGCGGGCCGCGAAGTCGACCGGGCGCTTTTCCAAAGCCGCGCCTTCGATCTCATCCTCTCCGGCGACGACCACGATTTGATGGTTTTCTTCGACGGCAAGACGGCGATGGCGGAATCCAAGGAGCAGGGCGAATACGTCACCGCCGTCGATGTGCGCATGGGGATCGAGGAGAAGGACGGCACGCGCACGCTTTCGTGGTGGCCGGAATTTCGCCCGATCGATACTGCGGGCGTCATCGGCGACAGCGCCGTGCAGGCGAAGATCGACGAGTTCCAGGCCGATCTCTCCAAGGAGCTCGACGTCGCCGTCGGCAAGACCAAGACCGGGCTCGACAGCCGCCGCGCCACATTGCGCACCGAGGAGGCGGCAATCGGCAATCTCGTCGCCGACGCGATGCGGGCCGGCACCGCGGCCGATGTCGCGATCACCAATGGCGGCGGCATTCGCGGCAACCGGACCTATGAGCCGGGCGCCACGATCACGCGGCGCGATATCCTGACCGAGCTGCCTTTCGGCAATGTCACGGTGAAGCTCGAGATTTCCGGCGCGGCGATCTTGGAGGCGCTCGAACACGGATTGGGTGACGTGGAAAATGCCAGCGGCCGCTTTCCGCAGATTTCCGGCATGCGCGTCACGGCCGATCTCACGAAACCCGCGGGCGAACGCGTCGAGGCCGTGGAGATCGGCGGCAGGCCGCTCGATCCGGGCGCGGTCTATACGCTCGCCACCAACGATTTCATGGCGGATGGCGGCGACGGCTATGTGGCGTTGACGAAGGGGCACGCCCTCATCAACGGGCGCGACGGCCGGCTGATCGCCAATGACGTCATGGCCTTCGTGCGTTCCGCGGGCGAGGTGGCGCCCCGGCCGGAGGGGCGGATCACCTTCCTCAAGGGCGATGCGGCGCGTGCGCCCAAAGATTAGCGCGCCGAACGTCCCCCCATGCGGAAGTGCGCTTGACACCCTCCGGGGCCACACCCTAAATGCGCGTCGCTTGCGACCGTTTTCGGATCGCGGCGGGGCCGTAGCTCAGATGGGAGAGCGCTGCAATCGCACTGCAGAGGTCAGGGGTTCGATTCCCCTCGGCTCCACCAATTTTCTTCCCGTCTCTCCTCTTTAATGACCTCTCGGCGCGCAGCTTTGCCGCGCATGAGGTTGCCTTGGTCGCCGCATCGCGTTGTCGTTCAATGGAGGACGATCTCGGTGAGGGTGCGATGAGGAAGAAACCTGCCAGCATGAAAGCGCTCGAAGAGCTCGGGCGGGTGCGGCTGTCGCAGAATTTCTTCCTGCGCGATTTTCTCTATTCGGAAATCTCCGGCTTTTACGGACGGCCGAACGTGCCCGACGATCCCGATCTGATGATCGCGGCGGGGCGGCGGCTTTGCGAGGAGCTTCTTGAACCGATCGAGGCGACGTTCGGACGGATCGCCATCCGCTCGGCCTATCGGGCGCCTGCGCTCAACGCCTTCGGCAATGAGAACAAGCTCAATTGCGCGCGCAACGAGACGAGCTATGCCGGGCATATCTGGGACCGGCGCGGGCCTCAAGGCGAGATGGGGGCTACGGCCTGCATCGTCATCCCGTGGTTTGCCGACCGTTATGCCGCCGGCGCCGACTGGCGCGCGATGGCGTGGTGGGTGCACGACCATCTGCCCTATTCGGCGATGGAGTTCTTTCCGAAACTCGCCGCCTTCAACCTGACCTGGTCGGAGCGCCCGGCGCGCACGATCTCAAGCTACATTCCCCCGAGAGGCTATCTGACGCGGCCCGGTATGGACAATCACGAAGGCCGTCATGGGGAATGGTACGAGGGGTTTCCGCCGCTGACGATGCCGGGATAGAGCCCGCGCCCGGTTTCCGCAGGTGCGAAAACGAAAACGCCCGGGGGCCATGCCCCGGGCGGTGCTTTTTGAAGGCGCGGTGACCTACTGCTGCTGCGGCAGGGCGTAGGCTACGAGCGCGTCGCCGATCGGCGTTTCCATGAAGTGGTGGCCGCCCGCCATGATGACAAGATATTGCCGGCCGTTCGCCTCATAGGTCATCGGCGTCGCCTGGCCGCCTGCTGGCAGAACATCGCTCCACAAGGTCTCTCCCGTCTCCATATCGATGGCGCGGATGAGATTGTCCGTCGCCGCGGCGACGAAGATGATGCCGCCGGCGGTCACCACCGCGCCGCCATTGTTGGGCGTGCCGATGGTGATCGGCAGCATGGAGGGGATGCCGAAAGGCCCGTTGGTGCGCGCCTCGCCGAAGGGCCGGTCCCAGATGGTCTTGCCCGTCTCCATGTCGATGGCGCGGATGCCGCCATAGGGCGGCTCCTTGCAAAGGAGGCCGGTGACGGGCAGGCGCCAGCCGGCATTGACGTTGATGGCATAGGGCGTGCCGGCCTGCGGATCGCCGGCGCCTTCAGCCCCGCCGATGGCGCCACGCTCCTGGCTGCGCGGGGCCCAGCCTTTGCGCTCGGCCTCGGCGCGCGGCACGAGGCGGTTGTAGTTCGGCATGTCGTTGTAATTGGCGACGATGACGCCGCGCGAGGGATCGACCGCGATGCCGCCCCAATCGGTGCCGCCGTTGTAGCCCGGATATTCGATCCAGTGCTGGTCGGAGGTCGGTGCCGTGTAGAAGCCCTCATAGGAGGAGCGGCGGAACTGGATCCGGCACACCATCTGGTCGATCGGCGACATGCCCCACATGGAGGCTTCCGTCAGCTCCGGCTTGCGAAGCGTGTGATAGAGCGAGAAGGGCTGGGTCGGCGAGCGCTCTTCCGGCTCCACCCCGCCGGTCGGCACCGGGCGTTCCTCGACGCCGGTGATCGGCTCGCCGGTCTCGCGGTTGAGAACGTACATGTCGCCCTGCTTGGAGGGCAGGATGAGCGCCGGCACGGTGCCGTCGCCGACCGGGAAATCGACGAGCGTCGCCTGCGCGCCGAGATCGTAATCCCACACATCCTTGTGCACCGTCTGAAAGTGCCAGGCGGGCTTGCCGGTCTCCACATCGATGGCGACGAGCGAGGTCGAATATTCGCTCTCCGCGTCGGTGCGGTCGCCCGACCAGTAATCGACAGCGGAATTTCCCATCGGCAGATAAACGAGGCCGAGCTCTTCATCGCCGCTCGCCGTCGTCCACATATTCGGCGTGCCGCGGGTGTAGGTCTCGCCTTCCGGCGGCTGGCCGGTGATCTCCGGCTGCGTCATGTCCCAGGCCCAGCGCTGTTCGCCGGTGACGGCATCAAAGCCCTGGATGACGCCCGAGGGGGCTGAACGTTTCTGGCCGTCGAGCACCTGATGACCGGTGACGATGACACCGCGCACGATGGTGGGTGCGGAGGTCATGGACACCATGCCGGGGACGACCTCGCCCATGCCGCGTTTGAAGTCGACGGAGCCGTTGTCGCCGAAATCGGAACAGGGCTCGCCGGTTTCGGCGTCGACGGCGATGAGGCGACCGTCGAGCGTGCCTTCGATGACGCGCGTCGGGCAGACCTGATCGGGGGTTGCGTCAGGCACCTCGAAATAGGTCACGCCGCGGCAGGCGGCGGTGTAGGGGATCCAATCATCGGACACTTTCGGGTCGTAGCGCCAGCGCTCCTTGCCGGTTTCCGGATCGACGGCGATCATGATGTTCATGGCCGAGCAGAGATAGAGCGTGTTGCCGACCTTGAGCGGCGTCGTTTCCGCGCCGTATTTGCCCTTGGCGAGCTCGCTGTCGGGCAGGTCGCCGGTATGGTAGACCCAGGCGCGCTCAAGCTTGCCGACATTGTCGCGATTTATTTCAGCAAGCGGGGAATAGCGCCGCGCCGAATAGGTGCCGCCATAGGCCGGCCAGTCGCTGCCGACATCCTTCAAGGAGGGGTCGGCCATGGCGAGACGCCCGGCGGCCGGCAGAGGGCCCTCGACCTCCGGGGCGTTGACGGTGGCGATATAGATCCCGCCGCCGACCATCAGAACGAGAACGGCGGCGATGCCGGCAAAGGCCGAGCGCCAGGAATAATCCCAGGGCGCGAGCGGCGGCATGGCGGCAATGACGAGGACGAGAAGCACGGTTGGCGCCACGACGCGGGGCACGAGGGCCCAGCCATGGAGGCCGACTTCCCAATAGGCCCAGAGAAGCGTGGCGAAGAACACGAAGATGTAGAGCCAGGCGCCGCTGGCGCGGCCGGCCATGATCAAGATGCCGGAGGCCAGAAGGCCGAGGCCGGCGAGAACGTAATAGAAGGAGCCGCCGAGGCTCGCGAGCCAGCCGCCGCCGCCGACCAGAACGAGCCCGATGAGAGCCAGAACGAGGCCGAGAAGCCGGGCAAGCCAAAGGCCGACCGTGTTTCTGTTTTCAGATGGTGTGTTCAACGCACGCCCCCTTTTTTTCTTGCTGCCGGCCGGATGCCGGCTCCATTCGACCGGCTGCCGAGCTTTGCGCTTCTGGCGTGAGCCGTGCGAGCGATGTGGCGAATGGTAGCGCGAAACGGGTTCTTCGCCAGGGCCGAGTGTGCATCATCGATGTGAAAGACCAATGATGGCCGGCTGTCGGCAGGAGTTCTCAAGAGGTGGTCTCGACAAGGGGCCGGCGGTGGGGCAAGGCCGGCTTCATCCGATTTCAGGAGCGCGGCGTGACGAGCAAGGGGATGGAGCGGGTGGACGGCGGTGCCGACGGCAGCCTCGGGGCAGGGGGTGATGCGCCGAGCCGTGCAGATTTCGCCCGACACGTCACGCTCGTCACCGTCGCCTACAATTCGGCCGAGGCGCTGCGCTGGCAGGGCGCGCATTCGGCAAGGCTGCCGGGCGTCGTCGTCGACAATGGCAGCTCGGACGCAACGCGGGAGGTGGCGGGGGAGCGCGGCCTCGGCCTCCTGGCGTTCGATCAGAATTGGGGGTTCGGGCGCGGCGTCATGGCCGGCCTTTCCGCCGTCACGACGGAATTCGCGCTCGTCATCAATCCGGATGCGGCGATGTCGGAGGAGGCCGTCACGGCGCTTCTTGCCGCGGCGGAGCGCTATCCGGATTGCGCGCTCTTCGTGCCGCGCATCGTCAACGAGACGGGCAAGGTGTTCTTCCGGGTCTCCTCGGCGCTGGAGCCGCGCCAGAAGCACCGTCGTCCGCCGGAGGGCGATGCCTGCATCGCGATGCTGTCGGGGGCGGTGATGCTCGTCCGCGTGGCGCCATTTCTTGCCTTCGGCGGCTTCGATCCGGCGATCTTTCTCTATTTCGAAGACGACGAGCTCGCCTTTCGCTACCGGGCCGCGCGGCGCCCGATCATCTATGTGGCCGAGGCGGAGGCGGTGCATCTCGGCAACCGGTCATCCGGGCGCTCATCGGGGCGGCCGGCGAAATCGAACCGCGTCAAAGACATCTCTTTCGGCTGGTCGCACGCCTATGTGATGGAGAAAACCGGGCGAGGGGCGGCGCGGGGGAGCCGGGCGCTCGCCGTTCTGCGGATGACCGGCAGCATGGCCGTGTGCCTTGTCAGCGGACGTTTCGGAAAGCTGCGGCGGGAGGCCTACAGGCTTGAAGGTTTTCTGATGCGGCTGCAGAGGCGCCCGGCGCCGTTTCTGCCGCCGGGCGAGCCGAAATACGTGGCACGCGACCTTCCTCACGCAATGGTGTCAGAGGAAAATTAGACGGCGAAACAGGTTTCTGCCGGCTGTCGCAGAAATTGTGAAGCTCGCGCCGGGGCGGCTTTTCGGCAGGGGCGATCCGGTTGCGTCTTATTTTAGCTAATTTGTACAGGTTAAAGACAAAGCGCTGAAGATGTGCGCTCTTTGCTGGCGTCGGCGCGGCGCTTGGAGCGTCACTGTTGTCGCGTAAGCATTTTCAACCTTCGGTGATTTCTTATTGCTGGAATTCCCCGGCAAGTTTTATAATTGAGTCGCCAATGGACGAAATGCACATATTTGTGCAATGTGATGCGGTGTTTATGGGGGCCGGCACAGATCGCGCTGCGCTAGGACGCGGCTGCGAAAATACTGGGGGCTGGCGACATATCTGTCGCGATTAGGTGAGACTTACGTGCCGGTTACTGCGTCCAACGGTGAATTGCCGTTGAACGCCGAAGCGTTTACCCAAATCTATCGAAGCAGAGGTCACAGGGGGAGACGAATGCGCGCCAGACGAGAGGAAACCAACGGGCAACGCGGTTCCAGGAGCCAATATGCTCTCGCCAACCAAATCCTGGATATCGTGCGAGATCGGCGGCTTGAAGAAGGCGATCGCCTGGCGGAGGTGGCGCTGGCCACCCAGCTCGGCGTGTCGCGGACGCCGGTGCGTGCTGCCCTCTCTCTCCTCGCTCAGGAAGAGATCGTGCGGGCGCGTCCGAACCAGGGATATGTTCTCCTCAAGGGCTGGACGGCCCTGAAGAGCACGATCCTGGCGGCGCCGAGCAGCAGCGACGACGAGCTTTATCTCGATCTCATTCGCGAGCGCCTGCAGGGCGACATTCCCAATACCGTCACCCAGACGATGCTGCTCGACCGCTTCAAGACGAGCCGGGCCGTGCTTTTGCGCACGCTGTCGCGCATGGCCGAAGAAGGCATCGTGACCAAGAACAAGGGGCGCGGCTGGACCTTCCAGCCGGCGATCGACACCTCGGTGGCGATGCGCAACAGCTACGATTTCCGCATCATGGTGGAGCCCGCCGCTTTGATGCTGGAGACATTCGAGATCGACATGGTGGCGCTCGATCGTGCCCGCGCCCGGCATCTGTGGCTCCTGGAACAGGGCGAGATGCTGGCGCCGAGCAGCCTGGAATTGTTCGCCATCGACGCGCAGTTCCACGAAATGATGGCGGGGTTCTCCAACAACAGCTTCTTCGTGCAGGCGATCCAGCACCAGAACCGGATGCGGCGGCTCCTCGAATATCAAGGCGTTCAGCCCGTTCAACGAATCGTGACCTGGGTGAAGGAGCATATGGAGATCATGGATGCGCTGTGTGCGAACGACCGCGAGCGGGCGGCGCAGCGGATGCGAGCGCATCTCGAAAACGCCTATGTGTCGACCATGAAACTGACCGCGGAAGCCCAGAAAGCCGCCGCTGCGCGCTCCAAGACGAAGGGCCGCGAGCGGTCGAACGCGTCGAGGCGGCGTGAGCGGAACGATGTCTCGGCGGAGAGCGATATCGCCGGATAAGGGGCGCCGCCTCTCGTTCGGCGATCTTTTCGCTCGACCCTGCGGAACGCGCGACAAAAGCGCGTTTCGTGCAACCTGGAGCGGAACCAGCCTCCGACTGCCGTGTTTCCTGCCACCGAATGCACTGACGTGCTTGAAGAAATCGGCGCGTCACCGAGGAGGAAGGATACGGTGTTGGTCCAAGACACACTGCTTTACAAACTCTCGCAGGCCGGCAAGGCCCAGCGCGTTTTCGTGGCGGCGAAATTGCGCGAAATCGATCTGCATCCGGGCCAGGACGGCGTTCTGATGCTGCTCAAGGAAAAAGGCGCGATGTGCCTTTCCGATGTCGGGCTCCTGCTCGCCATCCAGCCGCCGACAGTGACGAAGATGACGGTGCGTCTGGAGCGCAACGGCTATATCCGCCGGCGTACGGCCCCGCAGGATCAGCGCAAATGCATGATCGAGCTCACCGAGAAGGGTGAGGACAAAGTCGCCGAGATCGAGGCGCTGTGGCAGCGCGCCGACGAGGATGTGATGCAGTCGGTCTCGCCGATGATGCGCGCCTTCCTCGATGAAGCGCTCGCCGATCTGGAGACGAGCCTCTACCGCAAGGCGGGGCGCTGGAAAGCACCGAGCAACCCGGTTCGCAAGACCGCCGCCGGCGCGGCCTCTTCGAGCGCGGGAGCGGGCGCGCGCGAGGATTCAAATGCGCTTTCGGTGCGGTCGCCGGCCGTTTGACAGCGGACCGGCGGTTGCGCAACATCGCCCGGTTAGGCGCTGTTGCAAGGCAGCTGGTTCAAGGCAGTTGAGATGATCAGACCGCGAGCTCAATCCGGCGGCAATCCCATGGTATCTTCGCCCCCCGTCGCGCAGGCCGACCACAATCTGCCTGACAACGACCTGCAAAGGCAGCTCGCGAAGCTCGGCGAGGAAGTCCTAGTAGAGGACGTGCCGGAGCGCCTGCTTCAGGCGCTTACGGGGGCAGCGCAGACGCCGGAAGAGGCGTCTGACGCGGCGGCCGGAGAGGCGTCGGAGAAAGGGGCCGGGGCTTCGGCCGAGCTTTATTCTCTCAAGTCGACGAAAAACGACGATTAAGTCTCGCATTTAAGTCGAGCGTTATGCCGAGAGATTGCGCCGGGGGATTTTCCCGGGGCGGCGGTCGGCTCGGCGTGACCGGCCGGCATTGCGACCGCGCGGCAGCAGAGCGTTGCGGGGGATCCGTCCGCAGATCAGCAGCCGAGAGCAGCGGCCGAGACCTGGGTCGGCGGGTCGTTTGTACCCAGGCGCTCTTTTGCGTCGCTTCCACCCACTGCGGCTCCCTCGAAACGGGTCTTATCCGTGTTTGGCGGGGGTTTCGGTCTCGGTGCTGCGGGCGTCTTCGGCTGCCGTCTCGTCGTCGCTTACCCGACCGAGGAGCTCGGTGAGGCGGGCACGGGCGCGCGAGACGCGCGAGCGCACCGTGCCGATCGGGATATCGAGCATCTCGCCCGCTTCCTCGTAGCCGACGCCTTCGACCGCCGTCAAAAGCAGGATCTCGCGATGCTCCGGCGAGAGATGGGCGAAGGCCTGCCGCACCTCCTGGAGAGCCACGGCAGATTCCTGGCCGGGCTTGCTGTGGGTGCTCGCCTCGTGCGTCAGATCCTCTTCCACCCGACGCCGGTTGGCACTCTTGCGCAGATCGTTCTTGTAGATGTTGCGCAGGATGGTGAAGAGCCAGGCTTTCAGATTGGTGCCGTCTTCATAGCGCCCCAACGAGGCGACGGCGCGCACCAGGCATTCCTGCACCAGATCGTCCGCCCATTCCGGGTTCTGGACGAGATATCTGGCAAAGCGGCGCAGATGCGGGATCAGCTCAGCGATCTCGCGACGGACCTTGTCATTCCGGTCGTCACCGGTCGTCATTGCACCGTTTGCCCGCTCTCTTCCCCAACGCCCGGTTCCGCGCAAGAATCACCCGCGGCGGCGAAGCCTGCCATATTTTACCGGGGTTTCACGCCTAAGGTCGTTAGGCGGCTACGTGTTTTTGATACCTGGAGCCGCGTTTGAATACTAAGTTTGCTCAGGTTAATGTCGGCGCGGCTGGGTTCGTATAGGCTGATCCTTCGGGTGTCGGTCGGACGGGCAGCTTCGTCCGGATCGGGGGAGAATATGAACACGCAGGTTTCCGACGACGTGAAACACGCGGTGGCTCGTCTTCGCCGCTACGCCTTCTGCCTGTTCGGCTCGCTGCCGCAGGCCGACGAGGTCATCGAACGCTGCCTGCGCCGGTTCGATCCGGCCCGCCTCGACGGGCAGGGCGATCCACTCATCATCCTCTTTCGCCATTTCCACGAGCTGGGCGCGTCCGAGATCTCGCCTTTGTGGGTCAGCAACGGCCGCGCCATCGGGCAGGAAGTGCTTCATGGCGGTCTCCTGCGTCTGCCTTTGAAAGAACGCGAGGCCGTTGCCCTAAAATCCGTGTGCGGCTTTCGGGCGGACGAGGTGGCGACGATCCTCGGCATCAGTCCGGATCGGGCGCAGCATCTCGTTGCCGAAGGCTACCGGATGCTCACCTCGCCGAGCTTGTCGGCGTTGATCATCGAGGATGAGCCGCTGCTGGCGCGCGACATTTCCGGCATCGTGTCGGGGATGGGCATCGAGGTCGTCGGCATGGCCAGCAAGGAGAGCGAAGCGGTCTTCAAGGCCGCGGAGAAGCGGCCGCATCTCATCCTCGCCGACGTCCGCCTCGCCGAGGGCAACGGGCTCAACGCCGTCAACACCATCCGCCGCTTTCACGAGGCGCGGGTCATGTATCTGACGGCTTTCCCGGGCGAAGTTCTGCGCTCGGTGGGCGAGCGCGATGCCCTGATCGTGCGCAAGCCTTTCGAGCGCGTTGCCGTCGAGGCCGCGGTGCGCCAGCTCGCCGGACTTGAAATGGTGTCCTGACGGCGCTGTCATAGAAAGCCGCTGGGAAGGCCGTTGGGAAGGCCGTTGGGAAGGCCGCAGGCATTCGCCCCTGTCGGCCGCCGTCTGATCCCGAGCTCCGTCGATCTCGACAAGGCCATCGCCTCTCACACCGACGCGAAGCTTTCAAGCGGGCTCGACATCAACAGGCGCACGATTTCAACGAGCGCTCTCTGATCGATCGGTTTCGGCAGATAGGGGGCATCGGCCAAGTCCGGTTCCAGAAGATCCTGCGGGCGATAGGCGCTGGCGATGACATAGGGCACGCCCTTGCGGCGCAGATCGCGCGCCACTTCCGTCGAAATCTCGTCCTGCAGGTTGAGGTCGAGGAGGGCGACCGCGAAATTCTTCTCCGCCACCATGCGACGCGCCTCGGCGACGTCGGCGGCGAGACCGACGACCGGCCATCCGGCCGATTCCACGGCTTCCTGCATGACGGAGGCGAGGAGCGGGGAATCCTCGACGATCAGGATCGAGCCTTTTGGCAAAGCGGGCTCCGCCCCATCCTTGCCGTTTTGCCCGCTGCGTGCGGCCGCCGGCAAAACGTGCTGCGGCGCCTCCTTCATCTGCGGAATGCGGAAGGTGCACAGAACACCCTGGGGGCGGAATTCCAAGCGCACCTTTTCACGTAGCTCGGTTTCCATCATCGAGCGGATGACAAAGCTGCCGAAGCCCTCATTGGCGGGCGGCTGCAGGGCCTCCGGGGCGGTCTCGTCCCAGGAAAACAGATGACCGTTGCGCAGATCGTCGCGTTCCCAGCTGATCTTGAGATGGCCTCCCGGAGCGGAGAGCGCTCCGAAACGGGCGGCGTTGGCGGCGAGTTCGTGCAGGCTCAAGGCGAGGCTCTGCGTGAGGCGCGGGGTCAAGATCACATCGGGCCCATCGATTTGGACGCGGGCATTGGCGCGGCCGCCGGCGGCCCTCAAGGCCCCTTCGACCAGATCGCGCAACAGCGCCCCGTCCCAGCCGGATCGGCTCAAAAGCTCGTGCGCATCCGCGAGCGCCTGAATGCGCCCCCGCAGGGAGCGGATGAAGGAATCGATGGAATGCGTCTCGCTGCGGCTTTGCGTGGCAATGGCGCTGATATTGGCGAGCATGTTCTTCACACGGTGATCGAGCTCGGCCAGGAGCACCGTTTGACGCCGCTGGATTTCGAGAAGCTCGCTCACGTCGGAGGCGAAGCCGAAGAGGCGGCTCGGGCGCCCTTCCTTGTCGAAGACGAGATAGGCACGGTCCCAGACGTCGATCCAATGACCATCCGCATGGCGGACGCGGTATGTCGCCTCAAAACTGTCGCGTTCGCCGCGTCTCAGCTCGGTGCCGAGGGCCCGCAGCCTGTCGCGGTCGTCGGGATGAACACGTTCGATCCACCAGGGCAGGAACGAGGTGCCGCCATGGCTTTCGCCGACGAGCCTCTCCAGGCCTTCGCTCGCCGTCACCTGCCCCGTCGCCATGTCGCGCTGGTAGACGACGCCTGCCACGGCGCGCAGGGAAAGACGGTACCGGGCGGCGTTGTCGGCAAGCTCGGCCTGCGCCTTCTTGGCGGCGCTGATGTCGTAAATGACGCCATAGGCGTGCGTTCCCTGGTCGCTGCCATGGCATTCGGCGGCCGAAGCGAGCCAGCGGATTTCGCCCTCCGGGCGGGTGATGCGGAACTCGATCGATAAAGGCCGGCCCTCCTCGATGAGGGCCGTCACCTCGCGCGACACGCGCTCGCGATCGGCGGGATGGACGAAGGCGAGGGCTTCGTCATGGGTGAGCGGATCGCTTCGCTCCCGAACGCCGAAGATCTCGAAGGTGGTCTCGTCCCAATAGGAAAGATCCTCATCCCTGTGCCGGACCCAGGTGCCGATATGGGCACTGTCGAGCGCCAGACGCAGGCGCCGCTCCTGCGCCTGCAGCCTCGTTTCGGCACGCTGCCGTTCGATCGCCACGGCGAGAATGTTGGCGACGGCCTGGACGAAGCCGATGTCCTCGGCGACGAAGCGCTCGGTCTCGCAGGCATGCACGCCGAGCGCGCCCCAGGGATTGTCCTTCTTGCCGATGAGGACGGTCACGCCGCTCTTGATGCCGTGTTCGAGAAAGATGTTGCTCTCTTCGAAGCGGGATTCGTGGGCCATATCGCTGGTGACGACAGGTTGCCCGGAGGACAGGGCGAAGGACGCTTTGGAGCCTGTGCGGGCGCTGACGAGATGCGTGCCGACGAGGCCCGTCCGCCAGCCGGAGCCGGCGGTCAGAAGAAAGTTCTCTTTATCGGGCAGGAGCCGCAGGATGGCGGTGTGGTCGCAGCCGAGCGCCTTGCCGACACCGGAGACCGCCTCGTCCAAGAGCTCGTCGAGAGGAGCTCCGACGAGCGCGTGATTGCCGAGAGCGGCGACGATCGCCTGCTGCTCTTCGCGCCGCAACAGGCGGGCGCGGGCGTCGTCTTTCTCCGCGGGAGTGGCGCTCTCGCCCGCGCCCAAGGCCGCGAGCCGCGCCCTCAGTTCGGCGTTCTCCCGCTTCAGGTCTTCAAGCCGGTCCGCCGTCGGCGATCTCAGGTTTTTTTTGTGCATTCCCAACCGCTTCTGACGGCGGAACATCCGCTGCCTTCTTGCGGTGAACGGCTGATCCCCGTCCTGGGTTGCGGTGGGCCGGCGGAGATCTTCGCCGGCCCGGAATTTTACGTGTCCGCCGCGGCGTCAGCCGCCGAGGCTTTCCTTGACCACCGGCAGGCCGTCCTCGCCGGAGAAGGTTTTTACGCCCTCAAGCCATTTGTCGAGCGTGTCGGGATGGGCTTCGAGCCATTCCTTGGCGGCCGCACGGGCTTCCTTGTTGTCGTCCAGGATCGCGCCCATGATTTCGTTTTCCATCGGCAGCGTGAACTTCAGGTTCTTCAGGAACTGGCCGACATTCGGGCATTCGTCGAGATAGCCTTCGCGGACATTCGTGTAGATCGTGGCGCCGCCGTAATCGGGGCCGAAGACATCGTCGCCGCCGGAGAGATATTTCATGTCATAATTGGCGTTCATCGGATGCGGCTCCCAGCCGAGGAAGACGATCGGCTCGTCGCGCTTGATGGCTCTCCCGACCTGGGCGAGCATGCCCTGCTCTGAGGATTCCACGAGCTCGAAATCGCCAAGGCCGAACTGGTCGTCCTCGATCATGCTCAAGATGAGACGGTTGCCGTCATTGCCGGGTTCGATGCCGTAGATCTTGCCGCCGAGCTCGTCCTTGAACTCGGCGATGTCGTCAAAGCTCTTCAGGCCCTGGTCGTAGGTGTAGGCGGGTACGGCGAGCGTATATTTGGCGCCGGTGAGGTTGGCGGGCTCCAACGTTTCCACCGAACCGTCCTCGCGATAGGGCGCGATGTCGGCCTCCATCGTCGGCAGCCAGGTGCCGAGGAAGACGTCGATGTCCTTGTTCTTCAGCGACGCGTAAGTGACCGGCAGAGACAGGACTTTCACGTCCGGCTTGTAGCCGAGGCTTTCCAGCACCACCGAGGCAAGCGCCGTCGTCGTCGTGATATCGGTCCAGCCGACATCGGAAAAGCGCACGGTCTTGCAGGCGTCGGGGGCGCTTTGCGAGAGCGCCGGGCCTGCAAGCGACAAAGCGAAGATGCCGCCGGAGAGGGCGGCAAGAAGCTGTCGGGCGATGGGCGTCATTCGGTGTCTCCGTCTTGGTTTTTGAACGCGTGCCGCGCGGCTTACGGCGCCAGGCCCGCCGGTGCGGCTGGTTCTCAGGCGGCCGGCGACGCGGCGGCGGCATCGAAACACCATCGCTGCGGAATGGCAATGTTTGCTTGATTGACTGATCAATCAAAAAAAAGCAGAAGAGCGGCAGGAGACGACAATGCCCCGCATCGGAATGGAACCCGTGCGCCGCAAGGCGCTCATCGACGCCGCCATCGAAGCCATCCATCAGGAAGGCATGGCGCATATCACCATGGGCACGATCGCCAAGCGGGCCGGCGTGTCGGCCGGGCTCGCGCATCATTATTTCGGCGGCAAGGACAAGCTCCTGCTCGCCACCATGCGCCATCTCCTCTCCGAACTCGGCGAGGAGATGCAGAGATGCCTGAAAAACGCGGCGACGCCGCGGGCCCGCATCAGCGCCATCATCGCCGGGAATTTTTCGGCGGCCCAGTTTCGTCCGGCCGTCATTTCCGCCTGGCTCGCCTTCTACGAAGCGGCGCAGACGGAGCCCGAAGCGCGGCGTCTCCTGCGCGTCTATACGCGGCGGCTTGAAAGCAATCTCCTGCACGCGCTGCAGGAATTGGTGGCGCGCGAGGAGGCCGTGCGGATTGCGGAGACGGTCGCCTCGCTCATCGATGGGGTGTGGATCCGCCGTTCGCTGGCCGGCCCGGCCGATCCGGACGGCGCAGCCGCGCTCCTCGAAGACGCCGTCGATGCTCTTTTGTTGCGGAAACACCCTCATGCGTGAAGTCGACTTCATCATCATCGGCGCCGGCTCCGCCGGCTGCGTGCTCGCCAACCGGCTGTCAGAGGACGGGCAGAACAGCGTGCTCGTGGTGGAATATGGCGGCAGCGATGTCTCGCCCTTCATCCAGATGCCCGCGGCCTTCTCGATCCCGATGAATACGAGCCGCTACGATTGGGGTTATCGCAGCGAGCCCGAGCCGCATCTTGGCGGCCGGTCGCTCGCCTGCCCGCGCGGCAAGGTGATCGGCGGCTCCTCATCGATCAACGGCATGGTCTATGTGCGCGGCCATCCTCAGGATTTCGATACCTGGCAGGAGATGGGAGCAGGCGGCTGGGGCTATGCCGACGTCGCGCCGTATTTCCAGCGGCTGGAGACGAGCCATGGCGGCGAGGCCGGCTGGCGCGGCAGCGACGGGCCGATGCATGTGACGCGCGGCATGATGCGCAATCCACTTTATTCGGCCTTCATCCGGGCGGGTTCTGAGGCGGGTTATCCGCTCACCTTCGATTACAACGGCTCGGCTCAGGAAGGCTTCGGGCCGATGGAGATGACGGTGTGGCGCGGCCAGCGCTGGTCGTCGGCCCAGGCCTATCTGCGCCCGGCCTTGAAGCGGGCGAATGTCGAGCTCATGAGCAATACGCTGGCGGAGCGCATCCTGTTTGAGGATCGTCGGGCCGTCGGGCTCGTCGTCTCCCGCGGCGGTGCCCGCGAGACGATCCGGGCAAGGCGGGAAATCATCGTCTCCGCCTCGTCGATCAATTCGCCGAAGCTCTTGATGCTCTCCGGCATCGGGCCGGCCGAGCATTTGCGGGAACAGGGCATCGATGTCGTTGCCGACAGGCCGGGCGTCGGCGGCAATCTGCAGGACCATCTCGAAGTCTATGTGCAGCAGGAATGCCGCAAGCCGGTCACGCTCAACCCGCATCTCGGGCTCGTCGGCCGCGGGCGAATCGGTACGCGCTGGCTTTTGACGCGCACCGGTTTCGGCGCCACCAACCATTTCGAGGCCTGCGCCTTCATCCGCTCCGCGCCGGGCGTCGAATATCCCGATCTGCAGATGCATTTCCTGCCGGCGGCGGTGCGCTATGACGGCAGTGCGGCGGCGAGCGCGCATGGCTATCAGATCCATATCGGGCCGATGCGCTCACCCTCGCGCGGCTCTGTGCGGCTGAAGGGGCCGGACGCTCCTACGGCGCCTGCGATCCGCTTCAATTACATGAGCCACGAGCAGGATTGGCGGGATTTCCGGGCGGCGATCCGGCTTGCCCGCGAGATCTTTGCGCAGCCGGCCTTCGGCGAGTTCTCAGGCGAAGAGCTTGCGCCCGGGCCGGAGGTGATGAGCGATGCGGCACTCGACGATTTCGTACGAGGCGAGGTCGAAAGCGCCTATCACCCTTGCGGCACCTGTCGCATGGGGGCCGCCGATGATGTCGGCGCCGTCGTCGATCCGCAATGCCGGGTGATCGGGGTCGACGGGCTCAGAGTGGCCGATTCCTCCATCTTCCCGCAGATCACCAACGGCAATCTCAACGCGCCCTCGCTGATGGTGGGCGAGAAGGCCGCCGACCATATTCTGGGGCGCAGCCTTCTGCCGCGTTTCGAGCGCGAGCCGGTGACCGTCTCCGGCTGGGCGGTGAGCCAGCGCAGCAAGCTGCCGCATCACGATCTCGCCGCCTGACGGGCGTGGCGCGGTGGCGCGCAAAGCGGCGATGAACGAAGAGATGCTGCCCTGCATTTCGAAGCATCGTCGGCGCAAGCTTGAGCCGGTAAAGGAGAGTTCGCAGGCGCTTTCCACAGGTGGGGCCGCGCTCGTTGCGCGGGGGCGTAACCAACGGTTAAGCATAACGCGCACTTACTGTCGCGGAGTTGAAACGCTTTTGAATCAAAGGGCGTTGTCATCTGCGAAGGAGGGACTTTGCCATGGGCGAAGATGCCAAGATCATACTCCTGATGCAGGAAGTCTATCAGCCGGGAGATCCGGCACGCAGCTGCGCCGCCAACGCCCTCATCCGCGCCCTGCGCGCCAAGCGCGACCTGTGCCGCGAGGAAGACCGGATCGCCCGCGAAGTGGCCCTCAGCTCCGGCGCCCATGGGGCCGAAGAGGTGCGGCGGCTTTGCCGGCTCGTCGCGTAAGATCGACGCCGGTGTGTTGAAGGGTGCGCTTCGACGGCCGGGGCGCGGCGGGATCACGCCTTGTAAGGCGCCGGCTTGGCAGCTACATGGGCGAGCGTCCTGCCACCACAGACACCTCGGACCTCCATGCGCGCCATTCTCGACGTTATCCTTCTGATCCTCAATCTTTATACCTGGGTGATCATCGCCAGCGCGATCTTCTCGTGGCTTTATGCCTTCAACGTCGTCAATCCGCGCAATCAGGTGGTCTCGACGATCGGGCGCATGCTGTATCAGCTGACGGAGCCGGTGCTGCGGCCGATCCGGCGCTTCGTGCCGGCCTTCGGCGGTCTCGACATCTCGCCGATCATTGCGATCCTTCTCATCTTTCTGCTGCAGCGGATCATCGTCTATTACATCTATCCCGTCGTCTTTTGAGCGAGCCGTTCATTTCGATACGAATGAAAGCGGTGAGCTCTACCTGTGCATTTAGAAAAATGGCCGCAGGCAGAGGTGGTTGCGAGTTTGCGCTTCGTTTAGTAGTTGTATATTTCTATTCGAATCGCTGGAGCGCACCTTGAGCGATCATGGCATGTTCGGCAAAATTATATCATACCCAGTTTATATATTTTATTGGGTGATGGGCACTTCTGGCGCCTTGGTGTTGGCTCTTTCTTATGTCAACTCCAATGATCACGATGGGCGATTCCGGAATATATATAGTTATATCATTTCAGATCCCTATGCGTTATGGGCTTATGAGCATCGTTATATTATTGTATTTGTGTGCCTAACAATGCTCATAATATGGTTTAATATAAAATTGATTCACGAACGCAGAAAATTCTATAAAACGCTTGAAAACATCTTGTCGCTGAAGGCGAAATTTGATTCGCTTGAGGGTGTCCTTGCCGAAAATGGAAATAATACATCTGAACTTAAGGAACACATCGTTTCCGAGCTTACGCATATAGCTAATATTAATTCGGTTGTGTTCCGAGATTTGACGGGACACGACTGCCATTTTTCTCTGAAGACCCTCTCTGGAAATGGCTCCATAGGAACGGCGGCGCGAAGCCAATGGGATTCTTCCAATGCACGAGATCGCGTCGATTCTGATTTGTGTTCGTTTGATTACAGAAAGAATACAGCATTTTTCGAGATAATAGAGAAGAAAAAATACTATTTTTATAGCAATCATCTTATTTTAAGGTGGATCTGTCGGCGTTACGTGAATGCTAATAGAAATTGGCGCCGTTATTACCGCGCTTGTGTGGTGACCCCGATAACTTCGGCGCAATCTATAAATGAAATTAATACAAAAAATACATTTGGCTTTGCGTGCATTGACAGCAAAAAAGCTTATTTTAACAATAGAATTAGTTATCTAATACTCACATTCTCAACTTCTCGATGTCTCGATGTGATGTATCGCCTTTCTAAGAAGGTGCGGCGCTAGATAGGAGGCTTGGAATGACCAAAATGGCATTCGTCATGTCCAATTCACGGTTTGTTGGAGATTTGGATCGCGTGCAATTTGAGCAGGCGCGGGATGATGTTATTGGGTTTCTTGAAGACGCATTCCGACACCAAGCTGAGCATACGATCGCGCATGCTCCCGAGCGTGGCAACGATCGTACGGCTAATTTGCATGAAGGGTGTCACACCAGAATTCGTTGATATATCCGCGCGTTCGGCGATCTAGGAATGGTGATGATATTATTCATGCAGCGCGTGCTAAATAGTGTCAGAATTTCCATTATCTTTTGAGCGATCCGTTTAGGGCGACCTCCGAGGGGCTCCTGCTTTCGGTGCGTCTGACGCCGAAGGCCGCCAAGGATGCGCTCGAAGGGGTGGAAGAGCTTGCCGACGGGCGCGCCGTCATAAAGGCGCGCGTGCGGGCCGTGCCGGAAAAGGGCGCGGCCAACAAGGCGCTCGAAAATCTGGTGGCGAAGGCGCTCGGTGTGCCGAAGAGTTCGGTGTCGGTCGCAAGCGGGGGGACGAGCCGCGTGAAGGTGCTGCTTCTCGCCGGCGATGCGGACGCGCTTAAGAAGAAGCTTCAGAGTGTCGTCTGAACGCTCGACCGCTCTTAGAGCTTGAACGAAAAAACCGCGACGGGCATGCGCCGCTCGCCGAAAAGCGTCTGCGCCATGGAGCGGATTTCGCCGCCGCGGCGCTCGTAGAATTCGAGCGCGCGGGCGTTTTCCGTCAAAGCGCGGACGATGAGGCGGGTGAAGCCGCGCTCCTTCAAGGTGCGGCAGGTCTCTTCGAAGAGCAGGCGTCCGCCGCCGATGCCCTGATATTCCGGCAGGAGATAGAGCTCGTAGATCTCGGCCGTACGGGCATGAGAGCGCTGTCTGGCGACGCCGAAGGTGGCATAGCCGGCGATCACGCCGCCCACTTCCAGAACGAGGACATTGCGCCTGCGGCCGATCACCTCCACCCAGTGGCGGGGTCCGTGGCGGGCGACCATCTGGCGAAGCGCGACGGCCGGGAGGATGCCGGCATAGGCCTCGCTCCAGGAACGCTCATGCACATCCGCGATGGCGGTTGCGTCGGAATGTTCCGCATAGCGGATATCGATAACGACAGCGCTCATGGGCGAAGCGTAAGCCGCTTCGCCCCTTTCGAGCAATCACTCTCGATACGTCAAGCGGCATCTTTTTTGTTGCGCTCGGCCCGTTTGCGATCGTTCGGATCGAGGATCGCCTTGCGCAGACGGATCGATTGCGGCGTGATTTCAACCAGTTCGTCTTCGGCGATGTAGGACAGCGCCTGTTCCAGGCTGAGCTTCAAGGGCGGCGTCAACAGCACGGCATCATCCTTGCCCGCGGAGCGGATGTTGGTGAGCTGCTTGCCTTTGAGGACGTTCACCTCGAGATCGTTGCCGCGCGAATGTTCGCCCACGATCATGCCCGGATAGACGGCCTCGCCCGGGCCGATCATCATCGAACCGCGGTCCTGAAGATTGAACAGCGCGTAAGGCACGGCGGCGCCGGTGCCGTTGGAGATCAAGACGCCGCGCTGGCGGCTCGGAATCTCGCCGCGCCAGGGCTGCCATTCATGGAAGACGCGGTTCATGATCGCCGTGCCGCGCGTGTCGGATAAAAGCTCCGGCTGATAGCCGATAAGCCCGCGGGTCGGGACATAGAAGACGATGCGGGTGCGGCCGCCGCCCGAAGGCTGCATCTGCACCATCTCGCCGCGGCGGGTCGACAATTTGTCGATGACGACGCCGGAAAACTCGTCGTCGACGTCGACCGTGACCTCTTCGATCGGTTCCAGCGCCTCGCCATTCTCGTCCGTCCTGTTGACGACGCGCGGCTTGCCGATGGTCAGCTCGAAGCCTTCGCGGCGCATGGTCTCGATCAAGATGGCGAGCTGCAATTCACCGCGACCGGCGACCTCGAAGGCGTCCTTGTCGGTCGATTCCGTGATCTTCAGCGCAACGTTGCCTTCCGCTTCACGCAAAAGGCGCTCGCGGATCACGCGGCTTTGCACCTTGGAGCCCTCGCGCCCGGCAAGCGGCCCGTCATTGATGCGAAACGACATGGAGAGCGTCGGGGGATCGATCGGATGAGCGGCGATCGGCGTCGTCACCTCCGGATCGGCGAGCGTATCGGCGACGGTCGCCTCGCTCATGCCGGCGAGAGCGACGATGTCGCCGGCCTCGCCCTTGTCGATCGGCTGACGTTCCAGGCCGCGGAAGGCGAGAACCTTGGAGACGCGGAAGTTTTCCACGACGTCGCCCTTGCGCGACAGCGCCTTCACTGTCTGGCCGGGCTTTATCTCGCCGGAGCGCACGCGACCGGTGAGGATGCGGCCCAAGAAGGGATCGGCTTCGAGCGTCGTCGCCAGCATCCGGAACGGGCCTTCCTCGGTGGTCGGCGCGTTGACGTGACGCACGACGAGATCGAGGAGCGCATCGATGCCCTGATGCTGGCCTTGCGGCGTCTCCGCCATCCAGCCCTGCTTGGCGGAGCCATAAAGCACGGGGAAGTCGAGCTGCTCTTCGGAGGCGCCGAGGGCGGCGAAGAGATCGAAGACCTCGTTGAGGACATAGTCGGGGCGGGCATCGCCCTTGTCGACCTTGTTGATGACGACGATCGGCTTCAGCCCGGCGGCGAGCGCCTTGGTGAGCACGAATTTCGTCTGCGGCATCGGGCCTTCGGCCGCGTCCACCAGGAGGAGGGCGCCGTCGACCATATTGAGGATGCGCTCCACCTCGCCGCCGAAATCGGCATGGCCTGGCGTATCCACAATGTTGATGCGCGCGTCGTTCCAGACGAGCGACGTCACCTTGGCGAGAATGGTGATGCCACGCTCGCGCTCCAGCGCGTTGGAATCCATGGCGCGCTCGGCGACACGCAGCCCCTCGCGAAAGGAGCCCGAGCTCTTGAGGAGCACGTCGATGAGCGTCGTCTTGCCATGATCGACATGCGCGATGATGGCGATGTTACGAAGAGTCTTTGTCATGAGGGCCTTTATATGTGCGCCGCCCATACTCCATTCCAGTCATGGAAGACAGGGGTTGTGGCGCAAACATCGTCCGAAGCGCTGAAAAGGCGCCTCAGAAAGGCCCTTTGACACATTTTTTCGGATTTTTCACGCGCCGCTTAACACCTCATTGAGGCTTCTTGCAGGTTTCCCGAAAAATGCAGCGCATTTTAATCGCTTCGTGCTTTTTTGGAGCGAAGATGCAAGCCACATGACGGCTCAAAGCGACAAAAGAAAACGTCATCGTAAGGCGTTAACTATGCTCGGACGACATCGAACAAGAGGCTCGCGGTGGCGTCGCGACGAAGACGGCGCGACGGCGGTGGAATTCGCGCTGATTTCGCCCCTCCTGATCTTCATGATGATGGGGATCGTCGAGCTCGGGCTTTATCTTTCGGCGGAAAGCGTGCTGGAGCATGCGAGCTATACCGCGACCCGGCTGGGGCGCACGGGCTACACCGATGAAGAGAACAAGCGCTCCCGCGAGCAGACGATCCGTGCTGCCCTCGAGGGCGATGCAAGCGTTCTGATCGACCCGGCCAGGGTCAAGATCAGCAGCCGCTCCTTCACCGATTTCGACGAAATGACCGCAGGCCCAGAGCCGTTCATCGACGCCAACGGCAATGGCGTGCGCGATGATGGCGAGAACTACACCGACCTCAACGGCAACGGCAAATACGACGACAATGCCGGCACGCCGGGTTACGGCGGAGGCAAGAAGGTCGTCGTCTACACCATCACCTATCCCTGGAAGTTCATCACGCCGATGATCGGCTCAATCCTCGGCGGCAGCGACAACACCCTCGATATCACCGTGCATGCGGTGGTGAAGAACGAGCCTTTCTGATGCGACCGATCCTGAATCTGGCATGTGGGATATCACGGCGGGTGGCACGCCGAGTATCTGCGCGTTTGCGCGCCCTCCGGCGCAACGAGGCGGGTGTGGCCGCGCTCGAATTCGCGCTTTCGGCGCCCTTCCTTGTGATCCTGACGCTCGGCGGCTTTGAAATGAGCCGCTATATCCTGGTGCAGCAGAAGGCCGACAAGATGGCCTTCACCGTCGCCGACGCCGTGGCCCGCGACAAGACCCTCACCTATTCGATGGCCGACCAGCTGTTCCAGGCGTCGACCGAGTTGATGAAGCCGCTCGATTTCAGCGACCACGGCCTCGTCATCCTGAGCGCCGTCGCCCGAGACAGCGATGAGACCAAGATCCGGGTCAAATGGCAGTGCAAGGGCGGCGGGACACTCGATGTGGCGAGCCGCATCGGCGATATCGGCGACATCGCCGACGTGCCGGGCGACCTCACGCTCGATCCCAAGGATTATCTCATCATCACCGAGGTGTTCTACGAGTGGACGCCGACGTTCGGCAGCTACTTCTTCGGTGACCACGGTATCTACAAATACGCCATGTTCCGCCCCCGTCTGGGGCAGCTGACGACGACAGCGGGATGTTCGTGATGTTGTGTTCTCTCCGTCGCCTCTTTCACCGCTATCTGCGCCGGGAAGACGGTTCCGTTGCGCCGCTGATCGGGTTCTCGGCGCTCGGGCTGATCGCCCTGATGGGCTTTGCCGTCGATGTCGGGCGCGCGCAGTTCGTTCAGGCGAAGCTCCTGAATGCCGCCGATGCCGGCGGGCTTGCGGCCGGATCGCGGATCAACTCGACCAATGTGCAGGAAGAGGTGGAGCAGTTCGTCCGGGCGAACTTTCCCGACGGCTATGCGGATGCCCATATCGTCGACGTCAAGGCCTCGGTGAATGCGGCGCAGACCACGATCACCGTGAATGCCTCGGCGAAGGTGCCGACCACGTTCATGCGCCTCCTCGGCTTCAAGTCGCTGACGGTGAGCGCCTATTCGGAGGTCACGCGCGAGATGGGCGGGCTCGAAGTCGTGATGGTGCTCGACAATACGGGCTCGATGTTGGGTACGAAGCTTTCGTCTTTGAAAAATGCCGCTAACGAACTGATTAATATATTGTTTGGAGACGATTCAGTCGGCCAAAATCTTTATGTTGGTTTGGTGCCCTTCTCGCAGGCCGTCAACATTGGTCCGGCCAATTCATCATGGCTTAGCCCTGATCCGAGCACGAAAGACTTTGCTCAATCCGAAGGATATCATTGGAACGGATGTGTTGAGGCTCGCCCCGACGGAGAAGATGTGACTGATACTCCGCCCACGCGCGGCAATGAGTACCTATTCGCACCTTATTGGTGGCCTTATCCAACGAATTATTCGTCTACCAAACGCAATGAAACTGTGAACAATTGGGCGCGATCTATAACCACGCCAGGGGCATGTACCCGCCGTTGCGTAGAATATTTTTGGTTTATTTGTACTAAATATGAAGAGACGTGCGAACCTGATGATGTAGATGTTATCTACAATACTCCTTTTAATGAAGATTTTGGACCAAACAAAAACTGTCCTCAGGAGCTTACGCCTATGACCTCTTCTAAACAGTCGATACTCGGAGCTATTAATTCAATGAAGGCTGTGGGCGGTACTCATATCAATCTCGGCGCGGTGTGGGGTTGGAGAATGCTTTCCCCAAGCTGGCGTGGTCTCTGGGGAGGTGACATGGCTGCCCATGGCTTACCGCTCGACTATGATAACGAGCTGATGGATAAGGCCGTTATTATCATGACAGATGGCCAGAATACCGAATATGGAAAACAGAATTCAAATCCCGATGTTTATTTTTATTCGGCTTATAAAACGTTGCCCGATGACATGTTAGGCACAACCTGGGACGCCAATGCGGCCGCAGGCGAGCTGGACGATCGTCTCGAAGCCGTATGTACTTCGATGAAGAACGCTGGTATTTTGGTTTATACTATTGCTTTTGGTAGTGATGTCGACAACTCAACCAAGTCAATGATGCGGCGTTGTGCCACCCAGTCTGAATACTTCTTTGATTCTCCATCGAGCTCGGAACTCACCACTGCGTTCAAACAGATCGGCGACTCCCTTTCCGAACTTCGTGTCAGTCGTTGATCGGGGTTCGTTCGGCTCCGCCCGCGGGATTTCGAGTCGCTGCTGCCGGGGCGGTTGGGTGCGCCCCGCAGAAAGTCTTCGCAACGACCTATTGCGGCACGGCGGGGCCGGGGCCGCGGCTTGGTGGTGAGGCGGGCCCGGTGGCGCCGCGGATCATCATCAGCTCGTCGATGTTGTCGACGGTGATATAGCCGATGAAGCGGCCGCCTTCGGTGCGGCCGGCCAGGCTGATGCCGCCCTCCACGACGCCGACCGCCGGCGCCATGCCGGCCTGGAGACGTTTCAGCGCATCGCTCAGGCGGGCGCGCGCGGCAATCACCGGAATATCGGTCGTCATGACATGCAGGACGGGGGCGTCCGGCCCTTCCGCTGCCAGCTTTTCGATCAGCGTCGCGCGCGTGAGGATGCCGCGCAGACGGCCGCTGCCATCGACGACCGGGAATTCGTGCTGTGTCGTGCGCAGAAGGAGTTCCGCCGCGTCGCCCAAGGTGGCGGAAGGGGCGAGGGATTCGAACTCGCTGATCATGGCATCGCGCACTCTGAGCCCGCGGGCGGCATCTTCGAGGCCGACGGAGCGCGCTTCCGCATTGCCGGCGAAGAAGATGAAGGCGGCGATGAGGAGGAGGATCGGATTGCCGTAAAGGGCGAGAAAGCCGAAGCCGACCGCAATGCCCTGGCCGATGCGCGCCGCCATCGTGGTGGCGGCCGGGCGGCTCAGCCTGAAGGAGAGGGCCGCGCGCAGGACGCGCCCGCCATCCATCGGGAAGGCCGGAATGAGATTGAAGAGGGCGAGGAAGAGATTGACGCCGGCAAGGCGTGCCAAAAAGCTCACCTGCGGATTGTCGAGCGAGGCGAGCGAGGCCGTATCGACGGCGCCGCCGAGCGCAAGGATCAAGATGGCGGCGATGACGATGTTGACGGCCGGGCCGGCGAGCGCGACGAGGATTTCCTCGCGCGGATTTTCCGGCATGCGTTCAAGGCGGGCGAGCCCGCCGATCGGCAGAAGCGTGATGTCGGGCGTCTTGATGCCGTAACGGCGCGCCGTCAGCGCGTGGCCGAATTCATGCGCCACCACGCAGGCGAAGATTGCCAGGATGAAGAGCACGCCGCCGATGGCGGCGGCAGCCCCGCCCATCTGGTAATGCGCAAAGCCGATCCACGCCAACAGAAGAAAGAAGGTGGCGTGGATGCGGATTTCCGAGCCGAAGAGCCGGCCGATGGGGAAGGACCAGGACATGACGAATAGATGGTCCCGGTCCCTTCAAATTGCAAAGAAATGCGGGCTTTCCGTCAGCCTTTCAGGCGGTCGCGCATACCGAGCGTTCTCAGGCGCAGGGCGTTCAGGCGGATGAAGCCCGCCGCATCGCGCTGGTCGTAGGCGCCGCGATCGTCCTCGAAGGTGACGAGTTCGTCATTGTAGAGCGATTGCGGGCTCGCCCGGCCGATGACGATGACATTGCCCTTGTAGAGTTTCAGGCGGACGGTGCCTTCGACCTTCTCCTGGCTCTTGTCGGCGAGCGCCTGGATCATCTCGCGCTCCGGTGCGTACCAGAAGCCGTTGTAGACGAGCTCGGCGTATTTCGGCATCAACTCGTCCTTGAGATGGGCGGCGCCGCGGTCGAGCGTGATCGATTCCATCGCCCGGTGGGCTTCGAGAAGAACGGTGCCGCCCGGCGTCTCGTAGATGCCGCGGCTCTTCATGCCGACGAAGCGGTTTTCGACGAGATCGACGCGGCCGATGCCGTTGTCGCGGCCGAGATCGTTGAGGGCCGCCAGAAGCTCATGCGGCTTCATCGCCTTGCCGTCGATCGCAACGGCGTCGCCGTTCTTGAAGGCGATCTCGATGATGGTCGCCTTGTCGGGCGCTTCCTCAGGGGAGACGGAGCGCTGGAAGACGTAGGCCGGCGGCTCCTCGTTCGGATCTTCCAGGACTTTGCCTTCCGATGAGGAATGCAGGAGGTTCGCATCGACGGAGAAGGGCGCCTCGCCGCGCTTGTCCTTCGGCACGGGGATCTGGTTCTTCTCGGCGAACTCGATCAAGTCGGTGCGTGACTTGAAGTCCCATTCGCGCCAGGGGGCGATCACCTTGATGTCGGGGTCGAGCGCATAGGCGCTGAGCTCGAAGCGCACCTGGTCGTTGCCCTTGCCGGTGGCGCCATGGGCGATCGCATCGGCGCCGGTCTCGTGGGCGATTTCCACGAGCCGCTTGGAGATGAGCGGGCGGGCGATCGAGGTGCCGAGAAGATAGACGCCTTCATAGACGGCGTTCATGCGGAACATCGGGAAGACGAAGTCGCGGACGAATTCCTCGCGCAGGTCCTCGATGTAGATTTCCTTGATGCCGAGCATCTCCGCCTTCTTGCGGGCCGGCTCGAGCTCGTCGCCCTGACCGAGATCGGCGGTGAAGGTCACCACCTCGCAGTCATAGGTGACTTTCAGCCATTTCAGGATGATGGAGGTGTCGAGGCCGCCGGAATAGGCGAGCACCACTTTCTTGACGTCGGAAGCCATGGAAATCCGCTTGTTGCGCAGGGTTATGATCGGCCGCGCACTATAGGCCGGGTGCGGTGCGGTGCAAGACGTGAGGCGCCGGCTTGATGTCGATGAAGACGCGGCCTGCGGCCTTATGTGCGGGTGGAGAAGACGAACCGCGCCGCCGCGTTGAGCCTGCGCCCGAGAGTGGTGAGGGCGGCGGTGACCCCGCGATCGATCTCGGGTTGGAACCGGTAGAGCACCGGCAGGCGCAAAACGATCATGACGAGGAAGGTGACGAGCCAGGCGACGAGGATGTCGCTCAAGAAATGCCCGCCCATGGCGAGGCGCGTCCACGAGACGATGAGGAGAAGCGCGAAAGTCGCGAGGAAGACGGGCAGGCGCCAGGCCCTCGGCACGACGAAGACGAGCGCGATCAGCCAGAAGGCGGAGGCGGCTTCGCCGGAGGCGAAAGAGCAGTTGGAATGACAGGTGCCGGAGAGATCGCCGACCCGGGCGAACACCTCTTCGCCGCCGAATTCGAAGAGGTGGCGCGGGCGCGGGCGCGCCGAGAAGGTCTTGAGAAGGCCGTTGACGAGAAGCCCCGGCCCAATCGCCAGGACGAGATAGAGGAAGACCGGCTTGTGCGGGCGCACGAGCATCGGCCTGTCCGGCCATAGAAGTCTGGCGAGGAAGGGCAGCCCGATGGCGATGCCGATAAAGATTTCGAGGCCGCGGCCGACATTGCGCCAGAAGGGCGGTGCGCCCGTCACCGTGAACCCATGGCCGCTATCGAAGAAGAGCCTGGCGACGGCGAGATCGATGGCGGGAAAGGCGGCGAAGACGAGAAGGATCGCAAGAAGCGCGATGAGCGCCGTCATCGTCGGGCGGCTTTTCACGAAGTCGATGGCGCCGGCCGCGGGCATCAGCCGCAAAACCGGCGCAAAAAACGGGTGGCGCGTGACAACGGCAAGAGGCATGAATGCGGTCCTCAGGAGACGCGTATGGACTTTCTTCCTTCGCTGGCGGTCATCGCCACCTTCACCTTCGCGGCCGCCGTGCTCATCATTACGCCCGGCCCCGATATGACGCTGTTTCTCAGCCGCACGCTGACGCAGGGACGCGCGGCCGGACTTGCCGCCATGCTGGGCGCGACTTCGGGCCTCGTGGTGCACACGATGCTCGCGGCCTTCGGGTTGTCGGCGCTCCTCGCCGCCTCGCCAAAGGCCTTCCTCGCGGTGAAGATTGTCGGAGCGCTCTATCTTCTCTACCTCGCGTTCCAGGCGATCCGCCACGGTTCGGCTTTGACCCTCGATACGAGCCTGCGCTCCAGACAGCCGCTCGTGAAGAGCTGGCTTGCAGGTTTCGGCATCAATCTCCTCAATCCGAAGATCGTTCTGTTCTTCGTGACCTTCCTGCCGCAATTCATTTCGGTAAACGACCCGCACGCCTCTGCCAAGCTGGCGTTTCTCGGATCTTATTTCATCTGTCTCGGCGTTCCTTCCTGCGCAGCAATGGTGCTCGCGGCCGACCGCGTTTCCGGCACTTTGCGCCGTTCGCGCAAGATCTCGCGCGCGATCGACTGGCTGTGTGCCAGCATTTTCGGCGCCTTCGCCTTCCGCATCCTCCTGGCGCGCGGGCAATAAGACGGTTGTGTCTGCGGCCATGCGGAAAATTCCCGAGCTCTCGACGCCGCGCCTAACCTTGCGACCATTGCGGATCGATGACGCTGGCGCCATTCAGAGCAGATTTCCGCAGTTTGAAATCGTCCGCTATCTGAACGCGGTGGTGCCGTGGCCCTATCCCGAGGACGGGGCGCTCACCTATCTCCGCGACGTGGCGCTGCCGGCGATCGAGGCCGGGCGCGAATGGCACTGGACGCTGCGCCCGAAAGTGGGGCTGGACGAGCTGATCGGCGTGATCAGTCTGAAGCGGGACAGCGGCGACGATCATCGCGGCTTCTGGCTGGCACCCGAATGGCAAGGGCAGGGCTTGATGAACGAGGCGGCCGAGGCCGTCAGCGCGTTCTGGTTTGAAACGCTCGGCGAGCCGGTGCTGCGTGTTTCCAAGGCGGTCGCGAACCAACGCTCCAGGCGTATCTCTGCGCGCGGCGGCATGCGCCTCGTCGCGGTGACGGAGCGCAATTTCGTCAGCGGCCGGCTGCCCTCGGAGGTCTGGGAAATCACGCGCGAGGAATGGCGTGCGCAGCGCCAGAAGGCGACGCACGAAGAAGGTCGAGAGAGAGGCTAGTTCTGTCTGCCGGCATCCTTTGCCGCGAGCGCGCCCATGGCCGACCAGTCGAGGTTTTCTCCGCCATGGGCGAGAAGCCGCAGGAAGCGGTCGTGCAAGAGGCTTGCGATCGGCAGGGGAACGTTCAGGGCATCGCCCGCCTGTAAGGCGAGATCGACGTCCTTCTTGCCGAGGGGTGCTGCGAAGCCGGCCGGCTCGAACTTCTCCTCCACGATGAGGCCGCCATAGGTCTGGTAGACGGGGGCGCCGAAAATCGTCGAGGTGAGAAGCTCCAGATAGGCTTTCTTGTCGATGCCGCCTTTGTCGACGAGGGCGATCGCCTCGCCGAGGGATTCAATCACCGAGGCGATGAGGAAATTTCCGGAGAGTTTTACGAGGCTTGCGCCCTTCGGCACCTCGGATATGGCGAAGGTGCGCTGGCCGATCGCGTCGAAGAGCGGTTTGGCCTTTTCGATCGCGGCCTCGGCGCCGCCGGCGACGACGAAGAGCTTGCCGGCGGCGGCCATTTCCGGACGCCCGAAGACGGGCGCTGAAAGAAACGCCTGGCCTTTTTCGGCATGGGACGCGGCAAGGCGCTCCGCCATCGCGACGCTGATCGTGCTCGACGAGATATGGAGCGCGCCCTTGGAGAGGTTTTCCAGGATGCCGTCGGTGCCGTCGACGATTCCTGCGAGCGCCTTGTCGTCCGGCAGCATGGTGAAGACGGCTTCGCCGCGGCAGGCGTCGGCGATCGTCTCAGCGACGGTTGCACTATCTCCGGCAAGGGCTTCCGCCTTGGAACGCGTGCGGTTGTAGAGCGTGACCTGGTGACCGGCGGCGATGAGGTTTTTCGCCATGCCGGTGCCCATCTGGCCCAATCCGATGAAGCCGATTTTCATGTTCGAGCCTTTCCGTGCGTCGCTGATGCGGGGATGATGCCGAGGCGTCCGTGCGTGCGCCTATCTGGCCGTGCGCCTTTATCTGGAGCGGGGAGGCGGACTGCCAACGCCGCCCATGATCGGTGAGGATGACTGGCGCGAATGACCGGCGCTGCCTGACGGCATCGCGACATCAGCTCATGCGGGGATCAGGTGCGTCTGCGGCCGCCCTCTCCGGGCGGAGCGCCGCCTCTTCCTGCAGACGGCTCACGATCCAATCGCGAAAGGCGCGCACCTTGCGGGGCGGACGGCGGGTCTCGGGATAGACGAGGTAATAGGCCCAGTTGGAGGAGGCGGCGAGGGGAAAAGGCTGAACGAGGCGCCCCGCCGCCATCTCCTCGCGGAAAAAGGCCGGTTCGAGAATCGCGACGCCCTGGCCGGCAATGGCCGCGCGGGCGGCGAGATGCTGGGACAGAAGATGCAGGCCCGAACGTTCCTCGATGTCGCCGGCCTCGATACCGGCGAGGCGGAACCAGTCCGTCCACCAGGAATCCGACGGATCGATCAAGGGAAGATCGAGAAGGTCTTCGGGCTTCGGCGCAGGGCCGAGACGCGCGGCGAGCGCCGGGCTCATCATCGGCGAGAAGGCGATGTCGCGCAGCTTGTGGCTGGTGAGGCCCGGCCAGTCGCCGCGGCCTGCCCGGACGCCGACATCCACGGCATCGCGGGCGAAATTCGTGAAATGATTGCTCGTCTCCAGGCGCACCGCGATTTCAGGGTGGGCGAGCTGGAAGATGCCGAGCCGGGGTACGAGCCAGGTCGCGGCAAAGGTGATGACAGCGCTGACCGAAAGAATGCCCTCGTTGGAGGTGGCAAGGGCGGAAAAGCTCTCGCGCAGACCGTCGAAGGCCCGCTGCACGGCGGGCGCGAGCCGTGCGCCCGCCTCCGTCAGCTCGACGCCACGGGCCCGGCGCACGAAGAGGTGCGTGCCGAGACGCTCTTCCAGAAGCTTGATCTGATAGCTGACGGCGGCCTGCGTCATGGCGAGCTCTTCAGCGGCCGCCGTGAAGTTCAGATGCCTCGAGGCGGCTTCGAAAACGCGGATCGCGGTTACGGGAGGAAGCGATAAAGGCATAAAGACACCTTATTACGGACCGCCGATTATTGGTTGGATCGCGGTGCGGAGCAAGCGCTAGACATGGGCATCACATCAGGAGATGCCGGCGATGTCCGTTCAAACGCTCACCGGCGGGCGCCCGGTTCGGCGCGTCCGCTGGGTTGGTTTGCTCATGCGAAAATTAATGGCTTGGCGGCAGAAGCAGGCCTTGCTCGATCTCGACGACATGCCGGAGGCGCGGTTGCGCGATCTCGGCTTTCTCGACGGGCGGGCGCACGCGCCGCGCAATCCGATGCGCGATTGAGGGGGGTGAGGGCGTGCTCCGCCCTGCGCGTCCGGAGGCCTTCAGGCCGCGAGCGGGTAGGCTTCTTCCATGATGTAGGGTCCGCCGCCTCTGGAATCGCGCGAGGAGAGAAGCACGAAACGCCCGACCTCGAAGGGCGGCGTGCGGAAATCGCCGCGCAGCGCCAGATAGGCGGCCACATCACCCTGGCTCGCCGTCTTGAGGCGCGCGAGCGTCACATGCGGGCTGAATTTGCGCCGGTCTGGATCGAGGCCGAGACGCTGCAGCCGGCGTTCCAGGTCCGCCTGCAATTCGCGAAGCTTGTCGCCGGCGGAGACGCCCGCCCAGACCGAATGGGGCTTGCGCCCGCCAAACGTGCCGAGGCCCGACAAGGAGAGTTCGAAACCCGGCCGGCTCACCTGCGCCAGCGTGCCCGCGACCTCGTTCGCGGTGCGGTGGTCGACATCACCGATGAAGCGCAGCGTGATGTGGTAGTTCTCCGGATCGATCCAGCGCGCCCCGGGCAGGCCGCCGCGCAGCAGGGACAGCGAGAAGGCGATGTCGGAGGGAAGCTCGAGCGCCGTGAAGAGGCGGGGCATGACGGTCTCCCATGCGGGGCCCTCGGGCCGGTTCGGCAGCGCCTTGCGAATCACGCATGGGCACCGCGACTGCTCCCTATTCTAGGGCCAGATGGGGAAAGGAAAGAAGAGGACCGAAAAGACCTGTCCGTGACGCCATGCCCGATCTCAGAGACGGACAGGGCAAAGCCCGGACAAGAAAAAGGCCCGGACAAGAAAAAGGCCGGACTGACCGGCCTTGAAGGTGTTACCTCTGGGGGATTGAACCTACTCGGAACAATATTCGGCGGAACCGGAGTTCGGGGGCTGGGGGCGAACCGTCGCCCCGGCTCCGTCGAATTATCTGAGGCAGTGTCAAAGTCGCTTTCCAGAGTGGCGTGCGAAGGGCTGAATTCCGGCGACAATATGAAATTTCTTTCCCGCAGCACGACGTTCAACCAATCTAGCCTTGCCTGCCTGGCGTGATTGCCGCTTTAATGAACGGCCATCAGGAGGCTTGCTTGAGCGAGACAGACGACGGGTCTAAGGCCGCGCTGCGGACAGGTTTCGCAGCGCATTCGAGCGAGAAGACGAGCGGGCATTCGTCGATGCATCCCGGGGCGCATTCTGGGACGCATTCCGGCGGGAAGCCGGGTGCCAACAAAGCGCCTGTCGCCTTCCACCGCACCGAGCTCGACGTCATCCTCAGAGTTTACGGACGACGCGTGGCCGAAGGCGAATGGCGCGATTATGCCATCGACCATATGGCGGATCGGGCGATTTTCTCGATCTTCCGGCGCGCCAGCGAAATGCCGCTCTACAAAGTCGAAAAGGTGCCGGCCCTCGCCCGCAAGCAGGGCGCCTACCGCGTTGTGGCGACCGGTGGCACGATCCTCAAGCGCGGCCACGATCTGGCGCAGGTCCTGAAGATTCTCGACAAGCCGAAGCTGAAGCTCGTTTCCGGCTGAGCGTCTGGCGTCCCGGGAGGGCCAAGCCTGTCAGACGGGATTAGTCGGTCGGAAGGCCGGGATCGCGATCGGGCAGGGTGCTGCCGCCCTCGCCGAGCTCTATTTGCATCCACACCGTATCGAGCCAGCGGCCGAATTTGTATCCGGACGCGGTGATCGTGCCGGCATGGCGGAAGCCCACGGCCGCATGCAGGCCGACGGAGGCGACATGGCGGCTGCCATCGCCGATGACGGCGACCATCTGACGAAAGCCGCGCTGTTCCGATTCCTGAATGAGCGCCTCAAGCAGGCGCCGGCCGATCCCCTGGCGGTGCGCTTCGGGATGAATGTAGATCGCGTCCTCGACCATGTAGCGATAGGCGCGGCGGGCGCGAAAGGCGCCGGCATAGGCGTAGCCCAGGATCTCATCGCCTCGGGTTGCCACGAGATAGGGATGGCCACCCGAAAGGATCGTCTCGAAACGCGACAGCATCTCCGCTTCGTCGGGCGCATCGAGCTCGTAGCTCGCCGTGCCGTGAAGGACGGCATGGGCGTAGATCTTGGTGATGGCCGGGATATCGGCCGCTTCGGCGGGGCGAATGGTGAGAGAGGCTGGCGTGTCCATGGCTTTCGCCATAGCGCTTTGCGCGATCAGCGTCGATGGGAGAAAGCGCACACAAAAACGGCGCCCGAAGGCGCCGTTCGAAAGCTCTCAAAACCTCAGTCTGTTTCGTTGCCCGCTTAGTTGCGGTTGCCCATGAACTGCAGCAGGAACATGAAGAGGTTGATGAAGTCGAGGTAGAGCTGCAGGGCGCCCATGATGGAGGCGCGGCCCGCGGCCACCGTGTCGCCGGACACGTAATCATACGTGTACTTCAGCCGCTGCGTGTCATAGGCGGTAAGGCCTGCGAAGAGCAGGACACCGATCGCCGAGACGGCAAACTGCAGCGCCGAGGAGGCGAGGAAGATGTTCACGATCGAGGCGATGATGATGCCGATCAGGCCCATCACCAGGAACGAACCCCAGCCCGACAGATCCTTCTTGGTGGTGTAACCCCACAAAGAGAGGCCACCGAAGGCCGCTGCCGTGACGAAGAACGTCTGCACGATCGACTGGCCGGTGAAGACCAGGAAGATCGTCGAAAGGGACAGACCCATCACCGCCGCGAAGGCGAGGAACACAATCCGCGCCGTTGACGGCTGCATGCGGTTGATGCCGGCCGAAAAGCCGAACACGAAGAGAAGCGGGGCGAACATGATCACCCACTTCAGCGGGCTCGCATAAACGGCCTGGCCGAAGGGCGTCAGCATCGCGCCGCCCGCCGTCTGATCGACGGCGAAATAGAACGTCGCGAAGGCGGCAATGCCGGTGACGGCAAGGCCCATCGCCATGTTGTTGTAGATGCCGAGCATGAAGGCGCGCAGGCCCTCATCGATGCCAGCGCGGGCGCCGGCCCCGGATACTGTGCTCGAGCGATCGACAGTCTGGTACTGCCGGTCGAATTCAGCCATCGAATTCCTCCTGTTGGGGTGCTTCGCCTAAGCTACAAATGGGCGTCGCTCCGCATATGGCGATGGGACAAGTCCATCACAAGACCTGTCCGTCCGGGAAGAAATTAACATCACGCAAGGTTAAGCGAAACATTATCCCCGATCACAGATTGCGGAGGAAGGGCGCGGGACGCACCGAAAGGATGCGCCAGGTGCCGGCAAGGCCGAGCCCGATCGTCACGACGAGGGCGATAATGGCGGCCGCCGCCGCGACCCAGGGGAAGAGCGTGAAGCGGAAATCCATGAGGGCGGAGACGACGAGCCAGGCGGCGCCGGCGCCGGCTAAAAGCGCGAAAAAGCCGGTGGCGAGGCCGAGAAGCCCGTATTCGACGGCAAAGGCCGTCATCAGCTGACGCCTGGTCGCCCCGAGCGCCTTCAGGATGACGGCATCCTGGCGGCGCTGGCGATGGCCGGCGGCGAGCGCGCCGGCCAGAACGAGCATGGAGACGACGAGCGCCAAGGAGGCCGCGATCCTGACGGCGAGTGCCAATTGCCGCACCACGGAATTGACGGCCTCGATCGCGTCCTTCACCCGCACGGAGGTGACGCCCGGAAAGGCGTTGGTGACCTCGCGCAGGACGTCGGCGGAGACTTTCTCCGGGCTTCCTTCGGGCAAAGCGAGGGTGGCGAGATGGGTATGCGGCGCGCCCGCAAAGGTGTTGGGCGAAAACACCATGACGAAGTTGATGGCGAGCGATTCCCATTCCACGGAGCGGAAATTGGCGATCTTCGCGGTGATGGAGCGGCCGAGCACATTGACGGTGACGGTGTCGCCGAGCTTGAGGCCGAGGCCGCGGGCGAGATCGCCATCAAAGGAGACGAGGGGCTCGCCGGTGTAATTTTCAGGCCACCATTTGCCCTCTTCGATGCGGGAGTTTTCGGGAAGGTCGCTCGAATAGGTGATGCCGCGGTCGCCGCGCAGCACCCAGCCGGCGCCTTCTTCCGGCTCGATCTCGGAGGCCGGCGTGCCGTGCACCTCGGTGATGCGGCCGCGCAGCATCGGCACGGTCTGGATGGTGCCGTCGGGCGCCGCCTTGCGCAGGAGGGCGACGAAAGGTTCGCGCTCGGCATTCTGGATGTCGACGAAGAAGAAATCCGGCGCCTCTTCGGCGATACGCCCGGTCAGTTGCGCACGCATATTCGTGTCGATCAAAGCGAGCGTGACGAGGAGCGTGAGGCCGAGACCGAGCGAGAGAACGACGCTGCCGGTCAAGGCACCCGGGCGCTGGATGTTGCGGATGGCGAGCCGCAAAGTGGTGTTGCGGATGGTGCCGGCATGCGCCGCCGCCCAGACGATGGCGAAGGCGATGAGGCGCAGGACGAAGAAGACGACGATGACGCCCGCCACGAACCAGGCGGCGATGCGCCAGTCGGCGGAGAGGAGGATGGCGATCGCCGCGAGGCCGGCGAGGAGGCCGAGCTGCAGGAGGCGGATCGACAAAGCGGGTTTTGCGGCAAAATGGGCCGAACGGTCGGCAAAAAGGCTCGCAGCCTTGAGATCGCGGGCGCGGCCGAGCGGCCAGAGCGAGAAAGAAAGGGCGACGAGAAGCCCGTAGAGGGCGGCAAGCGCCAGTTCGCGCGGGTAGAGCGCCGGCACGGCCGAGAGCGGCAGGATGTTGGAGAGGGCGGCGAGCGCCACGAAGGGAAGGATGGCGCCGACTGCGAGGCCGATGGCGATGCCGAGGGCGGCGAGAATGAGGATCTGCGTCAGATAGGTGCGGAAGACGAAGCTGCGCGAGGCGCCGAGGCATTTCAACGTGGCGATCGACGGCCGCTTCAGATCGACGAAGCTTGCCACCGCATTGCCGACGCCGACGCCACCGACGACAAGGGCGGTGAGGCCGACGAGGGTCAGGAACTGGGCGAACCGGTCGATGTTGTCGGAAAGCCGCGGCGAGGCGTTGTCGCGTGAGCGCATGCGCCAGCCGGCTTCCGGGAAGCGCTCATCGGCGGTCTCGCGGATCCTGGTGAGGCGTTCATCCGATGCGCCGGGGAGGATGAGGCGGTATTCGTAGGTGATCAGGCTGCCGGGGCGCACGAGGCCTGTGGCCTCAAGGGTCTTTTCGGAGACGAGAAGGCGGGGGCCGAAGCCGATGCCGTCGGAGAGGCGATCTGGCTCCGTCTCGGCGATGCCGCGGATGGCGACTTTCGTGGCGCCGAGCGCCACCTCATCGCCGACGCTGAGATTGAGCCTCTCCATCAGCTCCGGCGCGGCGACGGCACCCGCGACGCCGTTCTGAGTGGAGAGCGCGTCTTGAACATCGCCGCCACCGGCAAGGGCGAAGGTGCCGAGCTGCGGATAGGCCGGCCCGACCGCTTTCAGTTCGACGAGCGTCTGGTCGGAGCCGTCGAGGCGGCGGGCCATCGCCCGCATATTGGAGACGAGGGCGATTGTGCCGCCGGATTGGTCGGCCGTCTCGGTGAGGAAGGCGTATTCCTCCGGGGTCGCCTGACGGTGGATGAGCGAGAAGGAGATGTCGCCGCCGAGGATGGTACGGCCCTCATGGGCGATCCCTTCCGTCAGAGCGCGCGAGACGGAGTTGACGCCGGCGATCGCGGCGACGCCGAGCGCGATGCAGGCGAGGAAGACGTAGAAGCCGGCGAGACCGCCTCTCAGCTCGCGCAGCGCAAAGCGCAGCGAGGTGGTTGCGGGGGCGCGGCGAGGGGCGGGGGAGGAAGAGGCTGTCATCGGCCGCTCAGGTCGGGCTTGCCACGGCGCGTTCGCGCGCCGGCGGTGTGTGCGTGCCGCTGACCGGCTCGATATGGCCGCTCGCGATCCTCACGGTCCGGTCGCAGCGCTCGGCGAGCGCCCGGTCATGGGTGACGAGGAGAAGGGTGGTGGCGTGCTCGCGCACCGTTTCGAAGAGGAGATCGGCGATTTCGCGGCCGGTGTCTTCGTCGAGATTGCCGGTCGGCTCGTCGGCGATCAGGATCGCAGGCTCGGTGACGAGGGCGCGGGCGATCGCCACGCGCTGCTGCTCGCCGCCCGACAGCGCCGCGGGATAATGCGACAGGCGCTCGCCGAGGCCGACGCGCGCCAGCATTTTTTCGGCGCGGGCGAAGGCGTCGGATTTTCCGGCGAGTTCTAGCGGCACGGCGACGTTTTCGAGTGCCGTCATCGTCTGCATCAGATGAAAAGCCTGAAAGACGAAGCCGATCTTGTCGCCGCGGAAGGCGGCTAGTGCGTCTTCGTCCATTTCCGAGTAATCGCGCCCGGCCACGGCGACACGGCCGCGATCGACGCGTTCAAGGCCTGCGACCACCATCAGAAGCGTCGACTTGCCGGAGCCCGACGGGCCGATGAGGCCGATCATCTCGCCGGGGGCCGCGACGAGGCTCGCCTGTCTCAGAACATGGACTTGGGAGCGGCCGGCGCCGAGCGTCAGCTCTGCACCGTCGATCAGAATGGCCGGTTCACGCACGCTTATGAAAACCTATATCCGCCTTCGAGCACGGCTGCGCATATGGGGCTTCGCATATGATATTCAAAGTTTGGTGGGGCGAAGACCGGCGGGGGAAGGTTGGCCCGGGTCACGTTCCTTTGAGGAAAGCTGGTGTGAACACAATCTGGCCGGCGCTGGCGATCGGGCTCGCTCTCGTCATCAGTGCTGGGATCATGGGCGGCGGACTTATGACCGGGCGGGCGCAGGCAGCCGAGCCCGTCGAGATCGTCGCCTTCGGCGACAGCCTGACGGCGGGCTATGGCCTTGCCTCCGGCGCGGGCTTTGCCGATCAGCTGCAGGCGCGCCTCGACGAAGAGGGGATCGCGGCCAAGGTGATCAATGCCGGCGTCTCGGGCGACACGGCGACCGGCGGGCAGCAGCGGCTCGAATGGTCGGTGCCGGAGACCGCGGATGCCGTCATCGTCGAGCTCGGCGCCAATGATGCGCTCCGCGGTGTCGACCCGAAGGTGACGCGCGCGGCGCTGACCAAGATCGTCACGCGCCTGAAAGAGCGCGGCCAGAAGGTGCTTCTCGCCGGCATGTACGCGCCGCCCAATCTCGGCGACGAATATGGCGAGGCTTTCAACGCGATCTATCCCGATCTCGCGAAGGAGACGGGCGTCCTCTTCTATCCGTTCTTTCTCGACGGCATCGCGCTCGACGACAGCCTCAAACAGCCGGACGGGCTGCATCCGACGAAAGAGGGTGTGACCGTGATCGTCGACAATATCTTGCCTAAGGTGAAGGAGCTGATCGCAGAGGTGCGCGAGGAGCGGGCGCCGGAGTGAGGGCGGGCGCCATCACGCACCTCTCTTTTCGCTGTCCTTCGTAAACCTCAGCCCTGCGCTTCGGCGCGCAGCGTGCCGGCGCCGAGGATGCGGCCGGGGCCTTTGTCGCTTTCGAGCTGCAGGATGATGGCGCAGCCTTTGCCGGGCCCTTCCATGACGGCTTCCGTCGGAAGAGCGAGCTTCATCGCCTTGCCGTCCCACATGCCGATCGGCTCGTTGTCGAGGACGACGTTGCGATAGGTGAGGGTGCGGCCGCGGTTTTCGCCGGAGCGGATCGGGACCTCGACCTTCTTCAGAAACGTGACGAGGCGCACGGTCACCATGCCGTCTTTCGGAAGCGTGCCGGCGCCGATCTCGACGTTGAGGCGCTTGTGGGTGCGGGAGAGAGAGACCGCAACCGGGAGATGGGCCGTGGCGAGCAGCGAGGAGATCTTGTGGCGGTTGCTGCCGACATAATGGCCGTGGCCGTTGACGACCATCTGGGGGGTGTAGACCTTGCCGTCGCCGCGCACCGCCGCATAGGCGCGCTGGCGTGCGGTGTTTTCGGGCTGGGCGAGCGTGTCCTTCCAGCCGAGATAGTCCCAGTAATCGACCGGCAGCGACAGGACGATGAGGTCGTCGTGGGTCGACAATTCGTTGAGAAAGGCGTCGGCCGGGGGACAGGCGGAACAGCCCTGGCTCGTGAAGAGCTCGATGACGGCCTTCGTCCCTGATCCGGGGGTGGCGGCCTGCGCGCTTTCGGCCTTGGCCGGCGCGGGTGCGATCGCGAGCGCGACGCCGAGCGCTAGGGCAAGCGCGGCGGGAAGGGCGGAAGGGAACAGGCGGAAATAGCGATGCATGACGCGGCGCACTATGCCTGCTCCTCCCCCAAAAGAGTGTCACAAGGGGGTGAGCGCACACCCTTGTGACATGTCTTGAGCCGGTCGGACCGGACGGTCCTTACGCGGCTTCTTTGTCGCTCACGAGGTTGCGCAGCACGTAGTGCAGAATTCCCCCGTGGCGGTAGTAATCGAGCTCATCTTCCGTGTCGATGCGCACCATGAGCGGCACCTCCTCGGTGCGGCCGTCGGCGAAGGTGATCTTGGCCGTCACCTCGCTGCGCGGACGGATATCCGTGAGGCCCGCGATCGACACTTCCTCGTCGCCCTTGATGCCGAGCGACTGCCAGGAGGTGTCGTCCTTGAAGACGAGCGGCAGGACGCCCATGCCGATCAGGTTCGAGCGGTGGATGCGCTCAAAGCTCTCCGCGATGACGGCGCGCACGCCGAGAAGACGGGTGCCCTTGGCCGCCCAGTCGCGCGACGACCCGGTGCCGTATTCCTTGCCGGCGAAGATGACGAGCGGCACGCCCTCTTCCTCGTAGCGCATCGCCGCCGTGTAGATCGGCAGCTCCTCGCCGGAGGGGTAATGGCGCGTCATGCCGCCTTCGATGCCGTCCAGCATCTGGTTCTTGATGCGGATGTTGGCGAAGGTGCCGCGCATCATCACTTCGTGGTTGCCGCGCCGCGAGCCATAGGAGTTGAACTCGATCGGCCGCACCTGATGTGACACCAGATAATCGCCGGCGGGGCTGTCGCGCTTGATGGCGCCCGCGGGCGAGATGTGGTCGGTGGTGATGGAATCGAGGAAGAGGCCCAGAATGCGCGCCTTTTCCACGTCCTCCACCGGCTTCGGCGTCTTGTCCATGCCGTCGAAGAAGGGCGGGTTCTGCACGTAGGTGGAAGCCGGCGGCCAGGCATAGGTCATGCCGCCTTCGACCTTGATCCCCTGCCAGCGCTTGTCGCCGCGGAAGACGTCGCCGTAGCGGGTGCGGAACATCTCCTCCGAAATCACCTGGCGGACGATCTCGGCGACTTCCTGCGAGCTCGGCCAGATGTCTTTCAGGTAAACGGCGTTGCCTTGCTTGTCTTCGCCGAGCGGCTCCTCGGTGATGTTGAGGCGCAAGGAGCCGGCCAGCGCATAGGCGACGACGAGCGGCGGCGAGGCGAGGTAATTCGCCCGCACATCCGGATTGACGCGGCCTTCGAAGTTGCGGTTGCCCGACAGGACGGAGCAGGCGACGAGGTCGTTTTCGGCAATGGTCGCGGAAATCGCCTCCGGCAGCGGCCCGGAATTGCCGATGCAGGTGGTGCAGCCGTAGCCGACGAGATCGAAGCCAAGGGCGTTGAGATCCTCCTGCAGCCCCGATTTCTCAAGATAATCGGTGACGACCTGCGAACCCGGCGCGAGCGAGGTTTTCACCCAGGGCTTCACGTCGAGGCCCTTCTCGCGCGCCTTACGAGCGAGAAGCCCGGCGGCGATCAGAACGCTCGGATTGGAGGTGTTGGTGCACGAGGTGATCGCGGCAATGACCACGTCGCCGTCACGCAGGTGATATTCCATGCCCTCGACGGGATAGGCGGGGACGTCCATGACGCCTTCGGCGCCCTCGTCCATGTAGCGGGCCTCAGCGCGGCTTTCCGGCGGCTCCTGCGAGCTCTTCTTGCCGCCGCGCAGATCATGGAGCGCGGCCTCGAAGGTGCTCGCCGCCTCCGTCAGCGGCACCCGGTCCTGCGGCCGCTTCGGGCCGGCGAGCGAGGGAACCACCGTGGAGAGGTCGAGCGTCAAGGTGTCGGTGAAATGGGGATCGGGCGTGTCGTCGAAACGGAACATGCCCTGCGCCTTGGCATAGGCCTCCACCAGCGCCACGCGATGCGGATCGCGCCCGGTCGCCTTCAGATATTTGAGCGTGTCCTTGTCGATCGGGAAGAAGCCGCAGGTGGCACCATATTCCGGCGCCATGTTGCCGATCGTGGCCTGGTCTTCGAGCGAGAGGTTGGACAGGCCCTCGCCGAAGAATTCCACGAACTTGCCGACGACACCCTTCTTTCTGAGCATCTGGGTGACGGTCAAAACGAGATCGGTCGCGGTCGTGCCCTCCGGCAGGCGGCCGGTGAGGCCGAAGCCGATGACTTCCGGGATGAGCATGGAGATCGGCTGGCCGAGCATGGCGGCCTCCGCCTCGATGCCGCCGACGCCCCAGCCGAGAACGGAGAGGCCGTTGACCATCGTCGTATGGGAATCGGTGCCGACGAGCGTGTCCGGGAAGGCGTAGGTTTCGCCGTCTTCCTCACGCGTCCACACCGTCTGGGCGAGATATTCGAGGTTCACCTGGTGGCAGATGCCGGTGCCGGGAGGAACGACGCGGAAATTCTCGAAGGCTTCCTGGCCCCAGCGCAGGAACTGATAGCGCTCGCCATTGCGCTCGTATTCCATCTCGACGTTTTTCTCGAAGGATTCCGGCGTGCCGAAATAATCGACCATCACCGAATGGTCGATGACGAGGTCGACGGGAACGAGCGGATTGATGACGTTGGGATCGCCGCCGAGATGCGTCGTGGCGTCGCGCATGGCAGCGAGATCGACGACGGCGGGCACGCCGGTGAAGTCCTGCATGAGAACGCGCGCCGGACGATAGGCGATCTCACGCGAGGAGCGTCGCTCCTTCAGCCATTCGGCGACGGCCTTGATGTCGTCGGCGGTGACGCTGCGCCCGTCTTCGAAGCGCAGGAGGTTTTCCAAGAGCACCTTGAGCGAGAAGGGCAGGCGGGAAACGCCGTCGAGCCCGTTCTTTTCCGCTTCAGTCAGAGAGAAATAGGTATAGGTCCGCCCGTCGACTTCGAGCTGTTTTCGGGCCTTGAAACTGTCGAGAGATTTGGTCACGCGAGGCTCCTTTGATCGCACAATGAGGCCGGCCGCTTCTGGGCCAATGCCTCTCCTCCGGTGCGGTTCCGGCTGATTTTTTGGAGGCCGGCGGAGAGGAGCGCCTGCCGCCGCCGGTTGCCGGGCATATAGAATATTCTTAAAGCGGAGACCAGCCGCGCAAGCGGCCGATGCCGCAGAGAACGACACTTGGCCCAAAATTCCTTTCCCAGCCCAATTTCCGTGAACGCCGAAGATCTCGCCTGCGAACGCGGGGGGCGGCCGATTTTCGAAGGCGTCAGCTTTTCGCTGTCAGGCGGCGAGGTGCTCGCCATCATCGGCCCCAACGGCACCGGCAAATCGAGCCTGTTGCGCATGATCGCGGGGCTTCTGTTCCCGGTCGCCGGCTCCGTGACGATCAAGGCCGGCACGCAGGAGGAGGGGTTTTTGCACTTCCTCGCCTATGGCGACGGGCTCAGAAGCGTCTTCACGGTGGAAGAAAATCTGAAGCTGTGGTCGCGCATCTATGGCGGCGAGACGGGCGGCGAGGCGATTTACGACGCGCTCGAAGAGGTGGGCCTCGCGCATGCCATGCATCTGCCGGCGCGGGCGCTCTCGACCGGGCAGCGGCGGCGCGCCGGCCTTGCGCGGCTCGTTTTGTCAAAGCGGCCCGTCTGGCTTCTCGACGAGCCGACATCCGGGCTCGACCGCGACGGCGAGGCGGTGCTCGGCGGGCTGATGCGGACGCATCTCGATGCCGGCGGCGCCATTATCGCGGCCACCCATCTCACCCTTCCCGTGCCGCCGACCCGCACGCTCGAGCTGCAATGAGAAAGCCTTCATGAGCGCCTTTTCCGCCATCATCGGACAGACGGTCAAAGCGAGCTTCCGCGCCGGCGGCGGGGCGTTGACCGGCCTCCTGTTCTTCCTGACGGTCGTGACCGTCTTCCCCTTCGGCGTCGGACCGGATCTCAACCTTCTCGCCCGCATCGGGCCGGCGGTTTTGTGGATCGGGGTACTTCTGTCGCTGCTTCTCGGGCTCGACCGGCTTTTCGGGCAGGACCGCGAGGACGGGGCGCTCGAACTCATCATGGTGTCGGGCGAACCCCTGGCGCTCTTCGTTTTCGCGCGGGCGGCAGGTTACTGGCTGGCGCATGGGCTGCCGATCGTCGTCGTCGCACCGATCCTCGGCCTCATCCTCAATCTCGACGCGCTGTCGCTTGCCGCCGTCACGGCGACGCTCCTCGTCGGTTCGCCGGCACTCGCCATGATCGGCGCGGTGGGCGGGGCGCTGACGGCGGGGCTCGCGCGCGGGGGCATGCTCGCCGCGATCCTGGTTCTGCCGCTGTCGATCCCGGTCCTGATTTTCGGGGTCGCAGCCGTCAACGGGGCCATCGCCGACCCGGACCCGTTCCTCGCGCCCTTCCTGATTTTGTGCGCGTTCACGATGTTTTCAGCGGTTCTGGCGCCGATTGCGGGCGCAGCGGCACTTCGTCTCGGCCTCGATTGATCTAGCTCATGGCCGGTTGAGCCCAGACGTGAAAGTCAAGTGGTGTTTGCTGTCACTCTAGAATGGTCCTAAAGTCTTCTCATGGGTACCATCTCCAGCCTCGCCAATCCGACGCGCTTCCTGTCGTGGTCGGCACGTATCCTGCCCTTCGTCTCCGTGCTTGCGGCGGTGACGCTCGGCATCGGCCTCTACCTGTCGCTGGTGGCTTCGCCGCCGGATTATCAGCAGGGCGACAGCGTGCGCATCATGTATGTGCATGTGCCGGCCTCCTGGCTTGCGATGTTCTGTTACCTGGTGATGGCGGGCGCGGCTCTCGGCACGCTCGTCTGGCGCCATCCGCTGGCCGACGTCTCGGCGCGGGCGGCAGCTCCGATCGGCGCGGCGTTCACCTTCCTCGCGCTCTTCACCGGCTCCGTCTGGGGCAAGCCGATGTGGGGCACCTGGTGGGTTTGGGACGCGCGGCTCACCTCGGTTCTCGTGCTCTTCATCATGTATCTCGGGCTTTTGGCCCTGTGGCGCGCCTTCGATGATCCGACGCGGGCGGCGAAGGTCGCGGCCGTTCTCATCCTCGTCGGCTTCGTCAACATCCCGATCATCAAGTTCTCGGTCGATTGGTGGAACACGCTGCATCAGTCGGCGAGCGTCATCCGCCTCGACGGGCCGTCGATCGCTCCCTCGATGCTGTGGCCGCTCGTGGTGATGGCCGTTGCCTACACACTTATTTTTGTGGCTCTGCATCTTGCGGCGATGCGTGCGGAGATCTATCGGCGCAGGGCGCGCACGACGGAGATCCTGATCGCGGCCCGCCGCCCGAGCACGGCCGTCAGACCCGCCGCCGCGCATTGAGGTCGCCATGACGCATCTGCCCTTCATCCTCGCAGCCTATGGTGCGAGCGCGCTCGTTCTCATCGGCCTCATCGTGTGGGTCGTGGCCGATACGCGCATTCAGAAGCGTCGGCTCAACGAATTGGAAAAGGCCGGCCCCAGGCGCCGCCGCTCGACGACACAAGGCCTATGAAACCTCCCATCAAGACGACGAGCAAACGGCGCAATTCGCCCGCGATGAAGCGCGTCTGGCTCGTTTTGCTGCTCGTTCTGTTCATGGCTCTCGTGGCCATCTTCTGGAAACAGCTCGGCGAGGACGCCTCGCAGGTTCCCTCCGCTCTCATCGGCAAGGAAGTGCCCGATTTCGATCTCCCGCCGCTTTATGAAGGCGGCAAGGGCCTCAAGACCGCCGATCTCGAAGAGGGTGTGCATCTCGTCAATATCTGGGCGTCCTGGTGCGGCCCGTGCCGGGGCGAGCATCCGGTGCTGATGCAATTGTCGGAAGACGACCGCTTCGACGTCACCAGCATCAATTACAAGGACGAGGGCGAAAACGCCCGCCGCTTCCTCGGGACGCTCGGCGATCCCTTCGATCGCATCGCGACGGATTCGACCGGCCGCACGGCGATCGACTGGGGCGTCTACGGTGTGCCGGAGACGTTCATCGTGCGCGACGGCGTCATCGTCTACAAGAATGTCGGCCCGCTCAACACCAAGGCCTTCCAGACGGATTTCATGCCGGCGCTGGAGAAGGCGATCTCTGAGGAAGCGGCCGAGAAGAGCGGCGGCCAGCAGCCGACGAGCTGAGAAAGAGCTGAGCCGGGATTGAGACAGGGCTGAGCGGGGGCTGGGCCGGGGCCGAGCCCCGGCGCTCTTTCCTTCTATGCCGGCCGATCCTGCCTCTATGCCGGCACGGCGTCTTCCTGGATCTCATCGGTGGCGCGCCTGACTTCCTGCGTCAGGGCTTCCGGCAGGCCGAGCCTTGCCGCCAGCATGTCGAGATAGGCTTTTTCCGCCGGATGGTCGGGATCGATCGCGAGCAGCGAGGCGGCGTAGACTTCCGTCGCCACTTCCTGGTTCGGCGTCCGCTCGACGAGATCGTCGATGGAGAGCGGCCGGCGCATCTCGTCGAAGAGAAAGCCCTTGTCCTCGCTGTCGAGATCGAGCGCCTCGATGCGCCCGAAAATCGCCTCCTGCTCCTCCTGGTCGATGTAGCCGTCGGCCTTTGCCGCGGCGATCATGGCGGAGAGGATGAGGCGGGCGCGGTCCTCCGCCTCGCTTCCTTCCGGCTGAAAGGCAGTGCCTTCGGGGGAGGGGAGTTCCTGCGCCGGCTGATGGGCGATCTGCGGCTGCTGCTGAGGCTGCTGTTGCGGGGGCAGGCTGCCGTCATTCTTCGCCTGATGGTTCTGCCAGGCCTTGTAGGCGAGGCCCGCGACGAGGGCCATGCCGCCATATTTCACGGCCTTGCCGCCGAGTTTCCGGCCGCGCTTGGAGCCGAGAAGATAGGTGGCGAGACCGCCGGCGAGCGCGCCCTTCATGGCCGAATTGCCCTGGCCGCCGAGAAACCCGCCGATCTGATCCTGGATGGAGCCGCCGGAGGCCTGCCGCTGGCTCGCCGGCGCGCCGGCGCCCTGTTGTGCGCCCCGGCCCGTGCCGAGAAACTGGTCGAGAAGCTTCTGCGCGTCGATCATCAACGGTCCCTTTCGTTCTGGTGTCGGCGAAGGCCGACCGGGACCGATATCGTCATCGCCTGTCTACGTCGCAACGGCGATGACGTATGCGTGATCTCGTGCGGGATCACGGGGCGTTAGCGGACCGCGCGCGGCCGCTCTACTTGTCGCCGCCGAGCGGTTCCAGCGAATGCCGGGTGATGAGCGGCATCTGCGTCAGAGTGAAGACGATGGTGAGCGGCATGATGCCGAAGACCTTGAAGCTCACCCAGAAGTCGGTGGAGAAATTGCGCCACACCACTTCGTTCAGGATCGCGAGCGCGAAGAAGAACAGGCCCCAGCGGAAGGTCAATTTGCGCCAGCCCTCGGCATCGAGCCGGAAGACGCTGTCGAAGACATAGCCGAGGAAGGAGCGGTTGAAGGCGAGGCCGCCCAGAAGGATGGTGCCGAAGAGCGCGTTGACGATCGTCGGCTTCATTTTGATGAAGACGTCGTCATGCAGGATGAGCGTCAAGGTGCCGAAGACGAGGACGACGATGCCGGTGACGAGCGGCATGATGGCGAGCTTCTTCGTCAGCCAATAGGAGACGCCGAGCGAGATCGCGATCGCCACCATGAAGGAGGCGGTGGCGACGAAAATGTCGAAGCGCGCATTGGCGAAAAAGAAGACGACCAGCGGGCCGAGCTCCAACAGGAGCTTGACAAGCGGCGGCAGGTGATCGCGGCCGGGATCGCCCGGCTCGCGCTCGAAGATCGACATGGCGGTCCTTCGTCAGCGTTGCGCTTCTATGTGCGGAGGGCGCCGCTTTGTGTCAATCGCGCCGTCCTCGCGGCGTTTACATGCCGGCAATGGCCCGGGCGAAATCTTCCGCCTTGAAGGGCTGCAGATCGTCGATGCCTTCGCCGACGCCGATGAAATGCACCGGCAAAGCGTGTTTTGCGGCGATCGCGACCAGAATGCCGCCGCGGGCGGTGCCGTCGAGCTTGGTCATGACGAGGCCGGTGACGCCGGCGCGCTGACCGAAAATCTCCACCTGCGAGAGGGCGTTCTGCCCGGTCGTCGCATCCAGCGTCAGAAGCGTCGTGTGCGGTGCGCTCGGATCGTGCTTCTTGATGACGCGAACGACCTTTTCGAGCTCGTCCATCAATTCGGCGCGGTTTTGTAGACGCCCGGCCGTGTCGATGATGAGGACGTCGCTTCCCTCTTTCTTCGCCGCCTGCATGGCGTCGAAGACGAGGCCCGCCGCATCGGCGCCCTGTTCGCGGGAAATGACGGTGCTCTTGGTGCGCTCGCCCCAGATCTTCAGCTGTTCGATGGCCGCGGCACGGAAGGTGTCGCCGGCGGCGAGCATGACGCTGCGCCCCTCGGCATGAAGCTTGGCGGCGAGCTTGCCGATCGTCGTCGTCTTGCCGGAGCCGTTGACGCCGACGACGAGGATGACGAAGGGCTTTTTAGCAGCATCGATCGCAAGCGGCTCGGTGACCGGGCCCAGGACTTTCGCCACTTCCTCGGCGAGGATGTTGCGGATCTCGTCTTCGCCGACCGTCTTGTCGTAGCGCTCGCGGGCGAGTCGCTCGGTGATCGCGGTCGCCGTCGTCACGCCGAGATCGGCCTGGATCAGGATGTCTTCGAGATCCTCCAGGGTCTCGTCGTCGAGCCGGCGCTTGGTGAAGGTGCCGGTGAGCCGCGAGGTGATGGTGCTCGAGGATTTCGACAGGCCGGCGCGCAGGCGCTGCAGCCAGTTCTGACGCGGCAGCTCGGTAGCGACGGGGAGGGTTTCGGCCGGTACGGTTCCAGTGGCTTCTGCCTCACCCGCGTCTTCGCCGGCCTCGGTCACGGGAGCTGCGGCGAGCCCGGCTTCCTCGTCGGCAGATGTTTCGGCGGCGGCCGGACGATGCTTTTCGGCGGTGTCCTCGCCCTCCGGCGCAAGGCCGATATCGGTTTCCGTCGTCTGCGGGCCGCGATCCTTCGTCTCGAGCTGGTGAGCCGCGGGATGGGTGTCGTGCTCAGGCTCTGCGGTTGGCGTCTCAGCCGAAGCAGAAGCAGGGGCCGAAGCGGCGGGCTGGAGGCCGCGCTCCTCGTCCTGCGCAGATGTGTCCTCTGCAGGTTCTTCTGCGGTGGTCGCCTCCTGAAACGCAGCTTCGTCGGCGGGGACTGCCTTTTCTGCCGGCTCTTCCGGCGCTTCGGGCTTGCGCGCGGCGAGGTCGTCTCCGTCGCTCTCGGTGACCGGTACCTCCGGCTCTTTGACCGGATGCTCGGCGAAAGACGTCGCCTCCGCGTCGGCATCGGCCGGTGCGGCTGCAGGGCGGTGGAGGTCGGCATCCGGCGCCTCCGCCTCTTCGACGACGGCGATATCGGTCTCGGTCGTCTGCGGCCCGCGGTCTTCCGTCTCGAGCTGGTGGCTGGCGAGCCGCTCTTCGTCCTCGGAGTGGTCCTCTTCCGGCAGGTCCTTTTCCTGGAGGTCTTCTTTCGCGAGCACCTCTTGCGAAAGTGCCTCTTCGGATCTCGCTTCGCTTTCTTCCGCGGTCTCCGCGTCCGTCAGCTCTGTCTCGTCGCGCTCGGCTTCCTTCTCGGCGACATCGTTTCCTTCGCCGAAAAGGATGCGCTTGAAGAAGCCCCGCTTCTCTTTTGCCATTATGCGGCCTCCGCCAGCTGCTGGCCCTGCAACATCCCGGCCTCGATGCCGGCGATGCGCACGTTCAAAATGTCTCCGGCCGTGCCTCCGGAACCGAGACGCACCGGTGCGAACTGCTCCGTGCGGGCGGACCCTTCCTTCTCCACGAGCACTCGGCGCTCATGGCCGAGCTCGCTTTCGAGGAACCGCCGCTCGGCGATTTCGCCCGCTTCCCTGAGCCGCCGTGCGCGGTCCTTGATCTCCTGGCGCTCGAGCATCGGCATACGCGCCGCCGGCGTGCCCTTGCGCGGCGAAAAGGGGAAGACGTGCAGGAAGGTGAGGCCGCAATCCTCGATGAGGCGGAGAGAATTCTGGAACATCTCCTCCGTCTCCGTCGGGAAGCCGGCGATGAGATCGGCGCCGAAGACGATGTCCGGCCGCAGCCGGCGCGCTTCCTCGCAGAAGCGGATCGCATCGTCGCGCAGATGCCGGCGCTTCATACGCTTCAAGATCATGTCGTCGCCGGCCTGCAGCGAGAGATGCAGATGCGGCATCAGCCGCTCTTCCTCGGCGATCGCGCGCATGAGGTCGGGGTCGGCCTCGATGGAATCGATGGAGGAGAGGCGCAGGCGGGCCAACTCCGGCACATGGCGCAGGATGGTGCGCACGAGACGGCCAAGGCGCGGCGCGCCCGGCAGATCGGCACCCCAGGAGGTGAGATCGACGCCGGTCAGAACGATTTCGGGATAGCCCGCGGCGACGAGGCGGCGCACTTCCTCCACGACCGGGCCCATGGCGACGGAGCGGGAATTGCCGCGCCCATAGGGGATGATGCAGAAGGTGCAGCGATGGTCGCAGCCGTTCTGGACCTGCACGAAGGCGCGGGTGCGGCCTTCGAAGGCATCGACGAATTGCGGCGCCGTCTCGCGGATCGCCATGATATCGGAGACGACGATCTTTTCCGGCGGCGGCAGATCCATGGGCGAGCGCGCGACGCGGGCCCAGGCGGAGCGCTCGGTCTTTTCGGCGTTGCCGAGGACGAGATCGACCTCCGCCATCTCGGCGAACATTTCCGGATCGGTCTGTGCGGCGCAGCCGGTGACGACGATGCGGCGGCCGGGATTTTCGCGCCTGGCCTTGCGGATCGCCTGGCGCGCCTGACGTACGGCCTCAGCTGTGACGGCGCAGGTGTTGACGATGATGGCGTCGGAGAGCTCTTCGCCCGCCTCGCGGCGCATGACTTCCGATTCATAGGTGTTGAGCCGGCAGCCGAAGGTGAGGATGTCGAGGCTCATTCGGCCGCCTCCTCGGCGCGCTGCCAGGCGCCCGTCTCAGGATCGAAGGTGCCGGCAAATTCCGTTTCGGCCGGGCCGGTCATCCAGATATGGTCGCGTTCGTCCCAGCGGATGGTGAGTTCGCCGCCCGGCATGGCGATCACCGCTTCGCGCGCCGAACGGCCGGTGCGGGCGGCGGTGACGAGCGTGGCGCAGGCGCCGGTGCCGCAGGCGCGCGTGAGGCCGGCGCCGCGCTCCCAGGTGCGGATGCGGATGCGGTTCGGCGTCTCCACATGGGCGACGGTGATGTTGGCCCGCTCCGGGAAGATCGGATGGTTTTCCAGAAGCGGACCGAAACGCTCGATGTGATGCGCGTCGACGTCGTCGACGAAGAAGACGGCGTGCGGATTGCCGACATTGACGACGGCGGGCGAGTGCAGAACCGGCGCGTCGACCGGGCCGATCTGCAGTTCGATCGCACGCGTGTCGTGGAATTCCTCGGCGAGCGGGATCGATTGCCAGTCGAATTTCGGCACGCCCATATCGACGGAAATCGCCTCTCCGGCCGTTTCCGCGAGGAGGAGGCCGGCGCGGGTTTCGATCGAGGCGTGGGACTTGCCCGTCTCAGCCATGACGAGGGAGGCGATGCAGCGCGTGGCGTTGCCGCAGGCCGCAACCTCGCCGCCATCGGCATTGTCGATGCGCATGAAGATGTCGGCACCTGAAGGCGAACGCTCCAGAGTGATGAACTGGTCGAAGCCGACGCCCGTTTTTCGGTCGGCGAGTTTCCTGATGATTTCAGGCGCCGGACGCACGCCTCCCGCACGCGTGTCGACGACCACGAAGTCGTTGGCGAGACCGTTCATTTTCAAAAAGGCCGTGTTCATGGGCGCCTATATGGGCGAAACCAGGACAGAACGCCAGACGAGGCGAAAACTGGCAAAGCGCCATTTTGTCTTGGGTCTGTTTGGGATGCCGGCCCGGGCGCCGATTTGTGGCGCTCGCATGGCGCCCGCACCCCGTCCCCTTGCCTGTCCAGCGGGCCATAGGGCGGAACCAACGCCCCGGCCGCCGATTATTCGGCCAAGGGATTCATGAACAACGACAGACCACACAACCAGCATGCCCGCGATCCGCGCGGCCGCGATGCCCGCCAGCCGACGCAGATACCGTTTCTGGGCTGGAAAGACATTTTCTGGCGTGTGAGCCAGGAAATCGGCGAAGACCGCGTCTCGCTGGTGGCGGGCGGCGTCACCTTCTATCTGCTCCTCGCCGCCTTCCCGGCGCTCGGCGCGCTCGTCTCCATCTACGGGCTCTACAACGACCCCGCCAATCTCGCCTCACAGCTGCAGTCGCTGCAGGCGGTGATGCCGCAGGCGGGCATGGATATCCTGCAGCAGGAGCTGTCGCGGCTCGTGACGGCAAAATCCTCCTCGCTCAGCTTCGCGTTTCTGACCACGCTCGCTTTGTCGCTGTGGAGTGCCAATAAGGGCGTGAAGTCGCTGTTTCAGGCGCTCAACGTCGCCTATGAGGAGAAGGAGAAAAGGAATTTCTTCGTCCTCAACATGGTGTCGCTCGCCTTCACGCTCGGCTTTTTGATCCTCATCATCCTGTTCTTGAGTGCCACGATCGTGGTGCCGGCCGTGCTCGCCTATCTCGGTTTGCATCAGGGTTGGCTGATCGCCTCGATCCGGTGGCCGATCCTGCTGCTCGTTGCCGCCTTTTCGATCGGCATTCTCTATCGCTACGGGCCGAGCCGACGGCCGTCGCGCTGGCGCTGGGTGACCTGGGGCGGAACGATCACCGCCATGGTGTGGATCGCAGCCTCGATCCTGTTCTCCTGGTACATTGCGAATTTCGCCGATTACAACGCCACCTACGGATCGCTCGGGGCGGTGATCGGCATCATGATGTGGATCTGGGTGTCGGTCTTCGTGCTTCTCGCAGGCGCCGAGCTCAACGCCGAGATGGAGCATCAGACCGCCCGCGACACGACCTTGTCGCCGGAAAAACCGATCGGGCTTCGCGGTGCGCATATGGCCGATACGGTCGGCAAGGGGCTCGACGGGTCGGGCGGCGGGGCCGGCATCGACCTCTTCGGCACGCGTCAGCCGCTCGGGCGCGACCGACCGTTCAGCTTCGGCGAGCTGATCACGCTCGGAATCCCGTTCGTTTTGATCGCCATCCTTCTCACCCCGCCAAAACGGCGGGCGGCGAAGAGCGGACGGCATTCGTCGAAGCGGGACGCGCGCGAGGCAAGCGGGACGGAGAAGCGGAGCCGGAGCGAGAAAAAGGCCGGCAAGAGCGCCAAAGATGCCAAAAGCGGGCGGCGGTCGGCTTCAGGGAGCCTTCTCGCCTCGGTTCTGCGTCTGGCTGCGGCGCAGGCCGCCAAGCGCTGAGCAGGCGCGAATTTCTCGAAGAAAGGAAGGGAGCGGCGGCTGAGCCGCTCGGGGTTCCCGCCGGGGGAAGGCGAAAACCCGTTGCAGAGCGTGGCGCCAGGCGATGGCTGATGCCGGTCGCCGGCGACACGCGTCGTCAGGTCTTGGCTTACTTCGCCGCGGAGACGACGACCTCGATCAGCGTGCCCTTGCCGAGTTCGGCGACGCCGATCGTGGCGCGGGTCGGCAGATGCTCGGCCGGCAGCCAGGCGAGCCAGGCCTCGTTCATGCCGTCCTTCTGGGAAAAGTCGGAGATGTAGATCATCGCCGTCAGGAGCTTCTCCTTGGAGGAGCCGACCTTGGCCAGAAGATCGTCGATCTTCTTGCAGATCTCTTCCGTCTGACCCTTCATGTCCTTGCTCATATCGTCGGCGACGAGGCCGCCGAAATAGAGAACGCCGTTATGCTCCACGACGCGGTGGTTGATCTTCGTCTGGATGTGACGCTGGATCATTGTGTGTCCTTGCTTGATTTTGGAGGGGGGGAGGCCCGCTTCAGGAATTGGCGAAGCGGGTGATGGAGAACGGTGCGATCGGGGCGTTGGTATGGCCGGTCGCGATCAGTTCCGCCATGAGTTCGCCCACGGCCGGGCCGAGCTGGAAGCCATGGGCGGAAAAGCCGAAAGCGTGGAAGGCGTTTTCGTGCGTCGAGGAGGGACCGATGACGGGAATGTCGTCGGGCATGCGGCCCTCGATGCCGGCCCAGGAGCGGACGATGGTGGCACTCTTCATGATCGGAAAAATGCCGATCGCCGTCTCCGCCGAATAGCGCAGTTGCGAGAAGCGCATCTCGGATTTGTTGGTCTTCGGATCGGGATAGCCGCGGCGTCCGCCGCCGATGATGACGGTGCCGTTTTCCGCCTGCTTGAACGACAGCGGGCGGCCACAGCCGCCGACGACGGCATCGCAGAAGCGCTTCATGCGCGCCGTCACGATCATCATCGGGGCGATCGCCTCGATGGGGGCATGCTCGCCGAGCTGTCTGGCGATTTCGCCCGCCCAGGCGCCGGCGCAGTTGAGGAGATTGCGTCCCTTAAACGTGCCGGCCGAGGTGTCGACGTGCCAGTCCTTCCCGTCGCGGCGCACGTTCTCGACATGCGTCTTCTCGAAGAACTGGACGCCGAGCGCGCGCGCCTTGCGCTGAAAGGCGAAGGTCGTGTTGTAGGGGATGGCGAAGCCGTCATCGAGGCTTGCGAGGCCGCCGACGCAATGCGGGGCGACGGCGGGGAGGAGGCGCCGCAATTCCTGCTGATCGACGATGACTTCGTGGGTGAAGCCCAGTTCGCGGAGATCGGCGGCACGTTTTGCGAGCGTTTCGAGCTCCGCTTCGGTCTCCGCCACCTTGATCTGCGGGCAGCGCTGAAAGCCGCAATCGTCGTCGACGAGATCCTCGATCCGGTGCCAGATCTCCATCGAGCGCACCGAGATCGGCACCTCCGCATAATTCCGCCCAAGGCGGCGCACGCCGCCGGCATTGACGCCGGAGGCATGGCGGCCGGCATTGTCCTTTTCGATGACGATCACCGACAGGCCGCGTTTGGCGGCGTGCAGCGCGGCCGAGCAGCCGTGGAGGCCGCCGCCGACGACGATGAGATCCGCCATAGGCGTGCCGGTCACGGTCATATCCTCAGTGTAGGGCTGCGGATTCGTCGGCGAGATCGACCGGAACGGCTTCCTCGCTTTCGAGCGCTGCGAGCTCCGACAAAAGGAGCGGCTTCAGCGGCGGGCGGATGCGGTAATAGCCGATCTCCGAGATCGGTTCGCCGCGCCGGCTGGCGATGATCTCGCTGACGGCGAGCCCGCACATGCGGCCCTGACAGGGGCCCATGCCGCTTCTCAGGAAGGATTTCACCTGGTTGGGGCCCGGCGCGCCGAGATCGACGGCCTTGCGGATGTCGCCAGCCGTCACCTCCTCGCAGCGGCAGACGAGCGTCTCGTCGGCGGGGGCGAGAATTTCCGGCGAGGGCGCATAAAGGGTTTCCAGAAGCGGCCGGATCTTCGCCTCGCGCATGAGCGCATCGGTGACGGAGCGCCGCTCCTGGGCGTTGCCGCGACCGGCCTTTTCCGCGATCCTGAGGCCCGCGAGACGCCCGCGCAGCCTGGCTGCAACCGCGCCGCCGATGCCCGCACCGTCGCCTGCCACATAGACGTCGGCCATGGTCGTCTCGAAATACTCGTCGACCTTCGGCACGAAGCAATGCTGGCTCTTGTTCCATTCGTGCTCGCAGCGCAGGAGGCGCGTGACCTGCTGGTTCGGCACGATGCCCTGGTGGAGGGCGACGGAGGTGGTTTCGAGACGGTGGGATTTGCCGCCGCTGGTGAAAGTCACGGCCTCCGCCTTGCCATTGCCCTCGATGCGGATGCCGGTCGCATCGCGGTAGATCGGCACGCCGGCACGGCGCAGCGACAGCATCATCGCCATCCCCTTCAGGAGATAGGATGCGGCGCCGAGGGCGGCCGGAAGATGCTTGAGCGCGGCCACGTAGCGGCTCTGCGGCACCGTCTCGACGATCGCACGCGGCTTGACGCCGGCCTTCAGCATCTGCGCGGCGATCAGCGACAGGAGCGGACCGGAGCCGACGAAGACGACATCGTCGGAGACGACGCCGTTCGCTTTCAAGAGGATCTGCAGAGCGCCGGCCGTGGTGACGCCCGGAAGCGTCCAGCCCGGCATCGGCGTCGGCCGCTCGATGGCGCCCGTTGCCACCACGATGGCGCCGGCCTGAATGTGTTTGGAGCCTTGGCCGAGCGACACGTCGATGCCGAGGGCGCTGTCGATGTTCCAGACGGTGGCGCCGGGAAGATATTCGGCGCGGCTGTCGCGGAAGGCCCTCGCGATGTCGCGGCCGGCGGCATAATCGGGCCCAAGGATTTTGGTGCGCTTCTCATCGCTCGTCTCGATGCCGCGATAGATCTGGCCGCCGGGCGCCGGCTGTTCGTCGAGAACGATTGCGGAAAGCCCGGCTTTGGTGACTTCGACGGCCGCGGCCATGCCGGCGGGACCGGCGCCGATGATGGCGACGTCGTAGCGGTTTTTCGTCGTCGCGCTCATCAGGAAATCACCTCCGCGCTGCCCGACTGGCGGCGCACCTGCATGCCCTCTTCGACCTGAACCATGCAGGCCTGGCGGTTCGGCACGCCGTCGATCTCGACGAGGCAGTCGAAGCACACGCCCATCAGGCAGAAGGGGCCGCGGGGCGTCTCGGTGACCGGCGTGGTGCGGAAAATGCGTTCGTCGGCCGCGAGAAGGGCCGCTGCGATCGTGTCGCCGCTGCGGGCCTTCAGGGGCTTGCCTTCGAAGGTGAAGGAGAGAGCGGGAGCGCCCGTCTCCTCAGCGCGCTTGAACATTGAATCTCCTTGCAGAAAAGGCGGCCATATCGTCGTCGAGCCGTCCGCGGGCGATCATCGGGGCGAGCGCCATGGCATGGGCGCCGGCGAGCGTGACGCCGGAATGGCAATTGACGCTGAAGGCGCCGGGATGGGTTTCGGATTGCTGATAGATCGGATGGCCGTCGGGGCTCATCACCCGCAACGCCGCCCATGAGCGCACGACGCGCAGATCTTTCAGAAACGGGAAGGCGCGCAGCGCGCGGGCCGCGATATCCGCCATGACACGCGGCTTGGAGGTGGTGTCGAAGCCCTCATCCTCATGGCTGTCGCCGATCATGATGGAGCCTTCGTCGGTCTGGCGCACGACATGCGTCGGCATGGTGAAGAGCGGCGCGGTGCGCTCCGTCACCAGGATCTGGCCCTTGAGCGGCTCGACCGGAATGTCGAGCCCGACCATTTCGCCCAGATCGCGATTGCCGAGGCCGGCGGCGAGCACGAGCTTGGCGCCGGTGAAGGTGCCGGCTGGCGTGCGCACGGCAAAGTGGCCACCGTCTCGCTCGATCTCGATGCCGCGGGCGTTCGGATGATAGCGGCCGCCGTTTTTCAGAAGGCCCGCATGCAGAGCGCGCATCAGATAGAGCGGGCTCGCGTGGCCGTCATGCGGCGAATAGGTGCCGCCGACGACATCGGGGCCGAGGCCCGGCAGCATGTCGTCGAGTTCGGCGCGGCTCAAAACCCGGGCGCCGTAATATTCCGCGCCATGCTCCTGGTTCATGCGGTTGAGGATCTTGACCTGTTCCTCAAGCTCCTCCTCGTCGACGCAGACATGCACGCCGCCCGGCTTGTGATAGGCGGTGGAGACGCCCGTCTCCTCCAGGAGGGTGTCGGAAAATTCCGGCCACACATCCGCCGAACGGCGCGTCCAGCGCGCATATTCGGGCATTTTGAGGCCCTTCGTCTGTACCCAGACGAGGCCGAAATTGCCGCGCGAGGCCCGAAAGGCGACGTCGCCCTCGTCGAGGAGATCGACCTTTTCGCCCTCGCGGGCGAGGCCATAGGCGATGGCGGCGCCGACGAGGCCGCCGCCGATGACGATGGTGTCGGCCTTCATCGTGCACCCTCGCCGATGAGGAGGCGATCGAGGCCGTAGATGCGATCGACGAGGAACATGAGACCCACGGTGAAGAGAATGGCGACCGTGGAAATGGAGGCGACGAGGGGATCCGTCGTCTGGGTGATGTGGGAGAAGAGACGCACTGGCAATGTCGTTGTGGTGGGGCTGACGATGAACACCGTCACGGTGAGTTCGTCGAAGCTGGTGATGAAAGCAAGGACCCAGCCGCCGATCACGCCGGGCATGATGGCCGGCAGGGTGACGCGGCGAAAGACGGTCCAATCGGAGGCGCCGAGCGACACCGCCGCCTGTTCCTGGGAGCGGTCGAGACCGGTCACCGAGGCGAGAACGAGGCGCAGGATGAAGGGCATGATGATGATCGCATGGCAGAGCATCAGCCCGACGAAGGTGCCGTTGGCATTGAGGAAGCTGAGAAAGCGCAGGAAGGCGATGCCGAGAACCACGGTCGGCACCGTCAAGGGCGACAGGAAGAACGCCTGAAGGGCGTCGCGACCGGGAAAGCGGCCGCGGCCGATGGCGAGTGCTGCCGGCACGGCGAAGATCGAGGACACGGTCGCGGAGGCGACGCCGAGCTGGAGGCTGACCCAGGCCGCTTCGATGAAGTCGGGATTGTCGAGGATCGCCCGGAACCAGCGCAGCGACAGGCCACTCGGCGGAAATTCCAGAAAGCCTTCCGGCGTGAAGGAGACGCCGATGACGACGACGAGCGGCGCCAGCATGAAGACGGCGAAAAGAACGCTGAAGGCTTTGGCGAAGAGGCCGTTGTGTCTCATTCGAAGACCCCCGCGAAACGGCGTTCGACGAGCCGGTTCCAGCCGACCATGATGGCGAGCACCGAGACGAGCAGAAGCATCGCGATCGCTGCGCCGAGCGGCCAGTTCAAGGTGTTCAGAAACTCGTCATAGACGGTGGTGGAGACGACCTTGACGCGCCGCCCGCCGAGGATGGCCGGCGTGGCGAAGGCGCTCGCCGAGAGCGAAAAGACGATGAGGGAGCCCGACAGGATGCCCGGCATCGCCTGCGGCAGGACGATCCTGCGGAAGATGGTCCAGGGCCTTGCGCCGAGCGATTCCGCGGCACTTTCGGTCGCCGGATCGGTGCGCTGAAGGGCTGCCCAGATGGCGAGGATCATGAACGGCACCATGACATGGACGAGGGCGAGCACGATGCCACCCGAGGTGTACATCATGCGGATCGGCGAGGTGATGAGGCCAAGGTCGCGCAAGGCGTCGTTGATGACGCCCTTGTTGCCGAGGAGGATCGCCCAGCCGAGCGTGCGCACCACCACGGAGATGAGGAGCGGGCCAAGTACGACGAGGAGCATCACCGAGCGCCAGAACGGGTGCATGCGCGACAGGAAATAGGCCTGTGGCAGGCCGATCGCGGCGCAGATGAGCGTGGTGGCGAGCGCGATCGCGAAGGTGCGCCCGAAAATCTCGTAGAAATAACCGTCGCTCAGGACCTCGATATAATTCTCCAGCGAGAAGGTCGGGGTGATGCCGCCATAGAAGGAGAAGCTGTGGAAGCTGAGGATGAAGGTCATCGCCAGCGGCACGAGGAGGAGCACGAGAAAGAGGAGGAGCGCCGGGGCGCTCAGGATCCAGGGCCGGGAACGCGATCGACGTGTCATGCCGCTTCATCCTCCTTCGGCAGGAGGCGCAGATGATGGGGCGTCCAGGCGAGATGCACGGTCTCGCCGTGCTCGGGCTCGCGCTGGCCGCGGTTGCGGCGCACGACGAGGAGAGGTCCGATCGGCGTTTCGATGCGGAAGAGCCATTGGTCGCCGAGGAAGATGCGCTCGATCACCGGGCCAGAGACGACGGCCTCGCCCGCCTCGACGATCTCGATGCGTTCCGGCCGCAAGGAGACGGTAATCGGGCCGGGCCGCAGATGGGCGGGCGGACCGGCAAGCTCCATGCCGTTGCAGACGAGAGCGGAGCCTTCGTCATTCGTCGTCTTCAGCGTGGCTGTGAGGCTGTTGGTCTTGCCGAGGAAGGTCGAGATGAAGGAGGATTTCGGGTTTTCGTAGACGTGGAAGGGCGTTTCTTGCTGCATCAGCCGACCGTGATGCATGACCGCGACGCGGTCTGAGAGCGCCATCGCCTCGTTCTGATCGTGGGTGACGAGAAGCGTCGTCACGCCCGCCTCCTGCTGGATGCGCCGCAATTCGAGCTGCATTTCCTCGCGCAGCTTGGCGTCGAGATTGGAGAGAGGCTCGTCGAGGAGGAGAAGCTCCGGTTCGATCACGAGGGCCCGGGCGAGTGCCACGCGCTGGCGCTGGCCGCCGGACATCGCCCGGGGATAGCGCTTGGCGAGATGGGCAAGCTGTACGAGCTCCAGCGCTCCGGCGACCTTGCGCGCACGTTCCTTCTTGTCGATGCCGCGCATCTCCAGGCCGAAGGCGACGTTTTCTTCCACCGTCATATGCGGGAAGAGCGCATAGGTCTGGAAGACGATGCCCAGCCCGCGGTTGCGCGCCGGCACCTCTTCCAGGTGGCGACCATTGAGCATGATGTGTCCGGAGGTCGGCTGCTCGAAGCCGGCGATCATCTGCAGCGTCGTGGTCTTGCCGCAGCCGGAGGGACCGAGGAGGGAGACGAACTCGCCTTTCTCGACGGCGAGCGAAAAATCTTCGACGGCCACGACGTCGCCGAAGCGCTTGGTCAGGCCGCTAAGCTGAAGGAAAGGCATCTGTGAACTCGCAAAGCCGGCAGGTGGGGGCGGAGGCGGGAGTGCAGCGCACTCCCGCAGTGCCGTTCAACTCAGCGTTCGACCTCGCGCGCCCAGCGCTTGGTCCATTCTTCGCGGTTCGGGTTGATCGTATCCCAGTCGACGGCGACGAGGTTTTCGATCTGCTCAGGTCCATAGGGCAGGAAGGAGGCCTGCTCTTCGGTCAGTTCCGCTTTGCGGTTGACCGGGCCGGAGCCCATGACGTCGGCGAGCTTCACCTGAATTTCCGGCGTCAGAAGGTATTGGATGAACTCGTTGGCGGCCTCGGAAACGTTGCTGTCGACGACAGGGCAGGCGGCGAGCATGAGGGCGACGGCGCCTTCCTTCGGATAGGCGAATTTTGCCGGGAAGCCCGTATCGGCGAGCGACTTGGTGCGGCCCGAACCCCAGATCGACAGGGCGATTTCCTGCGACTGGAAGAGCTCCGACATCTTGCCCGAGGACGGCTCGAAGACGAGCACGTTCGGCGCGACCTCATCGGCCATCACCTCAAAGCCCGGATCGATGTCCTTCTCACCGCCGCCGTTGAGGCGCGCCATCATGATGAGGGTGTGCAGACCATAGGTGTTGCTGATCGGCGGGATCGACAGGATGCCTTCATATTTCGGATCCTTCAGGTCTTCCCAGCTTGCGGGGGGATCCCAGCCTTCGCGCTCGAACCATTCGGTGTTGTAGGTGAAACCGGTCGCGACGAAGCCGACGCCGATGGAATTGGGGCCGAGCTTGGCGAGATCGTAGACGTCGTCGAAGACCGCCCCCTTGCTCATCGGGGCGCAGAAGCCGAGGGCGTCGGCCTGATACATCGGGCCGTCGTCGAGGATGACGACGTCGAGTTCCTGATTGCCCTTCTGCGCCTGAAGGCGCGCAAGGTTTTCGGTGGAATTGCCGGCGACGAACTGGATCGTCACGTCATGCGTCTTCTCAAATTCGGGGAAGACGACTTCCTTCATCAAGGTTTCGAAAGAGCCGCCATAACCGCCGACGACGAGGGTATCCTGCGCCTGTGCAGTCTGAACGGCTAGGAGGGAGCTTGCGGCTGCAAGCGCCATGATGACCGGTTTCATTGAGAACCCCTCTGTATTCTTTTGAGACATGATCATTGAATGGGCGTTTTCCGGGTGTTTCAAATGAGATTATATGTACACCTCATTCCCAAAGGTTATGAGGTGCGCCTTGGCGAAGCCCAATATACGGCAGGTCGAAGCCTTCAACGCCGTCATGAAGGCCGGGTCCGTCACCAAAGCGGCGGAAGGATTGTTCGTTAGCCAGCCGGCGGTGAGCAAGTTGCTGCACGCCTTCGAAGTGGCCTGCGACCTGCCGCTCTTCACCCGCACCAAGCGCCGCGTCGTGCCGACGCCGGAGGCGCGGCAATTGTTCGTCGAAACCTCCAAGCTGGAGCAAGGCCTGACGCGCGTGCACGAGGCGGCGCGCGCCATCCGCGAATTGCAGCGCGGCGAGATCTCCATCGTCGCCTTTCCCGCGATCAGCATGCGGCTCATCCCGCGCAAGGTGGGCGCCCTTTTATGTGATCGGCCCGATGTGCTTTTGTCCCTCTTCACGCGCACCTCTCGCAGCGTGGAGAATTCGATGATCACGCGGGCGGCGGATTTCGGCATCTCGCTCGTGCCGACGAGCAACCCGGCGCTGCATTGCGAGCCGTTTACGAGCATCTCCATGATCTGCGCCCTGCGCCGCGAGCATCCTCTGGCGCGCAAGGCGGCGATCTCGCTTGAAATGATCGCCGAGGAGCGTCTCGTGGCGCTCGGGCGGGACGATCTTTCCTATCCGCTCATCGATGAGGCGTTTCAGCGTGCGGGGCTGGCGATGCGGCCGGCAGCCGAAGTGCAGATGGCCGATGCGGCCTGCAGCATGGTGGCATCCGGCTGCGGGGTGGCGATCGTGCCCTCGCTCGTGTCGTTCGAGGCGGGCTTTCCGGATGTCGTGTTCCGCCCGCTCACCGAGCCGATCGCCATGACGACCTGGCTTTTGACGTCCACCTATCAGGAGCTGTCGCAGCTGGCGCTCGAGCTGATGGACGAGATCCGGGGCGCGGTGGAGGAGCTGGAGGCGGAGCTGCACGGCACGCTGGGCTGCGACCCGGCCGCCGATTCGCGGTTTGCGGGCGCGACGCATCCTTGACTTGTGGCGCGCTGCCGCTTAGGTGAGCGACACTCTATAAAAGAGCCAGATTTACGACCCGCCGACCGGAACGGGATTCCGGAGGTCACCATCCGCCAGCGAAGGTTCGCCCGCGGATGCAATTTGCATTGAACGCTCGAGACGCGCCATGTTCGATACCCTATCAGATCGCCTGTCAGGCATCTTCGACAAGATCACCGGCCGCGGAGCACTTTCCGAGAAGGACGTCTCGGAAGCGCTGCGAGAAGTGCGGCGAGCCCTTCTGGAAGCGGACGTCGCACTCGAAGTGGTGCGCGCCTTCACCGAGAAGGTGCGCGAGCGCGCCGTCGGCGCCGAAGTCGTGCGCTCCGTCAAGCCGGGGCAGATGGTCGTCAAGATCGTGCACGACCAGCTCGTCGAGATGCTGGGCGAGGAAGCCTCGGAGATCAATCTCCACGCCGCACCGCCCGTCGCCATCATGATGGTCGGTCTGCAGGGCTCGGGTAAGACGACCTCGACGGCGAAGATCGCCAAGCGCCTGTCGGAGCGGGAGAAGAAAAAGGTCTTGATGGCCTCGCTCGACACCCGCCGGCCGGCCGCGCAGGAGCAGCTCAAGGTGCTCGGCGAACAGATCGGCGTCGCGACCTTGCCGATCATCGAAGGGCAGGGGCCGGTCGACATCGCCAAGCGGGCGCAGAATGCGGCACGGCTCGGCGGCTACGACGTGGTCATGCTCGATACGGCGGGCCGCACGCATATCGACGAGCCCTTGATGATCGAGATGGAGGAGGTGAAGCGGGCTTCAAATCCGCATGAAATCCTCCTCGTCGCCGATGCTCTGACCGGCCAGGACGCCGTCAATGTGGCGCGTTCCTTCAACGAGCGCTGCGCGGTGACGGGCATCGTCCTGACCCGTATCGACGGCGACGGGCGCGGCGGCGCGGCACTTTCCATGCGCGCCGTCACCGGCAAGCCGATCAAGCTCATCGGCACCGGCGAAAAGATCGACGCGATCGAGGCCTTCCATCCGTCGCGCATCGCCGACCGCATTCTCGGCATGGGCGACATCGTCTCGCTCGTCGAACGGGCCTCGGAGCAGATCGACCAGGAGAAGGCCCTCAAGACCGCCCAGAAGATGAAGAAGGGCGAGTTCGACCTCGAGGATTTCGCCGAACAGCTTCGTCAGATGGAAAAGATCGGCGGCATGTCGGGCATCATGAGCATGATGCCGGGCATCGGCAAAATGAAGAAGCAGGTGGCTGCAGCCGGAATCGACGACAGCGTCGTGAAACGCCAGCTCGCCATCATCTCGTCGATGACGCGCCAGGAGCGGCAGAAGCCAGCGGTGATGAATGCGAGCCGCAAGAAGCGCGTGGCGGCGGGCTCCGGCGTCGAGGTGCAGGACGTCAACAAGCTCCTCAAGATGCACCGGCAGATGTCGGACATGATGAAGAAGCTCGGCCGCAACAAGAAGATGGCGGGTCTCTTCGGGGGCGCACAGCCCGATCCGGCCATGCTGGAAGAAATGCAGAAGGGCGGTTTGCCGGGCGGCATGCCCGGCGGGCTCTCAGGCGGTCTCGGCGGTATGCCGGGCGGCCTGCCCAAAGGATTGCCGGGCCTTCCTGGAATGGGAGGCGGGATGGGCGGTCTGCCGGGGCTTCCCGGTCTTGGCCGCGGCAAGAAGAAATAAGGTTCAAACGCAAGGAAGACTGAAATGACTGTGAAACTGAGATTGTCCCGCGGCGGCAGCAAGAAGCGCCCGTTCTACCGGGTCGTGGCCGCCGACGAGCGCTCCCCGCGCGATGGCCGCTACATCGAGCGTGTCGGCACCTACAATCCGCTTCTCCCGAAGGATCATGCCGAGCGCGTCGTGCTCAACACCGAGCGCGTCGAATACTGGCTGTCGCAGGGTGCCCAGCCGACCGATCGCGTCTTGCGCTTCCTCGACGCTGCCGGCCTTGCCAAGCGTCCGGCGCGCAACAACCCGAAGAAGGCCGAGCTCGGCGCCAAGGCCAAGGAGCGCCTCGAAATGCGCCGCCAGGCCGAAGAAGAGGCGAAGGCTGCCGCCGAGGCGCCTGCCGAGGAAGCGGCGGAGTAATCCGCCGCTTTGCCGGTACGGCAGGACGGGCCGATGGCGGTTACGCAAGATCGTGCGGCGGGAGACCGCCTCATCGTCGCAAAGATCGGCCGGGCGCATGGCGTCAGAGGCGAGGTGCGGGTGAAAACCTTCACCGCCGATCCCCTGGCGCTCGCCGACTATTCGCCGCTTCTCGCGTCGGACGGGCGGAGTTTCTCCATCAAGGAGCTGCGTGCCGACAAGGGCGACATGGTCGTCGCCCGCTTCAAGGGCGTGTCGGACCGCAATGCGGCCGAGGCGCTCAACGGCACGATGCTCTTCGTTGCGCGCGCGGCGCTGCCGGTGCCTGACGAAGACGAGTTCTATTACGCCGATCTGATCGGCCTTGCGGCCGAGGCGCCCGACGGTTCGCCGCTCGGGCGGGTCGTCGCCGTGCACGATTTCGGCGGCGGCGATATCCTCGAAGTGAAGCCGGAGCGAGGCGAGAGCCTACTCGTCTCCTTCACGCGCGAGGTGGTTCCCTCCATCGATCTTGGTGGCGGGCGCATCGTCGTCGTCCTGCCCGACGAGATCGAGGTGCGGGAAGACGACGCGGCGAGTGAAGATGCGCAGGAAGAGGCCCCGCAGACAGGGGACGCAGGCGAAGGCCCGGCGGAAGAGGACAGAGCATGATCATCGTCGCCGGCGAATTTCGTATTCCCGAGGATAAGCGCGACGCCTTTCTGCCGGCGGCGCAAAAGGTGATGGCCGCGACGCGGCAGGAGACGGGCTGCCTCCTCTACACCTTCGCCTTCGATCTCGAGGTGGCGGGGCTCGTGCGCGTGTTCGAGAAATGGGAAAGCCGCGAGGCGCTCGCGGCCCATTTCAAGACCGCGCATATGGCGGAATGGCGCCAGGCGCTGTCTGCGATCGTCGTTTCCGGACGGAGCGTCAAAGCCTATGCCGCCGATGACGGCGAACCGGTCTAGGACCGGTCCGGAATGAGCTTCAAGGCGAGCGTTCTCACGCTCTTTCCCGAAATGTTTCCGGGGCCGCTCGGCATCTCGCTGGCCGGGCGGGCGCTCGAGGCGGGCCGTTTCGCGCTCGAGGCGCGGCAGATCCGCGAGCATGGTATCGGCACGCACCGCATGGTCGACGACACGCCGGCCGGCGGCGGGCCGGGCATGGTGATGCGCGCGGACGTGATGGCGGCGGCGATCGATGCCGCGGCGCCCGATGGCGATCCGCGCCCGCGCCTTCTGATGAGCCCGCGCGGACGACCGCTGAGCCAGCAGATGGTGAAGGGCTGGGCCGAAGGCCCCGGCCTCGTCATCGTCTGCGGGCGGTTTGAGGGCATCGACGAGCGCGTCATCGAGGCGCGAGGCCTTGAAGAGGTCTCTGTCGGCGATTTCATTCTCTCGGGCGGCGAGATTGCAGCACTTGCTCTTCTCGATGCCGTCGTGCGGCTTCTGCCCGGCGTCATGGGCAAGGCGGAATCGGCCTCTGAAGAGAGTTTTGAAAACGGGCTTCTGGAATATCCGCAATATACGCGGCCGCAGGAATTCGAGGGCCGCGAGATCCCGCAGGTCCTGACCTCAGGCCATCACGGCAAGGTCGCCGAATGGCGGCGCGCGGAGGCGCTCAGGCTGACGCGCGAGAGACGCCCGGATCTGCTTGAGGCGTCGGAAGAAAAGTAGAGACGCGAGGCGTTATGTCCTCTTGTTGTTGCGTGTCTGATTTGTTGTTTTGAAGTTCCTAAACAAAGGTGTCTTTAGTGTTTCGGTGATGTTATGCCCGATGCGTCTTATTTTGCCGCCGCAGCTGCTATTGCAGCTGCAATCATAGCATTTTTTTCGGTATGGTTTCAGATTCGAAACCTGTCGACAGCAAAATTAGCTGAATTTAGGCTGCGCTGGATTAATGATCTTCGAGAAGAGCTTTCTGAATTCGTTGGGATTCTGAAGCTTTATCGATCGCTATGTGCTCAAAAAAATGATTATTTGTTTCGAGATAATATTAAATTGCGATGTGATATTGAAATCGAGTCTCAAAGGGTAATAAGCAAAGCAAGGTCAATATATAGTTATGCATCTTTATGTTTAGATACAGATAAAAAGAGCCATAAAAAAATATTGTGTATTATGAATTCAATGTTGACGTCGTCGTTTGATGATTGCGAAGAGGAAGGTTTTTATGGGGCATCGAGAAAGGTGCTGGACGACGAATGGGAGAAGCTCTCTCACGAATTACTCTCTGGTTTCAGTGATAAGCGGCGAAAGAGGGGGTCATATGTATTTCTGCGGGGCAACGAGTCTGCGTGAGCCTTTGTTGATGGTGGTCCTTTAGGGTATGGGTTATCGGTTGCGCGCGAATGAAGCACTAGGAAACTACAGCGCCCTCAGCCCGTCACGAAATAATAGACGGTGAGGACGAGGCCGACGGCGATGACGAAGCCGCGGACATAGGTCTGCGGGAATTTGCGTGCCGCGGCGACGCCGAGATAGCCGCCGAGCGCGACGGCGACGAGCATCACCGACCCGGCGCTCCAATCGACGATGCCGCCCTGGACGAAGACGGCGATCGCGATGATGGCGATGACCACCGATAAAAGCGTCTTGATGGCGTTGATGCGATGAAAATCATCGCCCTCGGTGAGCCCGAGCGAGGCGAGCATCATGATGCCCATGCCGGCGCCGAAGAAGCCGCCATAGATCGCCACGACGAACTGGATCGTCCAGGCGAGCGGGCGCGGCGCATGCAGGTCGCGTGCTTTCAGCGCGCGCGTCATGCGCGGACCAGCGGCGAAAAGTGCCGTTGCCCCGATGAGGAGCCAGGGCACCATGGCGCGGAATTGCGGGTTGTCGAGCGCCAAAAGCACGAGCGCGCCGATGAGCCCGCCGAAGACGGAGACGACGAGATAGGGAAGGGCGGCACGGCCAATCTTTCGCAATTCGCTGCGATAGGCGAGCGTCGAGGTGACATAACCCGGGAACTGGGTGATGGAGCTCGTGGCGTTCGCGGTGATCGGGGGTACGCCGACGAGGGTGAGCGCGCCGAAGGCGATGAAGGTGCCGCCACCGGCAACGGCATTGATGGCACCGGAGACGAAACCGGCGAGGACGAGCAGAAGAATGTCGAGAAGAGACATGGCGCAGGTTTCGTCGTAGCGGTGTGGGGCGGGTGGATGGCCGTTTGTTGGCGGCGCACGTCCTAAACCTGTCTGTACCGGAGCGCAAAAGGCAAGTCCGCCATTGTGACAAGAGATGAAAGGTGTCATCGGGGGCGGGTCGGAGCCGCAGAGTCTCGCCGCAGCGTCGTTTTTGCATGCCGGGGGCGTCGACATGAGGCCAGAGAGCGTGTATATGGCCGCCAACTTCCGATCCGATGTGCGAAACAAAGCCGCGCAACGGTCGTTTCGTCGTGAAACGATACGTCGAAACAAACCAGCGCGCGACGAAGAGGTTTGAGAGATGAACGCGATCCAAGAGATCGAGCAGGCGGAGATGGCGACGATCGTCGATCGGCGTGTCATTCCGGAGTTCGAGGCGGGCGACACGGTCCGCGTACATGTGCGTGTGACGGACGGCAACCGCACCCGTCTGCAGGCCTATGAGGGCGTCGTTATCGCGCGCTCCGGCGGCGGTCTTCACGAGAGCTTCACGGTGCGGAAGATCTCGTACGGCGAGGGCGTTGAGCGCGTCTTCCCGGTTTATTCTCCGCTGATCGAAAAGCTCGAAGTTGTGCGGCGCGGCAAGGTGCGGCGCGCGAAGCTCTATTATCTGCGCGGCCGTCGCGGCAAGTCGGCACGTATCGCCGAAGATGCGCGCGTGCGCGCCAAGCGGTTGAACGACGAGGCGCGAGAAATCGCAGCCGCCGAGCGTGCAGCCGTCAAGGAAGCCAAGGAAGCGGCCAAGGCAGAAAACGCCGAAGCCTGAGCTTCAGCTTTTATTCCGGTCCGTTTTATCGGGCCGCGACATTCAAAGGCGCCCCGCGGGGCGCCTTTTTATTTGCGCGATCGAACGTTTGTCCTTCAGAAAATTTTGCGGCAGTGCAACCGAGCCTTGTCGGAACGGCGCGGACCATCGAAAGTAGTATTGCGGTGGGTGCATGGGACCTATACCGAAACGCATGGCGAACCAGCGTCGCCCGAATGCGGTCCGCCGCCAACGAATTGAAAAATATACTGGAGGAATGAACGCTCATGAGCACCAACGATAGGACGAGTCTGTCTCGCCGCAGCCTCCTCAAGGCCTCCGCTGCCGGCGCGAGCGTACTCGCGGCCCCGCATTTCTTCATCAAGGGTGCGTATGCGGCCGAATACTGCAACATGCCGACGGGCGACACGGTCACGCTCGGTTTCAACGTGCCGCAGACGGGGCCCTACGCCGATGAGGGCCTCGATGAACTCAAGGCCTTCCAGCTCGCCGTCAAGCATCTGAACGGTGAAGGCGACGGCGGCGCGCTCAACACTTTCAAGCCGTCGAACCTCAAGGGCAACGGCATTCTCGGCAAGAAGGTCGCCTATGTATCGGGCGACACGCAGACGAAGTCGGACGCCGCCCGCGCGTCAGCCAAGCGCATGATCGAGAAGGACGGCGCCTTGATGATCTCCGGCGGTTCCTCGTCGGGCGTCGCGGTCGCGGTGCAGTCGCTGTGCCAGGAAACCGGCGTGATCTTCATGGCCGGCCTTACGCATTCCAACGACACGACCGGCAAGGACAAGCGCCGCTACGGCTTCCGCCACTTCTTCAACGCCTATATGTCGGGCCAGGCGCTCGGCCCGATCCTCGCCCAGGAATACGGCAAGGACCGCAAGGCCTATCATCTGACGGCCGACTACACCTGGGGCTGGACGCAGGAAGAATCGATCAAGGACGCCACCGAAAAGCTCGGCTGGGAGACGGTTCAGACCGTCCGTACGCCGCTCGGCGCCGGCGATTTCTCGCAGTATCTGACGCCGGTCCTGAATTCGGGCGCCGACGTGTTGATCCTCAACCATTACGGTTCCGACATGGTGAACTCGCTGCGCCAGGCGGTGCAGTTCGGCATGCGCGAGAAGCAGGTGAACGGCAAAGATTTCCAGATCGTCGTGCCGCTCTATTCGGAGCTGATGGCGATGGGCGCCGGCGAGGCCGTGAAGGGCATTCTCGGCACCGCCAACTGGAACTGGCAGCTCGACAACGACGGCACCAAGGCCTTTGCGAAGTCGTTCGGCCAGGAATACGGCCAGCCGCCGTCGCAGGCGGCGCAGACCTGCTACGCCCAGACCATCCTCTACGCCAATGCCTGCGAGACGGCGGGCGAGTTCACGCCGCCGGCGGTGATCAAGGCGCTGGAAGGCTTCGAGTTCGAAGGCCTCGGCAACGGCAAGACGCTCTATCGCGCCGAAGACCACCAGTGCTTCAAGCCGGTGCTCGTCGTGAAGGGCAAGGAAAACCCCTCCAACCAGTTCGACATCCTGGAAGTCGTCGAAGTGGTGCCGACCGAGCAGGTGACCTACGACCCGTCGATCTTCGGCGGCGAGCTCGGTCCCTACGAGGTCCAGGGCTGCTAAAGCCCAAGCAACCGGTGCCGACCGCCTTTGTGCGGTCGGCTTCCTCCCCCCGTTGATGCCTGATCGACCCGCTTTGCGAGCGGGTTGGAGGGGATATGGACGCGCTTATTCTTCAAATTTTGAACGGTCTCGACAAAGGCGCCGCCTATGCGCTCATCGCGCTCGGCCTGACGCTCGTCTTCGGGACGCTCGGTGTCGTCAACTTCGCCCATGGGGCGCTCTTCATGCTCGGCGCCTTCTGCGCCGTGACCATGCAGAAGCTTCTGACCCTGTCGACGCGGGTTCGCGACGAGAGCATCACCTTCTTCGAAGCCTATAAGGAAGTCCCGTATCTGGAGAGCTGGCTCGGCGATACGGGGCGGATCATCATCGATTATTCGGTGCCGCTTTCCATCCTCCTGACGATCCCCGTCATGCTCCTCGTCGGCGTCGTCATGGAGCGCGGCCTCATCCGGCATTTCTACAAGCGCAGCCATGCCGAGCAGATCCTCGTCACCTTCGGCCTCGCGATCGTGCTGCAGGAGATCATCAAGGCGATCTTCGGCGCCAATCCGGTGCCGGTGCCGGCGCCGCCCGCCGTTGCCGGCTCCGCCTCGATCGGCGAATGGTTCGGCCTCGGCCCGGCGATCTCCTATCCGTGGTGGCGCCTCGTCTATCTCGGCTTTTCTCTCGTCATTCTCGCCGCCGTCTTCGCCTTCCTGCAGCTCACCACCTTCGGCATGACGGTTCGGGCGGGCATGCGCGACCGCGAGACGGTCGGGCTTCTCGGCATCGACATCGAAAAGCGCTTCATCATCGTGTTCGCGCTGGCGGCGATCGTCGCAGGCCTTGCCGGCGCGATGTACGCGCCGATTCTCGCGCCCAACTACCATCTCGGCATGGACTTCCTGGTGATCTCCTTCGTCGTCGTCGTGGTCGGCGGCATGGGGTCGCTCGGCGGCGCCGTCGCGGCAGGCTTCCTTCTCGGCATCCTGCAATCCTTCGCCTCCATGACGGAGGTGAAATCGATCCTGCCGGGCATCGATCAGATCATCATCTATCTCGTCGCCGTCGTGATCCTCTTGGTGCGCCCGCGCGGTTTGATGGGCCGCTCCGGGATCATGGAGACCTAAGCATGGTCAAAAAAGTCATCCAAAAAATCCGCAAGGCCGCGATTTCCGATCCGGATTTCGAAGTCTCCACCCGGCAATTGCCGCCGCGGGGGCCCGAAACGAAGCCGATGACGCCGGTCGACAAGGACTGGATCGCCATCGTCGCCTTCACGATCATCATCCTTGCCATGCCCTGGTGGCTGCAGCCGCTCGGCGCCGCCTATCCGGACCTCATGCAGAAGTTCGCGATCTACGGCATCTTCGCGCTCGGCTTCAATCTGCTCTTCGGCCTGACGGGCTACCTCTCCTTCGGGCATGCCGCCTTTCTCGGCGTCGGCTCCTATGCGGCGGTGTGGTCGTTCAAGCTCTTCACCATGAACATCATCCCGGCGGTCCTCTTCGCGATGCTCGTCGCCGGGGTTCTCGCCGTCGTCATCGGCTTCATCAGCCTCAGACGGTCGGGGATCTACTTCTCGATCCTGACGCTGGCGCTTGCCCAGATGTGCTACAATCTCGCCTATTCGGTCTTGACGCCGATCACCAATGGCGAGACCGGCCTGCGCGTCCTTCGCGACGATCCACGCTATCTCGATGCCGCCTTCGGGACGGAACACCAGGGCGTGCTCCTCGGCTCGCTCTTCGGGGAGCGCATGGTCGGCTATCCGGGCTTTTATCTGTGCGCGGCGCTTCTCATCATCGCCTTCTACATCGCGCTTCGGATCATGCGCTCGCCCTACGGCATGATGCTGCGGGCCATCAAATCGAACCAGAACCGCATGATCTATACGGGCTTCAACCCGCGTCCCTACATGCTGACGATCTTCATCATCTCCGGCATGTATGCGGGGCTTGCCGGGGCGCTCCTTGCCATCACCGATCCTCTGGCCGGTGCGGAACGCATGCAGTGGACGGCCTCGGGCGAGGTCGTGCTGATGACCATTCTCGGCGGTGCCGGCACCATTTCCGGACCGATCCTCGGGGCGGCCATCATCAAATATTTCGAGAACATCTTCTCGGCCCTGAACGACAGCGCGCTCGCTTCCGCCTTCTCGTTCCTGCCGCACAGTGTCCAGGAATTCGTCGTCACTATTCTGAGCCCCTTCGTCGGCGAGGGATGGCATCTGACGCTCGGCCTTCTCTTCATGGTGATCGTCATCTTCCTGCCCGGCGGCATCATGGAAGGCATCCGGCGGACCTACCGCTTCCTGCGCGGGCATGGGCGCGGATCGAAGTCGCAGACCGATCTGCAGGCTGCAGAGTGAAAGGCTGACAGATGAACAACGCAGTCCTGCATGTGTCGGAAGTGCAAAAGAGCTTTGGGGGCCTTCGCGCCCTCACCGACATCGAGCTCCAGGTGGAGAAGGGCAAAACCCACGCCATCATCGGGCCGAACGGCGCCGGCAAATCGACGCTTCTCAATGTGTGCATCGGGCGCTTGCCGCCCGATTCCGGCACCGTCACCTTCGATGGCCATCTCATCACCGGGCGGCCGCCCTACGAGATCAACCAGCTCGGCGTGGCACGCGTCTTCCAGACGCCGGAGATCTTTCCCGATCTCTCGCTTCTGCAGAACGTCATGGTGCCGGCCTTCGCCAAGCGCGACGGCACGTTCCGCATGAGCGCGCTCTCCTCACTCGAAAAGGAGACGGATCTGCGCGATGAGGCGGAGAAGCTTCTGGAGGATGTCGGGCTCTTGCAGTTCTACGCCAAGCTCGCCTCCAGCCTGTCGCGCGGCGACAAGCGCCGCCTCGAACTCGCCATGTGCCTCATCCAGCATCCGAAGCTTCTGCTTCTCGACGAGCCGACGGCGGGCATGTCGCGGCACGACACCAACCGCACCATCGATCTTCTCAAGCAGATCAAGGAGCGCGGCATGACCAAGGTGATCATCGAGCACGACATGCATGTCGTGTTCTCGCTCGCCGACCGCATCTCGGTTCTGGCGCAGGGCAAGATCATCGCCGAGGGAACGCCCGACGAAGTGCGCGGCAGCCCGCGCGTGCAGGAAGCCTATTTGGGAGGAGCGCATTGATGAACGCCATGATGACCGGGACAAGCGAGGCGACCCCGATCGATCCCAAGGCGTCGACGGCGGCGAACCCGCAGACGCCGGGCTCCGCACAGGCCAACACGATGATCGAGCGGACGGGCCACGAGGAAGACGCCTTCTTTTCGTGCCGGAACCTGCATGCCTATTACGGCGAGAGCTATATCGTGCAGGGCGTCAGCTTCTCCATCAAGGAGAGGGAAGTGCTCGCGCTTCTCGGGCGCAACGGCGCCGGCAAGACCTCGACCTTGCGCACGATCGCCCGCGCCAGCAATCCGGAACTCAGGCAGGGCGAGATCTGGCTCAAGGATCAGGCGCTGCACAAGATGGTCGATTATCAGGCGGCCCGTGCGGGCGTCGTTCTGGTGCCGGAGGATCGGCGCATCATTCCGGGCCTGACCGTGGAAGAAAACCTCGTCCTCGCCCGCATCGAGGAGCCGCGCGGCTGGGAGATCGAAGAGGTCTACGAGCGCTTTCCGAGGCTTGCCGAGCGGCGCAACCAGGAAGCCACGACGATGTCGGGCGGCGAACAGCAGATGCTGGCGGTCGCCCGGGCGCTGGTGCGCGATCTGAAGCTGCTTCTCCTCGACGAGCCCTATGAAGGGCTCGCGCCCGTCATCGTGCGCGAAATCGAAAAGATCGTCGCCGAGATCAAGGAGATCGGCATCACCACGGTGATCGTGGAACAGAACGCCATCGCCGCCCTGCAGCTCGCCGACCGCGCGATGATCCTCGACATGGGCGAGGTCGTCTATGAGGGGACGGCGAAGGAGGTCCTCGAAAACGAAGACCTGAGGCACGAATATCTGGCGGTGTGATCCGTCTGGCGATCCCGGCGGCCGCGGGTTGTTACCGGCGGCCGCTTATTTTTCCGCAGTGACCGCGATGATCGGACCGAGCGGGAAGAAACCGTCGGCACGGCGAAGTTCCGGCGCGTAGAGGCTCGATATCGAGCCGTCGAGAAACAGCGCGTTGTCGCAGCCGATCCGGTCCTTGAAGAAGCCTGAAAACTCCCAGAACGTCACCGGACCTTCGGAGACGGCGAAGACGATCTCGCCTTTTTGGGTGACACAGACGCCGTTGCGTTTCTTGGCGCTGTTGCTGTCCTTCAGGAAGCGCGCATGGCGCTTGCCGTCGATGAGGAGCATCGGACCCGACTGGGTGGCGAAATCCGCCGGGGGCTTGCGGCGCAGATAAGCCTCAGTCTCAAGCACCCCCGCCTTGCCGCCGCCGATCCAGAAGATGCCGTTCGGCAGCATGTGAAAATTGCCGGGGCCCTTGTTGGTGTTGGCGCTCTTCGCGGTGCGGCCGCCTTCGACATAAAGGCCGACGGGCGAGAAATCCTCGTGATACATGCCGCCGTTCATGGCGAAGACGAGGCGCTTGCCCTCGCTTTCGAGCGCCGATTTCAAGGCCCGGAACGAGCCATAGGGTTTGCCCGACGCGTCGTTCAGATAAAGGCGGACGTCGTCGGTTGCGGGATTGAAGCGGCAGACGGCATAGGAGCGCGCGCCGTCGCGCGCGATCTCGCAATTCTGGCCGGCGGCAAAGGCCGGGCCGAGAAGGGCGGAGGGAATGGTGAGGCCCGCAAGGAGCAGGGAAAGAAATCTGCGCATGCCTCCGGTTAGCCCGGACCGGCGGCGAAGTCATCCCGGCACAGGAAGCCATCCCGGGACGTCGGCACGGAGGGGAGGGCTGCACGGTGCGACGGGGCGGCACGGGCGAAGGGTCGCCGCCGGTCATCAGCCGCAAGAGCCGGCCAGGAACGAACTTACGCAATTGTGCGGGATGAAAGAATTGAGAGAAGCGGGCCGAGTTGCTATATGCAGCGCCATGTCGTCGAACGAAACGCCCAAGGCCGGATCGCACGGAGCGATCGGGGCCATCTTCCATTCCACGCACGCTTTTGCGGCGATCGACGACCATGCGCGTCTGCCCTGGCGGTTTTTTGCGCGTCTTTTCGCCTCCGATGGATCGCTTACGCGCGCCTGACGGCGCCCTTTCCCCTTTTTGCGATCACAACCGAGTAGACCCATGAAACCGAGAACGCTTTACGACAAAATCTGGGATGACCATCTGGTCGACAGCCAGCCCGACGGCACCTGCCTCCTCTATATCGACCGTCATCTCGTGCACGAAGTGACGAGCCCGCAGGCCTTCGAGGGCCTCAGGATTGCCGGCCGCAAGGTGCACGCCCCCGACAAGACGCTCGCCGTCGTCGATCACAACGTGCCGACGACCGACCGCTCGAAAGGCATCGACGATCCGGAATCGGCGCTGCAGGTCGACACGCTCGCCACGAACGCGGCCGATTTCGGCATCGAGTATTACAACGAACTCGATATGCGGCAGGGCATCGTCCACATCATCGGGCCGGAGCAGGGCTTCACGCTGCCCGGCATGACGATCGTGTGCGGCGACAGCCACACCTCGACGCATGGCGCCTTCGGGGCGCTCGCGCACGGCATCGGCACGTCGGAAGTGGAGCATGTGCTCGCCACGCAGACGCTCATCCAGTCGAAGGCGAAGAACATGCGCGTCACCGTCGACGGCAAGCTGCCGGACGGCGTGACGGCGAAGGACATCATCCTCGCGATCATCGGCGAGATCGGCACGGCCGGCGGCACCGGCCATGTCATCGAATATGCCGGTGAGGCGATCCGCGCCCTGTCGATGGAAGGCCGCATGACGGTGTGCAACATGTCGATCGAGGGCGGTGCCCGCGCCGGCATGATCGCGCCCGACGAAACGACCTATGCCTATATCGCCGACCGGCCGCGGGCCCCGACGGGCACCGCCTGGGATATGGCGCGCGCCTATTGGGAGAGCCTGCCTTCCGACGAGGGGGCGCATTTCGACCGGGAAGTCCGGCTCGATGCCGCCAATCTGCCGCCGATCGTGACCTGGGGTTCATCGCCGGAAGATGTCATCTCGGTTCTCGGCGCGGTGCCGAACCCGGACGACATCACCGATGAGAACAAGCGCGCTTCAAAGTGGCGGGCGCTCAAATATATGGGTCTGACGCCGGGCACGAAGATGACCGACATCACGCTCGACCGCGTCTTCATCGGCTCGTGCACCAATGGCCGCATCGAGGATCTGAGGGCCGCCGCCAAGGTTGCCGAAGGCCGCAAGGTCGCCGAGAGCGTCAATGCCATGGTGGTTCCGGGATCGGGCCTCGTGAAAGCCCAGGCGGAAGCGGAAGGTCTCGACAAGATCTTCCTCGCCGCGGGCTTTGAATGGCGCGAGCCGGGCTGTTCCATGTGCCTTGCCATGAACGCCGACAAGCTGGCGCCGGAGGAGCGCTGCGCCTCCACCTCGAACCGCAATTTCGAGGGACGCCAGGGCTTCAAGGGCCGCACGCATCTCGTGTCGCCGGCCATGGCGGCCGCGGCGGCGATCGCCGGGCGCTTCGTCGATATCCGCGACTGGGGCCACTGAATTTGGGGCCCCCTGAACTTGGGGCCACGAGTTTGGGGATATTGAGACCCGCTCGCCCTGAGCTCTCAGGGATCTGAATGCGGAACGGGCCGTCCCTCGGGCGGCCCTTTTTCGTTGGGGATTTTTCGGGTTCGCTCAGGGCTTTTCGGTGTGTCAGCCCATTGCTGCGTCAGGCCATCTGCGTGGTGGCGCGTCGGTGTGGTGACGCCCCGGGCTCAGCGATGCACGATCTTGTTGAAGCGGCTGGTGCGGCCGCCGGCCGTTTCGTTCTGGACGAGAAGCGCCAGGTTGCCGCCCTCGAAGGTTTCGAACCAGGTCTCCCAGGTGATCGGCTCCAGGCCCTCGTCAGAATCGCCGAAATCGATCCGAAGCACGCCGACGCCGTCGCCCTCCGTGGCCGTTGCGGAGACCATCGCAGGTTTACCGCCGCGCTCTTCGACCCATTTTTTGATGTCTTCGTGCCGGGTCAATTTGTGCGCTTCGCTCATTACTGTCTCCTCTGGCTTTCGTGAGAAAACAGGTGCGATTGGCTCCGGTTCCCCGAGAATCGGTGGGGCTGATCGGGAGTGGACCGGGGGGAGGTCCTCGGCATGCCGGGCCCGGGCCGCGCTTGGGTGGGCCGGGCTTCTTGGCGAAAGGCCGCGCAAAAAAAACAGGCGGGGCCGCGGCCCCGCCTGTCATCACCCGCAAATTGCGGGAAGGCTCTTAAAGCTCTGCCGAAGGGAGCTTAGTTGTTGGTGCCTTCGGTGCCCGGAGCATAAGGCTCGAGCGGACGGTCACGGCTTTCCTCGCCGGCCATGTTCGAGTCCGAAGACGCCGAATCCATCGACCCCGAGTACATCGTCTTGTCGTCGTCACAGGACACGTAGACCTCGCGGTCGTTGTCCATCATCGTGTAGTAATTGCCGGTCTCGCAGGTTTCCGGGCGCTCGCCAGAGGTCTCACCCGGGCCATAGATGCGGGCTTCCTGCTCGGTCTCGGTGTTGACGATCACCTTGTTGTCCTGAGCGTCCTTGCGCAGGATCATTTCAGCGTTGGCGGCGCTCACGCCCACCATCATGGCGGTCATGGAAACGGCGGTCAGCTTGGCGATATTCATGGAATAGCTCCTTAATCGTTTGCCTCTCGTTGCGGGTTCCCGCCCGATCGATCGCATGAGGGATCAGACGGCACGGGAGAGGCGATGTTGGCGTTGCCTCGCCGAAACAACGTGGAGACCTGGAGACGGTTCGCTGAAAAAATTGTGATCGATGAGACGGCTAAGTGTTTGGAACTCAAGCGTAAAATGTGAGTTCGCGCGCCCTGGGCGGGCGCGGGAGACGCGGGAGATAGAGGGTGGGGCTTGCCGGCGGGCGTGGTCTTCGGGTTTCTCTGGTGCGAAAGATGTGGCCGAAATCCTGCGGGAAGGTCGAGAGCCGCACATGCGCAGGTTCACCCGCCGGACATCTGCGGGGCATCTGGAGGTCATCCGTGAGTGAGGATCGCGAGGCGAAGAGAAGCCGGGAGGCACGCGAAGCGCTCGAGCGCGTGCACCGCGACAGCGAGGCTGTCGGCACGTCGTCCCTTGCCCGCGCCGCCGGCCGGGCGAAGGACCATCTGGCCGGAGCCGACGCGCCGGCAAACGACCGCGTCGAAGTGTGGGGCCGCAGGGTCGGGCGTGGGCTCTCCATCGTCTTCGTGATGTGGCTTTTATGGTACCTCGTCAGCACCTATCTGACGCGCTGACGTCCATTTCGCCGGTGCCGCGCCATGACCGCCTTTTCATCGATCCCCGACCTTGAAGAGTTCGAGCGCATTGCGCTTGCCGCCTATGACGGGCTGCCGGAGGAGTTTCGGGCGCTGACAGGCGACATCCAGATCCGCGTCGCCGAGCGCGCCGACCGGGAATCGCTCGCCGCCGTCGGGCTCACGCATCCTTTGGAGCTTCTCGGGCTCTTTGAAGGCATCGGCCTCGCGCATGCGCCGGCCACGCCCTATTCCGGGCTGATGCCGAACCGGGTGTGGCTCTACCGGCAGGCGATCCTCGCCTATTGGCAGGACCACGACGAGCGGCTGGAAGACATCATCGCCCATGTCCTCGTGCATGAGATCGGCCACCATTTCGGCCTCTCCGACGACGATATGGAAGAGATCGAGGCGGCCGATTGAGGAAGGCATGCGCGGGAGGCGGTCCAAGATCAGACCTGTAAGATCTTGACCGGAACGCGCCGGCGAAGCATTGAAGGGGACTTCGAAAGGAACCTGCGAATGGAAAAGTTCACGACCCTGACCGGCGTCGCCGCGCCGATGCCGATCATCAATATCGACACCGACATGATCATTCCGAAGCAGTTTCTGAAGACGATCAAGCGGACCGGGCTCGGCGCGTCGCTTTTCTACGAGATGCGCTTCAACGACGACGGCTCGGAGAACGAGGATTTCGTTCTCAACAAGCCGGCCTATCGCAACGCCAAGATTCTCGTGGCGGGCGACAATTTCGGCTGCGGCTCGTCGCGCGAGCACGCGCCCTGGGCGCTCAAGGATTTCGGCATCACCTGCGTGATCTCCACCTCGTTCGCCGATATTTTCTACAACAATTGCTTCAAGAACGGCATTCTGCCGATCATCGTCTCGCCGGACGATCTCGACAAGCTTCTCGACGACGCCTCGCGCGGCGCCAATGCGACGTTGACCGTGGATCTGGAGAAGCAGGAAGTCCGCGGCCCGGATGGCGGCAAGATCGAGTTCGAAATCGATGCCTTCCGCAAGCATTGCCTGCTCAACGGTCTCGACGATATCGGCCTGACGCTGGAGAAATCCGAGAAGATCACCGGTTTCGAAGGCCAGATGACGGAAGACCGTCCCTGGGTCTGACGCTCCGCTGACGGGACGATGACGCGTTTCGGGGCGTCCGCGGGACGTCCCTGAGACACCTCTGGAGGGGAGGCGCCTCTGCGCCGCCGGAAGGGCGTCCGTTTCTCTCAAGTTGCCGTGATAACGACGATTTCACCGGCAATTTTGATTTCGTTAACCATTTTCAAACTGCGGTGAGCGAGGCTCCCGGGACGTGCACGCGGATTCTCATCCGCGCTGAGACCGCGTACAATTTTTCTGCGACCACTGAGGAGTGCAGATGCGGACCGCAATCCCCGGACTGGCTGCGCGCGCTCTTGTCGGAGCGACGCTCGCTTTCGGTTTTTCCTTCGCCCCGATGCCCGCATCGGCCGCGAGCTTTTCTTCCTGCGTTCAGAGCCTGAAGCAGGCGGCGGTTGCCGCCGGCGTCAGCCCGCGGCTTGCCGCACGGGCGCTCGACGGGGCTCGCGTCGACGACGAGGTCTTGCGCAAATCGCGGGCGCAACCGGAATTCAAAACGCCGATCTGGGATTATCTCGGCTTCCTTGTCGACGAGGAGCGCATCGCCGACGGCAAGACGATGATGCGGCGCTACGATCGGGTGCTGCGCGCGGCGGAGGAACGCTACGGCGTCAACCGCTACGTCATTGCGGCGATCTGGGGCGTGGAGAGCAATTTCGGCCAGGATGCGGGCGACGATTTCCTGCCGCATGCGCTCGCCAATGTCGCCTGCCACGGCAGCCGGACGAAGTTCTTCCGCGGCGAGCTCATCTCCGCTCTGAAGCTCGTGCAGCGCGGCGATCTCGACCTCGACGAGCTCTACGGGTCCTGGGCGGGCGCCTTCGGGCAGACGCAGTTCATCCCTTCGACCTATGAGCGGCTCGCCGTCGATTTCGACGGCGACGGACGGCGCGATCTCGTGAAGTCCGTGCCCGATGCCCTGGGCTCGACGGCGAATTACCTGCGCCGTGCCGGCTGGCGGCCGGGCGAGGCCTATATGATCGAGGTAAAGGTGCCCGCGAGCTATAAAGGACCGACGGGCCGAAGCCGCAAGGCGTCCCTGTCGACCTGGGCGAAGCGCGGCGTGATACGAGCGGACGGCGCGCATCTTTCGGGCGGCAGCCAGGCGGGTCTGCTGCTGCCGTCGGGGCCGCGCGGGCCGGGCTTTCTCGTTTTCCGCAACTTCGATGCGATCTATTCCTACAACCAGGCGGAATCCTACGCGCTCGCCATCTCCCATCTCGCCGATCGCATGGCCGGCTATCCGGGGCTGCGCACGGCCTGGCCGACGGACGACCCGCCCCTGTCGCGTGCCGAGCGCTTCGAGTTGCAGCGGCTTCTTCTCGCGCAGGGCTATGATGTCGGCGAGGTCGACGGGAAGGTCGGGCCGATGACGCGCGATGCGATCAAGAAGGCGGAGCAGCGTTTCGGCATGGAGCCGACCGGACGGCCGGGCGGCAAGATCTACCGCAAGCTCGGAGGGCGCTGAGGGCGTTTCGCGCTCTCCGGCGGCGTTGGGCGCGTTTCACGCGCTCGGGTGGTGTTGGGCGCGTTTCACGCGCTCTGGCGGGCGCTGAGGGCGTTTCTCGCCCTCGGGCATAAGCGTCTTTCCCCGATGCGGTCGGGCGGTTACCGCAGGGTGACCTCCGGAATTGTCACTGCGCCTCTTCGATGCTAGGCGGATAGCCGGGCCAAGGGGAGAGGCCATGTTTTCCATCCGCAGTGTTCTGGCGCTGTCGCTTGCGGGCCTGCAATTCGTTGCGGTCGTCGCCGTCCTCTTCCTTTCCTACGTCACCTCCGAGAGGGTGCTGCTGCAGCATGCGCGCGATCTCATGGGAGATGTCGCGCGCAGCACCATCAACCACACGGTCGCCTTTCTCGCGCCTGCCGAGGCGGCCGCCGACCTGTCGCAGCGCCTGGCGCGCCAGGAGGTCGTCAGCAGCGAAAACGAAGGCGCCATGGAGCGCTATTTTTTCGAGCAGCTGCGATCCCACAGCCAGTTCGCCGGCATCTTCTACGGCAACACCAACGGCGATTTCGTCTTTGTGAACCGCGACGCGAGCGTCGCGGGCGCGCCGTTTCGCATCAAGACCATCGCCAACCGGCCGCAGCGCCGCGACGTGGAGCTCTATTGGCGCGACGGGGATTATACCGTCGCCGCCCATCGCAGCGATCCGGGCGACGGATACGATCCACGCACCCGGCCCTGGTACGGCCGGGCGGTGGAGGCCGGCGGCGTCACCTGGACCGATCCCTATATCTTCTTTTCCTCGCAGGAGCCCGGCATCACCGTGGCGACGCCGGTGACGGGCACGGGCGGCGAGCTGCGGGGCGTCGTCGGCATCGATATCGAGATTTCGGCCCTGTCGACCTTTCTCGCCGATCTTCAGATCGGCCAGCATGGCAGCGCCTTCATTCTCAGCGACAGCGGCGACGTGATCGCCCATCCGGAGCCTGCGAAGATCAAGACGCGCGGCACCTCGGGCGACATTTTGCGCTTCACCCGCATCGACGAGCTCGACGATCCGCTGGCGAAGGCGGCGGCGGCCTCGTTCAACACCGCGCAGGCGGGAAGAGACGGCCTGAAGGAACGCGCGGCGAGCTTCACTTTCGGCAGGGAGACCTATCACGCCGTCGCATCGTCACTGCCCGGGACGCGCTGGCCGTGGACGGTGATCACCTATGTGCCGGAGAACGACTTCCTCGGCGCGATCAAGGACAATCGCCGCAACGGCGTCCTGCTTGCGGCGCTGGTTGCCGCGGTGACGGCGATGATCGGTCTTGCCATCGCCCGCTCCATCACGCGGCCCGTCGGCGCGCTGGCGGGGCAGGCCGACCGGATCAGCGGCGGTGACATTTCGCCGATGCCGCCGTTGCGCACGCATTACCGCGAGCTGCAGCGGACGGGTTTCGCCTTCGGGCGCATGACGGAATGGCTGAACCGGCGCAATGCGGAAAACCAGGCTTTGACCGACGAGCTGCGTGCGGCCTCACGCGAGCTCGAGGCGCGGGTCGAGGAACGCACGCGGGAGCTCAATCACGCCAATGCGCAGTTGCGCGAGGAGGCAGAGCTGAGGGCTCAGCAGGCGGACAAGCTCGAACGTGCAAACCGGCAGGCGGAGCTTTTGACGCGGGAGCTCAACCACCGGGTCAAGAACGTCTTCGCCGTCGTCTCCGCCGTTCTGTCGCTCGGGGCCCGCTCGGCGCGTTCGGTGGAGGATCTCGCGAGCACGACGCGCCGGCGCATCGATGCGCTCTCGAAAGCGCATTCGGCGACCCAGGGGCATCCCGGCCGCGCCGGCAGCATCGCCGATCTCACGCGCCTCGCCGAGCTGGTGCTGGCGCCTTATGCGGGCGACGGCGAGGCCCGCATCGACGTCTCGGGGGTCAGGGTGCGGTTGGGCGGCGAAGTCGCTACTGCGCTCGGCCTCATCCTCCACGAACTCGCCACCAATGCCGCGAAATACGGCGCGCTCAGGGCGGAGGCCGGGCGCGTCGAGCTGAGTTGGACGCTCGACGAGGAGGGGCCGAGGGTGCTGCACCTCGTCTGGCGGGAAACCGGCGGGCCGGTGCCGCAGAAGCCGGCGGACGACAAGCGCGGCTTCGGCACGAAGATGGTGGAACAGATCATCGCCCAGTATCATGCGACCTATCACATCGACTGGCGCAACGAGGGTGTGGTGGTGACGCTCAACATGGTCCTTCCCGCCGACGAGCCGGCAGATGACGTTGCGTGAGCCTGCATGGCTTGCGCCGCGGCCGGTGAGCGGCTAGCTGACAGACCTCATCACGACGGATCTTCAAATGACGCACAAGCTCCTGCTTCTCGCCGGTGACGGCATCGGCCCGGAAATCATGGCCGAGGTGAAGGCTCTCATCGATTGGATGAACGCCGAAGGCATCGGCTCTTTCGAATGCGAGGACGGCCTGGTGGGCGGTGCAGCCTACGACGCCGAAGGTGTGGCGGTCAGCGACGCCACCATGGACAAGGCGCTCGCCAGCGACGCGGTTCTCTTCGGCGCCGTCGGCGGGCCGAAATGGGACGGGGTTCCCTATGAGGTGCGCCCGGAAGCGGGGCTTCTGCGCCTGCGCAAGGATCTCGGCCTCTTCGCCAATCTGCGCCCGGCCATCTGCTATCCGGCGCTCGCCGATGCCTCGTCGCTGAAGCGCGACGTGGTGGAAGGCCTCGACGTTCTCATCGTGCGCGAGCTCACGGGCGGCGTTTATTTCGGCGAGCCGAAGGAGATCAAGGATCTCGGCAACGGCCAGAAGCGGGCGATCGATACGCAGATCTACGACACCTACGAGATCGAGCGCATCGTGCGCGTCGCCTGCGATCTCGCCCGCACGCGGCAGAAGCGCGTCACCTCGATGGAAAAGCGCAATGTCATGAAGTCCGGCCTGTTGTGGAACGAGGTCGCGACCCGGATCGCCGGCGAATATCCCGACATCACGCTCGATCACGTGCTCGCCGATGCCGGCGGCATGCAGCTCGTGCGCTGGCCGAAGCAGTTCGACGTCATCGTCACCGACAATCTCTTCGGCGACATGCTGTCGGACGTCGCCGCCATGCTGACCGGCTCGCTCGGCATGCTGCCGTCGGCTTCGCTCGGCGCGCCCGATCAGGCGACCGGGCGCCGCAAGGCCATGTACGAGCCGGTGCATGGCTCCGCCCCGGACATCGCCGGCACCGAGGTCGCCAATCCGATCGCGATGTTCGCATCCTTCGGCATGGCGCTCAGATATTCCTTCGGCATGATCAGCGAGGCCGACAAGCTCGATCAGGCGATCGCCGACGTGCTCGACGAAGGCTTGAGGACGCGCGATATCCTGCCGCGTGGCGGCGGCAACGGCCTCACCGAGGTCGGCACCAAGGGCATGGGCCAGGCGATCCGCGAACGCTTCCTGAAGCTGATGCACGGCGCCTGAGGGGCGTCCTTCGCCAGATGTCTTTTTGAGTTACCCTTGAGTTAACTGCAATCGGACGGGGAAATTGCATAAAATTTTCCCCTCCGACAATGTGAGGTTGCGCGCTTCAGGGGGGATTCGATGGCGGGTGAAGACAGACGTCGTTGCGGGGGGGCTTGCCCGCGAGGTTGCGTGGCATGAGCAGCGCCAATGCTTCGCCACGCACATCATCCGCCGATATGGCCGCCCCTCAAAGCATGCAGGTGTTTTCCGAGAGAAATGCTTGTTCTGCCGTGGAGGTGGTGGGCGACGTCCGCCAGACGGTGACGGCGGAGTTCCGCCGCGACTGGCGGAAATTGGCCGCCGAGGCCGGGACGCCCAACGCCTTTGCGGAGCCTTTTTTCGTCGAAGCGGCGCTTCAGCGCCTGGTGCGGCCGGGGAAGGTCAAGCTCGTCGCGTTTGCCGACGATCATGGGCTCATCGGTCTTCTGCCCCTGACCGTTTCTGCGCCGATCCCGGGCATCGGCCGTGTGGCCAATCGCTTTATGCACATTCACGATTTCGACGGCACGCCATTGGTGCGCCGCGGCAGCGAAGCTCTCTTCCGGACGAAGCTCGGCGCCTGGCTGAAGCATGAAGGGATCGCCTTCCTGCGTCTGCGCGACGTGGAGGAGACAAGCCCCGTCATCGACGGGCTTCTCAACGAAGAGGATCAGACGCTTCAGGCCGCTGTGGTCGCCCGGCTGGTGCGCGCCTCTCTCCATCTCGGCTCCGGTGGGCTGGAGGCGATGCAATCGGGCAAGAAACGGCGCGGTATGCAGCGGCGCAAACGCCGGCTTCAGGAACTCGGAGAGCTTTCCTTCGTCGATCTGAGTGCGCAGCCGCCTTCCGCCTGGGCGGACGATTTCCTGACGCTCGAAGCGAGTGGCTGGAAGGGAGAGATGGGAACGGCGATCGCCTGCCGGCCGCAGGAGCGCGCCTTCTTCGAAAAGATGGTGGAGGCGGGAAGCGCCAGCGGGAATCTGATCGTCCACGCTTTGGAGCTCGACGGGCGGCGCATTTCGATGACGCTTTATCTGCGCGCCGGCGATGGCGCCTGGGGCTTCAAGAAAGCCTATGCCAGCGATCTTGCGCGCTGTTCTCCCGGCTTCGTCCTGGAGGCCGAGAGCGCCGCAGCCCTCCAGGCGCAGGGCGAACTTGCTTTTGTCGACACCTGCAGCATCGATGCCGCGACACTCGTTCCGGGTCTGTGGCCGCAAGAGCGGGCGATGGCCGACATCGTCGTTGCCGTCGGCTCCGCACGCAAATGGCTGAAGAGCGCGGTGTGGCTCGAGGAAACGTATCGGGCGAGGCGGCGCGATCTGCGCAGCCTTTATGTCCGGCTGAAACGCCTGCCCGCGCAGGCGCGCCGGGACCGCCCGGCCGCGACACACAATTGACATTGTGCGCACCTGCGATAAAACCTCCGCCACCATGATGAGCACAGCCAAGACGAAGACGACCGGCTAATCGCTCCGCCCCGATCTCTCCCCGGGGCGGGGGAGAGATGCTTTGTTTTCGGGGAGAGAGGAGCTAGACATGGGTTACAGGATCGCTGTCGTAGGTGCGACCGGCAATGTCGGGCGGGAAATGCTCGACATTCTCGATGAACGCGGTTTCCCCGCCGACGAAGTCGTGGCGCTCGCCTCCCGGCGCAGCCAGGGCACGGAAGTTTCCTTCGGCGACAAGACGCTGAAGGTGCAGGCACTCGAACATTTCGATTTCGCCAATGCCGATATCGCGCTGATGTCGGCGGGTGGCTCGGTGTCTCTGGAATGGGCACCGAAAATCGCCGCCAAGGGCTGCGTCGTCATCGACAATTCCTCGGCCTGGCGCACCGATCCGGACGTGCCGCTGATCGTGCCGGAAGTGAATGCCGACGCGGTTGCCGGCTTCGCCAAGAAGAACATCATCGCCAATCCGAACTGCTCCACCATCCAGCTCGTCGTGGCGCTGAAGCCGTTGCATGAGCGCGCCAAGATCAAGCGCGTGGTCGTTGCGACCTATCAGTCGGTTTCCGGCGCCGGCAAGGACGCGATGGACGAGCTCTTCAACCAGACGCGCGCCGTCTTCGTCGCCGACCCGATCGAGACGAAGAAGTTCCCGAAGCGCATCGCCTTCAACTGCATTCCCCATATCGACGTCTTCATGGAAGACGGCACGACCAAGGAGGAATGGAAGATGGTGGCGGAGACGAAGAAGATCCTCGATCCGAAGATCAAGCTTTCGGCCACCTGCGTGCGCGTGCCGGTTTTCGTCAGCCATTCCGAAGCCGTCAATATCGAGTTCGAGGAAGAGCTTTCCGCCGAAGAGGCGCGCAACATCCTGCGCGAAGCGCCGGGCTGTCTCGTCATCGATAAGCACGAGCCGGGCGGCTACATGACGCCTTATGAGTGCGCCGGCGAGGACGCCACCTATATCTCCCGCATCCGCGAGGATCCGACGGTCGATTCCGGTCTTTCCATGTGGGTCGTGGCCGACAATCTGCGCAAGGGTGCGGCTCTCAACACCGTGCAGATCGCCGAACTTCTGGTGAACCGCAAGCTCCTGGAGAACCGCAAGGCCGCCTGATGGCGGGCGCGACGGGGAGAGGGGCGAGCGGCGGTGACAAAGCGGACCGGCCGCGTCTCCTGGTGACGGGCTTCGGCCCGTTCCCGGGCGTTGCGACCAATCCGAGCGCCTGGCTGGTGGAGCGGCTCGCCGACAAGGCGGGCGGGCCTCGCCTCGATGCCGATTTGCGCACCGCCATTCTCGCGACCGACTGGCAGGAGGGGCCGAACACACTCGACCTCCTCTGGCAGACGCACCATCCGGATGTCGTCGTGCATTTCGGTGTGGCGGCCGGGGCGCGCGGCTTTCGGCTCGAACGTGTCGCCCGCAATGCGAGGCTGGCGCGTCCCGACGTGCGGGGCGCTCTGCCGCCATCGGCGGAGCTGGAAGAGGCGGGGCCACCCTCCTGGCGCGGCTCGCTGCCGTTGCGGCGCATCCATGCGGCGCTGTCAGGCGCCGGCATTCCGGCCGATTTTTCCGACGATGCCGGCGATTATCTCTGCAATGCCATCTTCTATCGCTCCGGCCGCTATGCGGCCGAGGCCGGCCGCCTCGTCATGGCGGGGTTCATCCATCTGCCGTTCTGCGATTCCGCACCGGATGCCGCCGTTCCTGACGGTGTTCCTGCCGCGGTTCCTGACGGTGTTCCAGACGATGGCGTGGCGGGGCCGACCTGCCTTGCCGACGAGGTGATGCTGGCCGGCGCGCGTCTCGTTCTTGAGACCGCCATCGCAGCGTGGCGGGAGCGCGCCGGCTCGAGCTTCGATCGCGACTAGCGCCGCTGCCAGTTCTGCGTCTTGCAGAAGATGCCGAGCGCACAGCCCTTGAGTTTCAGGCTGTTCGCGGAGGTGAGGGTGGCGGAGCCGGAATAGGTCTTGTCGTCTTCCGGATTGACGACCGTTCCCTTGTACTTGCCGTCCGAGCCCTTCATGCGGCCGATCTCTTTGCCCTTGTTGGGGCCGCTCGTCACCTTCATGCAAAAGGCGTCGCCGCAGGAGCTGATGCGCACCGTGTTGCCAGTGGCGGCGACCCAATTGCCTTCCAGAGGGTCGGCTGCGGCAAGGGCCGGCCACGCGACAAGGGCCGCGATGAGCGCGATGGTTTTGATCTTCATGACGTCTCCTCCCAAGTTTTTTGTCACTATGGGGAGGAGTTGAGACAAAGAAAACCGCGATTTTCGCGGGCCGCCCGGCTGCCGTTGCGGAAGTTTTCGCAGTTATGAACAGGTTTTACGCCAGGCTTATTGGGCCTTTCGCTTCGGCGATGCGCCGCAACGCGATGCGGCCGAGATTTGGCCGGAGCATCACGTCCTGTCCTTCCGCAAACGCAAGCTCATCGCGGCCGAGCTGTTTGGTGACGGCGAAGAGGTCGGCCGTGCCGGCCGCCGCGAAGGCGAGCGCTTCTTCAGAGGAGGCGCCGAGGATCTTGCGGCCGAGATAAAGCGCTGAAAAAAGATCGCCCGCACCCTTCGCCGGATTTTCCACGACGGGGTGTTCGGCGAGGATCGTCTCGTTCGGCTTGACGAGCACGGCCGCCATGCGCCCGCGCATCAGGGCCGGCGCCGAGGTGACGATGACTTCGGCCGGGCCGAGACGGCGTGCGTCGGCGACGAGCGCGGTCGGGTCGGGCTCGGGCTTCGTCCCCGTCAGCCAGCCGAATTCGAAGACGTTCGGGGTGGCGATGTCGGCGAGCGGCAGGAGATGGTCGCGGATCGCCTCCGCCACCGGCTCCGGCACATAGAGGCGGTCGGAATCGCCCATCACCGGATCGCAGAGATAAACGAGACCCGGAAAGCGCTCTTTCAAGCCGGCGATGAAGTGGGCCGTCTCTTTCACATGTTCGGCGCGGCCGAAATAGCCGGTGGCGACGGCGAGCGGCGGGCGCTCGGAAAAGCGTGTGGCGACGCCGGCGAGAAGGGCTGCGAAATCGGCGGCGCTCGCCAGGATCGGGCGGCCGAGGCCGAAGCCCGGATGATGCGGCAGAAGTACGGTCGGGATATCGACCGTCTCCATGCCGAGCCGCTCCAACGTGAAACCCATGATGCGGTTGCCGACGGCGCCGGCGGCGACATGGCTGGAAATCAGAATAATCCGGCCGGAGGAAGCCATTGCATTCCTTCAAGATGAGGCAGGGAGAATCAGGGCCATCTGAACCAAGGCGGCCCAGAAGAGCAAGAAGCCCGCCGCAATGCGACGGGCTTCTAGAGATCAAACGGGGCTTTTTGGGGTTGAGGCGAGCGCCTCACGTCAGCGCGTGCGAACACCGCGGCGACGCTGGCTTGCAATCCGATCGGCGCGGCGGCGGACCAATTCCGCATTCGGATCAGCAGACAGCGGCATTGCGAGAGCGCTTTCGACCTCAAAACGCGTCAGGCCGATATCCTGCAGCATCTGGTCGTCGAGGGTGGCAAGCCGATAGGCGGCACGGCGTCCCTTGATGGCACGCGCAAGACGCAGGAGCGTGTTTGCGAGCGGCTGCAGGAAGGCGCCGGCGCGGGCGGCGAGATCGCCTGATGCGGCGGGTCGGACCGCCGGATTGTGAGAAAGATTGTTGAGCATTGCTGCCTCCAAACGGAAAATCGGGTCTTCCGAAACCCGGTTCAGGGAATGGCGGCGGGACACCGTGTCGTACCGTCCATGACCCTCATTTCGTCTTTCCCTATTGATCAATCAAACGAAAAGGTTTTACATTTCGGTTCAGTTTCATTGAATCATGAGGCGCGTCATGCAGCCGATCCTGGATGCCGATCTTCTGCGTACATTTGTCGCGATTGCCGATACCGGAAGTTTCTCCGTCGCCGCCGAACGGGCGGGGCGTACGCCCTCGGCCGTCTCCATGCAGGTGAAGAAGCTCGAAGACCTCGTCGGACGGCGGCTCTTCGACCGCGATTCACGGCGCGTCGCCTTGACCGCTTTCGGGGAATCGATGCTGCCGGATGCGCGCCGCATCCTGCAGATGCATGCCGAGCTCTGGGGTCGGCTGAAGCAACCCGACCTCGAAGGCTCAATCACCGTCGGTACGCCGGACGAATATGCGAGCGCCTTCCTGCCGCGGGTTTTGAGGAGTTTCGCCCGCACGCATCCGCGCGTGCAGGTCAACGTCATCTGCGACATCTCGGCGAAGGTGCGCGTCTATCTGGAACGCGGCGACATCGACAGCGGGCTCGTCACCAATGCGGACATTTCGGACGCGCAGTTCCTCCGCCGGCAGGTGCATGAGGAACAGCTCGTCTGGCTCGGGGCGCGCGGAGGCACGGCCTATCGGCGCGAGCCTCTGCCGGTCGCCGTCGCCAATCCCGATTGCTGCTGGCGCAAGCGCTCCGTGGCGGCCTTGAACAAAGCGGGCTTCCGGCACCGCGTCGCCTATCAGAGCGCATCGGCCGCCGGTCAGATCGCAGCCGTTGCCGGCGATCTTGCCATCGCGCCGCTGCCGGCGTCGCTGGCGCGCGGCGATCTCGTGCTTCTCGGTGCCGATACGGGGCTGCCGGATCTCGGCACCTATGCGATCTCCTTCATCGCGCGCGACGAGAATGATCCGCTCGTCATGGCGCTGTCGGACCATGTGGCGGAGAGTTTCGCCCCGGCGAGCGTCCCCGCCACCGGCATGAGCCTCGGCAAGGCGGCGTAGGATTTCACCGCCTTGCGCTGAGGAAAAGGTCAGGGAGCCCGCGAGGTGCTCGGAAGAGGTTTAGGAACCTGCAGGCGCTGCCGCCGAAGGGGCATCACGGGTCGTTTGGGCGGTGCCGTCGAGAGCCGCCTTGATCAGCTGCGTGCCGTCGTCCGAATTCCATTCCGCCGGGCCGTTCATATGGCCGACGAGGCAGCCATTGCCGTCGACGAGCGCCGTCACCGGCAGGCCGACGGCGAGCCCCATCGCCTTCATCTTGTTGAAGATGTCCATGGATTTGTCGGTGAGGAGCGGCAGATGCTCGACGCCGATCTCGTCGAGGAACTGGCGCGGCCGCTCCGGCCCGGAGGTGTCGATGTTGATCGGCACGACGGAAAAGTCGTCGCTGCCGAGATCGCCTTCGAGCGCATCGAGCGCCGGCATTTCTTCACGGCAGGGGGCGCACCAGGTGGCCCAGAGATTGACGAGCTTCAAACGGCCGGAGAGATCGGCGAGGCTCTGCTCGCTTCCGTCCGCGCCGGTAAAGGTGAGGGCGCTCAGATCCTGCGGTCTGCTGGCCGGGATGAAGGCCGCCACTTCGCCGCCGATCACCGGGTCGAGGCGTGCACCTGCCTCAACGGCCGCCTGGCAATTGGCGCCCAGTTCGCCGGCCGCATCATTGCCATTGCCGGGAATCCCGTATAGGGCGAGTCCAAAGCCGAGGACGATCACTGCGAACGTACCGAAGGCCAGATAAGTGCGTTTCACTGTAATCTGCTCCGAATCTTCATCTTCAAAAGACTGCGATCAACTGATGTCCAACCGCATGTGGGGCGGCCGCTTTTCCGAAAGCCCGGACGCCATCATGGAAGAGATCAACGCTTCCATCGATTTCGACCGGGCTCTTGCGAGCCAGGATATCGCCGGCTCCAAAGCCCATGCCGAGATGCTGGCGAAAGCCGGCATTATTTCGACGGAGGATGCCCGCAAGATCATCGACGGTCTCGACCAGATCGCGGCCGAGATCGAGGAAGGCCGCTTTACCTTCTCGCGGAACCTGGAAGACATTCATATGAATGTCGAGGCACGTCTCGCGGAATTGATCGGCGATGCGGCGGGGCGTCTGCATACGGCGCGCTCGCGCAACGATCAGGTGGCGACCGATTTCCGGCTGTGGGTGCGTGACGCGCTCGACGATCTCGATCGCCAGATCCTCGCCTTGATGAAGGCGCTCGTGACGAAGGCGGCAAAGCATGCCGGCACCGTGATGCCGGGCTTCACGCATCTGCAAAGCGCGCAGCCGGTGACCTTCGGCCATCACATGCTCGCCTATGTGGAGATGTTCGCACGCGACAGGAGCCGCTTCCGCGATTGCCGCGCCCGCCTCAACGAATGTCCGCTCGGCGCTGCAGCCCTTGCCGGCACCGCCTTTCCGATCGATCGGAAGATGACAGCAGCCGCGCTCGGTTTCGACCGGCCCGCCGCCAATTCGCTCGACGCCGTCTCCGATCGCGATTTCGCCATGGAGGCGCTCTCGGACGCCTCGATCTGTGCGATCCATCTGTCGCGCTTTGCCGAAGAGATCGTCATCTGGTCGTCGGCGCAGTTCCGCTTCGTCAAGCTCTCCGACAAGTTCACCACCGGCTCCTCGATCATGCCGCAGAAGCGCAATCCGGATGCGGCGGAGCTGGTGCGGGCCAAGGCCGGGCGCATCATCGGGGCGATGAATGCGCTGATGGTGGTGATGAAGGGTCTGCCGCTCGCCTATTCCAAGGACATGCAGGAAGACAAAGAGCAGGTTTTTGACGCCCTGCCGTCGCTGTCCCTGTCGCTTGCGGCGATGGCCGGCATGGTCGCCGATCTGCAGCCGAACGAAGCGCGTTTGCGCGAGGCCGCAGGCATCGGTTTTTCGACGGCGACCGATCTCGCCGATTGGCTGGTGCGCGAGGCGGGGCTGCCGTTCCGCGAGGCGCATCACATCACCGGCCGGATCGTGGCCGAGGCCGAAGCGCTCGACGTCGATCTCGGCGAGATGCCGATCGAGGCGCTGCGCAAGGTCTATCCGAAGCTCGATGCGAGCGTGTTCGACGTCTTGTCCGTCGATGCCTCGGTCGCGAGCCGCGTGAGCGAAGGCGGCACCGCCCCCGACAATGTGCGCCAGCGCGCCAGCGAATGGCAGGCTCGGCTCGCCGAGGAGGAGGCTCTTGCAAAAGCCACTGCGCTTTCGCCCGAGGGCTCGTTATAGTCCGCGAAAGGAAGAGGTTCGCGATGGCCTGGCTGCGCTTAGCTGTGGTTTTGATGATGACGGCAACGGTGGTTGCCGGCTGCGGGCGCCGCGGTGCGCTGCAGCCGCCTCCCGGTGCGCCCGAAGCGGTGACACCGCGCGGCGACATCGGCAATCCGGGCTCCACCGATCGCAATTTCGATGATCTGACCAGGCTCGACGAGCCGGCGGCGAACGACAAGGATGGCGACATCGCCACGCGTCGTGCCGAGGAAGCGGAGAAGGCCCATGGCGGGCGCCGCTTCATCCTCGATCCGCTGATCTAAGTCCGCTGATCTAGGCAGGGCGCCAGGGAAGGGCGAAGCTTTGCATCATTTTTCCTATCGCGGCGGCGTGCTTCACGCCGAAGACGTGCCGATCCCGGAAATCGCCGCGGCAGTCGGCACGCCGTTCTATTGCTATTCGACGGCGACCCTGACCCGGCATTATCAGGTCTTCGAGGAAGCCTTCGCAGACCTGCCGCACCGCGTCTGTTACGCCTTGAAGGCGAATTCCAATCAGGCGGTGATCGCCACGCTGGCGCGCCTCGGCGCCGGGGCCGATGTGGTTTCGGAAGGTGAGTTGCGGCGGGCGCTGGCGGCCGGGATTCCGGCGGAGAAGATCATGTTCTCCGGCGTCGGCAAGACGGCCCATGAGCTGCGTTTCGCGCTTCAGGCCGGCATCCATTGCTTCAATGTGGAATCGGAGCCGGAGCTCGCCCTTCTCTCCCGGCTTGCCGTCGAAGCCGGGCAGGTGGCGCCGGTGAGCCTGCGCATCAATCCCGACGTCGATGCCGGCACGCACGACAAGATCGCGACCGGGCGCAAGGAAAACAAGTTCGGCATTCCGGCGGACCGGGCGCGTGCTGTCTACGCGGAAGCTGCCAAAATGCCGGGGCTCAAGGTCATCGGCATCGATATGCATATCGGTAGCCAGATCACCGAGCTTCAGCCTTTCGACGCGGCCTTCCGCCGGCTCGCGGAACTCGTCGTGGTGCTGCGCGAAGACGGTCACGAGATCGAGCATGTCGATCTCGGCGGCGGGCTCGGCATTCCCTATGACGAGGACAAGGCGGCGCCGCCGCTGCCGTCGAACTATGCCGAGATCGTGCGCCGCCACATGAATGCGCTCGGCGCCACCGTGATCTTCGAGCCCGGGCGCCTCATTGCCGGCAATGCCGGGCTTTTGGTGAGCGAAGTCATCTATGTGAAGGCGGGCGAGGGGAAGAATTTCGTCATCGTCGATGCAGCGATGAACGATCTCATTCGCCCGACCCTCTACGAGGCCTATCATCGGATTGCGCCGGCGCAAGAAAGCGATGCGGAGACGATCGTCTGCGACGTCGTCGGCCCGGTCTGCGAGACCGGCGATTTCCTCGGCAAGAATGTGCGCATGCCGCGGCCGGAAGCGGGCGATCTCCTCGCCGTCTTCTCCGCCGGCGCCTATGGCGCGGTGCAGGCCGGCACTTACAATACGCGCCGTCTGGTGCCGGAAGTGCTGGTGCATGGACATGACTACGCGCTGGTGCGGGCGCGGCACAGCTACGAGGAGCTGATCGGTCTCGACCGCGTGCCGTCCTGGCTCATGCCGGACGACGCCTGAGCGAGATCACGAAGACGTCAAATCTCGCGCAAGGCCTTGATGTGGCCATGCTTCGCCCTTGTCCTTTCCGCTCATTCGTTGTCCGCTATACTTGTGACGATCGGACGCAACCCGTCCTTGCGACGCGGTCTCTGACCCTGGTCGGATGCGTGGCGGCCGAGGTTGCCGTCGGGGCCGGCAAAATGGCGAGGCCGGCAAGATAAGGAACTGGCCGTGAGCGATGCGCCGAAGACGATTCCAGGCAGAGATACTGGGCCAGGCGACGATTTCACTGGCGAGGAGATGAGCGCCGGCGAGAAGACGCCTGACGAGGCGCGGGCGCAGTTCGCCGAACAGCGGCTTTCCCGCCTCACGCGCCGCGCCCGGCTCGCGCTCTTCTGGGAGGCGGCCTGGCCGCGGCTCGTTCCGCTTCTGTCGATCGTCGCCCTGTTCTTCGCGCTCTCGTGGCTCGGCGTCTGGGGCTTCGTCGGCGATTGGGTGCGCGGCGGCATTCTCCTTGGCTTGGGCATTGCCGCGATTGCAGCATTCGTCTGGATCTTGCGGACGCCCTGGCCGAGCCAGGCCGCCGCCTTGAAGCGGGTGGAGCGGAATTCGCCCGTCTCCCATCGGCCGGCGAGCGGCTTGCGGGATACGCTCTCCACCGTTTCCGAAGGGCCGGCGGCGGAGGCTCTGTGGGCCGCGCATCGCCGGCGATTGATGGCGTCCCTGGCTGCGATGCGCGCCGGGCCGCCGCGCCCCGACATGGTGCGGCGCGATCCGAACGCCTTGCGCTTCGTGGTCCCCGTCTTGCTCTTCGTGGCGTTCTTTGTCGGCTGGGGCGAGCATGGGCCGCGGCTTGCCGATGCCTTCCGGCCCGTCTCGACGCATCTTTCGACCGGGGTGCCGGCCCGCATCGACGCCTGGGTCGATCCGCCGACCTATACGGGCGCTGCCCCCGTCTATCTGTCGCGCCGTGGTGAAAGACAGGGCGAGAGGCCGGGCGAGAACGCCGGGGAGGTGACGGAGGTGCGGGTGCCGCAGGGAAGCCGCCTCACCGTGCGCGTCGCTTCGAGCGAACCGGCCGTCGTCACGCTCGACGGACCCGGCGGCCCGACGGCGCTTGCGGCCGACGAGGACGCCGGGGCTTCCACACCCGGCGCGCAGCCGCAAGCGGCGGCTCCGGGGGCGGGCGCAAACAAGACAGGCTCGCGTGACGAACAGGCGATCCGCAGTTACACGACGACGCTTGAAAGCGACGGCTCCGTCTCGGTCGAGGCCGGGCGGGCCAGCGAACATTACGCCTTCCGCATCATTCCAGACCGGCCGCCGACGATCCGGCGCGGCGAGGTCACCGTCAATCGGTCCGGCTCCTTCACCATGGCGTTCACGGTGGAGGATGATTACGGCGTGAGCGACGGTAACGTCACGTTCCGGCCGCAGACGCCGCCTGAGACGGGTGCGCATCCTCTGGTCGAGCCGCCGTCGATCGCAATCCGCACGGGGCGCGGGCGCAAGGAAGACAACAGTGCCAAGGCATCGGGGCGCCTGGAAGAGCATCCTTATGCCGGCATGCCGGTTGTCGCCGACGCCGTGGTGCGCGACGCCGCGGGCCAGGAAGGACGGCCGGCCGATGATGGTGCCATGACGCTGCCGGCGCGGCCGTTCCGCAACCCGATCGCCAAGGCGCTGATCGAGCAAAGGCGCGAGCTTGCCCTCGATGCGCGCAGCAAGGACCGCGTCGTGCAGGTGCTCGACGCGATGACCATCCGGCCGGGCGATTTCGTCAAGGATTCCGGCATCTATCTCGGCCTCACAGTCGCTTATCAGCGGATGCGGGCGGCCGAGAGCGACGACGAGCTCCGCTCGATGCTCGATTATCTCTGGGAGATGGCGGTCCTCATCGAGGATGGAGAATTGTCGGAGGCGCAGGAGCGGCTTGCGGAGGCGCGCGAGGCGCTCGAACAGGCGCTCGCCGAGGGTGCCTCGGAGGAAGAGATTTCGCGGCTCACCGAAGAGCTGCGACAGGCGATGAACGACGTCATGCGCAGCATGGCCGAGCAGATGGCGCGCTCCGATCCGCAGAAATTGATGCCGATCGATCCGAACGCGCAGGTTCTGTCGCAGCAGGATCTCGAACGCATGCTCGACCGCATCGAAGATCTGGCGCGGCTCGGCGACAAGGAAGCGGCGCAGGAGCTTTTGAGCCAGCTCCAGGAGATGCTCGACAACATGCAGATGGCCCAGCGCATGCAGCAGCAGATGCAAAGCGGCGAAATGGGCCAGATGATGCAGCAGATGGAGGAACTCGGCCGGCTGATGCGCGAGCAGCAGCGGTTGATGGACGATACGTTCAGCCTCGATCAGGGGCAGCGGCCGGGGCAGAGATCCGGCGAAGGCGAGATGTCTCCCTCGGAGATGGCGGAGATGATGCGCCAGCTGCAACAGAACCAGGGCAATCTGCAGGAGCAGCTGCAGGCGCTCCTCGACAAGCTTCGCAAGCAGCAGGGCCAGGGCCAGCAACCTGGCGGCGAGCCGGGGCAGGGGGGCGAAGGCCAGATGGGCCAAGGCGAGCGCGCCCTCGACCGCGCCGGGCGGGCGATGGGCGAGGCGACTGGCTCACTCGGAGACGGCGAGCCCGGTCAGGCCATCGGCCCGCAGGGCGAGGCGCTGCAGGCGATGCGCGAAGGCATGCAGCAGATGATGAGCGAGATGATGGGCCAACAGGGCCAGGGCGGGCAGCAGCGGGTCGGCCGCGGCGGCAATCCGCAGGGTCAGACGGACCCGCTCGGTCGGCCGCAACGGGCGCAAGGGCCGCAGCTCGGCGAGGATGTGCGCATCCCCGACGAATTCGACGTGGAGCGCGCAAGACGCATCCTCAACGCCATCCGCGAACGCCTCGGCGAGCGCTTTCGGCCGAGCTATGAGCTCGATTACCTGGAGCGGTTGCTGCAGCGCGATTGAAGGCGCGGGTTCTTAGAGAACGACGTGACAGCCTGCCAGAGAGGGCGCGACTTGGAGCTCGCGCCCTAGACCGCGCGCCCCAGGCCGCGCAAATGAACGCGGAGCGCCGTGAAGCGAACCGGAAAAGCCGCGCGTCGTCGAGAATAAAGGAAGCTCGGCGGTTCTCGCCGTGGCAGATCAGGCGACCTGCTGCTTTTCAGCACCCGCGACGCTGACCGCGGTGCGGATTTCCTGAAGCGTGAAGGGCTTGGTGAGGACGTCGCGAATGACCTTCTGAAGATCATCGGCGCGTTCGCGCTGATCGGCGAAGCCGGTCATCAGGAGAATCGGGAGGCCCGGCCATTTGCGCGCGGCGCTGTGGGCGAGATCGATGCCATCCATGAGCGGCATCTTCACGTCGCTCACGAGCAGATCGAATTCGCCATCGCTGGCGAGAAGTCGGTCCATGGCTTCCAGGCCATCACACGCCGTCTCGACGCTATGGCCATCCAGTTCCAGCGCGCGGCTGACGAAAGCTCGGACGGAATCATCGTCTTCCGTCAGGAGAATACGCATTACCCTTCCCCGCTAATTGGCTCCCTCCTCGTCGCTTTCGACCACGCCGACAAAAGGGAGTTCGCGATGGGCATGGCCTGCATCCATGCCGTAACCGACTACAAAATAGTCGGGACAGGTAAACCCAACGTAATCAGCTTCGATTTCTGCCTTCCGGCCTTCGGGTTTGTCGATCATGACCGCCACCTGGACGCGGCGAGCCCCGCGCGTCGCCATCAATTCGCGCGCAAAACGTACGGTGAGCCCGGAATCGAGCACGTCATCGATGATGAGGACGTCGCGTCCGGCGACGGGACAGCCGATGTCGCGCAGGATGCGCACTTCGCCGCTCGTCTTCAGGCGGGCGCCATAGGAGGAGAGCGAGATGAACTCGATCTCCATCGTCACGCCGCGGCGCGACATGGCGCGGGCGAGATCAGCGCCGAAGACGAAGCCGCCTTTCAAGACGATGATCGCCAGAAGACCTTCCGGATTCGTGGCGCAGATCGCCTCGGCGAGCTCGTTGATGCGGCGATCGATCTCTTCGGCGGAAAAGAGCGGCCGGATATGCGCCGTCGTGATCGGGGTCATGACCCGGCAACAGCGGTTTGGACGAACGGATCGGCGAAGCGAAGTTCGATCCTCGCGGCATTGGCCGGGGTGTCGGTCAGGGTGTAGGCGAAGGACAGCCGCTCGCGCGGTGCGATTTCCGGGGCGGGGGCTTCCATGGCGCGGTTTGCCAGTTTCTCGCCTGAGGCGCTGTAGATCTCCATGGAGACCGGTTGCAACGGCTGCGGGCGGTGGTCAAGGCTGACGAGCCGGCCGGTGACGAGAAGGGCGTTTTGTCCCGCCATTTCTGCGCGATAGACATTGACCGCCTCGAAGGCGACGGGATCGGCGCTCACTTGAAGCCCGGCCAGGCCGTAGAGGCCGGCGAGATCGGGCGCCGCCTTGACGATTGCAGGTCGTGCAAGGACGAAGAGGACCAGAAAGGCGAGCGACAGGGCGCTGAGAACGGGAAGGGCCATGCCTTTCCATTCAGATTTTTGCACCGGCGTCTCGTCATCGACGAAGCGCGAACGGCCCGGTGCCGGCTGGGGCTCTTCTTCCCAGATCTTCGCGGTTCCGGCCGACGGCAGCGGGGAGGCCGCGATCGGTTTGACGGCGAAGGCCGGGAAGGCGGCCGGGAAGGCGGGAAGGAGGGCCCGATGCAGGTCGTTATTGGCCTTCCAAGTCTCGCCGCAATAGCCGCAGACGATGAGCTTCGTTGCGGCATCGAGCGATGCCGTCTGCAGGTGCTCGCGCGCGCCGCAGCCAGGGCATTCAAGTTCGAGTTCCCCGGCGGGTCGCTTGTCGCCCGCGTGGCATTCGGGCATGCAGGACTCCGTTTACCATGCCCACCGACTTGTTGCCGAACATCGTTAACGTCAGCTTAACGGGCGGCAAGGCAGATGGGCGAAGATGATGGTGTGCTTCGGCGGCCACAGCCGCGGTTGTGAAAGGACGCATGGAAGAACGAATGGCGCACGGGTATGAGCCCCTGATCCGCTTCGACAATGTCGGGCTGCGCTACGGGCTCGGGCCGGAGATCCTGCGCGACGTGACCTTTGCGATCGAGCCCGGCTCCTTCCAATATGTCACGGGGCCGTCGGGTGCCGGCAAGAGCTCGCTTTTGCGGCTTCTCTTCCTGTCCTTGAAACCGACACGCGGCATGGTGGAGATCTTTGGCCAGGACGCGGCGACGGCGAGCCGGACGACCGTGCCGGTGCTGCGGCGCCGGATCGGCATCGTTTTCCAGGATTTCCGGCTTCTGGAACATCTCACCACTTATGAGAATGTCGCGCTTCCCTTGCGCGTGCTCGGACATCCGGATTCAAGCTACCGCCACGACGTCACCGAGCTTCTCGAATGGGTGGGGCTCGGCGACAAGATGTGGGTGCATCCGCCGGTTCTCTCGGGCGGCGAGAAGCAACGCGCCGCGATTGCCCGAGCCGTCATCACGCGGCCTGAAATTCTCCTCGCCGACGAGCCGACCGGTAATGTCGATCCGCCGCTGGCGCGACGCCTGTTGCGGCTCTTCATCGAGCTCAACCGGCTCGGCACGTCCATCGTGATCGCCACCCACGATCTCGCGTTGATGGATCAGTACGATGCGCGTCGCCTCATTCTCAATTCAGGTCTGATGGAAATCCACGATGTCGTCTGAGCCTGGCCGACAGAAGCGCCGCTTGAAGCGGCCAAGGCTCGTGCGCCGGCGGGCCCCGCAGGCGGCCGCGCCGCTCGATGATCTCGACGCGGAGCTGCGTCGCCCCGGCGTTTCGGTCAGCTCCGGGCCGATCGAGGAACCGCGTGAGGAAAACCCGATCGTGCCGCCGCGCTCCGTCGCCGGACGCGCGCTTCTCGTGCTTGTCGCGATCATGAGCTTTCTGTCGTGCCTTTCGGTCGCCTCCGTCTCCGTCGTTTCCGACCGGGCGCGCGGCTGGGAGCGCCAGATCGCGGCCGAGGTCACGATCCAGGTGAGTGTCACGGGCGGTCACGACGTGGCGCAATCGATGGCGCGGGCGGAGGAGATCGCCGAGGCGACGCCGGGCGTCCTGTCCGCCGAGCCGGTCAGCGAGAGCGATTCGAAGGCGCTTCTGGAGCCGTGGCTCGGCAGCGATTTCGATCCGGTCGAATTGCCGGTTCCGCGGCTCATCGCGGTGCGGCTCGATGGCAATGTCGATCTTTCGAGCCTGGCGCGGCAATTGCGCGACGAAGTGCCGGGGGCGAGCCTCGACGATCACGGCGTCTGGCTCAAACGTCTGGCACGCATGGCGCAGGCGATCACCTTCGCCGGGCTCGGCATCGTTGCGCTGGTGATGACGGCGACGGCGCTTTGCGTCGTCTTCGCCACGCGCGGCGCCATGGCCGGCAACAAAGATGTGATCGAGGTTCTGCATTTCGTCGGCGCCGAAGATTCCTATGTGGCGGGTGAGTTCCAGCGGCATTTTCTGGTGCTCGGACTGAAAGGGGCCGGTCTCGGCGGCATCGCCGCCATCGCGCTCTTTGCACTTCTGTCGCTCATCGGCGGCGTCGAAGGGCCGACGCCGGAAGAGGCGCAGCTCAGAAGCCTGCTTGGCGGCCTCACGATCGGGCCGCCGGCCTATATCGGCTCCGTCATCACGGTGGTGGCGATCGCCGTGATCATTGCCGCGACGGCCCGCTCGACCGTGCGGCGAACGCTGTCACAGATCGGATAGACGTTGCCAATGGGTGCGAAGCAGACCAGGAAGCCTCGATCAAGCTTTGGCAGCAAAGGTCGTTGATGTCCCGCGAGACGCTGGCTGAGAAGAGCGAGGCGAAATCTCCGCGCCCGCGCCGCTCGATCGGGCGGCGGCTGATCCGCGTCGTCGTCTTTGCCGTCTTCCTCATCGGCCTGTTCTTCGTCGGCGGCTTCCTCATCTTCGCTCAGCAGGTCGCCTCCGCGCGCCCGCCGGCCGCGCCCCAGGCCGACGCGATCGTGGCGCTCACCGGCGGGTCGGCGCGGGTGGAGGGCGGTGTCGAGCTGCTGCGCGCCGGCGCCGGCCAGCGGCTTCTGATCTCAGGCGTCTATGCGGACAACAGCAAGCAATCGATCGCCAATGCGGTGGCGTCGGAAAGCTCCGATCTCTTCCGCTGCTGCGTCGATCTCGGCAAAGCCGCTCGTGACACGCGCGGCAATGCGGAGGAGACGCGCGACTGGGTGCGCCATCACGGCTACCGCTCGCTGATCGTCGTCACCAGCGCCTATCACATGCCGCGCTCGATCGCGGAATTGCGGGGTGAAATCCCCGATGTGCGGCTCGTTCCCTATCCGGTGCGTCGGCCGGGCCTCGATCTCGGCGACTGGGCGCAGCGCAAGGAAATCTTCCTCATCCTGTTCCGCGAATATCTCAAATACCTCGTCGTGAAGCTGCGCTGAGCACGCGCTCTTCGGTGGCCGGCGGCTCTCCCCGCAGCGCCCCCCCCCGACAACGTCTGCCGCCAGCGTCTCCGGGCAGCGTCTCCCGGCAGGGGTGCAAATTGTCACAGCAGCTTAGAAGCGATTGATCCAACAGAGCTCTGCGGCGAGGTTTGCCGGGGTTCGGGACTGAGGTCATCACTTCCAATGCCGCAGGGGGTGGTATTCGATGAGCGATATCTCTTTGCCTGGACATTCGAGGCTCGGCCAGTTTCCGATCAGCTTCTTTGCCATCGTGATGGGGCTTTCGGGCCTCACATTGACGCTGCGTGCCTGCGAGCACGCGCTTGCCCTCGACGGGCGGATCTCCTCATGGGCGCTTTATGGGACGGTCGCGGTGTTTGCCGTGATCGCGCTGCAATACGCACTGAAACTCAGCTTTCATCCGCGCGATGTGGTGGAGGAATGGGCGCATCCGGTGCGCATCGCCTTCTTCCCGACGATCTCGATTTCGCTGCTGTTGATGGCGACGGCCGCCGCGCCGGTCTGGCCGGAGGTCGCAAGGCCCGTGTGGATCGCGGGGGCGGCGGCCCAGGGCGTCCTGTCGCTCAGCGTCATCGCCAATTGGATCGGGCACCGCCCGTTCGAACATGTGCATCTCAATCCGGCCTGGTTCATTCCGGCCGTCGGCAACATCATCGTCCCGCTGGCAGGCGTGGAATTCGGCTTCGTGGAGGTGAGCTGGCTGTTCTTTTCCGCCGGGCTGATCTTCTGGCTCGTGCTTCTGACCCTGGTCGTCAACCGGCTGATCTTCCACGATCCGCTGCCGGGGCGGCTGGTGCCGACGCTCGTCATCCTGATCGCACCGCCGGCCGTCGCCTTCATCGCCTATTTCCGGCTCGAGGGAGAGGTCGACGCCTTTGCGCGCATCCTGATCAATGTCGGCTATGTCTTCGCGCTCGTCGTGGTGACGCAGGTGCCGAAGCTCGCGCGGCTGCCGTTCGCGCTCTCCTGGTGGGCGCTGTCGTTTCCGGTCGCGGCTCTGGCCGTCGCCTCGCTTCTCTTTGCGGAGACGGCGGGATCCGCCTTTCATCTGTGGGTCGGATTCGTGCTTGCGGGTCTCCTTTGCGCGATCGTCGCCGTGCTGGCGCTGCGCACGGCCCTGGCGATCCAGGGAAAGGAAATCTGTCGTCCGGAATAGGGCTGGGTGTGAACTTTGGGCGTCGGCGCTCCGGTCCGATGATCGGGCGGTCCGGGGGCTCGGCGATTTGGCGGCCCGACGACTTTGGTGGCCGACGACTTTGGTGGCCGATGACTTGGCGGCCCGGTGACTTGACGTGGAGGCCAGGGCGCGCCACTCCGGTTGCGCCCCGCTTGGGCGAGGCTTTAGAGGCTGGCCATGTACGCGCGCTCCATCCTGTTCAACGTTGTTTTCTATGTGAACTTCGCCGTCCAGGCGATCCTGTTCTCGCCGATGCTGCTCCTGCCGCAGCGCTACGGCATCTGGGTGACGAAGTTCTGGACCGCCTCCTCGCTCTTCTGGCACCGGCTCATCTGCGGCGTGAAGGAAGACGTGCGCGGGCTGGAGAACATTCCGAAGGGCGGCTGCATCGTCGCGGCCAAGCATCAATCGACATGGGAGACGATGCGGCTCGTCTATATGCTGGACAAGCCCGCCTATATTCTGAAGCGCGAGCTCATGTGGATCCCGCTTCTCGGCTGGTACATGAAGAAGTACGGCCATATTCCCGTCGACCGGGGGAGCCGCTCCAAGGCGCTGTTTTCGATTACCGAACACGCCAAGGACCGCGTCGCCAAAGGTTTTCAGGTCATCATCTTTCCCGAAGGGACGCGGCGGGCGCCACTTGCGCCGCCGAATTACCGCTACGGCGTCGTGCACCTTTACAAGGAACTTCAGGTTCCCGTGGTGCCGGTGGCACTCAATGCCGGCCTTTACTGGCCGAGGCGGTCCATCGCCCATATCTCCGGTACAGTTCGCGTCGAAGTTCTGCCGCCAATCGAGCCTGGCCTTGATTCCGCCACCTTCGCCGCAAAACTTCAGCAATGTATTGAAGATAAAACCAACGAGTTGATGCAGGAGGCACGCGAACGCGATCCCGCGACGCGGCGCATAATTGTCGAAGAGCATGTCGCCGAGGTGACTTGAACCGACGCGGCAGCGAGGTGGAAGGTTTTCGTGACCGTTAAGTCATCACTGCCGCACGTGGTGCGGGAGCAGGGTGTTTCCGACCGGTATCTCTATTGGTCGGGGGCTTCGGGTCGACGCTATCTCTTCAGCAGACTCGATTTGGAACATGTCCTCAGCGTGAAAGACGCCGTCGTTTTGTGCGTGAAGGATGGCGCGCTTTGCTGGGTCGGAAGCGACGATGCTGTCGAGCCTGCGGATATTTTGGGATTCGCCGCCGATGGCGTGGTCTTCTATGCGCATTTTCTTGCCGGGTCAGGCCGCTCCAGACAATTGGTGAGCGACGATCTGAGCTCTTCGGAAACCCCTCCGGAAAAGCGCCGCGGCGACGGTTACTGCGTCGCCGCCTGATTGCCGCCGCTTTCGCCCGTCACCGCGGGGCGATGAGGCTCCAATTCTTCGGCCAGCCAGAAGAGATGGCGGTCGACGACGCCCATGTCGCGCAGATGCTGCGCCGTGCTGACGACGTAGTCGGTGTTCGGCCCGGATTGCCCGTGCGCGTGACGGACGATCTCAAGCTGGTGGGGGGCATCGAGAACGCCGGCATATTGCTGGTGCGTGCGATCGACGAGGTAGACGAGGGCATGGCCGCGCCCCTCCGCGAAGACGACCGGCCGGACGGCTTCCTTGTAGACCCGCGTGACCTGTTCGCGGGCGCGAAGATATTCGACAACGGCTTCGCGGTCCGTTGCCTGCACCTTGAAGGCGAGGCCCCGGCAACTGCCGCCGCGATCGAGACCGAGCACCAGGCCCGGCCGTTCTTCGGTGCCGCGGTGCACGTAGGAATAGACGCAGAGCGAGCGGTGGGCGCCGATGAGACGCGCCGGTTTGACCTCGATATGCGGAAAGCCCGGGTTCCACATGAGGGACCCGTAGCCGAAAACCCAGAAATCTTCGTGTGAAGGAACTTGCGTCATCGCGGGCTGGAGCTATCAGTTGCGCCGGCCGACCGCAACGGCCGTGAGGGAGAAGCCTGAATGCGACGCATCATGACCGTCCTGGCGATCACCGCCGTCATCCTGGCGGGTCTCTGGTCGGCGGGGTGGTACGCGCTTGCGACCTATGCCGATCGGCAGGTCGATACCTTTCTCGCCGATCAGGCGCGGCGCGGCGTCGTCATGTCCTGCCCGGGCCGGCAAATCGGCGGCTTTCCCTTCCGTCTGAGGCTCAGCTGCTCGCAGCCCGTCGAATTCACCTCCGCCGGGACTGAGGCGGCGACGCCGGCACTTGCGGCCACCGTACGGGCGGAACGCCCGCAGCAGGTCGAAACGGAGTTGACGAGCCCGCTCACAATCAAGGCGCCTTATCTCGCCGAGCCTTTGAAACTCGAATTCGCCGATGCCACGCTGATGACCGGGTTCGGAGGAGGTGGGCTCAAGCGCGCCAAGGTCGATGTCATGGGCGGGCGCACGACACAGGGCGCGGTGACGGCCGGCCTCGATCGCGGACAGGCGCTGGTGAAGCCTACGGAGGCGCAGGACGGCACCTCGGTGCAGGTGGCGTTGCGCGGCCTCAGCGTCACCAAAGACGATCTCACCCTGCCCGCGAGCGATCTGGCGCTTGCCGCCGATGTTGCGGCCGCGCCGGAGTCTGTGTTGAGCGCACTTCCGGGCCTGCGCGAGACCGGGCTCGAATTGCGGCAGATGAGTGCGGAGCTCAAGACCGGAGGTGCCCGGGTGCTGGCTTCAGGGCCCTTGCGGATCGGCCCCGACGGGCTCGTTTCCGGTCAGCTCGATGTCACCATCACCGGCATCGAAGCCCTGTCGCGCACGATCAATGAGATGCCGGACGGCATCCGAGAGCCGGGTCAGCTGGTGCTGGCAGCGATTTCCGGCATCGGCGTGCCGGCGGAAGTGGACGGGCTTCCGGCGAGACGCCTCACGATCAGCCTCGACCGGGGCGCGGCGCGCATCGCCTTCATCAACCTCGGGCGCGTGCCGCCGCTCTTTTGACGCTCAGACTTTTTTCTGGCGGCCGAAATCCGGATCGGCCGTTTCCTGGCCGGCCTCGATGATGCCGCGGCGGATTGCACGGGTGCGCGTGAAGAGATCGAAGAGCGTGTCGCCGTCGCCCCAGCGGATCGCCCGCTGCAGGGCCGTCAGATCCTCGTTGAAGCGCGCGAGCATCTCCAGAACCGCTTCGCGGTTGGTGAGGAAGATGTCGCGCCACATGGTCGGATCGGAGGCGGCGATGCGGGTGAAATCGCGAAAGCCGCCGGCGGCGAATTTCATCACCTCCGATTCCGTGACCGTTTCCAGATCGGCGGCGGTGCCGACGATGTTGTAGGCGATGAGATGCGGCACATGGCTGGTGATGGCGAGGACCATGTCGTGATGGCTGGGCTCCATCGTCTCGACATGCGAGCCGAGCCGTTCCCAGAAGGCTTTGAGCTTCTCAACGGCCTCCGGATTGGTCCCGGCGGGCGGGGTCAGAACGCACCAGCGCCCGTCGAAGAGTTCCGGAAAGCCCGCATCCGGTCCGGAATGCTCGGTGCCGGCAATCGGATGGGCGGGCACGAAATCGACGTGGTCGGGCAGGTGCGGCTGCATCGCGGCGACGACCGCGCCTTTGACGGAGCCGACGTCGGAGACGATCGCACCCGGCTCAAGATGCGGAGCGATGGCCTCTGTGATGTCGCCCACGGCACCGACCGGCACGCACAAAATGACGAGATCGGCGCCTTTGACCGCTTCCGCGGGGTCGGTCGTATAGGTGTCGCCAAGACCGCGGCGCGCCGCCGCGTCGACGGTTTCCTGGCGCCGGCTCTGGATGGCGATCTCCTCGACCAGGCCCTCCTTGCGCGCCCGCAGGGCGATCGACGAGCCGATGAGACCGATACCGATGAGACAAAGACGTTTGAACATGATGGGAAATGGATCAGGCGAAGAAGCGGGTGAGCACGTCCACCACCTTACGGTTGGCCGCTTCCGTGCCGATGCTCATGCGCAGTGCGTTGGGAAGACCATAGCCCGCCACCCGGCGCAGAATGCAGCCTTCGGCCCGCAGAGCCTTATCGGCGGCTTCGGCATTCTTTTCCGCAGTGTCAGGGAAGTGGATGAGGATGAAATTGCCGGCGCTCGGCGTCACTGACAGGCCGAGCTTTTCAAGTTCTTCGCTCACCCAGGGCAGCCATTTTTCGTTGTGGGCGATCGCCGTCTCGACATGGGCGCGGTCGGCCATCGCCGCCGCACCGGCGGCAAGCGAGGGCGCCGACACGTTGAAGGGGCCGCGCGTGCGGTTGAGGAGCTCGATGACCGGGGCCGGACCATAGGCCCAGCCGATCCTGAGCGCGGCGAGCCCGTAGATCTTGGAGAAGGTGCGCGTCATCAGGACGTTCGGCGCTTCGCCGGCCAGCTCGATGCCGCTCTCGTAATCGTTGCGCCGGACATATTCGGCATAGGCAGCATCGAGGACGAGAAGGACGTTCGCCGGGAGGCCGCGCTGCAGGCGGCGGATCTCCGAGAAGGGCAGATAGGTGCCCGTCGGGTTGCTCGGATTGGCGAGATAGACGAGCCGCGTCTTCTCCGTGACGCAGGCGAGGATCGCATCGACGTCGACGGTGAGGTCTTTTTCCGGCGCCACGACCGGCGTTGCGCCGGCCGACAGGATGGCGATGCGGTAGACGAGAAATCCGTACTGCGGATAGATCGCCTCGTCGCCCGGCGAGAGGAATGTCTGGGCGGCAAGCGTCAGGATCTCGTCGGAGCCGTTGCCGCAGAGGATGCGGTCGGGATTGAGACCATGAGTGGCGGCGATCGCCTCGCGCAGCTTGCGGGCCGAGCCGTCGGGATAAAGATGCAGGTCGCCGGCGAGCGAACGAAACGCTTCCACCGCCGCCGGGCTCGGGCCAAGCGGGGTTTCGTTGGAGGAGAGTTTGAACGTCTCCCGGCCGCCATCCCCGCTATCGCCCGGCACATAGGCGGCGATATCGAGGACGCCTTTGCGGGGCGTGAGAGCCTTGGTGCTCATACCTGGTCTTCTTCCGTCTGTTCTTCCTCCTGGCCGACGAAATGGATCGGTGCGGCGAAGGAGCCGAGCTCCACGGGCTCGGAAAAGGTCGCGCCGCGTTTTGCAGCTTCCGCGCACAAAGCGGCGTGGGAGATCGCGCCCGAAATTTCGACGAGGATCTCGTCGTCTTCGCGCGTGACGATGCGGGCGTTGAACGCGGACAGAGTTTTTTCGAAAGCCCCCGTCGCCTGCATGCGCCAAAGCCGAATATCGGCCTCCGGCGGCACGGAAAGCTTGGGGCCGGCGACATAGGCTTCGGCCTGGACGGGATGGTTCGGAGCGATGATGAAGGGCAGACGCGCGAAGATCTGCAGATCCTCACCGTCGAAATCCCGCCACCAGCGTCCGGGCGAGTGGGGAGACAAGATGGCGATGAGATCGCCGTCGCGGCGCAAAGCGGCAAGGGCGTCGGCGTCGCTCGCGGCCGCCTCTGCCGGCACGGAAAAGCCGAACTGAAAGCGCACGAGATCCTGCAGGGCGGCGGGGTCCGTCGACTGGCCGATCAAGATGCGGAAGGGTGCCTGCATCGCGGTGAAGGTGGAGATCACCTCGCGCCAGATGTGCTCGACGGTCGCAAGCGGCAGAATGCCTTCGTGACGCATGACGAGCGCCCGCATCATGTGCGCTTCCCGGTCGGGGCGGAAGGCCGCTCCCGGCGCGCTCGTTCCCTTGATATGGATGAGTTCGTCGATCACGGCGCTGCGTTCGATCAGGAGGCGATGGACCTCTTCGTCGATGTCGTCGATACGCTGGCGGATTTTGGCAAGCGCGTCGGGTGCCATGGCGCTCATGGGTGGTATCCGGTCTCAATAAGCGGCGGGTTTCTTCGCTTCGCTGCATAGCGAGCCGGCCGGCCGGACGCAAAGAAAAGATTGACAGGCGCGAAGCTCGCTTCCTAAGCCGCTCAACCACCGAAGGAACGTCGCTATGGATGCCGGTGTGCCAAATCACGCCACCGCCGCTGCCCGGCAGGTGGATTGCCCTTCAAGCCTCTGCATGGCTTTTGCGGAGACCCTTGCGCTCGACGGCGGCGATGCGCTGCCGAGCTTTCAGATCGCCTATCAGGTCTACGGGACGCTCAACGCCGACAAATCGAACGCCATTCTGGTCTGCCATGCGCTGACCGGCGATCAGCATGTCGCCAACGAGCATCCGGTGACCGGCAAGGCCGGCTGGTGGTCCTTGATGGTGGGGCCGGGCCGGCCGATCGACACGGACCGCTATTTCGTCATCTGCGCAAATGTGCTCGGCGGCTGCATGGGTTCAACGGGACCCGCCTCGTCGAATCCTGCGAACGGCGAGCCCTATGCGCTCGATCTGCCGGTCATCACCGTGCGTGACATGGTGCGGGCGCAGGCGCGGCTCGTCGACGAGCTCGGCATCGAGAAATTGTTTGCGGTGGTCGGCGGCTCGATGGGCGGCATGCAGGTCCTGCAATGGGCCGTCAGCTATCCCGAGCGCGTCTTTGCCGCGATCCCGATCGCGACCGCGCCGCGCCACACCTCGCAGAATATCGGTTTCAACGAAGTCGGCCGGCAGGCGGTGATGGCCGATCCCGATTGGTGCGGCGGCAAATATCTGACGCTCGGCAAGCGGCCGGCGAAGGGACTCGCCGTGGCGCGCATGGCGGCGCACATCACCTATCTGTCGGAGAGCGCGCTGCACCACAAATTCGGCCGGCATCTGCAGGACCGCGAGGCGCTGACCTTCGGCTTCGATGCCGATTTCCAGATCGAATCCTATCTGCGCCACCAGGGGATGACCTTCGTCGAGCGCTTCGACGCGAACTCCTATCTCTATCTGACGCGGGCGATGGATTATTTCGACCTGGCCAAGGATTATCGCGGGCGGCTGGCGGATGCTTTCCGGGGGGCCACGTCGCGCTTTTGCGTGATCTCCTTCAGCAGCGACTGGCTGTTTCCGACGGCCGAGAACCGTTCGATCGTGCATTCGCTCAATGCGTCGGGTGCCAATGTCTCCTTCGTGGAGGTGGAGACGGATCGCGGCCACGACGCCTTCCTGCTCGACGAGCCGGAGCTGTTTCGCACCGTCTCCGGCTTTCTGCGCGGTGCAGCACGGGTCAGGGGGCTGGCGGAATGAGCGAGATGCAATTGGCGACCATGGCGGCGGATCCGGACCGCGTCGATCTGCGTGTCATCGCCGGCTTCGTCAGTCCCGGTTCGCGGGTTCTCGATGTCGGCTGCGGCGACGGGGCGCTTCTGAAGCTCCTCGCCCAGGAAAAGGGCGTCGACGGGCGCGGCATCGAATTGTCGCAAAGGGGCGTGAATCAGGCGGTGGCCGAGGGGCTATCCGTCATTCAGGGCGACGCGGACCGCGATCTCGAAACCTACCCGGACGGCGCCTTCGATTTTGCCATTTTGAGCCAGACGCTGCAGGCGACGCGCAATCCGCGCACGGTCGTGGAGAATCTTCTGCGCATCGGCCGGCGGGCGATCGTGTCGTTCCCGAATTTCGGCAATTGGCGCATCCGCAGCCAGTTCATGGTCTGGGGACGGATGCCGATCACCTCCAACCTGCCCTATAGCTGGTACGACACGCCGAATATCCATTTCTGCACGATCAAGGATTTTCTCACCCTGACGGGCGAGATCGATGCCAAGATCGAGGATGCGGTCTGTCTTTACGGGGAAGGCAAGCGGATGACGCAGACGGCGCCCTGGACGATCTGGAACCTCTTCGGCGAGCAGGCGGTGTTCGTTTTAAGCCGCGGTTAGGTTTCCGCGAGGCCTGAGCTCAGGTCGCGTCGATCATGCCGACGCCCGGCTGAAGCGCCGGCTTCAGCGCCGGGCGGAACGCCCGTTTCGCCTTTACCGTCGTCGCCGGCATCACCACCTTTTGCGCATAGACGCAGGTGACGCCGGAAAACGCTGGCCAGAGATTGCGGCCGAGCTTTTCGATGGCGGGCGACAGGCTGAGGAGCGAGCGGCTTTGCGTCGGCCACATATGGAGCGCGGTCGTCCAAGCGGTGACGTTGAAGCCGGTTTCCTGCAGGAGCGATTTCAGCTGGCTGCGCGAATAGGGGCGGCCATAGCCGAAGGGCGAGGTCTCGACGCGTGCCCAGGCGCCCTGGCGATTGGGAACGACGATGAAGACGCGGCCGTTGTTGGTGAGAACGCGGCGCATCTCCGCCATCAGTTCCGGCGGTTGCGACGAGGTTTCGAGCGCATGGACGAGAATGGCGAGATCGATGGCGGCATCGGGCAGGGGCAGGCAGGTCTCCTCCACGAGGGCCGTCGCCGAACGGCTGGCGCAGGGCCATTCCATGACGCCCTGCGGTGCCGGCATGAAGGCGAAGACACGTTCGGCCCGACCGAGCTGCGGGCCGAGATAGGGGGTGGCGAAGCCAAGACCCAGGACGCGATCGCTCGGCCCGACATTGATCAGCCGGTGCATGCTGTCGCGCACATGCCGCGTCACCATTCTGCCGAGAAGGCTTGCGTAGAATTCGCGCAGATCGACGACGTCAAGATGCATCACGAGAACCTGCCAGACCTTCCTCCGTCAGCGCCGTGGCACTGGGATTAAACTGCGCCCCATCGTCTAGCATGCCTTGCTCACGGCTTCATGGCGGGAAATATCGTCCTATACTGGCCGCTCGCCAACACCTAACGCCAACACCGAGCGTCCAGCGCAACCCAATCGAGAAGGAGAACGCCTTGGCGGCACTCGAAATCGTTCAGTTTCCGGCCCGTTCGGACAATTATGCCGTGCTGGTGCATGACCCTGATTCGGGGGCGACGGCGGCCATCGATGCGCCCGAAGCCGATCCCATCATCGAGGCGCTGCAGGCGCGCGGCTGGGTGCTCACAGATATTTTCGTGACCCACAAGCATTTCGACCATATCGAGGGCGTGCCGGCGCTGCGCGAGACGTTTTCCGCGCGCACCATCGGTCCGCGCAAGAGTGCCGCCGCGACCGGCCTCTACGACAAGACGGTGGAGGACGGCGAGACGTTCAAATGGGCCGGCCGCACCATCCAGGTGCTGGAGACGCCCGGGCATACGCTCGACCATCTCGCCTATTATTTCACTGAAGATGGCGTCGCCTTCGCCGGCGATACGCTGTTTGCGCTCGGCTGCGGTCGGGTCTTCGAAGGCTCGGCCGAGCAGATGTGGACTTCTCTTCAGAAGCTGCGCGCGCTGCCGGACGAGACCGTCGTCTATTGCGGGCACGAATATACGCTCGCCAACGCGGAATTCGCCGTCAGCGTCGATCCCGACAACGAAAAGCTCGCCGAGCGGAAGACGGAAGTCGAAGCGCTGCGCCAGGACGGCCAGGCGACGCTGCCGACGACGATCGCGCTCGAAAAGGCGACCAATCCGTTCCTGCGGGCCGATGATCCGGAATTCCAGAAGGCGATCGGCATGGAAGGCGAGGAGCCTGTCGCTGTCTTTGCGGAGACGCGCAAGCGCAAGGACAATTTCTGAGCGACGGGCGGAAACGATGCCGGGAGAAGACCGGGCCGGCGGTCGGATGGAGGGCCTGAGCGCGGAGGAGGTGATTGCGCTCCTCAAGCTCACGCCGCATCCGGAAGGCGGGCATTTTCTGGAGACTTTTCGAGATGAGAGGGAGGCTGGCGGGCGGCCCGCCGGCACGCTCATCTATTTCCTTCTGGCGGCGGGCGAGCGCTCGCACTGGCACCGGATCGATGCGAGTGAGGCCTGGCATTATTACGCCGGAGCGCCGCTCGCGCTCGAGATCGCCGAAGAGGGGATGACGCGGCGTCGGCATCGCCTTGGCCCCGATCTCCTCGCCGGCGAGCGACCGCAATGCGTGGTGCCCGCCTTTGCCTGGCAGGCGGCGGAAAGTCTCGGCGCCTGGACGCTCGTCGGATGCAGCGTGGCGCCCGGCTTTCAGTTCGAGGCGTTCGAGCTGGCGGAAGCCGGGTTCGAACCCGGTCTCTGACGCGAGAGGCGCCCGCCCCTTGCGGCAAGAAGGGCGCCGCCGGTGATGAGGAGGGCGGCGATGGCGATCTGCGGCGTCAGCACGCCGTAGCCGGCCGCAATCAGGATGATCGTGGAGAGAAGCGGCGCGGCATAGCTCGTCACGCCGAGGAGCTGGATGTCGCCGCGCTTCACGCCGATGTCCCAGACATAGAAGGCCGCGCCGACAGGCATCAGGCCGAGGCCGAGGACGGCAAGCCATTCGCCCCCGTCTGCCGGCCATACCGTCGTCTCGAAGAGAAGATGCGCGATCGCCGCCCCGATCGCCGTCGTCAGGCAATAGCCGGCGACGATGCCGGTCGGCACCGAGGCGAGGCGGCGCGACAGCACGGAATAGCTCGACCAGGTGAGGGCGCAGCCAAGCGCTGCGACATAGCCGAGCGTGTAGCGCGGATCGAAGCTCAGGCTCTCGCCGCGCGTGACGATGAGCACCGTGCCGGAGAGGCCGAGAAGCGCGCCCACGAGATGATACCAGCGCAGCTTTTCACCCGGCAGAAGCGCCGAAAAGACGACGATCAGAAGCGGCCAGAGATAGGCGATGAGGCCCGCTTCCACCGGCGGGGCGTTTCTGAGCGCGGTGAAATAGAGCGCGTGATAGCCGAAGAGGCCGACCGTGCCGAAGACCCAGACGGAGAGCGGCTGCCGCAATTCATGAAACCGGCCCTTGGCCCAAAGCCAGATGAAGCCGATCGCGGTGCCGACCGTGAAGGTGAGGGCGGCGAGCTGGAAGGGCGGAACATCGCCGCTCGCGGCGGTGAAGAGGGCCAGCAAAGCCCACATCAAGATGGCGGTCGTGCCAAGCGCGGTGGCGAGGGATCGGCTCATGCGGCAGCTCCTCAGCGCCGACCGAAGGGCAGTTTGAGTTGGTGGCGCATCATCCAGGTTTCCTTGCGGTTGGTGATCTCGTCATCAATGGCACGGTTGAGCTCCGCTCCATACTGGAAGATGAGCGCCTGGATATAGAGGAAGAACATCAAGGCAACGATGCCGCCGAGGCCGGCATAGGTGGCGGAATAATTGGCGAAGACGGAGACATAGAAGGAGAAGATGCGTCCCGCCACCCACCAGAGCGCGACCGTCAGGATGACGCCCGAGGCGAGGACGCGCACGCGGCGGTGGTTGGCCGGAAGGAAGATGTGCACGGAGGTCAGCATCGCGACCATGACCAGGAAGAGGATCACGCGGCCGCCGACGGAGATCATCTCCTGATAGAGCGCCTGATCGGGGAAATAGGCGCGCACCACGGCGAGCCAGATCGGCAGGGCGACACCGAGCGCCGAGACGATGATCAAAAACGCCATGCCGAGGAAGACGAAGATGACGCTGCCGCCATAGCGATGCAGAAAATTGCGCCGATCGGAACAGCGATAGGCCTTGTTGAGGGCTTCGCGTACGGCCTCCACGGCGCCGGTGATGGAGACGAGCGTGACCAGAAGGCCGATGGTGATGAGGCCGCCATTGCGGCTGTCGAGCACCCGGTTCACCTCCGGCTCGATGGTTCTCACCATGTGCTCGGGCATGACGTGGAAGGCTTCCCGGGTGAGATAATCGGCGAGTTCCTGGCCGCCGAAGACGCCGGCGAGCGCAATCAGGAACAGGAGAAACGGAAAGAGCGCAAAGATCAGCGAAAAGGCGATGGCGCTCGCCAGCATGATGCCGTCATGGCGCAACAGCCCGGAGATGGCGTTGAGATTGACGCGCCACAGAAAGCGGATGGCGCGCCAGATCAGTCGGACCAGACGAACGGGCCAGATCTCCTTGCTGTCGCCAATTGCCATGATAGCCCATCAGCAAGGGCGGGTCGTGAAACCTGAACGACCGCATGCCCTTGCCGTCTGCAGCCGATCTATCAGGGCATGTACTGGCCACCGTTGGCCGTCAAGGTCGAGCCGGTGATGAAGCCGGCATCATCGGATGCGAGAAAGACGACGATGCGGGCGACTTCCTCCGGTTCGCCGAGGCGGCCGATGGGGATTTGCGGCAAAATTTGCTTGTCCATCACTTCCTGAGGCACGGCCTTGATCATCTCGGTGGCGATGTAGCCCGGGGTGATGGCGTTGACGGTGATGCCCTTGCGCGCGCCTTCCTGGGCGAGCGCCTTGGTGAAGCCGAGCTCGCCGGCCTTCGAGGCGGAATAATTCACCTGGCCGATCTGGCCGCGTTGGCCGTTGATCGACGAGATGTTGATGATGCGGCCAAAGCCGCGCTCGCGCATGCCGTCCCAGACCGGGCGAGACATGTTGAAGAGCGATCCGAGATTGGTCTCGATCACCTTGTGCCATTGCTCGCCGGTCATCTTGTGAAACATGGCATCGCGGGTGATGCCGGCATTGTTGACCAGAATGTCGATGGGCCCGAGCTCTTCTTCGACCTGGCGCACGCCCTGGGCGCAGGCCTCTTCGTTGGAGACGTCCCATTTGAAGACGGGAATGTCGGTCTCTTCCTTGAAGGAAGCGGCCTTTTCGTCGTTGCCGCAATAATTCGCCGCGACTTGATAGCCGGCATCTTTCAGTGCCTTTGCAATGGCGGCGCCGATGCCGCGGGTCCCGCCTGTGACTAACGCAGTCCGTGCCATGTATTTCCCCCCGTCAGTGGCTCCTCTAAGAGCTCGTTACCGTTTCGATATGTTCACAGGATGACGAAAACCTTCCTCAGAGCAAGGGCATTCATGCATAACACGCGTGAAATTTCTTTGTGCTAAGAATATACATTTCGCGCGGCGCCATGACGAATGCCCGCGGAGGCGCCGGAGAGGCGCCTCCGTCAATCACGGATTTGCGCGATCGCCCGCCGCGCCTGCGCGGCGGGGCGTGATGGCGCTTAAGGACGCTCCACGCACATGGCGATGCCCATGCCGCCGCCGATGCACAAGGTGGCGAGCCCCTTCTTGGCGTCGCGGCGCTGCATCTCGAAGAGGAGTGTCGTCAAGACGCGCGCGCCGGAGGCGCCGACCGGATGGCCGATGGCGATGGCGCCGCCATTGACGTTGACGATCTCCGTGTTCCAGCCGAGATCCTTGTTGACCGCACAGGCCTGCGCGGCAAAGGCCTCGTTGGCCTCCACGAGATCGAGATCTTCAATCGTCCAGCCGGCCTTTTCCAAGGCCCGGCGCGAGGCCGGGATCGGGCCCGTGCCCATCACCGCCGGATCGACGCCGGCAGTCGCCCAGGAGACGATGCGGGCAAGCGGCTCGATGCCGCGTTTTTCGGCCATTTCCGCCGTCATGATGACGGTGGCTGCGGCACCGTCGTTGATGCCGGAGGCGTTGCCGGCGGTGACGGAGCCTTCCTTGTCGAAGGCCGGGCGCAGGGCGGAGACCTTGTCGATCGTCGTTCCGGCGCGGATATATTCGTCGTCTTCGACGACCGTGTCGCCCTTGCGGCCCTTCACGGTGACGGGGACGATCTCATCCTTGAAGCGGCCGGCCTTTTGCGCGGCTTCGGCCTTGTTCTGCGAGGCGACGGCGAAACTGTCCTGCTGTTCGCGGGTGATCTGCCACTGACGGGCGACGTTCTCGGCCGTCACGCCCATATGGTAGCCGTTGAAGGCATCGAGGAGCCCGTCCCTCAGCATGGTATCGACCATCTTGTAGTCGCCCATCTTCACGCCCTGCCGGAGATAGGCCGCATGCGGGGCCATCGACATGGATTCCTGGCCGCCGGCCACGATGATATCGGCATCCCCCTGGGCGATCTGCTGCATGCCGAGCGCGACGGCGCGCAGGCCGGAACCGCAGAGCTGATTGATGCCCCAGGCCGTCGTCTCTTTCGGGCAGCCGGCGGCCATTGAGGCCTGGCGGGCCGGATTCTGACCCTGAGCAGCGGTGAGGATCTGTCCGAGGATGACTTCCGTCACCTCCTCCGGCGCCACGCCGGCACGTTCCAACGCGCCCTTGATGGCCACCGCGCCGAGATCGTGCGCCGGCACGCTGGCAAAGGCGCCGTTGAACGATGCAACCGGGGTGCGTGCGGCACTCGCAATAACGATATTGGGCAAAAGCTCCTCCTCTTTCGGGCCTGTTCATGGGGCGATTGTCGATCGCTAAGGCAAAAAAAGCAGCATTCGTCGGCCCGCCAATACAAAGTTAAAGAGCGCGGCGGGCTGGGCTGTCAACGAGGGGTAGAGCCGGGCTTTTGCGCAAAAGGGTGGGGATTTCAGGCAAAGCGTGGCCTTCGCGCTGTTGGGCGCTGCAAAAAGAATTGGCAACGACTGCCTATTTCCCGTTATCCTGCCCTCTGAAGGCGAATGAGTTCCAAAGCGGAAACCAGCACTGCATGAGCCAAGAGACCCCAACCGTTATCAAGAAATACGCCAATCGGCGTCTCTACCACACAGGCACCTCGACCTATGTGACGTTGGAAGATCTCGCCGAGATGGTGAAGGCCGGCGAAGATTTTACTGTCACCGATGCCAAGACAGGCGAGGACATTACACGTGGCGTCCTCGGCCAAATCATCTTCGAGCAGGAAAACAAGGGCCAGCATCTTTTGCCGATCGCCTTTCTGCGTCAGCTGATCCGGTATTACGGCGACAGCATGCAGACCTTCCTGCCCACCTACCTCGAAACCTCGTTGTCGGCCTTCGGCCGCAACCAGGACAAGCTGCGCGACCAGATGAGCCGGGCGCTCAAGGGCGATACCTTCGGCGCAATGGAAGAGCAGGCGCGGCGCAATATGGACATGTTCACCGAGGCGATGCGCATGTTCACGCCTTTCCCGCAGGCGGGTTCGGGGGCTTCCGCACGGACGGCACCGCGCACGGCGGAAGGCCAGGCGGAGGAGATCGAGGCGCTGCGCGAACAGCTTCGCGAGATGCAGCGCACGATCGAGACGATCGCGAGCGAGCGCAAGCAATAGGCGATTGTTGCGGCGCGGGATCCTGAGCTGATCTTCCCGGTCCGATTTGGCCGGTCCGATTTGGCCGGCCCGATCTCTCCGGTCCGATCTCTCTGATCTGGGGCCGCACCGGAGCTTTTGCGGCGGTGCCGCGCAGTTCGGGCAATCAGTGGGACGAAATCAGGCCGGCTTCTTTTCGATGAGAGGGAAGCCGGCTTTTGCCAAGCGCGCCTCTTCCTCCGCGGATGCGGTGCCGGAGACGAGGGCCTTCAGTCCCATCGCTGCGACGAGATCGGCCGTGCTCTTCCAGGCGCGCTCCTCGGCTTCCGCCTCATCCAGGCGCAGTTGCGCAAGCGCAAGCTCCAGGAATTCGATCCCCATCTGCCCCAAAGGCCGCGCATCCCAGAAGCGGCCATCGAAACGGCGTACGGCAAGTTTCGCGCCCAGGCTGCGCACGCTCTCCACGAGTTCCGCGGCCTCCTCGCCGCGGGCGAGCAGCGTGTCGAAAGGCACGGCGACGATGAGGCGGTCCGGGGCGCCCGAGGTCTCGCGCAGGATGCGCTCCAGATTGGCGAGCCAGACTTCGTTCAACAGCGCGCCGGTGGAGACGCCGAGGCAGAAACGCTGCTTCGGCGCGGCTGCGAGGCGTTCACGCGCCAGATAAAGGAGGCGCATGTCGACGAGCTGCGCGAAGCCCAATCCTTCGGCGCGGTCGACGGCCTTGGTGGCGGGGACGAGGTCACCGTCCTCGTTCAAAAGATGCGGTGCAAGATGCAGAAAGACCGTCTTGCCGGTCTCAGCATCGCGCACGGGGATCTGCGACAGGATGAGGCGGCCTTCGCGCACGGTGCGCAGAAGCTCGTCGACATCGTCTTCGCGCGCCTTCTGGGGCTCGCCGATGCCGGGCTCGTCGGCCCTGTCGATGACGAGATGGCCGCCGCCGGCCTTCTGGGCGCGCGTGAGTGCGCGGCGCACGGCGTCGAGACAATCGCGCATGCTGTCGGCTTCGGTGCCGGAGACGACGAGCGCGCCGACGGAGACGACCGGCACGACGACACGGTCGCGCAGCGGGACGGTGACCGTCATCATGCGCTCGGCGATGCGCTGAACGGCCGTCTCCGCCTCCTGTGGATCGATGCGGTTCAAGATGATGCCGATCTCGCCCTCGGCGAGTTCGCCGACCACATCCGTGTCGCGCACGGTCTTTTCGATCGTGGTGGAGAATTCCTGCAGGATCGGGTCGATGATCTGCGGCCCGTAGGTCTCGGACGCCAGTTTGAGATTGTCGATCGAGACGACGGCGAGGATGAAGGGAACGGCGTAGTGCTGGGAGACGGCGAGCGTGTCTTCCAAGAGCCGCAGAAAATTGGCGCGCTCCTTAAAGAAGCGGGGCCTTTCGGCCTCTTGCTGATCGCCGGGACCGGCTGGTTGCACGCGGACCGCGCCACGGGCGAGAACCGGCTCGCCTTCGTGGTTGCCGTACCAGCGACCCCGGTCACGGACCCAGATCTTGCGCTTGTTGCCTTCGCTGCCGACGCGCAAAGCGTAGGTGACTTCGTAAGGCACGCCGTCGCCGTAATCGACGGCGATCGCGTGGCGCACCGCCTGGGTGCGGTTCATCAGACTGTCGGGATCGACGAGGGTCTCGAAATCGCGGCCGTTTTCGATCTTGCGGAGATTGGGAATGCCGAGGGCGCCGGCCGCGTTGCTCGCCCAGCGCAGCTTATCGGTGGCGAGATCCCACTCGTAGACGGTTTCGCCGATTTCGGTCAGGATCGCCTGTGCGGTGGCACCGGCTGCGGGATGCTGAGATGCGGGCGGTGCGGCCACCACCGGCGTTGTATCCGGCACGTAGTCGCCACGCGAACCCGCGACATTCTTCGTGCTGCGTTTTGCCAATCCCGCCGGCCCTTTTCCCCCGCGACCAGAGGCAATTGTGGCAGAGCCGGATAAATCGCCGGTTAAGAAACGTAACCGGATTGTTCTGTCTCGTTCCCCGGCATGAGGCGGAGGGTCGCAGGCGGCAGAGTTTCGGCGACGCCCGCATCCGGAGACGGGCTGGCCCGAGCGCGAAACGACCGGATGCGAAAGACCCAAATAAAGAAAAGGCCGGCGCGAGGCCGGCCTTCACAAAACTTTCGAGCTTTGAGCCCGAAATCGAACCGTTAGACGGATGCCTTCGGCTCGAGGATCTGACGTCCGCGGTACTTGCCGGACTTCAGGTCGATATGATGCGGGCGGCGAAGTTCGCCGGAATCCTTGTCTTCGACATAGGCGGGCTGCTTCAGCCCGTCTGCGGAACGCCGGAAGCCGCGCTTCATCGGCGTGGTTTTTCTTTTCGGAACAGCCATTTCAAGCTCCGTGAATGGATTTAGCGGGCAACGCCCATAGCCGGACGGCCCGCGACATGCAGGCTCGACGTTTGGCGGCCATATAACCCTTCAAAGGCGTTTTGGCCAGCGGTTCGATGAAAATAGCGCGCAACTACTTCTTCAGGCAGTCGATATGCGGCCCGGCCGCGGCGGCGCGACGGGCAAAGAGCCTGGCGAGATCGCGCGTCACCGGGCCGGGATTGGCCGGGTTGCGCAGGTCCGGGGCCGGCAGGGTTGCGGCGAGACGTGCCCCTTCGGCTCGTGTGAGGCTTGCCGCAGGGCGGTTGAAATAATGCTGGGCCGCAGCCTCGGCGCCGTAGATGCCGCGGTCCCATTCGACGACATTCAGGTAGATTTCCAGAATGCGCCGCTTCGACAGGACGAAATCGGCATAGAGTGCGAGCGGAAATTCCACCGCCTTGCGGACGTAAGAGCGGCTCGGCCACAAAAACAGGTTCTTGACCGTCTGCATGGTGATGGTGCTGGCGCCGCGCATTTCGCCGCCTTTCTGCGCCTCGCGCCAGGCGGCGCGCAATTCGCCGAGATCGATGCCGTGATGGCGGCAGAATTTTGCGTCCTCGGCCATCACCACCGCATTGACGAGATTGGGGGAGATATCGTCGAGGGGGACCCATCTGCGCTCAATTGGCGCGCCGCCGAGACGCTTGACCAGCATCAGCGTGGTTACCGGCGGGTTGACGATGGAATAGATCGGAATGAGAAAAAGCGGCAGGCACAGGACAAGGAGGAGCGTCAGGACGAGACGACGAAACCAGGATCGGCGCCGCTTGCGTGGCCGCATCTCCTCCGGCTCCGCCCCGCGGGGTGCTGTCGCGTTGCTTTCTTCCGTCATTGCCTGCAACTGATCTCTGTGCCGTCCTCACCTTCCTGCTTGCTGCAAAATCATGACAATCACAACATCAGCAAATCCCAGCCGCTTTCTTCCGGTCCACACCGCGTTTGTCGAGCGCCTCAACGGCGAGCTCGACGCCGTCTTACAGCCTGAGCGGCTCGATGCCGTCGGGGCCGCGCCGGAGCGCCTCATTGCGGCCATGCGCCATGCGCTTCTTGCCGGCGGCAAGCGGCTCAGACCCTTCCTCCTCAGCGAAACGGCGCGCCTTTTCGGCAGCGACGACGAGTTTCTCCGGGCCGGTGCGGCGGTTGAATGCCTGCACACCTATTCGCTCATCCACGACGATCTGCCGGCGATGGACAATGACGATCTTCGTCGCGGTCTGCCGACCGTGCACCGCGCCTTCGACGAGGCGACGGCCATTCTCGCCGGCGACACGCTTCTCACTTTGTCGTTCCAGCTTCTCGCCGATCCTGAGACGCATGCGGATGCCATGGTGCGTTCCGAACTCGTCTTGATGCTTGCGAAGGCGACCGGGGCGGGCGGCATGGCGGGCGGCCAGATGCTCGATCTCGCCGCCGAACATGCGACGCTGACCGCCGATCAGGTGCGCAATCTGCAGGCCATGAAGACCGGGGCGCTCATTGCCGTCTCCTGCGAGATGGGTGCCTGCCTCGCCGGTGCGGGCGGGGAGGATCGGGCCGTGGCGCGCGATTTCGGTGCGGCGCTCGGCCTTGCCTTCCAGATCGCCGACGATCTCATCGACAAGCAATCGACGAGCGAGGAGGCCGGCAAGGCGACGGGCAAGGACGAGGCGGCCGGCAAGGCGACGCTCGTGCATCTTCTGGGCGCGGAGGAAGCACGCCGGCTTCTCGATGCCACCATCGCCGAGGCGGAGACGATGATGGGCCGCTACGGCGAACGCGGCGAAACGCTGGTGGCGGCCGCCCGCTTCATCGCCCAGCGCAGCCACTGAGCTGTCGAGATTCCGCCTGCTGCGGCGTTCGCCCGGCATGGCGTTCGTCTGGCATGGCGTTCGGGGCCTGAGGCGGGTCTCTTCGGCCGGCCAGGGCGCGGCTCTACGCGCCCGGCAACAACGTTCCTGCGGATTTTGTGAGGAGCGTTTTTGTTGAATTTTTTTAATGGGGCGGTCGGTTCCGTAACCGCTGGGGCGGTCTATCTCTCTTGCCATCGGACATTTTGCGGCCGCATCGATCAGCTCGATGCCGGCCGCCAGCAATGGAGTTTTCAGATGAACAAGCGGCTTTTGGGACGAACCGGGCTTGAGATTTCTCCCGTCGTCTTCGGCGGCAACGTCTTCGGATGGACGGCGGACGAGGCGACGAGCTTCGACCTTCTCGACAGGATGCTCGATCTCGGCCTCAACACGATCGATACGGCGGATGTCTATTCGGCCTGGGTGGACGGCAACAAGGGCGGTGAATCGGAAGCGATCATCGGCAAATGGCTGAAGGCCGACCCGTCACGGCGCGACAAGATCGTTCTCTTCACCAAGGTCGGCTCGGAGATGGGCGAGGGCAAGAAGGGCCTGTCGGAGCGCTGGATCACGCAGGCGGTCGAGGATTCGCTCGCACGTCTCAACACCGATCATATCGACCTTTATTTCTCGCACTGGCCGGATGCCGACACGCCCTATGAGGAGACGCTCGGCGCCTATGACAAGCTTCTGAAGGCGGGCAAGATCCGTGCCGTCGGGGCCTCCAATCTCGACGCCGCGCAGCTTGGCGAAGCGCTGAAGGTGGCCGAAGACAAGGGCCTGCCGCGCTACGACGTGCTGCAGCCGGAATACAATCTCTACGATCGCTCGAAATTCGACGGGGCATTGCGCGATCTCGTCATGCGCGAAGAGATCGGTGTCGTGACCTATTTCAGCCTCGCTTCCGGTTTCCTTTCGGGCAAGTACCGCTCCAAAGAGGATCTCTCGAAGAGCAAGCGCGGCGCCGGTGTCGAAAAATATCTCGATGATCGCGGCATGCGCATTCTCGATGCGCTCGACAAAGTGGGCGCGGCCCATGAGGCGAAGCCGGCCGAGGTGGCGCTTGCCTGGGTGATCGCGCGAAAGGGCGTGACGGCGCCGATTGCCAGTGCAACGAGCCGCGAGCAGCTGCAGAGCCTCGCCAAGGCGGCGGAGTTGCAGCTTTCGGCCGAGGATGTCCGCACGCTGGACGAGGCGAGCCGCTGAGGCCGGGGCCTCTCGGCCTGGGTTTCATGGGGTGACGGGGATCAGAGAACCGATGGCGGTTCTCTGATCCTCAAAAGCGTCAGGGAGCCGCGTCAGGCGAGGATTGGCGGCTTGCCGCCGTGCTCGTCCTCGATATGGGCGCGCACGATGCCCGCGAAATCGCTCTCGGCCTCAAAGCCGTGGTCGCGGGCGCGGCGGGCCGCAATGTTCGCCGGCCAATTGTGGACGAAGCCTTGGATCGTCGCGTCCGGCTCTTTGCGAATGAGCGCGACGACCTTGTCGCCGCCGATCTCCCGGAGCGCGGCGATTTCCTCGCCCACGCTGGCACTGACGCCTGGCATGGCGAGCGCGCGGTGGCCTTTGAGCGCTTCCGTATCCATCGTTGCCGCGTGGAGGAAAAAGTCTACCGCCGAGCGCGGGCTTGCGAAAAAGTGCCGGACATCCTCGCCGACCGGAAGGACCGTCTCTTCGCCCTTCAACGGCTCGCGGATGATCGAGGAGAAGAAGCCGGATGCGGCGCGGTTCGGTTTGCCGGGGCGCACGCAGATCGTCGGCAGGCGCAGCGAGATGCCATCGAGGATCCCGCGGCGGCTGTAATCGCTGACGAGCAATTCGCCCATCGCCTTTGCCGTGCCGTAGCTCGTGAGGGGGTGCAGTTCGACATCGTCCGGGATCGGATCCGCGAAGGGCGGTCCGTAGACGGCGATCGAGGAGGCGAAGACGACGCGGGGCGCGTAATTGGCGCGGCGGATCGCTTCCAGAAGCGCCCGCGTGCCATCGAGATTGACGCGATAGCCTTTGTCGAGGTCGGCCTCCGCCTCGCCGGAGACGACGGCCGCGAGATGGATGACGACGTCCGGGCGTTCAGCCATCACATGCTCGATCAGGGCATGATCGGTCATATCCCCGACGACCGGGAAGATCGCGGTTTCCTCAGAACCGTAAGTGTGCGGCTCGACGATGTCCTGAAGCGTGATCTTGGTCACCGGCCTGCCGCCGAGCGAGCCCGTTGTGACGAGGTTCTCGGCAATCTTGCGTCCGATCATGCCGGCGGCACCGGTGATGAGAATGTGCATGGCGGCTCCTTGTTTTTCTGGGCCGCCCGGGCGGGCAGCCTTCCTCACGCCGTCTTGCGGAAATCCTGAAGGCGGCGAAGTTGTTTCCCGTCTTCGTCAAAATTCTTCGGATCGAGCCAGGAGGTGAGCGCGGCGCGGCGCGCCGGCCATTCGCTGTCGATGATGGAGAACCAGGCCGTGTCGCGGTTGCGGCCCTTCATCACCAGATCCTGGCGGAAGATGCCTTCGAAGGTGAAGCCGAGCCTTTCAGCCGCACTTCGGGAGGCGGCATTGGCTGCGTCGCATTTCCATTCGTAGCGGCGATAGCGCAGATCGTCGAAGACGTGGCTCGCCATCAGCGCCATCGCCTCGGTCCCGCCGGCGCTGTTTTGCAGAAGCGGCGAATAGGCGATGGAGCCGACTTCGGTCGAGCCGTGATCGGGGCGGTTGCGCATATAACTCGCCATGCCGACGATCTTGCCGTCGGAGAGGCGGCGGATGACGAGCGTGCGCCAGCCGCCTTCGGTGATCGCCTCGGAGAAGACGCGCTCCATGATGTCGGCCGACGCGAAAGGGCCGATCGCCATATAGCGCCAGATGGCGGCATGGGCGGCGCCGCCGAGCGCGGAAAAAAGACCTTGGCGGTGCGCCGACCAGACGAGCGGCTCGAGCCGAACGCGCCGACCCTCCAGCACCTTGTTGCCCGGGAGGGCGCGGGGAGACCAGGAAGTAAGATCAGTCATCATCGTCGAGAGAATGTGAGAAAGCGCCGTCGAGGGTGGAGGATTTTGCCGCTGCGGAGAAGGCGAAGCGGCGGTGGGTGAGGGCATTGGCGGCGTCGAGAAAGGCCCCGAGTGCCACCTTATTGAGGCCGGAGCCGATCGAGATACGGCGCACGCCGAGCGCTTCGAGGGCCGCGATGTCGTCGGAGATGCCGCCGACGCCGCCCAGGACGTTGACGGGAACGGAGACGGCGCCGGCGATGGCTTCCACCTCCTCTTTCGTGGTGATGCCCGGCGCATAGACGACGTCGGCCCCGGCAGCCTCGAAGGCGCGCAGACGCTTCACCGCTTCGTTGATGGGATCAGCGTGGCGGACGAGAAAAGTCTCGGTGCGGCCGGTCAGGACGAAATCGGGATTGGCCTTCGCAGCGGCCTCTTTGGCGGCTTCGAAACGGCGGAGTGCCTCGTCGAGCGGATAAAGCTCGTCTTGATCTAGATCTTCGATCGAACAGCCGGCGAGACCGCAATCGATCGCCTGACGGATGGTTTCGCCAACCTCTTCCGGCGTGTCGCCGTAGCCCGATTCGAGATCGCCGTTGACCGGCAGAGAGGTCGCCGAAACGATCGATTGCGCATGGGCGAGTGCCTCCCGCCGGCTCACACGGCCGGCGGCATCCGGGCGCCCGAGCGACCAGGCGAGCGCGGCCGAAGAGGTGGCAAGCGCCTCAAAGCCGAGATCGGCGAGGAGCTTTGCCGTGCCCGCATCCCAGGGATTGGGCATGATGAAGAGCTTGTCGCGGGCGTGCAGAGCACGGAACGTGGCGGCTTTGTCGCTCATCTCGCCCCCCTTGGGTCACATCGTGGCCAGGGGTACCATTTCCGCACCGGCGGCAGCAATGAGGTCCGTGTCGAATGTCGCGAGTGGCAGGCTGCGGCGCTGGGCGAGCTCGAGATATGCCGCATCATAGACGGTGAGCCGATGGCGCTCCGCAAGCGTCGTGCTCGCCGTCCAGGCCTGGTCGTCGCATTCTGGATCGATCTCGATCGGAAGGGCCGCAAGATTGGTTAGCGCCCGATCGCGGAATGCTGTGTCGATCCGCTGTCGACGTATGGCCGTCTGCAGCGCGTTCGCAATCTCGTAGCGCCAGAGAGAGGGGACAACGGCCGCTTCGGCGGCGACGCGCTCAAGCAGCACGCGGGATATCTCGGTCTGTTCGTCCTTGAAGAACCAGGAGAGTGCAACTGAGCTGTCGAGGACGAGGCTCAACGTCGTCCTTCACTGACGAGATCTTGTATGTTCAATCCGCCGAGCGAGGCCTGCCTGCCCTGTTCCAGGATGTCGGCAACTGCGGCGCGGATTTGATCCCGGTTGGACGTGCCTGTTTCGCGGATGAGACGCGCAACCGGCCGGCCCTGCCGCGTGATGACGATTTCTTCGCCCTTCTCGACACGGTCCAGGAGGCTGCCAAGTGTATTCTTCGCCTCAAAAGTCCCAGTCTGTCGCATCAGACACCCAATAGGCTATGCCTGTTAGAATAAGCGTGGCGCATTGGTTCAACAAGACGGCGTGTCTATAAGTGCTCGTCCGTTTCACGCCAGCTGAAAGCGCGTTTCCATGACCCTCACGACCATTTCCGGCTTCGATCGCATCGGCGAAGAGAATGCCTTTGCCGTCCTGGCGCGGGCCGGGGCGCTCGCCGCTGAAGGCCGCGACATCGTCAATCTCGGCATCGGCCAGCCGGATTTCAAAACGCCCGAACATATTGTCGAGGCGGCGGTGAAGGCGCTCAAGGACGGGGCGCATGGCTATACGGATGCGACCGGCATCCTGCCTTTGCGGGAGGCGGTGGCGCGGCGCGTGCTCGCCACCACCGGCGTCGAGGTCTCGCCAGGAAACGTGATGATCGTGCCGGGGGGCAAGGTGACGATGTTTGCCGCGATCTTGATGTTCGGCGAGCCGGGCGCGGACATCCTCTATCCCGATCCGGGTTTTCCGATCTATCGCTCGATGATCGAGTTCACCGGCGCGCGGCCGGTGCCGGTGCCGATCCGCGAGGAGAACGGTTTCGCCTTTTCAGCCGAGGAGACTTTGTCGCTGCTGACGCCCGACACGCGGCTCGTCATCCTCAATTCGCCGGCCAATCCGACCGGCGGCGTGACGCCGAAGGCGGAGATCGACAAGCTGGTGGCGGGGCTTGCCGAGAGGCCCGACATCGCCATCCTCTCCGACGAGATCTACGATCAGATGGTCTATGACGGTGAGAGCCATGTCTCGCTTCTCGCCTATCCGGAGATCGGCGACCGTCTCATTCTTCTCAACGGCTGGTCGAAGACCTGGGCGATGACCGGCTGGCGCATGGGCTGGTCGATCTGGCCGGATGCGCTTTACGACAAGGTGAGGAAGCTCGCCGTCAACGCCTGGTCCTGCGTCAACGCCCCGGCGCAATATGCCGGGATTGCCGCGATCGACGGACCGCAGGATGCGGCAGACGAGATGATCGCCGCTTTCGATCGCCGGCGCGGCGTCGTCACCGAGCTTTTGAACGAACTGCCGGGCGTCTCCTGCATCACGCCGAAAGGCGCCTTCTATGCCTTTCCGAATATTTCCAAGACGGGCTTCAAGGCGAAGCCGCTCGCGTCCGCGCTTCTGGAAGAGGCGGGCGTCGCGTTGATCGGCGGGCCGGATTTCGGCGTCCACGGCGAAGGCTATGTGCGCGTCTCCTACGCCAATTCGGAGGAGAACATCCGCCGTGCGGTCGATCGGATCGGCGATTTTCTGACGGGCGCCAAGGCCCGCCAGATCAGCGCGTGACGAGCTCCGGCCCCATCAGGATCGTCGGCAGGAAAGTCGAGATCCACGGCACGTAGGTCACGATCACCAGGAAGATCATCAAGATGCCGGTGAAGGGGAGCGCCGCCTTCACCACGCGCACGAGATTCATCCCCGTTATGCCGGAGGTCACGAAGAGGTTGAGCCCGATCGGCGGGGTGATCATGCCGATCTCCATGTTGACGATCATGATGATGCCGAGATGGATCGGATCGACGCCGAGCTGAATGGCGATCGGGAAGACCACGGGCGCCACGATCAGCAGCAGGCCCGACGGCTCCATGAACTGACCGCCGAGAAGAAGCAGCAGGTTGACCGCGATGAGGAAGGTGAACCAGTTGAAGCCGGCTCCCAGCATCCAGTCGGTGATCGTCTGCGGAATGCGTTCTGACGTCAGCACATGGGCGAAGAGGAGCGCGTTGACGATGATGAACATCAGCATGATCGTCGTCTTGCCGCTGTCGACGAGCACCTTGCGCGTGTCGCGATGGAAGCAGGCGGCCGGAAAGCCGAGGACGATGTCTTTGAGACCGCGGGCCCAGACCGGCAGGCTCGCCAGCAGCGCCTTCGGCGCGCTCGTCCCTTCGCGCCAGGCGAGGTAGGCGACGAGCGCCACCAGAGAGACGCTGATCGCCAACATCTGACGCGTCTGAAGCGTGGAATCCGGCACCAGGAAGAAGCCGAAGATCAGGATCGTGACGTAGAGCGTGAAGGCGTAGACGACGCCGAGGAAGCCGTTGCGTGCGGCGTGCCCGTCCTCCTCGCGCACCCATTTGCGGCCCTTCAGGGGACCCATGTCGCGATAGACGAAAAGCGCGACCAGGAAGGCGTAGACGGCGGCGACAGCTGCAGCCTCCGTCGGGGTGAAGGCACCGCCATAGATGCCGCCCAGGATGACGACGATCAGGAAGAGGCCGGCCGCCGCATCCTTGCCGGCGGAGAGGATCTCGCCAAAGCCCGGAAAAGGCTGGGGCTGCAGCCCGCGGATGCGGGCGTTGATGTAGATGCCGACCATCAGCATGACGCCGGCGAGAAGACCCGGAATGACGCCGGCGAGGAACATGCGCCCGACCGAGACGTCGGTTGCCGCCGCATAGACGACCATGACGATCGAGGGCGGGATCAGGATGCCGAGCGTTCCGGCATTGGCGATGATGCCGGCGGCGAATTCCTTGGAATAGCCGGTCTGGCGCATGGCCGCGATGGCGATCGTGCCGATCGCTACCACGGTCGCGGGCGAGGAGCCTGAGAGCGCGGCAAACAGCATGCAGGCGAGGACGGAGGCCATGGCGAGGCCGCCGCGCATATGGCCGACGGTCGCGACGGCGAAGCGGATGATGCGCTGCGCGACGCCACCGGTCGACAGGAACGCCGATGCCAGGATGAAGAACGGGATGGCGAGGAGCGTGTAATTCTGCGAGGCGGTGAAAAGCTGCAGCGCCACCGAGGACATGGAATCGGTGGAGAAGAAGGCGATGACGATGACGCTCGACAGGCCAAGCGCGATGGCGATCGGCACGCCCAGAAACAGAAGGGCGAGGACGAGCACAAAAAGGATCGAGGATTCCATATCGGCGCGGCTCTAGCGAGGATCGTGGGGGCGTCGGCCGTAGCCGTGCGGATGCGTGTGGGTGATGGAGCCTTCGAACGGCTCTTCCTCGTCGTCGTCGTCGTCGAGAAAGCCTTCGTTCTCGGCGACGAGCTCTTCGGCTTCATGGGCGGCGACGATGAGTTCACGGCGCCCGGCGACGATGGCGACCGTCGCCTGGAGAGAGCGCAGGACGAGAAGGAAAAGGCCGATCGGCAGCATGAGATAGGCGACCCAGCGCTGCACGCGTTCCGGCGCGCCGAAAGTCTCCTGAACCCAGACGGGATAGCGAAGATCGTCGAGGCCGAGGGGCAGATGGTAGAAACGCGTCCAATAGGCGATGGCGCCGCCCTTCGAATTGGCGCCCAGATATTGCAGCCAGTCGGAATAAAGCAGGATCACGGCATAGAGCAGCACCGTGAGGGCGCCGAAAATCGCCGCCACTTTGAACAATGGCCGCGGCAGCGCCCGGATCACGACGTCGACGCCGAGATGCGCGCCGATCTTCACGCCATAGGCCATGCCGAAGAGGATGAGCCAGGCGAAGAGGATGCGGGTGAATTCAAGCGCGCCGGTCCAGCCGGAATGGAAAACGTAGCGGGCGACGACCTGGGTGAACTGGGTGAGCGTCATCGCCGCCAGGAGAAGCGCGATGAAGCTCTCTTCCAGGTGGGTGACAAAGCGCTTGGCCCTCGTGCGCATGGGCTTTCCCTCCGGGGCGGGCGGTCGTCTCAGACGACGACCGGTGCCGGCCAGCGCGTGCCGGCCGGGCGGAAGTCTGCGCCCCGGCGGGCGGGGCGCAGATCGGCTCAGATCAGCTGTTGCCGGCGGCGACGGCGGCGTCGATCACGTCCTGGCCGACATCGTCGCGGAACTGATCCCAGACCGGCTTCATGGCGTCGACCCAGGCCTGACGCTCTTCAGGCGTCAGCTCGCGCACGGTGCCGCCCGCGTTGATGATCTTCTGCTTGGCCTCTTCGTTGATCTCCTCGGCGCGCGCATTGTACTCGTCGCTCACCTCCTTGAAGATCGACAGGAACTGGTCGCGCACGTCGGGCTCAAGGCTGTCCAGCCATTCCGTCGACGTGACCGCCAGATAGGTCAGAAGCTGGTGGTTCGTTTCGGTGATGCCGTCCTGCACCTCAAAGAACTTCTGGGTGTAGATGTTGGACCAGGAATTCTCCTGACCGTCGACGACACCCGTCTGCAGCGCGCCATAGACTTCCGAGAAGGCGAGCTTCTGGGCATTGGCGCCGAGCGCCTCGATCATCGCCTCGGCGACATCGGAGGTCTGGATGCGGAATTTCAGGCCCTTGGCGTCTTCCGGCTTCATCAGTGGCTTGTTGGCCGAGAACTGCTTCAGACCGTTGTAGATGTAGCCGAGGCCGATGAAGCCCTTGTCCTCGATCGCGTGGAGAAGCTTCTCGCCTTCCTCGCTGTTGGAGAACTTGTTCACCGCATCCATGTTGGGGAACAGGAACGGGAAGTCCCAGATGCGATATTTCGTGGTGTAGGCCTCGAACTTCGCCAGGGACGGCGCGGCAAGCTGTACGTCGCCGAGAAGCAGCGCTTCCATCACCTTGTCGTCGTCGAAAAGCTGAGAATTCGGAAACACCTGCATGCAGGCGGTGCCGTCCATCTCCTTGTTGACGCGCTCGGCCAAGGCGGCCGCCATTTCACCCTTCGGGTGACCCTGCGCGGCGACGACATGGCTGAACTTGATGACCATTTCGCCATCGTCGCAGGCGTCCTGCGCGAATGCCGGGCCGGCAGCCGCCAGCATTGCTACTGCGGCGAGACCGCCGAGGAGCTTATTCATTGGAGTTCCTCCCTGAACTTCTGACTTTTGAAGACAAGCGCAAGAGCAAGGCCCGGCGCAAGTCTCCTGCTGCCGGGCCGTTACGTTGCCCCGGCCCTTATACGATTGGCTCTTGTGGATTGGCTAGACCAATTGTCCTAGCCACAAAGTCGAAGACGCGCCCGGAAATGAAACGCTTTCAGGCATTAAGGCAGAAACGGGAGAGGGCGTCGCGGGTGGTCTGAGGCGCGGCGGATATACGTTTGCGGGGTCTCGAAAGCACTTGTGGGCCTTGAGGATTGACCTCAAGACCCACCTTTGTGCCTGCGACAGTTGGTCTGTGTAGCGCGTTAAAGCACGCGGCTTCCGAGATAGGGGAAGGGCCGCTTCGGCTCATCGGCATGAGGTCGTGCGCCCTTGGGCAGCGTCGGGAAGTTCTCCCCGGCGCGGGCACGTTTCGGCTCCACCGCATTCGGCCTCTTGCCCGAGGCGGTCGGTGCGGAGCGCACCTGCACCTTCTTGTCGGCGCGTTCTTCAAGGGCCTTCAGGATGGCGTCGCACCAAGCCTGGGCCGTGCCCTTGCTGATGCGATCGAACATCGCCTGCCAGCGCTCCTTGCGCTCCTCGCGTGACATGTTGAGCGCCTGCTGCAGGGCCCTCGCGAGGGAGGCCGTGTCGTACGGATTGACGATCAGCGCCTCGGGCATCTCCTTCACCGCGCCGGCAAAGCGCGACAGGACGAGAACGCCCGGATCGTCGGGATTTTGAGCCGCGACATATTCCTTGGCGACGAGGTTCATTCCGTCGCGCAAGGGCGTGACGAGGCCGACGCGGCTGGCCCGATAGATGCCGGCCAGAGCCCGCCTCGTGAAGCCGCGCGTCATGATGCGGATCGGCACCCAATCGAGCGCCGAGAAGGCGCCGTTGATGTGGCCGGCGAGCTCTTCAAGCTCGCTCCTGAGGTCCGAATAGGCTTCGAGATCGGAACGCGACAGCGGCGCGACCTGCATCAGGCTGACCCGACCGCGGTTTTCCGGATAATCCTCCAGAAGCCGCTCAAAGCCGCGGAAGCGTTCCGGGATGCCCTTGGAATAATCGAGACGGTCGACGCCGATGATCTGGTGGCGGTCGCGCAACAGCACCTTCAGCTGCGCCTCATGCTCCTGGGCTTCGTCGCTGACGGCGAATTCCGCAAAGCTCTGCGTGTCGATGCCGATCGGGAAGGTGGAGGCGCGGAACGTGCGCCCATAGGCTTCCAGTTCGTCATTGGGAAGTTCGCGTCCGCCGAGCTCTTCGACGACATAGCGGGCGAAGTTCCGCCGATCGGAATCCGTCTGGAAGCCGATCACGTCATAGGCGGTGAGGGAGCGCACGATGCTCTGCGAGTTCGGCAGAGCGGTCATGATCTCCGGGCTCGGGAAGGGGACGTGCAGGAAGTAGGCGAGGGGGCCGGTGAAGCCCGATTCGCGCAGGCGTTCGCCCAGGACGATGTAGTGGTAATCGTGGACCCAGACCATGTCGCCCGGCTGAAGCTGCGGCGTCAGGCGGGCCGCCATGCGCTCGTTCACACGCCGGTAGGCGTTTTCATAGCGCTGATCGAAATTTGCGAGATCGAGGCGGTAATGGAGGAGGGGCCACAACGTCTGGTTGGCATAGCCGCCGTAAAATTCTTCGGCGTCTTCAGGGGTGAGGTCGATGGTGGCAAGGCGTACCTTGTCGTGGTCTTCGATCTTGAGCGGGCCAAACGTGCCCTCGTCGCTCTTTTCGCCTGACCAACCGAACCAGATGCCGCCGCGCGTACGCAGCGCATCTCCCAGACCCACGGCCAAACCGCCAGCTTTGCCGCCGTCATGCAACGGCCCTACCCGATTCGACACGACTACGAGACGTCTCATGAGCCTGCTTTCGCCTCCGTCATTGCGCGTTTCGTCATTGTCATCATGTTTTCGGCAGAACCCCCGAACTGCTTCTTAAGTTCCTTTGGTCACGCACTTTTCATTGGCGTGCGACGGCGTCGAGCCAGCGGTGAACCGCGGCGACGTCGTCGAGGCGATATTTCGCGGTCGTCTCTCCCGAACCGACCTTGATGCCGAAGCCTCCGGCCGAGGCGACCCATTCGAAGCCGTCCTCGTCGGTGGTGTCATCGCCGATGAAAACCGCCTTGCGGCCGGCGAAAGGCTCGCGCTGCATCAGTTTTTCGATCGCCTTGCCCTTGTCGACGCCCGCGGGCCGGATTTCGACGATCGCATGGCCCTTGACGAGCCGCAGATCCGAACAGCCCGCCACCGCCTCCTCGCCGAGCCTTTCGGCGCGGTCCGCCTCTTCCGGCGCGGTGCGGTAATGCACGACGAGCGCCGTCTCCTTGTCTTCGATGCGGAGCTTGTCGCCCGGCCCGATCGCGGCCTGAAGCCGTGCGCGCGCCGTGGCGAGATCATCAGGCGGCGGTGCCGTGACGACTTCGCCGCCCGCCGTGTAGCGCACTTCCTGACCGTGCACGCCGGCCGCCGGAAAGGCGAGCGGTGCAAGAAAACGGTCGATTGAAGAAAGGGCCCGCCCGCTGATCAGGGCGACGGCGCCGCCCTGGCGTTCTTCCAGAGCGCTCAGGCGCTCAAGCGTGCCGGGCTCCAGAGTAATCCCATCGGGATCGTCTGCAAAACCGACGAGGGTGCCGTCGAAATCGAGGAAGAGAGCGTGGAGGGTCTTGTCGAGAAAGGGTGGTTTCGAAAGATCGCCCATGACCAATGGGTAGCGTGTTTGCGCAACTGCGTCAAATTTGGTTGCGCTGCAGCAAAGGATTGACTGTGCTCCGACCATGAAAAAACCCGCGGCCAGGACGGCCGCGGGTCGATTTCTTGAGCCGGTCTCAAGACCGGCAAGTAGTTGTCGTCAAAGGGCTTATTCGTCGCCCTTAATTTTTTTCCTCGGCGTTGCGCTTCTTCAGCGCGGCACCCAGGATGTCGCCAAGCGAAGCGCCGGAATCGGTCGAGCCGTACTGGGCAACCGCTTCCTTCTCTTCGGCGATCTCCAGCGCCTTGATCGACAGCGCGATACGGCGCGCCTTCTTGTCGATGTTGGTGACGCGGGCATCGACCTTCTCGCCGGCGGCAAAGCGCTCGGGGCGCTGCTCGGAACGATCACGCGCCAGCTCGGCGCGGCGGATGAAGGCGGTCATCTCGGTATCGGCGATCTTCACCTCGATACCGGAATCCTTCACCTCGACGATCTCGCCGGTGACGATGGCGCCCTTGCGGATGCCCTCAACGGCCTCGGCAAACGGATCGCCTTCGACCTGCTTGATGCCGAGCGAGATGCGCTCCTTGTCGACGTCGACTTCCAGGACGACGGCCTTGACCATCTCGCCCTTCTTGTACTCCTCCATCGCCTCTTCGCCCTGGCGGTCCCAGGAGAGGTCGGAGAGGTGCACCATGCCGTCGACGTCGTTGTCGAGGCCGAGGAACAGGCCGAACTCGGTCTTGTTCTTGACTTCGCCTTCGACGAGCGTGCCAACCGGATGGTTGTCGGCGAACTCTTCCCAAGGATTGCCCATGGCCTGCTTGAGGCCGAGCGAGATGCGACGCTTCTGAGGATCGACCTCGAGCACCATCACCTCGACCTCCTGAGAGGTGGAGACGATCTTGCCCGGATGGACGTTCTTCTTGGTCCAGCTCATCTCGGAGACGTGGATCAGGCCTTCGATGCCCGGCTCCAGCTCCACGAAGGCGCCGTAATCGGTGATGTTGGTGACGCGGCCGGTGAACTTGGCGTTGACCGGATACTTCACCTCGATGCCTTCCCAGGGATCCGCCTCGAGCTGCTTCATGCCGAGCGAGATACGGAAGGTCTCCGGGTTGATGCGGATGATCTGCACCTTCACCGTCTCGCCGATCGCCAGGATCTCGGAGGGGTGATTGACGCGCCGCCATGCCATGTCGGTGACATGCAGGAGGCCGTCGATGCCGCCGAGATCGACGAAGGCACCGTATTCGGTGATGTTCTTGACCACGCCGTCGACGACCTGGCCTTCCTTCAGCTTGGCGACGAGCTCCGAGCGCTGCTCGGCGAGCGTGTCTTCAAGCACGGACCGGCGGGAGACGACGATGTTGCCGCGCCGCTTGTCCATCTTCAGGATGCGGAAGGGCTGCGGCGTCTGCATCAAGGGGCCGACATCCTTCACCGGGCGCACATCGACCTGAGAGCGCGGCAGGAACGCCACGGCGCCATCGAGATCGACCGTGAAGCCGCCCTTCACCTGGTTGAAAATGGTGCCCTGAACGGTGTCGTTCTTCTCGAAGCTCTCTTCAAGACGGACCCAGCTTTCCTCGCGACGCGCCTTTTCGCGCGACAGCATGGCCTCGCCGAGCGCGTTTTCCACGCGCTCCAGATAGACCTCGACCCGGTCGCCCGGCTTCAACTCGCCGTCGCGGCCACGAACGCCGAATTCCTTCAGCGGCACCCGGCCTTCGACCTTCAGGCCGACATCGATAACGGCCATGTCCTTTTCGATGGCGACCACAGTCCCATCGACAACCGTGCCCTCCTGGACATCGGCGTCGGCAAAGGATTGTTCGAGTAGGGCCGCAAAATCTTCACGGCTCGGCTGCGGGGCAGCCTGTTGCATACTGGCCATTCATGCTCCTGTTAGGGCCCGCATCTGGGGCGGCTCTTAGGCTCGCCTGCGGGTCACAGCGCCATCGGTTCGTGTTGCTCTGGCCGCGTCCTCCCCCGCATCTAAGCGGTTGGCGCATCGGGACGAAACGGCGCGGTTCCCCCGCGCGCCGTCTTAACGATCTCCAGATAGCCCTAAAGGCACACCCTCAAGAAGGGCATGCCTCGCTACGGGCCGAAACGGCTCGATCAATAATCGCGACAGCTGCGCGGAATGCCGCTTCTATAGTCATTGCGCTAGTATCGATCAAGTGGGCGTCGTCTGCGGGACGCAGCGGCGAATCGGCTCGCTGCATGTCGCGCGCGTCGCGCCGCTTGAGATCTTCAAGGACAGCCTCGTAGTCGACATCCTGTCCGCGGCCGCGCAGTTCCTCTGTGCGGCGGCGGGCGCGTTCCTCGGGCTTTGCCGTCACGAAAAGCTTGGCGGCGGCATCGGGGCAGACGACCGTGCCGATGTCGCGCCCGTCGAGCACGGCGCCGGGCGGCTCGGCCGCGAATTGCCGCTGGCGTTCGACGAGGGCGCGGCGAAGTTCGCCCATGACGGCGATCTTCGAGGCTGCCTCGCCGATATCGTGCGCGGCCAGGCGGTCGCGCTCCATCGCCGCGAGATCGAGCCGTGAGGCTGCGGCGACCGCCGCGGCGACATCCGGCTCGTCCTCGCCGGAGGCCAGAAGCTCGGCCGCCACGGCGCGGTAGGTGAGGCCGGTATCGAGATGGCGCAGGCCGTAATGGGCGGCAAGCCGGCGGGCGAGGGTGCCCTTGCCGGAGGCGGCCGGGCCGTCGATGGCGATGATGAGGGGCTTGCTCATGACAGCGCCCGCTCCTGTTCGTTGAGATCGGCGCCGAGCTTTCGCAAAGTTTCCTCGAAATTCGGGAAGCTCGTTGCAATCATGTTGGCGTCGTCGACGGTCACCGGCTTTTCCGCCGCAAGGCCCAGAACGAGGAAGCTCATGGCGATGCGGTGATCGAGATGTGTGGTGACGGTGGCGCCGCCCGGCACCTTGCCGCCGCCCGGCACCTTGCATCCGGTGACGGCGAGGCTCGCCTCGCCCTCTTCGCAGGTGACGCCGTTCGCAGCGAGGCCGGCGGCGACGGCGGCAAGGCGATCGGATTCCTTGACGCGCAATTCCTCAAGCCCGTGCATGACCGTCTTGCCTTCGGCGCAGGCGGCGGCGATGGCAAGGATCGGATATTCGTCGATCATCGAGGGCGCGCGTTCGGCCGGCACCGTCACGCCTTTAAGACGTGAGGTGCGGGCACGCACATCGCCCAGACGTTCGCCGCCCGTCTCGCGCTCATTCTCGATCGAAAGATCGGCGCCCATGTCCTGAAGCACCTGCAAGAGGCCGGTGCGGCGCTCGTTGAGGAGAACGCCTTCCACGACGATATCGGAATCGGGGCAGATGAGGCCGGCGACGATCAAAAAGGCGGCGGAGCTCGGGTCCGACGGGACTTCGATCGGCTGCGGCGTGAGCTCGGGCAGGCCTTCAAGGCGGATCACCGTTTCGCCCGACGCCGTCGTCTTCACCTCGATATCGGCGCCAAATCCTTTGAGCATCTTTTCGGTGTGGTCGCGCGTCGGCACGGGTTCGATCACCGTCGTGGTGCCGGCGATGTTGAGGCCTGCAAGGAGGACGGCCGATTTGACCTGAGCGGAGGGGACGGGCACGCGGTATTCGATCGGCGCCATCGGCGAGGCGCCTTTGAGCGTCAAAGGCAGGCGGTCGCCGGAGCGGGCGATCACCTCGACGCCCATTTCACGCAGCGGATCGAGGATGCGGCCCATCGGCCGGCGCGACAAAGACGCATCGCCGAGGAAGGTCGTGGCGAAGGGGTGGGCGCCGGCGAGAGCCATGGTGAGGCGCGCGCCGGTGCCGGCATTGCCGAAGTCGAGGGCGGTTTCAGGCTCCAGAAAACCGCCGGTGCCGAGGCCGTGGAGGCTCCATTCGCCGGTGGAATGCCGCTCGACCTTGGCGCCGAAGCTGCGCATGGCCGCGGCCGTGGCGAGGACATCGGCCGCTTCCAGCAGGCCCGTGATCCTGGTCTCGCCGAGAGCGAGCGCGCCGAACATCAAGGAGCGGTGCGAGATGGATTTGTCGCCGGGCACCGTGACGCGGCCCGAAAGACCGGAGGAGGCACGTGCCGTCGACGGGCGTGGAACGGCTTCCGACATGGGCGATGTCCTCATATGATGCTGCGACAAGGTGCTCGCTCAGATGCATTCTGGAGCGCTTTCGGGGCATGCCCCGGCGCCCTCCCGTTAGCATCCTCCCCGGCAGGGGTCATCCCCGTGGGCGCCCCGCGCGATACAGATGCACAGAGAAGGCGTTTGACAGGGGCAGCACCGGCCGGTAGTGGGACCGCGATTTTCTGACATTCGAGGATTAGCCGACGTGGCCAAGCCAGAACTTGGAACCAAACGCGTTTGCCAGGAATGCGGCACCAAGTATTACGACCTCAATCGTGATCCTATTGTGTGCCCGCATTGCGGTACCGTCTATGAGCTGTCCGCCCGCGAAAAGGCGGCAGAAGCGGCCGCGGCCGAGCAGGAAGAAGAGGTCGAGGACGTCGTCGAAGCGGAAGACGACGAGGAGGATGAGGACGTGGATGTCGTCTCCCTCGAAGAGGCCGAGGACGAGGAAGATGGCGAGACCACGAAGTCGACGTCTTCCGATGACGACAGCGACGACGAGGACGTTCCGGAGATCGACGACGACGGGTTGGAGATCGACGGGGACGACGACGATGACACCTTCCTCGACGACGATGAGGATGGCGATGAGGACGTCTCCGACATCCTCGGTGACGTCGACGAAGACGAGGAGCGCTGAGGCGCTGCAAAATTCGCGTTTTTCGGGACTTGCAAAACGTCGACGTCGCGCATAGTTTCCGCCCGCTTCGGTCGGAGGGCAATCGCTCCCCGGCCGAACAAGGCTCCCGCCTCGAAGGTGGCAGCCTGAAGGCCGATCCTCTCATGTGATCGGTCAATCCCAAAGAATGGGGCCGTAGCTCAGTTGGGAGAGCGCGTGAATGGCATTCACGAGGTCAGGGGTTCGATTCCCCTCGGCTCCACCATTCTTCGATGTGATTCTCTTTCTACGATGCGTCATCGCCTCCGCTCCCGCCGAATCGGCTGCACGGAGGAGTTTGTGAGAATCACCCCGAGCGTTCTCGGGACAATCGACCGCGGGCCTTGCCGTTCTTTGCCCGCCTGATTTCGCCCGCTTGATGTCGACAGGACAGGAACCGCTTCGACATGGACAAAAATCTCGCCGTTTTCGCCCTTCCGGTCTCGCTGCGAGAAGTTTGTTTCCATGTCCGTGTTTCTCACCCTTTCCGATCTTTCCTGGTCCACACCTGACAGCGCGCCGCTTTTCAGCGGCCTTCATCTGAGATTTGGCCGCGAACGTATCGGCATTGTCGGGCGCAACGGCATCGGCAAGACGACCCTCCTGCGGCTCATTGCGGGCGAATTGCGTCCCACATCGGGTCATGTCGATGTCCATGGCACGATCGGTCTGATGCACCAGGAGATGGCGGTCGGCGGCGGTGAGACGATCGCGGACTTCTTCGGCGAAGGCGCGGCCGTGGACCTGGTCGATCGTGCCGAAGCCGGGCTTGCCGGTGTCGACGAGCTTGCTCGGGCCGATTGGACGGTTGCCGAGCGCATCCGGGCCGCACTCTCCCGCTGTGGTCTCGACGCCGATCCGCGCACGCCGCTTGCGGCGCTTTCGGGAGGTGAGCGGACGCGTGTCGCCCTTGCCGCTCTCGTCTTCGAGGCGCCTGATTTCCTGCTTCTCGACGAGCCGACGAACAATCTCGACCGTGCAGGCCGGCAGGCGGTGATCGAACTCATCCGCGGTTGGGGGAGCGGCGCCCTTATCGTCAGCCACGATCGTGAGCTTCTCGAAGAGATGGATGCGATCGTGGAGCTGTCGCAGCTCGGAGCGGTGCGCTACGGTGGAAATTACAGCGCTTTCAGGGAGCAGAAGGCGGCCGAATCTGAGGCCGCGGAGCGCGCGTTTGCGGATGCGGAGAAGACGCTCGCCGAAACGAGGCGACGGGCGCAGCAGGCCGCCGAACGCAAGGCGCGCACGGACAGCCGGGGACGAAAGTCCCGTGCCAGGAAAGACCAGCCCAAAATTCTGATGGATGCGGCAAAGGAGCGGGCCGAAGCGACAGGCGGGGCACATGCGCGTCTGCGCGATGCACGGCTTCAGACGGCGAAGAACACGCTTGCCGAGGCGCGGGCGTCTGTCGAGATCCTGCGGCCCTTGTCGATGGAGCTTGCCCCGACCGGTCTGCCCCGCGGCAAGACCGTCCTCCGGGTCGATGCGGTGACCGGGGGTTATGCGCCGGAAAGGCCGGTCATTCGCGATTTCTCTCTGACGATCACCGGGCCTGAGCGTGTCGCGATCGCCGGGCCGAACGGCTGTGGCAAAACCACGCTGATCAAATTGATCACCGGTCGGCTCGAGCCCTTCAGCGGTCATATCGATCTTTGCGTGCCGTTTGCGTTTCTCGACCAGCATGTGAGCCTGCTGCGTCCGGAGCTTTCCTTGCGGGAGAATTTCCGCCGGTTGAACTCTGAGGCGGACGAGAACCAATGTCGTGCGGCCCTGGCGCGGTTTCGCTTCCGCGCCGAAGATGCGCTGCAGGAGGCGGGGAGCCTGAGCGGGGGCGAACGCCTGCGCGCCGGCCTCGCCTGCACCATCGGTCAGGCCGAACCGCCCGGCCTTCTCGTTCTGGACGAGCCGACGAACCATCTCGATTTCGATGCGCTTCAAGCCCTCGAGAATGCGCTCCAGGCCTATGACGGCGCGCTCCTCGTCGTCAGCCACGACGGGGCGTTTCTTGCGCGCCTCGGCCTCGACCGGGTGGTGGAGCTTTCCGGCGGCTGAGCGATCTCGCACCGGCTTGTGCAACCGATGAGCATTGGAGGAGGAGAGAGACTTTGGCTTTTTGCGATCATATGTTCGTGGTGACCGGCGGGCCGGGCTCGGGAAAGACCGCGCTTATCGGAGCGCTCGCGGTGGCCGGGCTGCGCACCATGCCGGAGGCTGGACGTGCGATCATTCAAGATCAGGTTCAAATCGGCGGGTCCGCTCTGCCCTGGGCGGACCGGAACGCCTTTGCGGAGCTCATGCTCTCTTGGGAATTGCGCTCCCACCGCGAAGCCCTCGCCATCGCCGGTCCGGTCGTGATGGATCGCGGCGTGCCGGACGTGATGGGTTATCTGCGCCTTTGCGGCCTCAGAGTTCCCGATCATGTGCGCAAGGCGGCTGAGCTCTACCGGTACAACCCGCGGGTTTTTCTCGCGCCCTGGTGGCCCGAGATCTTCGGGCAGGATGAGGAGCGCAAACAGGACGCCGCAGAAGCGCAGGAAACCGGCGCGGTGATGGAGAGAACCTATCTGGAGCTCGGCTACGAGGTCGTGCACCTGCCTTGCGTCAGCATCGAAGACCGCGCGGCCTTCGTCATGGAGCATGCGAGGCTGTGACCGGCAAGCGTGCCGGTGTTGCGCCGATCCTGGCGGCGTATGTCAGCTTCCCTGGCGGAAGCGGCCGGAGAGGATGTGGCTGGAGCCCGGATAGACGAAGTTGGCGAAGGTGATCATGGTCTTGCCGCGCCAGGTGCGGCGCTCGACGCTGAGGCAGGGCTCGTCGTCCGCGATCTCAAGCAGGCCGCCGGCGGTGCTGCCGGCTCGGATGGCCGCAATGCGGTGCTCGCCTTCGGTGTAGGAGACGTTTTCCAGAAGCCAGGGCCCCGGCGGAATATCCTCGAACGGGATGTCGCGGGCTTCCGGCACGATGGCGAGATTGATCCAGCGGTCTTCGAGGGCTGCGGGCTTTGAGCTTGCGAAATGCCGGCAATGGAGATGCAGGATTGGCGTCTCCGCCGCGACGCCTGTCGCAAGGCTCATCGCCGCGGAGACATGGGCTTCCTGCCGCTGCATCAATTCATAGCCGTAATCCTCGCCCCGGGCCTCGATTTCGTGGCGAATGTCGCCGATCGAGGTGACGGCGTGCTCGCCGGCGCGCGGGGCGACGAAGCTGCCGACACGGCGCCGGCGGGCGATGAGGCCCTGATCGGCAAGTGCTCTGAGCGCCCGGTTCACCGTCATGCGCGAGGCGCCGAAAGTCTCCATGAGGCTGACTTCCGGCGGAATGCGCTTTCCCGCTTCCCAGGAGCCGGAGAGAATCGGATCGGCGATCGCCCGGCGGATCTGGTCGTGGAGCGGACCTTCGCCGTCGAGCTTCAACTCCGCCGTCATGGGACGAGCCGGCGCATCGTCTCGGCAAAGCGCGCCCGGATTTCGGTGCGGGCAATGTGACGGCCGGATTCCACCTTCTTCTCGCCGCCGACATAGACGTCGGCGATCGCGGCCGGGCCGCCCGTAAAGATGTAGCTGTCGAGAAGGCGATCGTCCTCGCGCCCGACGAGGGTCGGATGGTCTTGATCGAGGACCACGATGTCGGCGCGACATCCGACTTTCAGACGGCCGATCGGACGAGCGAGCGCCTGGGCGCCGCCTGTCGCAGCGCCCTCGTAGAGCCGGCGGCCGGTGGAGAGGGCGGGCTCGCCGAGGACGTTTCTCGCGCGCTCCTTGAGGCGCTGCGAATATTCCAGCATGCGCAGTTCCTCTGCCGCGCTGATCAGGACATTGCTGTCGCTGCCGACGCCGAAAGCGCCTGAGGCGGACAGAAAGCGGGTGCCGTCGAAAATCCCGTCGCCGAGGCTCGCCTCGGTGATCGGGCAGAGGCCCGCCACCGCGCCCGATCGCGCCAGCCCTTCGGTTTCTTCCGGCAGCATATGCGTGGCGTGGACGAGGCACCAGCGGCGATCGAGCGCCGCATTTTCGAGGAGCCATTCGACGGGACGGGCGCCGAGGGCCGCCACGCATTCCTCGACTTCTTTCGTCTGTTCGGCGGCGTGGATGTGGAACGGGCCGGACGGACAAAGCGTCAGAACGTCGTTGAACATTTCCGGCCGGATGGCACGCAAGGAATGCGGCGCGATGCCGAGTTGGGCATCGGGGAGCGTCGCGAGGTGGGTGCGGGAGGCTTCGAGAAGCCGGGCGAAGCGTTCCGGGTCGTTGCCGAAGCGAAGCTGCGCCGGGCTCAGCGGCTCGCCTTCAAAGCCGTTCTCGCCATAAAAGACGGGAAGAAGCGTGAGGCCGATGCCGGTTGCGCGCGTCGCCTCGACGATGCGGCCGGCCATTTCGGCGATGTCATCATAGGCGGTCCCGCCCGGCGCATGGTGGAGATAGTGAAATTCACCGAGCGCGGTGAAACCGCCTTCGAGCATTTCCACGCAGGCCTGAGCGGCGATCGCCTCCACATCATCCGGCGTCAGGCGCTCCAGGAAGGAATACATCACCTCGCGCCAGGTCCAGAAGGAATCGGCCCTCTCGCCGCGCCGTTCGGCAAGCCCCGCCATGCCGCGCTGGAAACAATGGCTGTGCAGGTTCGGCAGGCCGGGGAGGGCGACGCCGGAGGACGGGCTCGTATCTCTCTGATCCGTCTCGATTTTTGCGATCGTGCCATCGTCGGCGACGTCGATTGCAACATTCTCGGCCCAACCGGTCGGCAACAGAGCCTTGTCGAAACGGAGCTTGATCATCGGCTTTATCCTCGCTAATCCTTATTTGTATAGACAAATGATGAGAGCGAGGGAAGAGCTTGGCTGAACCTGTCGATCGTCTCTGGGGCCATGCGCGCATCGCCACGCTGGAACCCGGATCGGGTGATGGCGCGCTCGGCATCATCGAAGGCGGCGCGCTCGCCGCGAAAGACGGCAAAATCGTCTTCGTCGGCCGCGAGAGCGACCTGCCGGACGTCACGCCCAAGGAAACGATCGACTGCGAAGGCCGGTTCATTCTGCCGGGCCTCATCGACTGCCACACGCATCTCGTTCACGGCGGCAACCGCGCCGCGGAATGGGAAATGCGGCTGAAGGGCGAGAGCTACGAGGCGATCGCCAAGGCCGGCGGCGGCATCGTTTCGACCGTGTCCGCCACGCGGGCCGCCTCCGAAGACGATCTCGTCCAATCGGCGCTGCCGCGCCTCGATACGCTTCTCGCCGAGGGTGTGACGACGATCGAGGTGAAATCCGGCTACGGGCTCAATCCCGACAGCGAAGTGAAGATGCTGCGTGCCGCGGGCCGGCTCGCAGAGCTGCGGGACGTCGATGTGGTGCGCACCTTCCTCGGCGCGCATGCGCTGCCGCCGGAAGCGGAGGGCGACAAGGACGCCTATATCGCTGAGGTCTGCGACAAGCAGCTGCCGCTTGTGGCGGCGGAAAAGCTCGCCGATGCGGTCGACGGCTTCTGCGAGGGGATCGCCTTTTCGCCGGAGCAGATTGCCAGAGTCTTCGATGCTGCCAAAAGTTTCGGCCTGCCTCTCCGCCTCCATGCCGAACAGCTGTCCGATCTCGGCGGGGCCGCACTGGCCGCACGCTATGGCGCGCTGTCGGCCGATCATCTGGAATATCTGGGCGATGACGGCATTGCCGCGATGGCGAAGGCGGGCACGGTCGCCGTGCTCTTGCCCGGTGCCTATTACTTCCTGCGCGAAAAACAATCGCCGCCGGTTGCCGCCTTGCGCGCGGCGGGCGTGCCGATCGCGATCGCGACCGATTGCAATCCCGGCACCTCGCCGATGACCTCGTTGACCCTCACCATGAACATGGCCTGCACGCTCTTCCGTCTCACCCCGGAAGAGGCGATCGCCGGCGTCACCCGCGAAGCCGCGAAGGCCCTCGGGCGCGCGGCGCGGATCGGCACGCTGGCCGAAGGAAAGGACTGCGATCTTGCGATTTTCGACATCGAGCATCCGGCCGAGCTTGCCTACCGCATCGGCTTCAATCCGCTCTGGCAGCGTGTGAGGCAGGGACGATGACACAGCTCACTTTGACGCCCGGCGCCGTGACGCTCGCCGAACTTGAACGCCTTTACCGCGACGGTCTCGATGCGGAGCTCGATCGGGCCTGCCGCCCAGCGGTGGAAGCCTCGCAGGAGCAGGTGCAAAAGGCGGCCGCCGGCGAGGCCGCCGTCTATGGCATCAATACCGGCTTCGGAAAGCTCGCCTCGACGCGCATCGCGCCCGCCGACACGGCGCAGCTGCAGCGCAATCTCATCTTGTCGCATTGCTGCGGCGTGGGCGAGGTGCTGCCGGCGCCGATCGTGCGGCTGATGATGGCCCTGAAGCTCCTGTCGCTCGGGCGCGGCGCATCCGGCGTGCGCTGGGAGATCATCGCCTGTCTGGAAGACATGATGGCGAAGAATGTCGTTCCCGTCGTGCCCCGGCAGGGCTCGGTCGGCGCCTCCGGCGATCTCGCGCCGCTCGCCCATATGACGGCGGTGATGATCGGCGAGGGCGAAGCGGTCTATGACGGTGCGCGTATGGAAGGCGGCGCCGCCATGCGGGCCGCAGGCCTTCAGCCCGTCGTGCTCGGCCCGAAGGAAGGCCTCGCGCTCATCAACGGCACGCAATGTTCGACCGCGATGGCGCTTGCCGGTCTCTTCGGCGCCTGGCGGGGGGGTCTTACGTCGCTGGTGACCGGAGCGCTTTCCACCGATGCCGCGATGGGCTCCGCCGCGCCCTTCCGCGAAGAAATGCACACGCTGCGTGGCCAGCCCGGGCAGATCGCGGCGGCGGCGGCGCTGCGCAATCTGATGGCGGATTCGGAAATTCGCGAATCGCATCGCGAGGGCGATGAACGCGTGCAGGACCCTTACTGCCTCAGATGTCAGCCGCAGGTCGCCGGCGCCTGTCTCGATCTTCTGCGCCAGGCCGGCCACACGCTTCGTATCGAGGCGAATGCGGCGACGGACAATCCGCTCGTTCTGACCGAGAGCGGCGACATCGTCTCCGGCGGCAATTTCCACGCCGAACCGGTGGCGTTCGCGGCCGACCAGATCGCGCTTGCGATCGCCGAACTCGGTTCGATCGCGCAGCGGCGCATTGCCATGCTGGTCAATCCGACGCTCTCCTTCGGCCTTCCCGCCTTCCTGACGCCGAAGCCCGGTTTGAATTCGGGCTTCATGATCGCGGAAGTCACCGCTGCGGCGTTGATGAGCGAGAACAAGCAGCGCGCCAATCCTTGCTCGACGGATTCCACGCCGACGAGTGCCGACCAGGAAGACCATGTCTCCATGGCGGCGCACGGGGCGCGGCGGCTCGGTCCCATGAATCATAATCTCTCGCGCATCATCGGCATCGAATGGCTGGTGGCGGCGCAGGGCGTGGAGCTTCGTGCGCCGCTTCACACCTCGCCCGCCTTGCAGAAGGCGCTGGCGCGGCTGCGGGATGCGGTGCCGGCGCTTGAGGATGATCGCTATCTTGCTCCCGATCTCGGTGCGGCGGCGGGCCTCGTGGAAGCGGGTGCGGCGCTTGAGGCATGCCGGGACGTGGCATTTCCCGATCTGGAGGCTTGACCCTTGCGCGATTTCATCACCGTCGGACGCGGCGGCTCACCGCTCATCCTGTCTTTCCCGCATACCGGCACGGCGATCCCGCCGGAGCTCGAGACACGTCTCGTCAGCCGCGAGCGGGCCATCCTCGACACCGATTGGTGGATCGACCGGCTCTATGGCCCGATTGCCAAGCAGCTCGATGCGAGCATCGTCCACACGGTGATGTCGCGCAGCGTCATCGACGTCAATCGCGACCCGTCCGGTGCTTCTCTCTATCCCGGGCAGGCGACGACGGGGCTGGTGCCGACCGAAACCTTCGACGGCGAGCCGCTTTATCGCCCGGGTGAAGAGCCGGAGGCGGCGGAGATCGATGTCCGCCGCGAGACCTGGTTTGCGCCCTATCACGCAGCGCTCGACGCTGAGATCGCCCGCGCGAAGAGCCGGCACGGTTTTGCCGTTCTCTATGACTGCCATTCCATCCGCTCGGTCATTCCCCGTCTCTTCGACGGTGAATTGCCGGTCTTCAATCTCGGCACAAACGAGGGGGCGAGCTGCGCGCCCGAAATGCAAACGGCCGTCGCCGATGTCTGCGCGGCGTCGGATTTCCCGAGCATCGTCAACGGCCGCTTCAAGGGCGGCTGGATCACCCGCCATTACGGCCGCCCGGAAGAGCGTGTGCACGCGCTGCAGATGGAGATCGCCTGCCGCGGCTACATGGACGAAGACCCCGTCGCCTGGAACGAGGAAAAGGCCGAGGCCTTGCGGTCCGTTCTGACGAAAGCCCTGACCGCTCTCCTCGTGGCGGCCAAAACCAAGGAACAGAGCTGAGCACATGAACCGTCTCGACAACGCCCGCAAAATCTCAAGCCCGCGGGGAACCGAGCTCACGGCCAAATCCTGGCTGACCGAAGCGCCGATGCGCATGCTGATGAACAATCTCGACCAGGAGGTTGCCGAAAAGCCGGAAAGCCTCGTCGTTTATGGCGGCATCGGGCGTGCGGCACGCGACTGGGAATCGTTCGACCGCATCGTGTCGACGCTGAAGGAGCTCGAAGCCGACGAGACGCTGCTCATCCAATCCGGCAAGCCGGTCGGCGTCTTCCGCACGCATGAAGACGCGCCGCGGGTTTTGATCGCCAATTCCAATCTCGTGCCGGCCTTCGCCAATTGGGAGCATTTCAACAAGCTCGATCGGGCCGGGCTGATGATGTACGGCCAGATGACGGCGGGCTCGTGGATCTATATCGGCACGCAGGGCATCGTTCAGGGCACCTACGAGACGTTTGTGGAGATGGGCCGCCAGCATTACGGCGGCGATCTCTCCGGCCGCTGGATCCTGACCGGCGGGCTCGGCGGCATGGGCGGCGCGCAGCCGCTCGCCGCCACCATGGCCGGCGCCTCCATGCTGGCCGTCGAATGCCAGCAAAGCCGCATCGAGTTCCGCAAGCGCACCGGCTATGTCGATGAGATGACGCAGGACCTCGACGAGGCTCTCGCCATGATCGAGCGCGCCGCCGAAGAGAAGAAGGCGATCTCCGTCGGGCTTCTCGGCAATGCCGCAGAGGTCTTTCCGGAGCTCCTGCGGCGCGGCGTGCGCCCGGATGCGGTGACCGACCAGACCTCGGCGCATGATCCGCTCAATGGTTATCTGCCGGCGGGCTGGACGCTCGGCGAATGGGAAGAGCGGCGCGAGAGCGACCCTGACGGCGTCGAAAAGGCGGCGAAAGACTCCATGCGGGCGCAGGTGGAAGCCATGCTCGGCTGGTGGGACCAGGGCGTGCCGGTCGTCGATTACGGCAACAACATTCGCCAGCGTGCCAAGGAAGTGGGGCTTGAGCGCGCGTTCGACTTTCCGGGTTTCGTGCCGGCCTATATCCGCCCGCTCTTCTGTCGCGGCATCGGGCCATTCCGCTGGGCCGCGCTTTCCGGCAACCCTGAGGACATCTTCAAGACCGATGAGAAGGTGAAGGAGCTCCTGCCGGACGACAAGCACCTGCACAACTGGCTCGACATGGCCAAGGAGCGCATCCACTTCCAGGGCCTGCCGTCACGCATCTGCTGGGTCGGGCTCGGCGACCGCGACCGGCTCGGTCTCGCCTTCAACGAGATGGTGGCGAAGGGCGAGCTCGAAGCGCCGGTCGTCATCGGCCGCGACCATCTCGATTCCGGTTCCGTCGCCTCGCCGAACCGCGAGACGGAATCGATGCGGGACGGCTCGGACGCCGTTTCCGACTGGCCGCTCCTCAACGCGCTTCTCAACTGCGCTTCCGGGGCGACCTGGGTGTCGATCCATCATGGCGGCGGCGTCGGCATGGGCTGGTCGCAGCATTCCGGCCAGGTGATCGTTTGCGATGGAACCGAAGCGGCCGCGCGGCGCATCGCCCGGGTTCTGTGGAACGATCCGGCGACCGGCGTCATGCGCCACGCGGATGCGGGCTATGAGGACGCGCTCGCATGCGCCCGCGAGAAAGGCCTGAAGCTGCCCGGGATTTTGGGCAGCTGAGGCTTTCAGCTCATCAGACTTCGAGGAGGCGGGCTGCGGCCCGCCTTTTCTTTGCGCGCCGTTTCAGGGGCCTGGCGGATCGTCACTCCACCCAGAGGCCGCGGCTCTTGTGCCAGCCTTCGAGCGATTCCTCCGGGTAGCCCTCAAAAGTCTGATCGTTCGGGCCGATATCCGGCACCACCCAGTTCGCCTTCGAGCCGAGCATCAGATGCACGCGCTCCGGCGGGATCGGCAGCTCGCTGTCGATTGCCGAGGCGAAGGGATGGATGAGCTCCGGCCAAGTCGGGTCGAAAAGCCAGAGCGCGGTGGCGCAATGGCGGCAGAAATTGCGTTCGCCTGTCGAGACCTCGCAATGGCCGCCGCGGTCGATTTCGGCGCGGAAGACCTTGATCGCCTCGCGACCGTCCACTTTCAGCGTCGCGGCAAGGCCGCCGAGATTGATGGCGTAACCGCCGCCTCCCGCCGTCTTGCGGCAGATGGAGCAATAGCAGAGCTGGTAGGGCTGGGGCGTGTGGCTTTCGACGGAAAAGTGCACCGCGCCGCAGCGGCACGAGCCTTTCAGGGTCATCGGCATGGCAACATCCTTGCAAAGAACCTTGTTTCTCTCCGGCATCTAGGACGCTGAGCCGACGCCGCGAGGGGATCCGCTTCTTATGCTGCCTTTGTGTGCCGCCCGGCGGCGTTGCGCCTCTGGCGTTGCAGCTCTTGGCGTTGCTTCTCCCGCCCAGGCGTTCTCGCCGCGGTTCGGAAGCCGGCAAAGTCAATGATTTCGCGGCGTTTGGCGCCTTGCCTCCTTGCAACTCTTGCCACAATCATTTCATAACGACGCGTTGCAGCACCCCAGAGGACGGACCTCATGCAGCCTTTGCCGGTGACGCTTTGATTGTCCGCAACCTCTTTGTTCCATTCAGGATGATGACATGTCGCTAGTCGCCAACACCGCGCCCCACCTTCCTTATCTGCGTCGCTTCGCCCGCGCATTGACGGGCGGGCAGAAGAGCGGAGATGCCTATGTGGTTTCCGTGCTGGAGGCGCTCGTCGAGGATCCCGATTCCTTCAATTCCGACAACGACCCGCGCGTCGAGCTCTTCAAAGCCTTCTGCCGCTACTGGAATTCGGTCGATATCAATCTGAAGGAAGACACGGTCGATCCGGTTGGCGACCCGTCCGTGCGGCGGCTCGAGGCGATCACGCCGCTGCCGCGCCAGGCCTTTCTGTTGATGTCGGTGGAAGATTTCTCCGCCGGCGAGACGGCCGAAATTCTCGGCAAGTCGGAAGAGGAGGTTTCCCGCCTCGTCGACCAGGCCGGACGCGAAATCGCCGAGCAGGTGGCGACCGACGTTCTCATCATCGAGGACGAGCCGCTGATCGCCATGGACATCGAGACCCTGGTGAAGACGCTCGGCCACAGCGTGACCGGTGTCGCCCGCACGCATTCGGAAGCCATCAAGGCGGTGGAAGAGCATCGCCCGGGGCTCGTTCTCGCCGATATTCAGCTCGCCGACGGCAGCTCCGGTCTCGATGCCGTCAACGAAATGCTGCAGTCGTTTTCCGTGCCCGTCGTCTTCATCACCGCCTATCCGGAGCGGCTTTTGACCGGCGAGCGGCCGGAGCCGGCCTTCCTCATCACCAAGCCGTTCCAGCCGGACACGGTGAAGGCTGTGATCAGCCAGGCTTTGTTTTTCGAGCGCCGCGCGAGCTAGTTGCGAGGCGACCAGAGGGGGCTCAAAACCCCGACCGGCGCGAGGGCGCGCGCGCTGCAGGCGGCCTTCGCAAAAAAAAATCGCAGCCCGTCGTTTTTTTTCGGAACCTTCCTTCAAGCCCCCCGTTGTGGGTCCATAAGTAAGAGTTACGGAAACGGCGGGCGCGCCTCCTCTTCCCCCCTTTGCCCCAGCGTCCGCTGTTTCCGTCAACTTTCAAAGCAGCAGAAGCAGCAAAGAACAGGCCTCCTCCGGGAGGCCGCAGACTGCTGACGAACCCCGTCATTTTTGGCGGGGTTTGTTTTTTGTGGTGATGCGGATCGCTGCTCGATTTTGTCTGTCTACGTCGAAGCGGATGCTGGGGGCCCTCATGCGGGGCTCGGAGCCGGCATCCGGCTGAGTGCGATGGCCATCTTCTTGATGTTCTGAGCGGCGGCGGCGAGCAGGCACTGGCTGGAGACGCGGCTCAGACTTCGGAACCGGGCGTAGCGGTGGCCATGGAGCTGCTTTGCATCGGCAAAGGAGCGTTCCACCGTCTCCTTGCGCCGCTTGTAGATCGCTTTGCCCCAGGGTGTCAGGCGATGGGCATCGGTC
>NZ_FMVW01000003.1 GCF_900102695.1 Afifella marina DSM 2698
CCCTGGGGCAAAGCGATCTACAAGCGGCGCAAGGAGACGGTGGAACGCTCCTTTGCCGATGCAAAGCAGCTCCATGGCCACCGCTACGCCCGGTTCCGAAGTCTGAGCCGCGTCTCCAGCCAGTGCCTGCTCGCCGCCGCCGCTCAGAACATCAAGAAGATGGCCATCGCACTCAGCCGGATGCCGGCTCCGAGCCCCGCATGAGGGCCCCCAGCATCCGCTTCGACGTAGACAGACAAAATCGAGCAGCGATCCGCATCACCACAAAAAACAAACCCCGCCAAAAATGACGGGGTTCGTCAGCAGTCTGACGGGCGCCCGCGGGCGCCCGTTTTTCTTTGTCGGTTATGGCGAACGCGTTCAGAGCCCGAGATAGGCCTCGCGCACCTTCGGATCGTCATGCAGCGCCTTGGCGGATTCAGCCAGAACGATCTCGCCGGATTCCAGCACATAGCCGCGCGAGGCGACCGAGAGGGCGAGCGATGTGTTCTGTTCCACGAGCAGGATGGAGGTTCCCGCTTCGTGGATCTTGACGAGAGCATCGTGGACTTCGTCGACGACGATTGGCGCCAAGCCGTGGCTCGGCTCGTCGAGGATGAGAAGGCGCAGATTGAGCATCATGGCACGGCCGAGGACGACCATCTGCTGCTCACCGCCAGACAAGGTTCCGGCCCATTGCCGCCGCCGCTCCTTGAGGCGCGGAAACAGCGTGAAGGCCTTCTCCAAGCGTTCCTTGTAAACGGGGTCCTGGCGCAGGGTGTAGGCACCGAGCAGCAGGTTCTCCTCCACCGTCATGTCCGGAAAGACATGGCGCCCCTCCGGCACATGGGCGATGCCGAGCTTCGGGATCTCATGCGCCTTCAGCGACATCAGATCCGTGCCGTCGAAGGTGATACGTCCGCGCGACTTCGGCACGAGCCGCGAAATGGTGCGCAGGAGCGTGCTCTTGCCAGCCGTATTCGCGCCGATGACGCAGACGAACTCGCCGGCATGCACGTCGAGGCTGACGCCGTGCAAAACGTCGGAGCCGTCGTAGCCGGCATACACATCCTCAACCGACAGGAGAGTGGGTGTCGTGTCGCTCATTCTGGCGGCCTCATTCATATTCCTGTCCGAGATAGGCCCGCACGACCTCCGGATGTCTCGCAATTTCTTCGGGTGAGCCTTCGGCGATCTTCTTGCCGAAGTTCAAAACGACGATGCGCTCGCACAGCGTCATGATGGCGTGCATGTGATGCTCGACGACGACGACGGCGAGGCCGTCGCGGCTCAAGGAACGGATGAGGTCCATGATCTCTTCCATCTCCACACGGTTGAGCGCCGCCATCACCTCATCGAGAAGGAGCCCTTTCGGCTTCGTCGCCAGAGCCCGCGCCACCTCCACCCGCGCCCTTTCGGGAAAGGATAGGTCTGCCGCCTTCTTGCCGGCGATGTCGGCGAGGCCCACCCGCGCGAGGCAGGTTTTTGCGAGCTCGCGCGCATCGTGGACATTGGCGCGCAGAAGGCCGCCGATCAGCACGTTGTCGAGCACGGTCGCCTCCATGAAGAGGGCGACGTTCTGAAAGGTCTTGGTGAGACCGCGCGCTGCCACCTTGTGCGGCTTCAGACCGGTGATGTCCTCGCCTTCGAGGCGCACCGTGCCGTCCGTCGGCTTGTGTAGGCCAACGAGCGTGCTGAAGAGCGTCGATTTTCCGGCGCCGTTCGGACCGATCAGGCCGACGATCTCGCCGGGAGCGACATCGAAGGACACGCTGTCGAGGGCCGCCAGGCCACCGAAATGCTTGCTGATGCCATCGACTTCGAGGATCGCCTGTCTCATGACGACTTCCTCCTGCGAAGGCGAGAGACGCCGTTGGTGATCAACGCGAGGATGCCGCGCGGTTCGATCAGGATGATGGCGATCAGCATGACCCCGAAAGCGAGCTGCGACAGGCCGGCGCCGCGCGAGGAGAGAAGCACATTCGCCATCTCCTCCATCGGCACGATCAGGAAGGCTCCAATGATCGGCCCGACCACCGTTCCGGCGCCGCCCAGAATGGCGATGATCGCGGCCCGCACCGAGATCGGGATGATGCCGAAAACGGCCTCCGGATCGAAGAAATACGTGAACTGAGCGTAGAGCGTGCCGAGCGTCGCCGTGAGCGCGGCGGAAATGACGGCCGCTGAGATCTTCACCTGCGTGGTGTTGACGCCGACCACTTCGGCGGCCTCCGGATTTTCCTTCAACGCGCGCAGCCGGTAGCCGAGGCTGCTGTGGCGGATCCAAACGAAGACGCCGGAGATGACGACGAGCGCGCCCAGCATGATGTAATAATAGGGCATCGTGCTTTTGAACTGCAGAAGCCAGAAGCTGTCTGGAGAGAACGGCACGGAAAGACCGACAGGCCCGCCCGTCACCGATGTCCAGGAGCCCGCAATCACGCGCAGCACCTCGCTGAAGGCGAGCGTCGCAAGGGCAAAATAATGCCCACGCAGCTTCATCGTCGGAAAGCTCAAGAGATAGGCGGCAACCGCGGCGATCGCCGCGCCCGCCAGCATGCCGATCCACGGCGACAGGCCGAAATTGATCAGAAGGATCGTTGAGGTGTAGGCCCCGAGCCCGAAGAAGGCAGCGTGGCCGAGCGAAATCTGATTGGCGAGACCGCCGACGATGTTCCAGGCCTGACCGAGCGCCGCAAAGAGGAGCGCGAGCGTCAGGACACGGATCGCATAACCGGTCGGATCGAGAAACGTCGGGACAATGGCGGCGGCCACAAGGACCACCGCACCGGTAATCCACCACTTCATCGTGCCGCTCCAATCAATCCGGTCGGCCGCACCGCCAACACCGTCAGGAAGACGATGAACAGGACGAGGTTTTGCAGCTGGATCGGGAAGAACAGGGTGGAGACGGACTGGATGACGCCGACGGCGAAGCCGCCGACGACCGCACCCGCCACGCTGCCGAGGCCGCCCAGCACCACGACCGTGAACATGAGCACGACGAATTGGTGGCCGACGGTCGGATGTACGGTGAAGTAAGGCAGGATCACCGCGCCTCCGAAGGCCGTCATGCCGACGCCGAGGCCGAAAGCGATCTGACGCATGCGATCAGCGTTGATGCCCATCAGGTTCGCCGCCATCGGATCCTGGGCGGTGGCACGCATCGCCCGCCCGTACCAGGTCTTGTTGGTGAAGAGCCAGAGAGCTGCAGCCGACAGAAGCGCCATCAGGAAGGCCGCGAGATAGGGAATGCCGATGAACAGGGGCCCAATCCGCAAGGTCGAGGTCTGATAGCTCGTCGTCACCGAATGGAAGTCGGACCCGAAAACGATCAGCGTCAGGTTCTCAATGACGATGAGCAGGCCGACCGTGACAAAGATCTGTGCCACTGGCGGGGCGTTCAACACCCGTTGGATGAGCGTCATCTGGACGACGACGCCGAGCCCGAAGATCACCACGAAGGATAGAAACGAGCCGATCAGAGGATCGAGCCCCAGGAACTTCCAGGCGAAGTACGCAACGAACATGCCAAGGGTCAAAAACTCCGCCTGCGCGAAGTTGACGATGCCCATGACGCCGAAGACCAGGGTCAGCCCGATGGAGATGACGGCGTAAACGCCGCCGATCATCAACCCATCGAGCACGGCTTGGATGAAGGCCATGCAGCTCTCTAGCGAAATGTTGAACGTTCGGGGCGGAGCCGGCTATTTGCCGGCCCACACAGCATCTTTCGTGGCGACATCGTCCGGCCAGACCGTCGTCAGATCCTCGCCGCGCCATTGCACGATGATCGGCTTGGCGAGCGTGTTGAGGCCGGTTTCGTCGAAATCGACCCCGCCGCCAGGGATGATGCCCGCCCATCCGCCTTCGAAACGGTTGTTGCGCAAGGCCTCGCGCAGCGCATCGGAATCGGTGTCGCCCGAGATCTCGAGAGCCTTCGCAAGCACGTCGAGGCAAACGGCGTGCTCGATCGCTTCGTGCACCATGAAGTAGCCAAAGCGCTCCTTGAACGGGTCCGTCAGTTCGGGGGCGAGATCGTAATTGCTCGGCGCCACCGAGAAGACGTTTTCGGCATATTCGCCGAGTGCCGCCCGGAAGTCCGGGATGACATAGCCGCCGGCCCCGCCGATCACCGGCATGTCGATACCCTGCTGGCGCATCGTGCGGATGATCTGCACGCCATCGTTGAGATAGGAACAGGGGAAGACCGCGTCGGCATTTGTGCCGCGCAACTGGTTGATCAACGGCGTGACATCGGTGATGCCGAGAGGATAGGCCTCATCCATCACCACCTCGATGCCGAGCTCGGCCGCGGTCTCGCGGAGACCGCCGGCCTGCGACGTGCCGAAGGCGGTGTCCTCGTACATGATGGCAATCGACTTCAACGGCTTGCCGGCCTTCTCGGCCACGCCCGCCGGACCCTGCAACTGCGCCGCGCCCATCGTCGTCGCCTTGGAGATCACCTGGAAGACGTTCTTGAAGCCGCGGCCCGTGATCATGTCGGAAAACGACATGGTGAGAAGCGGCACGTCGCGCCGTTCCGTCGCCTCCGACAGAGCGAGAGACAGCGACGACGCATAGGCGCCGAGGATCGCCACGACATTCTGCTGGGCGATCAGGCGCTGGCCGACGGTCGCCGCATTGGTTGGCGTTGAGGTCGAATCGGCGATGATCAGGTTGATCTTGGCGCCACCGAGAGCCTTGATGCCGCCATTGTCGTTGATCTGGTCGGCGGCGAGCTGAATGCCGTTGCGCGAGTTCACACCGAATTGCGCATTGGCGCCCGACAGCGGCACCACCACGCCGACATTGACGTCGGAACCCTGGGCGCGAGCGATCTTCGAAAGATAGGGGGTCGCAAGCGTCGCCGCGCCTGCGGCCAGAAAATGTCGCCGGTTGAGAGCGAAGCGCGAAGGCCCCTTCGCCGAGCTGGCCGGGCTCTTCGTCTCGCACGTCTTCGAAACCGAGTTCTCAAGCGATCCCTGCCTTGCGTCGGCGAAATCGATCGGTCCCTTGCCTTTCCGGTCCATACTTTCCTCCCACTCTATGATTGTCTTATTGAATGAAGTGTTGCGGCATCAAACGCGCTCGTCAAGTTAAAACTGCTCATACAATCATACGTGGACGTTGGCATCGGTTTCTGCCAATTTCGCCGCCAACGATGACACGACGACATGGGAGGTCAGCATGCAGCGCTACGGGCATTTCATCGGCGGGAGCTTTGTCGATCCGGCCGAAGGCGAATGGTTTGAGACGAAAAACCCCTATACGGGAGAGGCCTGGGCGGAGATCGCTCGAGGGACGAAGTCCGATATCGAAAAGGCCGTCGCGGCGGCCGAAGCCGGCTTCGAAGAGTGGAGCGCCATAAAACCCTCGGCACGCGGCAAGGCACTTTACCGGCTCGCAGAACACATCGAAGCGGACGCCGAGCGGCTGGCGGAAATCGAGGTCCGCGACAACGGCAAGCTCTATGCGGAGATGTTCTCGCAGACGAAATATCTCGCCGAATGGTACCGCTATTACGGCGGGCTCGCCGACAAGATCGAGGGCGCCGTCATCCCGACGGACAAGGGCGGGATCTTCAACTTCACCCGCTATGAGCCTCTCGGCGTCGTCGGCATGATCACGCCCTGGAACTCGCCGCTCCTGCTGCTCGCATGGAAGCTCGCGGCGGCGCTTGCCGCGGGCAATACGGCGGTGATCAAGCCGTCGGAATTCACCTCTGCCTCGACACTCGAATTCATGACGCTCTTCGAAAAGGCCGGTTTCCCGGCGGGCGTCGTCAACACGGTCACAGGCTTCGGCGTCGAAGCGGGGGCGCCGCTCGTGGAGCATCCGCGCGTCTCCAAGATCGCTTTCACCGGGTCCGATATTGGCGGGCAGAAGGTCTATGAGACGGCCGCAAAACAGATCAAACACGTCTCGCTCGAACTCGGCGGCAAATCCCCCAACGTCGTGTTCGAAGACGCGGAGATCGACGCCGCGGTGATGGGGGCGATCTCCGGCATCTTCGCCGCCACGGGCCAGACCTGCATCGCGGGTTCGAGGCTTCTTTTGCAGCGCTCGATCCACGATCGCTTCGTGGAGCGGCTCCTGGAGGTGGCCCGCGAGGCGAAGATTGGCGACCCAATGCTGGCAGACACCAATGTCGGCCCGGTCACCACCCCGGCGCAATATCGCAAGGTTCTGGACTACATCGAAATCGCCCGGGCCGAAGGCGCGAAATGCGTCCTCGGCGGCAAACCGGTCGAGGATCAGCCGGGCGGGCAGTTCGTCGAGCCGACGGTCTTCACCGGCGTCAGCAACGAGATGCGCATCGCCCAGGAGGAGGTGTTCGGCCCGGTCCTCGCCGTCATCCCGTTCGAGGATGAAGACGATGCGGTGCGGATCGCCAATGCCGTCGATTTCGGCCTCGCGGCCGGCGTGTGGACGAAGGATATGGGCCGCGCCCTGCGTATGTCGGAGCGGCTGCGCGCCGGCACGGTCTGGGTCAACACCTATCGCGCCATCAGCTACACCTCACCCTTCGGCGGCTTCAAACGCAGCGGTATCGGCCGCGAAAGCGGTCTCGAAGCCATCAAGGAATACCTCCAGGTGAAGTCGGTGTGGATCGCCACGGAAACCTCCGTCGCCAATCCCTTCATCATCCGCTGAGGTCGAAAATCGCTTCGTTTGGATGCGGATCGATTTTCCGTGATTGACCCCATCAGTTATGATTGTATGATCATCATAATAAGAAAATGAGCGGAGGCGCTCTCTGTGAGCGTCTTCGTCACCTCATAGGGAGGAAAGATGGACCGTTCGGCGGCAGCCGCGTTGGAAGACGCGCGGCACGTGTCGAGCCCGCGCGGCGATGCCGCAAAGGCGCGAACCTTCCGGCCGGCGCAATCCGGCGGATCTGCCCGGCAGCATCACTCCCGCACATCAAGACCTGCCCTCACCCAGCGACCAGTCAAGTCGCCGGCGATGAGGCGGGGTCACCATGGCCAAATCTAAAGAGAGCTCAGGAAAGAAGGGACCTTAAAGATGGATCAGAAGATGTTCGAGAAGGGGCTCGCCAAGCGCAAGGGGACGCTCGGGGCGGAATATGTGGAGCGCAACCTCGCCGCGGCCGACGATTTCAGCCTGCCCTTTCAGGAGGCCATGACCGCCTGGTGCTGGGGCTTCGGCTGGGGCGATGAGGCCATCCCGCCGAAAACCCGCAGCCTCATGAATCTCGCCATGCTTGGCGCCCTCGGCCGCTGGCACGAATGGGAAACGCATTGCCGTGGCGCCCTGACGAACGGCGTCTCCAAGGAAGAGATCCGCGCCGCCGTCCATGTCGTGGCGATTTATGCGGGCGTGCCATGCGGTGTGGAATGCTTCCGCATCGCACGCCGCGTTTTGGAAGAAGCCGGCGAACTCTGAGCCCAACGTTGCGGCCCGATCGTGCCCTCAAAGGCGCGGATCGGGCGGTGCCCGCACCCGCCGCCACAAGCGGCTCAGACGAAAATCGCCATGATGATCGACGAGGCCGTCCGTGACACGGGCCGCCTCGTTTCGCATCTCCCTTGAGTGTCAGCCCGCGATCGGCGGATTAAGCCGCGCAAAACCTTCCTGCCGGCGGTAAGGGAAATGCGGATAGGGCGCGATCACGGCACTCGCTTCGTCCAGCGTCGCGATCTGCGCCTCCGTCAGGCTCCAGCCGACGGCGCCGAGATTCTGGCGAAGCTGTTCTTCGTTACGTGCCCCGATGATGACCGAGGAAACGGTCGGGCGCTGCAGCAACCAGTTGAGCGCAATCTGAGGCACCGTCCTGCCGGTCTCCTCGGCGATGGCGTCGAGGGCATCGACGACGCGGTAGAGATGCTCTTCCTCCACCGGCGGCCCGAAGCTCGCGGTCTCATGCAAGCGGCTTCCCTCCGGCAGCGGCGCGCCGCGGCGGACCTTGCCGGTGAGCCGGCCCCAGCCGAGCGGGCTCCAGACCATCGCCCCCAGCCCCTGATCGAGGCTGAGCGGCATCAGATCCCATTCGTAGTCGCGCCCGACCAGGGAGTAATAGACCTGGTTGGCGACATAGCGCGGCCAGCCATGGCGGTCGGCGATGGCGAGCGATTTCATGATCTGCCAGCCGGCGAAGTTGGAGACGCCGACATAGCGGACCTTGCCGGCGCGAACGAGCGTATCGAGCGTCGATAGGACTTCCTCGACCGGGGTGCCGGCATCGAAAGCGTGAAGCTGCAGGAGATCGATATAATCGGTCTGCAAGCGCCGCAGCGCATCCTCCACGGCCCGGATGAGCCGGAAGCGCGAGGAGCCTGCATCATTTGGCCCCTCGCCCATGGGAAGGCTCGTCTTCGTCGAGATCAGCACCTTGTCGCGCCGGCCCTTCAGCGCCTCGCCGAGCACGGTTTCCGACGCGCCGTCGGAATAGACATCGGCCGTATCGAAGAGGTTGACGCACGCCTCCAGGCAGATGTCCACGAGGCGGCGGGCTTCGGTCGCGTCGGAAGTGCCCCAATTGCCGAACAGCGGGCCGGTGCCGCCAAAAGTGCCTGCGCCGAAGCTGAGGACCGGTACCTTGAGGCCGGATTTGCCGAGGGGTCGATATTCCATGCGATTGGTCCTTAATGAACGGGATTGCAGGAAGGCGTCAGAGCCGTGCTCTTGCTTGCCCTGACGGCGGTCAGCGCCGCGGCGATGGCGAGAAGCGGAAACAGAGCGGCGGTCATCGGCACCAGGGCAAGGCCCGGCCGATGTTCGATGACCAGGCCGCCCGCCCAGGCGCCGATGACGTTGCCGAGATTAAAGGCCCCGATATTGAAGCTCGAGGCGAGGCTCTGGCCGGCGCCTTCCGCCTTCGACAGCACCCACATCTGCAAGGGCGCGACCGTGGCAAAACCCGCAGCACCGAGGAGACCGGTGAAGACGATCGTCGCAATCGGGCTGTCGAGGGCAAAGGTCATCGCCGCCAGAACGAGGGCGAGCGCCGCCAGCGTGGCGAGCATGGCGCGGACCAGGTCGCTGTCGGCCAGCCTGCCGCCGAGCAGGTTGCCGACGACCAGCCCGCCGCCGAAGACCAACAAGATCGGCGAAACCGCGGCCTCATGGAAATCGCCGATCTGCGTCAAGAGCGGCGCGATATAAGTGAAGACGGCGAAGACGCCGGCATAGCCGAGAACGGTCGTCAGGAGACCGAGCAGCACGGGACGGCGGACGATGGCGCGCAGATCGGAGCTCCAGCTGGAGGTTTCCGGTCGCGCCCGGTCCTGCGGAACCAGGGCGGCAAGCACGACAAGCGCGACCAGACCCACAAGCGTCACCGCCCAGAAGGTCGCGCGCCAGCCATAATGCTGACCGAGCCAGGTGCCGAAGGGCACCCCGAGAACGGTTGCGACGGTCAGGCCCGTGAACATGATCGAAATAGCGGAACCGCGCTTGTCCTCGGCCACCAGCCCGGTCGCGACCACGGCACCGACGCCGAAGAAGGTGCCGTGCGTCAGCGCGGTCAACACGCGCGCGGCCATCAGCAAGCCATAAGTCGGCGCGAGCGCGCAGGCGGCGTTGCCCAGAACGAAAATGACCATCAGACCGACGAGCACATGCTTGCGCGGCCAGCCCCCGGAAAAAACGGTCAGAACCGGCGCGCCGATGGTCACACCGAGGGCATAGCCGGATATCAAGAGACCGCTCGCAGCGATCGTGACGTCGAGCTCTCGGCCGATCTCAAGCAGGAGGCCCATAATGACGAATTCTGTGACGCCGCTGCCGAAGGCTCCGACCGTCAGGGCGTAGAGCGCCAGCGGCATGACGCGATCTCCATCTTCATCCGCAACGATTTCCCGCAAGGTAGAGATTCAGCGTTGGATGAAATAGAATGCGCCTGAGAACATCACTTATGAGATGAATTCATCGTGGGGCGGCTGGAGGTCAATCGGTCCGGGGAGATGGAGGTGTTCGTCCGCGTGGTCGAGCTCGGCGGCTTCTCGCCCGCTGCGCGCGCCGCAGGGATGACGCCTTCGGCGGTGAGCAAGCTCATGAGCCGCCTGGAAAGCCGGCTCGGCACGAGATTGCTCAACCGCTCGACGCGCCAACACCAGCTCACGCCGGAAGGCTGCGCATTCTATGAACGGGCGACGCGCCTCCTCGCCGATCTGGAGGATGCCGAGAGGGTGGCCGGTCTCGGCGAGCAGGCGGTCGGTCGCGTGCGCCTCAATACCAGCGCCTCCTATGCCCATCACATCCTCGCGCCGCTGCTGCCGGCGTTCCTTCAGCGCTATCCGGGGGTGACGCTCGACCTCGTCCAGACCGATGCGGTCATCGATCTGCTGGCCGAGCGCACTGATGTCGCGATCCGGGCCGGACCGATGAAAAGCTCCCGCCTCGTCGCGCGCAAGCTCGGGGAGACGCCGCTCACCATCGTCGCCGCGCCCTCCTATCTGGCACGCTGCGGCGAGCCACATTCGATCGCCGATCTCGACGCGCACACTTGCATCGACTTCGGCTATCCGCGCGCCGTCGATGGATGGTCATTGCGGGAAAACGGCAAAACCGTCGTGGTGCCGGCGACGGGCCGCGTGCAGGCCAGCGACGGCGAGAGCCTGCGCCGGCTTGCTTTAGCCGGTGTCGGCATCACCCGCCTCGCCGCCTTCACCGTGCGCGAAGACATGAGCGCCGGCCGCCTCGTGCCGGTCCTCGCCCATCTCGATGCAGGCGAGAAGGAAGCCTTCCACGCCGTCTATCTCGGCCAGGGCGGCCCGCTGCCATCGCGGGTGCGGGCACTGCTCGATTTCCTGGCGGAACACGGCAGGGTGACATGAGCGGTGGCGACCAATGTCGTGAGATGGCCGTGTCATGCAACACCTGCGCCCGGTCAGCGGACGAAGGTGCCCTATCAGCCGCCTTGTAGAGCCGCAGGCTCAGACAGAAAAGAAAGGCCGATTCTGAGGCATCTCAGTAATGCCACCGGCTTAGCGTGCATGATCGAGAGGGGAAATGGCGCGCCTCGAAGGAGAGACTTCGAACGCGCTTTTCGAAACGCTGGAGGATTGGAACACTCAACTCAAGCACCGAAGCTATGATCTCCGGGGGCCAAAACCATGACGGCCCGGAAGATCAGCAAATCTGCCGCCTCAAAGCCGTTTCCCGTCCGTTTGACGGATACCGAGCGCGCGGATCTTGAGCACCGCTCCGGCAGCACTCCCGTCGGCACCTACGTCAAGCAGGTTCTCTTCGACGGTTCCGATACGAAGCGCCGCAGCGTTCGTGCTCCTGTTAAAGACCATGCCGCGCTAGCGTCAATGCTGGCGCGTATGGGGGCAAGCCGCTCGGCGGAATGGCTGGCGACGCTTGCGCACGCTGCCGAAAGCGGCACGCTTCCCGTCGACAAGGAAACGACAGAGAAGCTGCGGCAAGCCTGCCATGATGTGCTGGTGATCCGGATGCTGCTCATGCAGGCACTCGGGATGCATGCCGACCATGATGATCATCATCATGACGATGATCGCGATGATGATGGTCAGCGCCCAGGCGGTCCGTTTACTCGTGCCAGCCATCATCGTCGGCGGGACGACGATCAATGATCCTCAAGGGTTCGCAGCGCGGCGGGGCGAAGCAGCTATCGCTGCATCTGATGAATGACCGCGACAACGATCACGTCACGGTGCAAGAGCTGCGCGGCTTTATTGCCCGCGACCTGCATGGTGCGCTTGCCGAGAGCCACGCGATCTCCAAGGGCACGAAATGCGTGCAGTTCATGTTCTCGCTCAGTCTCAATCCACCGAAAGAGGTTGTTGCTGGCGAGGATGATTTCCGGCGCGCCGCCGATGAAGCGGAAAAGCGTCTCGGACTGGAAGGTCAGCCGCGCGCCATTGTCCTTCACGAGAAGGAAGGGCGTCGCCATGCGCACGTCGTATGGTCGCGGATCAATCCGGAGACGATGACGGCGATCAACCTGCCGCACTTCAAGCGCAAGCTGAACGATCTCGCTCGCGAGCTGTACCTCGAACATGACTGGACGTTGCCGGAAGGATTGCGCCGCGACGGCGGCAAGAGCCCGCTCAATTTTACCCTGGCCGAGTGGCAGCAGGCCAAGCGGCTGAAGCTCGATCCACGCGAGATCAAGCAGTCGTTTCAGGACGCGTGGCAGCGTTCCGACGATGCGAAGTCCTTTGCCGCAGCCCTGCGCGAGCGCGGCTATTTCCTCGCACGGGGAGACCGGCGCGGCTTCGTGGCCCTCGACGTCCACGGCGAAGTCTTTGCCGTGGCGAGGTGGGCAGGAGTGCGGACCAAAGAGGTCCGGGAGCGGCTCGGCGACGAGAACGCCCTGCGCCCCCTCCCCGAGGTGCGGGACCGGACCAAAACCCTCGTCTCGGACAAGTTGCAGGAGTTCATCGACGATGTGGATCAGCGGCACATCGAGGAGTTCCACCCTCTTGCCGAAGAGCGGACGCGGATGGTTCGGGCGCATAGAGTCGAACGTCAAAGCCTGCGGGACAGGCAGAAATTGCGCTGGCAAGACGAACAGAAGGAGCGGTCCAACCGCTTCGCCACAGGCCTGCGCGGCTTGTGGGGCCGTCTGACCGGAACGACGGCGGCTGTTCGCAAGCAGAACGAAGCCGAACGATGGCAATGCGTCATCCGGGATCGGGATCAGCGAGACGGTCTGATCATGACGCAGATGAATGAGCGTCGGAATCTGCAGAAGAGGATCGACTCGCTGCGCAGGCGGCACGCTCAGAACCGCCGCATCCTCGCCCGCGAAATCACCCAGGCACTGCACCGGATCGAACAGGAACAGGATCGCAGTGCGCGCGACCAGACGCGCCGCCGCGACCGGTCACTGTCGCCTCCGCGATAGCCGGATTTGGCCATGACCTGACCGGAGATCTACCCTCGGCCTGCCCAATAGATTGCGCCTCCTGATCAACACTTATCTGGAGGTATTTCATGCCACGCTATCTGGTTCAGACCCTGGCTGTCACCGGAACATTGTTCCTGCACTTCATCTTGCTGAATTCCGGGGCCTATACGCCGCACAATGACTACTTTCCAGACCTGACGCCTGCGCGTTTCTTCGCCATCGCCCTGTCGGGCGGGACCGGCTTCGCGATCGGCTGGTTCTTTTCGCCTGGAATGCGCACTGTGCGCCTGTCGATCCTTGCCGCGGCCGGGAGCCTGACGGTGCTGGCCGCCTTGTCTGACCATGGCAGTCTCGGATGGAGTTTGACCGCTCTCGCATCCGCAGCCGCATTTTTCGGTGGGCTGGGCTACTGGGCCGGGACCGCCTTCAAAGCATTGGCCAAACTGCCCAATACCTTTGGTTCGTCCGAATGGGCCGACCTCGATCACCTGCTCGACAACAACATGGTTGGCGATGACGGCTTGCGCCTTGGAGCGTTCGGCGCGGACGCCGCGGCTCACACACTCACCTATCATGGCGATCGCCATCTTCTGACATCGGCTCCGACACGGTCCGGCAAGGGAACGTCGGCGATCATTCCCAACCTGCTCACCTATGAAGGGTCAATGCTGGTCATCGACCCCAAGGGTGAAAATGCCCTGATCACCGCCAAACACCGTGAAGCCATGGGGCAGCGCGTTTTCGTCGTTGATCCGTGGCTGATCTGTCATGCCGCGGGACTGGAACCGGCAAGGTTCAATCCGCTCGACTGGCTGGTCAACGGTGATGTCGACATCACCGAAAACGCCATGCTCCTGGCCGACGCCCTGATCGTGCCGACAGGCGAGCACGACCAGTTCTGGGTCGAGGAAGCCAGATCAATCCTGCAGGGGCTGATCCTGTTTGTCGCCACCGACAAGTCGGAGGCACGGAACCGGCATCTCGGTCGCGTCCGCGATCTGCTGCTGCTCGATGGCGAGGACATGCGCAAGCTGTTTGAGCGCATGTTGCGGTCCCCGCACCATATCGTCGCCAGCACCGGCGCGCGCTGCCTGCAGAAAGAAGAACGTCTCCTCGCGAATGTCATCGCCTCGGCCCAGGCACAGACCCATTTTCTGGACAGTGCCCGTATTCGCGAGAGCCTGTCCGCTTCGGACTTCAGGTTCGAGGATCTGAAAACGACGCCGACGACGATCTATCTGGTTCTGCCCTCCGACCGGTTGAACGCTTTCGGTCGGTGGCTTCGGCTGCTCATTCAGCAGGCCATCACCGTCAATGCCCGCAATATCGAGGTCAGGCCAGCGAAGCCTGTGCTTTTCATCCTCGACGAGATGCCGGCCCTGGGTCGCCTTGCGATGGTCGAGCAGGCCTTCGGCCTGATGGCGGGTTATGGCTTTCAGCTCTGGGGCATTGTTCAGGACCTGAGCCAGCTCAAGCGCATTTATGGCGATGGCTGGGAGACCTTCATCAGCAATGCCGGCGTGCTCCAGTATTTCGGCAGCCGCGATACGATCACGGCGGACTACTTCTCGGCGCTGTGCGGCGTCACGACGGTCTGGAATTTCAGCAGCGCGGTAGCGCGGGTGTTCGGCAGCAGCAGCGGCCAGGGTGGTGGTGGCTCGTCAAGCTCCATCAGCAACACCGACACCACGGCGGCTGCGCAGCGCAAGCTTGCCTATCCGGACGAGTTGATGCGCCTGCCGAAGAGCGAGCAGCTCCTGCTGATTGAAAATCTGAACCCAATCATCGGCCGCAAGCGGCCGTGGTTCGAGGATGACGATTTAAAACCTCTCGGCCGCAATCTGCACGAGTCCGGCTAAACCGCATGGCCGGCACTGTCCGGCCATGCCTTCCATTTGAGCGATAGGAGCGTTCCCGATGAATGAGCGGGAGGTGAAGAAGCGTTTTGCCCTGGCCGCCGACAATCAACGCAAGACCGTCATTCGCGACAAAGACAATGCCTCGCTGCAACCGCGACCGCCGGCACAAGCCAAACGTCCCGCGCCCAACCTCGCCCCGCCGGGGATGTCGGGTATCAAACCGGCCTCAAGGATCGGGCGCTCTCCGGCCCCGCCAAAGCCAAAACGGTTCACACTGGGCAAGGGAAATGATCTGACAGGCACATTCAAGCCGTTGGCAAGGCCGGGCAAGGACAAGAGCCGCGACCACAACCGGTGAGTCGTGTGACGTGCGGCCATCCGAGTACCGGTAAACGCGGTACCTGCTAAAACTGGCTGGATTCCGGAGAATGTCTGCTACCGACTGAGGGCTGCTCTCCAATTCGCGCAAACGCTGCCAGTCTGACCAGACCACTAGAATTGTTCAACCTTGCCCCAGACAATCGGCCATGTTTCACCGAACGCCTTCAAGCCGAGCCATCTATGGCCGGCATAGTCAGTCTCCGTATAGGCAGGATAACCGCGCCCCCGTTCCAATTCCTCAACGACGGGAGCATCAGTCAAGGGAGCTGCATATAGGAGAACCTTCTCCTCTTGGGCGAAACGATTGCCTTCTCGCGTTTTCCAAAGCTGGAGCGGTTCCCTGACGGCAGCCAGAAGTTCCGGCGTCGGCGTTGGCCGATCAAGGCCACTGTCGATAGACGCAACCAACGCCGCCATATCAGGCGGCAAGCCTGTGACAGCTTTGATCCTGCCCTGGGACTTGTAGATGATCGTCGGATAGCCCCATCCGAAGCCTGTCGATGAGCCGCCGCCGCCGGACACGAAAGGTCTGATATATGGCCCGACCGAGGAAATCGTCGTTTCGTTGATACCCGACGTCAGATCAAGCTGTGCCGTCGACACGCCTTCAGTTTTCGGTTCGTTGTTCTGATATGGGATCAGCTGATTGTCGCCATCATGGAAATAGGTGCTGTAGGCAATCTTGATCTGCAATTCCGACCGATCGTTTTGCCAAACAAAACGAAAATCGCAGTCGGGCGCCTGTTCCCGAATGGCCTGATAGAGCGCTCTACAAACGCCGCACCACGGCGCGGCGATCACATAGGCGGCCTTCTGACTCTGACGGTTGGTTGATGCCCAAAGAGCGCGGGAGAGATTGTCATAGACGCTCTCCGGCGAGTGCTTCAGGTCGAACGCGTAGCCGGAGCTGGCGCCCATCATGGTGGCAACGGCCGCACCACCCGATGAAAGGAGAAAATCTCGTCTGTTCATGTTTGCACCCCTTGCAGCGTGAGCGAATCCTGTAGGAATGGCGAGCGGGACGCAAACGCTACTGATGACGCCGTGTGATTTCGTCGTGCCTGCTTCCGCCTATAGCTTGGGGGCTTCACCGACGGCACCGGCTACGCTCTGATAAAGGGCGGCAAGCGTCTGATGCTCGCCGATTGACCAGGTGCGCCAGAAGTTGTCCCATATTTCATCGGGATCCGCGATCCATTGTAAGAGATTGGACGCTAGGCCAGTATTCGGCTTTGTGCCGATGCGCATATTGGTTAATGGGCCGCAATAGAGGTTAATCGTGCTCCTATAGGTTTGACCTTTCTGTAGCCATTCAAACTGTATCTCCTGTAATGACCGGCTTTTACAGGCTCGTCTACGTTCTCTGCTGTCAGTTAGATTATTCCCCTGACGATCATAGGCGCGTTCTTCACTGTTGGATGTTAGGGGCGAACCGTATTTGTCGAGCAACGCCTGTTTGAGCGTCAATTCGCTTAGCTTGGCCGATTCTGGAATCTTCCAGTCTCGGCCGACAATCATCACCTTCGCCGTCTCGGTTTCGGAATAGGCTATGCTTATTGTATCACTCTCGTCGTCTCCCGCGCCTTTGTCGAAATAGTGGGTTTCCAGCGTCCACCCTTCCGAGCCGGTCGCAACGCGCGTCGACTCTTCATCATGCTCGTATCCGGCATCTTTGAGAACGGCTTCCACATCGGCACGGCTCATACCTGTTTTGATGCCGAGGATATCAAGGTTGTCGATTGTCACCCGGCGATCCTCGTCCCGCAGCGGGCGTAATCCCGCGACCAATTCGGCCTCAGCTAGGGGTGTTCCGCCCGTGAAAGTCACTTTCATACTGTCAGGTCCGGCACGTTCCATCTGAAAGGAAAGTGCAGAGGGACATTTATCAGGGGTGCCGTACGAACCGTTCAGATGAACATCATCGACGGCCGGGTTCGGATATTGATAGACATATTGACATCTGCCGTATCCGATTGGCTCCCATCCCTTTAAGTCAACTTCGAGACGGCCGACACCTTCGATATTTGTGAGCTGCAAATTGATCGAATCACGACCCTGCTTGTATCCTCCGAACCAAACACCGCCGGCATTCTGTGCGTGGGCAGACACCCCGCAGATTAAGTATGCCGCAAACGCGCAGACAGTCGTTCGCATGGTTGTCTGCATATCTTGCTTCTCCTAACCGCGGATGCCTGCGCCAAGGCCACTCGGATTCTCTGCTTTGCCCTTCTGTTGGCCCTTCTTGTATGCCTCCACCTGCGCGCGGGTTTGTGCGTTCAGGTATTTGATGAGTCCGGTGTCTTCGGCATGAGCAGAATCGGAGAACACCGCACCAAGTGAAAAAGACGCGGCCAGGGCGAGAACGATCGATCGGATGGGTTTGGGCATAATCTTTCCTCTCATCAACCGCGAATGCCTGCGCCCATGCCGCTCGGATTAGACGACTTCTCCGACTTGTTCTTACCAAGGCTCTTCTTATACGCCTCGACCTGCGCACGGGTTTGAGCATTCAGGTAGTTGACGAGGCCCGCGTCTTCTGCAAAGGCAGGCGCAGCGAACATGCCGCTGATCGCCACGACCACCGCGGCGCGAATGATGATTTGCTTCATTGTCGCCCCCTATTTCAGCGCCAGACGGCGGGTATCGCTGACGGCCTTCTCGACGGTCAGGTCGATGTACTCCTGATTGCTCGCGGCCTGCCGATGGTTGTTAAAGGTCTTGGGGTGCTTGAAAGCCGCAACCCGAACCGCATTGGCAAAGCGGGTGCGATGTGACGTGCAGGAAGCGTCCGAACCGCTTTCGAGCAGGCAGGCGACGTAAGAGTGCCGTGCCTGATCAACCACCGTATCGTCGGGTGCATAGGCTACCGTGCTCGTTCCATCTCCCGTCGTGGAGCAAGCAGCCAGGAACATCATTGCCGCGCCGACGACGGTCAGCATGATAATCTGCTTCATTGCGGGCATGCTCCGCCTTTCTCTTTCTGCCGAATGGAAGAATGGGCCTGGCTGGAGGGCCAGGCCCCTATGATTTGCGCTACTTCCTCTGGCCGTCGCGCAAGCCGGAATTGAACTGCTCCCGCTGCTGATAATTCGGAATCTGCTGCGGCGTGGCCTGCTGCTGGTGCGGGTTCTGCTGACCAACCTGCTTGCCTTGATCGTACGTGCTCATCTGCTTCTCCTGCATCTGGGTTCACGCGATATAAACCCTTGGATTCATTATATATTTCCATATTGATATTCGCGTAGGGGTTGCCTCGCGGGAATCCGGGTGATTCAATGAAAGTGAGCGCGCCGAGACGGCTGTCACGGCTGCGTTCACAAAGGAACCTTTATGAACACATCGACGGCCTTGATTGGCTCCATCAAACAGTTCCGATGTTGGCAGCATTCGAAGTGACGAGAGTTTTCTACCGTGCTTTGTGGGAGTCGGTCAGCGTGGTGCGGCGGAAAAAGCCGAAACGTCCGGAAAAATTTTCCTGTTTGCCTCGTCTTTTCAATACGATGGCGGCAGGATGCACCGCACTCGATTGGTGCCGCTAGAGGACGGAGATGAACGAACAACGCGACTGGTCTGGCTGCCTGACGTGGCATGAGTTGCTGGACGCACTCTGTGCTCGGCAAGGTTATCTCGACAATTTGGCGCTGGCTGATGATTTGTGCGCCGCGAATGGCATCCAAACGCAGGCAGCATTCAATGCCACGTTGAAGAATTTGCAGAACTGGCGCCGGGGCGCCCATATCCCGCAACGTCGAAATTTCGTACTGCTGGGCAAGATCCTGAAGGTCGACCAATTTGATGGTCTGCGAGAGCGCTGGAATCGCCTTTACTCAGAAGCCAAGACGCAACGTACGAACGTCTCTGCCAAGAATGTGGAGGTACCGCCGTCCTCTGACCCGACAGCCATTGCGCCTGCTGCCCGGCTTTCAGTTGCGATTGCGGTGGCGGTTCTCGTTGTCGGTTCGGTAGCCGCCTTCTTTGTCTTGGTGTGGCCGGAGTCAGATATCGCCGATACAAACGTGGTCGTAAGCCCTGAAGAGCTTCGTGCGGACTATGTTCGCAATGTCACGGCAACGGTTGGTGATGCGCTGGTCATTCATGGCGCGCGCGGCACAAATTGCGGGCCGGCGCCTGATTGGGATGACGCGAAAAAGAAACTACCCGAACTCGAAACCGGTATCTTATCTGATGGAGACGTCGGGACGCGGTTCAGCCGCCAATGCGGTAGGCGTGTCCCGGCGCGCGCGATCCTGTTTACGGCCACATCGCCGGGCACCGAGCAGACTGCCCTGTTCGGAGATCGGATTAGCATCACGGTGCAGTGAAAGGCGGCCTATGCGGCCGCCTCCATGGCTTCGAGCGATGCGAGGTAATTGGCGGCCTTGCTCGCCTGACTCGCGGCGGTGAAAATCGCCTTACGGTCGTTTTTCAGGACGGTCAGCCAGTTGGCGATATAGGCGGCGTGATCCTTCCGCGGCTCCTGCGTGATACCGAGGTCACTGCAGATGAAGGCAGCACCAAGCTCGGCGACCAGCTCTTCCATCGCATAGTGCTTGGAACCGAACCGGCCGGAAAGGTCACGGTCGAGTCTCGCTTTCACACCCGACCAGTGCACCAGCTCATGGCAGAGCGTTGAATAGAAGCCTTCGGCCGGCGTTGTGGTGTCGGTACCGACGAAGCGGCGACGCTCCGGCATGCGGATCATGTCGAGTGCTGGGACGTAGCAGGCGCGATCGCCGTCTTCGGTGATTTTGGCGCCGGTAGCAGTGGCAAAGGCCTCGGCTCTGGCGATCGGATCGAATGTCGGTCCTTCGGGCAGGTCTTCGGACGGAAGCCCGTAACCTTCGACCTGGGCGGCGTTGAACACCCAGCTGGCCTTGGCGATCATGCGCTCAGCCTGATCGGTTTCGCCGGTGTCGGGATCGGTCTCGTCATAAGCGACGGTCTTGTAGAAGACGACGAGCGAGGATTTCTCGCCCTTGCGGACCTGGCAGCCACTCTGCTGCCACTGGCGGTACGTGCCCCAGACATTGGACGGGAATTCGGATGCGAGGGCGGACACCCAGAGCGAGACGATATTGATCCCGTTATAGGGGTTGCCCGAGCTGATATTGACCGGACGGGCGAAGCTCCCGCCCTTGGCCTTGATCCAGGGAAGCCGGAACTCCCCTGCGGTTTCGATCGCATCGACGATGCGGTTTGTGATCTCCTGATGGACATCGAATTGTGATGTGCGCGACATGGCTCTTTCTCCTCTTGCCGTTGCCGGCCGCGACCATCGCGGCCTGATGGCGTCCGGAGAGGCGGGGAAAGAGCGACCTTGCACCCCGAAGGGGCGGGCAAAGCGGAAAGACGGCGATGCCGTTGCAAGGGCGCGAACGCCCTGCCAGGACAGCCAATCAATCAGGCCGTGTGTGACGCGGTGGCTTCTGTCGGGAAGAGATGAGAGTCTGTTGCGCTACGGAGATTGATGGCTGAGAGGCCGTCACCGCCTTCGATCCTGCGCTCGCTACGGCGCTATGGGGAAGCGCGCTTCGCTTAGGATCAGTGCGGAACTGGTGGCGGCAGTCTGGCGCGCGGCTATCACAATCGAGCCTCGGATACGTCCGGTTTGCAGCCATATCGAAAAGACGTTTGATGTGACGGCGGCGCGGTGTGGGTGCCACTCAGGTCGGCTCCGGCCACCGCCACATCAAACATCCCCGATGCATTCATCTATTCTGCCTCTTCTGCATCCACAGCCGAACACAGCGCAAAAAATTGTTAACCATCTTTTTTCTTCCGAATACAATATCGTGACGAACTAAATGGTATAGCCGCGCCTGCGCCGGTCGCTGTTGACGTCCAGTACCATATTCCGCCGGACGAAAACCAACCGATCTGAGCGGGATTTTTCTGAAGAAGAAGAAATTCGCTCATGGCAGGCAAATACCACTAAGGACCTTTGGCGTGGCACGCCGCCGCTGCTGTATATCGCCCGCTTGCGCGCTCGAACGACAGAATCTGATCCATGTATTCTTGCCGTCAATGCAGGAATTCGCTCTAGTAAAATGCCGGCTTGACGACTCCTCATACCAGGGAAGAGGTTCCGGCTCTTCTACTGACGCCACATAGATTCGGCGCGCCGGAACTGACCCAGCATAGACGGAGTCATCAACGCATATTGATCCGATATCGTCCATTTCGCGTGAAACGGACTCAATCTCTGAGTGCGCCATCGTCGCGAACAATAAGATAAAAATATTCACAGATAGTGTTATCAAATATTTCTTCATTAGAAACAATTACTATTTTTCATAACACCAGCAATATGCAGTCCAGCCAGTTCCCAGGTGATCGTGTCTCGTACACGTTGTATCCCACGGCTGAGTGTGTCCACCGTTACATGTTGCACACATGCTCGATCCGCAATAGGCTCGGCAACCAGGGCCCCCCGCAGTCATGGCCTCGGCTTGAGAAAAGTTTTCATTATAGAAATTTGAATTCGGACACGTCCCCACTGCTGTACAACTTTGGTTCATGTATGTACCCGAGAGCGTGCCATCAAAACAGCCTCTCGTCTGCGTGTTGCCGCAGGATTGATCTGCATATTGATAAGCCGTCACACCGGATCCATGGCTGATGGTGCCGCCCCATGGCAGGGTACAGGACGCTCCCGGTGCAACAGTGCAGGACGAGTTCGAATAGCTTCCTGAAAGAGTGCCGTTTGAACACGTCCGAATCTGGCTAACACAGTTATTTCCAAACGGGACTGTTGGAGATTGATAAGCCGTCACACTCGATCCATGGCTGATGGTACCGCCCCATGGCAGGGTGCAGTTGGAAGGAGCTTCGGCATTACAGGTCTGATGTGTATAGCTGCCGCTCAGTTCGCCGCCGGTACAGCTTCGCGTCTCGCTAACGCAATTGCTGCCAAATGGCACGGATGCGGTCTGATAGGCGGTGACGTTCTGTCCGTCACTCAGCGTGCTGCCCCATGGCAGATCACAGGCCCAGCCGCTGGCATTGCCGCTAATCGTCGTGACTGCTATCGGTCCACTGGCCGAAGTGCTCAGATGGCCGGTGAACGATCCTGTGCCCGATGCCTTCGGCCGCACTTCCAATACGCACACGTCATCATAGCCGAGCACTACCCCCTGACAGGCGTCGCCGTCGCCGGTAAACTCAAAATTGGTTAGATTATCAAGCATGGCCGCGCTCAATGCAGAGGTCGATTTTTCCCCGGTATTGCGAACGATAAACACCATTGCATCGCCATAGGCCGGATCGCCTGGCCCGGTCACATTCATATCACTCTTGCTTTCCGGCGTAATCGTGAGCTCTGGCGGTGTGCGGTCACGCGTCGTGATCGACCATTGGCGACTGATCGCGCTGACCGAAAGAACAAAACTCGAAACATTTTCCGGTGTCGATGCCGAATACGCGCGAAGACTGATAGTGTCCCCGGCGCTGATTGATGCCATTTCACCCTGGGCGATTCCATTGACCAGAATGGTTGCGCCGCCGGTGACGGTGGCTGTCCGCTCACCGAGAAAGCCGTCAAAGGCAATGGTGTTGGACGTATATTGCGTCGACAATGACGCGTCAGTTACCGGTTCAAACGTGCCTGTGGCAGTAAACGAATCGCCGCTGACTTCGCTCCATTCTTCGCCGTTGCAAATCTGCAGCGTCTCCATGTCATAACGCATCAGGCCGGTTGTGTTTTCGGTGCAGGCCTCATCCGGCAGTTCGCCGATACGGGAAGACGAGGCCGCCGCTTCGTAAGTGAACATACGCACACGGTCATCGCCACCGCCGGACGCTTTTGGGCCGATGATGGTGTTGATATCCTCCGGATCAACACCGGCCTCATTATAGGCATGGCAGCTGGTTTCAAAGATTTTGTCAGCGCCGGCTGAAAGAACAGCGATTAATGGGCCTGACGTCGTGGCTGTCCCGATTAACCGGCCATCCGATCCGGTCGTGTCACCGTGGTCCCATGCACAGTAGCCGTATGGCGTACCCCACGGGTCGGCCTGTGTGGCGCCTATCGTCTGAGGAAGACAGCCGCCACCGGACGGTGCACCAGCGCAATTCACGATGGCGACAGGCTCAACAAAACGATCGAAATCCAAATCGCCGCCATTCGCCTGTTGTCGAATGGCCTGGCCGACCAGATTGGCATTCATCAGCAGATCGTTCTCGGCCATGTTCTGATGCGTCACCTTGGTGACGGTCGTCGCCGGACCGATCACCAGATTCATCATCGACACGCCCAGCACGCCCATCAACGCCGTCGCGGCGAAGATCATTGTAAAGACGTTGCCCGAGCGGTCGGAAAAGAATGCGCGTATCCAGCCTGTCACCGGGAGTCGCCCTCGCGCCGGTGCTTCAACTCCTGCCAGGCCAATGTGCCGAGAGCGCCGACAAAAACACCTGACGCTATGCAGGCGACAAGAACACCTGCGGCAATAAAATCATATCCCGGACACCAGCCGAGATTGCTACACATACTATGATAGTCCATGCTCCAATAACCGTCCTTTGATTATATATCAACATAGACGGATGATTAGTTGCAATCTGATAATATTATTACATCAATACATAGGAGTATATTGCGAAAAGAATCGAAAATGCCGCGCTTCACGATCGTTCAAAAAGGACGCTTTATGAACTTTATTGTGGGTAAAAAGGGAGGCGGCCACGAATGACCATAGCCGCCCAACCAGCGACTCATCACACTGCGCTCATGAAAATCGGTTATGCGCGCGTTTCCACGGATGAACAGAATCTCGACCTGCAATTGCAGGCGCTTGAGGCCGTGGCTTGCGACCGCGTGTTCAAGGATCAGGGCATATCGGGATCGGTGGCCGACCGGCGCGGGTTGAACCGTGCGATCAAGGCGCTCAAGCCCGGCGACGTGTTGGTGGTGTGGAAACTCGACCGTCTGGGACGGTCTTTGCCGCATCTGATTGATACGATCACCGCCCTGCGTGATCGCGGCGTCGGGTTTTTATCACTCCAGGAACAGATCGACACCACAAGCGCCGGTGGGCGGTTCTACCTCCATATCCTCGCCGCACTGGCCGAATTCGAGCGCGAGATGATCCGCGAACGCACCAAGGCCGGCATGGCCGCCGCCAGGAAACGCGGTGTGCAGTTGGGCCGCCCGTTCAAGCTCAGCCACGATGAAATCATGGAAGCCATCCGCATGGTCAAGGACGGCCAGACGCGCAACGCCATCGCGAAGCACTTCAAGGTCAGCGCTTTGACCCTGCGCCGCGCCCTTCATGCCAACGGCATGACCGACTGACCAGAACTCCGGAGCAAGCTCATGACCGCGACGTCCCGTGTCGCCGCCCTGATCGAAGAGCGCATCAACCGCAATAGAGAACTGCCCGATGAGGAGTTTGACGGCAACGAGTGGTGGCAGGTCAATGCGCGAGAAGAACTCGTGTTCGATTTGGCACCCGACCGGGTGCGGCGGCTCGGAGTGGTGTGGGGCGCCTATGAACACGTGGCCGGCGTTGATGAGCATTTTGACGAGCTCGACGGAGATCTGATCGCGGCGTTCTGCCAGGAGCATCCATTCATGGCGCAGGCACGTGGCGGTGATATGCCGGAAATCAGCTGGCGCGACTTTGTCGCCTTCGGCGCGCTGTTCGGATGCCGCCACCGCGATTGTGTCGCGTGGTACTGGAAAAACTTCTTCTGGCACGACCGCCAAGGCCACTACGATTAGCGGCGGCCTGCCTGATGTCGTTGCTGATCGGCCAGACGCCCAATCCCCACCCGATGACTCGGATGGGCTGTGAGGCGAGACGATGCCGACGCTTACTGTTTGTAGGCCGTTGCCGGAAAGGTCATGTAGCGCGGCATCCAGTTGGCTACCTGCGCCTCGCGTGTGCCGTCCAGACAGGCGGCGATGATTGATTTTTGCACCTTGGCGGTCGCCGTCACATAGGCCTTGGCCGTGGTGTCGCCTGCCAGTTCCGCAACCATGGCGTTGATCGCTTCTTTTTCGCGCAGAAGATCAAAGAAGGTCTGATCGGCTGTCCACCAGTCGCGCATGTCGGTGCCGAACTGCGCGCCGAGCGCCTCGATCATCGGCGTGTGCGCCTCAAGGGTTTCGGCCATGACGAAGGCCAGAACCCGCACCACCGCCGCATCGTCCAGTTCCATCAAGACGGCGAAGGTGTCGGACAGCGAATGCCGTGACCTATAGTCCTGACGGCTCGGCACGATGGTGCTGTCGGTTGCTTCGTCATCATCGGTGTTCTCGATGCCAAGCAAACTCCGAACAGCCTGACGCTCGGTGGCAAAGGCCTCATTGGCTTTGGCGGTGGTGACGCTCTCGGCAATCGCTTCGCTGCTGCCGCGCTGCGGCTCGGCTTCGACGTTCCATAGGCCTGACCCTGCAATCATGTGGGCAACCGACAAGCGCAGGGCGATATCGGGACGGGACAGCAATTCCGTCCGCACGGGACCGTGGCGGTGCAAGCCCAGATAGTTCTGCATGGCCTTGGTCAGTTCAGACCGCTCGGCTTTGGCTTCGCCCGTCTCAGCCTGTTTGTCGCGACGGTCGGCTTCCTTGATGGTGAGGTAGCCTTCATGGAAAGTGACCTCGCCGTCTCTGGTGCAGGTGATGAACACCTTGCCGCCGTCCTCCTTGGCGACATTGCGATAATCCCATGACGTCCAATAATTGCCGACCTCCATCAGCACGACATCCGTCCAACCATCCCGCTTGAACGCTTCGCGCGCTTCGGCAACGGCGGTGCTTTGCATCTGCCAGAACAGGTCGCTGTCGCTGAAATACCGATCCTCGCCGAACAAATCGGAGACGATGGGCGCGGTGTAATCGGCAATATCGAACAGGGCATTACTGAGCGGAATATGGGTGCCGCCAAACAGCCAGTCCTTAAGCGCACGGCCAAGCGGTGCGTAGTCGTCATCGCTCTTGTGGAGCCTCCACCATGCTTTCTGCTGGCGCGGTGTCGCCATGGTCAGAATGCGGAGCGTGTCGGGTCTGATTTCGTCACGCCGATAGGCATTGAGGATCGGGTCGATGATGTTGGCAATCGCCAGACGCTGATTGACCAGTCTCTCGGTGACACCAAACCGCGTGGCGATATCGTCAACCGTCTCGCCTTTGGCGGCCAGTGCGGCAAAGGCCTTGTACTGGTCGATTTCATCCATCGGTAGACGGGCAATGTTTTCGGCCAGTGAGGCCTCGATGGCCTTGGCGTCGTCGCCATCATCCATGACGATACAGGGGACGGGATCGATCTCGCCGTCTTCGGCCAAAACGGTCAGCGCGTGATAGCGCCGTTGTCCGGCGACGATCTCATAGCCTTCGCAGTTGGGTCGAACGAGAAGCGGTTGCAGGATGCCGAGACTGCGGATCGAGGGCAGAAGATCGCCGACCGCCTTGCCGTCCTTCTTCCTCACATTGACGGATGAGGGTTTGAGGTCATTGAGATTGAGATGTGTGAGTTGCATGGGCTTATCCTTTCGTGAGCCGTTGAAGTGAACAGGCGAAGCCCTCCAGACGGAGAGCCGCGCTTGCACCTCTGGCCAGCGCCGAGCGTCCATTTTCAAAGCCCGCCGCCTCGCATGACCCCGAAAAGTGGGAACCGGTATTCGCTTCGCGGACCTTCGGTGCGGATCAGGTCATGCGCAAGAAAAGAGGCGGGCATGGACGGAAGGTGCCGAAAGTCCGGGGACGCCAAAGCCCTGCCGCTTGCGGCGGCGCAGCCGGTCCGGCCAACACGGGAGCTGAGCAAAGCGAGAAGCGAACGGAGCGGGCCGGCCGGATCAGGGCTATTGGGTCACGGCCCCGGCGTCGGTGTAAGCTGGACAAAAAGGTGCCAAGCGCGCCCTCGGCGCGCCAACATCAGACCGGGCGGGTGACCTTCAGCCGCCGCCTTGTTCTTTCTGCAAGGGATCGTCACCCGAATGGGCCGAAATCCTGCAAGACAGGAGTTCGGTGGCAACGCCATAGAGCCCGTCCGGCATGGCCGGGGCAGCACGCTGAATGCTTCGCAGCTATGATTGCTGCTTTCAATGCTGGCTTAGGATTCGAGCCGCAGCTTCTTTTCCCACAGGTTAGCCCTCGGCACCGCGCAATTATGAAATTCTAGATAGACTCACCTGAGTCTATCGAGTTGGATTGAGTTATAACTTGATTTCTTAACGTGAAACGAGCATACTGAAGGTATGGCTTCGTATTTGCCCATTTAGGGCGCTTGCGAGGCGCAGAGTAAAGGTATCGTTTAATGACACTTAGAAGCGCTAATATCTTGTTCAAGGATGAATCCGCCGGCACGTTGGTCGAGACGGCTAACGGCGGAACGCGCTTTGCCTATCATCCGGATTGGAACAAGGGCGATATCGCCTGCTGCTTCCCCTCAACCCAACGCGAACATGAATGGAAGGTCGGCCTGCACCCGTTCTTTCAGCACCTTGGTCCGGAAGGATGGCTGCGCGAACAGCAGGCTCGGTCGGCGCATGTCGTTGAAGAAGACGATCTTGGACTGCTCCTTCGCTACGGCGCGGACTGCATCGGCGCTGTTAGCATCCGCCCGCCGGATGATGCCGCCCAGCTTCCGGAAATCACCGAAGCGACGGCCAGCCCCGGACGTACGGTTTCAGGAGTGCAGAAGAAACTGCTCGTCACCAAGGATGACGAAAACAGGTATGTTCCCGCAAATGCGACGGGATTGGCGCCTTATATCGCCAAATTCAACTCCGACCGGATAGACAATCTTGTTAGGAATGAACTCCTGAGCCTGCGATGGACCGCCGCCGTCCTTGGCGAAAGGGAAGTGACGGAATTCACCACCTCGTTCATTGCAGCTGTTGATGAAGCCGCGCTGATCGTAACCCGCTTCGACCGAAAACCGAACGGCGAGAAACTGCGCCTCGAAGATTGCGCTCAGATCCTCCGCAAGCCCAAGGGTCAGGACTACGCAGGCAAATACGATGCGGCCTTTGAGGATATTGCCCTGATCATTCGGCAGCATTCATCGCGCGCGCCAATCGACCTCTTGCGGTTTTTCCATCGCCTGATCGTCTTCACACTGATCGGGAATTGCGATGCTCATTTGAAAAACTTCTCCCTTCTGGAAACACCGACGGGGCTACGGCTATCTCCCGCCTATGATGTGGTGAACACCGCATTTTATGATGGGTTCGACCAGACGCTGGCGTTGTCAATCGGCGGTGAGAGAATCCATCTTGAGGCAGCCAACCAGCCGATTTTCCGTGCCTTCGGTAAGGAAATCGGTCTGCCGGACAGGGCCATCGACCAGACATTCAAACAGCTAAAGCGGCAGGTGGAAAAAGCTGCTCCGATCATCCGGCCGCCCGACGCGGAGCCGCCGGACGGCTTCGTACATAAATTCAAAGAGATCGTGGATAACTCATGCCTGAGAATACTGGAAACATAGCTCCGCTCGCGTGGCAACGGTACGTGGAAGAAGCCTTGCGCCGTCGTAAGGCGGAAGGTCTTACGCAAAAGGATCATTCCGCTTTGGCGGGTGTCAGCCATCCGACAATGGCGGCGTTCGAGCGCGGCGAAACGACCCTGACCTTGGCAAAGGCGCTCGATATCCTGCGTGTCGTGGGTTTGGTAGATGAGCCTGCCGAGCGGGACACGCAAGCCCGGTTCGTGCGCGATGCATTCGAGCGCTGGCGTAATCTGGTTGCGCCGCTTCCGGATGACTCTCCCGCGCGGTTTCCGAATGGCTGGTATCGGTTCGATTACTGGCTTGAGGGCGATTTTAAGACGCCGGAGCTGGCCGCCTTTGAGCGCATTCTGGGAAAGGCAGTCGTTCGCAAAACGGGTTGGCCGCCGTTCTGGCTTCCGACACGCGAAGCTATTCAGCCACATGAAGTTGACGGCCTGATCGAATGTTGGCTCGCGCCGCAAGGCGAGGAAGTTGAGCGCGGCTTCAACGATCCTGCACATTGTGACTTCTGGCGCGGGGCACCTTCGGGGCGCATGTTCCTGATCCGCGGCTATCAGGAGGACGGCGAAGAAACATTCCCTGCCGGAACGATTCTCGACACGACACTTCCCCTATGGCGGATGGGCGAGGTTCTGTTGCACGCGGAAAAGCTCGCATCGCTTTTACACAGAGATGCCGATGCAGCCGTGACGATTCATTTCCGCGCTATGTTCACCGGGCTTCGGGGACGCGTGCTTCGGTCATGGGCGAACCCGTTGAGCGATTTACTCTTGGAAGGCTACGCGGCACGAAGTGATGAAGCTGTGTTGGAAGCAAAGTTTCCCGCCGATGGTGTCGAAAGTCGATTGGCGGAATTTCTGCTGCCGTTGCTCACGTCGCTCTATGACAGGTTTGGTGTGGCGGGGCTTTCGCTCAATCGCGTCGAGGCAGAAGTGCAACGGTTGCTCAACAGCGCGATCAACAAAGAACGCCGCCAGCGCCGATAGCGGTTCCACGAGCTTTTTGCACCGAGCGTAACGCTCCGTCAAAGGCCTGTTGCACTTGATGCGTTCGCTACCTGGTTAAGGAATTGCCTTCACCGTCTGCGGACGGATGCTGCACGGCGCGGGCAGATCGGGCGACCACCGACAGCGCGCTTCGGAAATAATGCTCATTAAGCATCTTACGAAGCGAGGCATTCCTCGCCTGATCGGCATACTCCTTGAGCGCCGTTCCATCGCGCCAGCCCACACTGTAGCCGTGTAAATCGTATGGTTGCCTTTTCAGCCAATCGATCGCGCTGTCAGTGAATGAACCATTTGTCCACAGCTCGTATCGAAAGGGTTTCGAGTCGGTTCGGCCCGCCGTAAGCAATTCGTGAATACGCGGCACACGGTTCTCATACCACCGCTTCACATCCTTTTCACTGACTCTTGCTCCCGGCGCTTTCGATTTGCACTCGATGACGAGCATTCCGGCCTCATCGCCGCGATCAAGCTGAACATCAATCTCCACATCCAGACGCCGCTCCCCTGTCTTCAGAAAGCCGCCTTCGACGTCCTTGACGAGGCTGCCGATGATCAATTCAAACAATGCTCCGCGAAGATTGTCTGCTGCCCCTTCAATCTTCGTAAGACGGGACATCACTTCCATCAGATAATCGGGGTTCGCCGCGGCCGTAGCGCCCGCATCGGTCAGCATCTGGATCAGGGCGCGCATGGACTTCGCGAGCTCGCTGCCAAAAAGATTCTCAAGCGTTACTGCAAGAATTCCCTTCTTCTTGGCTAGTTCCAGACCGGATGCAGAAAAGACATATCCAACCAACATCGGCATGATGGCACCCACTCCGGCAGGAGCTGAGGCCATATCGCATTTCCGAACGAAGGCATCGACCTCGTCAATGTCAACGACGCTCCTCAGATTGATATCGCAAACCAGGAACCCGGGCTTGACCTTACCGCCCGTTGCATTGACCAGAGGACGAAAATAGGACGGAGCCGTCAGATCCCATGAAATCCCCGAGACGATCGGTTGCGGGTCTTCGAGCCGAAGCGCGAACTTGCCGTAACTCCCGAAGCCAATCCGACGAGCCCACTCCTTGATCCCTTGCAAAGCAACGTATTCGGCCAACATAACGGCATTGGTGACTGCAATCGGCTCCTTTGGATAAATGTGAGGCAGAAACTCGACGAATCCGGTTTCGTCCTCACTTTCACTCACTTCGACGAGCAGATTGATTTCCGAAAGACGTTGCAGAATTCGGGTGGGTGAGAGCTGCCTTTGCCGTGCAGCCGGCATTCCTGTTATCCGGGGGAAAAGTGCAATCGGGCAGCGTCCGCCATGCGCTTTCAGGGTAACGATTGTACCCCAGTAGGCTTTTCCTGCCTTGTGGCACGCCTTTTCCAGGCCATCCCAGAAGCTCCTGCCTCCATAATCATCCTGCCGGTAGATGAAGCGTGCATTCTTGTGAAACCTGATTCCGGCAAGCCGCCCCAGGTCGGGAAGTGCCCGCTGGACTCGCTTCCGCGCTGCGCTCTCGGACAGGCCGCGAGAAACCATCACCTCGATCACGTCGGATGTCAGGCAGGGGCCTGTCTGGGCAAGAATGCTGGATACTTCGTTTGGCAAATTAGGGCTCTCAGAGCAATGTCACACTGCTCTATTTATAACATCTTCTCTGTCTCGGCGCTTCCGTTTTCGCTTCTGATCGAATTCCGAAAATTTTACGTTTTAAAACAAATATTTAAAACTTCCCGTCGTGAGCTTCCTGAATACAGAGTGTCCTGTCACAGGATCAACATTGCGTCCTCTCAGCGATATCGAATGCTCAATCTTGCGGCCGGAGGATGGCATTGGACGAGATGACCGTCAGCGTGCGCGCACCGCGCGTGAGCGCCACATAAAGCTCTTTTCTGGGGAGGGATGTCGCATCCAGAACGATAGCGTGATCGAATTCCAGGCCTTTGACCAGAAGCGTCGTGCCAATCAGTCTGCGTCGCCCGACAGGCCGGCCTTTATGCCGAAATTCCCCCTGATATTTTTCGGTAGCCTCTGCCAATGATAGTTCCGGGTGCAGAACATTCTTGGCCAGCACACCCAATGCCCGGTTGAACAGATCGGCACGGACGACCTCAATTCCGGCTGTAGCCTTTAGCGCCAACAAAAATCCGGCCATGGCGCCGCTTGTTGGAGCGGCAAGGTATCCGTTGGCTTTGCGCGCCGCTTCCGGGTTGCGAGTGTTGCCGCGAATATTGACATGCTCCCCACGGACAGTACCGGCGGGAAGGTGCGTCTCAACGGCGGTCATGCATGTCTTCGCAAAGGCTATAACAGCCTCAAGACGAGCAGCATCCGTGCGTGCTTGTTCAATTTTCCCGATGAATGAAAAGAGGGCTTTCCCCTCGACTTCCTCGATTGACGAGAATTTGCCGGAAAGCCCGCGTGACAGCGAGTGGCACTTCGCCTTGTATTCCTGACTGCCTTTGTGAATGGCAATCACCGTGTGGGAGCTGTCGCACTGGAAATATCGGCAGGAATTACCCTGGCATTGAAAAAGCACCTGTGGGTCGGCGTCAGTTCGGACAAACCGTACGGCAGCTGGCCGATCTGCGTTCAGATCAATGGGCTGATCCCGCTCAAGGCGTGTACGGACATTCCGTAGCCATGTGCCGAGCTCGCCGGCACCTGCCTGTATCCAGCGGTGCGGCACGTCGAGAGCGCCAAGGCGCTCAAATGGCCCTTCGACGTCGCGCGTCCAGTCCACCGGATTTTGGCCGCCAAAATCAAAGATGCCTTGCAACGGATCGCCGAGTATCCTGCAAGGCAGGTCACGTGCAAGTTTAAGAATGATAGCATGCTGGGCGGTCGAACAGTCCTGGTACTCATCGACGTAAAGACCATCGTAGGAAACCCCGACGATCCTGCGGATGAATTCCTGATCGAGCAGGCGAGCACAAACTTCGTACAACGCACACCATCGTTCGTTATTGGCGGGACGCTCCTCCCGCCAACCGGATGTGTCCGAATAAGAAAGGGAAAGCCGCAGCGCCCAGCTTGCGATCGTATCAATGCGATAGAGTCTGTCACTCACGCCGAGGGTGCGCATTTTGCGCCGAAGGGCGTTTACGCCCGCATAGGTGTGGGTCAGGATCAATTGCCGCCCAGCGCTTAGGCCCGTGGATTCCGCAATCAGATGTGTTTTGCCGAATCCAGCAGGCGCGACGACATATCCTGCTCCTTCATACCCAGCGAGCCTTGCAGCAAGCTCACACATTGTCGATCCAGTTCCGCAAGCTGGTGAGCTGACGGACCAGATCGCTTTCACGGATTGCATCGTTGCCAAGATGGCCGGAAATCGCCGCCGCCCACTCACGGCCCCAGCTTTGCCGCTTGAACCAGCCGCTGTTGTTGTTCCTGCTTTCCTTTGCAGCTCGACCAAGTGCTGTACGCAGCTCTTGCGAGTCGATCCACACCACGAAATCGCGGTCAAAGCCCGGCCCGAACTGACTTTGCACCTGATCCAAAAGGCGCGCATCGTCGTTCCAGATAGCACGCGCGGCGTCAAAAGATGCCAAAACGCCTTCCCATGGAATATCCGCAAACACGCGTTCTTCTATGGATAGCTCCCCGCCCCACTTGGCGACGGTGATACCGGCTTCGCGCAAAGCCCGCGCATGCGCATCTGAAAATTGTTCGGGTTCGTCGGAATCGACGAGAACCGCAACGTCGTACCCGAGAGCTTTCAGGTTCTCGGCAATTTCTTTGATCTTACTCGCACCGTTCGCATCAAACAGGGAAACGCCGCGATAGGCCAAGCTATCCTCACCTTCGGACTCGACCCAGTGGTCATCTAGTCCGCGCAGAAAACCAACCTCGGTCGCGCCTTCGCAAACGATAATCTTGGGTGCCAAAAAAGCCTCGGCACCCGATCGAATTTTGCCCTGAATCGAGTCGGCAATCGCTGGCTTGTTCGCCGTCACGACGTCGATATGCCCGCTGTCGCAGTGGACGATGTTCAGATCGGCCACGGTCAGCTCGCGCAGCACGACTGGCGAATGGGTAGTCAGGAAGTATTGCCCGGTTCCGTCCTCTTTCAGATGTTGCAGGAGCCGTGCAATGCGATGGGGTTCAAGCCCAATTTCTACCTCATCAAACAGGGTGATATGCGGTGTGCGCAGTGCCTGCTTCTGCAATCCGGTGGTGAGCATACGCCTGGAACCCAATCCGAGCTGCCGTAGCGGCATATCGCCATCATGCAAGGCCAGACCTGCCATCCGTACGTTTATGGCGTCCGTATCCAGATGAGCCTTGTAGGCGGCACCAACATTCACGCCAAGTGCGCGAGCGGTCGTCTCTGCCACGCCCGCAACTTCATCAAAGCCAGTCAAGTCCTCCGCGCGACGGGATTCCAGAGCCGCTTTGGCTGCGCGGGCCGCGCCTGCCAAAGAAGAGCTGATATTCTCAGTCTCGGTGAGCTGACTTAGAATCGACCCGCGTGACCAGGTAAGATGTCGGTCGGACACCGCACCGATAAGGCTGACAGCCACCTTCGCCCGATCGGTTGCCTTGAATGAGACACCCTCATCCTCATCATTCTTGATAACAGACCATGATGGTTCCAAATCGTCGGACACGGCAAGGCGGATGCGCAGCGCATCTTCCAGACCCTCGCCAGGATCATTCGTGCGGGCAAGTGTCCGGGCATTCCAGCCGCAAAGCCAATGGCCATACTTTTCAAGATCGCGGAATGTATCCGGAAGATCGCCCAGAACGACTTCGATCGTGATCGTATTTGCCGGATTACAATGGTAAAAATCGGCGTCATCGAAGGACTGATTCCATTGCGGATGGAACACGCGGCGGAGGGCTTCAAGAATTGTCGATTTGGTAGAATCACCTCGGCCTATTAAGCAAAGGATGCGGCAATCCGGAACCGGCCAATCAAGCTCGCGGATACCCCGAAAATTTCTCACCGAAAGATGACGTATCCGCATGGCGCTGCCTCAACTTCCCGCAGCTTCGGCGCCGATATGTCCAGCGAAGATTGTGATGAAGGTTTTCAGGCTGGCAATGTCGGACCCCGGAGCATTGGCTCCCAGTTTTTCAAATCGCACGACATATCCAGCAACAATCATGTTTTTCGAATCCATGAACAAATTAGGAACCAACGCCCAATTGTAGTCAACCAACAATTGCCTTTCGTGTGTCGGCGGCCTCCCGGAGAATTTTCGGTATTCATTTGGCTTCAATAGGTGAGCAAAACGCTCTGTGACAATGACGGCGGTGCAGCGGCCGGACGCTGCGAGTGATTGAACGGCGATACGTGCCAATGGCGATGCGAGGCTCGATGCCGATGCGCCGCCACACAAGCAGGGTGATCCAACGACCCGATGTTGGCCGGGATGAAACGCCGGACCGTTTCACTGGCGCTGTGCAGGCTCAATGCCTGGGCGGTGCCACAGGCCGGGAGGGATGCAACGGGAGGCGCGCAGCGGGCCTCCCTTGCCAGGATGGTGCTGTATTACAGCACACATCTTGCGGAACGACTTAAGTGAACGGTGCCATGTAATTCCAGGGTCACCAACGGTGCAATTTGAATGCACCGGATCAGCCCTCTCCTTCAATGGTGCGAGCCGGCCACCTTATCTGTCGCCAGCAATCTGTCGATCGCCGCGACGGCTGCTGCCAGCTCGGCTCGCGCATGTACAAGGTCGAGGTCGACGACAACCTGTTCCCGTGCCGCCATCACCAGGAAGGCCTTCAAGACCGCATCTGAGTGGTGCGCCAGCATCACAAGGTGCGGTCCGCTTGGTCCGTTATTGGCAGCAAGCCAGTTGACGGCGGTGCGCTCTCCGGCGCCTGTCCAGCGCCGGATCGTTTTCAAAGCACGGTGGGTACTGCCAAGCTCACCGTGAAGCGCTGCTGCGATCACCGCCGCATAGGCTGCAGCGTCGTATCGACCGGTCAGTCCATCATGCAAAGTCATGCCGGTTTTCGGCAACATGTTGCATCCTCCTAACAGCTATAGTCACGGCCGTCTTCCGTTGCCCGGCGCGAGACTTCGCGACGGGTTTCTGTGCTTCAAGCGCGTCGAATTGATGGCTGGACGAGGTGGTACATCGAAGTGGTGAGCAACAGTTCGATCGCGAACGTGCCGGTTCCCTCCGGGCGGCAGAATACGTGCGCATGTCGACGGAGCATCAACGCTATTCCACCGAGAACCAGTCTGATGTCATCCGGCGCTATGCTGCACACCGCGGTATCGAAATCGTCCGCACCTATGTTGACGCCGGCCGTAGCGGATTGAACATCGAAGGCCGTTCCGGCCTTCAGCAGCTCATCGCCGATATCGAAAGTGGCACTGCCGATTTCTCGGTCGTGCTGGTCTACGACATCAGCCGCTGGGGGCGTTTTCAGGATGCGGATGAAAGCGCCTTTTACGAGTACCGCTGCCGCCGCGCTGGCGTTCGCGTCGAATACTGCGCCGAGCAGTTCGACAATGACGGCAGCATCGGCTCCGACGTGCAAAAGGTCGTCAAGCGGCGGATGGCGGCCGAGTACAGCCGCGAGCTATCGGTCAAGGTGTTTCAGGGACAGTGCCGGCTGATCGAACTCGGGTTTCGTCAGGGCGGGCCGGCAGGATTCGGTCTGCGTCGCGAATTGCGTGACGAGCATGGCCGTCCAAAAGGCCTGCTCGGTGCGGGCGAACATAAAAGCATCCAGACCGATCGCGTCGTTCTCGTTCCGGGTCCGCCGGAGGAAGTGGCGATCGTCCGCTGGATTTATCGGCGCTTCGTCAATGATCGGAAGGATGAGAGTGCAATCGCGGCTGAGTTGAACGCGCGCAGCGTCGTCACCGATCTCGGCCGTCGGTGGACGAAGGGCACGGTCCACCAGATCCTGATTAACGAGAAATATCTCGGCAACAATGTCTGGAACCGCGTCTCATCCAAGCTGAAGCAACGGCGGACTTCGAATGATCCGTCGATGTGGGTTCGGGCTGACGGCGTTTTCGAAGGCATTGTCGACCAGGTGCTCTTCGCTGCCGCGCGCGAAATCATCGATGCGCGATCGCGTCATCTCTCCGATGACGAGATGCTGACGCTCCTCTGCGCCCTGTTCGAAGCCAACGGCCTTCTCTCCGGTCTCATCATTGATGAGGCCGAGAACTGCCCGTCAAGCAGCGCTTTCCGGAGCCGTTTCAGCGGATTGCTCAAGGCCTATGCGCTGGTAGGCTTCTCGCCGGATCGTGACTATCGCTATGTCGAGGTGAACCGGGCATTGCGTCGTCGGCATCCGCAGGTTGTGGCCGATACCATCGCCGGCATCGAACGGATCGGCGGGCGCGTCGAGAAAGACCCGCTCACGGAACTGCTGACCATCAATCGCGAGTTCACGGCGTCCCTGACGATCGTCCGGTGCTTTGAAACCGGAGCCGGATCACTGCGATGGAAGGTGCGACTGGACCGCAGCCTGCTCCCCGACATCACGATCGCCGTGCGCATGAATCGGATGAACAATGAGCCGCAGGATTACCTGCTGCTTCCGAGCCTCGATATGGATGCCGACGTGCTGCGCCTCGGCGAAGAGAACGGCATCTGGATCGACGCCTATCGCTTCGACTCGCTCGCGCCGCTGTTCGAACTGGCAGAGCGGGTTCCCATCCAGGAGGTGGCCTGATGAGTACCGCCCAACACTCACGGCATGTCGAGCTGGTTCCCGTCGATCGGATTACCGTCCTTAATCCGCGTGCCCGCAACAAGAAGATATTTCGGGAAATCGTCGCGAATATCGCAGCGGTCGGTCTCAAGCGCCCGATCACCGTGACGCGGCGCGACGGTCCGGAAGGCCTGCATTACGATCTGGTCTGCGGGCAAGGACGCCTCGAAGCGTTTCAGCAGTTGGGGCAACGCGAAATCCCGGCCTTTGTCATCGAAGCCGACCAGCAGGCCTGTCTGGTCAAGAGCCTGGTCGAGAATTGCGCGCGGCGCCAGCATCGCGCCATCGATCTTGTCCATGACATTGGCGGCATGAAAGAGCGCGGCTATGCCGACGCGGATATCGCGCGCAAAACGGGACTCTCGCTTGAATATGTGAAGGGCGTTGCGCGACTGCTCTCACGCGGCGAACAACGACTACTGCGGGCCGTTGAGTCCGGGCACATTCCTGTCAGCGTTGCGGTCGAGATCGCCGACGCCAATGATGAAGGCGTACAGGAAGCCCTGCATCAGGCTTATGAGAAGAACCTCCTTCGTGGCCGGAAGCTGATTGCCGCGAAGCGCCTTGTCGAGAGCCGTCGGCGTCGCGGCAAGGGTCTCTCCAACAACGCCAAGGCGCGACCGCGGATGTCATCTGACGCTCTGGTCAAGGCGTACCAGGAAGATACCGACCGCAAACGCTTTCTGATCCGCAAGGCCGATGCAACGCGCAGCCGTCTCATCTTCATCGCGCATGCGATGCGGGAGTTGCTGCATGACGATCGCTTTGCCGATCTTCTGAAAACCGAAGGGCTCGACAGTCTGCCGAAAAAGCTTGCGGCGCGGATGGATCGGCAGGAGCTGGCGAGATGAACCGCATGTCGCCGCCGCAGCCAGTCGCGATGGCCTTCGAGCGGAAGACGCGCGTGATCCCGCTGGCGGACATCACGCCGCTACGGCTTGTATCGGACGATCTAAAGAAGACGCAGAAATTCGGCCAGATCCGTTCATCGATCCAGCAGTCCGGTCTCGTTGAGCCGCCCGTCGTTGCGCCGGAACGCGGTAGCGCCGGCAAATACCTTTTGCTCGACGGACACCTTCGGCTGGCGGTGCTGGCCGAAATGGGTACGACGGAGGTGAACTGTCTGATCGCCACCGACGACGAGGCCTACACCTATAACAAGCGCATCAGCCGTCTCGCCATCGTTCAGGAACATCAGATGATCCTCAACGCTATCGAGCGAGGCGTATCGGAAGAGGTCATCGCCAAGGTGCTGAACGTCAATGTCCAGCACATCCGGCTCAAGCGTCGGCTGCTCTCCGGCATATGTCCGGAAGCGATCGAGATGCTGAAAGACAAGCATGTGCCGATCAACACGTTCACCGAACTGCGCAAAATGAAGCCGCTGCGCCAGATCGAGGCGGCGCAGCTGATGGTCGCGATGAACAAATACTCGGTGTCCTACGCAAAATCGCTGCTCGGCGCGACGCCACAGTCACAGTTGATCGATACCGCCAAGCCCAAAAAGATTGATGGGCTGAGCGACGAACAGATCGCGCTGATGGAACAGGAATCGGCCAATCTCGACCGCGAATTCCGGCTGCTCGAAGAGACCTATGGTGACGATCACCTCGATCTGGTTCTCGCGACCGGTTACGTCAAGCGGCTCATTGAGAATGCTCGGCTTGTGCGCTTTCTCGCGCAGCATTATCCGGAGTTGCTGATGGAATTCCAGAAAATCACCGACAGCCCTCAGGCACATAGCTGAACCGTGGCGCCGGCGAGATGCCGCGCCCAGCCCGGCCTCAAGAGCTGTGTGTACCGGCGCGTGAGTCGGGTTCGGAGCCGTCATCGGTGATCGCATTAGTATTCCTCGGCCAGCATGATGGTCAGGACACGGCGCGTAACCGCAGGTTCAGCCGGGTCGGGGCTGAGGTACTGATAATCGGCGTCGTAGTAGTCGATCTTCCAGAAGACCGTCCCGACCTCCTCGATCTCGAACGCCCCGAAATCGTGCTCGCCGTAAGGGTCATCGCCTTCGGTAAAGGCGGAGAATGTGCGCACGGCGGTGATGACCGCCTCGCGCTTGTCGTCCGGCAAGGCCCTGATCCCTTCGGTGAACACCACCCTCCCCGTAAGGAAGGTGGTGCGCAACAGATCATTTAGCTCGGCGATCCGGGCGCTCATTGCGCGCCTCCATCATCATCGCCATTGACTGGAAGGACGAAGATGACGCCCTGGCGCTGGGTCAATTCGACGGGAATGATGTCGAGGCTGAGGATGCCGCCCGTCTTACCGTTCTTGCGAGGCCAGACGGCGCCGATCTCTTTTGGGCGGCCGAGAATGTCGCTGCCCCTCTGATCCTGTCCGACGATGCGGGAGAACGTCACCCGGAATAGCGGACGGTCGTGTTTTTGGTTTCTGTCAGTCATGGTTTTTCCTTTCTGTTGCGGTCGCGCCTATCGCGACCTGATGGCGTCCGACCGACAGGGCGACACAACCCACGCACCCCGAAGGGGCGGGCGAAGCGGAAAGACGGCGCATGCCGTTGCGTGCGGATGGGGCGTTCTGTCAGGACAGCCGGGTAATCAGGTCGCTGCCGGCGTGACCGTTTGAACAGACAAGGATGTGATTGACCGGAAGCCTTCCGGCCGCCGGTTTCGGAAAGTCTGGACCGCCATCCGACACTGATCGGAAAGCTGTTCGATCGGCCGCTCCGGCAATCGGAATGCCTGATCGCGTGAATCGGAAAAGCCCGATGGAGGCCTTCCCTCAACTTGATCATCCCGGTTCGGCCTGTACCCTGACCGGAACCTACTGAAGCTCATTTCCGATCGGGGGATTGATGATCGACCGCAAAGCCGCTGACCACGCTGTGAATGCTCGCACGGCATCTGATCGCTTACGGCTGGAGGTTCTGGCTGAAGGGTTGGGATTGCGGATATTGCCGGCGGCGGTCGGTTCGCAGAACCTGCTCTCGTACATTCTCAACGATCGCGGTGTGATCGCGCGGATCGAGACATGCCAGGTTGGCGGTCTGCGATGGCTCGGCCACTGGATCGCCGGAACCAACGCCGGATGCGGCACGACAGAGGAAGAGCTGCTTCGCGACATTGCACGTCAGTTCGACCGGGCGACGCGACGGACACCGTGGCGATCTCTGGCCTGGCCTGCAGAGATGATCGGGGAATCGGTGTGAGCGCCGCCGCACGTCTGGACGACGCACTCGACCGTGCACTCCGCCACGTCGTGGATGTGATGGAAGAGCCTTACGCGCCTGAAGTCCGATTGAGCGTCGATGACGACGAAGCATTTTGGGCCGTGGCCGAACCGGACGGTGATGGCCTGCATCTCACCATCAGCACCGGGGTTGTCAGCGGTCTGGACGATTTATGGTCGGCGGCCTTTCAGGATGACGGGCTGCTGGTGATCGACGGCAGGCGGATCACCGACGATATCGCGTTCATGACTCAGGTCAGCCTGGTGTTTCTGCTGCTGCATGAAATGGCCCATTCCGATCTCGACCATTTCGGGTTCACCGGTGGCGGGATTACCGAAGCGGGTACATCGCGCGCACGCGGATTGCTGTCACGCACGCCACAAGCGGCCGCACCTGTCGATGAGCTCGGCCACGGGAACCGCTCGGCGGCTGAACGCTGTCTCGAATTGCAAGCCGACCACGAGGCGATTGAATTTCTGCTCGAAGGCTATTCGAACGAACAGTGGGACGTCCTGCGCGTGCGCAGCGCCGCCGTCATGGCGGTGATGGTGCTGATCGAACGCGAGGATGAGGCAAGCGGCTCGGACGGCGCGACACATCCGAGTGCGGCGACACGGATCTTCCAGCTGCTCGGCCACTTGGCGAGCCTGTGGTCGGTCCCGGCACAGACCAAGGCGCAGGAACTCGGCCTTTCAGAAGTGCGCGAAGAAGACCTGCCCTCCGACGCCGAGAGCGAAGCCTATCAAAGCGAGGTCATCATCCCGGCCTTTGCCGATGCCGCAGCGCTGGCGCGAGCCGCGAAGGCGGATAGCGTCGCACGCGAACTTGGCGATCCGGCTGACTTCTTCGCCGATATCGGAACTGTCCAGGAAGGCACGGCAGAGACCGAAGCGGATTTGCGAACGGCAGGCGCGAAGGAACTTTTGGCCCTCATGCCGCTCAATGCTGCGATCATGGCGATGATGGGAGAGCGCGGGCTGTCGCTGTGAGCCACGATGCGTCGCTGCACCACTCAGACCGTCGATCTGCTCGCTCGCCTCAATGAGAGCGGAAGGAAGCAGTCGATTTCTTCAGGGCTGAACGTCAGGTCTTCCTTGTTCTTCAACCGATCCTGAGCGGCCTTGTAGGCCTTGCCGTTGGTTTGCGGCGCCGATTGGTAGATGGCCGCGAGCATCGTCTGCAGTTCGTCGCGCCGGGCTATCGCTGTCCCAGGATTTAGAATTGGGAGATCCGTCAGCAATGACAGATAGCACTCGCGCACGTTCCAGAGCTTCGACGCCGCATCACGATGCTTTTGCGCAATTGCACCCAGATCAAAATTCTTAAGATAGGTGGATACGAAAAGCGTCGAAAAGGAAAGCACGACCGTGCTGATCTCGACCCACAATGCGGTGGTGAATATGACACCCACGGCGCCGGTACTCGTTAGCGCCGTCAGGACAATCTGGGCCACCTTGAACTGGTTGAGCCGTGCTGTGCATTGATCAGCCATCTGCTCGTGCGTCTTATGGGAATAGACAACACGTCCGAAGCACTCGCGAATTTGCTCTTCCAGCGTGACAGTATTTTCCAAGCCAGCCTCCTACGCAGCTGCCGCAACTTCGGCGCTGATCGGAACGAGGACGCTGTCGCGCGCCACGACGACGCCGTTTTGCACGGCGTAGCACTCGACAAGATGGTTGCCACGGAAACTGGTGCGCTCCTGGCGTTCCCAGTGACCGTCGTCTTTTAGAATTTGCCCCCGAATCTCATCGCGCCGCTCTGCCTCTTCGCCACGGTTCAATACCTTCCAATACAGGGCGGCGTCCTCCGGAAGATCGCTTCCATCGGCAACGAAAAAGCGGAGGCTTTTCCTTCGCAGAAGAATGCCGTGCCGCCCGAGGAGATCGAGCAGCATGGTCGGGCGAAAACCATTCTGGGTGACTTCACAGTTGATCTGAAGATCGTAGCGGATATCGATCGGAAAGCGGTTCTCGACAAACTCCTCGGTGTATCGGAATTCCGCCTTGGCTACCGATGTCGCGACCGCATCTTCCGACACTGCTTCGGGAGCAGGATAGCCGTTGCCGAACACTGCCCGCCATTTCTGGCGTTCGTTCTTTTGCCCGCTTGCAGCGATCGCTTTTTTGCAAAGCTCATACGCCTCGGCTGCCTTCTTTTCGAAGCGCTTCTTTACGCGGACGCGTTGACGGCTCCCAAGGGCAGCATATTCAGACTGCTTCGGCTGATCCGCCAGATACTTGAAGAAATCCCGGCACAAATAATCGTACCAGAAATAGCTTTTTGTATCATATTCCTCGGTCGATTCGAGGAAGTTGTAGGCCAGAGTATCGATGAGCAACCCGCCCATCGCGACGCCATGCTTGTTCTTCCAGGCGCGGGTCATTTTGCAGAGGCGGCGGAGGTTTCGGTTCTTCCGCACATTAGCCGCGCGCATTTCATCGAGTTCGGCCTGGGGTTTTGTGATCTTCCACGATCCGCCGCTATTCGTGTCCGGATACTTGTAGCTGCCGTCGTTCTCCCTGAACGCCGGCATCACCTCGATGTGGAAATCCTTGTAGAGCACCCGGACGACAAGACGGTCCACCTTGACGGTGGTGGCAGGGTAACGCGCCTTGATCGCGTCTTTGGTGTCACGCAGAAGCGCATATTGCCCCCCGTTCTTATACGTCTCCCACTTCGATGCAGGTACGATGTAGATCATATCCAGATCAGATATGCCCTTGATAGCCGTCCAACGACCGTAAGAGCCGACTTGCAGGCTGTTGGCCGTCTTCGACTCCGTGTCGCGAAATTCCTTGTTCAATACCGCTGTGATTTCGCCGTACCGCAAAGCGATGGTGTCGGCGTTGGCAACCTGAATATTGCTAAGAAGCGTCTTGAAGTCGTCTGCAATGCTCATCGAAAACACCGTCTGCCAAGCGGGATGACCACCTAACAGAGATTCGATGGCTGGAGTCAATGAATGTTCCGGTTTTGTCCACGGGGCGAAAAGCCGAACAGCCGACATTCAGCCGTTTACAAAGATGATGTTCAACCGGTGCACGGCCATCGTCCCAGCATCCGATTCTATGAAGTCGTGGGCGATCGCGTCCAGGGTTTCGGGCAAGATGGCATGGCCAAGCGTTAGCTGACGCTCGAAGGGTCGGACCAGGCTCTCCGGCCCGACGAGAAATGCAAAGCCGTGTAGTCCAGCATCAGCTCGTTCGCTGAGCATGACCGGCTGCCCCGTATCGATGTTGTACGGTAGCGGCTGCTTTCCGGCCGGACATGGAACCGCCATCGTGACGTCGTCATGCGCGAGCGCCATCGGAAACCAGTCGCCCTCGTATTCCTCCAGCCCCAGAACAAAGCCATCGATCGCGTTGCGGATCAGGAACCAGAAGCTCTGGCCGAGGGGGACGGGGTTGTCGGCGACGGGGTTCTTGTCGGCGCGCTCGACGAGGTTGCGACCATGCTGTGGTCGTACGAGCTGGGCGTCACCATAACGGCCTTGGCTTCCGAGAAAGTGCTGCCAGTCGCTCTTGAGCGACGGATCGAACAGTCTGGGGTCAAGCCGGACCGCCAGATCGAGGTGGTTGGCGACGATCCAGTTGTAGATGCGCAAGGCGCGGCCTCTGGCGATCGTGCCCTTGGCGAAATTGCTCTGATGATACGTGTCCGCGACATGCAGTGGCGGTTTGAGCTCATCGAGAAAGAACTGCTGCCAGCCTAGGCCCTCAGTTTTGAGGATTGCGCTGGTGACGCGGTGTAGCGCCTTGCGCTCTCCGGTCGTCGCCTTCAGCCAGTCCACCGCCAAATTCCTACCCCCTGCCAATCTACCCAGTCTATCCGCCGATCCGCCGTATTTCGACCCGGCGAGGCTCACCTAGAATGAGTCACAAGCAATAGGCGGCGAGCCGACTGCATGCGAAACTGCATGCATATGCACGTCGTTGCCAAAAAGAGACCGGCACCAAAACGAAGCGGCGGCGCCTGAAATATAACGGCTATCGCAAATCTTTGAGGCTGCACTGCACAATTTGCATACCACATGGAAGCCGATTTTATGGAGGGTATCTCTTCATATTTTCTGAAGTTCCGAGAGAATTATTCTGACAATTACGGATGACCTATCCAGAAAGGTAAAGTCAAAAAATGGCTGAGATCGAAGAGAACACCTGCGTCAATAGCGAAAAAGCACCGCGTCTTTCTGTTGACTGGCAGTTATATGCAGACGCTCTCGATAAATCCGACCTCACCGATGACGAAAAGCGTGAATTCATCGAAACGCTCTGGTATATTGTTGTGTCCTTCGTTGATCTCGGCTTTGGCATCGACTCCGTGAGCCATGCCATCGATAGCCAGTCCCGATCGGAACCCTGCGCTCAGGTTCTGCGGTTGGAGAAGGATTCGCCGCTCCGCCAGCGGTTCAAAGGCGCGAACGACCAATCGAATGAAAAGGAGAGACTCCAGAAAGGCAGGAAAGCATGAGATTTGACAACGGGCCAAGCCATAACGTCACGCAGGCGGTTATCTATTGCCGCGTATCGAGCAAGGCCCAAACCAAGCGCGGCGACGGGCTGAACTCGCAGGAAACACGCTGCCGCGAATACGCGAAATACCGCGCCTATGATGTGGTGCGTGTCTTCACCGACGACCTGACAGGGCAGCGCGCCGACCGGCCCGGCCTTCTGTCCATGCTCGCCTTTCTCAAAGCCGACCGCAAAAATCCGCATGTCGTCATCATCGATGATCTGACGCGGTTTGCCCGTAATGTCCGCATTCACTTCGATCTGCGCCAGGCCATCATCGCGGCCGGCGGCATCCTGGAATCGCCCTCCGTCGAACTGCGCGACGATGCTGACGGCGAACTGCACGAATATATCCTCGCTTCGGTCTCCCAGCACCAAAGCCGCAAGAATGCCGAGCAGACGCTGAACCGGATGCAGTCGCGCTGTCTCAACGGCTACTGGGTGTTCCAGCCACCCATCGGCTACCGCTACCAGAAGGCCGACGGGCACGGGAAACTGCTTATCCGCAACGAGCCGCTAGCCTCGATCGTTCAGGAAGCGTTGGAAGGCTACGCCTCGGGACGCTTCGACACACAGGTCGAAGTGAAGCGCTTCCTGGAAGCCCAACCCGACTTTCCCACAGACCTGCCTGATGGACAGATTCGCAATCAGCGGATCACCGACATTCTGACGCGCGTCACCTATGCCGGATATCTCGAAGTGCCCAAATGGGACATTCCCCTGCGCAAGGCGCGGCACGAAGGCCTGATCACCCTGGAGACACACCAGAAGATCCTCGACCGCCTCAAGGGTGGTGCGCGGGTGCCGGCGCGCAAGGACATCAACGCCGATTTTCCGCTTCGCGGCTTCGTCTTGTGCGGCGATTGCGAGCAACCGCTGACCGCGTGCTGGTCAACCAGCAAGACCGGCGTGAAGCACCCGTACTATCTCTGCTACAATCGCGCCTGCGAGAGCCATCGCAAGTCGATCCCGCGCGATCGGCTCGAAGGCGAGTTCGAATCGCTGCTGTGCCGCCTGCAGCCCTCGCCAACGCTGTTCGACATCACCAAGGCGATGTTCCGCAGGGCATGGGACGCGCGTCTGGCGCAGTCTGAAACGCTCAAGGCCACGCTACAGCGCGATATCATCAAGGTGGAAAAGCAGATCGAGCAGCTGGTCGACCGCATCGTCGATTCTGATAGCGCGACAGCCGTCTCGGCCTATGAGCGCCGTATCGCAAAGTTGGAGAAGGATAAGCTGCTGGCCACCGAAAAGCTGGCCAAAGGGGGCGGACCGAAGCGCAGCTTTGAGGATTTGTTCGAACTCGCGATGGCGTTCTTGTCAAACCCCTGGAATCTTTGGGCTTCCGAGCGGCTTGAGGACAAGCGGACTGCCCTCAAACTCACCTTTGCCGACCGTTTGCCGTATCATCGCGCAAGCGGTTTTCGAACCCCGAAAACCACTATACCTTTCAATGTGTTAGGAGGCCTAACTATGCAGAAATGTGAGTTGGCGCACCGGAGAGGATTCGAACCCCTGACCCCCAGATTCGTAGTCTGGTGCTCTATCCAGCTGAGCTACCGGTGCTTGCCGCTGTCGTCGCAAGCCTATCGGCTGCGGCGCGGAGCGACACACCTAATCGCTCAGAAGACGGATTGCAAGCACCTCTCGCAGCCTCTTTCACGGCTTTTATGCTTTGCGGCGATCGCGCATATCGGCCAGCCGCGCTGGACGGTCGGGGATCTCGATCTGAAAGACGGTTCCGGCCCCTGCCCGCTCCAGAAGCGCGATTTCTCCGCCATGAGCGGCCACGATCTCCTGCGCGATCGCCAAACCGAGCCCGACACCGCCGGGCCGCGTGGAGCCCTGGAAGGGCTCGAAAAGCGCCTCGCGCGCCCGCTTCGGAAGGCCCGGTCCCGTGTCACAAACACGCAGGCGCGCAACCGCACCCGTGCGTTCCCCCTCGACCCAAAGACGGCGGATGACGGAGGCATTTTCATCCGACACGAGCGCCTCCTGGGCGTTGCGGCAGAGGTTGAGCATGACGCGGAAGAACTGGTCGGGGTCGGCGTCGATCTCCAGATCGCCCGGGACCCTGTTTTCGAAAACGACCGTGCCGTCCGGCGTCAGGCTCAAGATTTCCGCCACTTCCTCCACCAGCCGCCGTGCGGAGACGAGCCGGCGCACTGGCTCCGCCTCTTCGGCGCGGCCATAGGCGAGAACCGAGCGGGTGTAGCCGATCGCCCGATCGATGGTGCCCACAAGTTTTGGCGCGATGCGGCGCACGAGCGGATCTTGCGCTTCGCCGAGATGGTCTGAGAAGAGCTGGGCGGAGGCCAGGATGTTTCGCAGGTCGTGGTTGATCTTGGAGACCGCGAGACCGAGATTGGCGAGATGCCGGCGCTGATGCAACATGTCGCGCAAGGCCGCCTGCATTTCGGCGAAACGCTCCTCGGCACGGCCGATCTCGTCATGGCGGCCGGTCGGCGTGACCTCACAGCGCACATCCTCCGGATCGGCGGAAAAGTCCTGCATGCTGGCGGCGAGCTTTTGAATGGGCCGCACGATCATGCGTCTCAGCGCCAGATAGACGAAGGAGGCGGTGATGACGGAAATCGCCATGGAGAGGAGCAGGATATTGCGTGAGTAACGCAGCATCGCCTGACGCAGACCATCCTCGCGCAGCACGATTTCGAACATCGCCATGCCGGCCGGAGGTTCTCCCGAAACCCGGATGAGCCGGTCCCCGCCCCCCAAAAAGAGCGTACCGAACGCCGCCGCAATCGCCTCCGCAGGCCCCAGCTCGCGCAGATCCTGATGAACTGCCACTTCCTCCGGCATGTTGCCGGCCGCGATCAGGATATGCTGGCCGTTCTCCATCATCGCGATCGCTTCCATGCCGATCGCCTGCAAGAGACGCTTCTGCAGATCTTCCGGGAAAGGGGTTGCGCCAGGGCTCGACGCGGCAAGGGCCGCGATCGACGCCGCCTCGAGCTTCTCATCGAGCCACATATTGCGGAAATTGGCGATCGAAGGCACGTAGATCAGCACCTCCGCGACCATGACGAAGGTGATCGTCAGCACGAGAAGCTTGCCGGACAGCCCTCGCACCGGCCACAGCTCGGCAAGCCGCGACTTTCTCGTCATCTCCTCCGGGGGCTTTTCCTCAAGCGCCACCAAACACTCCTCAGACGCCTTGCGGGCCTCGCACGCGCCGCATCACAACCGGCCGCCTTCCGCCCTGCCCCGGCCTTTCAGCCAAACCGGCGCAGAAAACGTGCGAGCGCCTTCGCCTTGTTCGGGATCGGGGCATAGAAGCTCGTCGCCGCGCGCTTTCCCACCTCCGAAACGGTCGGATAAGGCAGGATCATACCCATCATATCGCGCACATTGAGGCGTTTCGAGAGCGCCAGCGCATAAGGGGCAATCATCTCGCCCGCATTGCGGGCAACGATGTCGACACCAAGAAGACGACCTCGACGCGTCGTGACGAGGCGGATCAGCCCCTCCGTTTGCCGTTCCGCCCTGGCGCGATCGTTTTCCGCAACGGGCCAGCGCAAGACCCGCACATGGCGATGGCGCCGCTCCGCCTCCTGAAGCGTCAAGCCGACATGGGCGAGTTCCGGATCCGTGTAGGTGACCCAGGGCAGAAGGTCGGGCTTCGGCCGCGCGCCGATACGAAACAGCAGCGGGCGCAGCACGAGCCCCGCCTCATAGCCCGCCCAATGGGTGAAATTGGGTCCGCCCGTCACGTCGCCGACGGCATAGACGCGACGATTGCGGGTGCGCAGGTCGGCGCCCACCTTGATGCCCGTCTCGTCGAAATCGACCCCGGCCTTGTCGAGATCGAGCCGTCCGACATTCGGCCTCCGACCCGTCGCGATCAGGATCTGCGTCCCGTCGACGGCCTCTTCGCTGCCGTCAGCCTTTCTAATATGCACGCGCACACCGTATCGGCCGCGTCGGGCCACGCGCGAAATCTCCGTCTCTTCATGGATGGTGACGCCTTCGGCGACGAGGCGGCGGCGAACGTGATCGGAAAGCTCCGGATCGTCATGAGAAAGGACGTGGCCCCTCTCCAGGACGCTCACCTCCGAGCCCAGACGACGAAACGCCTGCGCCATTTCCATACCGACGGGCCCGCCACCGATGACGATGAGATGGGTCGGCAGTTTCGTCAGATCGAAGAGGCTTTCATTGGTCAGGTAATCGAGACCATCGAGCCCTTCGATGTCGGGCACCTGCGGCGACGAACCCGTGGCGATAACGAAACGGCGCGCGCTGATGCGTGTCTCGCCGGCAATCACGGCGCGCCGGTCCAGGAACGACGCCCTTTCGCGAATGACACGCACGCCGAGGCCGGTGAAACGCTCCTGCGAATCATTGGGCGCGATCGCTGCAATGACGGAGCGAATATGGGCGTGAACGGCCGCAAAATCGACGTCGGCGGACCCCGCTTTGATGCCGAAAGCCGGCGCCTCGCGCAAATGCGCCACGTGGCGCGCCGCCGCAATCAGCGCCTTCGAAGGAACGCAGCCATAGTTCAGACAATCGCCGCCCATCCTGCCGGTTTCGATCAGAACCGTCGGAACGTCGAAAGCGGATGCGGCCGCCGCGAGCGTCAGGCCGGCGGAGCCTGCGCCGATCACGCAAATGTCGGTCTTGATCTCTTCTGTCACGTCAAACGGTCACGTCTTTTCACCGACATTTCGGGCTCTCCAGCGCTTCAACATGATGGGAAGAAGCGCGGCAAGGGCAAGGACGGCGAAGCCGAGAAGAAGCTGCGTCGAAAAGACCGGCCCCTCTTCGTCGAGAGCCGTGCCCACGCCCTCGCCGAAATAGGAATATGCGAAGGTGCCCGGAAGAATGCCGAGGAAGGTCGCAAGCGCATAGGGCCCGAGACGCATGGCGAACAGCGCCGGGGCGAGATTGATCACCCAGAACGGAAAGATCGGCGCGAGGCGCAAAAACAGAAGATAATGAAAGGCGTCTTCCTGGAAGCCCGACTGCAGCCGCTTCAGGCGCGGGCCGGCACGGCGTGCGAGGACCGTGCCGAACGACGTGCGGGCGATGAGAAAGATAATGCAAGCGCCGATCGTGGCGCCCACGGCCGACAATGCTCCGCCCAGGATCCAGCCAAAGAGCAGCCCGCCCGCAATCGTGACGATGCTCGCCCCCGGAAAGGAGACGGCGACGAGGGTTATATAGACAATGACATAGAGGAGACCGGCAAGCGCGAGCCGGTCGTCAACAAAGCCCTTGAGGGCCTCGCTTTCTTCTTGAAGCGCACCCAGGGAGAGAAACTCCTGAAAGCCCCCCGCATAGAACAGGAGGAGCAGGAGCACGACAATCCCGACCGGCAGGAAACGCAGCCAAAGCGCGCGCGGCACTTCACTGGGGGTCGGGTCCTCTATGTTCTCCCCCACCCAGCCTTCGGTTTCGTCTCCAGCATCCGCGCTTTGTTCCCTGACTTCCGTCCCGGCATTATTCTCGGCCATTCGCCTGCGATCCTTCGGCGCTGCCTTGTGCGTGCTCCTCGCCCGCTCGACACCATATTTGATCTCGCGCGCGAAGGAGCCCTCTCCCAGACCCCAGGTAAGCATTCAAGCCGGGAGAAGGTGAGCTTCACTCGGAATTGAACATCACGCGATCGTTCTCTCATACCAACATGACCTTTGGAACGCGCGTTGACTTCGGCCAGGCATTGCCACTATATCGCGCACGCGAAAAGCACCGTGCCGCAATGGCGCACGGTCCGAATTCCGAACATCGAAGCAGCATTTCGGTCAAAGGTGCCGGCTGACTTCCGTTCACCAGCTTGAGGGCTGCCGCAGCCGGCAGAACGATTATGAAACGGACTTTTCAACCGAGCCGCCTCGTGCGCAAGCGTCGCCATGGCTTCCGTGCTCGCATGGCCACCAAGAACGGCCGCAAGGTTCTCGCCCGCAGACGTGCGAAGGGACGCAAGCGCCTGTCTGCGTAAGCTTCGGCGCCATGCAGCGCCTCAAAAAACGAAGGGACTTCCTGGCAGCTCGCAAGGGCTTTCGCCGGGCGGGTCCCTATTTCGTTCTGGAAAGCCGTGATCGCGGCGATTCAGATGAGGGGCGCATTGGCTTTACGGTGTCCAAACGCGTGGCCCGCCAGGCGGTGGTGCGTAACCGTATCCGCAGGCGCCTGAAAGAGGCCGCACGGGAGGCTGTCAGCGATCGACAGCAGACCGGGCGCGACCTCGTCGTTATCACACGTTTGCCGGCACTTCGAGCCGATTTCGCCGATTTGGTCGGCGCATTCTCCACGGCGCTCACAGCCTCGAGCGAGACGGCTCACCACGACCATTCGAGCCGTTCGCGCAGAAAGCGCCGCGGCCCCCATAAAATTCCGCCCGAGCGCGGAGGACGGGACGCTGATGGACAACAACCGTAACGTCATTATCGCCATCGCACTGTCGCTGGCGATCCTGCTCGGCTGGCAGTACTTCGTCGCCGGACCGCGCATCGAAGCGCAGCGCCAGCAACAGCAGGCAGAGGTGCAGCAGGCGACGGACCAGGACACGTCGGTTGCCGGCACGCCAGGTGCGACCGCGCCCGGAGGTGCCGATGCCCCAGCTGGCGCGGCCCCGCAAATTCCGCCGTCCGCGAGCGAGACGGCGCCTGCGACGGGCGGCACGGCCGAGCCTGCCGCCGACACGCCCCGGCTTGCCGTCGACACACCGGCACTTCAAGGCTCCATCAGCCTCGTCGGCGGACGCATCGACGAACTCGACCTGAAGCGCTACCACGCGACGCCCCATCCGAAGAGCCCGATGATCGAGCTCTTCTCGCCGATCGGCAGCGCCGACCCTTATTATGCCGATTTTGGGTGGGTGGCCTCTGCGGGTGGGCCGGCCGTTCCGGACGCCAATACGGTTTGGCAGACCGACGCGGAGACGCTGACGCCGGATAAGCCGGTCACCCTCACCTGGGACAACGGCCAGGGTCTCGTCTTCAAGCGCCAGATCGCGGTCGACGACAATTACATGTTCACGGTGTCGCAAAGCGTGGAGAACTCCTCCGGCGCGCCCGTGACGCTTTATCCTTATGGCCTGATCAGCCGGCACGGCACGCCGGGCGGGCGCAGCTTCTATATTCTTCATGAAGGCCCGATCGGCGTCTTCGGCGACGAGGGCCTCAAGGAAGTCAAATATAGCGATCTCGAAGACGAATCCGTCACGCCAGCAAAGACGAATGACGGCTGGCTCGGCATCACCGACAAATACTGGGCGTCCGCCCTCATCCCACGGGGCGAGTCGCCGTTCCAGGGCCGCTTCCTCAGAACCGAGGACGGAACTGTTCCGACCTATCAGGCGGATTTTCTGGGTGATGCCGTCACCGTCCAGCCCGGCGCTTCGGCCAATCACGAGACGCTGCTTTTTGCCGGCGCCAAGGTCGTCACGCTCCTGAAGCAGTACGAGCAGAGCTTCGATATCGACCGCCTCGACCTCCTGATCGACTGGGGCTGGTTCTATTTCCTGACGAAGCCGATGTTCTTCGTCATCGACTTCCTGTTCCACTTCCTCGGCAATTTCGGCCTCGCCATCCTGGCTGTCACGGTCATCGTCAAAGCCATCTTCTTCCCGCTGGCGAACAAGTCCTACGCCTCGATGTCGAAGATGAAGAAAATGCAGCCGCAGATCAAAAAGCTGCAGGAGCGCTACAAAGACGACAAGCCGGCGATGCAGAAGGAGATGATGGAGCTCTACAGGCGGGAGAAGATCAATCCGCTTGCCGGCTGCTGGCCGGTGCTCATTCAGATCCCGGTGTTCTTCTCGCTGTATAAGGTGCTCTTCGTCACCATCGAGATGCGGCACGCGCCGTTCTTCGGCTGGATTCACGACCTGTCGGCGCCGGATCCCACGAACATCTTCAACCTGTTCGGGCTCCTGCCTTTCGAAGCGAGCTTCCTGCATCTTGGCGTGTGGCCGCTCATCATGGGTCTGACGATGTTCGTGCAGATGCGCATGAACCCGCAGCCACCCGACAAGACCCAGGCGATGATCTTCAACTGGATGCCCTTGATCTTCATGTTCATGCTGGCATCGTTCCCTGCCGGTCTCGTCATCTATTGGGCTTGGAACAACTTCCTCTCGGTCCTCCAGCAGGGCATCATCATGCGGCGCAACGGCGTGAAGATCGAGCTGTGGGACAATGTGAAGGGTCTGTTCGGCCGCAAGTCCGACACGCCCGCCGAATAGTCAAAAGCGGCCGGCAGGGTGCCGGCCGCCCCCGAACAGGTGAGATCAAGCAATGCCGCATGAGCCGCCTGAGGGCCAAAGTGACAGCCAGCGGGACAGCCGCCAGGGCAATCCCTGGGGCTCTCCCTGGCGTTATGTCGCCTCCGCGCCCAACCTCGCGGCGCTTCCTCCGGAAGGCCCCGTGGAGATCGCCTTCGCCGGCCGCTCGAATGTCGGCAAATCGAGCCTGATCAACGCGCTCACGCGGCAGAAAGATCTCGCCCGCACCTCCAAGACGCCGGGGCGTACCCAAGCGCTCAATTTCTTCGTCCCGGACAAACCCGGCGACAGCGGCGAAGAACCTCTCATCGCCCTCGTCGACATGCCGGGCTACGGCTTCGCCAAGGCGCCGAAGGACAAGGTGGAGGACTGGACGAAGCTCATCCACGACTACCTCAAGGGCCGGGCGACGCTTCGGCGCGTCTTCCTTCTCATCGACGCCCGCCATGGGCTGAAAGCGGCGGATCTCACCGTGATGAAGGAACTCGATACGGCGGCCGTCACCTACCAGATCGTGCTGACGAAGGCCGACAAGCCGAAGCCCGGAGAGCTTGCCCGACTGATCGAGGCGACCGCCGAAGCAATCCGCAAACGCCCAGCCGCCTTTCCGGAAATTCTCGCCACATCGAGCTTCAAAGATAGCGGCCTCGACGCCGTGCGCACGACTGCCGCCGCGCTCATTGATTGGCAAGGCGGGCGAGACTTGCTAGACACCGCGCCCTGAAGCGCCGGTTGCCGACGCCCTCCAGATCCTCTCCCTCGGCCGCGCGTCAAAGACGCCTTCCGGCCCTTGATCTTCGGAGCACTCGATGAGCGAAGCCAGCAAGAGCGAAGCGTACGACCAGGCGAGACTTCTGTCTGAGGCCCTGCCCTATATGCAGCGCTACGAGGGGCGAACGGTGGTCGTCAAATATGGTGGCCATGCCATGGGCGATCAGCATCTCGCCACGGCCTTCGCCCGCGATATCGCTCTCTTGAAGCAATCCGGGGTCAACCCCATCGTCGTCCATGGCGGCGGCCCGCAAATCGGCGGCATGCTGGAAAAGATGGGCATCGTCTCGGAATTCAAGGGCGGCCTGCGCGTGACCGATCGCAAGACCGTCGAAGTGGTCGAGATGGTGCTGGCGGGCTCCATCAACAAAGAGATCGTCGCGCTCATCAACGCGCAGGGCGAATGGGCCATCGGGCTTTGCGGCAAGGACGGCAATATGGTCTTCGCCGAAAAGCTGAAGCGCACCGTCGTCGACCCCGATTCCAATATCGAGAAGGTTGTCGATCTCGGCTTCGTCGGCGAGCCGGTGGAAGTCGACCGGACGCTGCTCGACCTTCTGGCGCGCTCCGAGATGATCCCGGTGATCGCCCCGGTGGCACCCGGCCGCGACGGCGAGACCTACAACATCAACGCCGATACCTTTGCCGGCGCCATCGCCGGCGCGCTCGAGGCCAAGCGCCTCCTCTTCCTCACCGACGTCTCCGGCGTGCTCGACAAATCGGGAAAACTGATCGACGAGCTCACCGTCGCCGAAGCGCGCGCCCTCATCGCCGACGGCACCATCAGCGGCGGCATGATCCCGAAGGTGGAAACCTGCATCGAGGCGGTGGAGCGGGGCGTCGAAAGCGTCGTCATCGTCGACGGCAAGGCCCCCCATTCGGTGCTTCTGGAGCTCTTCACGGTGCACGGCGCCGGAACGCGCATCCGCCCCGACGGAGCCCCGGAACGCACGACCTAACCTTCGGCCCTGCACATTGCGCGAAAAGCCCTCCGACGGAGCGCGTCCGTCGGTTCCCCGGTGCGGCCACGGGAGCGTGATCGCGCGCATCGCAGACATGTCAGCCTCAACAAAGCAAGTCGTGCACATGTTTACGAAATCGCGTAAGCAGACGTCATGAACGCACTTGCAGCAGAAGACATTGCGCCCCACAGCCTTGAAGATCTCAGCGTCTTCGCGGCTGTCGAGGCATGGATCTTCGATCTCGACAACACGCTTTATCCGCGTGACTCGAACCTCTTCGTGCAGATCGACGAGCGCATCCGCCGCTATGTCGGTGATCTCTTGAATGTCGACGAGACTGAAGCCCACCGCATCCAGAAAGAATTCTACGAACGGCACGGCACATCGCTGCGCGGGCTGATGCTGGAGCACGATGTCGACGTCGACAGCTTCCTCGAGTTCGTGCACGACATCGACCGCTCCGCGCTCGCCCCGGCCCCCGAACTTGCGGCGGCGATCGCCCGTCTGCCCGGCCGCAAATTCATCTTCACCAACGGCTCGCGCGCGCATGCGGAGCAAACGGCGACGCAGCTCGGTCTCTCGGATCATTTCGAGGACATCTTCGACATCGTCGCCGCCGACCTTCTGCCGAAGCCGCGCGAGGAGACCTATCGGCGCTTCATCGAGCGTTACGATATCGCGCCTTCGAAGGCGGCCATGTTCGAAGATCTGTCGCGCAACCTCCTGGTTCCGAAAGACCTCGGCATGCGCACCGTTCTCGTCGTACCGTCGGGTACGCGCGAAGTCTTCCATGCCGAATGGGAGATGGAGGGTCATGACGGGGCGGAGCATGTCGATTTCGTCACCGACAACCTCGCCGCCTTCGTCTCGGAGATCGTCACAGCACGCGGCGCCTAGAGGCCGCGCCGCCCGTCTTCCGCCTCGGACAAAGCGCCCCATCGTGCAAGTCGTGCGCTCCCCTTGCGGGCGCGGCGCAAAATCGTCATATAGGCACCGGGAGGCTGGCGACGGGCGCGTCCTTCGCCAATCGGGTCAGGTCCGGAAGGAAGCAGCCCCAACGAATTCGGCGCGGGTCGTCGTCCAGTCTCCTTCTTCAATCAGGCCGCCATGCAAGGCGGCCTTTTCGTTGGCGCGGCATCAAAGGGAACATCGTTTGGATCGCTTATCGCGTCCGGCATTCAACCCAAGCCGATCATGCTCTAAAACAGCACAATGAGCGCTGCGCCCGGCTACCAGGTTCTCGCCCGCAAATACCGCCCCTCCGGCTTCGACGATCTGATCGGCCAGGAGGCGATGGTGCGCACCCTGAAGAACGCCTTCAGGGCCGGCCGCATTCCCCATGCCTGGATGCTGACCGGCGTCAGGGGCATCGGCAAAACCACGACGGCGCGCATTCTCGCCCGCGGCCTCAACTATCAGCCCAAAGAGGGCGAAGGCGCGCCGACGGTGGAGTTTTCCGAAGAGGGCGTGCATTGCCGCGCCATCATGGAAGGGCGCCATCCGGACGTCATGGAGATGGATGCCGCCTCCCATACCGGTATCGACGACATCCGCGACATCATCGATTCGGCCCGCTACGCGCCCACCTCGGCGCGCTACAAGGTCTACATCATCGACGAGGTGCACATGCTGTCGAAGGCGGCCTTCAACGGGCTGCTGAAGACGCTCGAAGAGCCGCCTCCGCATGTGAAGTTCATTTTTGCCACGACCGAGATCCGCAAGGTGCCGGTGACGGTGCTGTCGCGCTGCCAGCGTTTCGACCTGAAGCGCGTCGATGCCGCCGAACTCATCGCACATCTCAATTCCATCGCCGGCAAGGAAGGCTTCGAGGTCGAAGCCGAGGCGCTGCGGATGGTTGCCCGCGCCGCCGAAGGCTCGGTGCGCGATGCGCTTTCCATCCTCGATCAGGCGGTCGCCCATGGCGCCGGCCGGGTCGGCGCGGACACTGTGCATGACATGCTGGGTCTGGCGGACCGCGCCCGCATCGTCGACCTTTTCGAAGAGGTGATGAAGGGCGATACGGCCTCGGCACTCGCCGAATTGCGGCTGCAGCACGAGCGCGGCGCCGATCCCGTCACCGTCCTCACCGATCTTGCGGAATTCTGCCATTACGTGACCGTCTCCAAGCTCGCACCTGGGACCGCGCCTTCGAGCGCCATTTCGGAGACGGAGCGGGTACGCGGCGAAGCGCTTGCCGGCACGCTCGCCGTGTCCGTTCTCTCGCGGGCCTGGCAGATCCTCCTGAAAGGCATCCAGGAAGCGCAGCTTGCGGCCCATCCCGAACAGGCCGCCGACATGGTGATCGTGCGGCTCTGCCACGCGGCCAATCTGCCGACACCGGAAGAGGCGCTGAAGGCGCTCGCCGACGAGCAGGACAGGCCCGGCGGCGGAGCACGCCCGGCCGGCAGTGGCGGCAGTGGCGGCTCCGCCCCGCCGCCCCCGCCACAGGCGCGGCTCGTGCAGTCCGGCAATGGTGGGGCACGAACACGCCCGGAGCCCAGCCCCCAAACCGCCGCCGCGGCCCGAGCGGCAGAGGTCCAGGCCGGGCCGCGATTGCAAAGTTTCGCCGACATCGTTGCCGAAGGGCGCGCCCGGCGCGATATCCGCCTCGTCAACGCGCTCGAACGCTTCGTGCGGCCGGTCAAGGTCGAAGACGGGCGGGTGGAGATCGCCCTTGATGAGGGCGCGCTGGCGGATTTGCCGCAACGGCTTTCTGCGGCCCTGTCGCAATGGACCGGCCAGCGCTGGGTCGTGATCGTCAGTCAGGCAAGCGGCGCGCAAACGTTGCGCGAAGTGAAGCAGGCTGAAGATGCACGGCTGATGGCGGAGGCGGAAGCCGACCCCATCGTGCAGAAGGTTCTGGAACGGTTTCCGGGCGCAGAGATCGTCGCCGTACGCTCCCGCCCCGAAGACGACGACAATGACGACGAGGCGGGTGAGGCGCCCGACCCATCAAGAGAGGATGAATGACGCCATGCGCGATCTCATGGGTATGATGAAGCAAGCCAAAGAGCTTCAGGGAAAAATGCAGGAGCTGCAGGAGGAGGTGGCCGCGATGGAGGTCGCGGGCGCTTCCGGCGGTGGGCTCGTTTCCGTCGTGGTCGACGGCAAGGGTATGCTCAAATCGGTCAAGATCGACCCCTCGCTCATGAAAGAGGACGAGACGGAGATTTTGGAAGACCTCATCGTCGCGGCAGTCGCCGACGCACGCGGCAAGGCCGACCAGGTCACGCAGGAGAAAATGTCTGAGCTCACCTCCGGGCTGCCGCTGCCTCCGGGCATGAAGCTGCCGTTCTAGGTCGGGCTTCTCGAAGGATATCATGGCCGCTTCCACTGTCGGGCCCGAGATCGAGAAACTGATCCAGGCCCTCTCTCGCCTGCCGGGGCTCGGGCCGCGTTCGGCCCGACGTGCCGCGCTCGTGCTCATCAAGAAGAAAGAGACGCTGCTCGTGCCGCTCGCCAATGCGGCACGCGAAGCGGCGGAGGCGGCAAAGGTGTGCTCCGTTTGCGGCAATATCGACAGCCGCGACCCCTGCTCGGTGTGCGCCGATCCGGCGCGTGATCCCTCCACCATCGTGGTCGTCGAAGACGTCGGCGACCTCTGGGCGCTGGAACGCGCCGCCGCCACCAAGGCGCGCTATCACGTGCTCGGCGGCGTGCTCGCCCCGCTCGACGGGATCGGGCCGGACGATCTTGCCATCGACAGCCTTCTCGGCCGCGCGGCGGCGCCTGAGGTCACGGAGATCATCCTTGCCGTCAACGCCACGGTGGAGGGCCAGACGACGGCGCATTACCTCACCGACGAGCTCGCCTCGTGTCACGTCAAGGTCACGCGGCTCGCCCATGGCGTGCCCGTCGGCGGCGAGCTCGATTATCTCGACGACGGCACGCTCGCAGCCGCGATGCGGGCGAGAACGGCGTTTTAGCCCCCATTTCAGAAATCTCCTGCAGGAGCCACCATGACGCCTTCGTCCTCGCGCACGCGTATCGCGGTCCTTTTTGGAGGCCGTTCGGCCGAACACGATGTTTCAATCATGTCGGCGACCAACGTCATGCGGGCGCTCGACCCCGAGACTTACGATCTCGTGCCGATCTTCATCACGCGTGACGGACGCTGGATTGAAAGCCGTTTCGAAGCCAGTCGCCCGACGACGCCGGAGACAGGGACAGAGCTCGCCCTTCTGCCTGGCGGCAAAGGCCGCATGCTCGCACTGCCAGCCGAAGGACCGGCCGGAGAGATCGCTGCTATCGACATCCTCTTTCCCGTCCTGCACGGCCTCTTCGGTGAGGACGGCTCGGTTCAGGGTCTGGCGGAGGCGGCGGGCGTTGCCTTCGTCGGCTGCGGCATCCTTGGCTCGGCAACCGCGATCGACAAGGACATCGCCAAACGCCTCCTGACGGAAGCCGGTCTGCCGGTCGCGCGGGCGGTGACGATCGCAGCGGGAGAGGCCCCTTCCTTTGCCGACATCGAAGGCGCACTCGGCCTTCCCCTCTTCCTCAAGCCGGCACGGCAGGGCTCGTCGGTCGGGGTGAGCAAAGTGACGAGCGAAGCAGGCTTTGCCGCCGCCCTCGCGGAGGGCTTTCGGCACGATACCAGGCTTCTAGCCGAGGAATTCATCGCCGGCCGCGAGATCGAATGCGCCGTCCTTGAAGACCCGAAAGGCGAGCTTTTCGTCTCGCGTCCGGGCGAGATCGTGCCGGCGGAACGCCACGGCTTCTACAGCTACGACGCCAAATATATCGACGAGACCGGTGCCGCCTTGAAGGTCCCAGCCGACTTGCCGGCTCATCTCGAAGCCGAGATCCGCACCCTTGCCGCAAAGGCGTTCCGGGCGCTCGGCTGCGACGGCATGGCCCGCGTCGACTTCTTCGTCACGGGCGAAGGCCGCATCCTCGTCAACGAGCTCAACACCATCCCGGGCTTCACAGATATCAGCATGTACTCCAAGGCAATGGCGGCAAGCGGCGTCGGCTACGCCGAGGTCATCGACCGGCTCGTCCAACACGGGCTCGCACGCGCGGCGCGCTCGGCATGATGAGGTGACCTGTGAGATCTTCGGCAGAGCGTCCGCGACACGCGAAAGGATCGGCCTGGATGACCCCCAAAGTCAGGGCCTTCTGAGTCGCGGCTCGACCCGCCGCTCTTCAGGCGGCCACGCTGGACCGGCGACGTTCGTCCTTCGCGACTGAGATCAATGCGCATCTGAGGGATTGGGGGTCGCTCCGCGGGATGATCAGCAACGCCCGGTTGGCCAGGCTGATGATACGTGCTTCGACCGATGCGTCTGGATCCGAGAGCTTGTGGCAGCGGCGCAACCAACCCGCGACATCTCCCCAATCCCAAAGCGGGTTATCGCTCGAAACGCGGGCAAGCGGGGACGGGAAGGGAGGAAAGTTCCCGAGCCGCATGCCCTTGGCGTAATTGGAGATAGCGGCGCGCGTGAGGTTGGTTCGGCGGGCAATGTCGGAAGCGCTCACCAGCGGATCCGGCTCAATCCGCTCGATCCGAGCGCCGGCTGCCTCCGCGCTCTCGACCGCAGAGGCAAGGGCCTGGATGAAGTTCTTTTCCTCGCGTGCAAAGTCGAGAACGACGCGCCCTCTCGAAACGGAAATTGTCGCATCGTCGCAACCCGCGGCGAACAGCCCTTCCTCGAAATCATCGTCTTCGGGAGACAATCCCGATGCGATGAGCGTGAAGTGATGCTCAGCCATTGCGATTGGTCTCCTCGTCATCCCGTTCCGCCGCCTGGTGGGGACAACGCAGGACAGCGCGCCTGATCCCCTCGGCATGGTTGCGCGGATTTCTCGGGGTCGACCAAACCGACACGATGCATCCCTCTCGGCTGGCGAAGGCGCAGAACAACCGGCCCCAACAATGACCCTGTCGCTTCTCGACGCGCCAGCCGCGGACTTCAGCGAAGTGAACCGCAGCCTCGATCTCTCTGTTCGGATGGCGGGGCAGCTGGGTCACTCATTTCCTCAAAATGAGGCGCTCGTTGACATATGTCAACAGATGTAGCGCCCACGTCTTCGGATGGGAAAATGCACCCTGAGCGCCCAGCGCACAAACTCAGGGTTGTCACATCGGATCAACGACGGTTTTTCACGGCCTCTCGCCTCCCGCCGCGAGTTTTTCCTCTTCCGCCTCTTCGCCGAAGCCCAGCCCCTCGATCCGGGCACCGCGCTTTTGCAGCTTGTCGCTCGAAATCAGGATCTGCTCGATGTCGCGGCTCGTCTGACCGAAATGCGTAGCGAGTTTTCGGACACGCTCGTCGAGGCGCCCAAGATCCTCCATCAGCGACATCACCTCTTCCTGGATGACATGTGCCTGCTCGCGCAGCCGCGCATCACGCAGGACGGCCTGCATCACCTGGATCGACAGCATCAGGAGTGAGGGCGAGACGATGACGACGCGCGCCCGGTAGGCGCGCTGCACCACCTCTTCGAAGCGTTCGTGGATTTCGGCGAAGACCGTCTCCGAAGGCACGAACATGAAGGCCGTGTCCTGCGTCTCACCGGGGGTCAGATACCGCTCCTGAATGTCGCGGATATGCTTCAGGAGATCGGTGCGGAACTGCGCCTGCGCCGCCTTCCTGGTCTCCGCCGTCTCCGCGTCCTTGAGGGCGTTGTAACCTTCGAGCGGAAACTTGGCGTCGACGACGAGCGGTGGCACGCCGTTCGGCATGAAAATCAAGCAATCGGGCCGGGCGCCGGATTTCAGGGTCGCCTGGAAGCGGTAGGCGCCCTTCGGCAGACCGTCGGCGACGATCGCCTCCATGCGCGCCTGGCCGAAAGCGCCGCGCGTCTGCTTGTTGCCCAGGATGTTCGACAGGGTCGTCACCTGGCCGGCGAGCTCGGTGATGTTCTTCTGCGCACGGTCGAGCACGGCAAGCCGCTCGTGCAGCTGGCGCAGATTTTCGCCCGTATTCTGCGCCGCCTCACCGACGGAGCGGTTGAGACGGTGGCCGATCCCATCGAGACGCTCAGACAGATGTCGGTTGAGCTCCGATTGGCGGCTGCCGAAAATCTCCGCCATCGACTGCATGCGCCCTGACATTTCGGCCTGGGTCTTGAGAAGAGCCGAAAGCTCGCCACGCATTTCCGCCGCCTGTGCGCTCGCCTCAGCCGCGACCCGGCGGTTCTTCGCGCCGGCACGCAGAGTGATGATGAGCACGAAGAGAAGCACGAGCCCGCCGAAGCCGGCCGCCGAGAGCACAAGCGGGTCGGCGTTTGCAAGTCTGGCAAGCGAATCGGCAAAGACGGGCGACCATGAGTCCATTTCATGAACATAGCTGATTCGCCGCGCGCACTCGGCCGTCACTCGACATTGACCGCAGCCCCCGGAAACCCTAAGTCGCGAGGGCTATGGCCAAACTCGACATCGTCACCCTTCCCGACCCCGTCCTGCGCAAGCTCAGCGATCCCGTGGAGGGAATGAGCGAGCCGATCCAGAAGCTCCTCGACGACATGCTGGAGACGATGTACGAGGCGCCCGGCATCGGCCTTGCCGCCATCCAGGTCGGCGTGCCGAAGCGGATCATTACCATCGATGTCAGCCGCGAAGAGGATAAGCGGGAGCCGCTGTTTCTCGTCAATCCGCAGATCGTTTGGCGTTCCGACGATCCGAACGTGCACGAGGAAGGCTGTCTGTCGATCCCGGAGTATTTCGCCGATGTGGAACGCCCGGCACGGGTGAAGGTCACGTACCGCGACTATGACGGCAAGGAACAGGAGCTCGAGGCCGACGGTCTTCTCGCCACCTGCATCCAGCACGAGGTCGACCATTTGAACGGCGTCCTCTTTATCGATTATCTCTCCAAGCTGAAGCGCGACATGGTCATCCGCCGTTTCACCAAGGCGGCGCGCGAGAAAGAACGCAGCGCCAGTTCGGCCATGTAGCCGTCCCCGGAACGGGGCAAAGGACAGGCGATGACACTCAAAGTGATTTTCATGGGCACGCCGGATTTCGCCGTGCCAACTTTCCTCGAACTCGTCGGCCAGGGCCACGAGGTGGCGGCCGTCTATACGCAACCGCCGCGTCCGGCCGGCCGCGGGATGGCGGAACGCAAAAGCCCGATCCATCTCCACGCCGAACGTTTCGGCATTCCCGTGCGCACGCCCAAAAGCCTCAAGAATGAGGAGGCGCAGGCGGAATTCGCAGCGCTCGAGGCCGACGTCGCCGTCGTTGTCGCGTATGGGCTCATCCTGCCGAAGCCGGTCCTGGATGCGCCGAAAGACGGCTGCCTCAATCTCCACGGCTCGCTTCTGCCGCGCTGGCGCGGAGCGGCACCGATCCAGCGCGCCGTCATGGCGGGCGATCCGGAGACCGGCGTCATGGTCATGCGCATGGACGAAGGTCTCGACACAGGCCCGGTCTGCCTTGCCGAAAAGACGCCAATCGGCCCCGACGAGACGACCGGGCAGCTGCACGACCGGCTCGCGCGCCTCGGCGCCGATTTGATGGTGCGGGCGCTCGGCGCGTTGGAGCGCGGGGCGCTGACCGCCACGCCTCAGGCCGAAGAGGGCATTACCTACGCCTCCAAGATCGACAAGAGTGAAGCGAAGATCGACTGGTCGCATCCCGCTGGCGAGGTGCACAATCTCATCCGCGGGCTTTCGCCTTTCCCCGGCGCCTGGTTCGAGATCGAGGCGGGCGGCAAGCGCGAACGCGTGAAGGTGCTGCGCTCGGAAAAAGCCGAGGGCTCCGGCCAACCGGGCGAACTCCTCGACGGCATGACGATCGCCTGCGGCGAAGGTGCCGTTCGCCTCGTCGAGGTGCAGCGCGCCGGCAAGCAGGCGATGGATGCCAACGCGGCACTGCGCGGCCTGCCCGCCGATTTCCGCATTATCGTCGCGTAAATAGACCGCGCCTCGGCGCCTTTCGGCAGAGCCTCGTGATGCCCCGCTACCGCCTCCTGATCGAATATGACGGCGGCCCTTTCGTCGGCTGGCAACGGCAGACGACGGGTCCGTCCGTGCAGGCGGCGATCGAAGATGCGATTTTTGCCTTCACCGGCGAAGAGATCAGCATTCGCGGCGCCGGCCGCACCGACACCGGCGTCCATGCGCTCGGACAGGTGGCGCATTGCGATCTTCAGAAGGACTGGCGCGACGACACGGTGCGCGACGCCCTCAATGCCCATTTGAGGCCCGCGCCGGTTGCGATCCTCGCCGCAAGTCGAGTGGCCGCCGATTTCGATGCGCGGTTTTCGGCTGAGAAGCGACATTATCTCTACCGCATCGTCAACCGCCGCCCGCCGCTCGCCATCGAGCGCGGGCGCGCCTGGCAGGTGCCTGTTCAGCTCGATGCCGATGCCATGCACGAGGCCGCGCAGTGTCTCGTTGGAAATCACGATTTCACGACCTTCCGGGCGGCCGAATGCCAGGCGAAGAGCCCCGTGAAAACGCTCGACCGGATCAGCGTGCGGCGTGAGCTCGATATGGTCGTGGTCGAGACCTCCGCTCGCTCTTTCCTGCACAGTCAGGTGCGCTCGTTCGTCGGTACGCTGAAACTCGTCGGCGAGGGCAAGTGGCGTCCGCGCGATGTCGCGAATGCGCTTGCCGCATGCGACCGACGCCGCTGCGGGCCACTGGCACCGCCCGACGGGCTTTATCTGGCAAAAGTCGATTATCCGGACGGCATAGCCTGAAGCAGGACAAGGATGGAGGCGACGCGTGATTGATCTTCGCCAATTGCGCCAGTTCATCGCCGTTGCGGAGGAACTGCATTTCCATCGCGCGGCTGAACGGCTCAACATGTCCCAACCGCCCCTCACCGCGACCATTCGCAGGCTGGAGGACGAGATCGGCGCTCAACTGCTGGAGCGGGGCAATCGCGTCGTCCGCCTGACCCCCGCAGGCAGGGCGCTGCTCGAACATGCCCGGCTCACGCTGAGGCAGGCGGACCTTGCGATCACCGCAGCTCGCGATGCCGCGGCCGGACGTGTGGGTACGCTTCGCCTGACCTATGTCGGCAGCGCCATGTACGGACGGTTAGCTGAGACCGTGCGAACCTTCCGGCGCAGCTTCCCGCAGGTACAGATCGAGCTCAAAGAGGCCACCACCGCCGATCAGGTTACGGCCCTGCGCGAGGGAACGAGCGATCTCGCAATCCTCCTGCCGCCCTTGCCGGACGCGTCCGGGCTGCATCTGAGGGAGTTCGACGAAGACAGGCTCGCGATCGCCCTGCCGGCGGCGCATGCCTTGGCGAGAAAGGAGGGCCTTTCTTTGTCCGATCTGGCGGACGAGCCTTTTGTCCTATGGCCTGCAGCCGAAGGCCGCGGCTTCCACCATCAGGTCGTCGAGCTGTGCACATCCGCGGGGTTTGCGCCTCAGGTGGTACAAGAGGCCCACCAGATGCACGGCGTGCTTGCGCTCGTCGCGGTTGAGACGGGCGTCGCCGTCGTGCCGGCCAGCATGGTGGGCTTCCGCTCTGCGGAGATCGTCTACAAACCCCTCGATATTCCGGGTTCCCGCTTCACCCTCTGCCTGTGCCACGGCCCAGAACAGCTCAAGCCAACAGCCCAGAACTTCCTCGACGTTGCCTCACGATAGGCAGCAACTATCGTCACCGTTTCAATTCGATATTGGACGGATCGTGCGGCCGTTTCTAGCTTCCTCCTCGGTCAAACAAGGAGAAGACGATGATCCGTTTCGAAGGCCGCGTTGCACTCGTCACCGGAGCGGGCCGTGGCATCGGCTATGCCTATGCCGAGCTCCTGGCCCGGCGCGGTGCGCGCATCGTCGTCCATGATATCGGTGCAGACGAGTACGGCATGTCGCAAGACGCCTCTGTCGCCGAAGCGGCTGCAGAGCGCCTGCGCGTACAAGGCTTCAACGTCCGCGCCGCAGTTGGAGAGATCAATAGCCGCGCCGGCTGCCGCGCGTTGGTGGAAGACACCGTCGCAACCTTCGGGCGTCTCGATATCCTTATCCACAATGCCGGTTGGGTCGGCTACCAGAAGATCGAGGAGCTTACGCCGGGCTTCCTCGCCCGTATGACAGGGGTGGGCGTGGAGATGCCGCTGTGGCTGGCGCAGTCGGCCTGGCCAACCATGATAGCGCAGGGCTATGGCCGGATCCTTTTCACGACCTCGGATCGGGCACTCTATCCCGAATATGCGCAGCCTGGCCTCACCGCCTATGCTGCGGCCAAGATAGCGACGGTCGGCATCACGAATGTGCTTGCACATGAAGGCGCCCCGCACGGAATCCGCGTCAACGTCATCTCGCCGGTCGCCAAAACCCGAATGTGGGGCTTCAAGGGCGAGCCGGAGGAGCTGCGCCCCGATGCCGTCGCAGCTGGCGCGGTCTTCCTCGTATCGGAAGCTTGTGACGCGAGCGCCTGGGTGCTGCGCGCCAGCAATCGCCAGTTCCATGCGCTGAAGGCATACGAGGCGGCGGGCGTCGACTATCCCCGCAACCTTCGCGCCGTGACGGCCGACACGCCCGAAGCAGTCGCGGCCGCATGGGATCGCATCGCCATGGTCAGAGCGGATGCCAGAGCCTGATCCTCCTCTCGCGAGGCATCCACATTCTGAACAGGAAAGAAGAGACGAATCCCGGGCTGGGGCCTTCACCAAGGCGCCGGCTACATCACGCCGACGAAGATGCGGTCGAGGCTCACCTCGATCAAAATCCCGATCAAGAGCTGCAGCAGAACGACCGGCACCGCCATCATCACCGGCACGGCGAGCGCGGTGCGCACAACGAGATAGGAAAAGCGCAGAGCGACCACGAAGAGCGCCAGCAGCAGGAAGGAGAGGACCGGGAGCGGCACGAAGCCTGTCGCGTGGAGCGCGTGCGGCAGCGCGAACATGCCGGCGATCACCACCGCACTCCAATTGCGCGCCACGATGAACGGCACATAATGCGTGGAAACCCCGAGCGGACGGGCGACCAGCGCGAAGAAGATCGGAAAAGCGATCCAGTCGAGGGCCAGGCCGAACAGCCGCAAGGAGACGAAGCTGCCGGCCAGAACCGTCACAGCCTGATCGGTTGCCGTCAGAGCAATCCTCTCCGAGGAAATCGCAATGAGCGTGAACGGAATGATGAGGATGACCGCACCGAAGGAGCGCCAAAACCCCTCCAACGTCAGATCGAGTTCCTGCAGCCCTTCGGCCCGGCCGTTCATCACCTTCCACGCGCCGGTGACTTGTTGGATGCAGTAAGAGAAGATCATTTCGTGCGGGCGAAGATGCTGTCCAGGAAGGCTTCGTAGATGCGCGTCAGTTCCTCAAGATCGGCTGCCGGCACCCTCTCGTCGGTCTGATGCATGGTGGAGCCGACGAGGCCGAGCTCCACGACCGGGCAATGATCCTTGATGAAGCGCGCATCCGATGTCCCGCCGCCCGTCGACAGACGCGGGCGCGAGCCGACGATGGCGGAAACGGCACCGCTCAGGCTACCGATCAGCGCCTCGTCCCGGGCGAGAAAGGAATCGCTGGGCGGCTGCCCCTCTTCCAGGCTCCATTGGATCTCGCCTTTGGCCGCCTCGCTCAGCCGTCTTTCGACCTCGGCACGCAGGCTCGTCCGCGTCCAGCAATCGTTGAAGCGGCTGTTGAAGCGCGCGCGGGCTTCGCCCGGAATGACGTTCCAGGCGCTGTTGCCGGTCGCGACATCGACGACCTCGAGCGTCGAAGGCTCGAAATGGGCGCTGCCTTCATCGAGCGGCGTCGCCGTCAGGCCCTGGAGCAGCGTCATCAGGCGCATCACCGCATTCTCGGCGAGATGCGGATAGGCGGCGTGACCCTGCCGCCCATGGGCGACGATGGTTGCCGAATAGCTGCCGCGCCGGCCGATCTTGACCTGATCGCCGACCCAATCGGCAGATGTCGGCTCACCGACGAGCGCCCCGGAGAAATCGTGTCCTCGGGCTTTCGCCCAATCGAGAAGCTTGGCCGTGCCGTTGATGCCGGGGCCTTCTTCATCGCCTGTGATGAGGAAGGAAAAGCGGCCTGAGAAATCGCCGCGGCGCGCGCTGAAGCGCGAGAAGGCGGCGACCATCGCCGCGATCGCGCCCTTCATATCGACGGCGCCGCGCCCGTAAATGAGGTTCTCATCGATGGCACCGGAAAAGGGCGGATGCCGCCAGGCGGCTTCCTCTCCGGGTGGCACCACATCGACATGGCCGGCGAAGGTGAGATGGTAATCGCCTTCACCGATGACGGCGAAGAGGTTCTCCACGTCCGGTGTATCGACATCGGAGAAGACGGGCCGATCGACGGAAAAACCGAGCGGCTTCAGCGCAGCTTCGAGAACGTCGAGCGCCGGCGCCGCCTCGGGCGTCACCGAAGGCGCGCGAATGAGATCGCGGGCAAGCTGGACCGGGTCGACCGCACTCACGGGATGAGACGCGTTTCCGGGGGCGGACCCCAGCTGTTGACCTCCTGATCTCCCTCCAGGAGGCCAAGATCGATGATGGCCCAGATCGGTCCGATGACCGGGATCAGAATGATGAGCGACCACCAACCGGAGCGGCCGCGATCGTGAAAACGTTTTACGTGACAGGCGATGCCGGCCAGAAAGAGAAAGACGGAAATCAGAAAGGCGATCAGCCCGTCATTGCCGAAAAGCAGCGTCGCAATGAGAGAAATGATGAACAGGCCGATGACCCCGATCCACCAATCCTTGCGCGCGATGCGCCCTTCGAAACTCGTATAGAGATATTTCCAGTCCATTCTTGGCCTCCCTCACCTCGGCGGCAGGTTGGGCGCTTCGCCAAACCTGTTGCGTCCACCGGTGCCCCGCACGACGCCGAATGCAATGGTAGCGAAAATCGACAGAACGGGAACGAGTAGGATCGCCGCAAAGGCGCCCGTGGCGTTGAAATCGTGCAGCCGCTTCACGCCGATGGCGATGGAGCAGACCATTCCGACAATGAGAGCGAAGCTGGCGAGCGTCGGATTGTGGAAGGTGACATCGCCCGTCTGCGGGTGGACATCCGGCTGCAACAGGAAGGCCAGAACTGCCACCACGCCGAAATTGGCAAGCCAGTAGACTTCGCGGCCGATGCGGCCATCAAAGCGGAAAAAAAGCCAAAGCAGGCTGCGCGCCATCTTGCCTCCAAATGCTGGCGGGACGCGTCAGCTGCGCAAGAGCTCGTTGATCGAGGTCTTGGCGCGAGTGCGCTCGTCGACACGCTTGACGATGACGGCGCAATAAAGCTGCGGCCCCCAGTTTTCACCCGGCAGGTTCTTGCTGGGCATCGTGCCCGGCACGACCACAGAATATGGGGGCACTTCGCCGATAAACACCTCACCGGTGTTGCGATCGACGATTTTTGTCGACGCACCGAGATAGACACCCATCGACAAAACCGAGCCCTGGCGCACGATGACGCCTTCGGCGACTTCGGCACGCGCGCCGATGAAGCAATCATCCTCGATGACGACCGGTCCGGCCTGCAACGGCTCCAGCACACCGCCGATGCCTGCACCGCCCGAAAGATGCACGTTCTTGCCGATCTGCGCGCAGGAGCCGACGGTCGCCCAGGTGTCGATCATCGCCCCCTCGCCGACATGGGCGCCGAGATTGACGAAGGACGGCATCAAGACCGCGCCCGGCGCGATGAAGGCGGAGCGACGCACCACACAACTGGGCACGGCCCGAAAGCCAGCGCTCTCGAAATCCGCGGCGCCCCAGCCGGTGAACTTAGAAGGCACCTTGTCCCACCACACGGATCCGCCCGGCCCGCCCTCGATCACCGACATCGGCGTCAGGCGGAAAGAAAGCAGCACCGCCTTCTTCAGCCATTGATTGACGTGCCAGTTGCCATCAGGTCCCGGCGCGGCCACACGCTCCTCGCCGCTGTCGAGAAGGTCGAGCGCCGCATCGACGGCATCGCGCACGGGTCCTTGCGTCTCCGGGCTGAGCTCACTGCGCTTTTCGAAGGCCTCGTCGATGGTCGCCGCGAGTTCGGTGTGATCGGCCATTTTCTTTGTCTTCCCCTGCCGGTGAGTTGCTGCCGGTCTTGCCCATATCAATCCTGCGGTGGCGTAAGCCGGGGCGGGCGCCGCGTCAATTGCCACAGATCCTCCCTTCGCGCCGGCCCTGGCAGGTGTTAGAGCCTCACACAGGCTCTAGGTTCTAAGGTCATGTCCGGCTTTTCTCTCCATCACCGGCTCGCCGCCGATACGTTTCCGCTCGCCGAATTCCCTCTTTGCCATTTCCGGTTGATGAACGACGCCACCTATCCGTGGCTCATCCTGGTGCCGACGCGGCCGGATCTTGCCGACATCATCGATCTCGACGCCGCGCAGCAGAACGTTCTGATCAGTGAGATCGACGCGGCAGCGCGGTCGCTCCGGCAGGTGACCGGCTGCGACAAGCTCAATATCGCCACTCTCGGCAACGAGGTGCGCCAGCTTCACATCCACGTCATCGCCCGCTTCGTCGGCGACCCGGCCTGGCCGAAGCCCGTCTGGGGCGCCGTTCCTGCAACGCCTTATGCGATCGAGGCGAAAGACGAGCTCATCCGCCGCCTGCAAGACGCTTTCGCGGCCGCTTCGGCCTGAGATCGTCATGTCCTCAAACTTCTTCGACCGCCCTTTTCGCGAGGCAAGCGCCGCAAACGGTTTTGCCGGCAACATCGTCGACCGCCAGAGCGAGCATCGTGCCGAAGATGCGGTCGAGGCGGCGCTCCGTGCGCCGGACGCGCAGATTTACCTCTTTTGCGACGACCGCGCACTTGTGGCCGTTGGCGCAACTCCCCGAGCCGGGCTTTCACTGAAGGATGCCGAGGCGCTCGGCCTTGAGCGGCCAAGCCTCGTTCTTCTTGGTTTTGCCGGCCGTTCGCCCCGTCTCGCCGGGCTGGCACCTGCGCGTGAGGAATGGCCGGAGCCGCTGCGGGCGATCGATCTGCGCTCGCTCGCCGTCCAGGGGCTTCTGTCGGCGGAAGATCTCGGTGCGCTCGCGCAGGCGCGGTCACTGCTTGCCTGGCATCAAAACCATCGCTTCTGCGCCAGATGCGGGAGCGAGACGGAAATGCGGGCAGGCGGCGTGAAGCGACACTGTCCATCCTGTGAGAGGGAGCATTTTCCGCGCACCGATCCCGTCGTCATCATGCTCGTCATCGACCCGGCACAGGGCAACGAGGCTTGCCTTCTCGGCCGGCAGCATCGCTTTCAGCCCGGCATGTATTCCGCGCTTGCGGGATTTCTGGAACCCGGGGAGACGATCGAAGCGGCGGTTCGCCGGGAAATCGCCGAGGAGGCGGGGATCCGGACGGGGCGTGTGCGCTACCATTCCAGCCAGCCCTGGCCTTTCGTCTCCTCGCTGATGATCGGGTGCCATGCGGAGGCCGCGTCCAACGACATCACCCGCGACGAGAGCGAGCTTGAGGATTGCCGCTGGTTCGCCCGCGACGAGGTGCGCCGCATGCTGGCCGGCACGCATCCGGACGGTTTGACGGCACCGCCCGAAATGGCGATCGCGCACCGCCTCATTGCTGATTGGGCTGATTGGGCGGAGGCGAAGTAAAGAGCGCCGAGCGCCCTCGCCTTCCCTCCTCCCGGTCGCCTTAAGCCCCGCGCGAAGGCCGGAGCGCGCGGTTGGCTTCCGGCTCGGCCTGATGGGCACGAAACGGATCTGCCGGATAGACGCCGACCACCCGGAACTCGGCGGAGAAGAATTGCAGCTCTTCGAGAGCGAGCGCCACCATCGGATCGTCCGGATGGCCTTCGACATCGGCATAGAACTGCGTGGCGAAGAAGGTGCCGCCGAGCTGATAGCTCTCCAGCTTCGTCATGTTCACGCCGTTGGTCGCAAAGCCGCCCAGCGCCTTGTAGAGCGCGGCCGGAACGTTGCGGACTCGGAAAATGAAGGTGGTGACGGCCGGCCCCGCCTCGATCACCGGCTGCTGCGGCTCGCGCGACAGGATGATGAAGCGTGTGGTGTTGTGCGCCTCGTCCTCGATATCCTCGGCCAGAATGTCGAGGCCGTAGACTTCGGCCGCAAGCCGTGTCGCGATCGCCGCGCGGCTCTTGTCACCGAGGTCCGCCACCTGATGGGCTGAGCCCGCGGTGTCGGCGGCCACTTCCGCCTTCAGCCCATTGGCGCGCAGGAATTTGCGGCACTGGCCGAGCGCCATGACATGACTTTGCACCGTCTTCACGTCCTCAAGACGCGTCCCCTTGAGGCCGAGAAGCTGGTGGCGGATCGGCAGGAAATATTCGCCGATGATGGAGAGCGTCGAGGACGGCAGAAGATGATGAATGTCGGCGACGCGGCCAGCGACGGAATTCTCGATCGGGATCATGCCGAGATCGGCTTCCCCCGTCTCGATCGCCTGAAAGCAATCCTCAAACGTTGCGAGCGGCACCGCTTCGGCCGCCGGAAACACGTCCTGGCAGGCAATGTGGGAGTTGGCGCCGGGCTCTCCCTGAAAGACGACCCGTCTCGCCTCGGCCATGTTCATTCCGCTTCTCCTGCAAGGATGGTGCGTGCGCGCTCCAGATCCGCCATCGTGTCGACGCCGAGCGGGACGGTCTCGACGATCATGGCATCGATGCGCATGCCGTTTTCGAGCGCCCGCAGCTGCTCCAATTTTTCGCGGCGTTCCAAAATGCCCGGCGGCAATGCGACGAAACGTTGCAGAGCGGCGCGCCGATAGACATAAAGTCCGATGTGATGAAACAGCGGTCCTTCCCCATACGGCGCCGTCGCGCGGGTGAAATAAAGCGCACGCAGCCGATCTGCCGCGACCGGCGTGCCGACGACTTTGACGACATTGGGGTTCGTCCGCTCACCGTCCTCCGACATCTCGGCCGTGAGTGTCGAAATCGCCACGTCCTCGTCCTCGATAGGTCTGAGAGCCGCGACGAGTGTGGCCGGATCGAGGGTCGGAAGATCGCCCTGCATATTGACGACGACATCGTGTCGGCCTTCCGGGTCGAACGTCTCGAGCGCTTCGGCGATGCGGTCGGAGCCCGAGGGGTGGTCACCGCGCGTCATGATGGCGACCGCACCGGCCGCTTCGGCCGCCTCGGCGATGCGCTTCTCGTCGGTCGCCACGACGACGGGGCCGAGCCCGGCCTCGCGCCCACGATCCACGACATGGGCGATCATCGGACGGCCGGCGATATCGGCGAGTGGTTTTTCCGGCAGCCGCGTGGCGGCAAGCCGTGCCGGGATAACGATGAGAGGATTCATCGAAAATTCATCGAGATACACTGGAAAGGAACTTCGGCGGCGGGCTTATACGCCCGCGATGGAACCGTCAAACCGAGAGCTTCGACGCTCTCAACCTTGCCTCCCGGGTGTGGTGCGCCCTATTTGCAGCCCGGCCAATAAAGCGGAGTAGAGATTTCAATGCATTCGCCCGCCTGGAACACCTACGCAATGGCGATCCTGGGGACGCTGCTGGTCGCCTTCGGCCTGTCTGTTCTCGGAGATATGCTGTTTGAATCGCCAGAACTGGACGAGCCCGGCTACGTCATCGCGACAGCCGAAGAGAGCAGCGGCGGCGACACGGCTGCCGAGCCCGCAGGCCCGGAACCTCTGCCGGTTCGCCTTGCCAATGCCGACACGGATGCCGGACAGCGCACCGCCAAGCAATGCGTGGCCTGCCACAATTTCCAGAAGGGCGAAGGCAACAAGATCGGTCCGCTTCTCTGGGACGTCGTCGGACGTCCCGTCGCGTCGGAGGAAGGCTTCAGCTACACCGACGCCATGAAGGAATTCGCCAAGACCGAAGGCGAATGGACGTTTGAACATCTCGACAATTACCTGACCAATCCGAAGGACGTGGTGCCCGGAACGGCGATGAATTTCGCCGGCATCAAGGACGATCAGGACCGCGCCAACGTCGTCGCCTATCTGCACACGCTCTCCGACGATCCTCTGCCTTTGCCCGAGCCGGAAGCCGCGCCGGCCGAACGCGGCGACGAAGCCGCCGCATCTGAAGGCGAAGCTGGAGGAGCGCAGACCGAGGCGACGCCGGAAGAGACGCCGGAGCCCGCAGCCGCCACAGGTGGCGGGACGGCCGCTCCGGAAGGCGAAGTCATGGAAGAGACGGCCCAATCGGCAACCGAACAGGGCGCCTCGGACGTGCCGGGCGGCGATGCCGGCCAAGAGCAGGCTCAAGGTGAGCAGGCCCAGGGTGAGCAATCAGGCCAGCAGGCAGCACCGCAGCCGGAGAACGCGCAACAGGCTCCCGACCAGGCACAGCCGGCAAGCCCCGCAACGCCCGGGCCTTCGACGGCTCAGGGCCTCGCTTCGGGAACCACCGACGCCCAGCAGCCGCCGACGGGCAACCAACCGGCCGCCGCAACGGCGGAAGGCGCGCAGACGGCCAAGGGCGGCGGCGAACAGGCCGCCGAGACCTCGCGCCATCAGGAAAGCCGCGATCTCGATGAGAACGCCGCTCAGCAGCAGGGGCAGGCGCAGCAACAGGCTCAGAACCAGCAGCCGGCCGAGGGTCAGCAGCAGGCGCAGGCGCCTGCCGGGAATCAGGAGCCGCCGAGCCCCACGGTCGCCATGATCGCCGATGCCTCGCCGGAGGCTGGCGAGAAGGTCGCCGCGCAGTGCCGCGCCTGCCATACCTTCGACAAGGGCGGCGCCAACCGGATCGGCCCGAACCTCTGGGAGATCGTCAACCGCCAGGCCGCGGCGCATGAAGGCTTCAAGTACACCGATGCGATGAAGAAGCATGCGCAGGAGATCGGGACCTGGACCTACAACCACCTCGACACCTACCTCGCCGATCCGCGCGGCGTGGTGCCGGGAACGAAGATGATCTTCGCCGGCGTCAAGAAGGACGAGGACCGCGCAGCGCTGCTCGCCTATCTGCGCACGCTCTCGGACAATCCAGCACCGTTGCCCGGGCAATGAGCCCTTGCAGCCGGACAAAATGACCCTGTTGACGCCGCGGCTTTGCCGCGGCGTTCTTTTGTCTGACGAAACAACGGGTTAAATTTTCGTCAGGTCGCGTCTCGGCGGGTGAAACGCGATCCGTCGGCGTTTATCATGATGTTTCGACACAGCGAGATCCGGTCTCTTTCATGACAGCACGCTTCCTCCAGCTTTCTCTCGTCTGCCTGCTCGCGCTCAGCGGCTTTGTGAGCGCCCAGGCGCAGGATGCGGGCCAGCCGCGCGACGAGAAGACTTGGCGCCATGCGACGTCGCTGATCCATGAGCCGAAATACGGGCCGGATTTCCCCCATTACGATTACGTCAATGTCGATGCGCCGAAGGGCGGCACGCTCAACCAGGTCGCGATCGGCACCTTCGACAGCCTCAATCCCTTCATCATTCGCGGCACCGTTGCGGCGGGTCTCGGCTCCATCGTCAATGCGCGCGGCGGCATCGGCTACGACAGCCTGATGGAGCCGTCCGAAGAAGAACCGAGCACCAGCTACGCGCTCATCGCCGAGGCGATGAGCTATCCGGAAGATTATTCCTCGGCGACCTTCCGGCTCAATCCGAAGGCGCGCTGGCATGACGGCGAGCCGATCACGGCGGAGGACGTGGTCTGGTCCTTCAATACGCTCAAAGAGATCAACCCGCAGTACAATCAGTACTACCACAACGTCGTCAAAGCCGAGATCACCGGCGAGCGCGAGGTCACGTTCACCTTCGACCAGAAGGGCAATCGCGAACTCCCCAACATCATGGGCGATCTTGTCATCGTGCCGAAGCATTGGTGGACGGGCACCGACAAGAACGGCAACAAGCGCGATATCACGCAGCCGACCTTGGAGCCGCCGCTCTCCTCCGGCCCCTACCGGATCAAATCCTTCATCCCCGGGCGCAGCGTGGTCTGGGAGCGCGTGCCGGATTACTGGGGCAAGGATCATCCCCTGCGGGTCGGCCGCTACAATTTCGACGAGATCCGCTACGAGTATTTCCGCGACGCCAATGCGGTCTGGGAAGCGTTCACCAAAGGCGGCATCTACGACTTCCGAGCGGAAAACCGCGCCCAGCGCTGGGCTCAGAGCTATGATTTTCCTGCCGTAGAGCGCGGCGACGTCAAGAAGGAAGAATTTCAGACGACATCGGGCGAGCCCATGCAGGCTTATGTGCTCAACACCCGCCGCGACAAGTTTGCCGACCGGCGCGTGCGCCACGCCCTGACGCTCGCCTTCGATTTCGAGAGCCTCAACAAGAACCTGTTCTTCGGGCTCTATAGCCGAACCGACAGCTATTTTGAGGGAACTGAGCTCGAAGAAACCGGGCTGCCGGAAGGCCAGGAACTCGAATATCTCGAAAAGGTGCGCGACAAGGTTCCGCCCGAGGTCTTCTCCGAAGAGTTCAAGCTTCCCGTCTTCGACAGCCGCGAGGCGATGCGCGACCATCTGCGCGAGGCGGTCAAGCTCCTGCGTGAGGCCGGCTGGGAGCAGCGCGACGGCGGTCTCTTCAACAAGGAGACGGGCGAGCGCTTCACCATCCAGTTTCTCGGCAACGACCCGAACGACGAGAAGATCTTCTCACCTTATGCCAACACGCTGCGCCGGCTCGGCATCGATACGTCTATCCGCATCGTCGATGCGGCCCAATATCAGGCGCTGACCGACGATTTCGATTACGACGTCATCGCCGGGGTCTTCGGACAATCGCAGTCGCCGGGCAACGAACAGCGCGAATATTGGGGCTCTTATGCCGCAGATCAGCGCGGCAGCCGCAACGCGGCCGGGATCAAAAACGAGGCAGTCGACGAGCTCATCAACGACATCGTCTACGCGTCGGATCGCAAGAGCCTGGTCGCGGCGACACGCGCCCTCGACCGCGTGCTCCTGTGGAACTACTACATGGTGCCACAGTGGAACCTGCCGAAAATCTGGCTCGCATATTGGAACAAGTTCGGCATCCCGGACAAGCAGCCCTCGTATGCGGGCGTCGACGTCTACTCCTGGTGGATCGACCCTGAAAAAGAAAAGAAATTGAGGATGGCAGAGTGATTTCATTCACCCGCCGCGGCGCTCTTTTCGGCGCTGCATCGCTTGCGATTGTGCCGAAGCTGATCGGCGCGTCAGGGTTCGCCGAAGCGGCCCATGCCGCGACGCCCGCAGGCCCCCGCCACGGAATGTCGCTCTTCGGCGATCTCAAATACGGCGCCGATTTTGCGCATCTGGACTACGTCAATCCGGAGGCGCCGCGCGGCGGCCGGCTCGTCATGGTGCCGAGCCAGGCCTACTACAATCAGAGCTTTCTCACCTTCAACACGCTCTCCTCTTTCGTCATCCGCGGCGACGCCCCGCCGCTCATGGAGCTCACCTTCGACAGCCTGATGAAGTGGGCCTCCGACGAGCCGGACGCCTGTTACGGTCTGGTGGCGGAAAGCGTCGAGGTCTCCGAAGACGGTCTCACGCTGCATTTTCGTCTTCGCCCGGAAGCCCGTTTCAACGATGGTACGCCGCTCGTCGCCGACGACGTCGTCTATTCGATGAATATCCTGAAGGAGAAGGGCCATCCGGACCTGCTTCTGCCGTTGAAGGAAATGGTTTCTGTCGAGGCGGACGGCGAGCACGATGTCATCGTCAAACTGTCGGGTAAGCATTCTCCGGAACTGAAGCTCGTCGTCGCGCAGCTGCCGATATTCTCGCGCGCCTGGTATCAAGGCCGCGCATTCGATGCGTCGACGCTCGACGCGCCTCTCGGTTCCGGCCCCTATGAGGTGGGCGAGCTGCAGCAGGGGCGCTTCATCGAGTATCGGCGGGTGGAGGATTACTGGGCCAAGGATCTTCCCATCAATCGCGGCTTTCACAATTTCGACGTGATCCGGCTCGAATTCTTCCGCGACCGTCAGGCGGGATTCGAGGCCTTCAAGAAGGGCGCCGTGACCTTCCGTGAGGAATTCTCCTCAAAGAGTTGGGCGACCGAGTACGACTTTCCGGCTGTCGTGAGCGGCAAGGTGGCGACGGAATTGATGCCCGACGAAAGGCTTCCGGACTTCCAGGCGTGGTATTTCAACACCCGCCGCGGGAAATTCGCCGATCCGGCGACGCGCCAGGCGATCGGTCTCGCCTTCGATTTCGAATGGCTCAACACCAATCTCTTCTACGATTCCTATCGCCGCACGGCGTCCTGGTTTGAAAAATCCGTCTATGCCGCGGAAGGCGAGCCTTCGGATGCGGAACTTGCGCTCCTTGAACCTTTCCGGGACGAGTTGCCGGAGGAGGTCTTCGGGCCCGCGGTGGTACCGCCGACCTCGGATGGCTCAGGCGTCGACCGAGACAATCTCCGCAGGGCGGACGAGCTTCTTCGGCAGGCCGGCTGGAGCCGCAACGGCGGTCAGCTCATTAACAATCAGGGCGACGTCCTCTCGGTCGAATTCCTCATTCAGAACGACCCGGTGTCTGAACGCGTCCTTGGGAAATTCGTCGATTCGCTCCGCCGCCTCGGCGTCGACGCATCGATCCGCCCTGTCGATTCGGCGCAATACCAGGCACGCGCCTCGGAGTTCAATTTCGACGTTCTCGGGCTGCGGTTGCGCTCCACGCCCACGCCCCTGGAATCGCTGCGCGCATCCTATGGCAGCGCCTCTGCGGATCTGCCGGGCTCGCGCAATTATGCGGGCATTCACCTCAAAGCGGTCGACGCCCTTATCGATCAGGCGCTCGTGGCCAACGACCGCGACACCCACCGCAACATTTTGCGGGCACTCGACCGGATCTTGCGCGCCCATTATTTCGTCGTGCCGCAATGGTACCAGGATGCACATCGCGTGGCGCGCTGGGACATGTTCTCTCGCCCCGAGACAAAGCCGGACTACAATTTTCCTTTCGAGACCACCTGGTGGTACGACGACGAGAAGGCCAAGCGAATCGGCGTGGCCGGCTGAGCTGAGACCGACGAGCCGACGGAGACGGATTGGCAGCCTATATCCTGAGACGCCTCTTGTTGATGATCCCGACCATCCTCGGGATCATGGCGATCAGCTTCGTCGTCGTGCAGTTTGCCCCGGGCGGGCCCGTGGAGCGCGTGATCGCGCAGATCCAGGGCACCGACGTCTCGGCGACGGCGCGTATCGGCGGCTCGAGCGGCGGCGATTTCTCCGCCGCCGGCAACACCAATCAAAGCGGCTCGGATGCCGCCATCACCTCGAAATATCGAGGCGCCCAGGGGCTCGACCCGGAGTTCATCCGCCAGCTTGAAAAGCAATTCGGCTTCGACAAGCCGCCGCTCACCCGCTTCGGCCTGATGCTGTGGAACTATGCCCGCTTCGATTTCGGCGAGAGCTATTTCCGCGACATCTCCGTCATCGACCTCATCAAAGAAAAGCTGCCCGTCTCGATCTCGCTCGGGCTTTGGATGACGCTTCTCTCCTACGCCATCTCCATCCCGCTCGGGATCCGCAAGGCGGTCAGCGACGGCTCGGTATTCGATGTGTGGACCTCAGCCGTCGTCATCATCGCCTATGCGGTGCCAGGCTTCCTCTTCGCCATCTTCCTGATCGTGTTCTTCGCCGGCGGCTCCTTCTTCGACTGGTTTCCGCTGCGTGGCCTCTGGTCTGAGCAATATGCGCGCATGGGCTTTTGGGAATGGATCACCGACCCGGAGGCGCTCGTCGATTATTTCTGGCATCTGGCGTTGCCGCTCATTTCGATGGCGCTTGCGGCCTTCGCCACGACGACCCTTCTCACGAAGAATTCGTTCCTCGACGAGATCCGCAAGCAATATGTCGTGACGGCGCGGGCGAAAGGCCTGACGGAACGCCAGGTGCTCTACGGCCATGTCTTCCGCAATGCCATGCTGATCGTGATTTCGGGCTTTCCGGCGGCCTTCGTCTCGGCCTTCTTCGCCGGCTCGCTCCTGATCGAAACGATCTTCTCGCTCGACGGGCTCGGGCTCCTCTCATTCGAGAGCGTCATCAACCGCGACTATCCAGTCGTTTTCGCGACGCTCTACATCTTCTCGCTGATGGGCCTCATCGTGCAGCTCGTCTCCGACCTCACCTACACCTGGATCGATCCTCGGATCGATTTTGAGAGCCGGGAGGTCTGAGCGATGGAGGCAGAGACCGATCCGAAAAAGAAGGCGGACGCACCGGGGACAGACGGGCCGGCGACGCCCGCGCCGCCGCATGCACCGGATCCCGGTGAGCCGGCAGCACCCACGCCGCTCCCCGGCCAGGAAGCAGCCCCCGGGCGCCGGCTTTTCACCCTGTCGCCGATCAACAAGCGGCGCTGGGACAATTTCAAGAAGAACCGCCGCGGCTTCTGGTCTTTGTGGCTCTTCCTCTTCCTCTTCGGCCTGTCGCTGATCGCCGAAGTGCTCGTCAACGACAAGCCGATCGTGCTCTCCTACAAGGGCGAGCTCTATTACCCGATCCTGGTCGATTATCCGGAAGAGACGTTTGGCGGTTTCCTGGCGACGACGGACTACCGCGACCCGTTCATCTCCGATGAGATCAACGCCAATGGCTGGATGATCTGGCCACCGATCCATTATTCCTATCGCACGGTCAATCGGGATTTCCCGACCGAGGAACTGCGGGAAGCACTTGGGCGACCGATCGGCTTTCCGGCACCGCCGACCTGGCGGATCGCGGGCTCCGTCTGTCCGGGCGACACGGAACAGCTTGAGCGGTTCTGCGACAAGTCGAACTGGAACTGGCTCGGCACCGACGATCAGGGCCGCGATGTCGTCGCCCGGCTCGTCTACGGCTTTCGTATATCCGTGCTCTTCGGGCTCGTGCTCACCGTGTTTTCCTCCATCGTCGGCGTCGCGGCCGGTGCCGTGCAGGGCTATTTCGGCGGGCGCGTCGATCTCTTCTTCCAGCGCTTCATCGAAATCTGGACGGCGATCCCGGCGCTTTATCTCCTCCTGATCATCTCCTCGATCCTGCCGCCGGGTTTCTGGGTGCTCCTCGGCATCCTTCTCCTCTTCTCCTGGGTGGCACTCGTCGGCGTGGTCCGGGCGGAGTTCCTCAGGGCGCGCAATTTCGAATATGTGAAGGCGGCCCGCGCACTCGGCGTCTCCAATCTCACCATCATGTTCCGCCACCTGTTGCCGAACGCGATGGTGGCGACCTTGACCTTCATGCCGTTCATCCTGAACGGCTCGATCACGACGCTGACCTCGCTCGACTTTCTCGGTTTCGGCATGCCGCCGGGCTCGCCGTCGCTCGGCGAGCTCCTTGCGCAGGGCAAGGCCAATCTGCAGGCACCCTGGCTCGGCATCACCGGCTTCATCGTCATCTCGCTGATGCTCTCGCTCCTCATCTTCGTCGGCGAGGCGGTGCGCGACGCCTTCGACCCGCGCAAGACTTTTGCGTAAGGCTACGCAAAGGTATATATTTAATTTTCTCTACCCCTGAGAGCGGCTATGGGACTGAACATCAAGAGCGACGAGGTTCACCGCTTGGCGCGCCAGCTTGCCCAGCGCACCGGCACGACGATGACCAAGGCGATCGAAGCGGCGTTGCGTGAAAAGATAGTGGCGCTTGATCGCGAGCAGGATGTGGAAGCGACGGTGGCGCGCGTGATGACAATCGTGCATGACCTCGGACCGCCTCCTGCGGGCGCGACCAGCGATCATTCCGACCTCTACGATGAAGGAGGGCTTCCCCAATGATCGTCGATGCCTCCGCGCTGCTAGCAATCCTCTTCGGCGAGCCGGAAGCGGAAGATTTCTCGAGCGCCATCGGATCCGCATCGGCCAGGGCCATTTCAGCCGTCAACTACGTCGAGGCGGGAATAAGGGTGGACCGGACCGGCAGCACACGGCACGCCAACGCGCTCGACGAGATCATCGACGCCTTTCGGCTCGACATTGCCAGCGTGACATCCGAACAGGGCATCCTCGCCCGCCAAGCCTATCGTTTCTTCGGCAAAGGCCACCACCCGGCCGGCCTCAATCTCGGCGATTGCTTCGCCTACGCTCTGGCCAAGACTCGCGCAGAGCCCCTTCTATTCAAAGGCAACGATTTCATTCACACAGACATCGAGCCCGCACTTTGACCGCGATGCAGGCCACAACCGTTCGGCGGGGCCCTTTCGCGCTGGGCAGAGTTTTCCCTTAGGGTGAGCGCCATGGACGAAAGAAAGCGCCATATCGTCGAAGACTATCCGGCCGAGCAACTGCCGCCGGAGCTCCGCGGGGACATCGATCCGAGCCATCATGCGCGGGTGATCGTGGAGGATACGGGAAGTGAGGTCCCGGCGAAAAGTGGATGGCGCAAGCACTTTGGAGCCGCCGCTTATCGAAACACCTCGATCGAGGAAGCGGTCGCGCGGATCCGCGAGCTGCGTGACGAATGGGAAAAATGAGCGACAAGGCCCGCTGGCGTGCCTATCTCGATTCGAACTTCTTCATCCGTTTCGTCGAGAGCGAGGACGAGCGTCTCGCGCCTTTGTTTGCACATTTGGAGGCAGGGTTGCTGACCCTTCATACCAGCGAACTCACCCTGGCGGAGCTTCTCGTGGGACCACTGAGAACAGCCAATGCCGACCTCAGCGAGCGGTACGAGGATATCATCGGCGCCTCGGATTGGTTGCAGGCCTCGCCGGTCAGCCGAGAGATCCTGAAGCGGAGCGCTGAAATCCGCGCCACCATCGGGAATAAGCAGCCGGACGCCAATCATGTGGCGACTGCAATGGCTGAGGCATGCAACGTCTTTGTCTCCTCCGACAAGCGGCTGAAGATGCCCGAGACAATGAAGCGTATCGGCCTCGACGAGGTCGCTATCGAGGAAGTCTGGCCATGACCTCCCCTATCCTCTCGGTTCGCGATCTCTCTGTCGACTTCACGCAAGGCGGGCGCACGACGCATGCGGTGCGCCATGTCTCTTTCGACATTGCGGAGAAGGAGACCGTGGCGCTCGTGGGTGAATCGGGTTCCGGCAAATCGGTGACGGCGCTTTCCGTCTTGCGGCTCCTCACCTATCCGCCGGCGAGCCATCCCTCCGGCGAAATCTTCTTCCGCGACAGCGAGCTTCTGAAAGCCGGCGATCGCACCTTGCGGGAGGTGCGCGGCAACAAGATCTCCATGGTCTTCCAGGAGCCGATGTCATCGCTCAACCCGCTGCACACGGTGGAGCGCCAGATTGGTGAAGTGCTCGACGTGCACCGGGGCATGAGCGGCAAGGCGGCACGGGTCAGGGTTCTGGAACTTCTTCATCAGGTCGGCATCCGCGAGCCGGAAAGCCGCCTCAGATCCTATCCGCACCAGCTTTCGGGCGGCCAACGGCAGCGCGTGATGATCGCCATGGCGCTCGCCAACGAGCCCGATCTCCTGATCGCAGACGAACCGACGACGGCGCTCGACGTCACCGTACAGGCGCAGATCCTGGAGCTCCTCGCCCGCCTCAAGCAGGAGCAGAACATGGCGCTCCTGTTCATCACCCACGATCTCGGCATCGTGCGCAAGGTGGCGGACCGGGTCTGCGTCATGACCGATGGCGAGATCGTCGAGCGCGGCCAGACGGAAGAGATCTTCACCAACCCGCAGCACAGCTACACACGCCACCTTCTCGCCGCCGAACCTAAGGGCGTGGCCCCAACCACGGACCGGGACGCGCCTTTCGTCATGGAGGCCGACGACCTGAAGGTCTGGTTCCCGATCAAACGCGGCTTCCTGCGTCGCACCGTCGGCCATATCAAAGCCGTCGACGGTATCGACGTCAAAGTGCGCGAGGGTGAAACGCTCGGTGTCGTCGGCGAATCCGGCTCCGGCAAGACGACGCTCGGGCTCGCACTTCTCAGGTTGATCTCCTCCAACGGCCGCATCGCCTTTCTCGGGCGCGATATCCAGGCGGCACGCTTCAAGGACACGCGCGCGCTTCGCGCCGATATGCAGATCGTCTTCCAGGATCCCTATGGCTCGCTGTCGCCGCGCATGATCATCCGCGACATCGTCGGCGAAGGTCTTTCCGTGCACGAGCCGAACCTCAAGGCGTCGGAGCGCGACCAGCGCGTCGTCAAGGCGCTCGCGGAAGTGGGCATCGATCCGGAAACCCGGTTTCGCTATCCGCACGAATTCTCCGGTGGCCAGCGCCAGCGCATCGCCATCGCACGCGCCATGGTTCTGGAGCCGAAATTCGTCATGCTCGACGAACCGACCTCGGCTCTCGACATGAGCGTGCAGGCACAGGTCGTCGATCTCCTGCGCGATCTGCAGAAGCGCCACGACCTCACCTATCTTTTCATCTCGCACGACCTCAAGGTGGTGCGCGCACTCGCCAACGAGATCATCGTCATGCGCGACGGCAAGGTGGTGGAAGCCGGGCCTGCCGCGCAGATCTTCGACCATCCGCAGACCGATTATACCAAAGCGCTGATGGCCGCCGCCTTCGATCTGGAAGTCGCCTATCGGGGAGCCATCAGCACGTGACCACTCTTCTTCTTTCCCTCGCAGATTGGGATCCCCGCCGCTGGCTTGAAAACCTCAAGGCCGCACTCCCCGAAGACGAGGTCGTTGCCACGACGCCCGAGGGCGGCTTTGCCGGCGATCCCGCGACTTTGGAACGGGTGGAGTATCTTCTCACCTGGAAGCCGCGCCCCGAGCTTTTCGACAGCCTGCCCAATCTCAAGGCCATTCTTTCGGTCGGCGCCGGCGTGGATCATCTCGTCGACCTGCCCAACCTTCCCGATGTTCCGATCGCACGCATCGTCGACCCCGACCTCACCACGCGGATGACCGAATATGTCGTCTGGCAGGTGCTGCATCACGTGCGCCTCGGGCCCGATTACGCAGCACTGCAGAAGGAAAAGCGCTGGCGGCCGCTCTACCAGCCGCCCGCCGGCAAGGTGACGGTCGGGATCATGGGGCTCGGCGTGCTCGGCACGGCGTCAGCGAAGATGCTCATGCAGCTCGGCTTCCGCGTGGTCGGGTGGAGCCGGCGCCCGAAGATCGTCGCCGGCGTCACTGCCTTTGCCGGTGAAGGCGAGCGCGATGCCTTTCTGGCAGAAACGGACATCCTCGTCTGCCTTCTGCCCGACACGCCACAGACGCGCGGGATCATTGACGGAGCGCTCATCTCGAAACTGCGCAAGGATGGCCCGCTCGGCGGCCCGGTCCTCATCAATGCCGGGCGCGGACAGTCTCAAAACGAGGCGGATATTCTCTCGGCCTTGCGCGAAGGCACGCTGCGCGGCGCGAGCCTCGACGTTTTCCGCACGGAGCCTCTGCCTGCCGACAGCCCGATGTGGAACGCGCCCAATCTCGTGATCACGCCGCATATGGCCTCGATCTCCAATCCGCATGGCCTGTCGCCGCTGATCGCCCGACAGGTGCGCCGTGGCAAAGCCGGCAAGCCGCTTCAGTATGTGGTGGACCGGGACGCCGGGTACTGAGGCACAGCCGGGGTGAAGGCCATATTGGCGGCGACGATGGTGTTTTCGTCGGTGTGCTCGAGCATCTGAAATCCCATCACCTCCAAGGCGCGCTCGACCTTGTCCCAGGCGCCGGCGCGTCCGTGCGCCGGATTCATGTCGATGGCGAGGAGCCGCGTCCGCTTCAGGGTGCGCACGGCTCCGGCCAGAATCTCCGGCTCCACCCCCTCCGCATCGACTTTCATGAAGTCGATCGCAGGCAAGGCGGCAACGGCTGGCAGAGCATCGAGAGGCCAGGCTTCGACGGAGGCGAAAGCGCGCTTCTGCTCTGGCCGGCGGATGAGCGAGCTCGTCGCGCCGTCGGGGGCGAGATGCAATTTCAGAGCTTCCCGCCCCTTCCACATCGCGCAGGAAACGAGACGGACATTGTCGAGCCCCCTGACGTTCTGGGCGAGGCAGGCATAGGCGCGCGGATCCGGTTCGATCGCAATGATTGTCGCACCCGCATCGGCGCATAGCAGCGTCAGCTCGCCGACATTGGCGCCGATATCGATGACGACATCGCCTTCGCGTGGGAAGTAGATGTTGCCGACGGCGTATTTTTCGCCCGTCAGATGCAGCCGCGCCCCGATGCCGCTGCGATAGCGGGGGACGCGGTTGAGGCTCGGTAAAGCGAGGCGGCGCAGGCCGTCATCAATAATAACGCGTTCGGCATCAGGTATGATTTCGACGGGCCGTCCGCGGCCGTGCCGATGAGCCTGGAAGCTCAAATGCCACTGGTAGTACCGGCGCAGCAACGTCTGCGGGCACACCGAAAGAATGGCATTGCCGAATTGCCGGGTAGGCAGATGCATGGAGTAATACGCCACGGATGTCGCCAATTCTTTGCCGACGAAGGGACACGTTTGATAGCCTCATTGCAAGCGTCGAATTGCGGTGATCTTGAGACCTTTGGCGGCAAAACGCGATCGTGCCGCAACCAGCGGCTCGCTCGCTGAACACATGTGGAAAGCGTTGGCGTGCAGAAGGGTTTCGCCGTCGCGCATCAGGCCGACATGGCCCTCCCAGAAAATGAGATCGCCGCGGCGAAGCGGCGGCAGATCATCGCCAATTTCGAGCGCCTCGCCGATCTCGGCCGCCTGCATATCGGCATCCCTCGGTGCCTGTCTCCCGGCCGTGTGAAGTGCGACCTGGACGAGGCCCGAGCAGTCGATACCGGCATCCGTCTTGCCGCCCCAGAGATAGGGGACGCCCAGAAAACTCTCCGCCACGGCAGTCCAGTCGGGCTCACGCGGGGCGTCCACGGGAGACAGATGCTGCATGACGACGGCACCGGCGGGTTCGATGAGACCGTAACGGGCGTTCTTATCCTGCGCCTCCCCCGTCACCGCCACTTCGGCGCCGAGAGGCAAGGTCATGAGCGGCGGCAGTTTGATATCGGGGCCCGGAAACAGAAAGGTGCTTCGCGCGGCAACGCGATGGGTGGGTCCCGTTACCTCTGCCCGCAGCGAGGCGGTCGGCAGCCAGCCGACATAGCCGTCGCCTTCGAGCTGGCCCCAGGCCCAGCCCTCGCCGGTCTCTTCGAAGACGCGGACAATTTCGCCATAGAGGGCCTGCGTCTCGAGTGCGCCCATCGGGTTCGGCTCGCGTCTCACCGGCGCCGTTCCTTCGACCACCTGATAGAGACTGCCTTCGACGTAGCGTGGGGCCTCTACTTGTCCCTTGAGGCGCGCATCCGCGAGGTCGCGCCGGAAAGCGTTGCGGCGCGGATCAAGCTTCGTCATCGTGTCACATCCTCGGTCTTGGCCACCACGAGGTCGGCGAAGCGCTCCAGAAAGAGCGCCCCGTCCACCGTTCGCTGCACCAGAACATTGCGCATGTCTTTGGGATCGCGCTTGCGGGTCAGAAGGCCGTGCCGGCCGAGCGTATCGAGCGCGCGGGTGATGACGGCCTTGGTGACGCCGAGTTTTGCGGCAAGCCCGCGGACCGTATGCGGCGGCGCCTCCAGATAGACGATCAAGAGGACCGTCATCTGGCGCGCCGTCAGATCCGGCTCGTCGGCACGCACCAGCGACAGCGTCACCTCGTGCCACAGACGCAGAGCCTGGCTCGACCGCAGGATCGTCATGAGAGGCCGAATTCGGGCACGTCAGCCCCGGCCGTAGCGCTCGGCGCAATAGGCGAAGAGCGCCCGAATCCCTTGCGCCTCGCCGCCTTTGGGTCCGAGAGCCCGTGCCTTCGGCGCCCAGCCGAAAATGTCGAAGTGCAGATAGGCCGGGCTTTCGGTCACGAAACGCGACAGAAACAGCGCGGCCGTGGTCGCCCCGGCGAAGCTGTTGCTCGAAATATGGTTCACATCGGCAATTTCGGAGGAGAGCCACGCATCGTAGGGCTTCCACAAGGGCAGCCGCCAGACGGGATCATGCTCCGTTTCGGCCGCAGCCTGAACGCCTCCCACGACGGCCTCGTCGTCGGTGAAGAAGGGCGCGATATCGGGTCCGACGGCGACGCGTGCGGCACCCGTCAAGGTCGCCATCGAGACGATGAGCTCGGGCTTTTCCTCATCAGCCAAAGCCAGAGCGTCGGCCAGAACCAGCCGGCCCTCCGCGTCGGTGTTGCCAATCTCGACCGTCAGGCCCTTGCGGCTCGGGAAGACATCGCCGGGGCGGAAGGCACGACCAGATATGGAGTTCTCCACGGCCGGGATGAGAACACGAAGGCGCACCTTCAGGCCCGCGAGCATGATCATGCGGGCAAGCCCCAAGACATTTGCCGCCCCGCCCATGTCTTTCTTCATCAGAAGCATCGAGGACGGCGGCTTGATGTCGAGGCCACCCGTGTCGAAGACGACGCCCTTGCCGACGAGCGTCAGCTTGGGATCGGCCTCGTCACCCCATCTCATATCGATCAGACAGGGTGCGCGGTCACTGCCGTGACCGACGGCATGGATGAGCGGATAGTTGCGCGCCAGCTCCTCGCCTTCGGTCAGCGTAAAATCAGCTCCCGTCTCTTCCGCCAGTTGCCGCGCCGCTGAGGCAAGCTCGGCAGGACCGAAATCGTTGGCCGGCGTGTTGATGAGATCGCGCGTGAGGCTGACGCTCTCCGCCGTGCGCCGCAGCGCTTCGATATCGAAATCATCCGGCAGGACGAGGCACGGCCGTTCCACGTTCGCTTCGCCATGATAGCGGGTGAAACGGTAGCCGCCGAGCGCGAAGCCGAGGGCGGCAAGGCGCAATTCGCCCAGCGCACCTTCGAGACGGTAATGTCCGTCCGGAAGCTTTTGCGCGAGCTTGCCGGTGAGAAACGGATTTCTGCCTAGACCGCCACGACCGGCTCCGAAGAGCACGCGTTCGAGCCCTCCGTCCGCTCCTGGAAGAAGTGCGATATCGCCGCTATGGGCGCAAAAGCCGCTGACATCCGCGAACTTGCGGTGCTGATCGCTGAGCCCGGCAAGGGCTTCGTCGAGCCCCGCTTCTTCGATGACCGTGACGGGCGTCACGCCCATTTCGGCGCCGACTTCGCCGGCCCTGACGAAAACTGGATGATTGCTCAAGATATCCTCCGATCGGCCCACCCCTAGGCGCGGGCGTCGGCCTTTGCAACGAGGACGATCCTGGAAGATGCATGACCTGCCGCATTTAGCGTTAACGAATGCTTAGCCAGTGAGGCCTACATCTTGGCGCATAACGTGCCAGAACGGGACAGCCTCCATGCGGATGCGGCCAAGTCAGAAATCAGGTGCGGCGCTTCTTCGAACCGCTGCCATTCTTTCGCTCGTGGCCTTTGCGGCGGGATGCCAGAGCCGGCAGGCCGATGCGCCTCGCACCACCGGCTCGATCGGCGCGACACAGACGCTCGAAGTGTCCAATCTCAGCCACGACCAGGCGCTGCGCGCCGTCCAGGCCTGGGGCGCGCGGTACAGCAGCGATGAAAAAGACAGAGTCGCGGCGCTCAATTATGCGGCAGCGTTGCGGGCGGCCGGCCAGCCGTCTCAGGCCGTGGCCGTTTTGCGCAAAGCCATCATCTTCCATCCGAAAGACCGGCAGGTGCTTGCCGCCTTCGGCAAGGCGCTTGCCGAGAACGGAGAGTTCCAGGAAGCGTTGGCGACCGTGCAGCGGGCTCAGCATCGCGACAATCCGGATTGGCGCCTGCTCGCGACGGAAGGGGGTATCCTCGATTCCGTCGGCCAGAACGAACAGGCGCGTCAGGCCTACCGTCAGGCGCTCGTGCTCGCCCCCGGCGAGCCGCAGATCCTCAACAATCTCGGCATGTCCTACACGCTGACCGGCGAGCTCGACGAGGCCGAGAAAGTGCTCCGCCAGGCGGCCGCCAACCCCACCGCATCAGCGAAGGTGCGCCAGAACCTGGCGCTCGTCCTCGGGCTTCAGGGGAATTTCCGCGAGGCGGAGGCGGTCGCTTCGCAGGATCTCTCGCTTGAAGAAGCACAAGCAAACATCGCCTATCTGCGGGCGATGCTGGCCCAGAAAGACACCTGGAAGGACATCAAGCAGGCGGGCTGAGGGGCATCGCCGCAACGCCAGCGATCCTGCGTTTTCGGCCCCACCCGCAGCATCTGGCCTCGCGCGCGCAAAATGCCGCCGCGCCTCAATTCATCGCCATCACCTGGATCGCCGCCGGCGTGATGATCACGGCGAACAGGACCGGCAGAAAGAACAGGATCATCGGCACGGTGAGCTTCGGCGGCAGCGAAGCCGCCTTCTTTTCGGCCTCCGCCATGCGCATGTCACGGTTTTCTTGGGCCAGTACGCGCAGGGACTGGCCGAGCGGCGTGCCGTATTTTTCCGCCTGAACGAGGCTCGTCACGACCGCGCGCACACCCTCGACACCGGTGCGCTTGCCGAGATTCTCATACGCCTTGCGCCGATCCTGGAGATAGGAGAGCTCCGCCGTCGTCAGCGACAGTTCCTCCGCCAGTTCCACCGATTGATGGCCGATCTCCTCCGACACCTTTCGGAAGGCCGATTCGATACCCATGCCCGATTCGACGCAGATGAGGAGGAGGTCGAGCGCATCCGGCCAGGCCTGCTTGATGGCCGTCTGGCGCTTCGTCGTGCGGTTCTTCACGTAGAGCCCGGGCAGATAATAGCCGAGATAGGCGGCTGCCACGACGATCACGAGCTTGATCGTGGGAGGCTGATCGATTGGATCGAGACCGAAGAGATAAAGCGCCGAGGCGATGAACATCCCGAGCGGCGCGAGAAGGCGAGCCGCGAGAAAGAAGAGAACCGGATTCTGGCCGCGCAGGCCCGCCATTCTGAGCTTGTTGACGATCTCGCCGTCTTCCGCCTGCTTCAGAAGGTTGAAGCGGTCGACGAAGTTTTTGACCCAGCGCGTCGGTTCGGGCTTCAGCGTCGCCTGTTTCTTGGCGGCATCCAGCTTGGCACGCTCGCGCGCGCGGATACGCTCACGCTCACTCGACACCTGCTTCATACGCGCGGAAAGATTGTCGCCGGCAAGATAGGGCCAGGCGAGAACGACGATCGCCGAGAACACCGACAGCGCCGAGGCAAGGGCGATGAAGAGATCGGCATTTTGCTGAATGAGGTTCATGGCCGGGCGCTAGAAATCAAAGTTGATCATTTTGCGCATCACGAGGATGCCGGTCATCATCCAGAACGCAGACGCCGCCAGGACGATATGGCCGAGCGTCGTTGTAAAGAGCAGAGCGATGTAATCGGGGCTCGTCAGATAGACGATCGACCCGACGATGATCGGCAGGCTACCGATGATCATCGCCGAGGACTTCGCCTCCGAGCTCATCGCCTTGATCTTTCCGGCCATCTTCTTGCGCTCGCGTAGAACCTTGGAGAGGTTCGACAGCGCCTCGGCGAGACTGCCGCCCGTGCGCGATTGGATGGCGATGACGATGGCGAAGAAATTCGCTTCCTGCAGCGGGATGCGTTCGGGCAGCTTGGAAACCGCCTCATCGAGCGGCATACCGAGCGTCTGGTCCTCGATGATCTCGCGGAATTCAGTCGAAACCGGCGGCGAGGCTTCGGCGGCGATGATTTTCATGCAATCGATCAACGGCAGACCCGCCTTGACCCCGCGCACCACCACGTCGAGCGCGTTCGGGAATTCGGCCGTAAACTGCTTGAAGCGGCGCTTGCGCAGGAAATTCACATATCCATAGGGCAGAAGAATGCCGAGGCCGATGCCGAAACCCACTGCAGGCACAAGGGGCAGAATGCCCAAGAGCACCAGAAGCGTAATCGCCAAAAGCGCGGTGACGGCGCAAATCACGGTGAAAGTCCTGGCCGACCAGGAAAGGCCGGCCTGACGCATACGCAAGACAAGGGTCGGTTTGCGGCTGCGTTTCGATTTCTGCTGCTCTTCGATCTCGCGCAGCGTTTCTTCCACGCTGCGGCGCCGGCGGCCTTCTTCGCCACCCTTGCGCTCCGTGGTGAGAGGACGAGCGGTGACCCCTTCGACACGCTTTTGACTGCGCGAGCCGCCTCCGAGCCCCGACGAAAAGAGCGCGAAGATCACGCCCCCGACCGAGAGGATTATGACGCCGACAAGGGCGAGCTTGATCATCTCGGGCGTCAGCACGGCCGCGCCCTCTCACACCTGCGACGATCTCTGGCCCGGGCTCCGCTCATGCGCGCATCGGCTCGTCCGCCTCGGCAGCATCGAGAGCCGCGGCAAGGCGCTGTTCTTCGTTGAAATAGCGCGCCCGGTCCCAGAAGGCGGGACGGCCGATGCCGGTCGAGCGATGGCGGCCGAGAACGCGCCCATCCTTGTCTTCGCCTACGATGTCATAGACGAAGAGATCCTGCGTGATGATGACGTCGCCTTCCATCCCGAGCACCTCGGTGATGTGGGTGATGCGGCGCGAACCGTCGCGCAGACGCGCGGCCTGGACGATGACGTCGATCGAGGAGACCATCATTTCGCGGATGGTGCGCGAGGGCAGCGCGTAGCCGCCCATGGTGATCATCGATTCAATACGGCTCAGCGCCTCACGCGGCGAGTTGGCGTGCAAGGTGCCCATCGAGCCGTCATGGCCCGTATTCATAGCCTGTAGGAGGTCGAAGGCTTCCGGTCCGCGCACCTCGCCGACGATGATACGTTCCGGGCGCATACGCAGGCAGTTCTTGACGAGATCACGCATCGTCACCTCACCCTCGCCTTCGAGGTTCGGCGGACGGGTCTCCAGGCGCACGACATGCGGCTGCTGCAATTGCAGTTCGGCCGCGTCCTCGCAGGTGACGATACGCTCGTCGTGATCGATGTAGCGGGTCAGGCAGTTCAACAGCGTGGTCTTGCCCGAACCAGTGCCGCCGGACACCAGCACGTTGCAGCGAACCCGGCCGATGATCTGCAGAATGGTCGCGCCTTCCGGCGTGATCGTGCCGAAGCGGACGAGCTGATCGAGGGTGAGCTTGTCCTTCTTGAACTTTCGAATGGTGAGAGCGGGCCCGTCGATCGACAAAGGCGGAGCAATGACGTTGACGCGCGATCCATCGGGCAGGCGCGCGTCGCAGATCGGGCTCGATTCGTCGACCCGGCGGCCGACCTGGCTGACGATACGCTGGCAGATATTCAGAAGCTGCGCGTTGTCGCGGAAGCGGATGTCCGTCTCCTCGACCTTGCCCAGAACTTCGATGAAGACCTGCTCGAAACCGTTGACCATGATGTCGGCGATGTCGTCGCGCGCCAGCAGCGGCTCGAGCGGCCCATAGCCGAGAACATCGTTGCAGATATCTTCAAGCAGCTCCTCCTGCTCGGAGATCGACATCACCAGGTTCTTCACCGTGATGATGTCGTTGACGATATCGCGGATTTCCTCGCGCGCCTGCTCGGCATCCATCTTGGCAAGCTGCGACAGGTCGATCGTGTCGATCAGCGCGCCGAAGATCTGCGTTTTGACGCGGTAATATTCTTCCGACTTGCGCGGCCGCGCTGCGATTTTCGCGGACTTCGCCGGCACAGGCGGCGGTGTCAGGCTGGGGGCAGCCGGGGCCGCCGCCTTCACCGCACTCTCCGATACGGCAGGCTTCTTCTGCGCCTCGGACGATGGCTTCGGTCGTTGCCCTTGTTCGAGCTCGGTGACGCTGCGCTTGCCGAACATACACTCTTCCCTGGGTTACGCGGCCCGCTTCGATTTGGGTTTCGACTTCAGCTTTTCGAGCAAAGGTCCCAAGAGGAGGCTCGATTTACGCCCGTGCTTGGTCTCTTTGCGGCCGGTGACAACCTGGGCCAGGTCCATGAAGATCTCATTGACATTGGATTTCGCCGAGGCTTCGGCAATCATCTGGCCGTTGTTGGCTGCCGTCCCGAAAAGAAGCGGATCAAAGGGGATCACGGCACTCGTCGGCAATTGCAGCGCGGCGGCAAAATCGTCCGCCTTGATCTCCGGCTGGCGCGGCACGCCGACCTTGTTCAGAACGAGCCTCGGAGGCGCATCGTTGGGCCGCGCCTGTTTGAGGAAGTCGACCAGATTTTTGGTGTTGCGCAGATTGGCGAGATCGGGGGTCGCGGTGATGATGATTTCATCGGCCGCAAGCAACGTCTTGCGCGCCCAAGCGGTCCAAAGGTGCGGCAGGTCGAGCACCACCATCGGCACATTCGACTGCACGAGATCAAGGACGTGGTCGAAGGCCTCTTCGTCGAAATCGTAGGTCTTGTCGAGCGTCGCGGGGGCAGCGAGCAGGCTCAGATGCTCCTGGCACTTGGTCAGGAGGCGGTCGAGGAGGACCTCGTCGAGACGGTCGGAGCCGAAGACGGCGTCCGCCATGCCCTGCGGCGGATCCTCGTTAAAGTCGAGGCCCGCAGTCCCGAATGCCAGGTCGAGATCGGCGAGGATGACGTCAGAGGCGAAGACGGAGGCCATCGTCGAGGCGAGATTATGGGCGACTGTTGAAGATCCCACGCCGCCTTTGGCGCCGATGAAGGCGAAGACCTGTCCGAGCTTCGCGCTGCCTTCGTCGCTATAGATATCGGCGATGGCACGGATCACGGCCATAACGTCGATCGGCGCGACGAGATATTCGCTGACGCCGCGCCTGATCAGTTCACGATAGGTTGCCACATCGTTGGAATGGCCGATGACGAGAACCTTCGTGCCGGCGTCGCAGACTTCCGCGAGCTCATCTAGGCGCGCCAGAAGATCTTCTTTCTCCAGGCGGCTTTCGACCACGATCAGATTGGGGGTCGGCGCGGAGCGATAGAACTCGCAGGCCGCACCAAGACCGCCGGTATGCACCTTGCAATGCGCGCGCGCCATGCGCCGGTCGGAGCAGGCCATATCGAAAGTGGCAGCGACTTCCGGCGTATCGCAAAATGCCTGGATGGTGACGCGCGGGACCGGCTTGATATCGGCCTTCTCCGTCGTCTCCGGCTCGGACATTCCCTCCGCAAAGGGGTCGTCGAAATCATTGCTGCTCATCGGGCTATCAATCTCCCAAATCGCTGCTGATCAGGGTTATGCCGGACTTGGTCTCTGAACCCGAAGCATAGTCCTGAAGAACCTTCGCGCGCCGTGTCGCGTTCGCCGGAGACATCTGGCGCGGCTGCAGCAGATCAGCAGGATTGGCCACCATAGCGGCAAGATTGTGCTGCGAAGCACAGCCGAAGTTGTAGTATTCGCGATTGTCCGTCGTGGCGGTCACGTCGTCCGGCCAGACACCGCATTTCGGTGTCACCGCCTTGACCTTCAAATAGGACAGACGCACGGGGGCCGCGCGGCTCGCATTGCTGCGATAGGGCGCAACGCGCACGAGTTCCGGCTCAACCCCCGCCTCCAAGACGGCTGCTCGGATGGCGCGCGAGGCCGCCGCGGCTGCGATGTCATTGCCGGAGCCGCTCGGCACCTGAACGGTCACCGAACCGATGCCTGTGTCACGATAGCCGAGAGCGTAATCGTAAATCGCATCCTTGATCTCAGGCGACAAATGCCCGCCACGCATCCCGATCGGGATATCGAGCGTCTCAGCCTCCTCCGAAACCATAATGGGATGTCTCAGGCGATAATCCTGCCGCTCGAGTCCGGCTTGGTTAATATTTTGTGACTGGCAACCGGCCAGGAGCCAGGCAGAGAGGACGAGCGCGAACGCTGCCTTCGCCCCACCCCTGCGGCCATGACATGCGAAGGATTGCATGAAGTCGTTCCCCTTATCCGATCAGTCGAACGAAAATCCGACCTGACCGGCGTAAACACCCGTCGGGCGGTCTCCCTGGGCGCCATAGCGCTTGACCAAACTGCCAAGAAAATAAGCCTCGGCGTCATTGGCCATCGCCATATTGTCGTCGGGACGAGCGAGTTTCTGCGGCGACACCGGTTTGACCACGTAGGGTGTGATGATGACGACAAGCTCCGTTTGGGAGCGCAGGAAATCCTTGGAGGAGAACAGAGCCCCGAGAATTGGCAAGTGCTGCAATCCCGGCAGGCCCGAAACCGCACGACGGGTTTCGTCCTGGATGAGGCCGGCAATGGCGAAAGCTCCGCCAGAGGGGAGCTCGACCGTCGTCTCTGCGCGGCGCACGGTAATTCCGGGAATGGTGATACCGGCAGCCGTCGAAAAGGAGCCTTCGGTCGCGAGGTCGCTCACTTCGGTGCGCACCTTGAGGCTGATGCGACCTGCGTCGAGAACGACGGGCGTGAAAGCGAGATTGACGCCGAACTGCTTGAACGCCACCGAAATGTTGCCGTCGTCATCGACTGCAACCGGCACCGGGAATTCGCCACCTACCAAAAAATTGGCTGTCTCGCCGGACACGGCCGTCAGATTGGGTTCGGCGAGGTTGCGCAGCATGCTCGCCTCTTCCAAGGCCTTGATGCTCGCTGAGAGCTTATTGCCATTGTTGTTCCAGGCAAACCCGCCCGAGGCGGGATCGGTGTTGGTGTTGATCGGAAAATTGAACGGCGAGAGGCTGCTCACCCCAGTGACAGCACCGCCGCTGATGGCGCCAAAACCTAGATTGCCGTCTTGCAGCATTGCCTGGGTGTTGATGCCGAGCTGTTTGACGATCTCGCGATTCACCTCCGCAATCGTGACACGCAGATTGACCTGCTCCTGGCCCGTGATCTTGAGGAGGTTGATGATGCCAGGGCCGTCGTCGGAAGAGCCCCCGTTGCCGCCACCCGTAGTGATGGTGATGGAGCCGGCACTCGTGCCCCCACCGCCACCGGACGATTGAATGAGGCTTCTGGCGATCTGTTCGGCTTTCTGAGAGGCGCTGGAGGACGGGACATAGCCCGTTAGAACGATCGACCCATTGATGACTTCGGCATTGATCTGGGCGTCGGGAATCGCCGTGCGGAGAAGCCGGTTCAGCGGTGTCAGATCCGTTTCAACGTAAAGGTCGAGGCTGGCGATCTGCCTTCCGGCGGCATCGAAGAGAAAGACGTTCGCCTGGCCGGTTTTGACGCCGATCAGATAAAGCCTGGTGGAGGTGCGCAACACCGCATCTGCGATCTCCGGGTTCGAGACGAGGACGTCCCCCGCCGCGCGGGGAAGCTCCACGACCATGGATTTGTTGACGCCGAGGCGTAGAGGCTGGTTCTGCGAGGCCCCAGTCGCGCTCAGCGTCACGCTGCGAGGAAAGTCGGACGCGGCCTTGCTCGCCCCTGCCAAGGGCAAGGAAAGAGCAACAAAAGTCAGCATCGCCAGCGCCCATCTGTGCGCATGCCCGATCATCTTCACTCTCCTTTTGGGGGCAAGGCGCGCAATCATTGCGTCTTCACCAGCTGTTCGTCGCCAAAGCGGATCACCTTGACGGTGCTTGAACGGTTGCGGTCGATGGCGGTATCCGCATCGTCGGCATCCGCCATGCTCCGCAGCGCGAGCGACAAGGTCCCGCTGCTTGCGGCCGCCGTCACGACCTCGGCTTCGCGCGGGGTCACTTCCAGCGTCGCCGTCTTACCGATGACGACCGGCTCGCCCTCGCGCTCCTGCACGGTCTGATCGACGGCCAGAACGCGAATATTGCGGAGGATTGTGCGGGTGACCTGAGAGCGGGATTCGCCGCCTTCCTCAGAGGACGTCAGAAGAATATCGACGCGGTCATTGGGAAGGACGAAACCACCGGCCGCACTTTCGGCCGAAACGCGAACGGCAATGGCACGCTGTCCTTCTGGGAGGATCGCCGACATGAAGCCGGACTCGGCGGTGGCGAGCTTGCCGTCGCGGATCGGTTCGCCGTTCAGGAATTGATTACGGACGACGACGCCTGAGAGCTTTTCAATCGCATCCGGCCGTGCCGTCTTCTTGATGAAGGCAGGATTGATGCTGTCTTCGGGCCAGGGTTGCCAACGCATGTTCGAAACGCTGAGCGTGACGCCTTGCGGAAGATCTGCGGAGGCGACCAGGATGTCGCGCATCGCGACCTGCGGAGCGGGCGTGGCGGCGGGCTCGTTCGCCGGCCCGCTATCGAGGTTGAGCGCCAGATAGGCGGCCGCACCTCCGGCAAGGAGGGCAACAACCAGGACGATCAATCGGATTGGGGCCATCGCGTGGAGAACCTCGGCTGACGCAATTCACGCCTAAGGGCGCTCAAGCCGGAGTTTCTTCGGGAATGGTCAAGGTATGGTTAATACGCCGGGCCATCTGTCCCTTTCTGGGACGCAATCAAAAATTGCCTCGGCCGATCAATCCGTATCCAGAGGTAGAAGTTACCTCGATGATCATGCGAGCCGGGGGAGCCAATCGGTCTGATGAAACAGAATCAAGGCCGCGGCAGCAAAAGCCACGCCATAGGGCACGCCGCTCTCTCCGTCGCGGAAACGGCCGAGGCAGTTAGGCCAATAATTGGGAAAGGGGACGCGGCCCATTCGCAGTTGCAGAACGAGGAGGGTCAACAGCCCTCCCAGCACGGAGGCCAGAGCAAAATACGGCAGCACATCGTCCCAGCCGAACCACAAGGCGGCTACACTGGCAAGCTTGGCATCACCTCCACCGATCCAGCCGGCAGCAAAAAACGCGAAGGTCACGCAAAAGGTGGCGAGCCCGACAGCGAGGCTCAGCCCCATTTCATGCAGCGTCAATCCTGCAAGCGGCGCAGCAATCAGCCACAAAATGAGGAGAAATAGGACCAGGACGTTGCGAATCTTGAACGTCAAAAGGTCCATGATTCCCGCATAGGTCATCAGCAGCGGGAAAAGAAGTAGAACGGCGTATTTGAGAAGAGCGATTGCGGACACGCCATTCTCCCGGAAGGCATTGGCCCCGATAATTTCTTGGTCGTCACGGTCCCCAAAAGAGAAACGGAGGGCGACAGCCCTCCGTTGCATTTACGCCCGCTGCGAAGGCCAAATCTCGTGTTTAGCCCTCAGCTCGCGCCGAGCCCGCTCGCCACCGAGCTGAAGGTCGTCTTCAGACTGGTGCCCAGCGTCGTCAGCACGGCGATGATCACGACCGAAACCAGCGCGGCAATCAGGCCATATTCGATGGCGGTCGCACCGGATTCGTCCTTCATGAAGCGGTTCACAAGCTTCTTCATCTCTCTGCTCCTTCTGTCGTCACCCCGAACGCCCGCCGTTGCGGTCTTTGGTGCCCGGGAACTAGGGACAATGCCTAGCAACAATTGTTTGCGGCAATCTTAATCCAATCATCCAGAGAGCCAGGGCAATGCTGCACGAGGAAGCTTGCGCGAAGCATGTGCCGAGATCTCTTCAAATTACGGAATTGGGCTAAGCCCGCCACAATTCCAGAACTTTATATCGAAAAATCATGCACTTACGAGACCCAATGTTCTCCAAACAAATTTTAGCGACGCGGAACAGCGAGGAGCCTTTGCGCGAAGTTCTTTGCAATTCGTTCACCCTTCTTACGTATTGTGCTGACGAATTTAGTAAGGAAGACCTCATGCCAAGCATGCGCACCAGGACGAATCGAGCCGCTTCCGCTCGCATCCTGGGAGGGCTGCTGCCCCTTCTCCTTCTTGTCGCGACGAGCCTTCCCGCGCGTGCGGACACGATCGCACTCACCATCGATTTCGCCAAGGTGATGAAGCTCGACAAGCCGGTGTCGACGATCGTGATCGGCAATCCGGGGATCGCGGACGCAACGGTGGAGGATGAACAAACCCTCGTCCTCACGGGCAAGGCGGCCGGCACGACCAACTTGATCGCACTTGATCAGGATGGACACGAGGTTGCGAACGCCACCTTGCAGGTGGTGTCGAACGACCGGCAGCTCACGACAATCTTCTATGGATCCAACCGCCAGACACTGTCCTGCTCACCAATCTGCGAGAAGGTGATTTCCGTCGGCGACGCGGCGACGAATTTCGAGCAGGCGAGCAGCCAGATTCAGCAACGCCAAAGTTTCGCTCGCGGTCGTTGACCTCTGCGGTCGGGCAAAGCCCGGCATGCCTCGTCATCGCGCCTGCTCCTGCGGCAGAATCCAAGACCCGCGCCGACGCCTTGTCGTCCGGCGCCGATCAGATTCGCCTTGATTGCGACCGATGGCGACAACACCCATAACGACCTTTAAGGGAGCCTAGATGCTGAAGGAGTTCCGTGAGTTCGCCCTCAAAGGCAATGTCCTCGACATGGCCGTCGGCATCATCATCGGCGCGGCCTTCGGCGCGATCGTCTCCTCTCTCGTCGATGACATCCTGATGCCGCCGATCGGTCTTCTTCTGGGCGGAGTGGACTTCTCGCAGTTCTTCGTCGTGCTGAAGGGCGAGGGCACCTTCAACACCATCACGCAGGCAAAGCAGGCCGGCGCCGTCACGTGGAACATCGGTCTTTTCATCAATGCGCTCGTCAAATTCCTGATTGTCGCCTTTGCCGTCTTCCTGCTGATCAAGGTCGTGAACCGGCTGATGCGCAAGCGTGAGGAAAAGCCAGCGGCGGCTCCCGAAGTGCCGGAAGACATCCGGTTGCTTCGCGAAATCCGGGATGCGCTACAGACACGCAATCCGGCGGCAAAAGAGGGAAATCCGACCTTTTGAACCCACCAAAGCGCTAGACGCGCTCGGTGAACGGGCGCTACAAATTGCGCATGAGCGCCCTTCCCACCGATCTCCCCGAACCCGGAACGCAACTTCTTTCCACGCTTCGCCAGGAGGCGCTCGCAGCGCCCGATTCCGGCATCGTGGAGGTGATGAATTACGGCCGCGAAAGGCCGGGCATGATCCCGCTTTGGGCCGGGGAAGGCGACCTTCCGACCCCCGGCTTCATCTGCGAGGCGGCGGCACGCTCGCTCGCCGCTGGTGAGACTTTCTATACTTGGCAGCGCGGCATCCCGCCTCTGCGGGAAGCGCTCGCGCGCTACCATCAGCATCTTTATGGGCGAGATTTTTCCGCCGAGCGTTTCTTCGTAACGGGCTCCGGAATGCAGGCGATCCAGATCGCCATCGCGGCCGTTGCTGGCACCGGTGACGAGGTGGTGATCCCGACACCCGCCTGGCCGAACTGCGCGGCGGCGACTGGACTTGCGGGCGCCACGGCCGTGCATGTGCCGATGCATTTCACCGACAATGCCGGCTGGCGTCTCGATATCGACGAGCTTCTTGCCGCAACGGGCGAGAAGACGAAGGCGATCTTCCTCAATTCGCCATCGAACCCGACCGGCTGGACCGCGACGCGGGAGGAATTGCAGGCCATCCTCGATTTCGCCCGCAAGCGTCAGCTCTGGATCATCGCCGACGAGGTCTATAACCGCTTCTTCTTCGCGGGCGAGCGCGCACCGTCTTTCTATGACATCGCGCGGGACGACGACCCGATCCTTTTCGTCAACACTTTCTCCAAAAACTGGGCGATGACGGGCTGGCGCGTCGGCTGGATCGGGGCGCCGCCGGCGCTCGGCCGGGTGCTTGAGAATCTCATCCAGTATTCGACTTCCGGCGTCGCCGTCTTCATGCAGCGCGCGGCGACCGTTGCCGTCGACGAAGGCGAACCCTTCATCGCCGAACAGGTGGAACGTGCCCGCCAGAGCCGGGACGTGATCTGCGGGGCGCTGCAATCCTCCCCGCGCACACGCTTCACCTGGCCCGACGGTGCCTTCTATCTCTTCTTCTCCATCAAAGGCGAAGAGGAAACGGGAAAGCTCGGCTTGCGTCTCGTTGACGAGGCAAATGTCGGCGTGGCGCCCGGCACGGCCTTCGGAGCGGCGGGCGAGGCTTTCATGCGGCTTTGCTTTGCGCGCAAGCCCGAGGACATGGCCGAAGCCGGGCGGCAGCTCGCAAACTGGCTCGCGAGGTGAGTGGCCAGACCGGCGGCTTCGCCCTTCCTCCTCGCGAAACCCTCGTTCGGGTCGCAGCCACCCTTGCCCTGTCGACGGCGGGGGGAGGTCTGTTTGCTCTGATCGGCCTGCCGGCCGCGTGGATTTCCGGCGGCATGCTCTTCGTCGCCGCGTCCAGTCTCGGGGGCTTCCAGACGGAGATCCCGAGCGGACTGCGCAATGTCGTCTTCCTCGTTCTCGGCGTGATTTCCGGAACCGGGGTAACGCCCGCAACGCTCAACGAGGTGTCGAGCTGGCCGGTCAGCTTTTTCGCCCTTGCGATCACTGTGATCCTGGTCACCGTCGGAAGCTACCTTCTCCTTGTGCGCATGTTCCGGTGGGACCGCCACAGCGCGCTTTTCGCAGCTCTGCCCGGGGCGCTTTCCTTCGTGCTGGCAGCCGCCGAAATGACCTCTGCCGATCTTCGACGCGTCGCCATCGCTCAGAGCCTTCGGCTCATCATCCTGCTCGAGGCGCTGCCGCTTGCCGCCTTCCTGGCTGGCGTTCATCCGAGTGCGGTTAGCGCCCGCGGCGTCGCCTCCGTCGATTGGGGCGAGCTTTTTCTGCTCTTCGCCGCCGGGGCCGTTTGCGGATTTCTTCTCTACAAGCTGCGCATCCCGGGCGGGCAGATGCTCGGCGGCCTCCTTGCGGCAGCCGTGCTGTGCGTCTCCGGCGTGGTCGAGACGGCGATCCCCGCCTTCATCCTCATCCCGAGCCTGATCGGCATCGGTGCCATTGCCGGCTGCAGGCTGAGACCTGAAGACCGGTCCCTTTTGCCGAAGATCCTGACCGCCGCAGGCGCTTCCTTCGCCATCGCCGTCGTCATTTCCGCGATCGGCGCGGCGATCACGAGCATGATCCTCGATATTTCGCTGTTGCAGACGTTCATGGCCTTCGCGCCGGGGGCGCTCGAGGCGCTGACCATCCTCGCCTTCACGATGAATGTGGACCCGGCCTATGTCGCGGCCCACCACGTGGTGCGGTTCGCAGCCCTTGCCCTCGCAGTGCCTCTTCTGGCGCGCTGGCTGATGCGGCAGGAGGGACACGCCGCTCCCGATCCCGAAGAACCTTGGCAGCGCGGGCGCAGCGAACGCGCGAAGAAGAAGTAGCGGCCGCGGCACCTCGGCACATCCATCCTGAAAAAGGCGCGGCTTTGCGCTTGCAGCCATCCCAAACAAAAACGCGGACCTTTCGGCCCGCGTTCTGATGCGACGTCAGACGTCGCGCTATTCGTTGCGCTCAGCGGCTGCAGTCAGCCGCAGCGCTCAGCCACCCGAAGCCGCGAAGATCTGGGCGCGCGCCGGCGCCGTGTCTACGACGTCGGGCCGATTGAGCGGGAGATCGAGAGCCAGCCACGTCTCCACCAAGGCTTCGGCCAGCTGATCGATGAGCTGATCGTCGTGCATCGGGGTCGGCGTGATGCGGAGGCGTTCAGTCCCGCGCGGCACGGTCGGATAATTGATCGGCTGAATGTAGATGCGGTGCTTTTCCATCAGCCGGTCGCTCGCCGCCTTGCAGGCTTCCGGCTCACCGACGAGAACGGGAACGATGTGCGTCTCGCTCGGCATGACCGGCAGGCCGGCCCTGCGCAGCACTTCCTTGGTGCGCGCAGCCTGGCGCTGCTGGCCGGCGCGCTCTTCCTGCGAGGTCTTGAGATGGCGGATCGATGCGCAGGCAGCCGCGGCGATCGCCGGCGGCAGGGCCGTCGTAAAGATGAAGCCCGGCGCGTAGGAGCGGACCGCATCCATGATCGCGGCAGGTCCGGTGACGTAACCGCCGAGCGTGCCGAAAGCCTTCGCCAGCGTGCCCTCAATGATATCGATACGGTCCATGACGCCGTCGCGTTCGCAAATGCCCGCGCCGCGTTCGCCGTACATGCCAACGGCATGCACTTCGTCGATATAGGTGAGCGCGCCATATTCGTCGGCGAGATCGGCGATCTTCTCGATCGGCGCGACGTCACCATCCATCGAATATACCGATTCAAAGACGATCAGCTTGGCGCGATCCTTGCCGGCAGCCTTCAGAAGCTCTTCCAGATGCGCAAGATCGTTGTGGCGCCAGATCTGTTTCTGCGTGCCGGCATGCTTGACGCCTTCGATCATCGACGCGTGATTGAGCTGGTCGGACAGGATGAGGCAGTCCGGCAGAAGCCGGGCGATCGTCGAGATCGCCGCCTCGTTGGAAACGAAGCCCGAGGTGAAGACGAGCGCCGATTCCTTGTGATGCAGATCGCAGAGCTCGTTTTCGAGCTCGACCAGCGGCCGATTGGTGCCGGAAATGTTTCGCGTGCCGCCAGCGCCTGCGCCCATCGTCAGTGCCGCGTTACGCATCGCCTCGACGACCTTGGGATGGTGGCCCATCGCGAGGTAATCATTCGAACACCAGATGGAGACTTCCTCCTCCTGGCCGTCGCGCCGCCAGATGGCTCGCGGGAACCGCCCGACTTGCCGCTGCAGATCGGCGAAGACGCGGTAACGCCGCTCGTTGCGCAAGGCCGCGATGGCGGCTTCGAAATGAGAATGATAATCGAACATAGCGTTCCCCGGTCGATGCCGCTCGAACAATAATCAGCCCGAACCGTGCTTGGCTAGCGGCGCTTCGCCGCGTCACCGTCAAGCAGGCCTGACACTGACGATACGTCCATCAGATTGACACACCCGTGATCTGGATCAAAGAGCGGGCACTTTCCTGCGGCGAGTGGCCGCTTTTTTTGGCCACTCGCCCTTTTTAGCGGCAGCCCTAAAGCACACTCAGCGTCTGGCGCAGAATGTCAACTATCTCGTCGACATGGCTTTTTTCGGCGATCAGTGCGGGCGCGACGATCGCGGTATCGCCCGTGAACTTCACGTGCAGACCCTTCCAGAAAAGCTCTTTCTGCAGCCTGTTGCCGCGCACACCCGGCTTTCCGTCTTCCGGCCAGGCTTCCACGCCCGCCATCATTCCATAGCCGCGGATGTCGCGCACGGCGGGAATGTCTTTCAGCGAGTAGATGGCATCGAGGAAGTAGCCCGAGAGATCGGCCGCCCGGTCAAACAGCCCTTCGCGCTCATAGATGTCGAGCGTCGCCAGCCCCGCGGCGCACGCCACCGGATGGGCGGAATAGGTGTAGCCGTGGAAGAACTCGATGGCGTTCTCCGGCGCGGAATTGGTGATCGTCTCGTAGATCTCGTCACGCGCGGCGACGGCGCCCATCGGGATGGTGCCGTTGGTGATCGCCTTCGCCATCGTCATGATGTCGGGGGTGACGCCAAAGGCCTGAGCGGCAAAAGGCGCGCCGAGGCGTCCGAACCCGGTGATCACCTCGTCGAAGACGAGCAGAATGCCGTTTTCGTCGCAGATCTCACGCAGGCGTTCCAGATAGCCCTTCGGCGGTACGAGCGTGCCGGTGGAACCTGCGACCGGCTCCACGAAGACCGCCGCAATGGTCGAAGCGCCGTACATATCACAAAAGCGCTGCAGATCGTCGGCGAGCTCTGCGCCTGTTTCCGCCTGCCCCCGCACGAAAGTGTTTTCAGAATCCCAGGTATGGCGCATCGCTACGACATTCGGGATCACGCCCGGAAAAGCCTCGCGGTTCTTCATCAGGCCCGAGAGCGACACGCCGCCGATATTGACGCCATGATAGGCTCGCTCCCGCGAGACGAAGCGCAGACGCTGCCCCTCCCCGCGGGCGCGATGATAGGCCATGACGATCTTCAGGGCCGTGTCGATCGCCTCCGAACCGGAATTCACGAAGAAGATGTGATTGAACGGCTCAGGAAGGATCTGCGAGAGCTTGGCGGACAGGGCGAAAGACCCCGGATGGCCGAGTTGGAAATGCGGCGAGTAATCGTTCTGCAGCATCTGGGCGTGGACCGCCTCGATGATCTCCTTGCGGCCATGGCCCGCCGCCACGTTGAACAGCGCCGAGGACCCGTCGATGATTTTGCCGCCCTTGTGGTCCCACAGATACATGCCCTCGCTCTTCACCACGAGGCGCGGCTCGGCCTTGAAATCGCGGCTTGCCGTAAACGGCAGCCAATGGCTCTCCAGCGAATTGGTGGCGAATTTCTGCAAAGGCTCGGCCAGCATGTTCATCGAGGCACCTCCAAGGTTTGGCGACCGCCGGACATGGATGTTCATGGCCGGCCCAGAACTTCGTTCAGCGGACCATTGAGCTGAACGCCGTCTCAGATGCTTGTCATGGCGATTTGTCGAGAGATTGTCCATCCAGGCGATATTCGTTCGATATGTCGCGCATAAACTTCGCTCTTTCGCTCAAAGCGTGAGCAACGCTCTTCGGTCTTCTACGTTTTGCGACAGTCACGAGCGGAGACGGCGACAGCCCCCATCGCCCCGCCCATATCCAGGAGACCCCATCAATGGACATCGTCCTCATTCAGCCCGCCGTCGCTCTCATCGCCGGCATTCTCATTCTTATCTTTCCGCAGATCCTGAATTACGTGATCGCCTTCTACCTGATCATCGTCGGCCTCGTCGGGCTCTTTCCGCAGCTTGCCGGGTGAAGCGAGCGATCGGGCAGCCGTTAGGATCGCACGAGGTGTCCCAGACGGGCGCCGTCGCGACACAATGCAGGCTCGGTCCCCTCGACCCGAAGAGCGCGATCGCCTAAGAGCTTTTCCCCAGCGTCTTTCTTTGCCAGGGCGCCTCGTCGCGCCCTGAAGCAAGGCTGGCGTGCGCTTGCACGCGCGGCCTACCTATCCTAGACGCCTGTGGACTTTTCAGCAGAGGTATAGCCATGCGGGGGATCATTCTGGCGGGCGGAAGCGGCACGCGGCTTTATCCGCTCACCATTTCCGTCTCCAAGCAATTGCTGCCGATCTATGACAAGCCGATGATCTATTATCCGCTCGGCGTGCTCATGCTGGCGGGAATTCGCGATATCCTGATCATCACCACGCCACGCGACCTGCCGATGTTCCAGGAATGCCTGGGCGACGGCAGCGCCTTCGGCGTGTCTTTGTCTTACGCCGAACAGGCGCATCCGAACGGCCTTGCCGAAGCCTTCATCATCGGCCGCAATTTCGTCGGCAACGATCCAGCCGCCCTCATCCTCGGTGACAACATCTTTTATGGCGCCGGGCTTTCGGGTCTCCTCAAGCGCGCCGCCAGCAAAGACCAGGGCGCCACCGTCTTCGCCTATCACGTCGACGATCCGGAGCGGTATGGCGTCGTCGCCTTCGACCGCGAAACCGGGATGGCGCAATCGATTGAGGAAAAGCCGGAAAAGCCGAAATCCTCCTGGGCGGTGACCGGGCTTTATTTCTACGACAACGACGTCGTCGACATCGCAGCCGACGTGAAACCTTCGGCCCGTGGCGAACTCGAAATCACCGACGTCAACCGCGCTTATCTCGAGCGCGGCGATCTCGAAGTCTCCCGGCTTGGACGCGGCTATGCCTGGCTCGACACCGGCACACATGACAGCCTTCACGAAGCCGCCGCTTTCGTGCGCACGATCGAACACCGGCAGGGAACCATGGTGATGTGCCCGGAAGAGATCGCCTTCGAGCTCGGCTATCTCGATGCGGCGGCCGTCACCGCCCGCGCCGAAAAGCTCGGCAAAACCCATTACGCGCAATATTTGATGCGCCGCATTCAGGAGCGCAGCCAATGATCGAGGTCAGGCCTCTCGGCCTCGAAGGCGTCGTCGAAATCGTCCCGAAAAAATTCGGCGACGATCGCGGCTTCTTTTCCGAGACCTACAATGCCGACCGCTTCGCGGAAGCCGGCATCCCGCTCACCTTCGTGCAGGACAACCATTCCTATTCGAAGGCGGTCGGGGTTCTGCGCGGGCTGCATTATCAATTGCCGCCTCGGGCGCAGGACAAGCTGGTGCGCGTCACGCGCGGGCGCATCCTCGACGTCGCCGTCGACATCCGCCGCTCTTCGCCGACCTTCCGACGATGGGTGAGCCTCGAAGTCTCCGCCGAAAAGTGGAACCAGATCCTGATCCCGGTCGGCTTCGCGCATGGATTTCTGACGCTCGAGCCGGATACGGAGGTCGTCTACAAGGTGACGGACGTCTATTCGCCCGAGCACGACCGCTCGCTGCGCTTCGATGACCCCGAAATCGGCGTCGACTGGCCGATTGCCAGGGACGCGCTCACCCTATCGGCGAAGGATCAGGCAGCGCCCCTTCTCGCCGAGGCGGATATCTTCGATTAATCGGCCGGAGGCCAAGAGATGAGAATACTCGTGACGGGCGGGGCGGGCTTCATCGGCTCTGCGGTCTGCCGCCATCTCGTGCAGGAGGGCGTGGAGCGCGTCGTCAATGTCGACAAGCTCACCTATGCCGGCAACCGGCAGTCTCTGCGCGCGATCGAGAATGCCCCCAACCACGTTTTCGTTCAGGCCGATATCTGCGACGACACGGCGCTCCTCGACATCATGAAGGCGGAGCGTATCGACGCCGTCATGCATCTCGCCGCCGAAAGCCATGTCGACCGTTCCATCGATGGCCCGGCAGCCTTCGTGGAAACCAATGTCGTCGGCACGTTCCGGCTTCTCAACGCGACGCTCGCTTATTGGCGCGAACTCTCTTCAGAGGCGCAGGAGAAATTCCGCTTTCATCACGTTTCCACCGACGAGGTTTTCGGCGACCTGCCCTTCGACAGCGGCATCTTCACCGAAGAGACACCCTACGCGCCCTCTTCGCCCTATTCGGCCTCGAAGGCTGCGTCCGATCATTTCGTGCGCGCCTGGCACGAGACTTACGGGCTGCCTGTCGTTCTGTCGAACTGCTCCAACAATTACGGGCCCTATCACTTCCCGGAAAAGCTCATCCCGCTCGTCATCCTGAACGCGCTCGACGAGAAAGAGCTGCCGGTCTACGGCCAGGGCGCCAATGTCCGCGACTGGCTCTATGTGGAGGACCATGCGCGGGCACTCGCCCTGGTCGTCGGCAAGGGCGAGATCGGCGAGAGCTACAATATCGGCGGACGCGCGGAACGCACCAACCTTTCGGTCGTGGAGACGATCTGCGATCTTTTGGACGAGCGGCGACCGCGCGACGGCGGCAAAAGCTACCGTGACCTCATCACGTTCGTCACCGATCGCCCGGGCCACGACCGGCGCTATGCGATCGATCCCTCCAAGATCGAGCGCGATCTCGGCTGGCATGCGCAAGAGAGTTTCGAGACGGGTATCGCCCGCACCATCGACTGGTATCTCGAAAACGAGTGGTGGTGGGGCCCTCTCCGCGCCGAACGCTACAAGGGCGAACGTCTCGGCCACGGCCATCAGAAGGCCAAGGCCGGATGAGGATCGTCGTCACCGGCAAGGACGGGCAGGTCGCGCGCGCCCTCATCGCAGCAGGCGCCCGATCCGATGCGGTCGAGATCGTGGCCGTCGGCCGCCCCGAGCTCGACCTGGCGCGGCCTGAGACGATCGGGCCGGCAATCGCCGCCGCACGGCCGGATCTCGTCGTCTCCGCCGCCGCCTATACCGCGGTCGATCAGGCCGAGGACGAGCCGGACCAGGCCTTTCTCATCAACGAGAAAGGTGCGGGCGAAGTGGCGCAAGCCGCGCGCGAGCTCGGTGTTCCGATCATCCATCTGTCGACGGATTACGTCTTTTCCGGCGATGGCGCCGAGCCTTACGACGAGGCGATGCCGACGGGCCCGAAAAGCGTCTATGGCGCCAGCAAGCTTGCCGGCGAAGAGGCGGTTGCCGCGGCCAATCCGAACCACCTCATCCTGCGTGTCGCCTGGGTCTACAGCCCCTATGGCAAGAACTTCGTCAAGACCATGCTGCGACTTGCCGAAAGCCGCGATCAACTTTCCGTCGTCGACGACCAGATCGGCAATCCGACCTCGGCCGAGGACATCGCCGAGGCCATTCTTGCGATTGCCCGGCACTGGCAGACGGCCGGCGCCGCACGCCCGAACGGGCTTTATCATTTTGTCGGCAGCGGCGAGACGAGCTGGTGCCGGCTCGCCCGCGAGATATTCCGTGTGAGCGGAGCGCTCTCCGGTCCGACGGCCGAGGTTGCGGCAATTACGACGGCGGAGTTTCCAACGAAGGCCGCGCGGCCCAAGAACTCCCGCCTCGACTGCCGCCGTTTCGCCACGGATTTCGGCCATGCGGCCCCCCCCTGGCAGGAGAGCGTCGCCCGCGTCGTGAACACCCTCTTGCGCGACCGAGATAGCTCGCCGAGCTGAGAGACGAGCAGGCGCCCCGCACGAGAGCGGACCGGCGCAAGATGATCAAAGCGAGGAACCGAAAAAGTGCGCGCTGTTGACCTTCGACAGGATTGTGCGGCGTGCGAATACGTAAACGTTGCGGGTGCCCACGGCGCCTACACCGCGACCTCCGACGACCCGCAGATCCGCTTTCGCCCGGTCAGTCCGCTCGAGCCCGGCTGGTATCATTGCGCCTTTGAAATCTCGGGCAATTCCATCGTCACACCGCAAATCGTCATCGACACCGGCAAGGGCTTTCTCGCGACCTATCGGGTGAGCCTCAAGAGCGGCCGGCGACGAAACCGCTTCACGGCCGATTTTTTCCTGCCGGAGCCGGCGCACGAGCTTTGCCTTTATCCTGCGGACGGCGCCGGCAAATTCGAAATCGGCCGCCTCCGCATCAAGCGCCGCAACCGGGCGGAAACGCTTCTCTTCTTTGCCGGCCACGCACTCCAGATTCTCTGGCGAGATCCGATGCGCCTTGTGCGCCGGTTTCGGCAATACTGGCATTATCTGCGCCGCCCGCATTTCGTCGGCGTACGCACGCCGTCGCGACTCAGCCCGGGTGGCGGCAGCTATCCCGACTGGATCAAGCGCTACGATTACCAGCCAGAGCGCGATCGCAAGAGGCTCGAGACGCAGATCAAGGCGCTCGAAAAGCGCCCGGTCATCAGCGTTTTGATGCCGGTCTACAATCCTCCGGCCGATCTTCTCGACGATGCCATCCGCTCCGTTGTGGAACAGATTTATCCAGACTGGGAATTGTGCATCGCCGACGATGCCTCTCCGGATCCGGAGATCGGCCGTCACCTCGAGACATGGGCGGAGCGGGATCCCCGCATCAAGCTCGTCCGACGCGAGATCAACGGGCATATCTCGGCCGCCACCAATTCCGCTTTCGCGCTCGCAACGGGCGACTGGATCGCCCTCCTCGACCATGACGATGTCCTGCGGGAAAATGCGCTCGGTGAGGTCGCCGTCGAAATCGGGCGCCACCCGGACGCGGAGATCGTCTATTCCGACGAGGACAAGCTCGGTTCCGACGGCTCGCGCTACGATCCCTATTTCAAGCCGGATTATTCGCGCGAACTCCTGCGCTCGCAGAACTATTTCAACCATCTGACGGTGCATCGGGCAGAAAATATCCGTCGCGTCGGCGGATGGCGCGCGGGGTTCGAGGGCAGTCAGGATTACGATCTCAACCTCCGTGTCACCGAAATCGTGGAGCCCGGAAAAATCCGGCATATCCCCAAAGTGCTCTATCACTGGCGCGCGGTGGAAGGCTCAACCGCCATGGCCGGCGGGGAGAAGAACTATGCCTATCTTGCCGGCCAGCGCGCCCTTGAAGATCATGTCACACGCACGGGACTGCCGGCGAAGGTCGAGCCGGCGCCTGGCGTGCCCTTCTACCGGCTGAAGCTCTCAGTGCCGGAGCCCCGTCCCCTCGTCAGTCTCATCATCCCGACGCGCGATCACGCGAAGCTCCTGCGCGGCTGTATCGAATCCATCCTGACGAAGACGACCTACGACGCCTATGAGATCCTCATCGTCGACAACGGTTCCGTCGAACCGGAGACACATCGCTATTTCGAGGAGCTGCGCGCGGATCCGAAAATCCGCGTCCTTTCCTACGACAAGCCCTTCAACTATGCGGCGATCAACAATTTCGCCGCCGCCCAAGCGAACGGCGCTCTTTTAGGCCTCGTCAACAACGACATCGAAGTGATCTCGCCCGACTGGCTCGCGGAAATGGTGTCCTGGGCCGTTCAGCCGGATATCGGCTGCGTCGGAGCCAAACTCTACTATGCCGACGATACGATCCAGCATGCCGGCGTGATCCTCGGCATTGGCGGCGTTGCCGGTCATTCCCACAAATATTTCCCACGCGAGGAGCCCGGCTATTTCGGGCGGCTCAAAGTTTTGCAGAACGTTTCGGCGGTCACGGCCGCCTGCCTTATCGTGCGCAAAGAGGTCTATGAGGCGGTGGGCGGGCTGGACGAAGAGCATCTCGCCATCGCCTTCAACGATGTCGATTTCTGCCTCAGTGTTCAAAAGCTCGGCTTTGCGAACGTCTTCACGCCCTATGCGGAGATGTATCACCTTGAAAGCATCTCGCGCGGCCATGAGGACAATTCGGAGAAACAGGCCCGATTTTTCGAAGAGTCGCTCTACATGCAGAAAAAATGGCAACGCCTGTTGGCGCGCGATCCTTTTTATTCTCCCAATTTGAGCCGGGAGCACGAAGATTTCTCACTTCGCAGCTGATTGAGCCGATGCGCAAGCTCCAGGACCTAAAGAACGCTCTTCCGCTCTCACGCAGCGACGTGAAGAACAGGCAGAAGAAGACGATCGACAAGATCTTCTTCCTGCATATTCCGAAGACGGCAGGTTCGGCTTTCAACCTCGCCTTCCAGCAAGCCGTGCCCGCCGGACGACATTTCGAGCACATGGAGAGCCAGCGAGAGCTCTTCTATTCCATCATAAGCGACGGCAAACCTTTTTACGCGTCCGGACATTTCCCTTTTTCAAGGGTACGCGAACTCGTGATGCGGCCCGACGTCTTCACCATCACGATCTTCCGCGAGCCGCTTAAGCAGCTCCTCTCGCATCTCAAATGGGTGAAAGCCTATGGACGGCCCGACGGCGAGGCCCGTCGTCATCTCATTCCGGAAAACATCGCCGAACTGTCGCTCGCCCTTTGGGAGACGGATCTCAACGACGTCGCCAGGCTCGAACCGATCCTCACCTCGCCGACCGCCATCTCCCTCTTCGACAACACGCAGACCCGTTACATGACCCGCTCCGTGGCAGGACGTATCAGCGAGGAGCAGGGCCGCTTTTCGATGGGGCATCTGAGACATTTCGACTTCTTCTTCGTCCTCGACGACATGGCGGCGGCACACAAAAAGCTCACCGAAAAAATCCCCGGGCTCGGTTCAATTCCGCGCACAAATGAGGCGATGCTGTCGGAAACAATCGATTTGCAGGACGGCAAACTCCGGGATTTTTATGAGACCTTCGTACGTTTCGACCGGCAGCTTTACGACAATGCCCGGCGCCGCTCACGGCGTCGCTTTCTCGATCTAGCTGAGGACGAAACGCAGAACGCGTGAGGGCCGGGACTTGAACGACGTACGCGCAAAAACGCATTCTAGGCGGGAGACGTCGGCAACACGTGCTTCAAAAGGTTCTGATCGGCTTGCGGCTTTCTTCAAACACGGAGGCGCGCCGAGAGGCTCCGGCGCATCGATCCCGGCAAGACCAGGAGCCACGATTGCAATCGCTTGAAGACTATCTCCGGCAACCGGAGCTCGCGCGCTTTCCCTTCCTTTTCATCGTCACCTATGGCCGCTCCGGCTCGACCTTGCTGCAGGGCTTGCTGAACGCGCTGCCGGGCTATCACATCCGTGGCGAGAACAACGCCGCCCTCGTCCCACTCTTCCGCACACAAAGACGATTGCGGCACACGCGCTCTGAATGGGGAAACGAGGCGACCACGCCCGGGAGCCCGTGGTATGGTGCCGAGCTCATCGAGCCGGACATGTTCGTGGCCGGTTGCGCGGATGCTTTCTTTCGCTCCGTTCTGAGACCTTCGATCGGCGCAAGATGCTGCGGTTTCAAGGAAATTCGCTACGATAGAAGGACGCTGAGCGACGGGGACTTCGTGCCCTATCTCCGGTTTCTCCGGCGGGCTTTCCCCGGTGCCGCCTTCGTTTTCAATTTCCGCAATGTCGAGGATACGCTGAAAAGCGGCTGGTGGCCGGATTACGAGCCAGGCGATGCGGAGCGGGCGATCTCGATCATGCGAACGCGCATGGGAGATTATGCCCGGGACCACGCCGAACATTCCTTCTCCTTCGACTATGACGCCGTCTGCCGCGATCATTCCTACTTCGCCGAATTGTGCGCCTTCCTCGGCGAGGAGTACGACCCAGAGATGGTCGAGCGGGTCATGAGCACCAGCCACAGCATCGGCGGGTCACAGTGACAGGCTCGTTCGTGAGGAACTCCTCACGATTGCGCCCAAAAGCGCGTCTTGCCACTGCATCAGTCACGAAGCGGTCGCATTTGCGACCTTTCTTCGGGCCGTCTCATCAGGAAAGGAACGCTCATGCGCGCGTGGCATGGCCATCTCTCCGTCGCCTCATCAGGTCGTGCGGTGCCAGATCTGACCGCAGCGAGGCGGCTCCGGGCCCCGGCGCTCGCACTCCTCCTTCTTGCACCGCTCACGGCATCGGCAACCGCCTTCGAACTCGAACTGCCGCTCGCCTGCACGCCTGGGACGGATTGTGTCATCCAGCATTACGTCGACCGCGACGGCACCTCAGGCGCGCATGATTATCATTGCGGCAGCCTCACTTATGATGGCCATAAGGGAACGGATTTCCGCATCCCGACGCTTGAGGCGATGCGCGAGGGGGTCGACGTTCTGGCCGTTGCACCGGGCAAGGTGCTGCGCGTGCGCGACAAGATGGACGATGTTTCCGTGCGTCGTATCGGCGTGGAGAACGTCAAAGGCTCCGAATGCGGCAACGGCCTCGTCATCGATCACGGCGAAGGTTGGCAGACGCAGTATTGCCATATGCGTCTTGGCAGCATCGTGGTGCGGCCGGGCGAGCGCGTGCAGGCGGGCGCCGTCCTCGGTCAGGTGGGCCTGTCGGGGCAGACGGAATTTCCGCATGTGCATCTTCAGCTGACCAAAGACGGGACGATCGTCGACCCGTTCAGCTACAAGCCGGATGTTGCCGCCATGGAAGGTGAGGCGACCTGCAAGAACGAAATCGCCGGCACCTCGCTTTGGGCCAAGGACCTCCAGGCTGACCTCGCCTACACGGCCGGCAGCATCCTCAATGTCGGCTTCAGCGATCGCGCAGACCTCAAGATGGTCGATATCGAAGGCGGCATGCTGCACGATCCCGATACGAGCGCGCCTGTGCTTATCGCCTATGGCCGCGCCATCGGCCTTCTGAAAGACGACATCCAACACATGCGCATTACCGCGCCCGGAGGCCAGGTTCTGGTCGATCAGGCCGTCGACCCGCTCGAAGCCAACAAGGCCCAGGTCTTCGTCTTCGCCGGCCGCAAACGGCCGTCCCAGGGGTGGCCGGCCGGGCGCTACGAAGCCGTCTATAGTGTCGAGCGGGACGGGGAAACGATCCTCGAGAAACCCTTCTCGGCAACGCTCGAATAAGGTTCTCAAAAAGAGGTCCCAGATGACAGTGCATCTGGGACCTACGGAGTCGGTCTCTATCTGGAGATGCCCCAGTATGACCGGATGCAGCCGGTTATGCCAGAGACAGTCTGCGTCTTTTGCAGACGAGCGCCTGCAAAAAGCCAGTCAAATACGACACGCTGACATGGGTTGCACAGAAAAGTGCACCCGGAAAAGACGTTGGGGGCGGCTTCGGCGACTGGTTGCCGCGGCGGGCGACTGCGGATAAGCCGACCACCGACGCTTATTCTGCAGCGTGAGGACAAGGAGCGAGAGATGCAGCCGGCCACGAGCCCGGAAATCGTCGAATGCCGGGGTGTCCGCCTCGACCTGTCGCATCCCCTTTTCACCGAAAAGCTGCGGCGGGCCGTCGAGCGCGGCTGGTATGAAGGCGCGGAGGCGCGGGCGAGCGAAATCATGGTGAGGCCGGGCGATCGCGTGGTCGAATTCGGCGGCGGCTGCGGCTTCATCTCGAGCTTCATGGCCCTTACCCATGCCGACATCACGATCGAGTGTGTGGAGGCCAATCCGGAGCTTCTCGCCCTCATCGAACACCATCACCGCCTGAACGGCGTGACCTGCGCGACCCTCCACCACGAGCTCGCCGCACGCGAGGACGGCACGGCGGACTTTTACGTGACCACGGATTTCTGGGCCTCGTCGACACGGCCGGGAGCGGAGGCGCGTCGGGTGGAGGTCCCAGCACGTGCCATCTCCAAGCGTCTCGATGAGTGGGACCCGCAGGTCGTCGTCATGGATGTGGAAGGCGCCGAGCTGGAGCTTCTCGCAGACCCTTTGCCGTCCAAGCTGCGTGCGCTCGTCCTTGAGCTTCACCCGGACATTTATGGTCTGCCGGGCGTCAAAGCCGTCATGGACGGGCTGTCGAAACAAGGCTTCGCTTACGTACCGGAAGGCAGCGAGCATGCCGTCACCGCCTGGGCACGGGTCGACGCTCTTGCCTAGCTTGAGACAAGCGGCTTTCCGGCGCTGTTCCATCCTGCGTGTTGACAGCGCAGCCGCGCCCCCGCATTGCCTTCAAGCAGGGTTCGAAAACCCCGTTGCCGGCACGACGCCTGGCTTGCCAAGCACCTTTTCGGATTTTCCCGCCTCATGAAAATACTCTTCCTGCACAACAATTTTCCTGGCCAGTATCGACGTCTCATCAACTTCTTGAAGGATGACCCGCTGGTCGAGGACATGATCGCGGTTACGCTGGAGACGAACCAGCAGAAGTTTCCTCTGAAAAAGGTTCTGTACAAACCGCATCGCCCGGTGACAAAGGGCATTCACCCCGCGGTCGTTTCTTTCGAATCTGCCGTCATCAATGCGCAGAACGTGTTTCAGAAACTGGTCAGCGTAAAGCAATCGGGTTGGAAGCCGGACATCATCTGCGGCCATTCGGGCTGGGGTCCGACGATGTTCCTGCGCGAGTTGTGGCCCGACACCCGGATGCTCACGTATTACGAGTGGTGGTACAACTCGACGGGCGCCGATACCGACTTCTTGCGCCGCGAACCCGCCCCCTATGACGAACGCGTGCGCATGCAGATGAAGAATGCGCCTTTCCTTGCCGATCTCTCGATCATGGATTGGGGTATTTGTCCGACGCGGTTTCAGCACAGCCAGTTTCCGGCCATGTTCCGCGACAAGATTGAGCTTCTGCACGACGGCGTCGATACGGATTTCATGTGTCCGGACCGCTCCGACGCGCTCACGATCGGCGACAAGACGTTTCGGGCGGGCGACGAGATCGTCACCTATGCCACGCGAGGCATGGAGCCCTACCGCGGCTTTCCGCAGTTCATGGAGGCGGTCGCCAAGCTGCAAAAGCGGCGCCCCAACATGCAGACGATCGTCGTCGGCAGAGACCGCGTCGCCTATGGCTCAAAACGCTCCGACGGCAAGACCTATAAGGAACACGCGCTGGAGACGCTCGATCTCGATTTGAGCCGCATCCACTTTCTCGATTTGGTCCCCCTGGAGAAGCTGCGCACGGTCTTCCGCATCTCCTCCGTGCACGTCTATCTCACCGTGCCTTTCGTGCTGTCATGGTCAATGATCGAAGCGATGAGCACCGGCGTGCTGCTGCTTGGGTCGGACACCGCGCCGATCCGGGAAATGATCGAGGACGGCAAGAACGGGCTCCTCGTCGACTTCTTCGATTCCGACAAGATCGCCGCGCGGATGGAAGAGGCGCTCGCCGGCCAGCAGAAGCTCGTGCCGTTGCGCGCAGCCGCACGTCGCACGGTCCTGGAGCGCTATGCCATGAAGCATCTTCTGCCCTGTCACCGGCAGCTCATGGTCGATGTCGCCTCTGGCGCCAAGACCTGTCGCTGAGCCGGCCATCCTTTCGATTTGGCGCGACCTGTGCCATCCATCCAAGCCACGCAGCCGCGTCATGCCGGCTTGGCGCTTAGTATTGCCCTGGGAGCGCGTTCGTGAACGCCACACTCAAGCGGACTTTGAAACGCTATCTGTTGCCCTTCACGGGATCGATGCGGCTCCTCAGGGCGCATCCGATCCTGATGAACGGGCAATGGTACCTTGAGAACAATCCGGATGTGGCGCGCGCCGAGATCGATCCGATCGAGCATTTTCATCGCGTCGGCTGGAAGGAAGGGCGCAACCCGTCGGAGCATTTCGACGTCACCTTTTATCTGACCGCCTATCCCGACATTCGGGCCGCGGAGATCAATCCTCTCATCCACTATCTCCAGGTCGGCTGCACCGAGGGCCGCAACCCCTCGCCCAGCTTCGACGCCGCCGCCTATCTGCGTGACCACCCCGACCTCTCGCAAAAGAAGCTCACGGCCTACGAGCAGTTTCTCCTCGCCACCGGACGTGCAGACATCGAACACGAGCCGATGACGATCCCGCGCGGCGCTTATGACGAGATTTCGGCGAGCGGGCTTCTGCACGAGACCTGGTATCGCGGGAAATATCCCGACGTCGTCGCTGTGCCCGATCCGCTTCGACATTACGTCGACTGGGGCATCCGCGAAGGCCGCAGCCCCAATCCTTACTTCGACCCGAGCTGGTACACGAAGGAGCACCGCTACGCGCTGCGCGGCCTGCCTCCGATCCTGCACTATCTGCGCCACGGCTGGCAGAATGGCTGCGACCCGTCGGCGGCCTTCAGTCTCACGCATTATGGCGACCTTACCGGCTGGACGCCGCGCGACGGGGAGCCGATCGCCCGGTTCATGAAGGAGGGGCTGCCGCAGGCGCCCGCGCTCAGGCCGGTCGATCCCGCAAAGCCCGGGCATCGCATCAATCTCGGGCGACGGGACGCGCATTGCTGCAAGGGAAGCTTTCTGCGTTACCCGCTGGATCACCGGCCCGCCGAGACCGCCGATGCGCATGGCAGTTTCATACCGAACCGCCTCGTCCTGCATTGGGTGATCCCGGATTTCGGGACCGGCGGCGGCGGCCATATGACCATCTTCCGGATGGTGCGCGTCCTCGGTCTGCGCGGTCACCGCCAGACGGTCTGGATCCATAACCGCGATCCGAAAGAGCCGCTCGACGGGGCCTACGACGACGTCGTGCGCCATTATCAGACGATCGATGCCGACATCCGCCTCATCGACGAGGAGGGTTTCGTCGATGCTCAAGGCGATGTCGTCATCGCGACCGACTGGGCGTCGGTGTGGCCGGCCCGTTCGATGCAGCACGTGAAGCGCTGCTTCTACTTCGTGCAGGATTACGAGCCGTTCTTCTTTGCCCGCGGCGCCGAAGCGCTGCTGGCGGAAACCACCTATCGAAGTGACGTCGATTGCCTGTGCGCGAGCCCCTGGCTGTCGCAAACGCTTGAGGAGAATTTCGGCCGCTGGACGCGCCATTTCCACCTCGCCGCCGATCGCGACGTCTATTATCCGGCAACCCCGCGCTCGGGCACCACGGCCCATGCAGACGCGCTTCCCCGGATCGCGCTTTATGCCCGCCGCTTCACCGCCAGACGCGCCGTCGATCTCGGCCTTCTGGCTCTTGAGGTGGTGGCGCAGCGCGGACACGAATTCATCGTCGATTTCTTCGGCTCCGAAGAGCCGATCGAGACAGCCCCCTTCCCCTTCGTACAGCACGGGACGCTGCCACCGCAGGAACTCAGCCAGCTTTACCGCTCCGCCACGATCGGCGTCGTCTTCTCGGCCACGAACTACTCTCTCGTCCCGCAGGAAATGATGGCCTGTGGCCTGCCGGTGGTCGAGCTCGATGTGGAAAGCACCAAGGCGATCTATCCGGAAGGCGTGGTATCGCGCGCCGGCGCCAATCCCGACGCTCTCGCCGATGCCATCGAAGCCCTGCTCTTCGATGCCGCGCGCCGTGCCACACAATCGCGCAAGGCCCTCAACTGGGTCTCGCAGTTCAGTTGGGAAGGCGCTGCCGACGTCATCGAAAAAGGCATCGTGGAGCGACTTCAGGATCTCGGGCATGCCCGGCTTGCGCCTGCGGTCCCGCGAGCCACACCGAAAGCCTCCGTCGTCATCCCGACCCTCAACGGCGGGCCGCTCCTCCTCGACGTCATCGAGCGGGTCAAGGCGCAGAAGCTGCACGAGCCGTTCGAGATCCTCGTCATCGACAGCGGCTCGAGTGACGGCACCATGGAGCGCATCGAGGCGGACGAGGCGGTCATGCTGCATCGCATCGACAAATCGGAGTTCGGCCATGGCCGCACGCGCAATCTCGGCGTCGAGCTGACGAGTGGCGATTACATTGCCTTCCTCACGCAGGACGCGCTGCCGACGAATGAGGGGTGGCTCGCCAATCTCGTGATGATGCTCGACCATTATCCGGATGCCGCCGGCGCCTTCGGTCACCATCTCGCCTGGGAAGCCGCGAGCGCCTTTACCAAGCGCGACATCGACCTGCACTTCCGGCAATTCCTCGAGATGCCTCTCGCCGTCTCCAGGGATCTCGATCCCGCGCGCTACGAGGCGGGCGACATCCAATGGCGGCAGCAGCTGCATTATTACAGTGACAACAATTCCTGCCTGCGGCGTTCCGTGTGGGAGAAGATCCCCTATCGCGACGTTCCTTTCGGAGAAGACCAGCTTTACGCCGAGGACATCATCGCCGCCGGTTACCAGAAAGTCTTCGCACCGAATGCCGTCGTCTATCATTCGCATGATTACGACGAAGCGGAGACCGAAGAGCGTTCGATGATCGAGGCGCGGTTCTTCTACGAACATTTCGGCTATGTGCTCATGGAAGATGCCGCCACGCTCGAGAAGACGCTCGCCGCTCTCAATGCCGCCGACAGCGCCTGGGGACGCACCCACGGGATCGACGACGAGGAGATCGCCTATCGGCACAAGCTCAACAAAGCCCGCCTGAAAGGCTATCTCGCCGGTGGCCCGCAGGCCCAGGGCCATCTTGAACGTTGGCGCAGAAAGAAGGTCGCCTGACGTGCCGGATCCGACCGCCTTTTCCAGCGGGATTTTCGTCGATCCCGAGAGCGCCCAACAGATCTTCGGGGCGTCGAGCCAGGTGTTCGTCTCCGAGGGCCTTGCCGAACGTCTCGGAGACCTGTCGCATCTTCCGACGTCCGTCACGCTGTTTGATCAGGACGGTCGGCTCAGATCGTCGGGATCGCACTCGGGCGCGGCCGCCCATGTCCTCATCGACGCGATCCCGCACGGCGTCTTCCTGATTGCCTGCGGTGACGGGGAGCAGGAAATCGCGGCAAAACTCGTCGGTTTTTTCAAGCGGCACGACGCGCGGCCTGTCCCCTCTCTTGCCGTCATCGACGTGACCGAGACCGATGCGGCGCTCTTACGCTTCACTCATGCGTTCTTGCCGGCGATGAGCCATCGCCTCGCCATCCAGGAAGAAGTCCTCGGCCGGCGCGAGAGCGAGCTCGCCGAGATGCGCCAGCACGCCGAGTGGCAGCAGCTGCAGCTTCGCCTCGGCCGCGAGATGGTGGAGGCGCTCGGCTATTCCACACGCATGCTCGCTTATGAGGTGCCTCCCGGCCATCGCACGGTCGGCCCGGGCGGAGACGTGGAGGCGACCTCGCTCGTCCAGCGTCTGCCGGTCGATCTCGCCGGGATCAACGCCGTCAGTCTTTATGTCGTGACGCCCAAGAAGACGTCCGGCCAGATCATCGTCACGCTGGGGCCCCCCGATCTGCGGCAGAGCCTCGCCCGTGCGGAGATCGCCTCTACGGATTTGCAGGCAGGCTGGAACGATATCGTCCTCGAAAAGGCCGTTGGTCCAATCCACGGCGATGGCGTCCTCACCGTCTCCTTCCTCCGAGACGCAAAGGTCGCCGCACCGCTCCTGTCGCTCACCGACGAGACGACGGACCGCTTCGGCCTGATCGATCCCGACGGCGCGGGTTCGCTCGCGCTCAAGGTCTGGAAGGGTCTTTCGCCCGAGGCGTTTCCGGCAGCGAACCGCGCGGCTTTGCGGATCTCCCGGTCTCCGCTCGATACATCGGCGTTCTCTGAGCGGCTGCATTATATCTTCGGCGCAGCCGAAGAGGCGGTCCTTCGTCAAGCGAGCAAGGGCGGGCCGCTTTCGGCAACCGAAAGCAATGGGCAGATCGGGCTGCGCACCCTTCCCGGAAAGGTCGGCGGCTTCCGGCTCGCGGATGCGATTAAGCCCGGCACGCTCACCATCTCCGTCGATCTCACACGCGCCGCCGACGATGTGGACGAAGAGATCGAAACCGCCATCTTTGCCATACCGAGCCACGACCTCGTTCTCCGCGATGCGGACGAGCTGCGTCAGCTCGTGGACGCGCTCTTCGCACAGGATGCTGACGCAAGAGCGAACCTGCCGGCCTCGCTTACCCGCCGCCTGCCGAAGGCGACACGCACGACTTTGCAGCTGACATTTGCAGGCCCGACCGAGGAGACGATGGACGTCGTCGTCGCGCTTCGAAATTCCTCGGGCGTCGAGGTCGCGTTAAGCGCGTCCCACATGGCGGTCGACAAGATCGAGGAACTGCGAAGCGAATTCGAGCCGCCCTTTGCCCGGCGCATCCCCTTCGCGGAACTGAAAAGCCGGATGAGCTACATGTTCGGCGACAGCGAAGGTCGCCGCGCATCCGAAGGCCTCGGGTTTTCGGTTTTCGAGATCTCCGACGTCGAGAACTTCATGCAGACGCATCCTTTGCCGGACGGCCTTTCGGGCGCGCGCGGTGTCGGCATCCTTCCCGAGGGGCTCGTTCGTGTCGGCGCGCGGGTGATGACGAGCCACCGTCTGGGACCGGACGCGGAATACGGGCTGTTCCTTATCAGACGTGGCGCCGGCGAGGATGACCCCGCCGCGTTCGCGAGGGCGATGGAGCGCTTCGTCGAAGAGGGCGGCACCGTCCGACCCGATTTCGTCATCGCATCCGCCAAGGTCGACACGAAGCCCAACGAGCGGCATGATTTTGCCATCGAGCTTGAGACGCCTCTCGCACAGCCCGCAGACCTTTTGTGCACCATCCGCAGTCTTTCCGGACATATCAGCTTTGCCTGGTGCCGCTGGTATGGGCTCGATCTCACGGTCGCCGGCAAGGGCGCGCATCGCCTCGAGCTGACCGGCGGCAAGGCAAAGCCCCGTTCGGACAGGTGATGCAGAGCCCTCTCCTGACCGACAAGGACACGCCGCCCGGCTTTCGGCGGATCGGCGTCGTGGTGCCGGTCTACGGCCATTCGCGCTTTGCCGTCGAAGCGGTGAAAAGCGCCTGCGAGCAGATGCTGGCGACACCCCATGTGGTGGCCGTCGTCGACGATGGCTGTCCGAACCCGGAAACCCAGCACGCCCTGACGGCCTGCCGCGCGCGCTATCCGGGGCGCGTGATCAGCCTGCGTCAGAGAAATAGCGGCCTGTCGGCGGCGCGCAACACCGGCGTGCGCACGCTTCTGGGGCTCTTTCCAGACATCGACGCGATCTTCTTTCTGGACGCCGATAACAGGCTGGAGAATTACGCGCTTGCGGCCTACGCCGCCGCTCTCGGCACGGAGGACAGCGCCGGCTGGGCCTTTCCGGACGTGCACGCTTTCGGCCTGACGCCGATGGTCGACGGCGTCGATGTCCGCGAAACCACGCTCGCCGATTCCGCGCTCCGGCATCGCCGCGGCAATATCAGCGAGGCGGGCAGTCTCGTGCGATCTGACGTTTTTCGCGCCGGTGTCTTCTACGACGAGACAATGAAATTCGGCCTTGAAGACTGGGATTTCTGGCTGTCGGCCCGCGAAGCCGGCTTTCACGGCGTGCGTGTCACCGATCCGGGCTTTCTCTATCGCGTGCGTCCGGAAAGCATGGTCGCCCAGTCGCGTCGCCAGACCGACGAGATCATGGCCGGGATGCAGCGCAAGCATTCCGGTCTCTTTGCCCGCTCCGCGCTCCTTGCCGACGAGCATGAGGAAGCGCCGCGTTTTCTGATGGCCGATCTGGAGACCGGCGAGATCCGGGCGACGTCGGACCCGCTTTTACCCGGCCGCACATTGACGTTGCGGGAAGCAGCCAGCCTCTTCGAAAAACATCTCTCCGGCATTCACGAGCACGACGTTCCGCCCGTTCTCGTTGCCCATCACGGGCGCGCCGCCGCCGACATGGAATGGCCGCAGCATTTGCGCAGCCTCTTCTTCGAAGCGCTGGCGGAGCCCCTTTCCGGTCCGCACATTCTTTCCATTCGCGCGGCCGACCATGCGAGCCGCTTTGTCGGCGACACGCGGCGCGCGCGCAAGGACATCGAAGCCGCCGAGGCTCTCATCGCGCTCATTCCGCTCAACGAATTGTCGCGGCTCGCCTTCGAGAGACCGAAGCGGCCGGGTCTTGCCCTCGTGCGCGACGTGACCCGCGTCGAACATTGGAGCCTGCCGACGCTCGAGCAGGTGCCGCCGTTTGAGGGCCATGTCGGGCGCAAGCGGCGAATTGCGCGGCTTTCGGCCCTTCTGCGGCCGTTTACGCGCGTGTCGCAGGCGCGTCCGCTCCATCATGCAAGCCGGTTCTATCGCGGCCCGATCGTGAAGGATGTGCGCGAGCTGATGGCCGACGATCTCTGCGGCTACGCGCCCTTCAAGCCGTTCCCCTTCATCGCGAGGGGCCGGGGGCGCTGCCTCGTCGCCGTCGCGCCGGCAAGCCTTGCCGACGAAGCGTTGCAAGACGCATTCGGCCGCTTCTGCGAGCGCCTGTCACGGGCCGGCCTGCGGCTGTCGCTCGCGCTTGACGGCCAAACGGCAAATCCGGTCTTCGCGCGCGCCGCGCGGGCGGCGGATTTCGAAAACATCCTGCTCGATCCGGTACCGGCTCCGCCGCCGTCCGATTTCGGCTTCATGGGAAGCGACATCCCGGTCCAGGATCCCTCCAAGCATGCGCGCCTGATGGCGCTGGCGCGCGGCCATGACGCCCTCATCACCTTCGGCATCACGGATTTCCTGCCCTTTGCCGGCGAGGCCAAGGGCGACAAGATCTTCACCATCCTCGCCCTCGATGACATCCTCGTCGAACGCGATGCCGTCCGGCGCCGGGATCCCGTCACCGTCGTGGCCGCCTATGAACACGCCCATCATGTGATCGCCGCCGGTGCGAAGGCGCGCAAAGCGCTTGCCAATTGCGGCGTGCCGTCGAGCCGCCTCGTGCCCACGGAAGCGCTCGCCTTCACCATCAAGAGCCGGCTCGCCCATTGATGCGCCGCCCGCCCCATTCGCTGAACCCGCGGAGACCCCTATGACCGCCAGGCCCGACTTCGAGAAATTCATCGTCATCGTCACCTATGGCCGCTCGGGCTCCACGCTTTTGCAGACGGCGCTTCAGACGATCCCGGGGGCGATGATCCGGGGGGAAAACAACAACCTTCTCTATCCGCTCTTCCGGGCGTGGAAGCGGGCTCACAACACACGCTATAATCAGGGACAGACGCCGATCCCCGCGCACGGGCCATGGTACGGCGCCGACGAGATCGTGCCGCGCCGCTTCGGCGAAGAGCTCGCAGACCTCTTCTTGCGCGAGATCCTGAAGCCCACGCCGCAGACGCGTGTCCTCGGCTTCAAGGAAATCCGCTTCCACGATGCGGAGCCCGGCGAGATGCCGGAATTTCTCGATTTCATCCGCGAGTTCTTCCCGCCCTGCCGGCTCGTCTTCAACACCAGGCGCGCAGCCGACGTCGCGCGCTCCTCCTGGTGGAAAGATGTGGAAACCGAAAAGGTGATGGAGATGGTGGAGGATCTCGACCGCCAATACGCAGATTACGTCGCCGCGCATTCCGATACGAGCTTCCTCGTGCGCTACGACGATTACGTCAAAGACCGGTCGAGCCTGCGCGCCCTTTTCGACTTCCTCGGCGAAGCCTATGACGAGGCGGCGGTCGAGGCGGCCTTCGGCCACCGTCTGCCGCATTGAGGCACGAGCCGAAAAACCGCTCCTGATGCGCGAACTTCTTCTGCATATCGGCCATCCGAAGACCGGGTCATCGACGCTCCAGGCCTTTCTCGCCAGGAATGCGGAAGAGCTTGCGCGCCGGGGTCTCTTTATCGCCGGCGGGGATCTCGGCTTCGATCCAAACAATGAAGTCTCCGGCAATCCGCTGCATTATTTCCGCGCCAATGCCGGGATCGCGCCCGAGGCTTTTGCGGACCATCTGCGCGCCAGGATGGCGGCGATTGAGGCGCCCGACGCCCGCTTCGTCCTCTCCACCGAGATCCTCTTCAATCCCGGCCATGCGGCACTCTTCGTCCCGCTTCTCGGCGAGATCTCGGTGCGCGTCGCCTATTACATCCGCCGGCAGGACCGCGTGCTTCTCGCCGCCTGGCGGCAATGGGGGCTGAAGCGCGGGCTGTCTCTGCCGGAATTCATCGCCTATCGGATGAACTCCGGGCTTCCCGATTATGAGACGACGATCGCCGAATGGGGCGAGCTCGCGGGAGAAGGCGCACTCCACCTGCGCTTTCTCGACCCCCGCTTTCTGACGCGCGGCGATCTCTTCGCCGATTTCGCGGAGTTCCTCAAAACGCCGGCCGAGGGCCTCGCCGCTGTCGCCAATGAGAATGTCAGTCCGGACGCACGGCTTCTGCGCTTTCTCTCCCGCCATTCCGGCCTCTTCGAGAGCCTCGACGACGACCGGCCGATCGACGTTTTGGCGATGGGCCGCTCGGGCGACGGCGCGGAGAAGCTGAAGCTGCCAAAAAACCTCTTCGATCTCGTGCGCCGCCGCTACGAAGCCCGCAACCAGGAGATCCTCGCCCGCTTCATGCCGGACAAGGCCGGGCTCGCCGTCATCGACGAGGCGGATGCGCCGATCGAGGAGACGCAAGCGTGCGCCGGGGCCGAGGCGCGCGACGTCGAACATGTGACGGCCCGGCTCGTCGACCTCGTGTCGCGCCAGGAGCGGACACTGCAGGCTTTGCTCGCACGCATCGAAAAGCTGGAGGCCTTGCGGGCGAAAGGTTCGGACGGCAGCGGGCGTGGCTGAGGATCACGCGGCAGTTTTGCGCGACCTTGGCGGTCGCGAGATCGCGCCGGTGCGGGCGCCCGATCTTTGGGCCCGGCCCGGCGTCTGGCATCGGCTCTCGCCGCGGCTGCGGGCCAAGGCCGTTGCGGGCGCTGCGCCGCTCGGCGATGAGGGGCCGCGGCTTCCCCTCGGCGCGCCGCCCGATTCGGAGATCGAGCGAAAACCGCTTCAGGCGCGGCCACGCTATGTCGTTGCGGGAAAGAACGTCTTCCTGGCCGGCCAGCGAGCGCTGATCGATCCCGGCGAGCCCGACGCCCGAGAAAAGCTTCCCGCAGACGTCCCCGAAAGCGCTTCGGCGGGGCCCGGCCTCGTCAACGACGTTCTCCTCCTCCCCGCCCCCTTCTTCGATCAGTCCCGCCCGCTCTCGGCCTTTCCGCACGAATTCCGCATGACGCATGGCGTGAACCGCGCCGGCGAGAGGCTCCGGATCGAGGCGGACGCACAGCTTGAGGCGCCGATCGATACGCCCATCGTCGCGCTCGGCTCGACCGAATCGCGCAATTACGGCTCCTGGCTCTTCCGCATTCTGCCGAAACTCCTCCTCCTCGATGAGATCCCCGAAGCGGCGGGGGGCGCGCTCCTCCTGCCGATGGAGGCGGAATGGATGCGCGAGATCGTGGCGGCCGCGGCCCCCGGGCGCCAGGTGATCGCCCAGGAGGTGACGACGATCACGCCCCTTGCCGACGTCCTCGCCCCCTCGCTCGCAGCCCCCGGCAACGTGTTTCCATCCGAGCTGCGCCAGGCGCTGGCGGCCTTCGCCGCTCGGCTGATTGGAACTGTGCCCTCGCAGGGCAGCGCCGGGCGCCGGCTCTATGTCTCGCGCCGAGGCTGGTCGAAGACGGCGCCGCGGCGCATTCTCGTGAACGAGGACGAGATCGTCGCGCGCCTCGGCGCCCTCGGCTTTGAGGAGGTCCGGCCCGAGAGCCTGTTGCTTCGCCCCCGCATCGCGGCCTTCCGGGACGCCGAGATCGTCATCGGCCCGTCGGGCTCCGGCCTCTTCAACTGCGTCTTCTGCCGCCCGGGCACGACGATCCTCGAGCTCGAGCCGCATGGCGGCTTCCGCCCCATGCATCAGAGCCTCTATCGCAGCCTCGGCCTCGCCCATGCCTTCCTGCGCGGTGAGATCGTGTCGCCGGGCCCGGCGCCGGCCCATCCGAACTGGCGGATCGAGGCGGATGCGGTCTTAAGAATCGCAGAGGCGTGCGCGGCGCGCTGAAAACACCGCCGACAAGGCACCCGAAACGGCGGAAAAGCTGCCTGCGCCTGCCGCTTGACATGATGCAGACGGGCAACACTTCCGCGCCAACGCACCGGCGAGATGTTGAGCCGCAGGCCGGCCTCAGGGATGGCGCACCCGAAGGCCGCACGGGCCGCCGCCCTTCGGGAGAGCGGGGGCGCCGCGGTCCCGCCGGGCCATCGCTCCACAGGCTCTCAAGAGCCAGATCGCCGGATCGGCAGGTCCTGCGACGCCCCGCCGCCTTGCATCAGCGACAGACCGGCGAAAGACGTGTCGCATCTGCCACGCGCCGAGAACGGCGCTCCACACGTTTGTTTTCCAAGGACTTAGGGGAGCTCAGAGATGTCATTCGCGCGTCGAGCGACACCGAGGGCGGCGAATGGGCGAAGGAAACCGCGGCGTACCACAACAGCTCTGCAAAGGCTGGCACAAAACCTGCCGCGCCGCACGAGAGGCGCCCGCCGACAGGCAAAGGCGCCGCCATTCTTTTCAGGTACTCTTAAGTTTCTTTAAAAGAAGCTTTCCCCAGCTGGCGTTTTCACTTAAGCCCTTTCTACGACGCGACAATTGCATTTTAGCAACCCCCGCGGAAATTTATCCGCCGTGGCTTTCGCAGGTTGACACCGATAGGGGCCTCCGCAATAAGCTGCGGTCCGCGTTACCCTCCGCCGCGGCGCAAACATGGCGTGGGGATGGGGATACAACACACGCGCGTGTTTTGAAGCTCTACTGGAGAGACACACATGGCTACAATTACGGGCACGTCTGGCAACGACGTGATCAACGGCACGGCCGAAGACGATCTCATCTCCGCTCTGGCCGGTGATGACACCGTCACCGATGGCGCTGGCTCAGATCTGATCTACGGCGGCGAAGGCGCCGACTCGATCGTCGGAAGCAACGACGGCGAAGGCGACACGGTTCTCGGCGGCGCCGGTGACGATTTCATCGATTTCACGGCTGATGCCGGTGGCTTCGGCGTGACGGCTCCCACTCAGGAGCTGTTTGGCGGCGAAGGCGCCGACACGATCACGGTTGCAGCGAGCACGCTCGACTTCGTGCTGGGCGGCGGCGACGGCGCTGACAGCCTCGTCGGCGGTGCGGGCGATGACACCTTCTACGGTGGTGCAGAGACCGACGCCATCACTTCCGGCGCTGGTGCGGATCTTATCTACGCCGGCGAAGGCGATGAGACGATCGCTCTGACCGCCGATACGGATGCCGACACGGTCTTCGGCGGAGCTGGCGACGACAGCGTCACCGGCACGACCGGCGACATGGTCTTCGGTGGCGAAGGCGATGACGATCTGACGGCTGCGTTCGCATACGGCGGTGCCGGCGCCGACACTCTCGCCGCAGCGACCACGGACAGCGAGCTCGGCGGCGGCGACGGCGACGACGTCTTCTCCGACGGTGCGGGCGACGACACGATCTACGGTGGTTCGGGTGCGGATTCTGTCGATGCCTCGACCGGTGGCGACGATGAGATCTACGGCGGCGCCGGCGTCGACTCGATCGCAGCGAGCGGTGGCGACACCGTTTTCGGTGGCGACGACGCTGACTCCATCACGGCGGGCGGTAGCGATAACATCGTTTACGGCGGCGCTGGCGGTGACTCGATCGGTGCTTCCGGCGGTTCGAACGAGCTCGGCGGCGGCGACGGTGACGACACGATCATTGGCGCAGCTGCGGACACGATCTATGCCGGTTCTGGCGACGACGCCATCACTCTTGGTGCTGACTCAATCGTTGCTTACGGCAGCGATGGAGCCGACACGATCACGGGTGACACGAACTTCGACGCCGCAACCATCGAAGGCGGCGCAGGCGACGACGTCTTCAACTTTACCGACCTCGGTGGCGGATCCGACTCGATCACCATCACCGACTTCAATGATGTCGGTAACGACATGTTCGTTCTCGATACCGGTGACACCGTGGTCACGAGCGCCAGCGGCGATGATTTCATCCTGACCATCGACGATGGCACCGACACGCTCACGGTCGTCCTTGAGAACACGACGAACTTCTCGATCTCTGACGACATCACTTTCGTCTAAAGATCCGCAGGATTTCGGAGAGAAAGGGGCGCTTCGGCGCCCCTTTTTTTATGCAGAACGCAGAGGAGACGAGCTCATGCGGCTTTCGATTCCGCTCGAGCAGATCAATGGTTTTTTCTTCGGTTTCAAAAGGGGGCGGTATTTTCCGACACGGCGGTTTCCGCCGCTGACATCGGAGGAGCAGGCGATCACCGACCGCTTTCATCGGCTCTATTACCGGCGCCTTTTCTCCAAAGCGACCGCGCCGTCCGAGGTGAGCTGGCTCGGTCACCGGGTTCTGAAATGCCCGATGGACATGATCACCTATCAGGAGATCATCACCGAGACGCAGCCTGATCTCATCATCGAGTGCGGGACGAAGTTCGGCGGCAGCGCCTTCTTCCTGGCGACCATCTGTCAGCTCGTCGGAAACGGCCGCATCGTCACCATCGACATCAACGCGCCGGACGATCCGCCCAAGCACAATCTGATCACCTATCTCACGGGATCGAGCACCGATGCCGCGATCGTGGAGCAGGTGAAGAACATGATCCGGCCCGACATGCGGGTGATGGTCATCCTCGATTCAGACCACCGGGCCGCGCATGTCCGTCGGGAATTGGAGCTTTATGCGCCCCTGGTCAGCTCAGGCTGCTACCTGATCGTCGAGGACGGCAACGTCAATGGCCATCCCGTCTTTCCCGAGCACGGCCCCGGGCCGCAGGAAGCGATCAAGGACTTCCTCGCCACGGACGACCGTTTCGAGCTCGATACGCAGCGCGAACGGCATCTTTTGACGCTCAATCCCGGCGGCTTTCTGCGCCGGAAGGGCGAAGCGGCGTCCGCCTGACGGCTCGCCGGCGCTTTTAGTCTCGCGCCGGTTCAGGCCTGACGCGCTTGCGCCGGAGCCTTCTTCGCCGCCATCGCGAGCTTCAAGCGGTTCGTCACGGCCCCGCCCAGGAAGGCGAACGTCCGGCGTACGGCGCTCGTCGCCTCCGGGTCGTGGCGGGCCGCGCAGAGCGCGGCCATCGCTTCGTTCCGCGGCTCGCCCTTGACGAGCACGCCGAGGCCAAAGCCATGCAAGAACTCGAACGCATGCGCCCCCTCGGCGATCTCCGCCCAATAGCGGTGCACGCCGAAATCGCCCCTGCGGACATTGGTGTCGTGAAAGAGGATGACGCCCCCCTCCTTCACCTTCGGCAGCCAGGTCTCATGGTCGTGCGCCACAGCTTCATAGGTATGAAGCCCGTCGATGTGCAGAAGGTCGATAGCGCCATCCTCGAAATGCGCGAGCGCCTCGTCGAAGCGAGCGCGGATCAAGGTCGCAAAACTGCCGTAGCGATCCTCGTTGTAACGCGCCAGCTCGTTGTAGATGTTGTCGCCGTAATAGCCGGCGTGCTGGTCGCCCTGCCAGGTGTCGACGGCATGGCAGGCGGTTGCCGTGCCGAGCTGCTTGATCGCCTGATTGAAGGCGCAGAACGAAATGCCGGTATGCGTGCCGAGTTCGACGAGGCGCTCCGGGCGCAGCTTGTCGATGAGCCAGAAGGCGAAGGGCGTGTGCTCCAACCAGCCTGAGGCACCGATCCGCTCAGGCACCTGAAAGACGGCCGGCGAATAAAGCCAGGAAAGATCTTCGGTCATAACGTCGTTCACCCTCTAGGCCGTCTCGGCTTGTGGTTCGCCCCAGGCCGGCTCGTCGCGCAGGCGCGCGACGCGCTCGGCCTCGAGCGCTTCGTGATTTCGCAAGAGCTCTGTGAACCATGCGGCTTCACCGCTCGCGTGGTAGGTGCGCATCCGCCGCGAGGCAACTTCTTCATAGGCCGCGCGAGCAATTTTCCCGCGCTGCTCCCGATCTTCGATCAGCGCGCGGAGATGCTCGCGAAGCTGTTTCGCCGACTTATAGAGAAGCCCGGTCTCGCCATGACGGACGACGTCGCCATAGATCACGGGGCTCGCAACGACGGCGACGGAATAGGCCCCGCATTCGATGAATTTCAGGTCGCTCTTGCAGCGGTTGAAGAGATTGTCTTCAAGCGGCAGCCAGGCGATATCAGCCTTCGACAGGAGCGCCTTGTATTCCCTGAACGGCAGCACCGGCTGGTAATGCTTGTCCTCCGCCTTCACCGCGTCGAAAAACGCACGGTCGAAGACGACGTCGACGCGAAGCTTCTCCGGCCCGTAGCGGAAGACCACCTCGTTGACGGCATCGATATAGGGCGCCCAATCCTCTTTGCGGTTGAGGGCGGCGAAGAGAAGCCTCACCGGTCCCTGCCGGGGCTCCACCGGTCGAAAGGGCGGCAGCGCTTCGATCTGGTTGGGCGAGACGAAGACGTTCGGATTCCATTCGCGAATGATCTCGGCCATCTTCTCCGTAGAGGTTCTGACGGCATGCGCCGCGCGAAAGGTGAGATGGTCGTTTTCGGCAATCGCCGGCCAGCGCATCGGATGATCGTCGAACTCGACCACCAGAAGCTTGTGGGTTTGCAGGATGCTCCTGTAGGAGGCGAGGGATCCCTGGCGTGTCAGGATCGGCCGCTGCCAGATGAAGACGCCGCGTTTCTCCTCTCCCGGCCTCAGCACGATGCGAGGCGCCGGCAGGACCTGTCCGATCTCAAAGTCGGGCAGGGTGCCAAGCGCGGCAAGCGGCGCCTGCATCCGGACGATCGCCATCGCATCGGGCTTTGACGCGAGCGGCGCGCCGGTCACGCGAATGGTTCTTTCCGGCTTTCGGCGCGGGCGCGTCTGGGTGGTGAAATGCGAGGCCGCGAGCCGCCGGAGTGCCATCTCGCCGTCGACCTGCAGCGCCGCGCAGAGCGGCCGTAAGGCCTTTGCCGTCTCCTCGCTGAGCCTCGGTCCCGCCTGGATGGCGACGATGCGTGCAAGCGGCGCGCCGGCGCGTTTCGCCATCTCCTGCAAGTCCTCGAGATCGAAACCGCCTGGCGCATCCTCTTTCTTGCCGGCGAGGAAGGCCTGCAAACGCGGCCAGAAAAACCGGTTCGGCACGAGGAGCGCGCAGACACCCTCGTTGCTCACGCGCGGCGCCAGCGCTTTCAGCGCGGCTTCCGCTTCCTCGGGCGTGTCGGCGACAAGTGCGGCTGCATCATAGGGGCCCGTGTCATAGGGGGCCGTGTTATCGCGGGGAGCATCGCTCGGCATGTCCGCAGAGGGCGCGGCGCCGTCCACCCGTTCGATCACGATCTTTGGGTTGCGCGCCCGCAAAAGCGCCTCGAGCCCCGGCACGGGACGCCCAGCGAGGAGGACACGGCGCGCCGTGATCGGCAGCTGCGCCGCAAGCCTGTCGGCCAGCATGCCCGGCGTCTCTCTCTCGCCCATTCTCTCCCCCGGCCCCGCTCCGGTTGCCCGTTATCGGGCTTCTTCTCGCGTCCGTTCCCGCGCGGCTCAGCCGACGAAGGCCTTGTCGCGCATGTCCTGATAGGGCTCGATCAGATATTCTAGGAAGGTCTTGTTTTCGAGCTCGAAATACACCTGCCCCACATTGCCGGGCATGACCTTGCCGTACTCTTTCAGGCTCTCCGGGTCGACGGAGGCGCGCACCTTGTAGAAATAGCGGCCGGTCTTTTCGTCCTGCTCGCTGTCCGGCGAAATGTAGCTCACCTCGCCGTCGAGAATCTGGATCGCCTTGGAGCGCTCGCGCGAGGGGAAGCGGATCGAGACGTGCTGACCCTGGCGCACGGAATCGATGTAATGCGGGTCGACCATCGCCTCGATGCTCATCGGCACGCCTTCCGGCAGGATCTCGAAGATCGGATCACCCGGCTTGATCACCTGATCCTGCGTGTTGACGGCGACATTCACGATCGTGCCGGAAACCGGCGCGCGCACTTCCGAACGCTTCGTCACGTCGGAAAAATAGCGGATATTCGAGGAGAGCTCGAAGATGTTAGAGCGCAGATCAGTGATCTGCTGGGCGACTTCGTTGGCCCGCTGCGACAGGGCCCGGTTCAGCTGTTCCTGCGTCTCGTTGATGGTGGAGCGCTTGTCGTCCATCTGAATGAGCGTCTGGCGGACATTGTCCTGGTCGGACGCGAGCTGGCGGTTGAGCGCAAAATTGCGATCGCGCGTCGTCAGGCCTTTGTCCAGAAGGTCGCTCGAAACGCGCACCTCTTCCTGCGTCGCCTCGACGCGCTCGCGCCGCTCCGTCAGCATCTCTTTCAGATTGTCGAGAAGCTGCTGATTGTTGTCGATGCGCTGGTTGAGGATCGTTTTCAGCGACGTCATCTCCGCCGTCTTGGCTTCGAATTCCTCGCGCTGCGAACTCGCCGTGTCGGCGAGCTCCGGCTCTTCGGCGATGCGCCGCTCAAGGTCCGGCGGCAGGACGATCTCGTCGTCGCCCCGCTGCTCGGCGAGATAGCGGGCAAGCTTCACCCGGGCGACGTCGCGCTGCATCTGCGCGGTCGCCAGCTTCGCCTCCGCGCTCGTCACGTCGATGCGGGCCAGAAGGTCGCCCGCCTTCACCTGCTCGCCCTCCTTCACCAGCACCTCGTTGACGATGCCGCCTTCCAGATGCTCCACGATGCGGTTCTTGCCCTGGGCCACCAGGCGGCCATCGGCCATGAAGGCGCCGTCGATCGGAGCGGACACGGCCCAATAGGTGCCGAGACCCACAAAACAGAACATGGCGATGATGGCGAGCCGGTAAGCGCGCGTCAGCTTCAAAGGCACCTCATGGTGCCAGGCATGGTAGAAGGGCTCGTCGTCCTTGCGGCTTTTGCGGGCCGCGGGGGCCGGCTTGCCGTACATGCCGATCGCCTGCAATTCCTTCACGATGCGGACCCTCCCGCGCCGGCCGCGACCTGGCCGTCCGTCTTCTCGTTCGCCTCCTCGCCAGCCTTGGGCTGCTGGATCTGACGCACGGGCCGCCGTTCCACGCTCGCCGGCTTCACCACCTTGGGCAGAACCTCCTGGCGCGGACCGTAATTCTCGATCGTGCCGTTTTTCATCAAGAGCACGCGGTCGACGACCTGCAGCAGCACCGGGCGCTGCGTGACGAGGATGATGGTGGCGCCACGCGCCTTGGCGCGGCTCACCGCGCCCAAGAGGATGTGGTCACCCTCCTGGTCGAGATTGGAATTGGGCTCGTCGAGAAAAATAAGCCGGGGATTGCGGTAAAGCGCGCGGGCGAGCGCGATCAGCTGCTTCTGGCCGCCCGAGGGCTGCATCCCGCCTGTGCCGATGCGCGTGTCGTAGCCGCGCGGAAAGCGCAGGATCATCTCGTGGATGCCCGCCTGCTGCGCGGCCTCGACGATATCGGCATCCGACGCGTCGGGATCGAAACGGGCAATGTTCTCGCCGATCGTGCCGGGGAAGAATTCGACCGCTTGCGGCACGTAGCCCATATATTCGCCGAGCTGGATGCGGTTCCAGTTGCGCATGTCGGCGCCGTCAAGACGCACATGGCCGGCATTCGGCATCAGCCCGCCGGCGAGCAGGCGCAGAAGCGTCGATTTGCCGGCGCCGCTCGGTCCGATGATGCCGATCGTCTCGCCGGCTTCGATGCCGAAAGAGATGCGCTTGATGATCGCCTCGTCGGAGCCGCGCACGCCAAAGACGAGCTTCTCGACCATGAAATTTCCCCTGGGCTCCGGCAGGGCCGTCTTTTCCGGCTCGACATAAAAGCCGATCAGCGCATCGCGGACACGGTTATGGGCGGACCAGGCATTGGTCAGCGCGCTCCACGAGCCGACGAGACCGTCGAGCGGCGCGAGCGCCCGTCCGCCGAGCATCATGCAGGCGAAGACGACCACGGCCGCGACATCGCCCTCGAGCGCCAGAAAGGCGCCGACACCGAGGATCGAGGCCTGCAGGCTGAAGCGCATGAAGCGGGAAAAGCCGCCAAAGAGCGCGCCGACCGTCTGCAGATTGACGAACGCGGTGAGGCCGCGCGCATTGAGACTGCCCCAACGCGCGATCGCCGTCTTCTGCAGGCCGAGGACGCGCACCGTTTCAGATTGTTCGATATGCGATTGCAGGATCCGGTTGGCCCCGCGCTGGGCATCGTTCTGCACTTCGATGCCGCGCTTCATAGCGCGCTGCTGCAGGATGGCGACGACGACCATCACAACCATGCCGCAGGTGATCAAAATCCCGAGCGCAATGTCGACCATGAAGAGGACGGCGACGAAGATCGGGATGAACGGAGCCTCGGCCACCGCCGCCAATGCGCGCGAACCGATGAACGTCTTCACCTGCCGCACATCCTGCATGAGCTCCATGCCGGAGGACGCATCGCGGCTGCCATCCAGGAAATGCGCGTAAACGACCGGTCCGGCAAGCATGGCTTCGTAACGCGCGGCCGCACGTGCGAGAACCGCCATGCGCAAGGCCTCGAAAATGCCGTAGGTCGCAAAAGCGATGAAAGCGAGGATCGACAGCGCGATCAGCGTTTCCTCGCTGCGGCTCGGCAGCACCCGCTGAAACACCTGCATCATGTAAAACGGCAGCGCCAGCATCAGAACGGAGGTGATCCCGCTCATGATGAACACGCCAATGAAGGCGCGGCGGACACTGGAGGTCGCGTGGTCAAGTTCTGTCATTGCGCTGCCGAACACCCGTTGCGGAAGCCGTCAGCGGCGTTCCGCAAGATGGAAAGGAGACTCCCGAAACCAAACCCGCGTCCCGGGTCGTTCCTGGCCGCCGGAAAGCGGCCACCGTCGCATGCCAGACCGCTTCTATTCAAACCCATGCCTACAATAGCATCTGGGATAGATTATCAGCTAGCACATGCTAACGAAGTCTCACAAGCACAGCGTTTCGGACGATATTGCGGCGAAACGATGAGAGATTCGTGCCACGTGCAGCCGACCTCAGCGAAGAGGACCGTCTCGCCTGGACAAGATCGTCCCGCAACTCGTATAGGCGCCCCCATGATCCACCTCGACAGCCACCCAACTGCCGAGCTCTCCACGCCTTATGACGTGTTCGAGGGGTGGGTTGCACATGCCTCCGAGGGACGCCTTGATCTCAGACTTGCCGGCGTGCCGCTTGCGGTCAGCAAGGTGGCGCGCCCCGATCTCGGGCAAGGCGGGATCGGCTTTCGGGCCTATGTCGATCTCACGCAGCTCGACAACGGAGCTTTGCAAGCGGCGTTGCCCCTCATCGCGGAAGTGGAGGGCGATCCGGCTGGTACTCTCGAGATCATGCTCGCGCCCGATCTTGCCGATACCGTCGCGGGGGCGCGTTCTGCCAAACTCCGCAAGCGAGACTGGCTCGTCCAGCATCTCCGGCACAGGCAGAGCGGCGAAGCCGGGGTGACGAAAGACGAAGCGCTCGTCTTTCCGCAGGCTGGCTTTTCCACGCCGCTTCCCCCCTTCGGCGCCGTCAATATGCTCGATCCCGCTTATGGCTTCTCCGGAAAGCTCTCCGACAAGGCCGACGGGGTCTCCGACCATCCCTATCCAAGCCTTCTCGAAACCCAGCTTGCCGCGGCGCGGCACGAAAATTTCATGGCGCTCGATTTCGGTGCCGGCTTCAAGCGGATCGAGCGGCCCGATGTGGTCTACATGGAGATCTTCGACTATCCGTCGACGGATCTCCTCACCGTCGGCCAGGCTCTTCCCTTCGCGGACAACACCTTCGACATGGTGCTGACACTCGCGGTGCTCGAGCATGTCGATGATCCCTTCACCTGCGCAAAGGAAATCGTGCGTGTGCTGAAGCCGGGCGGATTGGTGTTTTCCGGCATCCCCTTCATGCAGCCCGAACACGGCTATCCCGACCACTATTTCAACATGACGCGCTCAGGCCATCGCCGTCTCTACGGGGCGGAAATCGAGGTCATCGAGCACATCGTAGACGACCACCAGCACCCGTTCCGCTCGCTGCAATGGATCTTGCGCTCCTATATGCAGGGGCTGCCGGAGGACGCGCGCCCGGAATTTGCCGAGATGAGCGTGCGCGATATTCTGACGAGCCGCTATTGGAAGGCGCGCCAGCAGCCCTTCGTCAAAGATTTGAGCGAGACGGCGCAGTTCGAACTCGCCTCGGCCACGACATTGATCGGCCGCAAGCGCGGCTGACATGACCGACCGCCTGCGGACCGCCCGCGACGAGAGCCAGCCTTGGCGAGGTCCCGCCCCCGTTCCGGCGCATATCCCGGCGCTCGACGGTCTGCGGGGCGTGGCGGCGGTCATCGTCATGCTCTCGCATGTGGCGAGCGCCACGGGCGTCGCGCATGACTATTTTCAACGCGGCGGCGGTCAGATCGGCGTCATGATCTTCTTTGCGCTGTCGGGCTTTCTGATGGCGCACATCTATTTTGAGACGCCGCCACGGGCTTCTGCGCTCTACAAATATCTTGTGGCCCGCGTCGCCCGTGTCGTGCCGCTCTTCCTCGCCGTCGTTTTCCTCTCCTACGCGATCGCGAAGTGGAAAAGCGGCGAATATCCCTTCGTCTATCCCCTCGATGGCGCCGATCTCATCGACCATCTGCTTCTGCGGCGTGGCGAAAGCGTGCTTTGGACGATCCCGGTCGAGCTGCGGTTCTACGCGCTCTTCCCATTCTTCTGGATCATTTATCGCTTCTCGAGCAATCTCGCCCTACTCTCGTGTCTGGCGCTTGCTCTCGCCTACTATCTGCTGCCGCCCTTCTCCATGCCGGTCATGCATCTCGGGCATTACTTCGTCATCGGCATGGCGACGAAGCTTCTGTCTCAACGCATCCATCTCGCGCCGAGATTCAACGACGCCGGCTTCGTCGCCTCCGCCGTGATGATCGCCTTTCTCTTCCCCATGCCGTTCATCTGGCTGTTCGGGCATACGCCACGCATGTGGTGGGAGCCGCAGATCGCACTCGCCGTCTTTCTCCTCCTCTTCTTCACCTTGCGCAGCAATCTCGCCGCAAACCTGCTTGGAACGCTTTGGCTGCGCAAACTCGGCGACATCTCCTATTCGCTTTACCTCACCCACATGCTGACCATCGGCAATCTGCGCTACGTCCTCGACCCGCAGACCCATCCCGTTCTTTTCGGGATCTCGGCCATCACGCTTGCCATCCTCCAATCCTTCGTGATCTTCATCCTCTTCGAGAGACCGGCGCGCCGCCTCATCCGACGCCTTGCAGCACCGAGGCGCCGGCCTGCCATGCGCTCCGCGCCGAGCGCGCCGCGGGAGGGTTGACAGAGCGCGCGACGGCGATGATGCCTGTGGCCGCGACGGGTCAAAGCCGCCCGTCGATCTCGATGCCTCAAAATCACCCTATTGCGCCGGACATGAGCCTCGTCGATTTTCAACCCTGGGTCAGCCGGCTTGTCAGTTCTGCCAAACGCTCCGCACATCTTCGCAACGAAACGCTGCATCGGCGCCTTGAGGGACGTAGCGAAAGCCCTGTCCATGAGACATGGGCATGTCACCTTCGGGCACTGCGGTTCGACGCGATGAGCCCCACCTTGGAGCCGCACCGCACGCGAACGCGACGTGCGCCCAATTTTTACCAGAGCGGGGCGGCGTAGACGATGTCCTTGTCGCGAAATGAACCGGATGCGCCGCGGACCGCCATCCTCCTGTCGGTCTACAACGGCGAACGCTTCCTGCTGCCGCAAATCCAGTCTCTGAAGACCCAGAGCGTCGCGCCGATCGACCTTTGGATCTCGGACGATGGCTCGTCCGATGGGTCCGGCGAGATCCTGGCGGAGACCGAACGGCAATGGGACAAGGGCGCCTGCCATCTTTTGACAGGGCCACGCGATGGATTCGCGGCCAATTTCCGAGCACTTCTCGCCAATCCCGATATCGGGGCCGATTACGTCGCCTTCTGCGACCAGGACGACCTTTGGGACGAGGACAAGCTCGCGGCCGCGCTCGGCTGGCTCGCCGGCGAGGACCCGAAGACGCCGGCGCTCTATTGCACCCGCACGCGCCTTATCGCCGAGGACGGCAGCCTCCTCGGCCATTCACCCCTATTTCCGCGCACGCCGACCTTCCAGAACGCCATCCTGCAGAGCATTGCGGGCGGCAACACGATGGTCATGAACAGAGCCGCCCACGAGTTGATGCGGGAAGCCTCCCGCCGCAGCGACTTCGTCAGCCACGATTGGTGGTGCTATATGATGGTAACGGGCGCCGGCGGACGGGTGCATTACTCGCCCGAAGCGCGCATCGGCTACCGTCAGCACGGGTGCAATCTCGTCGGAGCCAACTCCTCCTGGCCCGCCCGCCTGCGCCGGATCACCTTCCTCACCAAGGGCGGCTTTCAGGGATGGAACGCGCAGAATCTCGCCGGTCTGAGAGCCTGCTGGGATCTCTTGACACCGGATGCGCGAAACGTCATCGAACGCATCGAACAAGCGCGCTCCGGTCCGTTGCCTAAACGGCTTTCCGCGCTTTGGAAATCCGGCGCTTATCGACAGACTGTCTACGGAGATATCGGCCTTTATGTCGGCTGCATCATCAATCGCCTGTGACGCGGCCATGCTGTCGCCCTGGCGCGGGCTCAAAGTCGCCGCGGCACAGGAGCTTTCGGCGGGACGGCATCGCGTGAGGCAATGGCAATGCTGAAATGGCTGTGGGCCGCATTTGCGGATCTGCGCGAGGGGATCGCCTTCCGCCGCGCCTGGATGGCGCTCGCGGGCGAGGACATCACCGACCAGCACCGGCGCACCGCGCTCGGGCCGATCTGGCTTCTCATCAACTACCTCGCCTTCGTCGGGACGTTCATCGCCATCTTCGGTTATGCGCGCGGCGCCGGCTTTTCGGCCTATGTGGCGCTCGGCTTCTTCGTCTGGATGTATCTGTCAGAGGTGATCAACCAGAGCATCTCGCTCTTCGTGCGCGAGGAGAACTTCATCAAGGGCACGCGCCTGCCTCTCTCCGTCTACGTGTTCCGGCTCACCATGCAGTCGCTCATCCGCGCCGGCTACGCCCTCATCGGCCTTCTCGGTCTGCTCTTCATTCTCGGAACGCCGATCACAATGGCCTGGATGTGGTCGCTCATCGGTATCCTGCTCATCGTCGCGATCACGCCGGCCGCGATCACGGTCCTTGCCGTCGCCGGCGCCTTCTTCCCAGACCTGCAGTTCGTCGTCGGCAACGTCATCCGGCTCGGTCTCTTTCTCACGCCGATCTTCTGGTATCCGGCCGAGGGCGCCATCCGCGGACATTTCTATTTCTGGAACCCGTTCACCTATTTCCTCGAAATCGTGCGCGTTCCGATCACGGACGGCGTCCTGCCGCTGCATGCCTTCTATGTCTGCGGTCTGATCGGCGCCATTTCGTGGCTCCTGGCTCTCTGGAGCCTCGGCCGTTTCCGTCGGCAGATCATCTTCGTTCTCTGATGCCCTCCATTCATCTCGACAATGTCAGCCTCGTCTACCGCGTCCGGCACAAGCTGAGCTTTCGCCCGGCGGACCGCAGGCTGAGCCCGCCCGGCGGCGTCATCGGCGGCCGCGGCACGAAACGCTTCGTCACCGCACTCGATGGCGTCAGCCTCGATCTCAAGGCCGGCGACAGGCTCGGCCTCGCCGGCCCGAACGGAGCCGGCAAGACGACGCTGCTCAAGGTCATTTATGGCGTCTATGAGCCGAGCGGCGGCGTCGTAAAGATCGACGGGCGCGTCGATGCCCTCTTCAACATCACGCTCGGCTTTCGCGGTGAGGCGACCGGCCGGCGCAATGTCGAGCTCCGCGGCCTCATCAACGGCTGGAGCAAGGAAGAGATCGCCGAGCGCATGCCCGAGATCATCGAGTTCAGCGAGCTCGGCGAATTCATCGATATGCCGCTCAAGGCCTACAGCCAGGGCATGGCGGCGCGCCTCGCCTTTTCGGTCGCAACGAGCTTCGAACCCGAAATCCTGGTCATGGACGAGTGGATCGGTGCCGGCGACAAGAGCTTTCAGGACAAGGCGGCGAGCCGCATGAACGCGCTTGCCGAAAAGGCCGGCATCATGATCCTTGCCAGCCACAATCCGACGCTCCTGAAGCGCACCTGCAACAAGATCCTGACGCTTGAAAAGGGCAAGATCAAATCCCTGGAGCCGACGGCGTCGACGGACTGAGAAGCGCGTCCTCCTCGTCCCTTCCGCTCGCGCCACGCACGACGATCGCTCACAACAGGCCGTACTCTCATCTGTGGCGGCGTCTCCTGGCATCCCGTGGCCGCGCGGCTGGACGACGATGCACCAGGGCAAAGGGATCGCCTCTCCCACACACGCGACCGTGACCGCTCGGCCCCCTTTCGGGACATGCGGGAAGCCATCGTGGATGCTAAGGCTCGGCGCGCCGTCCTATCGCGAACCGAGGCCCAGACCGATGAACGACGAGCCCCCGATCTCGCCACAGGTCCTGCCGCCGATCCTGGAAATCTGCGGTGTCACGCGCCGGTTCGGCGGGGTACCAGCGCTCGACAACGTCTCGCTCAAGGTCAGGGCCGGCGAGATCGTCGCGCTTCTCGGGCATTCGGGCTGCGGAAAATCGACTTTATTGCGCATCATCGCCGGCGTTGAGGACATCGACGGCGGCCAGGTCGCACTGGGAAGCCAGGTCGTGGTCGGCAGCGATGTTTTCGTCGAGCCGGAGATCCGTAACGTCGGAATGATGTTTCAGGATTATGCGCTGTTTCCGCATCTGACGGCGCGCCAGAATATCGGCTTCGGCCTGAAGAAGATGCCACGCAAGCGGGCTGCGGCCCGCGTCGCGGCGATCATCGAGCGGCTCAACCTCGAAAGCTTGAGCGAACGCTATCCGCATATGATGTCGGGCGGCGAACAGCAGCGCGTCGCGCTGGCGCGGGCGCTCGCGCCCCAGCCTCACATTCTCTTGATGGACGAGCCTTTCTCCAATCTCGACCGCGGATTGCGCGAGAGGATCCGGAGGGAAACGGTCGACGTCTTGCGCGCGCTCGGCACGACGGCGATCATCGTGACGCACGATGCCGAAGAGGCTCTGGCGCTCGGCGACCGCGTTGTTCTCATGGACAAGGGCCGGATCGTGGAAGAGGGCTCCGGAGAGGCAATCTACCGGACGCCGCGCACCGCGGATGCGGCCCTTTTCTTCTCACACGTCAACATCGTACCGGCGCAGCCCTCGGGGGAGTGGCTTGAAAGCCCGATCGGCCGGTTCCCGGATCGTCGCGCGCGGACCGCCCCGGTGCGGCTCTTCATCAGACCGCAGGCCGTTGCGCTTGCAGAGCAGGGCATCCCGGCGCGCGTCAGCGGTCGCATGCTCCTGGGCGAGATCGAGGAATTGATGCTGACGGTCGAGACGCTCAACGAACCTCTGGTCATGCGGACGACCACACGCAGCGAAGTCGAGATCGGCGATGACGTCCGGGTCAGTTTCGATACCGGCAGCATTCTCGTCTGCGAGGGCGATCATACGAAGACACGCGCCCTCACCCCGCTCGTCGATGCGGGCGGGGTTTGAGGAAACCAACCTCCGCGGGCCGCACTCGCAGACGACCAAAAACCGGGCGCCCGATGGGCGGCCCATCTGAGAGGCGGCGTGCGGCGCCTGCCGGCACGGCCCTCCACACGTAGACACGGCCCTCCACACGCAACTGTGACCGGCATATCCGGGCGATCGTCGGATCAACCCGGCCGCAAATGTTGACTCTATTTGTCACCTATGAATTAAGGCGCCCCTGGATGCGCTGTCATCCGGTCCGCAGACGGAGAGGAAACATGACGCCTGCCTTGAAGATCGCCATCGGTTTCATCGCGCTGAGCGCCGCCGTGCCGGCAGCCGCGGAGGAAGTGAACATCTACACGACACGGGAGCCGGGGCTGATCCAGCCCATTCTCGATGCCTATACCGCCGAGACCGGTACGACGGTGAATACGGTGTTCCTTCAGGATGGCCTCATCGAGCGGGTCAAGGCGGAGGGCGAAAGCTCACCCGCCGATATTCTGATGACGGTGGATTTCGGGGCTTTGATCGATCTCGTCGATGCCGGGCTCACGCAACCCGTCGAATCGGAGATTCTTCGTTCGGCCATTCCGGAGAGCTTGCGCGACCCGCAGGGCAATTGGTTCGCACTCTCGGGACGCGCGCGCATCGTCTACGCGGCGCGTGATCTCGACATCGATTCCATCACCTATGAGGAGCTCGCCGACGAGAAATGGCGCGGGCGCCTGTGCATCCGCTCCGGCCAGCACCCTTACAATACGGCCCTCTTCGCCGCCTATATCGCCCATCACGGTGAAGAGGCCGCGGAAGAATGGTTGCGCGGCGTGAAGGCGAACCAGGCCCGCCCGGCAGCCGGCGGCGACCGTGACGGCGCGCGCGATATTGCCGCCGGCATTTGCGATATCGCTATCGGCAATTCCTACTATGTCGGCCGCATGAAAAGCGGCGGCGGCGGTGCCGAACAGGTCGAATGGGGTGATGCGATCAAGGTTCTGATCCCGACCTTCGAGGATGGCGGAACGCATGTGAACATCACCGGCGCCAGCGTTGCGGCACACGCACCCAATCGCGAGGAAGCCACCGAGCTCCTGGAGTATCTCGTCTCCGACGAAGCTCAGAAGCTCTATGCCGAAGCCAATTTCGAGCATCCGATCACCGCGACGGCGGAGCCGCATCCGATCGTTGCCTCCTTCGGAGAGGTCGTCCCCGACACCATCTCTCTCGGGCAGGTCCTGCCTCACCGCACAGTGGCGAGCGAGATGGTCGACCGTTTGAATTTCGACACCTTTGAGAACTGAGCGAGGGAGCCCGCCTCCCACGCGCGTTCCCCATGAGTGACCTGGCTCTCAGGCCCCTGCGCAGACGCGCACGGCTCATCCCGAGCGGATGGGCCGTATTCGCGTTCGGGGTCGCCGTTTTCGCCGTCCTGCCGATCGTGGTCATCCTCACGACCGCCATGGAGAACACCGGCGCACTCTGGTCCCACATCGTCGCCGGGATTCTGCCGCAGGCCACCCGCACGACGCTGACGCTTCTCGTCGGGACCGCCGTCCTCGTCACCGTCATCGGGACGGGATGCGCCTGGCTCGTCACGGCGTACCGGTTCCGCGGCCGAGCCTTCCTGGAATGGGGGCTGCTCCTGCCCCTCGCTGTGCCGACTTACATCATGGCCTATGCCTATATGGATGTGCTGAGCCCGCTCGGCCTCATTCAAGGCGTGATCCGCGATCTTCTCGGCTATTCCAGTCCACGCGAATTCCGGCTGCCCGACATCCGTGCCATGTGGGGGGCGATCACCCTCTTCGGCTTCGTCCTCTACCCTTACGTCTATCTGACCACCCGCATGATGTTCCTCACGCAGGCCGCCAACCTCGTGGAGGCCTCGCGCACATTGGGGACGAGCCGGTCCGCCGTGTTCTGGCGGGTGGCATTGCCGCTCGCACGTCCGGCGATCGCCGTCGGCGTCAGCCTGGCCCTCATGGAAACGCTGAATGACATCGGCGCATCGCAGTTTCTCGGCGTGCGGACGCTGACGGCGTCGGTCTATACGACCTGGATCGTCCGCAACGACCTTGCAGGCGCAACCCAGATCGCCAGCGCCATGCTCGTCTTCGTGGTTTTGCTGATCTGGCTTGAGCGCTTTGCGCGGCGGCGCCAGCGCTATGCCAGCAATGCCCAGCGGTCGCGGGCGATGGCTGCACGTCCTCTCACCGGCGCGAAAGGCGCCGTCGCTTTCGCCGTCGGCTTTCTCCCGATCTTCATCGGCTTCATCGGACCCGCTTCCTATCTTCTGGGCGCTGCCATCCGGCGCATCGAATTCGCCGGTATCTCACCCCAGATCGTGCGGGCGACGCTGAACACGGTCACGGTCTCGGCCGTGGCCACATTGTTGGTTCTCGTTGCGGGCTTCGTCGTGGCGTATGCGAGCCGCATCCGTCCGGGGCCGTGGACCGGGAGCTTTTTGCGCCTCTCTACCCTCGGCTATGCCGTGCCGGGTACAGTTCTGGCGATCGGCATCCTCATTCCCGTCGCGGCGCTTGATCGCTTCATCGATCGCAGCGCCAGCGAGTGGTTCGGTCTGTCGACGGGCCTCTTGTTCATGGGATCCGGGTGCGCCCTGGTTTACGCTTACACGGCCCGCTTCCTCGCCATCTCCTCGGGAGGCATAGAGGCGGGCCTCAGCCGCATCGCGATCTCCTATGATCATGCAGCCCGCACGCTCGGCCACACATCGACCGGCGCGCTTTTGAAAGTGCACCTGCCCCTGTCGCGCACAGCACTGACGGCCGCAGGCCTTCTCGTCTTCGTCGATTGCATGAAGGAGCTGCCCGCGACGCTTCTCCTGCGCCCGCTCAACTTCGAAAGCCTTTCAACCCTGCTTTACGGTGAGGCCGCCCGCGGCACCTATGAGGACGCCGCGCTCGCCGCCCTGGTGATCGTGGCGATCGGGATGCTGCCGGTGACGTTGCTGGCGCGGGTCGGAACCTCATCATCAGATCCTGTCGCTTTCACCGACGGCGCGCAGGAAAGCCGCTCTGGCCGAGGGATCTTTTGGAAGACCTCCGGCCGGAGGTCGGCCTCGACATGACGAGCGTGCGGAAACGGCGGGCGATGGAAGCGAGCTGCCGAGGCGAGTGGAGGTTGAGCCAACGAGGCACGCAATAAACCGCTCCGTGCGTTGAGGCCCTGCCCGCCCGCTTCCGAAGAGAGGGCAGGCATAAGCCAGAAGCAAAGTGCGCGTCACTCCGCCGGTTTGATAACGGCGCGCCAATGGCGATGAAGCGCCGCGACGTCGCCGCTCGTCAGAATCGGCATCGCCTCCTTCAAAGCAGCGTCCTCCCAATCCCACCAGCGAAGTTCGAGGAGCTGCGCGATGGCCGTCCCGTCAAATCGCTTGCGGATGACCTTGGCCGGATTGCCGCCGACGATGGCGTAAGATTCGACGTCCTTAGTCACCAAAGCCCTGGTTCCGATGACAGCGCCATCTCCGACCGTAACGCCCGGCATGATGACCGCCTCGGACCCGATCCACACATCGTTGCCGATCACCGTGTCGCCGGCCGGCCGATATCCGTTCTCCGCTCCTGCGAAGGTCGGAACATCAGACATCCAATAGAACGGGAACGTGCTGATCCAATCGTTTCTGTGGCCCTGGTTGCCGGCCATGATGAAGGCCGCGCCCGAACCGATCGAACAGAATGAACCGATGATGAGCCGGTCCACACCTTCATCCGGCAAGAGAAAGCGGGCGCATTCGTCGAAGCCGTGCCCGTGATAATAGCCGGAATAATAGCTGTAGCGGCCGACTTGGATGTTCGGGTTGGTGACGAGACGATCAAGAGTGATGCCCCTGAAGGGGCTTTCAAAGACATTTGCCATAGCAAGTACCGTAGGCTCGCAAGCCGCATATGCGGCAGAGCTTCACCCGCAAATCTGCAGGCGAAAATGGGCAAGGGATCTCGGAGATCGCTTGCCAAGCACTTCTGACGTCACAGACGCGGAAGCGATATGCGGGTGGTACAATCTGCGGACTTCATGTCGTCATCATGCTGCGCAAATCGGCGCGCAAAAATGGCGGAGGGAGAGGGATTCGAACCCTCGAGACGGTTGCCCGCCTACACGCGTTCCAGGCGTGCGCCTTCGACCACTCGGCCATCCCTCCAGCGAGGCTCCCCTTTAGCGATGCCGCGCCGCGAGGGCAAGGCGGAGAGCACGAATTCGTCGCCGCTGCCCCCACCCTGTTTCGCCATTCTGCAACCGGCGCCCGTTTGTGCGATCGGGACCAGCCTGAGAAGCTCCGGCACGCCGTCCGGTCGGTGACCGGCGCGCAGACGAGGCCTGATGCGAAACGTCGAAGACCGAGCGTCGACGAAAAGCCGGAGCGCGATTGCACGCGAGCCGGCGCGGCCCTACCTAATGAGCCAGGACTGAAACCTCAAGTGCTGCGCAACGCCAGATGATCCGCTTTTTTCTTCGCTTAATGGCTATCTGGCTCGCTGCCGCAGGCCTCGTCATGGCCGTCATCGATGCGGCGAAATCGATCGCCGAATCACGCCTCGTTCTCACGCCCTTTGCCGAGACCTGGGCGAATTGGGCGGCCGCGAGCCTCGACGCGGCGCATCATGCCCTTGCCGACAAGGCGCCGTGGCTTTGGGTGTTTCTCGACAAGGCGGTGCTGAGCGCGCCGACCTTCGCCGTCTTGCTGGTCGTTGCTGGACTCCTCTTCTGGCTCGGCCGGCCACGGCGGCGTTTCACCTTCGCGCATGAGCGCGACCTTTAGACGACGCGACCTCCAGACAAGGATCTCCCCATGTTCCCCTTCGACCGGCTCGCCAAGAAAACTGATCTCCCGAAGCCCGAAGATGCGCTGCCCGGCCGCGCCGAGGCTCTGCCGACCGCGGAGACGCATTTCGTCAATGGTCGCGCCCTCAAGGGACCGTACCCGGAGGGTTTCAAGACAGCCATCTTCGGTCTCGGCTGTTTCTGGGGTGCAGAGCGCGTCTTCTGGCAGACGGACGGCGTCTATGTGACGGCGGTCGGCTATGCGGGCGGGGCCACGCCGAACCCGACCTACCGGGAAGTCTGCACCGGGCGCACCGGCCACAACGAAGTCGTGCTCGTCGTCTACGACCCCAATGTCGTCAGCTATTCAAAGCTCGTCGCCCGCTTCTTCGAGGCGCATGATCCGACCCAGGGCATGCGTCAGGGCAACGATGTCGGCACACAATACCGCTCGGGCATCTACGTCTTCGACGAAGAGCAGAAGCAAAAGGCGGAAACGGCCAAAGCGGCCTATACGAAGGTTCTGAAGGAGAAGGGCTTCGGGCCGATTACGACGGAAATCGTCGACGCGCCGGCCTTCTATTTCGCCGAGGATTACCATCAGCAGTACCTGGCGAAGAATCCCGGCGGCTATTGCGGCCTCGGCGGCACAGGCCTCTCCTGCCCCTCCGTGTCGGAGAATGCGGCCGCCTGATCAGACGAGATCGCGAATTCCGCCGTTCTGAGAACGGCGGAGCTCCTGCGAGCCCTCTCGTCGGAAGAGCTTCAGCGGATCACCGCCGGCCGCGCCTGCGGCAGGGTATGCGGCATCGACGGCGCGCCGGGCGCCCCGACATCGGGGCGCAGCGCCACGGCCTTGGCCGCCACGTCGGCTGGAACATCGTCGCCATAGGCGGCAAGTGCCGTGATCGCGCCAGGCTTGTCGCCTGCAGCCAGAATCTGGCGGCAGGCATTGGGCAGATCGTCGAGCGTCGTTTCGCGCTTCTTCGCCGGCTTCTTGCCGGGCTTTGCGGGACGATAGGGTTCCTTCGAATACCACCAGGCGAGCGGTGCGCCGCAGCCGTCGTCCTTGCCCGTCGCGCGCTGAGGCTCACAGCCCGGCGACCCCTTCGGGCAGACGAGGCGCACATGGATATGCTCGTTATGGCCCCAATAGGGACGCACCTTGGCAAGCCATGAGCGATCGCCGGTCGCCGTCTCGCAGAGCTTCTTCTTGATGCCGGGCGCGACGAAGATGCGCTGGACCTCGGGATAGGATGCGGCACGCTTGATGAGCCTTGCATGCGCATTCGTCCAGCGTCGCGGATCGACCTCGTGTGGTCCGACCTCCACGACGGGAATGGCCGACATCGTCTCGCGCTCCTTCGCCGGCAACCGGCGCTGCGGCATCGGCTGCAGCCAGATGTCGATGTCGAGACCGACCTGATGCGAGGCATGGCCTGACACCATCGGGCCGCCGCGCGGCTGCGACATGTCACCGAGGAGAAGCCCCGGCCAACCGTCCTTGGTGGCGGCCTCGCGCCCCAGCCATTCGATGAAATGAATGAGGTTCGGATGGCCCCAGATGCGGTTTCTCGACAGGCGCATCGCCTGCCAATAGGGACCGTCGACGGTGATCGCCTCGCCGCCCGCCAGACACCCCTTGGAATAAAAGCCGACCGCCGCGGCGCGCCCGTCGGAAGGGAGCTTGGCGGCGCCGAAATAACGCTTGGCCGGAACCTGGTCTGCCAGACCAACGGCCGGAAAGCCCCCGACGAACAAGGCGCTGAGGGTGAAGACCAAGCATTTGACGAATCGCAGCATTGGCAAATGCTATCACGCCGGCAGCGAGTTCCGAAGCCGACGCCTTACTCTCCTTTAACGCTTTAGAAGCTATCTTTGCCTTGGGTTTGCGCGGCATTAAGGGGAAGCGTCGAAATGAGCGAGTTTACCGCCTGCGAGGGCCTCGGCGTCGCCGTGCTTCTGCCGTGTCGCGATCAGGCGACCACCATCGAGAGCGTGGTCCGCGGCTTCCGTGGAGCCTTGCCCGATGCTCGCATCTACGTCTTCGACGAGAATTCCTCCGACGACACCGCCCGTCAGGCGAGAAAGGCCGGCGCACGCGTTCTGCGCGGCCCGAGCCATGCGCCAAACCATGCCCCAAACCAGGCGGTCTGGCGCATGTTCGCCGATATCGACGCCGACATCTATCTTCTCGCCGCGGGCGACGGCTCCTGCGATCCGGCCGATGCGAGCTCGCTCATCAATGCGCTTTTGACGGAACGCGTCGATATGGTGGTCGGCACCTCGGCGGCGCTCGGCGGTTGTGGCGCCGACGAGATGCGCCATGGCGGCGGCGTCTTCGACCTCTACCGACGCTTCTTCGGCACCGGCTTTTCGGCGCGCACCTCGATCTACCGCGCCCTCAGCCGCCGCTTCGTCAAGAGCTTCCCGCCGGTCTCCGAAGGCCTCTCCCCGCAAACCGAATTGTCGCTGCATGCGAGCGAACTCATGGTGCCGGTCGCCAGCCTGTCGCTCGATGGCGGCCAAAGCGCCAGCGAGCGGAAGCCGGCAGAAAACGTGCGTCACGCTATGGGCGAAGTCGCCACCTTCCTGCGTGTCATGCAGATCGCGCGCCCGCTTCCCCTCTTCGGCGTCGCGGGTCTCCTTCTCGGCCTCCTCGGCCTCCTCACAGCGCTGCCGGCGCTCGCCGACGGCGATTCCGTGCAGGCTGGCGCGGTTCTTTCCGCGAGCGCTTTCGTGCTTGCCGGAATCTCCCTTTCCTGCGGCCTTATTCTGGAGAGCCTGCGCCGATCTCGGCTCGAACAGAAGCGCATCCTGTTTCTGAGCGTGCCGGCGCTTCCCATTCAGTAGCCCGGTTCGCCCCCAAAGCCCGCTGTCGCGGCGGCTACTGGCAGATGCGGTAGCCGTTGCTCCGTTCCTTCAGATCGAAATGGAAATGCGTGGCATGGGCGGCATTGGCGCCAGGCCCGAGGACTGTGGTGAAATGCTCGCACGCCCCTTCGCGGATCCGCTTCTGAAACCGGCTCGCGGCGGCCTCGGCATCATCGCGCTCTTTCACGGTAATCGGCGAACGGCTCTTGAAGGTGATGGCGCTGACGTCGATCGCATTGGCGAGCGCGTGCTCTGAGATCTTCGCACCCGGACGATTGTAGCGCGTACGGCACACATAGCCGGAGGCCTGGGTCACGCCGCGCAATTCGGCGCCATCGAGAAGCTCGTCGGCGGCGGGCTTCACGACCTCCTTCAGCCAGATGGCGAGCGCTTCTGTCACCGCGCAATTGAGCGTGACGGGAGGAGAGATCGCAACGCCTGGGGCAAGTTCCTCGACCTCGATCGGATGGGCGATGTCGCAGGCGCCGCCATCGGCGATCGCAGGCTCCTCCCTGAACTCCACACCGAGAGCTCTGAGGCGCCAGACGCATTGGCGAAAATCCTCCGCCGCAGCCGCCTTTGCCGCCTCGTCCTCTTCCGACGCCTTTGTGGCACCTTCGGAAGCATCCTCGTCCGCTTCACCCTCCGGCGCCGCAGGGCGCTCAGCAGGCCCCTCAGACGGGTTCTTGGCCGGCACCTGCGATGGGGGCTGAGCAATCAGCGGCTCCACCGGCTCTGGCGCATCCTCCGGGCGAGCCTCGGGAATGGACGGCGCCGCTTTGGCGGCATCCTCGTCCGCGGGAGCATCACCCGTCTCGCCCGGCTTCTCGCCCGCCTTCGCGTCCTGAGGTGTCTCACCTTGGCCTTCGGTGCCCGTCTCAGCTTCAGATGCGCCCGTATCCTTCGGAGCTTGATCTGCTTGCGCGTCGCCTGGAGATGGCACAGCCGGTCCATCCTCGTTTTCGGGCTCGGGCGCGTCTTCCGTCGCCGGCGATGCAGATCCGTCGTCCGTCTCTTTCTCGTCCGCCCTATCCGCCTCACCCTGTGGCCGGATATCCGGCACAGGTGGGGCCGGGCCCGCGTCCTCGCTCGATCCTTCCGGCCGCGGCTTCGGTGTCGCGGGGGCGCCGTCCGTCTTGCCCGCGGGAGAAGGTGAAGCGGACGGCTGAGCCGCCGCGGCAGTCCCTTCCGCATCCGCAGCCTCCGCCGGGCGCGGCTGAGGCTTCAGCGGGGGTGTCTCGGCCCCCGCTGTGCCGACGCCTAGCGCCAGCATCACCACGAAACCCCAGACAGGAAGATGGCTAGTCAAGGAATTCCACCTTCGTGCCGGGCTTCACCATATGGGCGAGCTCCGTGGCATCCCAGTTCGTCAGACGCACGCAGCCATGCGAAAACGTCTTGTCGATCGCCTCCGGCGCAGGCGTGCCGTGAATGCCATAGGTCGGCTTCGACAGATCGATCCAGACCGACCCGACCGGCCCGTTGGGACCCGGCGGGATCGTCAGGACATCGCGATTTTCGCCCTGCTGGAAGTTGACGTCTGGCCGGTAGGTGTAGGTCGGATCTAAGGCGACGCCTTCCACCTCGACCGTGCCGCTCGGCGACGGCGTATCGGAACTGCCGATGGTGGCGGGATAGACGACGAGGAGCCGGCCTGCGCTGTCATAGCCGCGCAGAGCGGCGAGCCCCTTATCGGCCTCGATCCGCACCACCTCGCCTTGGACATCGCCACCCGGCGCCGCCACGGCGATCGTCGTGCCCGGCACGGAGAAATTGGCCTGAGGGTTGAGCGCCTTCAGAAAACCCTCGTCCATATGAAAGCGCTCGGCGAGCATTTCCGACGGGCTCGTAAACGAGAGGCGCTCCATCGCCGCCTTCTCGCGGTAATCGGACGGGATCGAAGGAGCAAAGGGCCCAGCCACATCCTCTTCGGTGATGCGGTATTGGGCGATGACGGGCGTCGTATCGTTTTGCGCGATCTCCGCCCACAAGGTCGCGGAAAGCTGCCCGTCCGGGACCTCTTCGCGCGACAATTGAAAATTCTGCACCGCCTTTTGGACGTTGTCGCCCCAATAGCCGTCGATCACGCCGGGCGAAATTCCGGCCCGGTCGAGAAGCACCTGCAGCTTCACGATGAACGGATCGCGGTGCTTGGCGACGAAGACGTGGTCCGCAGCGAAGGTCGCGGCGTTGATCGTCTCGGGCGTAACCAAAGGGGCCGCCATCTCCTGCTCGCCGAGAGGCACCGCTTGAAACGGCTCCGTCGCGGTGCCGGTCGGCGCATTGCCTAAAGCCGGATCATTCGCAGACGGCTGGGCCGGCGCGGGCGACTGGGTCTCAGGCAATGGGGAGGCAGGCGACGGGGAGGCAGGCGGTGGAGCAACAGGCGGCGGAGCAGGATCGACGGTGACGGGCGGCGCGGACGGCGCCGGAACGACCGGCGGAGGCGGCGCCGTGGGAGAAGGAGCTGCGGGGGGCGGCGGTGCCGGCTCTCCCGGCGCCGGGGCCGGACCGAGAAGCACGGACCCCGGTGAAACGCCGGGCGGTGCTTCAAGCACCTCCTGCGACACGGCCGGCGGGATGAGAAAGGAAACGGCGGTGACAACGAGAGCGGCCCGAAGGCCAAAGCTGCAGACAAAGCGGATGGACATCAAAGAGGATCGGAAAATTCTTGTTTCAGTTGAAGGACAAACGCCGATCCTCTCGAAACGCTCCCTTGTGGCTGCGAGCGGCCGCGCCGCCGTTTTCAGCCGGTCGCTCTGGGCAGACATCGACAGCACCTCGCCAAACGCCGCACAGACCGGTGGGAACAAGGCGTCAGCGCGGCGGTTAATTCGGTCAGGTGCAACGACACCTGAACCTACCGGAGAATTTCCACCATGCTGAAATGGGCCCTTATCTTTGCCGTGATCGCGGTTATCGCTGGCGCACTCGGCTTCAGCGGCATCGCTGCGGGCGCTGCGACGATCGCGCGCTTCCTGTTCTTCATCTTCCTGGTCATCGCCGTCATCTTCTTCGTCCTGATGCTTCTGGGCGTCGGCGCCGTGGCGGTTTAAGGACGGGTTTTGCGCAGGGCCGTGCCCGGCGCGGCCTGCGCCTCCCTCAAAACGACAAAGGGCTCTGCCGCGGCAGAGCCCTTTTTGTTGCCGGCGTCGGCGTTTGGCGCCTAACCGCCGATGATGTCGCCGCCGTTCGGGTGCAACACCTAACGCGTCAATCGCGGTCGGGCGCGTCCGAGGGGCGGGCTGCCTCATACCATTCGAGGAGACGCTTCATCGCGTCGAAAGCTTCCCTGGCAATCAGCTCATTAAAGCCATCCGATTGCCGCATTTCCGGCACCCTAAGGGAGATCTGGAGGCCGTCCTTCTTACTTCCGTAGTCTTCCGCGATTCCGTCTTGCAGCCGGATTTGGAGCAAGCGAGCTTTCTCTTTCTCCTCAATAGGCGAAAAGACAAGATCGACCCGTCCGGACGGGTCGTGCACCGACGTCCACAGGCGATGTCTCAGCCAAACCCCAGCCGGCATCATGCGGTGGCGAATTGGCTCGATCCATGAATCGCCATCGTAATACGCGCGTCGCAACCACGGAAAGGTGAGGCCCGCGCTTTGGTTGGCCCAGAATGCTTCGGCGAACTTCAAATACTGGGACCGAAGGCTGTGCATCGCGGGATCTGGGACCTGCACACCCGACGCGTTTTTCTTTGCGATCGCCCGTTGGATGATTTTTCGGCGATATGCGCGCCGCACGGGATCGGCAGCCTCAATGAGCTCAGCAACAGCTTCCAGGGGGATCGCGCAATCATAAAGATCCCGTTCGCCTCCGTAGGCCGCGGGGGCGACCAGGATGCAGTAAACCGCGTCCCAGTCTCCACCGCGCAACCGTTGAGCATACCGACGATAGCGTTCTGCCTGACGGACTCCCGGCTGAGCCGTTATCTTGTCTTCAATGAGGAGCGCGATCTGCTTGCTTTGTGCGCTCCCCTTTACCAGCAAATCCCCGAAGCCCTCACCGCCGAGGCTCGGCTCCGGAATAGCCTCTACAACATGGAAACCTGGCGCCAAGAGGCCGCATTCCGCCAAGAACCTCTCTCCGAACGTTAGATCGCAACAGAACTCTTCCGCCAGGAGATGGTCGATCTCGACCTCCTGGGCAGATTTGCGCAATATCTCCGTCATCGTCTTCCGGCTGGCTTCCAATTCCGCACTTTTGATGAAAAGCCTCGGGATTTGTTGCTCGTCGTCAAGGTCTGCTATGACGCAACTTCCGGCGGAAATGTGCGGGCTACATCCATGGCGCCTAACCGCCGACGACGGCGCCGCCGTTCGGGTGCAGCACCTGGCCGGTCATGTAGGAGGAATCGGCGCAGGCGAGGAAGAGCACCGCGGGCGCCACTTCGTTCGGTTGCCCGGCACGGCCCATCGGCTGGTTGGCCCCGAAATTCGCCACCTTGTCGGGCGGAAAGCTCGCCGGAATGAGCGGCGTCCAGATCGGGCCCGGCGCTACGCCGTTCACACGGATGCCCTTGTCGGCAAGGTTCTTCGACAACGAGCGGGTGAGCGCCAGGATGGCCCCCTTGGTCGAGGCGTAATCCATCAAAACCGGCTGGCCGCGATAGGCGGTGATCGACGTCAGATTGACGATCGCATCACCCTTCTTCAGATGCGGCAGAGCCGCCTGCGTGATGAAGAAGATGCCGAAAATGTTCGTGCGGAAGGTGCGCGTCAGCTGGGCTTCGGAGATCTCTTCGAGCTCCTCGGCCATATGCTGCTCGCCGGCATCGTTGACGAGAACATCGAGGCGGTCGAATTCTGACACCGTCTTAGCGACGACCTCGTCGCAAAAGCTCTTGTCGCCGATATCGCCGCGGAAGGCGATCGCCTTGCCGCCCTCCTCTTCGATCAACCGGCGGGTCTTTTCGGCGTCTTCGTCCTTGTCGCGATAAACGAAGGCGATTTTGGCACCCTCGCGCGCAAAGAGGATCGATGTCGCACGTCCAATGCCCGAATCGCCGCCGGTGATGAGCGCGACCTTATCCTTGAGCCGTCCAGAGCCCGGATAACGGGGCATGTAATCCGGCTCGGGCATCATCTTGTGCTCGTCGCCCGGCTGATGTTCCTGCGCCTGCGGCGGACGCTCGGTGTCGTGCCTGTCGCTCATGGCTTTTCTCCCTCATTCTTGAGGGGAAGCGAAGCGGGCGGGTGCGGTTCCGCACGTCGCGACGAAACAGCTGAGACGGCTAGTTACCGGCTCGCCGGGCACGCGAACTTCGGCTAGCCTTAGAGGCTCTGTCGCAAAGGCCCTCGACCCGATGCTCCTTGATCCTCTGACCCTCACGCTTTTTGCGGGCGTCCTCCTCGTCAATGCCGGGACGCCGGGCCCCAGCGTCACGGCCCTCGTGTCGCGCGTTCTGACCCGCGGTTGGCGCGACGTCCTGCCTTTTGCAGCCGCGATGTGGATCGGAGAGGTTCTGTGGCTCGCCGCGGCGGTTTTCGGGCTCGCAACCCTCGCGGCGAGCTTCTTCTGGGCCTTCGCGCTCGTCAAATTCGCCGGCGCCGCCTATCTCGTCTATCTCGCCGTCAAGACGTGGAATGCGCCAGCAAGATCGGAACCGGATCAGGACGCGATGTCGCCGCGCGGTTCGGCTCTCAAAATGTTTCTTGCGGGCTTCGCGGTGACGATGGGCAATCCGAAGATCATGGTCTTCTATCTCGCCCTCTTGCCCAACCTTCTCGATCTGGAAAGCCTGAGCCTCGTCGGCTGGGGGGAGCTGTCGCTCACCCTTCTTCTCGTGCTCGCGGCAATCGACCTCAGCTACATCGCCCTTGCCGGCCAGGCGCGTCGCTTCCTGCAGAAGCCCGCTGCCCGCCGTATCGTCAACCGGATCAGCGCCCTTTTCCTCGGCGGCGCCGCTGCGGCGATCGCGACCCGATAGACCCTTCAGTCAGTCTATTCGTCGCCCATCTTCAGGGCGGCGATGAAGGCCTCCTGCGGGATCTCCACCTTGCCGAACTGGCGCATCTTCTTCTTGCCCTCTTTCTGCTTGTCCAAAAGCTTGCGCTTTCTGGTCGCGTCGCCGCCATAGCATTTGGCGGTGACGTCCTTCCTGAGGGCTGCAATCGTCTCGCGTGCAATGACCTTGCCGCCGACGGCCGCCTGGACCGGGATCTTGAAGAGGTGGCGGGGGATCAGATCCTTCAGTTTTTCGCAGAGCGCACGCCCACGCCGATCGGCCTGGCTGCGATGAACGAGCATCGACAGCGCATCGACCGGCTCGGCATTGACGAGGATCTGCATCTTCACGAGATCGCCCGGCTCATAGCCGGTGATGTGATAATCAAAGCTCGCATAACCCTTGGAGATCGATTTCAGCCGGTCGTAGAAATCGAAAACGACCTCGTTCAAAGGCAGATCGTATTCCAGCATGGCCCGCTGGCCGACATAGGTGAGCCCCTGCTGGATGCCGCGGCGGTCCTGGCAGAGTTTCAGCACGCCGCCCAGATATTCGTCCGGCGTCAGGATGGTGGCACGGATCCACGGCTCCTTGATTTCCTCGATCCTGACCGGGTCGGGCATATCGGCCGGGTTGTGGAGCTCGATCTCTTCGCCGTCCGTCAGGCGGATCTGATAGACGACGGAAGGCGCCGTCGCGATCAAATCGAGATCGAATTCACGCGCCAGCCGCTCCTGGATGATTTCCAGGTGCAGAAGCCCCAGGAAGCCGCAGCGGAACCCAAAGCCGAGCGCGGCCGAGGTTTCCATCTCATAGGAGAACGACGCGTCGTTGAGGCGTAATTTGCCCATCGCCGCGCGCAGATCCTCAAAATCGTTGGCGTCGACCGGGAAGAGGCCACAGAAGACGACGGGCACGGCCGGCCGGAAGCCCGGCAGCGCCTTTTCCGTCGGACGCTTGTCCTCGGTGATGGTGTCGCCGACGCGGGTATCGGCCACGTCCTTGATGGAGGCTGTCAGAAAGCCGATCTCGCCCGGCGGCAGCTCGTCGATCTCCACCATCTTCGGCGTGAACATGCCGACCTGGTTGACCTCATAGCGCGCGCCGGTGCCCATCATGCGCACCGTCTGGCCCTTCTTCAGAGTGCCGTCGATGACGCGCACGAGCACGACGACGCCGAGATAGGGATCATACCAGGAATCGACGAGGAGCGCCTTCAATGGCGCGTCGAGCAGGCCTTTCGGCGCCGGCAGACGATGCACGATCGCCTCCAGCACGTCCTCGATGCCGAGCCCGGTCTTCGCGGAGATCATCACCGCATCCGAGGCATCGAGGCCGATCACGTCCTCGATCTGCTGCTTGATACGCTCCGGCTCGGCCGCCGGCAGGTCGATCTTGTTCAAGACCGGGACGATCTCGTGATTGACCTCGATCGCCTGATAGACATTGGCGAGCGTTTGCGCCTCCACGCCCTGCGAGGCATCGACGACGAGGAGCGAGCCCTCGCAGGCATAAAGCGAACGGTTCACCTCGTAGGCGAAGTCGACATGGCCGGGCGTGTCGATCAGGTTGAGGTGATATTCCTCGCCGTTCTTCGCCGTGTAGCGCAGATGCACGGTCTGCGCCTTGATGGTGATGCCGCGCTCGCGCTCGATATCCATGGAATCGAGGAGCTGCTCCTTCATCTCGCGCTCCGGCAGGGTGCCGGTCGTCTGAATCAGGCGGTCGGCAAGCGTCGACTTGCCGTGGTCGATATGCGCGACGATCGCAAAATTGCGGATGTGGGAAAGATCAGCCATGGAGCGCGCATGTAGCATGGCCGCAGGCCGGCGCAAGCACGGATCATGCGGCATCGCCCTCCTGCCGCAGAAATTGCGCAGCGCTGACGGCGTCTTTCGTCGCAGGAGGAGTTGAGGGGGCCCCGGTTTAACCGCAGATTTAAGCCTCGCTGCGTAGTCTTTCCAGCGATGCCGCAATTCACCATCCTCAACGACCGCCGCTTCTGGCTCTTCTTCGCCTTTATGATGTGCCAGTTCGGCTATCCGCTTGGTGCGTTCAATGAGTGGTGGACGCAAACCGGGGTCTTCGGCAACAACAACCATCCGGGTGGTGGCGACTTCATCAACTTCTGGGTCGCCTCTCGCGCAGCCTTGGAAGGGCATGCCAGCGCACTGTTCGACCCGCAAAACTACTCAGCGCTCCTGACGGAGCAGTTTGGAACGGATTACGGTTATCGCTGGCTTTATCCGCCTCATTTCCTTCTTTTAATTCTGCCGCTAGGGCTTTTCCCGTACGGCCTTGCCTTTGCACTTTTCATGGGCGCGACACTTCTCCTCTATCTCGTCATTGCACGACGGCTATGGGGAGGATGGGAGATCGTCGGCTGGCTGCTCATAGCGCCCGTCACGGCGCTTGGGCTGCTCAACGGGCAGACCTGCTTCCTCGTCGGCGCCCTCTTCATTGGCGGCGTCTATCTGTGGGACGACCGACCCGTGCTCGCCGGCATCTTCCTCGGGTTTCTCACAGTGAAGCCCCAGTTCGGAGTGCTCATTCCGTTCGTGCTCCTCATCGAGCGCCGCTGGTGGGTGATCGGGACCGCCATGGCCACCGCGGGATGCTTGATCGGCGCCTCTGTGATCGCTTTCGGCGTGGAACCCTGGAGGGAATTCTTCGTCAGCCCTCTCAGCGCAAGCAACGATGTGCTTCTCGCCGATCGCACCGACTTGATGGGCATCCACCTGGCCCCCTTCGGCGCGGCGCGCTTCCTCGGTTTCTCGCCCGCCACCGCCAGCATCGTCCAGCTGGGCTTCTCCCTGTTCGCCGTGGGAGCTCTCAGCGCTACGCACCGTCTGCAGGCGCGGCCTGACACGAAGGTGGCGATGCTCATCGCAGCGACCTACCTCTTTATTCCGTATGTGCTCTTCTATGATCTAGCCGCCCCGACCTTTTCGGCCTTATCGCTATATTTCGGGCGCCAGCAACAGAATGCGCCGGGCCTAGCCTTCTCCATCCTCTTGGTCGGGGTGGGCACCCTTTCATTCATTAACGGAGCAACCACGCTCATCGGCATTCCTCTCGGTCCCGCGGTCTTCGCAATCCTATGTGCTGCACTGATTGGGCGCGCTTACCAGGAAGGCTGCGAGGCTGCGCAACCACTGCCCAGGGCGCCAGTCCCGCGGGGACGCGCCATTGCGTGAACCTATGCCCCGATTCACAATCCTCAACGATCGCCGCTTCTGGCTATTTTTTGCTTTTGCGCTGACGCTGTTGGGTTTTCCCCGCGGCATTCTGCTCGATTGGATCTATCGCACAGGCTCGCTTACTGACCTCAATCACCCAGGCGGAGCAGACTTCGTCACCTTTTGGGTGGCCGCCAAGGGGGCCCTCTCCGGCCATGCCGGAAATCTCTACGATCCGTCGTTCTTTTCGCGAGCCATGGTCGATCAATTCGGGGAGGATTTCGACATGCGGTGGCTCTATCCGCCGCATTTCCTTCTCTTGATATTTCCGCTTGGCGCTTTGCCCTACTCGGTCGCCTACACGGCCTTTCAAGCGATCGGCCTCGTCGCTTTCGCCTCACTTGGGATATTGGCCCCACGACGGTGCGAAATGTCTTTGTGGCTGGTCTTCGCACCGACATCCATCTTGTGCCTGCTGGTCGGGCAAACGGCACTTCTGGTCGGCGCGCTCTCCATTGGCGCGATCTTCCTTTGGGATCGCAAGCCCATTCTGGCTGGGGTTTTTCTCGGTCTTTTGACGATCAAACCCCAATTTGGTGTCCTCATCCCGCTCGTGCTTCTCATAGAGCGGCGGTGGCTTGTAATTGCTAGCGCGACGTTGACGACCTGCGCATTGGTCGCTTTCGCAGGTCTGGTCTTTGGTTTTGATGCCTGGCGAGACTTCATCTTGAATATCGCGGGTCCGCAAGGCGACGTACTCCGGGCCAACGCAAAGACATTTCTCGAAATCCAGATGAGCGTTTACGGCGGAATGCGTCTTGCGGGCTTTGAGGCGGATACCGCCATGCTCACGCAGATCGGGGTTGGGTCGGCAGCAATAATTGCCCTGATCACAACTCTGCGCTCAGCGGCCAGACGGTGCACCAAGCTCGCTATGCTGGTCACGTCGACATATCTGTGCGTTCCCTACATATTGTTTTACGATCTTGCGGCACCGACCTTCATCGCGGTCTGGCTCTATCTCGGCTATGGCCTTGAGAAGGGGGCGGGTCCTGTCCTTTCCATACTGCTCGTGCTCGTGGCGACCCTGTCCTTCGTCAACGGCCTGACTGTCGCGATGGGGTTCAGCGCGGGGCCGTTGGTGTTTGTGGCGCTTGCCACGGCGCTCTTTTTCCGCGCCCGCGAGGAGAGTGCCCGCGCCCCAGAACATCAGCGCAGTCCTCAACCGGACGAGACGACGCCACGAGCCGGCGACCGGCCTGTCCTCGCCAGAGAGAGTGCGGCGTCATGGCGTTGAAACACTCGCAGGCACATGCACACACTCTGAGGCCGGAGCTGGCGAGCATGCAATTCACGATCCTCAATGACCGGCGATTCTGGCTGCTCTTTGCTTTCGCGATCACGCTGCTCGGCTTTCCCTATGGCATCCTGACGGACTGGATCACTCGCAGCGGCGACGTTTATTCGACGAACCATCCGGGCGGCGGCGATTTCGTCGTCTTCTACGTCGCCTCAGAGATGATCCTGCAGGGCCATTTCCGGGACCTCTACGACCCAGCCAAATTCTCGCAGACGATCATCGATCGTTACGGCAGCGACTACGAAATGCGCTGGCTTTACCCGCCGCATTTCCTGTTCTTCATCGCCCCGATCGCCAAGTTGCCTTATCTCGCGGCCTGGGCGGGCTTCATGGCAGCGAGCTTCGCCTTTCTGGCCGCAATCGGCCGCATCGTCTGGGGAAAGCGCGACATCGTCTTCTGGCTTCTCGTCGCCCCCTCGACATTTCTCGGCGTGCTTCTCGGCCAAATGAGTTTTCTTGTCGGCGGCCTTATGATCGGCTCCATTTTTCTCTGGGATCGGAAGCCCATCCTCGCCGGCATTCTCCTCGGGCTTCTCACCATCAAACCGCAATACGGCGTCTTGATCCCGCTTGTTCTCCTCCTGGAGCGGCGGTGGCTCGTGATCGGCGTCGCTTCGGCAACAGCCCTCGTCTTGATCGGGGCCTCCATTCTCGTCTTCGGCACCGCCCCTTGGCACGCCTTCCTGTTCGGCATGGACGGGGCCAATTCCGACATCCTGACGACAGCGAGCAAGAAGTTCCTCGGGCTGCAAATGAGCGTCTTCGGTTCTGCTCGGCTCCTCGGGGCCGATCTTGCGACGGCAGCCTTGCTCCAGGGTTTGAGCGCGCTCCTTGCCGTCGTCGCGCTCGTCGCCACGACGCTGTCGGGCGCACGACGTGACACGAAGATCGCCATGCTCGTCACGGCGACCTATCTCGTCTCGCCCTATGTGCTCTTCTATGACCTCGTCGCCCCGACCTTTGTGGCGCTGTGGCTTTATTTCGGCAAAGAGCGCGAGCAACCTCCCGGCATCCTCTTCTCTGCCCTTCTCATCTTCGTTGCCGTCCTCTCCTTCGTGAACGGCGCCACCGTGGCGTTTGGATTCGGCAGCGGACCGATCGCCTTCTTCGCCCTGGCGATCGCGCTTCTACTGCGTGGGCGGGCGGAAACCGGGCGCAACGGTCGATCGCTTCGCGGCCCTCTCATCAAGGGCAAATGCCGTGAGGCAAACGCTGCATGAGGCAGGGATGAAGGCCGCGACACCAGCTGAGCCGCGACGAGCGTGGGCATCCGGCTTCACGCTCCTCAACGATCGGCGTTTCTGGCTCGCTTTTGCGTTCCTCGTGACCCTTCTCGGTTTTCCGCGCGGCATGCTGACGGGGTGGATTACCCGTACGGGCGAGGTCTATTCCACAACACATCCAGGCGGCGGGGACTTCATCGTCTTCTGGATCGCCTCGCGCATGCTTCTCGAAGGCCATCTCTCGGGTCTTTTCGATCCAAGCCAGTTCTCGCGTTACATCATCGACCTTTATGGCTCGGATTTCGGTGTTCGCTGGCTCTATCCGCCGCATTTTCTCTTCCTTCTCGCGCCGCTCGGCCTCTTTCCCTACCTCGTCGCCTATGGCCTCTTCATGGGCGGCAGCCTCGCAGCGTTCCTCTTCGTGGCGGCCCGTGTCTGGGGCGACAGGAGCGTCGCCCTCTGGCTTTTGATCGCGCCCGTCACGGCGCTCGGAATCCTCATCGGCCAGACCTGCTTCATCGTGGGAGCGCTTTTTGTCGCCGCCATCTATCTCTGGGACGAAAGGCCAATCCTCGCCGGAATTCTCCTCGGCCTCCTGACCGTCAAACCGCAGTTCGGCGTTCTCATCCCGCTCGTGCTTCTCTTGGAGCGCCGCTTCCTCGTCATCGCGGTGGCCAGCGTTACAGCGACGGCACTCATCGGCGCCTCGATCCTCGCCTTCGGAATCGAACCGTGGAGAGCCTTCCTCTTTGGGCTGCAGGATCCGACGGGCGCGATCCTGCTGAGCGAACGCGACGCCTTCCTGAGCGTGCAGATGACCGTCTACGGTGCTGCGCGGTATTTCGGCCTCAGTTTCGCGGCGGCCGCCGGCCTGCAAGGGATGAGTGCGCTCTTTGCGGTCGGCTCCCTCGTCTACGTGACATTGTCGAGCGCCCGGCGCGACACCAAAGCAGCAATGCTGGTGACGGCCACCTATCTGACGCTGCCCTACGTGCTTTACTACGACCTCGCAGCTCCGACCTTCGTGGCGCTCTGGCTCTATTTCGGCCACGGCCGACGCGCTCGGCCAGGGATCGCCGTCTCGGCCCTCCTGGTGGGGGTCGCCTCGATCTCCTTCATCAACGGCGCGGCCACCACTTTGTGGCACGTCAACGTCGCGCCGGTCGCTTTTCTAGCACTCGCGGTTTTCCTCATTTGGAGCGTTGGACGCGAAACGTCCCCAGGCTTTGACCGATTTGAGAACGCGCGGCCCTGAAATCGAAGCGCATGGTCGCAAGAGCAAGGGTGCTTTGAGGCAAAAGAAAAGCGGCCCCGCAAGCGGGGCCGCTCAAATTGTTCAGTGCAATGGCGATCAGAACTTGTAGGTGATACCAGCGCCGATAAGCCAGGGATCGAGATCGGCGTCGCCGCTCACATAGGTGCCGTCCGCCAGGCTGCCGTCCCAATCGGCCGAGAGGAAGAGCTTCTTCACATCGAGGTTCAGGCCCCAATGTTCGTTGAACATGTAGTCGGCACCGACCTGCAGCGCGAGGCCGAAGCTGTTGTCGATATCGAAAGCGGCGAGATCCTCGTTCTCGGTGCCGTAGAAGAAGGTGTAGTTCACGCCAGCGCCGACATAAGGCTTGAAGGCGCCGAAATTGGTGAAGTGATACTGCAACGTCAGGGTCGGCGGCAGGATCCAGGTGTCGCCAGCGTCGAGACCACTGATCGGTCCGTCGCCTTCAACTTCAGCATAGGTCGTGCCGAGAATGAGTTCGGCCGCGATATTCGGCGTGAAGAAGTAGGTGATGTCGAGTTCAGGCGTGACCGAATTCGAATAGGAGAGGTCCGACCCCGGGATCTGGTCAACCGAGCCCGAATCATGGGGGACGACGGCCAATGCGCGCAAACGAATCTGCCAGGGGCTCCAGGCGACAGGCGCCGGGGCGGCCATCGGCTCGTAGGTTTGGCCCGGCAGATCAGCAGCCCCCGCCACACCCGCGATGGAAAGGAACGCGGCCGCCAGTGCCGCCCGTCCTAGAATCTTTGTCCCGCGCATTCTCGTCCCCTGCGTTCAAAATAACAGGGCCCTGATATGCGGGGTAGACAGCCTCGTCCATTTGACACAGGTCAAAAACCGAGGCTCTCGGCCGCAACAGGTTAGAATTGTTGCAATTCCAACACAGCCGCAGATGCCGGGCAGCCGACGAAATGCGCGTCTTTAGCGGCGCAGGATGATCCACACAGCGTGAATGATACCTGGCACGTAACCGAAGAGCGTCAGAATAATATTCAGCCAGAACTGCAGGCCGAGACCAACCTGAAGAAACACGCCGAGCGGCGGCAGGATGATCGCCAGAAGAATGCGGACGATGTCGCCGCTCGTTGCTGTCGAGCGATCGACGGGATGACCGTGGTGGCGGTCGGCTTCGTAAGACATGGAATTCTCCTTGTTCGCTGCCGCCTCAACTCTTGACACGGTGAAGTGTTCCGTATCCGGGCCGCAAGATCGTGCGGGGATTGCAACGAAAGCGCGCTAAGCTCGTCATCATCCTGACGAACGAAGAGCAGCCTGCGAATTCCATGACCGATGACGATCCCCGCCTCATTCCTCTGAACGGCAAGACCCCACAGGAGGGTCAGTTCGTTCTCTATTGGATGGACCGGGCGCAGCGCGTGCGCCTCAACCACGCGCTCTCTTTCGCCGCCAGGCAGGCGAACCGGCACGAATGCCCGCTCCTTGTCGTCATGCGCCTCGGGGGTGAGGAACCGTCGATCACCCGCCGCCAGGCGAAGTTCATGGCCGAAGGCATTCAGGAACTCGCGGACGAGCTTTCCCACATGGGGGCCGGGTTTGTCGTTCTGGCGGAGGCAGACGACAAGGCCTTTTGCGGGCTTCTCGGGCGTACGGTCATTGCCATCACCGATGTCGGCCATCTCCGCCATCACCGCCAGCGCCGCGCCTGGCTCGGCGACAACGCCCCTTGTCAGGCGATTGCCGTCGAAACCGATCTCGTCGTGCCGGTCGGTGCGGCGTCCGACAAGGCCGAGTATGCCGCACGCACCATCCGCCCGAAGATCAATCGGCAGCTTGAGCGTTTTCTCGTCGATCAGACAGATGAACGGCCGCAAAAAAGCTTTTCCGGCATTGCGCTTCCGGCGGGCCTTGCCCCTCACGATTGGGAAGAGCTCGCCGCAGTCTGCGATGAGCGCGGGCCTGAGCCGGTCGACTGGATCAGGGGCGGTCACAGCGAGGCAAAGCGGCGCCTTGCAAGTTTTCTCGCCAACGATCTTCCCCGCTATGATGGCGAACGCAGCGATCCCACGAAATGCCGTGTCTCGCATCTCTCTCCCTATCTGCGCTTTGGCCAGATCTCGCCCATCGAGATCGCGCTCAAGGCACGGGCCGCGAAGGCGGAGGCCGCCGGATTTCTGGAAGAGCTCATCATACGCCGGGAACTCGCGGCCAATTGGTGCCATTACCGCGACGATTACGATCGCTACGAGGCCCTCCCCGCCTGGGCGCGCGCGACACTTGAACGCCATTCCGACGACACACGCGATCCGGGCTATACGGCTGCGGAGATCGAGGCGGGCGACACCTCAGACGCGGCCTTCAATGCCGCGATGCGTGAGATGAAGGCGACGGGCTATCTCCACAACCATCTCAGAATGTACTGGGCAAAGCAGATCCTGCGCTGGGCCTCCAGCCCGCAATATGCGCTTGAAACCATCATCGCCCTGAACAACCGGTATTTTCTCGACGGTGGCGATCCGAACTCCTTCGCCAACAATCTCTGGGCATTCGGCCTCCACGACCGGCCTTTCCAGGAAAACGCCGTCTACGGAACCGTGCGCCCGATGACGCAAAGCGGGCTCCGGCGCAAATTCGATGTCGATGGGTATGTGAAGAACGCGCCCTGAGTCCCGGCTGTCTCTCCGCCCGTCGTGCGCCATGGCCGGGGCTCATGTTCATCTTTTGTTTGCAGACGCGGTGGCGCTTGCTATCTTTGCCTCATGCCGCGCATCGCCATCCGCACCGTTCTCGTCGAGACCGACAGCCAGCCCGCCCTCATCGACGGTCGTCAATCGGCCGCGGCGCTTGCCATCCGCCGCGGCACCTGCCGCAGGCTTCGCGCCGAAGGTTATGCGCTTTTGCCGGAAGTCTCGCTTTCGAGCGGACGCCGCGCCGATCTCGTGGCGCTCGGCGGCAAGGGCGAGATCGTCATCGTGGAGATCAAGTCATCGCTCGCCGACTTCATGGCCGACCACAAATGGCGTGACTACTTTGGCTATTGCGACCGGTTTTATTTCGCGACGTCCGCGGACGTGCCTCTCGACGTTTTCCCGCAGGAAGCCGGCCTCATCCTCGCCGATGCCTTCGGCGCAGAAATCCTACGCGACAGCGACGAGACGCGGCTCGCCGGCGCCCGGCGCAAGGAAATGCTGGTGAGGATTGCACGTGCAGGCGCCAACCGCCTGCACGATCTGGAGGATCCGGATTTCACGCGCGCGTGATCGCGCGTTCATCCAGGTCACATGCGTCCCACGAGGGCCGGAGTTTCGGCCGGGGACGAACGGCTCAGCGCGGGGCGCGCTTTGCCAGAATGCGCTGCAGAGTGCGGCGGTGCATGTTGAGGCGGCGTGCCGTCTCCGAGACATTGCGGTCGCAGAGCTCGTAGACGCGTTGGATATGCTCCCAGCGGACGCGATCGGCCGACATCGGGTTTTCCGGCGGATCCGCCCGATCTTCCGGATTGCGGACGAGCGAGGCAAAGATGTCGTCGGCATCGGCCGGCTTCGACAGATAGTCGATCGCCCCCATCTTCACCGCCGTCACCGCGGTCGCGATATTGCCGTAGCCGGTCAAGATCACGGCGCGGGCGTCCGGCCGCTTCTCACGCAAGAGCTCGATCACATCGAGGCCGTTGCCATCTTCCAGACGCATATCGACCACCGCGAAAGCTGGCGGCTTGCTCGCCACCTGCTGCTTGGCGTCACGCACGCAATCGGCGGTCACGATATCAAAGCCACGCTTTTCCATGGCACGCGCAAGACGCTGCAAGAAGGCGCGGTCGTCATCCACGATCAGCAAGGAGGAATCGGCAAGGCCGAGTTCCGAAACGGTTTCACTGTTCATCACAGAAACGCCTGATTTAACTCGTTGCTCCACTATCTGTGCTAATGCCTCAGCACAGGGTTTGCAAACCCGATCGTCAAATTGATGTTACACCTCATAGTGTAAATCTGACCCGTCATCGCTCGCCAATGCCGGCGACTGGCGGCGCCACCCGATGGTGACAATCGCGCCCGTCTCCGGGGCCGGCCGATTTTTAAGCGACAGTCTGGCACCGCTCCGCTCCAGGAGCGTCTTGGCAATAAAGAAGCCGAGGCCCAGTCCACCCCCGGAATTGTCACGTTCCGTGGGGCTCGTCTTGAAGCGGGTCGAGACATAGGGCTCGCCGAGCCGCTCGATCATCTCCGGCGCGAAGCCCGGACCGTCGTCGGAAATGGCGATGAGAACGAAGCGATCGTCCCAGCTCGCGGAGACGCGAACCTCGCTCTTGGCAAAATCGAGAGCGTTTTCCAGAATGTTGCCAAGGCCATAGAGAATACCAGGGTTGCGATGAAAGATGGGCTCCGGACCCTTCCCATCGCTCTCCACCATCAGCTTGATGCCAAAATCGCGATGCGGTGCCGTCGCCTCTTCGAGAAGGCGCGGCAGAGCGAGACGGCCAAGATGCTCCTCCGGCTCGGAGGAGAGCGAGGTGAGCTTGGAGAGGATCTCGCGACAGCGCGCGGTCTGAGAGGCGAGGAGCTTCAGATCTTCCGAAGAGGGATCTTCGGCATCGACCTCACTCAGCATCTCCTTGACCACGAGCGTGATCGTCCCAAGCGGTGTGCCGAGTTCGTGGGCGGCCGCGGCCGCAAGTCCATCGAGCGCCGACAGATGCTGCTCGCGCTGCATGACGAGCTCGGTGGCGGCGAGCGCATCAGCAAGCTGGCGCGCCTCCTCGGCGACGCGGAAGGCGAAGAAGCCCATAAAGACGAGCGAGCAGACGACCGCCGCCCACATGCCGCCGACGTAGAGCAGCGGCAGGTTCAGGGGCGGGCCGGACCAGGGAAGCGGCTCGTGGAAAAACACGAGATAGCTTGCGCTGATGAAAGCCAGACCCCCCAAGAACAAGGTCTTGTCCGGCGGCATCGTCGTCGCCGAGACGAGCGCCGGGAAAATGATCAAAAAGGCGAAGGGGTTTTCCATCCCTCCCGTCAAGTACAAGAGCCCGGCAAGCTGTACGATGTCATAGGTGAGAAGCACCGTCGCCCAGTTCGGATGCAGGCGCCGTGTTGCCGGAAACGTCAGTCTGAGACCGATATTGACCCAGGCCGACAACGCGATCAGCGCGAAGCAGGCTCCGAAGGGGACCGGGAATCCGAGGACGAAGCCGATCAGCACCACGGCGGCCGTTTGCCCGGCGATGGCCAGCCATCGCAGGCGCGTCAGGGTGCTCAACCTGAGGCGTCGGCTCGAAAAAGCCCGCTCCATTCCAACTTCGCGGGTCAGTTTGCTCGATGGGTCGCTGAAAGGCATGCGTCCTCTTAGCGAAACTGCACACGATTGGAATATGCAGCAGGCTAAATTTCGCCAATTTCGCGCTCTCCAGCAGCGTTGCCGCACCACAAAGCGTTACTGCCGCGCAAAGACTTCGTTGGCGCGAAAATATCTATCTCGGTTTTCTGCTTATTTGAGCGGTGCGAGCGATTTTCTCACGGACCGTTTTCTGACGCAGGCCGTTCTCTCACGCGGTCCGTCGCGACCAGGACGGCTTTGAGTTTTGGCAAAGCCGGCGAGGATGGCCTTGCGCCGCAGGCATGCTATAGGCGGCGCGACAGAACGGGAGAGGCCAGTGACACAGCTGAGAACCGTCGTGGCGGGTGCCAGCGGGCGCATGGGACGCGCTCTCATCGCCGCCGTTGCAGCGCATGACGATTTGCGCCTCGTGGGCGCGCTGGAGCGGGAAGGCTCCGAAGCGATCGGCCAGGACGCGGGGCTCGTCGCCGGCATCAAGGAAACGGGTATCGCCATTTCCGACGATCCGCTTTCCGTCCTCGCGCAGTCTGACGTGCTGATCGACTTCACCGGGCGCTCCGCCAGCCTCGCCTTGAGCGAGCTCGCAGCCCAGGCACGCATCGTCCATGTCGTCGGCTCGACGGGCTTTCAGCCGGAGGACGAACAGACATTCCGCGCCGCCTCGCGTCATTGCCGCATCGTCAAATCCGGCAATATGAGCCTCGGGGTCAATCTCGTGGCCGGTCTCGTACGCCGGGCTGCAGCGGCCCTCGGGCCGGAATTCGATATCGAGATCGTGGAAATGCACCACCGCCACAAGGTCGATGCGCCCTCCGGCACGGCGCTCCTCCTCGGCGAGGCAGCGGCGGAGGGGCGCGACGTCGATCTCGACACGGTCGCCGTGCGCGGGCGCGACGGGGAGACCGGAGAGCGACCTGAAGGCGCCATCGGCTTTGCAAGCCTCAGGGGCGGTTCAGTCGTCGGCGATCATATTGTGGTGCTCGCCGGCGAGGGCGAACGCATCGAAATCGGCCATCGCGCCGAGACCCGCCTCATCTTCACCCGCGGGGCGCTTCGTGCCGCCTTGTGGGCATTCGACAAAAAGCCCGGCCTTTACGACATGGCCGACGTTCTCGGGCTGCACTGAAACCATTTGCCTAATTGAGGGAGACAATATGGATCGCCTTCTCGTTCTCGTCCGCCACGGACAGTCGGAATGGAATCTCAAGAACCTCTTCACCGGCTGGAAAGACCCTGGCCTCACGGAGAAGGGGATCGAAGAAGCCCGCAAGGGCGGCCGGCTTCTCAAGGAGGCAGGTCTCGGCTTCGACCTCACCTATACGAGCGCCCTGACACGGGCCCAGAAGACACTCGATCTCATCCTGGAAGAGCTCGGCGTGCCGCTCACCGGCGAGGGTTCTCTGCCGCGCCAGCAGGATCTCGCCCTCAACGAGCGCGATTACGGCGATCTTTCCGGCCTGAACAAGGACGATGCGCGCCAGAAATGGGGCGAGGAGCAGGTGCATATCTGGCGCCGCTCCTACGATACGGCCCCTCCGGGAGGGGAGAGCCTGAAGGATACCGGCGCCCGCGTGTGGCCTTACTACATGACGCACATCTTGCCCGACGTGATGAACGGCAAGCGGGTTCTGGTGTCGGCCCACGGGAATTCGCTGCGGGCGCTCATCATGGTGCTCGACCGGCTGACGCCCGACGCCGTCACCAAGCTTGAACTCGCAACCGGCGTGCCGCTCGTCTACCGGCTCAACGCCGACACCACCGTCGCCGAAAAGGTCATCTTGCAGTGAGCGATGCACCGCCGATCGATCCTGCGCTTAGGCTCGGTTCGCGGGCGCATCTGCCGGATGACCTCCTCGCCCTCCTGCGGAAATATCCGCGGGAGGTCTGGCCGGAGCACGAGAATTTGGGCGAGCTCGCGAAATTCTGGCTCGCCCGTCACGACATGTTCCGAGAGCTTTGTGCCATCCTCGCCAAATCGGCGGAGGATCTCCGGGAGGGACGCATCGATCCGGCCGAGTTCCGCGGCTTCTTCGCCCCGCGCATGCGTTTCTTTCTGCACCAGCTGAACGGGCATCACCAGATCGAAGACCACGCCTACTTCCCCGCCTTCATGGCAGCGGAGGCGAGCCTTACCCGCGGCTTCGAAATCCTGGAAAACGACCACGAGATCATCCACGGCGATCTCGTGCGGATGGGCGAAGCGGGCAATGCGCTCGTTGAAAGTCTTAGCCAAGACCGGGATGCGCAGATGCGCAGCGCCGAAACGATGAGCGGCGAACTGACCGGCTTTCTAACCGGCCTTCACCGCCATCTGGCCGACGAGGAGGACATCATCGTGCCGCTCATCCTCGATCGGACGGAAGAAAAGCTCGGCGTGAAGTAGACCCGCCGGGTCTTCAGGCGATCGCGAGACGCCACGACCGTTCCCGCGCTTTTTGATCCGGCCACTCAGTTGCGGATGCGCTTGACGAGTGACCGAACTAAAAAGAGAGGCTCCGGGGCTGGTTGCGGGCCGCACATGCGGGGCCGGCGCCGCGCATGTAGTGCTTTTCGGGCCGGTAGGCGGTAGAAAAGAAAGCGCGGGTGCTGTCACCCAGGCGGCGAACCCATTTTCTGAACAGCAGCATGGTCTTAACTCTCCCGTCCGACCGGACCTCAAGCGCGGGCGGAGCCTTTCGATATGGCTCAAGCGATAGCGCCGAATATCTGAACAGAAGATGACCTGGGGCTTGCGCCCGATGAATTCTTACCAATTCGATTAAACTGTTGTGCCGCGGCAACAGGTAGCAACGCCGCCAGGCGCCGTCCGGGCGGCGGATACTGGCGGCGAATACTGCCGGCGGTCGTGGCTATGCGGCACGCATTCAGGCCCCGTTGCCGATGTCCTCCAGCTCCTGGAGCACACCCTGCGGCAGACCGAGCTCGGCTGCGGCCAGATTCTCCTCAAGATGCTGCAGCGAGGAGGTGCCCGGAATGAGCAGGATATTGGGCGAACGCTGCAAGAGCCAGGCGAGCGCCACCTGCATAGGCGTTGCGCCGAGGCGTTCGGCAACCGCGTTTAAGGACGAGGATTGCAGCGGCGTGAAACCGCCGAGCGGGAAGAACGGCACATAGGGAATGCCCTCTTTCGCCAGTTCGTCGATCAGCTCGTCATCTGTGCGATGGGCGAGATTGTAGAGGTTTTGCACACAGACGATCTCGGCGATTTTGCGTGCCTCCGCGACCTGCGTCGGGGTGGCGTTGCTGAGCCCGATGTGATGGACGAGCCCCTCTTCCTGCATCTTTGCGAGAACCGTGAGGGCCGGCTCCACCGATCCTTCAGCCGGCCCCTCTGCGAACATCAGCCGGAGATTGACGACCTCAAGCCGTTCCAGCCCGAGATTTTTCAGGTTGTCGTGGACGGCCTGCCGCAACTCCTCGGGCGCAAAGGCGGGCAGCCAATTGCCCTTGTCATCACGGCGCGCACCGATCTTCGTGACGATGACGAGATCGTCCGGGTAAGGGTGCAGCGCCTCGCGGATGATCTCGTTGGTGACATGCGGTCCGTAAAAATCGCTGGTGTCGATGTGGTCGACGCCCGCCTCCACCGCCCGGCGCAGCACCGCGACCGCAGCATCACGATCCTTCGGCGGGCCGAAAACGCCAGGGCCTGCAAGCTGCATAGCGCCGTAACCCAGACGTTTGACCGTATGGCTGCCGAGCTTAAACGTGCCGGCCTTGTCGATATTGGGCATGAAACGAATTCCTCTCCGCAAGCGCTTGGCCCGAGACATAGCGCCGTGGGCGACAAAGTGCAGTGCGGAAAGTGCAGATCTCAGCCGTTCGCCGGACCGGCTTGGCTCAGGCGTTGCCGATCAAAACACCCGCGGCAAAGACGAGAGAGCCGCCCAAGATCACCTGCATGGCAGCCCGCCAGAAGGGCGTGTCCATCCAGCGCTGCTGGATCCAGGCGATCGCCCACAATTCCGCGATCACGATCGCAAAAGCGAGCGTCGTCGCCGTCCAGAAATGCGGGATGAGGTAGGGAAGCGCATGACCGAGCCCGCCAATCGCCGTCATCACGCCTGACGAAATGCCCCGCTTCAACGGCGATCCCCGGCCGGTCAGCGCGCCATCGTCGCTCGCCGCCTCGGTGAAGCCCATGGAGATGCCGGCGCCGATCGCAGCGGCAAGGCCGACGAGAAAGGTCTGCGAGGTGTCGTGCGTGGCAAAGGCGGCGGCAAAGATCGGCGCAAGCGTGGAAACCGAGCCATCCATCAGCCCGGCAAGGCCCGGCTGCACATAGGTCAGGAGAAAACGGCGATGCGCGGCCCGATCTTCTTCCGAACGCGCCTCTGCCGGCAGATATTCCGCCTCGAGCCGTTCTGCGGTGGCGATGTGGTGGCCTTCAGCGACGGCAAGATCGCCCAGGAGCTTGCGCGTCTCCGCATGGGCCGTGCGCGCAGCCGCCTTCTGATAGAAATTGCGCGCTTCCTCTTCCATCGCCGCAGCTTCGCTGCGGATCCGGTCGAGGCTCAAATTGGCGACGAGCCACACCGGGCGCCTTCGCATGAAGCCCGCCACATGCTCGCGGCGGATGAGCGGGATCGTATCGCCGAACGCGGCCCGGAAATGATCGATGAGCAGGCGCCGGTGGCCGTCCTCTTCCTTGCCCATCGCAGCAAACATCGCCGCCGTCTGCGGAAATTCGTCTTTCAGACGCTCCGCATACGTGCTGTAGATCTGGCTGTCCTCCTCCTCCGCGGAGATAGCGAGGGCCAGTATCTCCTTCTCTCCCAGCTCGGAGAAGCGAAGGCGGCGCTGCATGTTGATCAGCATGGGGATCCTTTCATCCGCTCCATGGCGCGCAATCGTCGCATGCGCAAGAGCGCCAGTCGCCGCAAGTTCAAGAGCCCCTTGACCAAGCCCGTCCGGATACTTCTTCTTGGCAGAGCATGACGCAGCAAGCTGACACCTTTCTGGAGCGCACGGGGCACGTCCTCGCAGGCTGGCTGCGCACCGAAACGCGCGACTACGAACCCTTCGCACCCTTCGACGCGGCGGCGCTGCGCAAAGTCTTGAAACCCGGGGACATCATCCTCGTCGAGGGGCGGGAGTATATTTCCCAGGTCATCAAATACCTGACCACGTCGACCTGGTCGCATTCCGCGCTTTATGTCGGCGATATCCCCGGCAAAACGGAAGAGGACGGCGAACCGCACTGCCTCATCGAGGTCGATGTCGGCGAGGGCTGCATCTCTCTGCCCTTGTCGCGCTACGACACCTACAACATCCGTATCTGCCGACCGGTCGGGCTCTCATCCGCCGATCGCGAGGAGGTGACGCGCTTCATGATTTCGAAGATCGGCCTTTCCTACGACATGAAGAACATCTTCGACCTGTTGCGCTATTTCTTCCCCCTGCCGCTGCCGGCGAGATGGCGGCGCCGGGCGATCGCCTTCGGATCGGGCGATCCGACGCGCGCAATCTGTTCCTCGCTGATCGCAGAGGCCTATCAGCGCGTGCATTACCCGATCCTGCCCATCATCCGCACGGAAGAGAGGCGCCGCTGGGGCATGGGCGCAAGGCGGCGCGAGATCTATTTCATCCGCCATCATTCGCTGTTCGCACCGCGCGACTTCGACCTCTCCCCCTATTTCGCCATCGTCAAGCCGACGCTCGAAAGAGGCTTCAAATACAAAAAGCTCGTCTGGGGAGAGGGCGATCCGCCGCCCAAGGAAGAAGAGGTGGTGCGGGCAACCGAAAAAGCCGTCGAAGAGGCCGCCGCGCACGGTTAGGCCCTGTCATAGATGACAGCCGCTTTGATAAACTGCCGCCTTCTCACGCGGCCATATCAGCCCTTTCAGGATGCAAGCTTCTGGCGCTGCATGCGGCGGCGATTGACGGATGAGGGAATGCCCATCGCTTCGCGGTATTTGGCAACCGTGCGGCGGGCGATGACGATGCCCTCGTCCTTCAGGATCGCCACGATCTGGTCATCGGAGAGGACGCGCTCGCCCTCGCCTGCGACGAGGACGCGAATGCGCTGGCGCACCGCCTCGGCGGAATGGGAATCGCCGCCATCCGTCGCAGCAAGCGCGACGGAGAAGAAGGCCTTGAGCGGAAAGATGCCGCGCGGCGTCGCCATCGCCTTATTGGCCACGGCGCGGCTCACCGTCGATTCGTGCATGCCGATCTCGTCGGCCACCATGCGCAGCGTCAAAGGCTTCAGATAGGCGGCGCCGTCATGCAGGAAACGATCCTGCCAGCGTACGATTTCGGCCGATACGGCGAGCAGCGTGCGGGCGCGCTGATCGAGGCTCTTCTCGAGCCAGGTCGCCTTCTGCAGGCATTCGGAGAGAAACTTGTCGGTCGCCTGGTCACGGCGGCGACCTTTAACTTCCGTATGGTAGCGCCGATCGATGAGAAGCCGCGGCAGAACCGCATCGTTGAGATCGATCAGCCAGGCGCCTTCCGGCCCCGGCCTGACGACGATGTCCGGCACCAGCAGCGCCACGGGATCGCTCAGATAGCGCAGGCCCGGTTTCGGATCGAGCGCCCTCACCTCGGCGATCATCTCGATCATGTCTTCCATACCGACGCCGCAGGCGTTGCACAAAGCGGCTCGATTGCCCGAGGCGAGAAGCTCCAGATTGTCGATGAGGGCTGCCATGGCCGGGTCGCAACGATCGAATTCGGCCAACTGGATCTTCAGGCATTCCTTGAGCGAACGGGCGAAGACGCCGGCCGGCTCGAAACCCTGGCAGCGAGAAAGGACGCGCAGCACATCTTCCACGGCCACTTCGAGGTTCGCCGCGAGAATCTCCGGCTCGGCGCGCAGATACCCGGCCTCGTCGATTTCGCCCAGAAGTGTGAGCGCGATCATGCGCTCCGTGGCGTCGGAAAAGGCCGCATCGATCTGCTGCTCGAGAACCGCGAGAAGCGTGGGCGTGGACGCCGCGTAGCTGTCTTCGTCGGGGAATTCGGACGTGTCGCGGCTGCCGGCGCGGGCAAAATCGCTCGAACCGGAAAGACTGCGGTCATCATCTGGGTAGAGATCTTCGCGGGCGACGTCGGTGTCGCTGACGGACGCAGCCGCCGTCTCTGCCGTGAGCTCTCCGCCCGCACTTTCCGCGGCGGACGCCTCTCGGGTCTCCTCGGCTGCCTCAGATGCGCGCTCCCCCGCATCGGCGCTCCCCTCACCGCTCTCGTCGCGCGAAAGCAGCGGGTTTTCTTCAATCTCACGGTCGATGAAGTCTTCGAGCTCCGGCGCCGACATCTGCAGGAGCCGGATCGCCTGCATGAGCTGCGGCGTGATGACCAGTGACTGCGACTGCCTGAGCTGAAGTCTCGCCGACATGTTCATCGTTGACGCCCCACGCCTTGGGGCCAGACGCCAACACCCTGCCGATGACCTTCAAATGACCTTCAGAGGAGGCAGCTGGCCCGTTCCTTGCAGGGAAAGCTTAACCGGCTTTTGGAGCGTGTCAAAGCCGGAAGTGCTCGCCCAGGTAAACGCGTCGCACCTCTGGATTGGCGACGATCGCTTCGGGGCTTCCTTCCGTCAAAACCTCGCCGGAATGGATGATATAGGCGCGGTCGATGAGCCCCAGCGTCTCCCTGACATTGTGGTCGGTGATGAGGACGCCGATGCCGCGCGAGGTCAGATGGCGCACCAGTGACTGAATGTCGCCGACGGCGATCGGGTCGATGCCGGCGAAGGGCTCATCCAGCAGCATGAAGGCAGGGCGGCTCGCCAGCGCCCGCGCAATCTCGCAGCGCCGGCGTTCGCCGCCGGAGAGCGCAATCGCGGGCGATTTGCGCAGATGCCCGATATGGAATTCTTCGAGAAGCGAATCGAGTTCCTCCCGCCGCTTCTTGCGGTTGGGCTCCACCACTTCGAGGATGGCGAGGATGTTGTCCTCCACGCTGAGCCCACGGAAGATCGACGCTTCCTGCGGCAGATAGCCGATGCCCAGCCGCGCACGCCGGTACATCGGCAGACGCGTCACGTCGTAGCCCTCGAGTTCGATGCGGCCGCCTTCGGCACGGATCAGGCCGGTGATCATATAGAAGACCGTGGTCTTGCCGGCACCGTTTGGCCCGAGGAGCCCGACGGCTTCTCCCTGACGCACGGCGAGAGACACGTCCTTCACGACCGTGCGCCCCTTGAACGATCGCCTGAGGCCGCTCGCAACGAGCCAGCCGTTGCGATCAAGGGCTTCGGAGCCTCCGGATTCTTCGCCGGCCATGCCGGTGTCCTTGTCGAAATCGGAGGCTTCTGCGGTCGAGGCGGCCCCGTCGGCGGGGCGGGAGGAATCACGCGACAGGCCAAAGAGACCTCGTCGCGAGCCCCCCTCAGCCTCGGTTTCGGCGGGGGCGCCTTTCGCGGCGCGGCGCATCAGCATTGCTCCGTTACTGTCCGCTTTGACCGGACGAACCCGGCGCGAGGATTGTCTGCACGCGCCCGCCCTGCATCTGCGCCTGCTTGGTCTTCAAATTGACGACGAGCTTTTCTCCGCGCAGCACGTTGTCGTCCTCCGTCAGGACGACATTGCCGTAGAGGGTGACCATGTCGGTCGCCATTTCGAAGTCCGCCCGGTCGCCCGTCGCGGTGCGGTTTTCGGAGGTGACGAGGACGCCGCCTTCCGCCTCGATACGGGTGATGGAAGAGCCCGGCGTTGCGGAGGCGTTCGAGGAGGCCTTGCCGCTGTTTCCGCCACTCTCCCCCGTGCTGCCTCCGTTGCCCCCGCCGCCATTGAGGCTTTCGCTGGGGTTGCCGGAGTAATGAACTGTCAGTTTGGCCGTCTCCAGCACGGTTTCGGCCTGGCGGACTTTCACATTGCCGCTGTAGATCGCAACCTTGTCGTTGTCGCGCACCTCCAGACGATCGGCTTCCACCATGATCGGATCGTTGGAGCTTGAGGAGAAACCCGAGAAGGTTTCCCCGAAATCCTGCGCCGGCGCCATCGAAACGAAGGGCAGAACGCAAAGCGCGGCGAGAAGCGCCGTAAGCCGCAAAGACATCAGCAAAGACCTCAATTGACGGCCGCCCCTTGGCCACGTTTCGGCGGCATGATGCGCGTGCGCACATTGCCCTGGATAATGATGCGTTGACCGCCGTCGGTGGCGTCGATCGAATTCCCGGTCGTTTCGCTATCTTGATAGGTGATCGAAACGGGGTTGTCGGATTTGAGCGTGCCGCTCTTCGTATCGATCTGTGCGCCAGTCAGCGTCAGACCGTAACCGTCGGCGGAATCGACGACGATGTTGCCGCCCATCTGGAGATCGCCCTTGGCATTGTCGAAATCGGCCGTGACGGCGTCGATCGCCACCGGCCCGCGGCCTGGCGAGTTGATGTGCGCGGTGATGTTCTCCAGCGTCACGGCGTCGGGCGAGGTGAACTTCTGGATGGCACGATCGGCTTCCAGACGGAATTCGCGATCGTAGCGATCGAAGCCCGTGAGCTTCGGATTGTCCATGATGATGGCGTTCTTGGCGATCGTCGTCTTGGCGATCGACAGGTCGAACTGTTCATCGCTCGAGAATTGCCCGATGAGCGCAAGGACTGCGATGCCTGCAACACCGCCCACCGGCAGAAGGACGCGCAGAAACCGCACGAAGGCCGAATGACGCTTCGCCTTGCGGAAAGCCTTGTCGCGCGCAGAAAGCCGGGCACGCCCGAAAATCTGCGGCTGCGCCGTCGCGGTTGCTGTCGCAGCTGCCATCAACTCACCTTCTGGTGTCGGGGTCGCCACACTTCATGCCGTCCAACATGGTGATTTTTGGGCGGACGCCAACCTTTAGGCATGCGCGAAGATATCCGAATCCTCCCAACCGAGCAAATCGAGCTCGGCGCGCACGGGCACGAAACGGAAGCAGGCTTCGGCGAGCTCAAGGCGATGCTCGCGGGTCAGCCTTTCCACGAGAACCTCGCGCATGGCGTGGAGATGGAGAACGTCGGCGGCCGCATATTGGAGCTGCGCTTCACTCAAAGTGTCGGCGCCCCAATCGGAGCTCTGCTGCTGCTTCGACAATTCGAGACCGAGGAGCTCGCGCGCCAGATCCTTGAGACCGTGGCGGTCGGTGTAGGTGCGCACGAGTTTGGAGGCGATCTTCGTACACCAGATCGGCGTCGTGATCACGCCGAACGCATAGCGCAAAGCCGCCACGTCGAAGCGGGCGTAATGAAAGATCTTCGTGCGCTCCTGATCGGCCATCAGCGCCGTCAGATTGGGTGCCGCGTCCTGACCCTGCGCGATCCGCACCACATCAGCGGTGCCGTCGCCCGGAGAAAGCTGCACGACACAGAGCCGGTCGCGGCCGGGCCGGAGCCCCATCGTCTCGGTGTCGATCGCGACGAACTCGCCGTAATTGGAAAGATCCGGCAGATCGCCTTCGTGAAAGCGGATGGTCATGTCTTAGCCTCTTCGTTGGCAAAGCTCCTGACATGATCTGCGCCCTCCGACAATGGGTGACGGCCGCCTCGCCCGCGGGGCCGGCGCCCGGAACGGACGCCCAAAGAGCCCGCTCGCGTGGCCTCACTCTCCTTGCCCCGTTCACCATTGCCATTGTGCCGGCAACCTGATCCCGGCAGATCTTCTCTCTTATTCCAGCGGATCTTCTCTCCGCCGTGATGCTTTTCAGCGTGGTTCCTGCCATCGTCGTTGCAAACGATCCGCAATCAGCGAGGCGGCCGATTGCAGGACGAAGGGGTCAGAGCCGCAGCCCCTCTCTTGCACGCAGCCAATCCTTGCTGTTGCCCTCCGCCCCTCTCAACAGCCCATGAAAGGCCACGCCCATGACTTCGACCGAATGGAAAACACGCCAAGGCTCGTGTCGCTGCGGCAGGCTGCGCTTCGAAATCACCTCGCCCCCGCTCGTCACGACGGCGTGCCATTGCAAGGGATGCCAGCGGATGAGTGCGAGCGCTTTTTCCCTGAGCGTGGCGGTGCCTGCAGCTGGATTCCGAATTCTCTCCGGCGAGCCCGTCATCGGCGGCGCGCAGGAAATGCAGGGGATCGTCCATTCGTTCTGCGGTCACTGCATGAGCTGGGTCTTCACGCGCTTTCCCGAAGTGATGGGCGAAATCGTCAATGTTCGCAGCACGATGCTTGACGACACAACCGGTCTGGAACCCTTTATCGAAACCTGCACGGCCGAAAAGCTCGACTGGGTCACAACGCCGGCAAAGCACAGCTTCGCCCATTTCCCCGCACCCGAGGAGTTTCCTGCGCTGATCGAAGAATATGGCAGGCGCTGAGCATCTCTCTCCGCCGATGGCGGAAAGCGATCGCTTGAAAACGCCTCAGCCGCGGGCCTTGGCAAACGCCTCCAGCAGCGCCTTTTCGTCCATCACGCCGGGATAAAGTGTGGTCTCGGCGACGAAGGCCGGGGTGCCGGGAAAGCCAAAAGCTTCCGCCTGATGCGAATTGCGCATGATGAGCGCGTCGATCTCGCCCTTGCGCTCACGGTAGGCGTTGCGAAGCGTTTCCACGTCGAGCTCAGCTTTCTCCAACGTCGTCTCGACCGCCTGCCGGCTGAGCGCCCCTTTCGTGTTCAAAAGCGCTTCCTGAGCATGGGCGTAGCCGCCGGTCGGTACGGCGGCGAGGACGAGATGCGACGCATAGACGGAGGCCTCGCCGAAGATCGGCCAGTCTTTCATGACGAGGCGCACCTTGCCGTCTGTTTCGACCGCGCGCATCACCTCCGCATGGCTGCCCTTGCAGGCCGGACATTGGTAGTCAAAGTATTCGACCAGCGTCACGTCACCGTCGGGGTTGCCGCGCACGGGGGCGGTCGGATCGGAGAGGACCTCCTCGACGGTCAGTCCCGTCTGCCCCCGCGCGAAGCCCGGCAACAGAGCAAAGCCGGCCGCGCCTGCGGCCAGCATCATGAAACGGCGGCGATCCAGCATGTCAGCTCAGCCCTCCCGACGCCGCGGCGCCGGTCAGAGGTCCCGCAGCCATCGGGCCATTCGGCACCGTTCCCTGACCGGATTGCGAACGATTCAATACCACGACGCGCGACCCTGGGGGGACGCGGCTGGCGAGATCGATGATATCCTGGTTGAACAATCGGATACAGCCTGACGAAACCGCCTTGCCGATCGACCAGGGCTCGTTCGTGCCATGAATGCGGTAGAGCGTGTCCCGGCCGTTCTTATAAAGATAAAGCGCGCGGGCCCCGAGCGGATTGGAAACGCCACCGTCGAGCCCGTCGGCAACCTTGCCATATCGATCCGGCTCGCGTTTGATCATCGCCTGTGTCGGCGTCCACCGCGGCCATGCCGCCTTGCGCGCAACTTCCGCCTTGCCGGCAAATTCCATTCCCGAACGGGCGACGCCGATGCCATAGCGCATGGCCTTGCCGTTCTCCATCACGAGATAGAGAAAGCGTTCGTAAGGATCGACGACGATGGTGCCGGCCGGATAAGGCGAATTGTAATCGACCATCTGACGCAGATAGCGGGGATCGACTTTCGACACATCGATTGCAGAGACGTTCCAGCCATCATCTTGCACCGGGCCATACATGCGCACATAGCTTTGATCGATGCGCGGCCCCTCAGGTGGTGCAGGACGTGTCGTCGTGCAGGCGGCGAGCGCCAAGACAAGCGCAGCGACGGCCGGAAGCCGCAGGGCCACCCCGCGGCTTTTCTCAAACATCCAGTTCGGCAATTCTTTCTCCTTCTTGCGCGTTCAGCCGACCCAACCCCGCCCATGAATGGGAGCAAGGCCGTGATGGCCGGCGGGCCGCGCCCTCGCAGTGCGGACAAAGCTCCCGACTGCGGCCCCGCGCGGATGGCCATCGCTTCAAGGCGAAGATGTGACCGAACCATCATTTGTCGAGAGAGATCACGTTCTTATCACTGCAAGTGAGAACGAACGCGGCGCGCGTGCAACACATGGCAAGCCGTTCAGCGCCCGGCGAGACGACCCTCCGTCCGCGCCAGATGGCTCGCCTGATGTGCAGCCTTCATGTCGAGGGCGCGACGCAGGGCAATCGCAATCGCGCTCTCGATCGGAAGCCAGGCAAGCGCATAAGCCCAGACGCCAAGCGCATAGGTCCAGCCGATCGGCGTCACGAAGATGCCGTAGACGGCCACAAGCGTGCCAAGAATCTGCGTCGCCTCCGTCGTCAGGAACAGCTTGAGGCTCGGGAAAGGCCTTGACCAGAACCAGCGCTGGTTACGCGTAACGTAGAGGGTCAGGTGGCCAGCGACGAGAAGCTTGAGGAAAATCACCGTCTGGATGACCTCGCGCGGCAAATGCATGACCGTGTCGACGTACCAGAAGAGCAGAAAGGTCTCCGCCACGCCTAGGAGGCCGAGGCAGCTCGCGATGGTGAGTACCCGCGGCATATTCCAGCGCACAGGCTTTTCGGCGACATTGGCGTTGTCGTAGGCAATCATCATGATCGGGAAGTCGTTCAGGACCGCCAGAAGCACGATCATGACGGCCGTCACCGGATAGAAGTCGAAGATCAGGATCGACAGGCTCATGAACACCAGAACCCGGATCGTCTCGGCGATGCGGAAGGTGGCGTAGCTCGTCATCCGTTCGAAGATCCGCCGCGCCTCTTCGATCGCCGAGGAGATGACGCCAAGACCTGAACTCGTCAGCACGACATCGGCGGCGGCACGGGCGGCATCCGTCGCCCCGCTGACCGCGATGCCGGCATCGGCCTGTTTCAAGGCCGGGGCATCGTTCACGCCGTCGCCCGTCATCGCCACGATGTGGCCGCGGTCCTGCAAGGCGCGCACGATCTTGAATTTGTGCTCGGGCAGGACGCGGGCAACGCCGTCGGCCTGTTCGATGCGCTCGCTGACCTCGCCGTCGCTGCCATCGGCGAAGACGGTGTCGGCGGAGCGGATGTTGCGACGAAGACCGAGCTTGGCCGCGATCTGGCGCGCGATCGCCTCATGGTCGCCGGTGATCATCTTGACGGCGAGGCCCATCCGGCCGGTTTCGGCAATGGTCGCGGCCGCATCCTCACGCGGCGGATCGAAAATCGAGACGAGGCCGATGAACTGCCAGACATCGCCCTCGCGGCGGGCCACGCCGAGGGCGCGGTAACCTTCCTCGGCCAGGCGGTCGACCTCTGCCTCGATGCGCGCACGGATCTCCGCCGGCGGCGTGGCGAGATCGAGAATGACCTGGGGAGCGCCCTTGGAGAAGGCGATTTTGCGATCGCCCAACGTCGCCTCCACCATCGTGCGTTTCGACACCGGGTCGAAGGGCGTGAAATCGCCGATCACGTAGCCGGCACCGGCGGCTGCGCCTTCGGCGGCGAGCACCGCCTTGTCGATCGGATCGGGATCATTGGCGTTGCTTGCAAGCTGCGCGGCAAGGACGACATCGGACGCCTCCACCCCCTGTTCGGGGAGGATGTCGGCGACAGTCAGCGCGTTCATTGTCAAGGTGCCGGTCTTGTCGACGCAAAGGACATCGACGCCGGCCAGTTCCTCAATCGCCACGAGGCGAGAGACGATCGCCTTCATCCGGGCGAGCTTTTCCGCGCCGACCGCCATCGTCACCGACAGGACCGTCGGCAGAGCGACCGGGATCGCCGCCACCGTCAGAATGAGCGAAAATTGCACGGTCTCCCAGAAGGGCGTACCGCGGAAGACGGCCACGAGCACGATCACCGCGACGAGGACGAGCGTCGTCAGGATCAGGAAATTGCCGATAGAAAGCACCGCGCGCTGGAAATGCGAGCGCGTCTCGGCAGAGGCGACGAGCTGCGCCGTCTTGCCGAAATAAGTGTTCATGCCCGTCGCCGTCACAACGCCCGTCATCTCGCCGAGCTTGACGACAGAACCGGAATAGGCGGCGTCGCCGACAGCCTTATCGACCGGCATGGATTCACCCGTCAGCGCCGCCTCGTCGGCGCTCAGATAATCGCCGGCGACGAGCCGGATGTCGGCGGGCGTGACATTGCCGATGCGCAAAAGCACGACATCGCCCGGCACCAGATCTTTCGCCGGCAGCGTCTGCCAGGTGCCGTCGCGCAAGACGCGGGCGGTGAGCGCCAGGCTCTCCTTCAAAAGCTCGATGGCGTTGCCGGCCTTCCTTTCCTGCCAGAAATCGACGGCCGCATTGACGAGAAGCATGGTGACGATGATGGCGAAACCGGCCCAGTCACCGAGTGCTGCGGAGAGGATCGCCGCCGCCTCGATCATCCACGGGATCGGCGCCCAGAAATAGCGCATGAGCCGCTGGAGAGGGCTCGTCTTCTCTTCGCTGATGGCGTTTTCGCCGAACGTCGCCAGTCGCTCCTGGGCCGTCTCGCTCGTCAGGCCGGTTTCGAGATCGGTCTCCGGCAGGGGCGCTTCTGCCGGTGTCGCACCCTCCGGCAGTTCTTGAGGGGGCTGTTTTTGAGGGGGCTTCGCGGCCGTTTTATCGTTCATGTCTTCGATCCTCCGCCAGATCACGACCAGGGGAAACAGCGCTGCGCGCCCCCGCCGTATCCGCGTCATCTCCTGTGATGAAGGATCCTCCTTAACGTCTCACTGCACCGGGCCGCCGCAGGTAAATTCGGCGTTCGCCGGCGGTGCGGCTTATGCTGCCGCAGCGTCACCAACGCCTCAGAAAAGGCGATCTTGTGGAGACAAGATTAAGTTCGCGAAAGATTGGGGCGCGGATGCCCGTCTCCTCCCACATGGAGCGGAATCAACGGGCCACGCGACTGGCGGCCAGGCTTTGCCCTCTCACCAGACCGGCGGCGTGGTGACCCAGAGAATGCGGGTCCTCACCTCTGCAAGGTTGCGGAAGCGGTGCGGCAGTCGGCTTTCGAAGGCGAAGGAATCGCCTTCCTTCAAACGGTAAACACTGCCGTCGACAAAGAGCTCCAGGCGGCCTTCGAGCACGACACCCGTCTCTTCGCCATCATGGCTGTAGGCTTCCTCGCCCGAGCCGCCGCCAGGCTCGAGGACGATCTCCATCATCTGAAGCGTGCCTTCTTCGTTCGTCGTCAGGAAGGATTTGATCATGCCCTTGGCACCGAAATCCACCTGCCGGCGTTCGGCCGCACGAACAATGCGCCGGGCTTCGAGTTCGGACTTCGCCTCCATGTCGCCAAAGAGCGTGAAGACCGGCATGTCGAGCACATTGCAGATCGCCCTCAGTGCCCGCACGGAAGGCGAAGAAATGCCCCGCTCGATCTGACTCAAGAGACCGACCGAGATGCCGGCGCCGTCGGCGACCTGCTTCAGCGAAAGACCGCGGCCGCGGCGTGCTTCGCGGACCGCCGAACCGAGCGAACGGTCCTCTTCACCCGGCTCGTTGTCGAGTTCGTGGACGGCCAAAGCTTCGCGCGGGTTCGAACCCATCATCCGTGCGCTCTCTTTTTCATCACCATGAACACAATATGGGATTTCTGCTGTCTGGGAAACTGTTCAGCGGCGGTGTTCGCCATTCCAACTCCTTGGAGACAAAGAAGGCGCGGGACGCTGCCACAAAATCGTTCAATTCGCGGGTTTGCGCGTTTATCGGATTTCATGATAATGAACCTACGCGCGTTTTCCTGACGCGCCGGATCACCAAGCTCCGCCCGATTGCGGCGCTTTTATCGATCGTAGCGGAAGAAATAAATGGGGAATTTCATGGATATGAAACACGTCGCCTCGCTCGCCTTCGGTCTCGCGATGGCGTTTGCAGCCCCTGCCTATGCCGAATCCGTCAATGTCGGCGTCACCACGACAGGCGTTCCCTTCACCTTCGTCGACACGGCAACCCAAGAGCCGACGGGCGCGATGGTCGATCTCGCCAAGGCTATCACGGCGGATATCGGCGACGAGGCCGAGTTCAAGGTGGTGGCGTTTTCCGCGCTGATCCCGGCGCTTTCCAGCGGCAAGATCGACCTCATCTCGGCCGGCATGTTCGCCACCGACGAGCGCAAGAAAGTGGTCGATTTCTCCACCCCCGTCTATTCCTACGGCGACGCCATGTTCGTCGCGGCGGACGATGCGACGAACTACACGCTCGATGATCTGAAGGGCGAGACGGTGGGCGCGCAGATCGGCACGACCTTTGCCGACAAGCTTCAGGCTCTCGGCACGTTCGGCGAGGTGAAGCTCTACGATTCGATCGCCGACATCATGCGCGACGTGAAGCTCGGGCGCATCAAGGCGGGCTTCGGCGACAAGCCTATCGTCGCCTACCAGATATCTGAAAAGCCGCAACTCGGCGTGCGCCTTGTGGAAGGCTACGAGCCCATGCAGAAGGGCGATGTCGCGGTGGCCGTCTCCAAGGAAAATCCCGCCTTTCTGGAAAAGGTCAATGGAGCGATCGCAAAGCTGAAGGAGAGCGGCGAGCTCGACAAGATCTTCGCCAAATACGGCCTGTGAGAGACCCACGAGAGCGTTTCGGTCTCATGATCCTTATCATGCGTGAGGCGGCCTTCGGGCAGCCTCACCAGCGAGGTCTCGCATGAGCGACTTCTTCGTCAGTGCGCAAATCTACCTGCCCATCCTCCTCAAGGGCATGTGGCTGACGATCTCCGTCACGCTTCTGTCGCTCGCGCTTGCCACCGCGCTCGGGCTGGTCTGGGCACTGTTTCGGACCTCCGGCGTCCGCTGGCTTTCCATCTCGACACGCATCGTGGTGGAATTTGTGCGCGGCATCCCGATCCTGGTCGTCCTCTTCTACATCTATTTCGTGATGCCGGAATTCGGCCTCGACCTCACCGCCTTCCAGGCGGGCGTCGCGGGCCTCGCGCTCACCTATTCCTGCTATATCGGCGAGACGTTTCGGGCGGGCATCGAAGCCGTCGACCGGGGCCAGGTGGAGGCCGCCAAATCGATCGGCATGAAAACGCCCTTGATGATGCGCCGGGTGGTGCTGCCGCAGGCCTTCAGGATCGTGGTGCCGCCCTACGCCAACAACATGGTGATGCTTCTAAAGGATTCCTCGCAGGTGTCGGTGATTTCGGTCGCCGAACTCACCATGCAGGGCAAGATGCTCGCCTCCTCCACCTTCGACAACATGACTGTCTTCACGCTCGTCGCGCTTCTCTATCTGTGCCTGACGGTGCCGCTCAATTTCGCCATGCGCTATGTCGAAGTGAAGATGGGACAGGCGCGATGATCAAGCTCGAAAACGTACACAAGAGCTTCGGCGATCATGAAGTCCTGAAGGGCGTCCACGCGGAGATCGACAAGGGGCAGGTCGTGTGCCTGATCGGCCCGTCGGGCTCCGGAAAATCGACGCTTTTGCGCTGCATCAACGGGCTCGAGACCTATCAGGCGGGCAGGATCAGCATCGACGACGAGACCGTCGACGTCACCGCCCCTTCGATCCACGACCTGCGCACGCGCGTCTCCATGGTCTTCCAGCGCTTCAATCTCTTCCCGCACAGGACGGCGATCGAGAACGTCATGGAAGGGCCGCGCTATGTCCTGAAACAGGGCAAGGCGGAGGTGCGTGAGAAGGCGGAGCGGCTTTTGACGCGGGTCGGGCTCGCCGACAAGCTCAACTCCTATCCCGCAGCACTCTCCGGCGGCCAGCAGCAGCGCGTGGCGATTGCCCGGGCCCTCGCCATGGAGCCGGAGGCGATCCTCTTCGACGAGCCGACATCGGCGCTCGATCCCGAAATGGTCGGAGAAGTTCTGCAGGTGATGCGGGCGCTGGCGGAAGAGCACATGACCATGCTCGTCGTCACGCACGAGATCCTGTTTGCGCGCGAAGTCGCGGACCGCGTGCTTTTCCTGGACGGTGGCCGCATCGTCGAGGAAGGTGCGGCCGATGAGGTCCTGCGGCAGCCGAAGAACGAACGCACCCAGGATTTTCTACGCCGCGTCACCCATCCGGTTTGATCATCGAACCTTCGGACACTGCCATGTCAGAACATGTTGCTTCTCTTTGGGCCGCCACCGCCACGCCGGCGCCGGACACACAGCCGCTCATCGGCGAGGTCAGTGTGGATGTCGCCGTCATCGGCGCGGGTTTCACGGGTCTTTCCACCGCGCTCAGGCTCGCCGAAGGCGGGGCCAAGGTCGTCGTCATCGACGCGTACGAGCCGGGCTTCGGCGCGAGCGGGCGCAATGGCGGCCAGGTGATACCCGGTCTCAAATACGATCCCGAGACGCTCGACAAGCTTTACGGCGAGGCCACGACAGAATTTGCCGGACGCACGGCGGACGCGACATTCGCGCTCATCGCCAAACACGGCATCGCCTGCGACGCCCAACAGCACGGCTGGATCCAGGCTTCGCTCAAACAAAGCCATCTGCCGCTCCTTCGCACCCGCATGGAAGAATGGCAGCGACGTGGGGCGCCGGTGGAAATGCTCGATGCGGCGGGCATGGCGGAGAAGACCGGCAGCGAGCGCTTCGCAGGCGGCTGGATCGATCGCCGCGCGGGGCGCCTGCACCCGCTCAATTACGCCCGCGGGCTTGCCAAAGCGGCAATCGCGGCCGGCGTGCGCGTCTGCGGCGACAGCGAGGCGCGTTCGCTCACACGCACGGAGAGCGGCTGGATGATCGCGGTCGGCTCAAGGGGCAAGCTCCGCGCCAATGAGGTGGTGGTGGCGACCAACGGCTATACCGGCAGGCTGTGGCCCAAGCTGAAGGCGACGGTGGTGCCGGCCACCAGCATCCAGATCGCCACGAGACCGCTTCCCGAAGACCTTCTCGCCAAGATCCTGCCGGAGCGCAGCGTCGTCTCGGACAGCCGGCGCATCGCCAATTATTTCCGCATCGGCCCGGAGAACCGCTTCATGATCGGCGGGCGCGGCCCCTTCGGCGCGCCAGAAGTGCCAGGCCATTACCGCCGGCTGATTGCGGCCATGCACACGCTCTATCCCCACACGCGGGAGCTCGCGATCGACTATTTCTGGGCGGGCCGCGTGGCGATGACGCGCGATCACCTTCCGCATGTGCATCAGCCGGCACCCAATCTCACCATGGCACTCGGCTACAATGGCCGCGGCGTCGGCCTTGCGACCTCGCTTGGCCAGGCGATCGGTGCGCATCTTCTCGACCGCTCAGCACCCCTGCCGCTGAAGCTCACCGACATCACGCCTTTGCCGGTGCACGGCTTGCACCCGATCTACGCCACGGCGATGATCAACTATTACCGGCTGAGAGATTTTTTCGAGAAGTAAGAGCGAACGATTCCGGCGCCCGTTCGTGGGATGGGCGCCGGGCGTCTCCGCCAAGCCCAAGCCGCACACACGCCTAATCAGGCGGCAAAGCACCGAAAATGTCGTTGGATGAACGCTTTGGCGGGGTGCCGGCGCGCCTTATTCGGCGCGCCTCCCGAAGAGTGGTGCCCAGGAGAGGACTCGAACCTCCACGCCTTGCGGCACACGGACCTGAACCGTGCGCGTCTACCAATTCCGCCACCTGGGCTCGGGAGCGGGCACCCCCTTAAGCCCTGGCGAGGGGTGAAGTCAATCGGAAGTGTCGCTTGATGACGGACTTTCCGTCGCGCGCGGCTTATCGGCGATCTGGAGGGCCGGCGGGGACCCGGACGGGGCCGGCAAAGCGGGCTCCGTGGCCTGGCGGCTCTTCACCCTTTGCACCAGCCGTCCCTTGCGCCGTTCGCGGATCCTGACGCGCTTGATGCGGCGCGGATCGGCCTCCAGGATCTCGATCTCGAAGCCGTCGAGCGCATTGACGATCTCGCCCCGCACCGGGATGCGACCAAGCAGCGTATAGATGAGCCCGCCCACGGTCTCGACCTCCTCGCCGAGCTCGCCCATCTGGAAGGCGGGACCGATCACATCGGCCAGCTCGTCGAGTTCGGCACGTGCATCGGCGACGAAGACGCCTTCCGCCACTTTGGCGATATCGGCGTCCTCCTCGTCGTCATGCTCGTCTTCGATCTCGCCGACGATGGTTTCAACGAGATCTTCAAGCGAGACGAGCCCGTCGGTGCCGCCATATTCGTCGATGACGAGCGCCATCTGCGTGCGTCCCGCCTGCATCCGCTCCAGGAGCATGCGTGCGGGCATGGAGGGCGGTACGAAGAGGATGGGGCGGATAATGCCGGATGAGCGCAAAGGCTGGCTGAGATCGACGGGCGAGAAATCCAGCGAGGCAGAGAAACGGAAGCGGCGTTCTGTCTCCTCCTCGGCCGCCGCCATGCTTTCAGGCTGCTCCAGATCCTTGCGCGCGTGCTCCAGCATCCAGCCCACGACGTCCTTCAGATGGACCATGCCCATCGGATCATCGAGCGTTTCGCGATAGACGGGCAGGCGCGAATGCCCGGCCTCCTTGAAGGCCATGAGGACGGTGGCGAGCGGCACGTCATGGTCGACCGCGTCGATATCGGCGCGCGGCACCATGACATCGTCGACACGCATATCCCCGAGCTTGAGGACGGCGCGCAGCATGGCGCGCTCTTCCGGCGCGAAGGCTTCTCCGTCGACTTCGTCGGCGGCGAGCACATGTTCGATTTCGGAGCGCGCGGAGCCGTTCGACTTGCCGCCGATCAGGACCTTGAAGCTCGCGCGCAGGCGATCTCCCACACTTTCGGGCGTAGATTCATCGTAAGAAAGTCCCGCAGGACTTCGAGATCGGTCGTCGTTCATGATCCTAGGACCGGGAAGGCCGCATCGACCTGACGGTAGGGATCGGCAATGCCGAGCCTGGCCAGCGCTTCCTTCTCCAGCGTTTCCATCTCCTCTGCTTCGCTGTCTATTTGGTGATCATGGCCCACCAGATGCAAGCAGCCATGCACAAGTAAATGGGCGAAATGGTCGAGAAAAGCTTTCTGCTGCTCTTCGGCTTCACGCTCAATCGTCTCAAAAGCGAAGACGATGTCGCCCAAAAGGGGGCCCGGCGGCTGCGGATAGGACAGGACGTTCGTCGGCTTGTCCTTGCCGCGCCAATCGCGGTTGAGGTGCGCAATCGTCGCATCGTCGGTCAGGACGATGCTAAGTTCGACAGGCTCAAGGACGCCTTGTGGAGGCGTCCAGCCGGCCACGGCAAGGGCCGCGTCGACGGCCTTGTCCATCAACGAGTCGAGCTCGGTCTGCGAAGGCCAGGCCTCCGTCTCGCGAATCACGTCGATCACAACGGGAGACATGTGCCCTCAGAGCTCGCCCTTGGAGACGGCACGGCTTTGCTTGTCATAGGCGTCGACGATGCGCTGCACGAGAGCGTGGCGCACCACATCCTCCGCACCGAAGCGCACGATCTCGATGCCTTCCACGCCGTTCAGGATGCGCGTCGCTTCCATGAGGCCGGAAATGTCGCCTTCCCTGAGATCGATCTGCGTCGGGTCGCCCGTCACCACCATTTTCGACCCCTCGCCGAGGCGGGTCAAAAACATCTTCATCTGCATCGCCGTGGTGTTCTGCGCCTCGTCGAGAATGACGACGGAATGGGCGAGCGTGCGCCCGCGCATGAAAGCGAGCGGCGCGATCTCGATCGTGCCGGAGGCCAACAGCCGCTCCACCTTGTCGGCGGCCATCATGTCATAGAGGGCGTCGTACAGCGGCCGGAGATAGGGATCGACCTTCTCACGCATGTCGCCCGGCAGAAAGCCGAGCCGCTCGCCGGCTTCGACGGCCGGGCGCGACAGGATGATGCGCTCGATGTCGCCGCGCTCCAGAAGGGCGGCGGCGAAAGCGACGGCGAGATAGGTCTTGCCGGTGCCGGCCGGACCGATGCCGAAGATGAGCTCGCAGCGGTCCATGGCCCGAATATAGACGTCCTGGCGCGGCGTGCGGGCGGTGACGGAGCGCTTGCGCGTGCCGATCTGGGCAAGCTGCACCCGCGAGCCCGTCTCCAGGCTCGGCAGCGACCATTGTGCGCCCGGCGTGTCGGCCATGCGGATCGCACCCTCGACGTCGCCCTGGAGCACGTCATGGCCTTCCAGGAGGCGCTGATAGAGCGTGTTGAGAATGGCGCGCGCCTGACGCAGCTCATCCGGCTCGCCGATGAGACGCACGACATTGCCGCGGGCCACGGCTTCGACACCGATCCGCCGCTCGATCAGGGCAAGGTTCTGGTCGTATTCGCCGAAAAGAGCGCTCGCCAGACGGTTGTCATCGAAAACGAGTTCGATTTCTTCCGACGTGGCGGATCTTTCCCGCTTCGGCCGCGGACGCGACACTGCCATCAGGCCGAAAGCCTTTCCAATGGGGGGCTCATCAGGCTGGCGAAGAGCGAGTTGGAGCCGATCTCATCCACCTTCACCGATACGATCTCGCCGATGAGATGCGCCGGCGCATCAACATGCACGGCCTGCAGGAAGGGCGAGCGGCCGACGAGCTGGCCCGGATGCCTGCCGGGCTTTTCCAGGAGCACATCGATCACCCTGCCCTGCATCGCCGCATTGAAGCGCGTCTGCTGCTCGCTCAAAAGCGCCTGAAGGCGCTGCAGACGTTCCGACTTCACCGCTTCGTCGACCTGCTCACGCTCGGCTGCCGGCGTGCCGGGACGCGGCGAATATTTGAAGGAATAGGCCGAGGCGTAACCGACGCGGGCGACGAGATCCATCGTGGCGGCGAAGTCTTCCTCGCTCTCGCCCGGAAAGCCGACGATGAAATCGCCCGACAGAGCAAGATCGGGGCGCGCCTCACGCAGCCGGTCGACGAGACGGAAATACTCATCGCGCCCATGACGGCGGTTCATGGCGGCCAGGATCTTGTCGGAGCCCGACTGCACGGGAAGATGCAGATACGGCATCAGCGTGTCGCAGTCGCGGTGGGCTGCGATCAGATCGTCCGCCATGTCGCGCGGATGCGAGGTCGTGTAGCGGATGCGCTCCAGCCCATCGATGTCCGCCAGCTCCAGCACGAGACGGGCGAGCGACCAGTCGGAACCGTCTTCGGCCTCGCCGTGATAGGCGTTGACGTTCTGGCCGAGGAGCATGATCTCGCGCACGCCGGAGCCCACGAGACGCCGCGCTTCGGCGAGGATCTTGGCGACCGGACGTGAGAATTCGCCACCTCGCGTATAAGGCACCACGCAGAAGGTGCAGAACTTATCGCAGCCTTCCTGCACGGTCAGGAAGGCCGTCGGATTGAGCGCAAGTCCGGGACGTGCGCGGGCCCGCGAGGGAATATGGTCGAATTTGTCTTCCGCCGGGAATTCGGTCTCCACCGCCGCGCCACCTTCACGGGCGCGAGCAAGCGCGGCGCCGAGACGATGATAGCTCTGCGGGCCGACGACGACATCGACGATCGGCGCGCGGCGGATGATCTCCTCGCCCTCCGCCTGCGCCACACAGCCGGCGATGGCGATCTCCACCCGCCGGCCTTCCTCCTTCGCCGCCTCTTTCAAGGGGCGCAGGCGGCCGACCTCGGAATAGACCTTCTCGGCGGCCTTTTCGCGGATATGGCAGGTGTTCAGGACAATAAGATCGGCGTCTTCCGCCGTCTCGACAGCATCATAGCCGTCACGTGCCAGCACGTCCGTCATACGATCGGAATCGTAGACGTTCATCTGACATCCGTACGTCTTGATGAAAACTTTGCGTCTCGCCGTGTTCATGAAAAACGGCGCGTGCTCCTCGCCAAGCGCATCATATACCAGCTTTAACCGAATTAAGCCGCGCTCGCTAGGCCCTTTCAGGCTCAGGTTCAAGCGATATTTCTTCCGCCATACGCATCACTTTTTGGGGATCGCGGCCGGCATTGAGCTCGGCCACCACCTCTTTGACGAGGGCACCCGCCGCACGCGTGACGCGCTTGCGATCGCCGTCGCGGGTGATCGTCACGGGCGGCAGGAAGGCGACGTGCACATCGACGGCCCCCTGTGACATCAACCGGCTCAAATGCGGCAACAGATCCATGCCGCCATACCAGGCGACCCACGTTCTGTGCTGACGACCGAAAGGCATGCCGAGCATGCGAGTATAGGCGATGGCGACCGGCTGCAGCGTGACGGGCCGGCCTTCGGAAAAACTGCGCTGGGCTGCACCGACGATGGCAGAGCGAAAGGCGAGCACCTTGTTGCCATCGGAGGACGTGCCTTCCGGGAAGAGCACCATGACATCGCCCGCGACGAGGCGCGCAGCGATTTCATCGGCCGCCTTGCCGGTTTGATGGCGTTTTTCGCGGTCGATGAAGACGGAGCGCTGCAATTTGGCGAAAAGGCCGAAAAGCGGCCACTCAGCCACCTCCTTCTTGGCAATGAAGGAGACGGGCGCGATCGCGCTCAGAACGGGGATGTCGAGCCAGGAAATGTGATTGGCGAGGAGAAGCAGCGGGCGGTCGGCGGCGATGGTCCCATGCACGAAAAGGCGGACACCGAAAAGGCGCAGAACGAAGCGATGCCAGTAGAGCGGCACGATCTTCGCCCAACGGCCGCCGAGCCAGAGGCCGAGCACCTGCGCCGGAATGGCGAAAGGCAGAGACAGGAGGAAGAGAAAGGTCGCCGTTGCAAGCCGCAGATATGCAAACATCGGCCCCTACCCTGCGGCCGGCGCTGATTGAGCGCAGATGGACGACCGCAAGAGACCACCGCAACGGCAGGCACTCGCATGGCGCAGGCAGCACGGCTTGTCTCGCATGGGTTTGTCTCCGGAGCTGCGGCTAGATGAGATCCCGACGCATGACAAGCGCCGGCAGGCGGGTCTGATCATCGCGGGCGTAATAGGCGGGCCTTTTGCCGACCTCCTCGAAGCCGAGCTTGCGGTAGAGCGAAACGGCCGCCGCGTTGCCGGCCTCCACCTCCAGATGCAGTGTCGCCACCCGCTCATGGTAGAGCCGGCGCATCGTCTCCTCGACGAGCCTCTGGGCGATGCCGCGCCGCCGATAGGAGTTCAGGACGGCGAGCGTCAGAACCTCCGAATCGTCCGCTGCCTGACGATAAAGGATGAAGCCCGCCGGCGCCCGGCGCGTGACGCGGCCGGCATGGAACGCTAACAGCGCCTTGACGCCGTTCTGAGACAGGAAGGAGGCGAAGTCGCCATCGGTCCAGGCGTGGCGGAAGGCGTCGGCGTGGATGCGGGCGAGAATCGGGCTGTCCTCGGAGGTCGCCTCGCGCAGGGTGATCTCGATACGGGGAATCATGGTGTCTTAAGGCGCCGTCTCAGGGATTTGTCCGTCTGCGGTTTGGCGTCGGGAGGACGCAGATAAAGCGGCACGGGCGGGTTCACCGCATGTCCTGAAAGGGCAAGACGGGCGACCATGGCGATATCCGCCGAAGGGCGCTTATCGGCGACGATTGCGGGAAGGCCGTCGCCCGCAAGCACCCCGGCAATTCCATCCGCGCCTGCGCCACATAGCACGAGCCCTTCGAACGCATAGGGCGCAAGAAAGGCAGCCGCCTCGTCCTGCACCTCCCGTTGCGAGGCGATGATCTCCTCTCTGGAGGAAATCTCTTCCATGCGCAGGAAGACATTGCCGCGGCCGGCATCAAGGATTGCTGCGACGAGACCCGCCGCACAATGCCCGGCCTCGCTGTGGCGAATGCCCTCGCACAGCGCCTCAAGGACGTCGACGCCGAGGGCTGGGATTTGGAGCGCGAGAGCAAGGCCGCGTGCGGCCGCAACGCCAATACGAATGCCGGTGAAGGAGCCCGGGCCGAGGGTGGTCGCAACCGCCGTCAGATCGGAATAGGTGGCGGAAGCGTCCGCCAGGCATTCCTCGATCAAGGGGAAAAGCCGCTCGGCATGACCGCGGCCGATTTCCACCTCGCGGCGGGCATGACAATTGATCTGGCCGTCTTCGAGGGTCGCGAGCGCGACGGCGCAAAAAGGTCCGGCAGTGTCGAGGGCGAGAAGCATCACCCCGCTCTACTCACGGGGGCAATCGCTGTCGAGATGAAGAAAGCGAAGGGCTGACCCGATCAGACCGGGCGCACCTCCTGAACATCCGGCACGAAGTGGCGCAAAAGGTTCTCGATGCCGTGCTTCAACGTCGCCGTCGACGACGGGCAGCCAGCGCAGGCACCGCGCATGTTGAGGAAGACGATGCCGTTCTTGAAGCCCTTGAAGGTGATGTCGCCGCCGTCATTGGCCACGGCCGGACGAACGCGCGTTTCGATCAATTCCTTGATCATGCCGACGGTCTCGCTATCGGCATTGTCGAAGAATTCGTCGCCGTCCTCTTCCTCATGTGCATCGGCCAGCACCGGCTCGCCGGAGAGGTAATGCTCCATGATCGCGCCGAGAACGGCTGGCTTCATGTGCTGCCATTCAGCACCGTCCTTGGTGACGGTGATGAAATCCTGGCCGAGAAAGACCCCGGCAACGCCGTCCACGGCGAAGATCCGTTCCGCCAAGGGCGAGGATGCGGCTTCTTCCGCTGTGCGGAAGTCGCGCGTATCGGCCGGCAGCACGTCCCGCCCGGGCAGGAACTTCAGAGTTGCTGGGTTAGGCGTTTCTTCGGTCTGGATGAACATCGAAACCTCATCGCACGCGACAAATGCGCGCCTTCACGTCGTGGACCGGAAATGGACCCGGCGCCCCTCTTCGTCAAGGGCGGCGCAACGAGCGGCATCTCGCGGCAAACCTCTGATCCGCCTGCCGAAGCGGCAGCCGTTCATGCAACGACGGCGAGAACGAAGCCGTCCCAACCCTTGGCGCCGACGGTCTGGATCGCCGTCGCGGAGAGCCGCGGCTCCTCGCCGATCATCTCCAGGAAGCGGCGCGTGCCGACGACACCCGGCTCGGAGGATTGCGGGTCTCTCACCTTCCCGTCGCGCACGACATTGTCGCCGAGGATGACGGTGCCGGGCCGCGAGAGCTTCAACGCCCATGTAAGATAGGCTGGGTTGTTCGGCTTATCAGCGTCGATGAAGATGAAATCGAAAGGTTCCTGGCCCTCCTCGACAAGGCGAGGCAGGATCTCGAGCGCGGGGGCGACACGGATCTCGACCTTCTCCGCAAGTCCCGCCCGGACGATGTTGGCACGCGCCACCACGGCATGCTCTTCCGCCGCTTCGAGGCTCACGAGACGGCCATCATCCGGCAGGGCCCGGGCAAGCCAGATGGTCGAATAGCCGCCGAGCGTGCCGATCTCCAAAATGCGTTTCGCTCCTGCCATGCGGGCGAGAAGGTGAAGGAGTTTTCCCTGGGCCGGGGAGACATCGATTGCCGGCAGATCGGCCGCCTCGTTCGCGGCGAGAGCCGCCTGAAGCGTGTCGTCGGACCCTACGACGGTCGCTTCGAGATAGGCGTCAACCGCCTGCCATTCCTTTGTCGTCATCGTCATCTCCCGCTCGGCGGGCAGACTATGCGGATGGGCGGTGCCGAGGTCCAGTGTGAGCGAGACGTGCAGACGGGTTCAATCCTTCGTGAGGAGCCCCGATTCCCAGCCGAGCATGGCGCGTTTGCGGGTGATGCCCCAGTGATAGCCGGTGAGCGCGCCCTTTGCCCCGACAACGCGATGACACGGCACGACGAAAGAAATCGGATTGCGCCCGACAGCGGCACCGACGGCACGAGCCGCCTTCGGCCGTTCGAGCTTTTTCGCCAAAGCACCGTAGCTCGTCGCCGCGCCGACTGGAATTTCGAGGAGGCTCTCCCAGACGCGCACCTCGAAGTCGGAGCCGATGAAGACGACACGCAGCGGCTCCTCGGCCCGCCAGGCGGAGGGCTCGAAGACGCGCTCGGCATAGCGCACCGTCGCGTCCGGCGCGTGGCGATAACGTGCCTGGGGAAAACGCTGCATCATCTCGGCAAGCGTCGCCTCTTCCTCGCCCGGATCGGCGAAGGCGAGGCCCGCCAGGCCGTAATCCGTCACCAGAAGCAGGGCTTTGCCGAAGGGCGAGGCGTGGAACCCATAGGCGATCTCAAGGCCCTCGCCGCGGCTTTTATAGGCGCCCGGTGTCACCGCGTGGTGGGTGACGAAGAGATCGTGCAGACGCCCGGGCCCGGAAAGGCCGAGCTCGTAGCTCGTGTCGAGAAGATTGGCGGATTGGTCGAGAAGCCGCTTGGCATGATCGAGCGTGACGGCCTGCAAAAACCCCTTCGGCGACAGACCGCACCAGCGGGTGAAGAGCTTGTGCAGGCGCGTCGGGCTCATGCCAACCTCGGCTGCGATCTCCTCAAGCTCCGGCTGGTCGCGGTAGTTTCTGCTGAGATAGGCGATCACCGCGCAAACGATCGCGTAATCCGCCTCGGGGTTCATCGGGTCGCGGTTCGTCATGGAAGAAGCAAGGGGGCTGTGCATGGTCATAGCGGTCCTCCAGGCTGCAAGATGACCGCTGTTCGCCATTGCAGCCACCCGTTTCTTGCGCCTCAGGTGGACGACCTAGCCCGCCTCCATCATGGTCTCGGCAAGGGCAGGCGGCCGCCTGACCGCGTGAAGCGCGTCGCGCAAAGCGTCCGCAAGGCTCGCCCGGTCGTCGGGGTTGAGGAATTCGCCTATGGTTACGTTCTCGCCCCGGCTGACGAGGTGAAGGCGCACCACGCCTTCGTCTTCAAGCTCGCGCACCTCCAGCCGGCTCCAATAAGGATCGAGCCTCAACTCACGCGCCCGCCCGTTCGGGGCGACCTTGCGGATGAGGAGATCTCTGCGGCTCACGGTCACGTCCTCGAAGGCCCGGCCGGAGCGGTAACTGAGCGCGAAGGCGCCCCACAAGATCAGGAAGTCGAGGCCGAAAAAGGCGCCAATCGGCCAGGCTCCGAGACGCCAGAACAACAGGCCGGATAGAAAACAGGTCGCGCCGAAGACGGCCATGACCGCAACGAAGCCCCGCGGGCCGAGCGAACGGTGCGGCGTCAACGTGGCCGAAAAGATCTCCGCGTCGCCCGACGTGGCGACAGGCGCGTTGCTCTCATTCATTTGGAATGATTATAGGGAGAAGATGGGCAAAAACACGAGTGTCAAAAGGAAGAAAGCGGCGCCCGCCGCCTCCCTCCTATCCAAAGACGAAATCACCACCCTGTTCTCGAGGCTGAAGGCGGAGCGGCCGGAGCCGACGAGCGAGCTCGTGCACACCGACCCCTATACGCTGCTCGTTGCCGTGGTTTTGTCGGCGCAGGCGACGGATGCCGGGGTCAACAAGGCGACCAAAGAGCTCTTCCGCGTTGCCCCGACGCCAGACAAGATGGTGGCGCTCGGCGAGGAAGCGGTGCGCGAGCACATCAAGACGATCGGGCTTTACCGCAACAAGGCAAAGAACGTCGTGGCGCTGTCTCAGCAGCTCATCGACGAATATCAGGGCGAAGTGCCGCCGAGCCGCGAAGCCTTGGAAAAGCTGCCAGGCGTCGGACGCAAGACCGCCAATGTCGTGATGAACGTCGCCTTCGGCGAGAAGACCATCGCCGTCGACACGCATATTTTCCGGGTTTCCAACCGAACGGGGCTCGCGCCCGGCAAGGATCCTCTCGCCGTGGAGCTGATGCTCGAAAAAGTCGTGCCCGACGATTTCAAGCTCCACGCTCATCACTGGCTGATCCTGCACGGGCGCTATGTCTGCGTGGCTCGAAAACCGAAATGCCCCGATTGCGTCATCGCCGATCTCTGCCGTTACGGGGCGAAGACGGAGCCTGCCGGATTGGTGCTGGACAAAGGATAAGCGGTCCGATGTGACCGCCCTGCCCGTCCCTCCGCCTCAGACCGCGAAAACTGGCGCCAGCACGCGCCACCTGCCGCCGCGATGAAAAAAGCGGCCCAACGAAAAAGGCGGCCCGAAGGCCGCCTTTCCCGCAGAGTATGTTGGTGTGATCCTGGCGCTTATTCTCCAAGACCTTCGAAAAGCGGCGTCGACAGATAGCGCTCCGCGAAGGAGGGGATGATCACCACGATGTTCTTGCCCTCAAATTCCGGACGCTGGCCGAGCTTGACCGCAGCCGAGAGGGCCGCGCCTGAGGAAATGCCGACCGGCACGCCTTCAAGCTGAGCCACGAGGCGGGCATATTCGAAGGATTCGTCGTTGGTCGCCGGAATGATCTCGTCATAGACCGACGTGTCGAGAACCTTCGGGGCGAAGCCTGCGCCGATGCCCTGGATCTTGTGCGGGCCGGGGTTGCCGCCGGCGAGGACCGGGCTGTCGGCCGGCTCGACCGCCACGATGCGGATATCGGGCTTGCGCTCCTTCAGCACCTGGCCGGTGCCGGTGATGGTGCCGCCCGTGCCGATGCCGGCAACGAGAGCGTCGATCGCGCCGCCAGTGTCGTTCCAGATCTCCTCGGCCGTCGTCTTGCGGTGGATCTCCGGATTGGCCGGGTTGTCGAACTGCTGCGGCATAACGGAATTCGGCGTCTGCTCAAGGAGCTCTTCCGCCTTGGCGATGGCGCCCTTCATCCCCTTCGGTCCTTCGGTGAGGACGAGCTCGGCGCCCAAGAGCGCCACCATCTTGCGCCGCTCGATCGACATCGTCTCGGGCATGACGAGGATCAGCTTGTAGCCCTTGGCGGCGGCCGCGAAGGCGAGCGCGATGCCGGTGTTGCCGGACGTCGGCTCAATCAGCGTCGTCTCGCCGGGCTTTGCCTTGCCGTCGCGCTCCAGCGCTTCCAGCATGGCAACGCCGATGCGGTCCTTGACCGAGGCGATAGGGTTGAAGAACTCGAGCTTCGCCAGAAGATTGGCCTTAACGCCCTTCTCCTTGGCGAGCTTGTCGAGGCGTACGATCGGCGTGTCGCCGATCGTCTCGGTGATCGAATTGTAGATGCGGCCACGGCCCGGCTTGCGGGCAGTGACGTCGCGCTGAAGCGCCTGATCGTTCATGGCGTCCTCCGTCGGAAATTTCGGAAATCTCTAGGCCAACAACCTAGGCCCCGCCGCTGTTCCCGGCGAGGTGCAGCGCCGCGATTCGTGCGCTAGGAAAAGAACGGGATTTCAGAAACCCGGTCGCGCGGAGCACCACATTCCATTTCGTCGACGCGCAAGGCGCACCCGGCTTCCGTGCTCGCCGATGCGGCCAGACGATGACTTATCGGCGGCGCCGCTCGATCATATCGGTGGCAAGCGCGGTCGCTACACCAAAGATCACGTGCATACCGAGGCGCTTGCCGGCCTGCCCCTCCGGCGCCCGAAAGCGGCCATGGGCGATGCCGACGGCATGACCGAGACCGGCCGAAGTCACCACATGCAGGAGTGCGCCGAAACCTGCGCCGAGCAGGGCTGGCGGAGCGGTCGGAAAGCGCTCACGCACAACCGAATAGGCCTGTCCGAAGCCGGCAGCCGCGAGGAGATGATTGCCCTGGGCCGAGGCCCAGACGCGCGCATTGTGCCGGCGCGAGAGGGCCTGCGAAGGCCGATCGAAGAGCGCCTCCTCCTCTTCCGGAAGAGCGATGTCGGCCAGTCCGCTCTGACGGCCGGCAGCGATCACGGCGGTCACGATCGCGCCGCCGATGAGGCCGCCCAACATGGCGTTGATGGTGCTAGTCAAGGGCTGCTCCTTTTCTTCCACCTCGTCGTTGTCCGTACCAACTGCCAGGCGAGCAAAAGGATGCGCACGGGGTGCACCGGCAATAAACGCCGCGCGCCCGCGCCGTCATTTCACCTGTCGGAGAGACACGTCAGAAGCCAAGCACCGCAAAGCCATGCGCCGGCACCACGGCGACCCTCTCCTCACCCTCTCCTTCCAGGTTCGCTTCGCCCGCGAGCAGCTCACGCGCGGCCGGCACCGGCAGGCGGGCGGGCGCCTCCTGCAGATTGAGGGCAACGAGGATCTTCTCTCCCTCCGCGGCGCTCTCATAAACGAGGGCCTCGTTTTCGAGGTGGTGCACGGTGACCCGCGCGCCGTGCAGCCAGGCATGGCGCCGACGAAGGCCGATCAGCTCCTGATGCAGGCGGAAGATCGGAGCGCCGAGGTCTGAAAGCTCACCGGGGCTGTCGGGAAACGCCGGGCGGATCGCATCATCGCCGCCGACCCTGTCTTCCTTGATACCGCGGAAGGCCTGCTCGTCGCCATAATAGACGAAGGGCGTGCCAGGCAGGGTGAAGAGAAGCGCCACGGCATGCGGCAGATGACGTTCATCGCTGAGCTTGGAGGCGATGCGGGTCACATCGTGATTGCCGAGGAAGGTGACCGGCACGAAACCGTCCAAGAGCGCGTCATTGCGCTTCAAGGCCCAGGCGAGTTCGAAGAAATTGCGGTCGTTGAGAGCGCTCCATAAGGCCTTCCACAATTCGTACTGGGTGAGCGAATCGAAGCCCGATTCGCTGACGACGGCCGGATAATCGCCATGGATGACCTCGCCGAAGATGAAGACGTTCGGGTGCTTTCGGCGAAGTCCGGGCAGGATCTTCGCCCAGAACGCCGGCGGCACGGCATAGGCCGCGTCCAGACGCCAGCCGTCAGCGCCGCGCGCCAGCCAGTGATCCATGACCGAGGCGACGTATTCTGCCACCGCCGGCTCATCGTGATTGAGTGCGACGAGCTGATCGTGGCCTTCAAAGCTCTCGTATTGCGGCTCGTTCCCGGACTGCCAGCCCTGCGGCCATGTCAGGCGAAACCAGGCTGCCTTGTCGCTTTGCGGACCGCGTTCGCACACATCGCGGAAGAAGGGATGGTCACGGCCGACATGGTTGAACACCCCATCGAGAATGATCTTGAGGCCGCGGGCATTGGCTTCCCGCACGAGGCGATCGAAGTCGTTCTCGTCGCCGAGACGGCGGTCGATGGCAAAATAATCGAGCGTGTCGTAGCCGTGAGTGGCGGATTGAAAGATGGGCCCGAGCGCAAGTGCCGAGGCGCCGAGTTCGACGGCGTAGTCGAGATAGCTTTCCAATCGCGGAAGGCGGTGCGCCACCGGGGCGGCGCGATCATTCTCACTTTCCGCGCCCGCAAAACCCAGCGGATAAACGTGCCAGGCAATGGCGTGCTTCACCCAATCGACCATGCTTCGCCCCCCTTCGTTTCAGCCTTTCGCCGTGCCACAGCAAAGAGCGCGAAGACGAGATTTGACCACCCCGGGGCGCCGAAAGAACCCGGACGCGGCCAAAGAAAAAAGGCCGGCTCGCTATGAGCCGGCCTTCCAGAATGCTCGGAGGCGGCCTTAAGGCCGCATCCTTTGAATGCTGTCGCTTACTCAGCCGCGGCGCGCGCCTGATCCAGCCAATCGTTCCACTCTTCCTGATGGCCCTTGATCCAGGCATCGGCGTGACGAGCGATGTCTTCCTCAGAATCCTCGCCATCACGCATCAGAAGGTTTTCAGCCGAGATGTCGTTGGCCGAAATCTTCATGAGGGAGAAGAGCTTCGCAGCAGCCGGGTTGGCTTCCGCAAATTCGCGGTTGGCAGCGATTTTCTGCTCGTTGGCCTGGAAGCCGTAGTTGGAGCCGTCCGGCAGCGAGGTGTCGACGTCCTTGCGCTCACCCGGAAGAGAGGAGAACGGCACGTTCAGCCAGACAACGTCCTTGCCCGGGACGAGCACGCCCGACACCCAGTAAGGCGTCCAGGTGTAGTAGAGGACCGGCTCGCCCTGCTTGTAGCGGGTGATCGTGTCGGCGATGATCGCGGAATAGGAACCCTGGTTGTGGGTGACCGTGTCGCGCAGATCGAACGCGTCGAGCTGATGCTCGATCACCTTCTCGCAGCCCCAGCCCGGGGTGCAGCCGGTCAGATCGGCTTTGCCGTCGCCGTCATGGTCGAAAATCTTGGCAATCTCCGGATCCTTGAGCTGGCCGAGATTGGTGATGTCGTGCTCTTCGGCCGTCTTCTTGTCGATCAGATAGCCCTGCAGGGCACCCGGCGAGAAGACGCCTTCGCGGTAGATCTTATCCTTGCCGCCGGCTTCCTCGTAGAAATCCTTGTGCAGCGGATCCCAGCTGTCGGCCATGAAAGTGCCATCGCCATTGGCGAGCGCCACATAGGCCGTCGCATATTCCAGCTCCTTGATCGGCTGGACGTCGTAGCCCAGCTCTTCAAGCGCCTTGTTGACGAGAACGGTCTGGAAAGTCTCCTCCGCGATGGAGGATTTGAGCGGAATCACTTCCACGCCTTCGCCCGGCTTGTCCTGGGCAAGCGCAGAGCCTGCGGCGAGCGCGGCCGTAAGGCCGGCAGCAGCCGCAAGCCCGCGCAAAGCTTTCGGTGTCATCGGGTAGTTCATGATGTGATCTCCCTTCGGGGTTTTCATTGTGACCGCAAAGCGGCCGTTTCTGCAGGCCCGGCTGGGTGCCGCCGGGCCCACGCTTCTCTGGGCTAGGTCTTCGCCTCTTGCGACGCTTGAGACCCGCGCCCGGTGAGGCGGCGCACCAACCCGATCGGGCCGGTGTCGTACCAGGCAATATTGCCCCGCTCGCGCTTGGTGATACCAAGCGACTGTGTCATCCGATCGATGATGATCGCCAAAAGCACGATGCCGATACCACCCACGGTGGCAAGGCCCATATCGAGGCGACCGATCCCGCGCAGAACCATCTGGCCGAGCCCGCCGACCGCGATCATCGAGGCGATCACCACCATCGACAGCGCCAGCATCAGCGTCTGATTGACGCCGGCCATGATCGTCGGCATGGCGATCGGAAGCTGCACCTTATAGAGGAGCTGCCGCTTCGATGCGCCGAAGCTCTTGGCCGCCTCGATGAGATCGCCCGGAACCTGACGGATGCCGAGGTTGGTGAGGCGGATCAGAGGCGGCAGTGCAAAGATGATTGTGACGATGACGCCCGGCACGTTGCCGATACCGAAAAGCATCACGATCGGCACAAGATACACGAAGGCCGGCGTCGTCTGCATCGCATCAAGGATCGGACGGATGATCTGCGCGGCGCGGTCGTTGCGCGCCAGGAATATGCCTGTCGGCAACCCGATCAGAATGCAGAAGAAGACGGAGGTGAAGACCAGCGCCAGCGTCACCATGCTCTGATCCCAGGCACCGATCGCGCCGATGAAGGTCAGAGCGATCACGGCACCGATCCCGAGACGCGGACCTGCCGCCTGCCAGGCGAGCAGACCGAGCAGGAGGATCATCACGACCGCCGGCACGCCGAGAAGCGCCGTCTGAATGGCCGACAGAACCCAATCGATCGGCAGGCGAACGGCCTGGAAGATCGGGCGGAAGTTGGCGACCACCCAGTCGAGGAAGTGCTCGACCCAACCTTCGATCGGGATGATCGCCCGATCGAACGGATGCATGATGTCGAAATGGTGCTGCTGCGGGGGCGCCGCCTGGCTCAACCAGTCCGGCGTGGACGATCCCGCACCGGCTGGCACGCCGGCATCGGTCCCGCCGCTCGCGCCCCAGGGATTGGCCGCACCGGCAGCCGCATCGGCACCGCCGGAGGCGGCTCCGTCTGGCGTCTGTGCAACAGCGTCGGCGCCGGAAGACGCAGCGCCGTCAGCACCGCTTTGGGCCGACGTAGCCCATGGATTGCTGGTCTCAGGCATCTTGCGCGGTCTCCCTGTCCAAGGCTTGCAAAAGCAGCGCCCTTGAGACGACGCCGAGATAGCGCCCATTGTCGTCGACAACCGGCAGGCCGCAGGGCGCGGCCGCAACGGCACCGATGATCTCTCCGATCCGCGTATCCGCCTTCAAGGGCTCGATGCCTGGAAGGAAGGCATGCCGCAGCTCGGGGCTCCCCGACTTCACCTGCTCTTCGAGCGAGGCCGCGGAAACCACACCGTGGAAGTGCTTGCGGCGGTCGAGGACGTAGGCGTAGTCGCGGTCGGCCTTGCCGATACGCTGCAAAATGCTGCGGATCTGGCCGTCGCGCTCCACCGTCGTGACCTGTTCCCGCACGGCCACGTCGCCGGCGGTGAGGACGTTCGACACGTTCACGCCGCGGAAGAAGGAGGCGACGTAATCATCGGCCGGATTGTTCAAGATCTCGTCAGGTGTACCGACCTGAACGACGCGGCCGCCTTCCATGATCGCGATGCGATCGCCAATGCGCATGGCTTCGTCGAGATCATGAGAGATGAAGATCACGGTGCGCTGCTGCTCTTCCTGCAACGTCACCAGCTCGTCCTGCATCTCCGTGCGGATCAATGGATCGAGCGCAGAAAACGCCTCGTCCATCAAAAGGATGGAGGGATCGTTGGCGAGTGCGCGCGCCAGACCGACGCGCTGCTGCATGCCACCGGACAGTTCGTTGGGATAACTGTCGCCGCGCGCCTCGAGCCCGACCTGGGCGAGTGCTGCACGTGCCCGCTCCTCGCGCTGCGCTGCCGGTACGCCGGCAAGTTCCAGCCCGAAAGCCGCGTTCTGCACCACAGTCAGATGGGGCAGCAGTGCGAAGGATTGGAACACCATGCTGATGTGCTTGCGACGGAAATGCATGAGCTCCTTTTCGGACATAGCCGCAATGTCGGAGCCATTGACGATGATCTCGCCAGCGGAAGGGTCGATTAGCCGGTTCAACATGCGCACAAGCGTCGATTTGCCGGAGCCGGAAAGCCCCATCACGACAAAGATTTCGCCCTCGTGAACCGTGAAACTGGCGTCACAGACGCCGACCGTCATACCCGTCTTTTCATAAATCCCGTCTTTATCGAGTCCCTCACGGTGGAGGGAGATCGCCTTGGCGGGGTCGTCGCCGAAAACCTTAAAAAGATTTTTGACAACAAGCGTCTCGCTTTCGCTCAAGTCGCTTGGTCCTTTGCGATTTCAACTAAAAGAGGATTGGGTAGCAGGACAGGTATGGCCGAGGGGCTAGTGAGTCAACAGTTAGCCGCCATCTTTCCGCCCCAAAGACGACAAAATCCGTGCTTTTCCGGCGCTTCGTGCCGCCTCGGAGAGAAGCGCATAAATTGCATCTTCTAGAACAATTTTCATCCCGTGAAGCGGGCGCGCGCGGTCGTGTGAATCGGTCCGACGCGATCAGCCAGTCGAGCCGAAACCGCCCTCACCCCGCTCGCTAAGGCCCGAAAACTCCGCCACTTCCTGCAAGCGCGGGGTCAGAACCGGCACGAAGAGCATCTGCGCGATGCGTTCTCCGGGTTCGACCAGGATGGCGTCACCCGAGGCGTTGCGGTTCCAGGCGCTGATCATGATCGGCCCGTGATAGTCCGCGTCGATCAGTCCCACGCCATTGCCGAGCACAAGACCCCGTTTATGCCCGGCTCCGGAACGCGGCAGGATCAGGGCCGCGATATTGGGATTGGCAATCGAAAGAGCGAAGCCCGCCGGAATGAGCACCGCGGGCGCTCCCGCATCAAGCGTGAGGGGCGCGTCGAGACACGCCCTGAGATCGACGCCGGCCGCCATTGCGGAATGCGCGAGCGGCAGGCCCCAATCCCGAAGACGTTCATCCAGGATCTTGATTTCAACGCGGGGCGACGCATCGACGCTCATCAGCATTCTTCCTCATCACAGCCGGACATGGCGCATCGAATCCGACAGGGCTCACCAACGCCCGCTAGCACGCCGGCGCGTCTGGCGGCAGGCGCTCTTCGCAGACAGGTCCGGTCGCACGGCGTTGCAGGAAGGGTCCCGCGGGTCAAGGGAGCAGACGCCGGACATCACATTTGCAATTTTCTGAATGTGATCCATGTGGTGGGCGTCAGAAACAAGAGAGGACATGATGCGCCATTCCGCAAAGCCCGCCGTCACCGCTTTTTTCGATAAGCGAACGTTTTCCGTGCAGTATGTCGTGGCAGATCCCGCAACGAAGCGCTGTGCGATCATCGACCCGGTGCTCGATTACGATGAGAAGTCCGGGGTAACTGCCACCTTCAACGCCGACAAGATCCTCGCGTTCATCGAACGCGAAGGGCTCGTCCCGGAGTGGATCCTCGACACGCATCCGCATGCCGACCATCTGTCGGCCGCCCATTACCTGCAGGAAAAGACCGGCGCTCCGCGCGCCATCGGCGCGCATGTCACCGACGTGCAAGAGCTCTGGAAGGGCCTCTACAATTGGCCGGATTTTCCGGCTGACGGGCGGCAGTGGGACCGGCTCTTCGCCGATGGCGACGATTTCCGCATCGGTGAGATCGAAGGCCGCGTCATGTTCTCGCCGGGCCATACGCTCGCCTCCGTCACGTACGTGATCGGCGATGCGGCCTTCGTGCACGACACGCTGTTCCAGCCGGATTTCGGCACGGCACGGGCGGATTTTCCCGGCGCCGATGCCGCCACGCTTTGGAACTCGATCCAGGAAATTCTGAAGCTTCCCGAGGAGACGCGCCTCTTCACCGGCCACGATTACATGCCGGACGGGCGCGAGCCGCAGTGGGAATCGACGGTCGGCGAGCAAAAGGCGAAGAACAAACACCTGCAGCAGGCACAAACGCAGGCGGCCTATGTGGAACTTCGCAACAAACGCGACAAAAGCCTGCCGATGCCGAAGCTGATCCTGCATGCGCTGCAGATCAATATGAATGGCGGGCGCCTGCCCGAGCCTGAGGCAAACGGCCGGCGCTATCTCAAAATTCCACTCAACATCCTCGAAGGCGCGGCCTGGGAGTAAGTCTCAGGGCCGCGCTTTTCTCTTCAAGCGGACGCTCGGGCGCTCAGGTGATCACGTCCGGCTCGGTGCGGCCGGTGTGTTTTTCGATACCGGCCACCTCACCTGCCGCTGCGATGATCTCGGCGAGCGCCTGCTGCGGCTCCTGGGCGTGATCGCCGCCTGCCGGCTCGAAACGCTCCAGATATACGCGTAAGGTCGCGCCCTCCGTGCCGGTGCCCGACAGCCGGAAGACGGCGCGACCGCCGCCCTCGAAGAGGACGCGGATCCCCTGATGTTCGGCGAGAGAGCCGTCGATCGGGTCGTGATAGGCGAATTCGTCGGCGCCTTCGATGGTGAGCGAGCCGGCCTTCTCGCCCGGCAAAGACCCGAGACGCGCCGTCAGCTCCGACATCAGCGTTTCCGCCCGCTCCGTCTCGATCGCCTCGTAATCGTGGCGGGTGTAATAATTGCGCCCGAAGCGCGCCCAATGCTCGCGTACGATCTCAGGGATCGACTGGCGGCGGACGGCGAGGATGTTGAGCCACAAAAGCACGGCCCACAGGCCGTCCTTCTCGCGCACATGGTCGGAACCAGCGCCGGCGCTTTCCTCGCCGCACATGGTGATCTTGCCGGCATCGAGGAGATTGCCGAAGAATTTCCACCCGGTCGGCGTCTCGTAGAGCGAGATACCAAGCTCCTCTGCCACACGGTCGAGGGCACGGCTCGTCGGCATGGAGCGCGCCACGCCGGCAAGGCCGCGCTTGTAGCCCGGCGCGAGATGCGCATTGGCGGCAAGGATCGCGATGGAATCGGACGGCGAGACCGGCAGGCCGGGACCGAGCACGAGATTGCGGTCACCATCGCCATCGGACGCGGCACCCATGTCGGGCGCCTCCGGTGCCGCCATGAGATCGAAAAGTGCCTTGGCATGGACGGGGTTCGGATCGGGGTGCAACCCGCCGAAATCCGGCAGCGGCTCACCGTTTCGCACTGTGCCCACCGCAGCTCCGAGGCGGCCTTCCAGGATCGCCTTTGCGTAAGGGCCGGTCGCGGCATGCATCGCATCGTAGGCGAGACGGAAGCCGCCGGCGAAGAGCCCCGAGATCGCGTCGAAATCGAAGAGCTCTTCCATGAGCGCGGCATAATCGGTGACCGGATCGATGACTTCGATGACGAGGCCGTCATGCTCGACCGTCGCCACTTTCGAAAGGTCGATCTCATCGAGCTCGGCGATCTTGTACGAGGACAGCGTCTGCGTCGCCTTATAGATCGCGGAGGTGACGTTCTCGGGAGCCGGCCCGCCATTGGCGAGATTGTATTTGAGGCCGAAATCGCCGTGCTCGCCGCCCGGATTGTGGCTGGCGGAGAAGATGAAGCCGCCTGTCGCCTGACGCTTGCGGATGACGCAGGAGGCTGCGGGCGTCGACAGAAGCCCGTTCTGACCGATGATGAGGTGCTTTGCGCCTGCGGCGCCAAGCATGCGCACGAGCGTCTTGATCGCCTGACGGTTGCCGAAGCGGCCGTCACCGCCGATCACCATCGTGGCGCCTTCGACGCCCCCGATGCCTTCGATGATCGCAGCGATGTAGTTTTCCAGATAGCCGGGCTCCAGAAAGGCCGCCGTCTTCTTCCTGAGGCCGGAAGTGCCGGGCTTCTGTCCGGCGATCGGCTTTGTCGACACGGTCTCAATGTTCACCTTGTCTCTCCCATCTTCTTCTGGCGCGCTTCCTTGAGCATGCGCCGGTAGAGGTTTCTGTAAAGCCGGGCCGAGGCGGACCAGCCGAAATCGGTTTGCATCGCTGCACGCCGGGCAGCACGCCAGGCTTTTCGGTCGCCCCACAGATCAAAGGCGCGGTCGAGCGTGTGGCGCAACCTTTCGGGGGTCACAGGCGCAAACTGGAAGCCGGTCGCCGTTCCGGCCTGAACGGCCGCGGCATTGGCGTCGATGATCGTGTCGGCAAGCCCGCCAGTGCGCGAGACGAGAGGCAAGGTGCCATAGCGCAAACCGTAGAGCTGGGTCAGGCCGCAGGGCTCGTAGCGCGAGGGAATGACGATCGCATCCGCTCCCGCCTGCAGGAGATGCGACAGCGGTTCGTTGTAGCCGATGACGGTCGCCACCCGGCCTGGATTGTTGAATGCCGCCTCACGAAAGCCCGCTTCCAGATCCGCCTCACCGCTACCCAGAACGGCAAGCTGGCCACCGCGCCATAAGAGCTGCGGCAGGTTTTCCAGAAGGAGGTCCATTCCCTTTTGCTGAGTCAGGCGACTGACGACGCAAAAGAGCGGCGCCTCGGAATCCTTCTCGAGGCCGAGACGCTCCTGCAGCGCCTCCTTGTTGCGCGCCTTTGCTGCCGGTTTCTCGGCCGAATAGGGCGCCGCGATCAAAGGATCGTTCGCCGGGTCCCAGACGCCCGCATCGATGCCGTTCAAGATCCCGCACATATCGGCCTGGCGGTGGCGGATGAGGCCGTCAAGGCCCCAGCCGAATTCGGCGCTTTCGAGCTCGCGCGCATAGGTCGGGCTTACCGTCGACACCTTGCTCGACATGGCGATGCCCGCCTTCAGGAAGGAGATCTGGCCCCAAAATTCCGTCAGGTCGCGGTGGTAATAGCGCCCCGGTAGCCCGAGGCGCGTGATCTCCGCCGCCGGAAAGACGCCCTGGAAGGCGATGTTGTGAATGGTGAAGAGGGTCGGCAGATCGATCTCATCCGCAGAGAGATAGGCCGGCACGAGGCCGGCCTGCCAGTCATGAATGTGCAGAAGCTGCGGTCGCCATCGACCGACGCCCTGGGCGGCGATATCGGCGGCGACGCGCGACAACGCCGCAAAGCGCAGATGATTGTCCGGCCAGTCGTGCCCGTTCGGCCCGACATAGGGGTTGCCGACGCGGGCAAAAAAGGCGGGCACGTCGAGCGCCCAGACCTTGAGCCCTTCCTCCGTCGTCGCAGCAAGAAGGCGGCCGTCCTGGCCGAGAACTTTCCCGCCCGGCAAGGGAAGCGCTTCCGCTTCCGTGAGCCTTTCGCAAACTTCCGGGTAAGCCGGCAGCAGAACGCGAGCATCGACCCCGTCGCCGGCAAGCGCGAGCGGCAAGGCGCCGATGACATCGGCGAGGCCCCCGGTCTTGACCAGGGGATAGCATTCGGAGGCGACGAAAAGTACCTTGTTCACGGCAGCACTTACGATTGGGAATCGAGGCGATCGAGCATCCGCTGCGTGATCAGACATATGCCACTTTCCGTGCGGCGGAAGCGGCGTGCGTCTTCTTCCGGATCCTCGCCCACGACGAGACCGCGCGGGATGACGACACCACGATCGATGACCACGTTGGTGAGCCGGGCGTGCCGGTTGATCGTCGTATGCGGCAAAGCCACGGTGCGGCAGAGCTCGCTGTAGGAATGGGCGTGGACACCGGTGAACAAGAGCGACTTGTCGATGCGCGCGCCCGACAGGATGCAGCCGCCGGAAACCAGCGAGCTGACGGCCGAGCCGCGGCGGCCTTCCTCGTCGTGCACGAACTTGGCCGGCGGCGTGACCTCGCTGTAGGTCCAGATCGGCCAGTTATGATCGTAAAGGTCGAGGCCCGGCACGAAATCCGTGAGATCGATATTGGCTTCCCAGAAGGCATCGATGGTGCCGACATCGCGCCAATAGGGCTCCGGCTCCGCCCCCGACATCACGCAGGATTCGGCGAAACGATGCGCCACCGCACCGCCTTCCTTGACGATCCGGGGAATGATGTCACGGCCGAAATCGTGACTTGAGTCCGGATCGTCGGCGTCGCGCCGCAGATGCTCAAACAGCACCTTGGTATGGAAGACGTAGATGCCCATGGAGGCAAGCGCCATATCCGGGTTGTCGGGCATGGCCGGAGGATCGGACGGCTTTTCGACGAAATCGACTATGCGGTTGCTGGCATCGACATGCATGACGCCAAAACCCGTCGCTTCCATGCGCGGCACCGCAATGCAGCCGACGGTGACCTCCGCCCCGCTGTCGACATGCTGGGCCAGCATGATTTCATAATCCATCTTGTAGACGTGATCGCCCGCAAGAATGATGATCAGTTCCGGCCCATAGTCTTCGACGATATCGATGTTCTGCGTCACCGCGTCGGCGGTGCCGACATACCATTTGTCTTCCGCCACACGCTGGGAGGCGGGCAAGAGATCAAACGTCTCGTTGCGCTCGGGCCGGAAGAAATTCCAGCCCCGGTTGAGATGCCGGATAAGGCTGTGGGCCTTGTATTGCGTGGCAACCGCGATGCGCTTGATGCCCGAATTCAAGGCATTCGACAGCGCAAAATCAATGATTCGGCTCTTGCCCCCAAAATAGACAGCCGGCTTTGCTCTGTTGTCCGTCAGCTCCATCAGACGGCTGCCCCGGCCCCCAGCCAGGACAAAAGCCATCGTGCGCCGGGCCAAGCGGCCGCCCAGCGCATCCGGATCGATTCTGCTCATTGAAAATCTCCCCCGCCGAACCATCCCCCGCCGGCGCGCGGACTCACCATGGGCCGAACGCAAGCGAGGCTCAAGGGCGAGACCGCGTTCTGCGTGAACGTCTTAAGGCTGCACATCGGGTTCCCGCCAGGACATCACCGCATCACCGCTGCGGCCTTTCTTCGCGGAGAGCTTCGATCGTGCGCCGATAGAGTTCACTGGCACGCAATTCGTCGAGATCGACGCGAAGACGCCGGCGCCAATTCGGGTGTTCGTCCATCGTCCCCGGCACGTTCGGCTGATCCCGCGCGCCGGCGAGATCGTCGAGGGAGACGGCAAGAAGCCGCGACGGGCTTCGTGCGAGAAGCGTCGAAATGCGCAAGGCGGCCTCTCCTGCGGAGCCTTCCGCATCTTCGGCATCGATCTCGCCAAGCCCGTGCTCGGCCAGGAGACGTGCCACCGCCCGGCGGTCGCCCGCCCGCTGCTGCCTTTCGCCGTCGGCCTGATCAGGCCGCAGGAGATCAAGCGACAGGCGCACGTCGATGTCGTGGCCGGTCCACCAGCCAAGAAGGCTCGGCGTGTCGTGGGTGGTGACACAGGCAAGCGCTGCCGGCGGATATTCCTGCGGGCCCCGGAAACGGCTCTCGTCGCGCTCGAAAAGGAAAACCTTGTAGGCATGCAGCGCCGTGTCGCGCATCACTTCGCGGAAACCGTCCGGCACAACGCCCAGATCCTCGCCGATGACGAGACTTTCATAAGCCTGCGAAACTTCGGCGAGAACGGCGAGCATCGCCTTCAGCGGATAGCGCATATAGGCACCCTTCGCGGGGCCTAGTCCCTGCGGGATCCAGAACTGGCGGTAGAGGCCCATCGCATGGTCGATGCGGATCGCGCCGGCATGGCACATCATGCTGTCGAGCAGCGCACGGAAGGGTTCAAGGTCGTCTTCCAACAGCCCCGCAGGCGAGAGCGGCGCCAGCCCCCAATCCTGGCCGTTGGCGTTGAAATAGTCCGGCGGCGCACCGACCGTGATGCCGTTCACCGTCGTGCGGGTGTCGGTCCAGGTGGCCGAGCCGTCGGGGGCGACGCCGACGGCAAGATCGAGATAGAGCCCGATCCGCATTCCTGCGCGCCGAGCCCGCCGCTGGGCCTCGGCAAGCTGCGCATCGGCGGTGAATTGCAGCCACATCTGAAAGAGAACGGCATCGCTGTTTTCTTCCGCATAGCCACGCGACGCCGCACTTTCGGGGCTGTGAAACTCTTCGCTCCAGATATGCCAGCCGCCAGGCATCGGTGACGCGAGCCCGCCGAGCGACAAGGCCTCGAACAAGGCATGGTCGTAGAGCGCCTGACCTCCACGCTCGCGAAAACGCGCGAAATCCTGATCGACCAGGATCCGCTCACGCTCGCGGTTGAAGATCCGCCACAACGCTGAGAGCTTGTGGCGCGTCACGCCCGGATAATCGACGAGCGTCGCCGCACGCGCCTCGTCGAGCCAGCTTTGCGGCGGCCGGTCCTCCTGCGTAAAGCCGGCCACGTCGTCGACTGCGATATAAAGCGGGTTCAAAAAACGCCGGCTTGAGGGATAAAACGGGCTCACCCGCTCCGGCAGAGCCAGGAAAAGGGCGTGCAGCGGATTGACGCCCAAAAAGTCGGCGCCATCGGCCGCGAGCATTTCCGCAAGCCGTGCCAGATCCTCAAAATCGCCCATGCCCCAGTTGCGCGACGTGCGCAGCCCATAAAGCTGGCAGGCGACGCCCCAGCAGCGGCCTTCGTCGAGAAAACCGGGCACGAAACAGCGTTTCTCAGGCGCTTCCAGGCCCCCGAGAGCCGGCCGCAGGCTCGGCCTTTCCCCGGTCTCCGAGACGTCGATACCAAGAGCGTTCAGGATCGCCTCCTTGGTGTCGTCGCCCGCGAAGACTTCTTCGCCTGACAATGCCCAATAGCGCGTCTCGATCCCGAGGGCGTCGGCCAGCCTGTCGAGAGTGTCACTCATTCCTTCGCCCTTTCGCCGAGGTCAGCCCCGGTCTCTTTGGTCAATTTTCACGGAGGATCATCCCTCGAGAAGGATCATCGAGCGCGCCGTCATCGTCAGCTCCGACTCAGGTGCAAATTCCGCGCCGCCGACTTCGCCATGAACGGTCTCAAGTCGCCTCTGCCACATCTCCACGCCCTTGGCGGTCGGCAACCGGAAGCTCAAATCGTTTGGCGCTGCGTTTATGAGGATCAACACGCAGCTGGTGCCTTCGTCGCACAGCATCAGGCCGATGCATTTGCGCAAACCGTCCTGCCAATCCTCCGCGGCCATGAAGCCTCCCTCTGGCTTCAGCCATTGAACGTTCGGGATGTCGCGACCGGGAACCTCCTCGCCGTGCAGGAAGCGGGTCTGGCGCAGAAGCGGATGGGCCTTGCGGAAGGCGATCGCGGCCGCGGTGAAGTCCCGCAAGGCAAGATCGCGTTCGGGCAGGTCGGCCCATTTCATCCAGCTCGTTTCATTGTCCTGGCAATAGGCGTTGTTGTTGCCGTTCTGCGTGCGCCCCTGCTCGTCGCCCATGACGATCATCGGGGTGCCCTGGGACAAAAGAAGCGTCAGAAGGAAGTTGCGCCGTTGCTGATCGCGCAGCTGCAGGATGGCCGGATCGTCCGTCGGACCTTCGACGCCGCAATTCCAGCTGCGATTGTCGTCGTGCCCGTCGCGGCTGTCCTCGCCGTTCTCCTCGTTGTGCTTGTCGTTGTAGGAGACGAGGTCGTTCAACGTGAAACCGTCATGCGCGGTGATGAGGTTGATGCTCGCCCACGGCTTGCGGCCACGATGTTCGAAGAGGTCGGCAAAGCCGAGAAGACTGCGTGCGAGATCGGGCAGCATGCCGTCGTCGCCCTTCCAGAAGGACCGCACGACATCGCGGTAGGCGCCGTTCCATTCCGTCCAGCCGGGAGGAAAATTGCCGAGCTGGTAGCCCCCCGGCCCGATATCCCAGGGCTCGGCGATCAGCTTGGTGCGCGACAGGACCGGATCCTGGCGGATGGCATCGAAGAAGGCCGCATCATTGTGGAAGGTGTCGCGGTCGCGCCCGAGCGCGGTCGCGAGATCGAAACGGAAGCCGTCGACATGGCATTCCTCGACCCAATAGCGCAGCGAATCCGTGACCATCTGCAGAACGCGCGGATGGCGCAGATTGAGCGTGTTGCCGGTCCCGGTCGTGTCGAAATAGTACCGCGGATCGTCGCCCAGAATGTAATAGCTGGCGTTGTCGATGCCGCGGAACGACAAGGTCGGGCCGAGACGGTTGCCTTCGGCGGTGTGGTTGTAGACCACATCGAGGATCACCTCGATATTCGCCTCGTGCAGCTTGCGCACCATGGTCTTGAATTCATGGATGCTGGCGCCTGGCGAGATGAAGCGGGGCGCCGGGGCGAAGAAGGCCGCAGTGTTATAGCCCCAATAGTTCGACAGGCCTTTGCGCACCAGGAATTCGTCATCGAAGAAGGCCTGAACCGGCATGAGCTCGATGGCGGTGACGCCGAGCTTGACCAGATGGTCGATGACATCCGGATCAGTGAGAGCGCCGAACGTGCCGCGCACCGGTCCCGGGATTTCCGGATGCAGCGCCGTCAAGCCGCCGACATGCGCCTCATAGATGATCGTATCCGACCAAGGCGTCTTCGGCGCCACGTCGGGACCCCAGGTCACGGCCGGGTCGATGACCACGCATTTGGGCATCGAACGCGCCGAATCGCGCCGGTCGAAGGAGAGGTCCTCCCGCGAAGACGACACGCGATAGCCGAAACAGGCCTCGTGCCACCGCAATTCGCCATAGAGCGCCTTGGCATAAGGATCGATCAGAAGCTTGTGCGGATTGAAGCGGTGGCCGGCCTTGGGCTCGTAGGGACCGTAGACGCGATAGCCGTAAAGCTGACCCGGACGCAGGTCCGGAAAATAGCCGTGCCAGACCTCATGCGTGTGTTCGGGCAGCGGGATACGTTCGAGCTCGCGTCGCCCTTGCCGGTCAAACAGGCACAGCTCGACCTTTTCGGCATGCGCCGAAAAGAGGGCAAAATTGACGCCAGAGCCGTCCCAGGTCGCCCCCAATGGATGGGGCGTACCGGGCCTCACGCGAAGCCGCGACATGCATTGATCCTTCTAAAAAGAAAGTCGAAATAGGTTTCAGGGCTGGTATCTCAAGACGATCACGCCGAGCGGCGGCAGGGTGAGAGCGGCCGATGCCGGCTGGCCGTGCCACCCGACATCCTCGGCGCGCACTTCGCCGTCATTGCCGACATTGGAGCCGCCATAGACGCCTGCATCGGTGTTGAGGCATTCCTCCCAACGTCCCTGGAAGGGCAGGCCGACGCGGTAGCCATGCCGCACGACCGGCGTGAAATTGCAGATCACGGCAACGACATCCTCGCCACGCTCGCCGCGACGCAGATAGGAAAAGACGCTCTGATCGGCATCGGAGGCGTCGATCCACTGGAACCCGGCCGGCTCGCAATCGCGCTGATGGAGTGCGGGCAGATCTCGATAGAGATGGTTGAGGTCGCGCACCAGCCGCTGCATCCCGGCATGGCCCTCGCCGCCGAGGAGATGCCAGTCGAGCGACTGATCGTGGTTCCATTCCCGGTCCTGGGCGAATTCGCAGCCCATGAAAATCAGCTTCTTGCCGGGATGCGTCCACATGAAGCCGAAATAGGCTCTGAGGTTGGCGAAGCGCTGCCATTCATCGCCCGGCATTTTGCCGAGGAGCGAGCCCTTCCCGTGCACCACCTCATCATGGCTGATCGGCAGAACGAAGTTCTCCGAGAACGCATAGAGCAGGCCGAACGTCATCTGATGATGATGATAACGGCGATGCACCGGGTCGTTGTGGATATAGGCGAGCGTGTCGTGCATCCAGCCCATGTTCCACTTGTAGCCGAAGCCGAGACCGCCCGTTTCCACGGGCCGCGAGACGCCCGGCCAGGCCGTCGATTCCTCGGCAAAGGTGGTCGCACCCTCAAAGTCGCCGAAGACATTGGTGTTGGTGTCGCGCAGGAAGGAAATGGCCTCCAGGTTTTCGCGACCGCCATGGACGTTGGGCACCCAGTCGCCCGGCTCGCGGCTATAGTCGAGGTAAAGCATAGAGGCCACGGCATCGACGCGCAGCCCGTCGATATGGAACTCGTCCATCCAGTAAAGGGCGTTCGCCTCCAGGAAGTTGCGCACCTCCCGCCGGCCGAAATTGTAGATGAGCGTGTTCCAGTCGCGGTGGAAGCCCTGGCGCGGATCGGCATGTTCATAAAGTGCGGTGCCGTCAAAACGCGCAAGACCGTGCTCGTCCGTCGGGAAATGCGCCGGCACCCAGTCGATGATCAGGCCGATGTCTTCGGCGTGGCAACGCTCCACGAACCGGGCGAACGCCTCCGGCGAGCCAAAGCGCGAGGTCGGCGCATAGAGCCCGATCGGCTGATAGCCCCAGGAGCCAGAGAAAGGATGCTCGGAAATCGGCAAGAGCTCGATATGCGTGAAGCCCATATCCTTCACATAGGGGATGAGCTGATCGGCAAGCTCATCGTAATCGAGATAGGAATTGCCGTCGCCACGGCGCCACGAGCCGAGATGCACTTCGTAAATCGAGATCGGCTGGGCGCGATCGTTGCGCGCGCGCCGGGTCTGCATCCATTGCTCGTCGTGCCATTGGCGATCGGGAAGACCTGTGACACGCGACGCGGTCGAGGGGGGCACTTCCTGAGAGAAGGCGAAGGGATCGGATTTCAGCGGCAGGAGCCGCCCTTCGGGCGAGAGGATTTCGTACTTATAGTATTCGCCCGGCCCGATACCCGGCAGGAAGATTTCCCAGACGCCGCTTTCGACGCGCTTGCGCATGACGTGGCGGCGCCCGTCCCATTCGTTGAAGCTGCCGACGACGGACACACGCTGCGCATTCGGAGCCCATACCGCAAAGGTCGTGCCCTGAACGCCGTCGATCGTGGCCGGATGCGCGCCCATCTTCTCGTAGAGGCGGCGATGGTTCCCCTCCGAAAAGAGGTGCAGATCAAGCTCACCGAGGATCGGCGGAAACCGGTAGGGATCGTCGACGGTCCAGGATTGATCGCCGGCATAGAAGCGGATGCGGTAGGCGAGACCCGGATCCTGCCCTTCGAGCAGCGCCGCAAAGAAGCCCGCCTCGAGGCGCTCCATTTGAGCCAGAACCTCGTCACCCCCCATGCTGAGGATTTCGGCTCGCTCAGCGCCGGGATGAAACGTGCGGATGCTCAGGCCGGCAGCGGCCCGGTGCGGGCCGAGAAGGGAAAACGGGTCGCCATGGCGCCCTTCGATCAGCGCAGCAATCGCAGAGCGGTCGATCTCCGGAAAGGAGATCAGGATCTCTTTGCGCCAGGTGTTCATAGCTTTGCCTCAGTGGTGATCAGGTTAAGAACGCCGCGCAGCGGAATGTCGATCCAATCGGGGCGATTTGCCGCCTCATAGAGGATCTCGTAAAAGCCCTTCTGCAGAAGGAAGAGCCGCAAGAGGCGCTCTGCCGCCGCCTCGTCGTCCGGGAGTGTCGATACGCCTTCCATCCGGGCGAAGTAGCTCGCACGGAAATCGGCGACGGCCTTGTCGCGCCATTGCTGGGCCCGTTCACGGATCGCCTCGGGCACCTCCATATGCCGTGCCAGGAACTGGCGTTCGGCCGCGGCCGCGGCATAGTCGAAGGAGCGCAGCATGCCGGCGACGTCCCGCAGGGGCGAGGACTTCGCGCGCCGTTCCGCGAGCGAGCGTTGCGGCTCGCCCTCGAAGTCGATGATGACGATATCAGCCTGGGAAACGAGGACCTGGCCAAGATGATAATCGCCGTGGATGCGCGACTTGCCACCCGACGGGGGACTTGAGGCCAGGTCTTCCAGCTCGGCCTGAAGCGCCCCGCGCCGTTCGGCAAGGTCGGCCGCCATCTCGCGCGTTTCGGCAGGCAGCGTCGCCGCCATCGCCTCAAGCCGCTCGATCGCCTCATCGGCGAGGCTTGCGACATCGACAGCCATCGCGCCCACATCTTCCTGCTCCAAGGATTCCACCTTGAAGGCCGGCAGATCGGTTTCGGCCGCGAGCGCCACATGCATTTCGGCCGTGCGCAGGCCCATAGTCATGGGCAGGTCGAGCGGATGCCCGAAAGGAATCGGGGCTGCCGCCGGGGCGGTCTCCGCGGCGGCCACCGCATTGAGCGCCGTCGCCTCCAGATCGCGGTCGAGCGCATCGACGAGAACGGCCCAGCCGTCACCCTGATTGCGCACAAAGGAGAAGACCGCGGCAAGCGCCGTCGGCTCGCCTTCGTTCGGACGGTATTCGACCGTGCCAAGGAGTTGCGGCGTGTTGTCGAAACCTGCGACATCGGTGAGGAAGCGCGCCACTTCGACTTCGGGCTGATCGCCCTCGCGCAGCCGGCGATAGACTTTGAGGAGCGCGCGATCGCCGATGATGACGGACACGTTCGACTGCTCGACGCCGAGCGGACGGACATCGGTTTCCTCCGCCGCTTCTGCAAGATCGGCCTGACCGGCAAAGACGAGTTCGCCGTCCTTGGCGGCGACCGGCTCACCGGCCGCCATCGCCCTCAACAGAGCTCTCGCGAAATCCTCGTCGAAAGCCGCATCGACAAGCGCGCCTACGCGCGGTCCGCGTCTGATCTTGGCCAGCGTGTAGGAGAGTTTCGGCGCGCCGAAATGGAGGTTCTCTTCGCCCCACAAAGCGGAGAGCGGCAGGAAGTAACGCTGCGTCTCCTCGTTGCGGAGCGTCACATCGACGGTCGCAATAGCGGTGCGCCCCTCCGCCACGCTCGTCAGAGGCGACAGTGAAACCCCGTCGATGGTGCCGCCCTTGCCGGCGAACCAGCGCTGGCGCTGCAGGAATTCAGGCAGCGCCTGGGATTCGAGCTGGCGGCCGTCGCGGCCGGAGAGCGCAGCGTCGAGATCGGCGCGCGTGGTGACGGTAATGAATTCGGGCATAACGTCGGGTGCGGGCGTGTGCCATTGCGGCACGTCCGTCTCCTCGGTGAGAAGGAACCAGAAGAAACCGTAGCCGGGCAGCGTCAGCATGTAGGGCAATTCACCGATCGCCGGGAAAGCCGAATGGCCGGAAAGCTCTACCGGAACCCGGTGACGGAAACGCGACAGGTCGAGCTCGACGGCCTGGGCGGAACGGGAAAGATTGGCGACGCAGAGAATGTCTTCGTCTTCGTAACTGCGGATATAGGCGAGGATCTTCCGGTTCCCCGGATAGAGAAAGGTCATCTCGCCGCGGCCGAAGACCTTGTGCTGCTTGCGCACGGTCACCATGCGCCGCATCCAGTTCAGGAGCGATGACGGATCGGATTGCTGCGCCTCGACATTGATCGCTTCATAGCCGTGGATCGGGTCCTGCACCGGCGGCAGATAGAGCTGCTGCGGATTGGCACGCGAGAAGCCGCCATTGCGGTCGCCCGACCATTGCATGGGAGTGCGCACGCCGTCGCGGTCGCCCAGGAAGTAATTGTCGCCCATGCCGATCTCGTCGCCGTAATAGAGCACCGGCGTGCCCGGCATCGACAACAGGAGCGCATTCATCAACTCGATCTTGCGGCGATCGTTTTGCATGAGCGGCGCCAGACGGCGGCGGATGCCGAGATTGATGCGCGCCTTCTGATCGGACGCATAGGTGCGCCACAGATAGTCGCGCTCCGTATCCGTCACCATTTCGAGCGTCAGCTCGTCGTGGTTGCGCAAAAAGATCGCCCATTGGCAGGGATCCGGAATTTCCGGCGTCTGACGGATGATATCGGTGATCGGATGGCGGTCCTCCTGCGCCAGCGCCATGTACATGCGCGGCATCAAGGGGAAGTGGAATGCCATGTGGCATTCGTCGCCCTCGCCGAAATAGGGACGCGTATCCTCGGGCCATTGATTGGCTTCGGCGAGCAGCATCCGATCGGAATAATTCTCGTCGAGGTCGCTGCGGATCTGCTTCAGGACGACATGCGTCTCCGGCAGGTTCTCGTTGTTGGTGCCGTCGCGCTCCACGAGATAAGGAATCGCGTCGAGCCGGAGCCCATCGACCCCCATATCGAGCCAGAAGCGCATCACCGAGAGCACTTCCTTCATCACCCGCGGATTGTCGAAATTGAGATCCGGCTGGTGGGAATAGAAGCGATGCCAGAAGAATCCTTCCGCGACGGGATCCCACGTCCAGTTGGAGGTCTCCGTGTCGAGGAAGATGATGCGCGTGCCCTGGTATTTCTGATCGGTATCGCTCCAGACGTAATAATTGCGCGCAGCCGATCCGGGCTTCGCATTGCGCGCCTTCTGGAACCAGGGATGCTGGTCGGAGGTGTGGTTGATGACGAGCTCGGTGATCACCCGGATGCCGCGCTGATGGGCTTCCGACACGAAGCGACGGAAATCGCGCATCGTGCCGTAAGACGGATTGATGGCGCGGTAGTCCGCGATGTCGTAGCCATCGTCACGCAAGGGCGAAGGATAGAACGGCAGAAGCCAGATCGCGGTGACGCCCAGGCTCTCGATGTAATCGAGCCGGTCGAGAAGACCACCAAAGTCGCCAACGCCGTCCCCGTTCGAATCGAGAAACGCTTTGACGTGCAGCTGATAGACGATCGCGTCCTTGTACCATTCGGTGTCGGAGCGATCGATCACTCCGTCGATGCGATGATGGGGGCGCTCGGAACGATTGGATTTTTGCATGTTTTCTGTCGGGCCTGCGTTCACGTGAGCCGCTCTTGAGGCGAAATCAGGCGCCAGGCCGCATAGGTGCGCTCGGACGGGTTGAGCCAGACGTGTTGCATCTTGCCCTGCCAGGTGAAGCGCCTGTCGAGGACCAGATCCTCGGCCATGATCGGCGCATCGTCAGACAGCCCGAATTCCCAAAGCGGCACCTCGAAATGCGCGCCCTGCGCGTTCAAGGGATCGAGATTGACGGCAAACAGCAGGAAGCTCGACAGATCGTCGGTATATTTGCCGTAATAGAGAATGTTGTCGTTGTAGGCGTTATAGAACGACAGATTGGTGAATTGCTGCAACGCCGGATGAGCCCTGCGCCAGGCATTGAGGCGGCGCACGTCATCCTTGATATGGCCGGGCCTGTCCCAATCCCAGGCGCGGATCTCATACTTTTCGGAATCCAGATACTCTTCCTTGCCAGGCATCGCGGCGGCCTCGCAAAGCTCATAGCCTGAGTAGATGCCGTAATTGGTGGCAAGCGTCGCCGCCAGGAAGAGACGCACCTGGAAGCCGGCGCGTCCGCTGTTCTGAAGATAGAACGGATTGATGTCCGGCGTATTGGTGAAGAAGTTCGGCCGCATGTAATGGCGGCATTCCTCGGTGGTGAGCTCCGTCAGATATTCTGTAAGCTCGACCTTGTTGTTGCGCCAGGTGAAATAAGAATAGGACTGGGTGAAACCCACCTTGGCGAGGCGCTTCATCATCTTTGGTCGCGTGAAAGCTTCCGCCAGGAAGATCGTGTCAGGATGGCGGCGGCGCACCTCCGCGATCATCCACTCCCAGAACGGCAGGGGCTTGGTGTGCGGATTGTCGACACGGAAGATTTTGACACCGTGCTCGACCCAGAACAGCACCGTGTCACGAAGCTCGTGCCAGAGCCCCGGGATGGCATCGCGGTAGAAATGGACGTTGACGATGTCCTCGTATTTCTTCGGCGGGTTTTCGGCAAACCTGATGGTGCCGTCGGGACGCCAATCAAACCATTCCGGGTGTTCCTTGATCCAGGGATGGTCGGGCGAACACTGGATGGCGAAATCGAGCGCGATCTCCAGCCCGTGCTCCGCCGCCGCCTTCACCAGACGGTGGAAATCCTCAAACGTGCCGAGCTCGGGATGGATGGCCTTGTGACCGCCTTCCTCCGAGCCGATGGCATAGGGACTGCCGGGATCGTCGGGGCGCGCCGTCAGCGAATTGTTGCGCCCCTTGCGGTTGGTCTTGCCGATCGGATGGATCGGCGGAAAATAAAGCACGTCGAAGCCGAGATCGCGCACGTAAGGGAGCTGCGCGATGACATCGTCGAAGGTGCCGTGGCGGGCAGGATCCCCCGACTGCGAGCGCGGCATCAGCTCGTACCAGCTTGAGAATGCGGCACGCTTGCGATCGACGAAGAGATCGAGGAGCCGCAGGTAATAAGAGAGATTGCTCCGCGGTCCGCCGGCCGTCATCAGACCGAGAAGATCTTCGCCCATGAGCACGGAAAACTGCTGGGCCGGATCGGCAAGGCGGGCGATATCTTCGGTGACGCGCTGCAGCCTTGCCCGCCTTTCGGGATCGAGCCGGTCGCTTTCCGACAGCGCCTTCTTCAGAATATGCAGCCCCTCCTTGAGTTCGGAGGCCACATCCTGACCGGCATTTTTCTTTTTCGCGACATCGGAACGCCAGCTTCGAAAGAGATCGCGCCAGGCAATCACGGTATATTCGTAGGTCGTGTTCTCGACGGGCACGAAGGCTGCGCGCCAGCGGTCATTTTCGTAGAGGCGCATCGGCGTTTCAGACCACGCCTTATCACCCTTTCGGCGCGTCAGAAGCGCCGCGTCGATGAGGTCGTGGCCATCGGAAAAGATATCTGCCTCCACAACCACGACTTCCCCGACCGCGGCCTTGGCGGGAAAGCGGCCGCCGTCGATCTCGGGCGTCACCGCCTCGATGGCGATGCGGTTGTCGGCGAGGGCGTGCAGCAGGCGATCGGCGGGTTTGAGAGCCTGTTCCATGATCCTGTCGGCTTGGACGTTTCCAATAGGGCGCCGCCGGCGGGAGGCCGCCGGCGATACAATTCGAGCTAGGTCAGGCCGGAGCGAGGTCCAGCCTGTTGTGTAGGCTAACGAGGTACTCGGTGGAGAGTTGCAAGCGTTTTGCCTGCAACTTCCCTCAACTGCCGGCGAGCGTCAGAAGCGTCGCATTGCCGCCCGAAGCGGTGGTGTCGATCGACACGACGCGCTCGGTGGCGAAAGCCGCCACGCCTTCCGCCAGGGACAGAAGCGGCAGCCGCGCCCCCTGGCGTTCGGCAAGAGCGATGCGCAACGTTCGTGCCTGCGTGCCACCGCCCTCATACGCGACGAGACCGAGGCCCCGAAGGCCGGCAGCGAGCGCCACGGGCTCGCCCTCCACCACGACAACGAGACCCGCCGGGGCGCCGACACGTTCCAGCGCTGTCTTGAACGCCACCACGGCGGCATCGACGATGCCGGCCGGCACGACGGCGCGATTGCCAGCGGCAAGGGCCGTCACGACCTGCGCCAGAAGCGCGCCCGCCCGTGCTCCGTCTCCATCGGCCGGGCCTTCATCGGCTGGGGAGGCGCCCAGACAAAGCGCCAACCCGCGGCCATGCAGCGACAGGCGATTGGCCTCGCCCGTCGGGCCCGGCAACGCCACGACGCCGGCGATCTCCGGCCGTGCCGCCTCGATCACCTCATGGGCAACCTTTCGGGCAGGTTCCGGCAATTCGCCGGCAGCGCTCGCCAAGACCATGATGCGAGCGGAGTTAGCCTCCCATTCGCTCATATCCGGAAGAGCCGCGAGATCGGCCGGAGCCAGGGCGGCAACCTGCGGCCTCTCCTCGTCCCTCGGAAGCGGAACGGCGGTCACGTCGACCGGCCGCGTGAAGCGGGCGAGATAATGCGGGCCGCCGGCCTTCGGGCCGGTGCCGGAAAGCCCTTCGCCACCGAAGGGCTGCACACCGACGACCGCACCGATCTGATTGCGGTTCACATAGATGTTGCCGACATGGGCGTGGTCGCAAATGCGCTCCACCCGCTGGTCGATACGCGAATGGATGCCGAGAGTGAGGCCATAGCCCGACGCGTTGATAGCAGCCACCACCGCGTCGATCTCCTTCGCCTTGAAGGTGATGACGTGCAGGACGGGCCCGAAGATCTCGCGCTCGAGCTCGTCGAAACGATCGAGACGAAGCGCCACTGGCGCGACGAAATTGCCCTCCCCCGGCATTTTTTCGTGCGTGAAGAGGAGCCGTCCTTCGCCCGTGAGCTTTGCCACATGGGTTTCGATCGTCTGCCGCGCTTCCTCATCGATCACCGGCCCGACATCGGTTGCGGGATCCCACGGATCGCCAATGACGAGCTCTTCGGTCGCTCCCTTCAGCATCTTCAAAAGCGCCGGTGCGACGTCCTCCTGCACGAAGAGAGCACGCAGCGCCGAACAGCGCTGCCCGGCCGATTGGAAGGCCGATTGCACGATGTCGCGAACCGCATGCTCTGGAAGTGCGGTCGAATCGACGATCATCGCATTGAGGCCGCCCGTCTCGGCGATGAGCGGCGCACGCACGGGCCCCGCTTTCGCCAAAGCCCGGTCGATCAAAATCGCTGTGTCCGTCGAACCGGTGAAGCAGACGCCACCGACCCTCGGATCGGAGGTGAGTGCGGAACCGACCACAGATCCCTCTCCCGGAACGAGATTGAGCACGCCTTTCGGCACACCCGCCTCGTGCAAAAGCGCCACGGCCTTTGCCGCCGTCAGAGGGGATTGCTCGGCGGGTTTGGCGACGACGGCATTGCCGGCGACGAGCGCGGCCGAAAGCTGACCGGTGAAAATCGCCAGCGGGAAATTCCACGGCGAGATGCAGACGAAAACCCCGCGGCCGTGCCGCGTTGCGCCCTCTTCGGCGAAAAGCCGGCGGGCTTCGCTCGCGTAATAGCGCAGAAAATCTGCGGCTTCGCGCACTTCCAACACACCGTCGAGGCGCGTCTTGCCCGCTTCGCGGGAGGCAAGGGCGATGAGTTCGGGCGCGTTCTCCTCATAAAGCGTCGCGGCACGCTCCAAGATCTCGGCGCGCGCCTCCGCCCCGATCTCCTGCCAGGCCGCCACCGCATCGGCAGCCACGCCGAGAGCGCGTTTGGCGGTGTCCGCGTCGGCATCTACGACAACGCCGACTTTTTCGGCCGGATGCGCCGGATTGAAGACATCCCGTGCGCTTCCCGGGCCTTCCTCGCCGCCGATCAGGGGTGCTGCGCGCCATTGCACCGCCTCAAACGGCCTCATGGCTTCGGAAAGCGTCTCCAGATCGAGCGGATTGTTCAGATTCCAGCCTTTGGAGTTCTTGCGATCCGGCTCATAGATGTCGGGCGGCAGCGGGATCAGCGGATGGGCGACCGGCTTTGCCTGCTCGACCAGCGAAATCGGGTCTTCGACCAGCTTTTCCGCCGGCACCTCCTCATCGAGGAGCTGGTGGACGAAGGAGGAATTGGCGCCGTTCTCGAGCAACCGGCGGACGAGATAGGCAAGCAGATCCTTGTGGATGCCAACCGGCGCATAGATGCGGCAGGGACGGCCCGTCTCTTTCCTCAGGCGTTCGTGCAGCGCCTCGCCCATGCCGTGCAGACGCTGGAATTCAAAGCGCGCCTCGGGCGGCGCGATTTCCAGAATGGCGCAGGCCGTATGGGCGTTGTGCGTGGCAAACTGGGGGAAGATACGGTCGCAATGTGCGAGCAGAAAACTCGCGCCGGCCAGATAGGAGACGTCGGTCGATGGCTTGCGGGTGAAGACCGGATAGGCGGCAAGACCGAGGATCTGCGCCTGTTTGATCTCGTAATCCCAATAGGCGCCTTTGACGAGACGCACGGCAAAGCGACGGTCGAGACGTTCCGCGAGATCCACGATCCAGTGAAGGACCGGCAGGGAGGCTTTCGAGAACGCCTGGACGACGAAACCGAAGCCGTCCCAATCGGCAAATTCCGGCTCTGAAAGCGCGCGTTCCATGACCTGAAGCGACAGATCGAGACGGTCGGCCTCCTCCGCATCGACGGTGAGACCGATGCCGGCGGCCTTCGCCTGACGCATCAACTGGACGAGCGTCGGCACGAGTTCGGCCAGAACGCGCTCCTTCTGCACCGTCTCATAGCGCGGATGGAGCGCCGAGAGTTTGACGGAGATCGACGGATTGTCGGTGACGCGCTCGGCATTGGCGGCCTTGCCGATGGCGCTGATCGCGTTCGAATAAGAGCGAAAATAGGCCTCGGCGTCTTCGCGCGTTCGCGCCGCCTCGCCCAGCATATCGTAGGAATAGCGATAGCCCTTGGCGCGCATCGACTCGGCACGACGCAGCGCCTCCTCGATGTTGCGCCCGAGCACGAACTGCGCGCCCAACACCTTCATCGACTGTGCCACGGCGGCGCGCACGACAGGCTCGCCGACACGTTGCACCATGCGGCGCATCGTATGGATGAGATGCGCCTCGGTCTGCTCGTCCTGCCCTTCCGACCCGTAAAGGCGGCCTGTCAGCATCAGGCCCCAGGATGAGGCATTCAGCAAAAGCGATTCACTTTGCCCGCGATGGCTGCCCCAATCGGCTCCCCCGATCTTGTCGCGGATCAGCGCATCGAGCGTGTGAGCGTCCGGCACACGGAGATAAGCCTCTGCGAGGCACATCAGAGCCACGCCTTCGTCGGTGGAGAGACCGTATTCGGAGAGAAAACGCTCCATCAGATGCGGGGCCGGATCGGCCCGCAGGGCAGACACCATCCCGGCGGCCTTGGCACCGGCACGCTTGCGTGCCGCTTCGTCCAGATTTATCGCGGCGAGGCGGCTTTTGACCACCGCCTCCTCGTCTTCATAGGGCGCGCGACGGATGGCAATACGAGGATCTGTGGCCATGGAGGCTCCGGAGGGCAGAATGGGTAAGGGTCGGTAACCTTCCGCAATGCTGCCCGCAAATACGTCTTCATTTCAACTCGTCGAAATACCAAGTCGGGCAGGATCACCGGCGAAATCACGAAGACCTAGACTTCTCTCACGAGATGACACCGCCCGGGAGATTCCTGCCCCGCCCCGACGCTCATACATGCGCCGGGACTGACAACGGCATTGCTCAACGGTTGTTGAATTGCGGCGAGCGCTTTTCCGTGAAGGCGAGCATGCCTTCTTTCTGGTCTTCGGTCGCAAACAGGGCCTGAAAGATCCGACGTTCGAAGCGAATGCCTTCCGCCATCGTCGTCTCATAGGCGCGGTTGACGCTTTCCTTCGCCATCATGACGGCCGGAAGAGAGAAGGATGCGATCTTCTGAGCGGCCTTCACCGCCTCTTCCAGGACATCTCCGACGGGCACGACACGGGAGACGAGGCCAGCGCGCTCTGCCTCGTCAGCCTCCATGAGACGCCCAGTCAGGCACATATCCATCGCTTTCGCCTTGCCGACGAAGCGGGTGAGGCGCTGGGTTCCGCCGGAGCCCGGGATGACACCGAGGCTGATTTCCGGCTGACCGAACTTCGCCGTTTCCGCCGCGATGATGAAATCGCACATCATCGCGAGCTCGCAGCCACCGCCGAGCGCATAACCGGCCACGGCCGCGACCAACGGCTTTCGTCGCTGGCCGACCTTGTCCCATTCGGAGATGAAATCGTCGCGATAGGCGGTGACGAAATCCAGCTCCTTCATTTCGGTGATGTCGGCACCCGCGGCAAAAGCCTTTTCGGAGCCAGTGATGACGATCGCACCGATCTTGTCGTCGGCCTCGAATTCGTCGAGTGCTGCATTGAGTTCAGCGACGAGACCGGCCGACAAGGCGTTGAGCGCATTCGGGCGGTTCAAGGTGATGAGCCCGGCGCGCCCGCGCCGCTCCACCAGAATATAATCGTAGGCCATGCCCCCTCCTGACTGACGTTTCCCTGGCGATAGCCGTAAAGCGGTTGCGCAAAAGCGGCAAGGCAACCTTGGCCTCATCTCTGACAGACAGGGCAATAGAACGTCGACCGGCCCGACTGCACGATACGGGAAACCACACCCGAACAGGTCGGCCGCGGGCACGGAAAATCTTCCCGGTCATAGACGGCAAAGCTCTCCTGGAAGCGGCCGACGGAGCCATCGGCCTGAACGTAATCGCGCAAGGAGGAGCCGCCCGCCGCGACCGCATCGGCAATGACGGCGCGGACTGCATCCACCAGCCGCGTCAGACGCGCGCTCGGCTCCCCATCCTGGCGCACCAAGGTTCCGGCCGCGCGCCGAGGAGACAGCCGCGCGCGCCATAGCGCCTCGCAAACATAAATGTTGCCGAGCCCGGCGATGACGCGCTGATCCATCAACACCGCCTTCAAGGGCGCCTTGCGGCCGGCGAACTTCGTCGCGAGCAGCGGGGCGGAGAGAGCATTGCCGGTCGGCTCCAGTCCGAGATGGGCGAAAAGCGGATGCTCCTCCAAATGGCCCGCTTCGCCGAGGGCCATGAAGCCGAAGCGGCGCGCGTCGTTGAAGACGAGATCGAGACCACCATCCAAATGAAACACGACATGATCGTGGACGGTCTTCTTTTTGTTGTCGAAATAGCGCCCTTCGGCCGGCGTCAGATTGAGGGATCCCTCGAATCGGAAGGAACCGGTCATGCCGAGATGCATGATGAGAATCGGGCCGCCAGCCGCGGTGTCGGTTTCCACCACAAGATATTTCGCACGGCGGCCGACATGGTCGATGCGGCGACCTTCAAGCGCGGCGGCAAAGCCGGGCGGCAGGGGAAACCGCAGATCCGGGCGGCGCAACTCGACCTTCTCGATCGACCGGCCTTCCAGAACCGGCGCCAGACCGCGCCTGATCGTTTCCACTTCCGGCAATTCCGGCATCGCCACTTATCCTTCATCTTTCCGCGTCACGCCGCATGGCGTGTCGCCAAGGCTTTCGTTATGGTCCGCGGCAACCGCGCCGCAACACCGGCGCCTCCGGATTTGTCCAGAGGATCAGCTATGAGTGAAAAGACCCAGTTCGGCTACCAAGAGGTGCCGATGGAGGAAAAGCAGGGGCGTGTCGACGACGTCTTCCATTCCGTCGCTCGGCGCTACGACATCATGAACGACCTGATGTCGGGCGGCCTGCATCGGCTTTGGAAGAACGCCATGGTCTCCTGGCTCGCCCCGCCCCATTCGGGACGGCCCTACCGGGTGCTCGACATGGCCGGCGGCACCGGCGACATCGCCTTTCGCATCTCCGACCGCTCGCGCGGGCACGCCGAGATCACGGTTGCCGACATCAACGGTTCGATGCTTGAAGTCTGCCGCGAGCGGGCCGAAAAGCACGGCTACACCAATCTCTCTTATGCGGAAGCCAACGCCGAGGAATTGCCCTTCGAGGACAAGAGCTTCGACGCCTATACGATCGCTTTCGGCATCCGCAACGTGCCGCGGCTCGACAAGGCGCTGTCGGAAGCCTACCGCGTCCTGAAACCGGGTGGGCGTTTTCTGTGCCTGGAATTCACGCCGGTCTCCACGCCGGTGATCGCGCAGCTTTACGAGGCCTATTCCTTCCGCGTCATCCCGATGATCGGGCAGGTCGTCACCGGCGATCGCGAATCCTATCAATATCTGGTGGAATCGATCCGCGTCTTCCCGAACAAGGAGCGTTTCGCCAGCATGATCTCCGACGCCGGCTTTGAGCGCGTCAGCTATCGTGACTATACAACCGGCGTCGTTGCCCTGCATTCGGGCTGGAAGCTCTAACGCGATAAAGCTCTAAGGTCGCACAGCGTGCTCAATCTCATCCGCCTCACAAAGGCGGGCTTTCATATCGTCCGCGCCGGCGCGCTTGGCTTCGTCGATGTCGACGAGGTGCCGCCGGTCGCGGCCCGTTTTGTACGTTTCGCGCGGCTTTTCGAGCCACGCGGGCTTTCGGATACCGAACGCGGCCGGCGCCTTTCGGCCCGGCTTCACCGGCTCGGTCCCTCCTATGTGAAGCTTGGGCAGTTCCTGGCCACGCGGGCGGATATCGTCGGCAACGATGCCGCCGAAGCCCTCTCGGGCCTCAAGGATGAGATGCCGCCCTTCCCGACGGAAGAGGCCAAGGCGATCATCGAGATCAATCTCGGCCGCAAGGTGGAGGAGATTTTCACCTCCTTCTCAGAGCCCGTGGCGGCCGCCTCCATCGCCCAGGTTCACCACGCGACGCGGCTCGTCGACGGCGAGGAGCGTGAAGTCGCCGTCAAGGTGCTGCGTCCGCATGTGCGGGGTGGCTTTCAGCGCGATCTGGAGACGTTTTATGCGGGGGCGCGCTTCCTGGAGCGGCTTTCGGCGGAAGGCAAACGGCTGAAGCCTGTCGCCGTCGTGCAATCGCTCGAACGCACCGTGCTCCTGGAAATGGATCTGCGCCTGGAAGCCGCGGCCTATTCGGAGCTGTCGGAAAACATCATCGGGGAAACGGAATTCCGCGTGCCGGCCGTCGATTGGGCCCATACCGGCCGCGACGTCCTGACGATGGAGTGGATCAACGGCATCAAGCTCCGGAATACCGCGGGCATCATCGAGGCCGGAATCGATCGCCAGAACCTCGCCCGCATCGTCGTGCAGTCGTTCCTGCGCCATGCGTTGCGGGACGGTTTTTTCCACGCCGACATGCACGAGGGCAATCTCTTCGTGGACCGGGAAGGACGTCTCGTCGCCGTCGATCTCGGCATTATGGGGCGCATCGGACCGAAGGAGCGGCGCTTCCTCGCCGAGGTTCTCTACGGCTTCATCAAGCGCGACTATCTCAAGATCGCCAAGCTGCATATCGAGATCGGCTATGTGCCGCCGATCCATTCGGCGGAAGATTTTGCGCAGGCGCTCAGAGCGATCGGCGAGCCGATCCACGGCCAGCGCGCGAGTGAAATCTCCATGGCGCGGCTTCTCGGTCTCCTCTTCGAGGTGACGGCACTCTTCAACATGCAGACGCGGCCGGAGCTGATCCTGCTGCAGAAAACCATGGTCGTGGTGGAAGGCGTCGCCCGGCGTCTCGATCCGGATTTCGACATGTGGGCAGCGGCCGATCCCGTCGTCACGGAGTGGATCTCCCGCCATCTCGGCCCCGTCGGGCGTCTTGAAGAGGCGGCGGATTCCCTGCGCGAGATCGGCAAATTCGTCGAGCACCTGCCGGACACTTTGACCCGCGTGGAATCGGCCGTCGACCGGCTCGCGGCGTTCTCCGCCGGCGGCATCAAGCTCGACGACCAGACGGTCGACCGGCTCGCCGACGCCGGAACGCACGAGCTCTTCTGGACGCGCTGGGCGGTGCGGCTCGGCGGGCTTGCGCTCGTCGTCATGGCGGTCGCCTCTCTGTGGCGCTAAAACAGGGCGAGCGACCGGCTTTTTCGACGGAGCGGCAGGCATGACGAAACTCAAGGACAAGCGCATCCTGCTCGTCATCGGCGGCGGTATCGCCGCCTACAAATGCCTGGAGCTCATCCGCCTCTTGAAGAAGGCGGGGGCGTCGGTCAGCACCGTCATGACCAAGGCGGCGCAGGAATTCGTGACGCCACTCGCCGTCGGCGCCTTGAGCCACGAACCGGTTTTCAGCGAGCTCTTCGACCGTCAGGCAGAGGAAGATATCGGCCATATCCGGCTGTCGCGGCAGACGGATCTCATCGTCGTGGCGCCGGCGACGGCGGACCGGATGGCGCGGCTTGCCGCCGGCCTTGCCGACGATCTCGCAGGTGCCGTGCTGCTTGCAAGCGACAAGCCCGTGCTTCTCGCCCCTGCCATGAATCCCAGGATGTGGGCGCATCCGGCGACACGGCGCAACGTCGCGCAGCTTCACAGCGACGGATACGGCTTCATGGGCCCGGAAGCCGGGGAAATGGCGGAAAGGGATGAGAGCGGCGAAGGCCGGATGAGCGAGCCACAGGCGATCTTTGCAGAGATCGTCCGGCGTCTCGGCAGCGATGTCGACACATCCGCGGCTTTGCGACCGCTATCGGGCCGGCGCGTTCTCGTCACCTCCGGTCCAACGCACGAGCCGATCGACCCGGTTCGCTATCTCGCCAACAGATCTTCCGGGCGGCAGGGGCATGCCATCGCTGCCGCTTTTGCCAGAGCCGGTGCGCATGTGACACTTGTTTCCGGGCCGGTCACGATCCCGGCGCCGGAAGGCGTGGACCTCGTGGCGGTGGAGACGGCGCGCGAGATGCTGGCAGCTGTCGAAGCCGCACTTCCCGTCGATATCGCAGTTCTCGCCGCAGCCGTCGCCGACTGGCGCACGGCGGAAGAAGCGGAGCGGAAACTGAAGAAGACGCAAACGGGCGCTCCGGCCCTCACCCTGGTGGAAAACCCGGATATCCTGGCGACGCTCTCCCGGCACGAGATGCGTCCGCGCCTCGTCGTCGGCTTCGCGGCAGAGACCAATGACGTCGTTGCCCACGCCCGCGCCAAACTTCAACGCAAGGGCTGCGACTTCATCCTCGCCAACGATGTCTCGCCCGCGACCGGAATCATGGGCGGCACGGAAAACGCCGTGCAGCTCATCGGGCCTGCGAGCCACGAAGAATGGCCGCGGATGAGCAAAGAGGCCGTGGCGGAACGGCTCGTCGCACAGCTCGGCTCGGAGCTTGCCACCAAGATGTGATGCGCCTCGGCCGCGCTGATCGCGGCCGGGCTTTCACATCTCGCCGGCTACTCGCCGCCCTGATTGATCTCTTTCGCCGAAGGCGTCTCGACGTTCCAGATCTCGCGAGCGTAATCGCGAATGGCGCGGTCTGCAGAGAACCAGCCGACACGTGCCGTGTTCAAGATCGTACGACGCGTCCAGTCCTCTTTGTCCATGAACGCGCGGTCGACCTTGCGCTGCTCGTCGAGATAGGCGGCGAAATCCGCCGTGACGAAGAAATAATCGTCATAGGAGAGCCGGTCGACGATGGCCCGGAAGCGGTTCGGATCCTCAGGCGAGAAAACGCCTGAGCCGATCGCATCGAGAACCGTCTTGAGGGTCTCGTTGCCGTCGATGACGGCGCGCGAATCGTAGCCGGAGATCCGATAATTGGCGACGTCCTCCGCGGTCAGGCCGAAGATATGGATGTTTTCGCGCCCGACCCGATCACAGATCTCGACATTCGCGCCATCGAGCGTGCCGATCGTCAGCGCACCATTGAGAGCAAGCTTCATGTTGCCGGTGCCGGAGGCTTCCATGCCAGCCGTCGAGATCTGCTCGGATAGATCGGCCGCGGGGATGATGCGCTCGGCGGTCGAGACGTTGTAGTTCGGCAGGAAGACGATCTTGAGCCTGTCGCCGATTACGGGGTCGCTGTTGACGGCCCGCGCGACGTCGTTGATCAACTTGATGATCAGCTTCGCCATCTCGTAGCCTGGCGCGGCCTTGCCGCCGAAGATCTTGACACGCGGCGTCCAGTCGGCAGCCGGATCGTTGCGGATGGCAAAATACTGCGCCACGGCCTCCATGATGTTGAGGAGCTGGCGCTTGTATTCGTGCATGCGCTTGATCTGCACGTCGAACATGGCGTCCGGCGAGACATGGATGCCGACGCGGCTCTGGATCTCCGCCACCAGACGGCATTTGTTCTCGTGCTTGGCGGCACGGAAGCGCTCGCGGAACGCGGCATCCTCTGCATAGGGCGCCACCGCTTCGATGGCCTCCAGATCACCGATCCAATCCTCGCCGATGGTCTCGATCAGGAGATCGCTCAAGGGCTTGTTGCACGAATGCAGCCAGCGGCGCGGCGTGACACCGTTGGTGACGCCGAGGATCCGGCTTGGATAGAGCGAATCGAGATCTTGGAAGACCGTCTGCTTCATCAGATCGGCGTGCAAGGCCGAGACGCCGTTGACGCGGTGGCTGCCGACGAAAGCGAGATGCCCCATCCGCACGCCCTGACCGTTGGTGTGATCGACGATACGCACCCGCTCCAGATCGAGCGTGCGCTTGGCGGCGGCCGCCGTTCGCAGATGCTGCTCGTCGATCCAGCGAATGATGTCGAGATGGCGTGGCAGGACGGAGCCAAAAAGCTGCAGCGACCAGCGCTCCAGAGCTTCCGGCATCAAGGTGTGGTTGGTGTAGGAGAGCGTTTCGCGTGTGAGCTGGAACGCCACCTCCATCGACAGGCCGTGCGTGTCGACGAGAAGGCGCATGAGCTCGGCGACCGCGATTGCGGGATGCGTGTCGTTGAGCTGGATCGCCACCTTCTCCGGAAGCTTGCTGATGTCGTCATGAGACGACAGGTAGCGACGCAGAAGATCCTGCAACGATGCAGAGGTGAAGAAGAACTCCTGACGCAGGCGGAGGTTCTTGCCTTCCTCCGTGGTGTCGTCCGGGTAGAGGATGCGCGACACCGTCTCGGCGCGCACCGCCGCCTCCATCGCGGAGAGATATTCGCCGCGGTTGAAGCGGTCGAGATCGACGCGCTTGGCAGGCTTGCCGGCCCAGAGCCGGAGCGTGTTGACATGGCGCCCGCGCCAGCCGGCGATCGGGGTGTCGTAGGCCGCGGCCAGCATGACTTCCGCCGGGTGCCAGACGGCCTTGCCTTCCGGCGTGGTGATGACCTCGCCGCCGAAGGGAATGTTGTAGATGACTTCGGGGCGCTCGAATTCCCAATTGTGGCCCGTGACCAGCCAATCCTCCGGCTCCTCCGCCTGCCAGCCGTCGTGAATGGACTGACGAAAGAGGCCGTTCTCGTAGCGGATGCCATAGCCGTGCGCCGGTATGCCCAGGGTCGACATGGAATCGAGGAAACAGGCCGCGAGGCGCCCAAGGCCGCCATTGCCCAAAGCTGCGTCGGGTTCGGAGCGCAGGATCTCGTCGTAATCGGCGCCGAGTTCCGTCAGCGCTTCACGCACAGGCGCCTCGAGTCCGAGATTGATGATCGTGTCTTTGAGCAGACGGCCGATCAGAAATTCCATCGACAGGTAGTAGACCCGCTTCTGGTCCTGCTCGTAGGCACGGCGGGTGGAGGCCATCCAATGATCAACAAGCTGATCCCGGACCGCCAGAATGAGCGCTGCGCTCCAATCCTGCCGGACCGAATGCTCCGGATCCTTGCCGACCGCATATTTCAGCTTCTCGATGATGAGCCTTTTCACATCTTCCGCATCCTCGATGCGGCGCGAAAGAGTGACGGCTGTCGCTGCATTCATGATCGCGCTCCTCGCGATTGTGGCCCGACGCGCATGCGCATCCAGGCAAGTTGTCACCCACACAAACGGCCGTGACAGCTGACCGGCCGGGCGGGATCCATGACGTTTGTGTTCGTGGCTTTGCAATCCCGGGGGCAAACCACCCTACGATTGCTTGCCTACAGGAATCGGCCGATCCTTGCCTGCCTCAATTTCCTGCAGCACCTGGCTGAATTGCGCGCGCAACTTGCTCTTCTCGACCTTCCCCATGGCGTTGCGAGGCAGGTCTTCGACGAAAATAAGAGCCTTCGGTTGCTTAAAGCTTGCCAGTTTTTGCGCAAGGACCGCGCTCAGCTTTTCAGCTTCGGGCGCTTCTTCCGCCGCGGGGACCACAAGAGCGATCACCGCCTCCCCGAAATCGGGATGCGGAACCCCGATCACCGCTGATTCCAGCACGCCCGCGCAGTCATCGAGGACAATTTCGATCTCCTTCGGATAGATGTTCAAACCGCCGGAGATGATAAGGTCCTTGGCCCGTCCGACGATGTGGACATAGCCGGCTTCGTCGATGAGGCCGAGATCTCCCGTGCGAAACCACCCATCATGGAATTCCTCCGCCGTCTTCTCCGGCATGCGCCAATAGCCCTTAAAAACGTTCGGTCCTTTCACTTCGATGACGCCGATCTCGCTCATCTTCTTTTGCGAACCCGTCTCCGGATCGGCGATGCGGAGATCGACGCCCGGCAAGGGCAGGCCGACCGTCCCGGGTCGGCGATCACCCTCATAAGGAGTCGACGTGTTCATGCTCGTTTCCGTCATACCGTAGCGTTCCAAGACCGCATGGCCGGTCCGTTCGAGAAAAGCAGCATGGGTTGCAGGTAGGAGGGGTGCGGAACCGGAAATGAAAAGTCGTACTTCTTGCACCAGTTTGTGCACTAGGCGCGGATCGTCAAGAAGACGAGTGTAAAATGTCGGCACCCCCATCATCACCGTGGCTTGCGGCAGCGCCTCGATCACTAGGTCGAGATCGAAGCGGGGCAGGAAAATCATCGACGCCCCGGCGGCAAGAACGACATTGCACGCCGTGAAAAGACCGTGGGTGTGGAAGACCGGCAGCGCGTGGAGAAGGACGTCATCTCCGGAGAACTGCCAGAGGTCCGTCAAGGTGAGGGCATTAGAGACGAGGTTGTCGTGGCTCAGCATCGCGCCCTTGGAACGGCCGGTCGTGCCGGACGTGTAGAGGATCGCGGCGAGATCGTCGTCGGCCCGCGCCAGCGTCTTGAATTGATCGCCGGCCGAAACGGTGAGCCGGTCGAGGCTCCCCGAGGCTTTTTCGCGCTTCTTGCGCACGCCGAGCGTCTCGAGCCGGGCCCCAGCCTCTTCCGCGATAGGCGAAAGGATCTCCGCTTTGGCCGGATCGCAGACAAAGAGGGCCGGCTCCGCATCGTTCAGAAAATACGCGACCTCCGCCGACGTGTAGGCGGTGTTGAGAGGCAGGAAGACGGCACCAGCGCGCACGGTCCCGAGATAGAGAAGCACCGCCTCGATGCTCTTTTCGACCTGAACGGCGACGCGGTCGCCGGGCTTCACGCCGAGCTTGACGAGCGCATTGGCAAAACGGGCGGAGCCTTTTTCCACGTCCGCATAACTGAGACTTCGCCCGTCCGTCAGCCGCGCAAAGGGCGCGGTTTTGGTCGCGGCGGGAAAAAGGGCGGCAAGGCGGGTATAGAGATTGCGATCCATGACCGGCATTCAGGCAGCTCACGCGTCCTTGAACAAGAGGTGGCGCGGCCGCAGCCAGAAAGGCCTTCAATCGCCCGTGATCGCCTCGGCCAGAAGACGCTTGCCGTCCTTCACGTCGCGGGCGAAATCGCGCCAGCTCGATTCCACGGCGACGGCCAACCATTGGTCGAGCGCAGAACGCGGCATCTCTTCCACCTCGGCGCCCGCCTTTCGGTAGATCTGCACCAGCCGATCGTCCTGCGCGCGGGATTCTCTCGCGGCCCAGGCTGTGACTTTGTCGCCCGCCGCTTTGAGTGCCGCGCGCTCGTCGTCGCTTAAGGCTTCCCAGCTCGGACGCGCGATGACGATCGGCTCATAGCTGAACCAGAGGGCGTCGCTTCCGGGCGCCGTCAGGCATTTGGCGGCACGCGCCAGTTCCGGGTCGGCAAGGACCGAGGACGAGGCAAGCGCCCCATCGATGACCCCGCCCGCAAGGGCGGCAGCGAGGCGCGCTCTCGGCGCCCGCGCCACCGATGCTCCAGATTTCGTCAAAATGGTCCGCAGGGGCTCGCCCTCGGCATGCAGGGTTTTGCCGGCCGTCGATGGCGGCCCTTCCAGACAGGCGCCGGAGGAGACAAAACCGCCGGCAAGCCAGGCATCGGCGAGAACGATCATGCCGGCATTGTCGAGATGGGTCTTGAGGTCGGCCATGAAGGCCGATTGGGCAAGGGCGTCCGCATCCGCATGCCGGCGCGCCAGACCGGGCATCGACGCCGCCCCAAAAATCGGATCGGAGGAGGTGGCCGCAGCGAGCGGCAGAGCCGCGATATCGACACGGCCGGTCGTGAGCCGGTCCCAGAGTGCCTCGGGTTCGAAGGCCTCCGGCTTTGCGTCCCCTGCCTCGCCCCTTGCCAGGCGCCTCAAGACGAGATCGGCCTTCTCGTCCCGGAGCGCAGTTTCGAGCTCGTCGATCATCGCACCAGCAAAGCTCTCCGCACCGCCCGCCGTCACCTGGCCGGTGCGCAGCATGGCGGCTGTGGCCGGGAATTCCGAGGCGAGGAGGCAGGCGAGGCTCAAAACCGCGAGGAGAGCGCAACGGAGAGGTGTGGCGCGGACAGGCGCGACGCAGACAGGCGCGGTGCAAACAGAGGAAATCGGCGCAGGGGCTCTTTGAAGATGCATCGAGGCTCCAGGCAGGCTTCGGTCGACCGCATGGCACCCTTTCGGGCACTGGCGCTGAAATCGGCCGGCGATGGTTACGAAAACGCACCGTCCGCGGGGAATTGGACGATTGAAGGGCGGGCCACGGAAAGCCCGGCTTGATTTCGTGCCGCTTAGGCCGTCATCTCGCGGACGCACCGGCAAGCGATTCGAGTTGCACATGAATAGGCTCGCTCAGGCGATCATTCTTTCATGGGGGTGGCGCCGACGGGGCATCGCTTTTTCGGCCGGAGCGGTTTCAGCCCTCGCACAAGCGCCCTTCTTTCTGTTTCCGCTCCTGTGGCTGACGCTGCCGGTTCTCGTGCTTCTTGTCGATGGCGCCGTGTCGTCACGGTTTTCCGGCCGCACCGGACGGTTGATGGCAGCATTCGGAGCCGGTTGGTGGTTCGGCTTCGGCTATTTTCTCGCCGGACTCTGGTGGGTCGGGTCGGCCTTTCTCGTGGAGGCTGACCAGTTCGGCTGGCTGATGCCCTTCGCCGTCGTCCTTCTGCCTGGCGGCCTTGCGATCCTCTGGGGCGTCGGAATCGTTGCGGCACGGCTCATCTGGTCGAGCAGCGGCTGGCGGATTTTCGCTCTCGCCTTCGGCCTCGGCAGCGCCGAATGGGTGCGCGGCCATCTCTTCACCGGTTTCCCGTGGAACGCCCTCGGTTACGCGTTGACGGCTGGCGAAGTGATGATGCAGTCGGCCTCGCTCGCCAACATCTATGCCTTGAGCTTCCTCGCCGTCGTCATCTTCGCCGCGCCCGTCACTCTCGTCACCGGCGAACGGCGCAAATATCTGGCGCCACTCCTGTCGGTGGCCGTGGTTCTGGCGCTCGCGGGTTACGGGCTTTTGCGCCTCGGCTCGGCCTCCGATGCGACCGTCCCCGGCACCAATCTGCGCATCGTCCAGCCGGCCGTCGACCAGGCCCAGAAATGGCTGCCGGAAAACCGGAACCGCGTCTTTCAGGATTATCTGACGCTCAGCGCCGAGGCGGGCGGCCATCCCCTCGACGGGCAGACGCTGGTGGTCTGGCCGGAAACCGCCCTGCCCTTCATCCTGACAGACGAGCCCGCGGCCCTTGCCGCCATCGGCCGGCTCCTGCCGCAGGGCGCACATCTCGCCACCGGCGCTGCTCGGCTTGAAAACGAACCGGACGGCAGCCGCCGGGTGTTCAACTCGATCTACCTCGTCGACAGCGACGGAACGATCGTCGGATCGTACGATAAGGTACATTTAGTACCATTCGGCGAGTACCTTCCGCTGCAGAATTTGCTCGATCGCATCGGGCTCCGGCAGCTGTCTCTGCTCGGCGGCGGCTTCTCGTCCGGCACCCGCCGGCGGACCCTCACTCTGCCGTCGACGCCGCCCTTCGTTCCGCTGATTTGTTACGAAATTATCTTTCCTGGTGAGATTCTCGCCGACGAGGGGGATCGCCCAAGTTTCTTTTTGAACGTCACCAACGACGCCTGGTTCGGCCACACCCCGGGGCCCTATCAGCATCTCCACCAGGCTCAAGTTCGCGCCGTGGAAGAGGGCATACCGGTCGTGAGAGCCGCCAATACCGGCATTTCGGCGATCATCGACGCCTATGGCCGCGTCCGGGTCAGTGCGGCACTCGGCGCCAAGACGTTCATCACCGGCGGTCTTCCTGAAACCGCTGAAATTCCCCTGGCCGCACGCTGGGATGGCATATTTACGTTAATTCACTTGTTAATCTGTTTTTCAGCCGGATTTTTGGCTCTCCGCCGAGAAAACGCGGTCGTACCATTGACTCCAGAGGTCTCCCGGCAGAAACGGTGACCCTAGGTTACGAAGTGATCGGACGCCACGAACCGACCCAATCGCGGGCATGATCGGCCCAAGAAAAATTGGCCGTAGCGTGTAAGGAAAAAACATGAACGAAAAGCGGAAGCCGAAGTCGCCGGACGAAATCGACGCTCATATCGGCAGACAGGTCCGGATGCGCCGCAAGATGGCCGGGCTGTCTCAAGAGAAGCTTGGCGAACAGCTCGGCGTCACGTTCCAGCAAATACAGAAATACGAAAAAGGTGCAAACCGCATCGCTGCGAGCCGACTCTTCCAGATCGCAGAGGTTCTCGGCAGTCCTCTGTCTTATTTCCTGCCTGACAACTCGGGAAATGGCGGCGAGGAAGGTTTCGCAGAGCGGCAGACTGCTTTCGTGATGGATTTCGTCTCAACGGCCGAAGGCGTGGAACTGAACCGTTCCTTCACGCACATCAAAAGCAGCAAGGTTCGCCGCCGTCTGATCGAGCTGGTTTCTGAAATCGCACGCGACCAGAACAACGACGCAAGCCAGGAATAGCTGTCGAAAGACGCCGAATCTGGCGATCTGAGGCTGGCTTCACCGATTTTTCTCATCAAGAGCAGCGTCGGGACCGCTCACGACATCTGAGCGGTCGCCCGGCCCACGCGATGGAGCTCGGCGCCGTGACGGCGCAGCCATCCGCGGGCCTCTTCGTAGCCGGGATAAGCTTCGCCAACGAGGCGCCAGAAGCGTGGCGAATGGTTCATTTCCCGCAGATGGGCGACTTCATGGGCTGCGACATATTGCAGCACATGCGGCGGCGCCAGAACGAGACGCCAGGAAAACGACAGCGTTCCGGTCGATGAACAGGAGCCCCAGCGGCTCCGCGTGTCGCGCACAGCGATGCGCCGGTGCCGCACGCCGAGCGCCGTGCAATAGCGGGCGACAGCTTCGCTGAGATCGTGGCGCGCCTGGCGTTTCAGCCAATCGGAGAGACGCCGCTCCAGATGGCGCGGGTCACCAGGAACGGTGACGACGGGTCCTTCATCCGTGTCCGCAACCCGCACGAGCCCGCGGGATGGACCCGCCTTGATGAGGCATTGTTCTCCCCGAAGCGAAAAGTACGATCCCGGCGCAAACGGGGTGCCGCCCTCATGGGCCCGCATCCTTTCGGCGAGCCAATCGCGGTGGCCGGCCAGAAACCTTTCGCCCGCCGAGAGCGGTACAAAGGCCGGCAGCGTCAAAAGCGGCTCGCCGGTCGCAGCATCGAGCCGCAGGATCATACGCCTTGCCCGGCTGGAGCGGCGCACCTTCACGGCAAGCTCGCGCTCCTGAAAGGCAAGACGGCACGTCTCGGGAGTTTTGGAGGTTTTGCGGAGGGAGAATCGCATAGCGCGCACTATGCCTCGTCTGCGAACGCCGCCAAAGGCATTGCTTCGGTCGCCCGCTCCACCTCGTCCAATGCAGCGGCCTCAATCCATGGCGGGACCATTCGCTCGCCGGACGATCTCGACCCGAAAGTCCATATTCGATAGCCTGAAACGACAAACGGGGCCCTGCGGGCCCCGCTGTCTTCGCAATCCGTTCCTGGACTTTAGAACGCGCCCTGCGTTCCGTCGTCCGTGCGCCGGCGGTACTCGGCCATGAAGCGATCGAACTCTTCCTTGTCCTTCGCCCGCCGCAATTCCTTCACGAAGGTCTCAAACTCGGTGCGCATGCCTTCGACCTTACGGCGCTCTTCCTCGATCCGCTCCAACTCACGGGCGCGGTACTCGTCGAAAGCGATATTGCCGGTGTCGCCGACACTGAATCCGGCCTGGCGCGTGATGCCGCCGAACTGGCTGCGGAATTGATTGCGCATGTCCTGTCCGAACCGGACCAATTCCTGGCCCCAGATCATCCAGGCCAGCATGGCAAGGCCGAGCGGCCAGAACAGAGCAAAACCGATCACCATCAGAAGAATGTTCAGCGGTGACCAGCGGCCCCGAGTCGAACAGGCCCGATTGGCAGTAACAGTTTGGTTCATCGAACTCCCCTCAAGCAGTGGATGAACTGGAGATGGGGAGCGCAAAATCGGGATTCAAGAAAAACCGGAAGCTGTTCGCCCCCTAGAGCTCTCGACCTCTCGCGACAGCGAGCGCGGCACTTCGGCCGCTCAGTGCGTCGACGGCGAGGTTCCGGCCAACGGAAAACGTCCGATCAGTGCCGCGTCTCGACGCTCATGCCCATCATGCGCCGCGCCTGTGCGACCCAGCTTTCGAGCGCCTCGCCTGCGTGAGGCGACATCTCCCCTTGCAAGGCTTCGATCGCCTCGCTCGTCATCTCGGCGAGCTGGCTCACCTGGAAGATGCCGAATTCGTTGAGGCTGTCGGCTGCGGCCGGTCCGAGACCGACGATCTCGTTCAGATCCGTCGCGACCGCCGGGAGGTTGTCGACGGCAAGCGCCGAGAAGCCCATCGCATCGGCAAAACGCGCATGATAATCCTCGCGCGGGTTGCTGCGCACGGCCTCCGCCGCCCCGTTCAAGGGCTTGGCGTCCTCCCGCGCGAAGCGGCGGATGAAATCTGCGATGACGGGCACGATCTCCTTGCGGAACCGGGTGCCATTGAAGACGCCGTAATGGCCGACCTTCGGCTGCAGGTGGTGGTGCTTCATCTCCTCGGGCAGGCTGGAGCACAGGGACTGCGCCGCTTCCGTCTGGCCCACACCGGAAATGTCGTCGCGCTCACCTTCCACCGTCAAAAGCGCCGTCTTCGTGATGAGTTCCGGGCGAACGAGGCGCCCGCGATGGCGCATCTCTCCGCGCGGGAGATCGTGGCGGATGAAGACAGTTTCCACCGTCTGCAGATAAAACTCCGCCGTCAGATCCATCACGGCGAGATATTCGTCATAGAAGTCGCGGTGCTTCTCGGCGCTGTCGCCGTCGCCGTCGACGAGGTGCTGAAAGAACTCGTGATGGGCGCTCACATGCCGGTCGAGATTCATGCTCATGAAGCCCGAGAGCTGCAGGAAGCCCGGATAAACGGCGCGCATGAAACCCGGATGCGGGAAAGGCACGTTCATGATGACGTGGCGCCGGAACCAGTCGACGCTCTTGCCGTCGGCAAACATGTTGACCGCGGTCGGATTGCGCCGCGTGTCGATCGGCCCGCCCATCAGCGTCATGGAGGCGGCCTGACAGGGGTCGTCGTCTTCCGCCATCACGGCGGCGGCGGCAAGGACCGGGACGGAAGGCTGGCAAACCGCCATGACATGCGTGCCGGAGCCCAGATGGTGCAGCATCTCGACGATGTAATCGACGAAATCGTCGAGATCGAAATGCCCCTTGGACAAGGGCACCATGCGCGCATCGGTCCAATCGGTGATGAAGACCTCGTGGAAGGGCAGCATCGCTTCCACCGTTCCGCGCAGCAAGGTGGCGTAATGGCCAGACATCGGCGCGACGATCAGAAGTTTCGGATCGCGCGGGCGTTCAGACGGCAGGTCGCGCTTGAAGTGGAGGAGATCGCAAAAGGGTTTCGACCACACCACGCGCTCTTCGATGGCAACGGTCTTGCCGTCGACCTCGACATCTTTCAGGCCGAACTCCGGCTTGCCGTAGCGCCGCGTCGTGCGCTCGAACAACTCCGCCGCAGCCGCGACCGAACGGCCGAACGGCGTCTCCGCGAACGGGTTGAATGGATTCTGGAAGGCGAGCCGCGTCACATCGGCCATGGCCCGCCACGGCGCAAGCACGGCGTGATTGAGCTCGTAGAACTGATAGATGCCCACGTTTCCCGCCCTTTCTTTCGCCGTGACGCCGATGTCCGGGGAATTGCGGCGTCGCAGCATAGTCTTCGGCATTGCAGAATAGGCCGTTTAGTTTCAAAGGCAACTGCGGCACGCCAAAAGTCTTCAGGCGCGATGCTTGCGCGGACCTGTTATTCGCCAAGCTGAAGCAGCGCGCCCGACCGGCGTGCTGAGCGCAAAAACGCAGCAAAAGCGATGGATGCGGCGGTCAAATAAACAAGATTGAGACCGCCGGCCCACAACATCTCGCTCACATCGAAGCGATTCTCCAAAATAAGAGCCCGCATGCCCTCGAAAACATGCGTTGGCGGCAAGGCGAGCGAGATGGGCTGCAGCCAGGCGGGCAGAACGGTGACGGGATAATAGACGCAGGCGAGCGGAAGCAGGAGGAACGAGACGCTCCAGACGAAACTCTCCGCACCGAGCCCGTTGCGCAGAACGATGCCGCAAGCGAAAAGCCCAACCGCCCAGCTGGTTATGATCAGATTGGCGAAAAAGGCGGCGAGCGCCAGACCCATCCCCAGAAGGTTGAAGCCGAAAAAGACGATCGCCATCACCGTCACCGGCACCAACCCGATCAGGAGCCGGATGATGCTCATCACGCCGAGTGCGGCCAGAAGCTCGTACATCCTGAGCGGCGTCATCATCAGATTGCCGAGGTTGCGCGACCACATCTCCTCCAGGAAGGAGACCGAGAAGCCGATCTGACCGCGCAACAGGATGTCCCACAAAAGGACCGAGCCGATCAGGGCGCCGCCGGCGAGTGCGGTGACGGAGGTCTTTTCCGCGAGATAGGCCTGCAGAAACCCCCACATCAACAACTCGACGGTCGGCCAGTAGACGATGTCGAGGAGCCTCGGCCAGGAATCTTTGAGAAGATACCAGTAGCGCAGAACGAGCGCGAAGATGCGGTTGAGGGAGGCAGAGAGCATCGTGTCGTCCTTGAGCGTTCCGGCGGCGAAGAGGCTCGCAAAGAGGCTGGGCGAAGCGGCCGCCCGGTGATCGTAGACCCGCCGCCGCAGCGCGAAAAGCCGGAGAAAAACGCCGCTGACCGGGCCCCGACCCATCGCGTCGCCCCTTTCCTCGCACCGCCCCTCCCTTCGGCGACCATCATTGCCTAAGGTCCTCGCCACCGAATTCAGCGAAGAGGAAGCCTCATGGTCTATGGCATTATCGGCGTCGGAGCGATCGCTGAGGCGATCGTGGAAGGCTTGTGCAGCGTCGACGTGGGCGCACCCGCAATCGTGCTGTCACCTCGCAATGCCGAGATTGCCGCCGATCTTGAGCAGAAATACGCAAGCGTCACGGTCGCGGAGGACAATCAGGCGGTCATCGATCGCTGTTCGGTCGTGATCCTTGCCGTCAGACCTCAGCATGCGGCGGCGGCGCTCAAGGATCTCGTCTTTCCCAAAGAGCGTCCGGTCATCAGCCTTTTGGCCCGCACGCCGCTTGCGCAGCTTGCCTCACTCGTCGCCCCGGCCACAGAGATCGCAAGAGCCATCCCGCTGCCGCCCGTGCGCACGCGCTCAGGCATCACGCCGGTGTTCCCAGCCGGCGGAGAAGCCAAAGCCCTGTTCGATAGGCTCGGCAGCGCCGTCGAGCTGCCGAGCAAGGAAAGCTTTGAGGCTTTCGCCACGGCTTCTGCGACGGTCGCGGCGCATTTTGCCTATCTCGACACCATCGCCGGATGGCTCACGGCTCAGAACGTGCCGCAGGAGGCCGCATCCCAGTATATGGCGACGGTCTTCGCCGGTGTGGCGGGCTCGCTTCAGAGCGAAAGGCCGGACTTTGAGCGGCTCGCCAAGGATCACGCGACACCTGGGGGCATCAACGAAGCTTTTCTCACCGCCCTCATCTCGGCCGGGGTCTTCGACAAGGTGAGGGACGGGCTCGAGACGCTCGCCGCAAAGACTTCGCTTTCCTAGAGGTTTCAGACCACGTCAGGCCGCCTCGCCCTGCCTGCGGCCGCGAGCGACATCGAGGAAGACGTCTTCCATCGTCTCGCGGCCATAGCGCGAGATGAGCTCCGAGGGGGCGCCCTGATCGACAATCACGCCGCCCTTCATCATGACGACATCATCGCAGAGGCGCTCCACTTCGGGCATGTTGTGCGAGGCGAGGAGAATGGTGGCGCCGCGTTCGCGGCGATAGCGCTCCAGATGGGTGCGCACCCAATCGGCCGTGTCGGGATCGAGCGAGGCGGTCGGCTCGTCGAGGAGGAGGACCTCGGGCCGATTGATCAGGGATTTCGCGAGCGCCACGCGGGTTTTCTGTCCCGCGGAGAGCTTGCCCGACGGACGGTCGAGAAAATCCTGAAGCGCCAGCTCGACGGCGAGCTCATCGATGCGATCCTTGAGGTCGGCGACACCGTAGAGCCGTCCGAAAACCTTGAGGTTCTGCCGCACGGTGAGCCGCATCGGCATTTCCACATAGGGGCTTTCGAAATTGATCCGGTGGAGAACCTGGTGGCGCTGATGGGCCATGTCGGCGCCGAGGATGCGGGCTTCCCCCGAGCTCGGCGTGATCAATCCCATCAGCATGGCGATCGTCGTCGTCTTGCCGGCACCATTGCCGCCGAGGAGCCCGGTGACGGAGGCAGCAGGCACCGAGAAGCTGATGCCGTCGACGGCGCCGACCGGGCCATAGCGCTTGCCGAGGCGGGTCACCGCAATCGGGTTGACACCCAGCTGTTGCATCCTCGTGGTCCTCACGCAGTGCTTCGCCCATGCCGGGCGGAGATCTTGCGTCCCCCGCTCGAACGGCTGCGGAAGCGTTTCCTGAGATTACGGATGGACGGCCGGCACTTCCAGCCTCAGTCGCGTGGCTCGCGGGTCACATCTTCGCCGAACCCGCCTTCGACGAGGGCGGCGAGCGCCTCAAGTGCTGCATCCGCGTCCGGCCCGACGGCGGCGATATCGATGAAGCAACCAGGGGCTGCGGCGAGCGTCATCAGACCCATGATCGAGGTACCGCCCACGCTTTGCCCGTCCTTGATCACCACCACCTCTGCATCGAAACAGCTTGCGAGCTTCACGAACTTTGCCGAAGCACGTGCGTGAAGGCCCCGCTTGTTGCAGATGGTGAGGCGCCGCAAAGGCAGGCTACCCAGGGCGATCGTGGTCATTTGGCCGATAAGATCCGACTGGCGACGTTGATATATTTCCGCCCGGCATCTTGCGCCGCGACCGTCGCCTCGTCGAGCTCCGCATCGCCGCGGATGCTTGCGAGTTTGATCAGCATCGGCAGGTTGACGCCGGCCACGACCTCGATGCGGCCAGGTTCCATCACCGAAATCGCAAGGTTCGAAGGGGTGCCACCGAACATATCGGTCAACAGGATCACGCCATCGCCGGCGTCGACCTCCTGCACCGCCTGAACGATGTCCTGGCGTCGATCCTCCATATCGTCGTCGGGACCGATGGAGATCGTCGCGCAGCCCTGCTGAGGCCCCACCACATGTTCCAAAGCAGCGCGAAATTCAGAAGCGAGCTGACCGTGGGTGACGAGGACTAATCCGATCATACGGGGTTTGCCGATCCATTGTGCAAGGGTTGTCATCTTGGCCACAAAAATGCGTCACCTTGCAAGTCCCTCGCTCGCCTGAAGGGCTGCGGCGAGGGCCGTTCGGACGAGCAGCAGCGTCGCAGGGCTCCGTGCCGGAGCCGGTTGGCGCGGCAGGCGTATCCCGGCGATCTCCGTCATGAGCTCCTCGGCATCCGGCAGGCGTTCGAGGGCCGCCTCAGGGACGAGGTCGATGACGAGGTGAATCACCGCTGCCTTCTCATGAGGCAGCCGCACCAGCCCACGGCCCCGCAGCTCTATCAGCCCCTCGGTCGCTGCCGGCGGCGTGGCGACGAGGCGATCGTGGCAGGCGGTCAAATCGCAGTAATCGTCGGCAACGAGGCGCCCACCCTCCGCAAGGATCGACCAGGCGAGCATGGATTTGCCGCTCCCTGACGCGCCGCGAATGAGAATCCCGGCCCCTTGCCAGAGAACGGAGCTTGCGTGCAGCCGCAGCGACATGGATCCCTCAATCGGCTGCGGGCAGGACGACCGTGAAGCGTGCGCCCGCGATGGAGCCGCCCGGATTGCGCCGATTTTCCGCGGTGATGGTGCCACGGTGCGCAACCACGATCTGCCGCGAAATCGCAAGGCCGAGACCGGAATTGTTGCCGAAAGCCTCCTTCTCGGGGCGGTCGGTGTAAAAGCGCTCGAAAATGCGCTCGAAATTGTCTTCCGGGATGCCGCGGCCGTCATCGTCGACCACGACGACGATCCGCCCGGGCACGCGTTCGGCCACGACCCGCACCACACCCTCGTCGGGAGAGAAGGACAGAGCGTTGTCGATCAGGTTGTTGAACACCTGACCAAGACGGCTGTCATGGCCGAGGACATAGAAGGCGTCCTTGCCGAACTTTCCGGACTTGAGGCTCAGGGTGAGCTGGCTCGGATCGGTGGTGCGCACTTCGCGCGCGACACTCACCACCGCCTCGAGAAGGCGGGCGATATCCACCGGCTCCGTGTCCTCGCGTGCCAGTTCGGCATCGAGCCGGGAGGCATCGGAGATGTCGCTGATCAGCCGGTCGAGACGACGAACGTCGTGCTTGATGACAGCAAGAAGCCGTTCGCGGTTTTCCTCGCTTCGCGCGATCGGCAGGGTTTCGACCGCACTCCTCAGCGAGGTCAGCGGATTCTTCAGTTCATGCGCGACGTCGGCGGCAAAGCGTTCGATCGCGTCCATGCGGCTGTAGAGGGCGTTGGTCATGTCGCGCAGCGAACGCGCCAGATGGCCGATCTCGTCCTTGCGCTCGCCGAAATCCGGGATCTGCATACGCGAGCGCACGCCGCGGCCGACCCTTTCCGCGGCCTGGGAGAGGCGGCTGATGGGACCTGCGATCGTGCTCGCGAGCAGGATCGACAAGAGAACGGTCGAACTCGCGGCGACCAGAAAGACCCGGAAGATGCCCATACGCTCGGCATGGACGATCGCATCGATGTCGCCCGATTCGGTCGACAAGAGCAGTGCACCGAGGACGGCCCGGAAGCGCTGCACGGGAACCGCGACCGAAACGATCAAGCCGCCGTCTTCTCCGACGCGCACGACGGACCCCGCCTGGCCTGAAAGGGCGTTGACCACTTCGGGATAGGCCCGGCCATCGCCGGCACCGACCTCGTGATATTTCGGCAGATCGCCGCGCCGCAGCCAGAGACGCAGCTTGTCCCAGGACTTTTCCCACCACGAGCGGGTTTCTTCCGGCGCGGGCAGATCGAAGCGCAGGATCTGGCCACGCGTATAGAGACCCTTGGAATCGACGATCAGATTGCCTTCCTGATCGTAAAGGCGGCCACGAATGCGCGTCGGCGTCATCAGCCGCTTCAACAGCGGCGCGACGCGCTCCGGATTGATCGGAAAATCGGCCGACGTCTCGCCGACATCGAAGGATGAGACGCTTTCGCCCGCCTGCAATTCCAGGAGCTTGTCCGGGTCGATGGTGATCGCGTCGGTTTCGACGGTCGCCTGTGCGGCGATCGCCGCGGCAATGATCTCACCCTGCGTTCTCAGGCTTTCGACGCGGGCATCGATCAGGCCGGCGCGAAACTGGTTGAGGTAAAGAACGGCAAGGACGAGCGCGATGAGGCCGGCGAGATTGAGGGTGACGATGCGGCGGCTGACGCTCGAAAAGCTCGCCTGGGCAAGGATCGACAGACCTCTGGCGAACGGCAAGACCAGGAGCCGCCGCCAGCGCCGGCGCGCCCGCAGCGGTTCATTTTGCCGCGGGGTCTCATCACGCCTGTGCGTCTCGCCTGGATGCGTCTCAGCCACCATGGGCTAAAGCGCTCTCATGTCTCGCGGAAGCGATATCCGACACCGTAGAGGGTCTCGATCATGTTGAACTCGTCATCGACGGCCTTGAACTTCTTGCGGAGCCGCTTGATGTGGCTGTCGATGGTGCGATCATCCACATAGACCTGATCATCATAGGCCGCATCCATCAGTGCGTTGCGGCTTTTGACCACGCCAGGGCGCTGGGCCAGCGCGAAGAGAATCAGAAATTCCGTGACGGTCAGGGTCACATTCTCGTTATTCCACGTGCAGGTGTGGCGCTCCTGATCCATGACAAGGGCGCCGCGCTCCAATGTCTTCGAGCTGTCGCCGGTGCGCGCGGGGCCCATTTCCTTCGGCTGAGCGCGGCGCAGGACGGCGCGCACCCGTTCAACCAAAAGGCGCTGCGAGAACGGTTTCTTGATGAAATCGTCGGCGCCCATCTTGAGGCCGAAGAGCTCGTCGATCTCTTCGTCCTTCGAGGTCAAAAAGATCACCGGCAGGTCGGTCTTCTGCCGCAGCTTGCGCAGGAGCTCCATGCCGTCCATGCGCGGCATCTTGATATCGAGGATGGCAAGGTCCGGCGGGGCCTGCGTGAGCCCGTCGAGCGCGGAGGCGCCGTCATTGAATGTCGTGACGCGATAGCCTTCCGATTCCAGCGTCATCGCCACGGAAGTCAGGATGTTGCGATCGTCATCCACGAGTGCGATGGTCGCCATGGGTGATGCTCCTACGGGTGGTTAGCGGCGACAAAGACTTCGCCTGCGCCGCTCTTGTGACAGAATGCGAACGAATTGTGGCAGGTTGCACAAAAAATGCCGTTGCGGAACATGAGAAATCTGTAAGGTTCCGTAACTTAAGGGATGCCTGCCATCGCAGAGGCACAACTGCGAATTAGGGATCAGAGTTGCAAATGTCGCTCTTGCGACTGCGCACGACACCCGTCTATGCAGAAACAGGGGTAGCCGGCTCCGGGGGGATGTCCGGCTCAAGAACATATAGGAGTGAGTGGTGGAGGAGAGTGGCAAGCGCAACCCCGCATGCGGGGTCGAAGCTGTTGGGCTTGATAGGGTCAAAAGGGTTTTCTGGAATCTTCCGCAGGCGGAGCTTGCCGAGCACGCCATCCGGCGGGGCGAGGCCCGCTTTTCTTCAGATGGCGCAGTCGTCGCCACGACGGGCAAGCACACCGGCCGGTCCCCCAAGGACAAATTCATCGTCCGCGACGAGAAGACGGAAAACACCATCTGGTGGGGCGGCAATGGCGCCATGGAGCCGGAGGCGTTCGAGCGTCTGCGCGAAGACTTTCTCGCCCACGCCGACGGCATGACGCTCTATGCGCAGGACATGTGCGGCGGCGCCGATCCGGTGCATCGCCTCAACGTCCGCGTCTACACCGAGCTCGCCTGGCATTCGCTGTTCATTCACAACCTTTTGCGCGTACCGGACGCAGAGGCCCGCGCCTCCTTCCTGCCGGAGTTCACGGTCATCGACCTGCCGAGCTTCAAGGCGGATCCCGAGCGGCATGGCTGCCGCACCGAAACGGTGATCGCCGTCAACTTCTCAAAGAAGCTCATCCTCATCGGCGGGTCCGCCTATGCCGGCGAGATCAAGAAGTCGGTCTTCACGCTTCTCAACTATCTCCTGCCGGAGAAGGGCGTGATGCCGATGCATTGCTCGGCCAACGAGGCGGAGAACGGCGACGTCGCCATCTTCTTCGGCCTGTCGGGCACCGGCAAGACGACCTTGTCGGCCGATCCTGAGCGCACGCTCATCGGCGACGACGAGCATGGCTGGAGCGAAAACGGCGTCTTCAATTTCGAAGGCGGCTGCTATGCGAAGACGATCCGGCTTTCCGCGGATCAGGAGCCGGAGATCTACGCCGCGTCCACGCGCTTCGGCACGGTTCTGGAAAACGTCGTCCTCGACGAGGACACGCGCAAACCCGATTTCGACGACGGATCGCTGACGGAAAACACCCGCTCGGCCTATCCGCTCGATTATATCGCCAATGCGAGCGACACGGGCATGGGCGGCCAGCCCAACCACATCGTCATGCTGACCTGCGACGCGTTCGGCGTTCTGCCGCCGATCTCCAAGCTCTCGGCCGAGCAGGCGATGGTGCATTTTCTGTCTGGCTATACCGCCAAGGTGGCGGGCACCGAACGTGGCGTGACGGAGCCGGAGGCGACTTTCTCGACCTGCTTCGGCGCGCCGTTCATGCCGCGCCTTCCCGCCGTCTATGGCGACCTTCTGCGCGAGCACATCAACAAGCACGCCGTCACCTGCTGGCTGGTCAACACCGGCTGGAGTGGTGGCCCCTATGGCGTCGGCAAGCGCATGCCGCTGAAGCTGACGCGACGCCTGCTGGAAGCCGCGCTCGAGGGCACGCTTGAGAAGGCGCCGATGGAGAAGGAGCCGGTCTTCGGCCTTGAAATCCCGACCGAGCTCGAAGGCGTCGATAGCAAGGTCCTGCATCCGCGCGAAACCTGGAGCGACAAGGCCGCCTACGACCGTCAGGCCGAGAAGCTCCTTGAGATGTTCTCCGAGAACTTCAAGCAGTTCGCTGGCGACGTCGATGCGGAAGTTCTCGCCGCCGCGCCGCGTCTGAAAGACGCCGCCGAATAGGCGACGCCATCATCTTTGTCGTCACGGCCGGCGTATCACAACGGTGCGCCGGCCGTTTTGTATCTGGCTTCGAGCCCGTTCGATTGATTTCGGGTAGCCAGTTCATCGTTTCGGTCTCACCTACGGCTTAGCGAGGCTTCATGGGCAAAGAGCAGGCAAAGGGTGCGGTCGCCTGCGGCCATCCGGAGACGGCCGCCGCGGCGATCGCCATCCTGTGCGAAGGCGGCAATGCGGTGGATGCCTGCATCGGAGCACTCCTGACCGCCTGCGTCACCGAGCCGATCCTTGCCGCGCCGGGTGGCGGCGGCTTTCTCATGGCCTATGACGGCGCGCAGCCGCATCTCTTCGACTTCTTCTGCGACGCGCCCCTTGCTTTGCCGCCTGACGGGGAGATCGACTTTTTCGAGATCCATGCCGATTTTGGCGAAACCACCCAATCCTTCCATATCGGCGCCGGCGCGGCGGCAACGCCCGGGTTCCTTGCCGGGATCGCAGCCGCCTCGGAAAAGCTCGGCCGCCTGCCGCTCAGCGATCTCGTGGAGCCCGCGATCGCAGTCGCCCGCAAGGGCGTGACGATCGAGCCGTTGCAGGCGCGCATGTTCGAGATCGTCGAACCGATCATCACGGCGGATACCGACGTACGCCGGCTCTTCGCGCCTTCGGGACGCCTCCTGCGCGCCGGAGATCTCTTCCGCAACGAGGCGCTCGCGGAGGCCTTCCAGGAAATCGGAGCCGGGCGCCTTGCCACGCTCGAGGCGGCGATGATCGAGCAATGTGCCACGCATGGCGGCCTCCTCGAAACCGCGGATTTCCGCCGCTACGAGGTGCAGGAGCGCGTTCCGCTTGCGCTTGCCCTCGGCGAAACCACGCTTTTCCTCAATCCGCCCCCGTCACTTGGAGGCGCCCTTTCGGCGATCGCGCTTCAGGCGCTCGTCCGGCTGACACGAAGCGACGGGCCCGCCAGGCTGACAGCTCTCAAGGAGATGGAGAAAGCCCGTCTTTCCGGCAATTTCGACACGCTTCTTGGAGACCGGGACGACGAAGACCCGGCAAGCCGCGTCGTCAGCCGCGGCACGACGCATGCGAGCGTCGTCGACCGCGCCGGCATGGCGGCGGCCGCCACCGTCTCCAACGGCGAGGGCAACGGGCGGATGGTGCCGGGAATGGGCTTCATGCTCAACAACATGCTGGGCGAGGAGGATCTCAATCCGAAAGGTTTCCACGCCTGCGAGGCAGGCATGCGCCTTGCCTCCATGATGGCGCCGACGCTGGCACTCGGCCCGGAGGGCGAGATCACCGCCTTCGGCACGGGAGGATCTTCGCGCATCCGCACGGCGATCTTCAACGTCGCCGCGAACCTCTTTCTGGAACATGCGGATGCGGGCACGGCCGTGTCGGCGCCGCGCCTGCATTTCGAGAACGGACAGCTCGATGTGGAAGCGGCCGGCGAGCGGGCCGATCTCGCACGGCTCCGAGACATCGAGCCGGAGCTCAGGGCCTGGCGCGAGCACTCGCTTTATTTCGGCGGCGTGCATGTTGCCGAAAGTGACGGACATGGCCGCTTTTCCGGCGCCGGCGATGCGCGTCGCGGCGGCGTCTTCGCCCGCGCCTGAGGCCTTAGCTTTTGAAGAAGGTCAGGTAGGCGGGCCGACGGCCTTCCCGCAACGCCTTCGCTTCGTAGCGCGTGCCCGGCCAGCCGGGATAGGGCTCGCGCCAGTCCGCCGCCGTCTCGGCCGGCCAGGCGAAGCCGCCATGGCGCAAGGCGCGGATCATCGTCCAATCGACATAAGAGGGAATGTCGCTTGCAAAGCGAAAGACCCCGCCCGGACGCAGCGCCCGATGAATGCGCGCAAGATTGTCGGCGTTGACGAAGCGGCGCTTCCAATGCCGCCGCTTCGGCCAGGGATCAGGATAGAAGAGATCGACGCGCGAAAGGCTTTGCGACGGCAGCCAATCGAGGAGATTGGCCGCATCGCCATCATAAAGACGGATGTTCGTCAGCTCTTCGCCCTTGATCGCAGCGACGGCCTTCGCCATGCCGTTCACGAAAGGCTCGACACCGAAAAAGCCGCAAGACGGCGTCTTGCGAGCTTCGTGGATCAGATGCTCGCCGCCGCCGAAGCCGATCTCCAGGCGCAGATCCTCGACGTCAGCCGCAAAAAGCCCCGACAGATTGCCGGGCGCCGGCTCGCTCAGATCGAGCGCGAGCTGCGGCAGAAGGCGCTCCATGAGCGCCTCGCGATGGGCAGTGAGCCTCTTTCCCTTGCGGCGCCCGTGAAGCGAGCTTGTGGTCGGCCGGTCCGCGGCCGACCCATTCTCAGAGCGCGTCGCGGATGCTGTCGGCGAGATCGGTCTTTTCCCAAGAGAAGCCGCCATCGGCCTCCGGCGCCCGGCCGAAATGACCATAGGCCGCCGTGCGGGCGTAGATGGGGCGGTTGAGCTGCAGGTGCTGGCGGATACCGCGCGGCGAGAGATCCATCACCTTATTGATCGCACGTTCAATGTCGGAGGAACGTACGTTCTTCGCCGTGCCGTGCGTATCGACATAGATCGAAAGAGGCTTGGCAACGCCGATCGCATAAGAGACCTGGATGGTGCAGCGTTCGGCGAGATCGGCCGCGACGATGTTCTTGGCGAGATAACGCGCCGCATAAGCCGCCGAGCGATCGACCTTGGTCGGATCCTTGCCGGAGAAGGCACCACCGCCATGGGGCGCCGCACCGCCATAGGTGTCGACGATGATCTTGCGTCCGGTCAGGCCACAATCGCCGTCCGGGCCGCCCACCTCGAACTTGCCTGTCGGATTGACGTGCCAGGTGGTCTCGTCGTTGATCCAGCCTTCCGGAAGCGCCTCGTAGACGAAGGGCTCGACGATCTTGCGCACATCCGCGGAGGTCAGGCCTTTGGCATGCTGCGTCGACACCACGATCGAATGCACGCCGACCGGCACGCCGTTTTCGTAGCGCACCGTCACCTGCGATTTGGAATCCGGCATCAATTCCGGCGCACGGCCGGCATGACGCGCTCCTGCCATCAGATGGAGAATCTTGTGCGCATAGAGGATCGGCGCCGGCATGAGCTCCGGCGTCTCGCGGCAGGCGAAGCCGAACATGATGCCCTGGTCGCCGGCGCCTTCTTCCTTCGCCTCGCCCGCATCGACGCCCTGGGCAATGTCGGGAGATTGTTCATGAAGAAGCACATCGACCTGGCAATTCTGCCAGTGGAAGCCTTCCTGGTGGTAGCCGATGTCGCGGATCGCCTCGCGGGCGCATTGTTCGACGACGGCCGCATCGACTTCGGGAGAGCCGCGCACCTCACCGGCGATCAGGACACGATTGGTCGTCGCCAGCGTCTCGCAGGCCACACGGGCCTCGGGAAACTTCGCCAGATGGGCATCGACCACGCAGTCCGAAATGCGGTCGCATACCTTGTCGGGATGGCCCTCAGACACCGACTCGCTGGTAAACAAGAAATGTTCTCGGGGCACGCACACGCCTCCTTTGAATATGGGAGAGCTACCCGAAGGCTGATCCGCACGGGCAGGAAGGTCGTTTGGTGGGTCTTGCCCGGGAGGGACGTCGCCGTCAAGGTCGCTTTGCATGCGCGAGGCGCGCCTGTTGTCGCGATGACATAAATCCTTCTAATTGCCGAAGATACGGCCGAAGAATCCGCCAATGCCTCCCTCGCCGCCATTGCCGCGCTGGGGCCGCGACGGACCGGCATGCGTGCGGTCGCTGTCGCGGTTGAGGATCCAATCGCGGTATTGCGCATCGCCGCCGGGTCCCGCGGCCGATGGCTGTCCCGTCCCGGGGTTTTGTGCGATCGCAGGGCTGTAGAGCCCCTCGCCCGGCAGAGCTTCCACCGCAACGCCGCGATGCGCCGCCTTCATGAAATCTGCCCAGATCATCGACGGCAGATTGCCGCCCGAAGCCTTCTTGGTTGGCGAATTGTCATCATTGCCGACCCAGACGCCCGCCGTCAGATTGGCCGTGTAACCGACGAACCAGGCGTCGCGCCAATCCTGGCTGGTGCCGGTTTTGCCACCGGCAGGCCAGCCAGGAATCTGGGCCTTACGCCCGGTTCCGATCTCCAGCGTCGCCTTCATCATCTCGTTCATCATGGCGACGATCTGCAGATCCACGACGCGTCCGAGCCCCGGGCTGGAACGCTGGAAGAGCGTCTTGCCGTCATCGGTGACGACACGCTCGATCGCGTGCGGGAGGACAGCGAAACCGCCATTGGCAAGTGGCGCATAAGCACCCGTGAGCTCCAACAGGCTCACTTCCGAGGTTCCGAGTGCGATCGTGGCGTTGGCCTTGAGGTCGGAGCTGATGCCCATGCGGTGGGCGGTCGCGACGACGTTTTTCGGCCCGACCTCCGCGGCGAGCTGCGCGGCCACGGTGTTCAGCGAGCGGGCAAGCGCCGTCTTCAGCGTCACCGGCCCTTCGTACTTGTTGGAATAATTGTGCGGCTCCCAATTGCCGATCCGCACCGGCTTGTCGACGCGCACCGTCTCCGGCCTGAGACCCTGTTCGAGAGCCGTCAGATAGACGAAGGGTTTGAAGGAGGAGCCGGGCTGGCGCTTCGCCTGAACCGCGCGGTTGAACTGGCTCTTGGCATAGGATCGCCCGCCGACCATGGCGCGGATCGCACCGGTTCCGTCGAGCGCCACCAGAGCGCCCTGATGCACGCCGTATTTGTCGCCGTTCGCCTTCAGGCCTTCGACAAGCGCCGATTCTGCCTCGCGCTCCAGCGACAGATCGATGGTGGTGTAGACCGTAACGTCTTCGTCGACCGCGCCGACATACGAGGGCAGCCGATCCATGACGAAATCGGCGACGTAATTTTCCGCGTGAACACGATGACGCGAGGCGATGCGCGGCGGATTATCCTTGGCGTGCTTTGCCTGCGCGGCCGTGACAAAGCCTTCGCGCACCATCGCATCGAGCACGAGACGGGAGCGCGCCTCGGCCGCATCGAAATTGCGATCTGGCTGATAATGCGACGGCGCCTTGACGAGACCCGCCAGCATGGCCGCTTCCGCCAGGTTGAGATCGCTTGAATCCTTGGCGAAGAAGCGATGGGCCGCAGCATCGACGCCATAGGCGCCACCGCCGAAATAGACCCGGTTCAGGTACATCTCCAGGATTTCGCCCTTGGAGTATTTGTGCTCCAGCCAGAGCGCCAGAAGCATTTCCTGGATCTTTCGCCGGATCGAGCGCTCCGGCGTCAGGAACATGTTCTTGGCGAGCTGCTGGGTGAGCGTCGAGCCGCCCTGCACGACACCGCCGGAGACGAGATTGCGTACGACGGCGCGGGAAAGACCGATCGGATCGACGCCGAAATGCTGGCGGAAACGATGGTCCTCGATGGCGATGACCGCCTCGGGCACATAATCGGGAAGTTCGGCGAGCCTGACCGCCTGGCCGCCCGTGTCGCCACGATTGCCGATCAGGGCCCCATCGACAGCGAGGATGCGCACATTGGGCGGCCGCTCCGGCACCCGCCATTCCGACGTCGGCGGCATCTGGACGCCGTACCAGGCAATGATGCCGACGACGGCGATCAGGCCCCACACGGCCAGAACAGAACCCCAGTAGAACGTGCGCCGCAGAAATCCGCCGCCGGATCCGCGCGCCTTTTTTCTGCGTGGCGCGGAGGCGCGGCTCTTCGCCGTCTTGGCTTTCGGCTTGCGCTGCGACGTCCCGCCGGCCGGCCGGTCGCGCGCCTCGACGCGGATGCCGCCGCTCTCGCCGAGCCGCGGCTCGACGCGCTGCTTTGCCTTCCGCCCCGCCATCAGATGTCCTGCACTGCCATAATGGTCCGGTGTAACGCTAAAAGCGGCAATTTAAGGCCGGGTTAACCACCATCTTAAGGCTCTCGTCACGCAGCAAGATCGGCAACGACGGCATCGAGGACGACGAGGCCGGCAGGCGTCGCACGCAGGCGGCCGTCCGGTTCGAGCTGCATCATGCCGTGTTCCACGAGGTCTTGGATCCGGCTTTCCTGCAGCGGGCGGCCGGCAAGCGCCTGATAACGGGCAAGATCGATGCCCTCGACGAGACGCAGACCCATCACGAGGAGCTCGTCGGCCTCCTCCTCGACGCTGAGAAGACGATCCTCAATGAGGCCGTTGCCCGCTTCTTCGACGCGGTTGCGCCATGTCTCGGGATGCGCCTCCGCCACGGTCGCGAAACGCCCGCCCTCGCCGCGCACGCGGCCGTGGGCGCCCGGGCCGACGCCGACCCATTCGCCATAGCGCCAGTAGGTGAGGTTGTGACGGCTTTCCGCCCCAGGCTGCGCATGGTTGGAGATTTCATAGGCCGGGAGGCCGGCGGCATTCGCCATCTCCTGCGTCAGCTCGTAGAAATCGGCCGATGCGTCGGGATCCGGCAAAATGAGCTTGCCGGCCCGGTGGAGAGCCGCAAAGGGCGTGCCGGGTTCGATCGTCAGCTGATAGAGGGACAGATGATCCGCTGCAAAGCCGATGGCCTCGCCGAGCTCGCGCCGCCAATCCTCGAGCGACTGGTTCGAGCGCGCATAGATGAGATCGAAGGACAGGCGCGGAAAGATCTCGCGGGCGAGTTCCACGGCCGTGAGCGCCTCGGCGCGGTTGTGCAGCCGGCCGAGCGCCTTCAGCGAGGCGTCGTCGAGGGCCTGCACCCCGAGCGAAACCCGGTTCACCCCCTCTTTGCGATAGGCGCGGAAACGCTCCGCTTCGACGCTCGATGGATTGGCTTCGAGGGTGATTTCCGCGGTTTCCGCCACCGGCCAGTTCGCGGCAACCGCCTCTAAAAGAGCGGCGACCGTGGCCGGCTCCATCAACGACGGCGTGCCACCGCCGAAGAAAATGCTCGTCACTTGCCGCCCGCGCGTGCGTTCGGCAAAAAAGCCGAGCTCGCGCCGGAAAGCCGAAACGAAGGCCCCCTGATCCACTTTCTGATGCCGCACATGCGAGTTGAAGTCGCAATATGGGCATTTGGCCGCGCAGAAGGGCCAATGCAGATAGATGCCGAATTGCGTCTCCGCGGCCGGGATCATGCGGCATCAATCTCCGTTGAGACCGAGGCAGGCGACGGCGAACGCTTCGAAGGCTCGCGCCCGATGCGACAGCGGATTGCGTTCACCGGGCTTCCAGCCGTGTTTTTCTTCCGCACTCATCTCGCCGAAGGTGCGCTGATGGCCTTCGGGCTTGAACATCGGATCGTAACCGAAGCCGTGTTCGCCGCGCGGCGGCCAAACCAGCGTGCCCTCCACTTTTCCTTCAAAGCTCTCCACCACCCCGTCGGGCAAAGCGAGCGCCAGGACACAGACAAAGGCACCGCCGCGGGCCTCGGGCGTGACCGCCCCCTGCATCTGAAGCTTTTCTTCGATGTTGCGCATCGCCTGGGCAAAGTCCTTGTCCGGCCCCGCCCAGCGGGCCGAATAGATGCCGGGATCGCCGTTCAGAGCGTCGACCGTGAGGCCGGAATCATCGGCAAGAGCTGGAAGACCCGCGGCTTCGCAAGCCGTGCGGGCTTTCAAAATCGCGTTCTCGGCGAACGTCGAGCCGGTCTCCTCCGGCTCGATCAGTCCGAGATCGGCCGCGGAATGAACCGTGAAGCCGAACGGATCGAGAAGCGCACGGATCTCGGCCACCTTGCCGGGATTGTGGCTCGCAACGACCAGGGGTCCGGGCTCCAAGGCCAGTTTCAGCATCACTCGACCGCCATTTTCTGGAGATCGACGAGACGGCCGGTACCCTTGCGCGCCAGGCCCATGAGAGCGAGGAGCTCTTCTTCGCTGAAAGGCTTGCCCTCCGCCGTCGCCTGCACTTCGACGAGATTGCCGCTGCCGGTGATGACGAAGTTTGCGTCCGTTTCCGCGTCGGAATCTTCCGCATAATCGAGATCAAGCACCGGCTCCCCGCGATAGATACCGCAAGAGATCGCCGCCACATGGTCGGTGAGAACGGGAGCCTTGACGATGTCGCGGGCGCGCATCCATTCGAGCGCGTCGTGCAGCGCCACCCAGGCGCCGGTGATCGCCGCGGTGCGGGTTCCCCCATCGGCCTGGATGACGTCGCAATCGACCGTAATCTGGCGCTCGCCGAGAGCCTTCAGATCGACGACCGCGCGCAATGAGCGGCCGATCAGGCGCTGGATTTCCATGGTGCGGCCGCCCTGCTTGCCCTGGCTTGCCTCGCGGCGCATGCGATCGCCGGTCGAACGCGGCAGCATGCCATATTCGGCCGTCACCCAGCCGCGGCCACCGCCGCGCAGCCACGGCGGCACCTGCTCAGCAACACTTGCCAGACACATCACCTGCGTGTCGCCGAAGCGAACGAGGCACGATCCTTCCGCATATTTCGAAACCCGGCGCTCAAGCGAGACGGCGCGCATCTCCTCGGCGGCCCGTCGCGATGGGCGCATGAAATCCTCCTTCAAGAATGTCCGCCCTGTTACGCATTCCATCCGCCCACGGCAAGGCGAGTGCCTTGCGTGAAGGCCGCGGCGAAGCAATATGAGGCATCAAAGGTGCCCCGGCACCGGGGAACGTCCCATGATGAAATCGGAAATGCTGACAGCTTTGGACGACCGTTCGCGGGAGATCTTTCGACGCATCGTCGAGAGTTACCTGGAACGCGGCGAGCCGGTCGGCTCGCGCAACATCAGCCGCCTTCTGTCGACGGCCTTGTCACCGGCTTCGGTGCGCAATGTCATGTCGGACCTGGAATCCATGGGCCTCGTCTTTGCGCCGCATACGAGCGCCGGACGCATGCCCACGGAAATGGGCCTCAGGTTCTTCATCGATTCGTTTCTGGAGGTCGGCGGTCTCAGCGACGGCGAGCGGCAGGCGATCGAAAAGCAGGTGCGCACCGGCGACGGCGAGAAGAGCGTCGAATCGCTGCTGACGGAGGCGAGCCAGACCTTGTCGGGCTTGTCGGAAGGCGCCGGCGTGGTGGTTGCCGCCAAACAGGATCTGCGGCTCAAACACATCGAATTCGTGCGCATCGAGCAGGACCGGGCGCTCGTCGTGCTGGTTGCCGATGACGGCACGGTGGAAAACCGCGTCGTCACCGTGCCGCGCGGCCTGCCGACCTCGGCTTTGACGGAAGCCTCCAACTATCTCAACGCCCATATCCGCGGCCGTACGCTGGCGGAAGCGCGCGCCGAGCTCGAGCGCAAGCGCGAAGAGCGCCGACAGGCCATCGACGCCTTGTCGGAGACGATTATTTCGGAGGGGCTGGCGCAATGGTCGGGGCCGGCACAGGAGCCGGCCACCCTCATCGTGCGCGGCCGATCCAAGCTTCTGACGGATCTCAGGGCGATCGAGGATCTGGAGCGCATCCGTATCCTCTTCGACGATCTTGAGACCAAAACGGACATCATCCAGCTCCTCAACCTGACGGAAGAAGGCGAAGGGGTGCGCATTTTCATCGGCTCGGAGAATAAATTGTTTTCGCTCTCCGGCTCGTCGCTCGTCGTGGCGCCTTTTCGCGACAGCGGAGAACGCGTCGTGGGGGTGCTCGGCGTGATCGGCCCGACGCGACTGAACTATGCTCGCGTCATCCCCGTGGTCGATTACACGGCACAGCTGATGACGCAGCTCATTCGCCGCTGAGAATGTGTGATTAGACACCGGTTGCGGGCCTGCGGGTTGATTTTCCCCGTGCGAGCCCTGATATGCCGCTCGACTTGAGATCACCTACGAGAGATCGAAGCTTCGCGATGGATACCGAAAAGCGTAACACCGAAACCAACGAAGCGCCGAGACAGGACAACGAGCCGCCGCTTGGCGCTGGCGCCGAATATGCAGCGGACGCAGCAGAGGCCGCAGAGGCAGACGCCGCCGCGCAGGCCGCCGAGGACGCCGCCGCACAGGAGAGTGTGGAAGAGCTGATCGCCCGGCTGGAGGCGGAGAAGTCCGACCTCACGGACCGGCTTTTGCGGGCTGCCGCCGAGGCCGAGAATCTTCGCCGCCGCGCTGCCCGCGACGTGCAGGATGCGCGTCGCTATGCCATGACCAAATTTGCGACCGACATGCTGCAAGTCGGCGACAATCTGCGCCGCGCGCTGGGTGCCGTCGACGAAAAAGCCTGGGGCACGGAAGATCCGGAGCTGAAGGCCCTGCTTGAAGGCGTGCAGATGACGGCACGCGAGCTCGAGCGCATTCTGGAGCGCCACGAGGTCGTGATGATCCCGGCGATGGGCGAGCGGTTCGATCCGCATCGCCATCAGGCGATGTTCGAGGTCCCGGACCCGAGCGTGCCGGCCGGCACCATCGTGCAGGTCGCCCAGGATGGCTACATGATCGGCGACCGGGTTCTGCGCGCGGCCCTCGTCGGCGTCGCCAAGGGCGGCCCGACCCCGGACAAGGCGGCCAATCAGGCGCCGAAGCCGGAGGCGCAATAAGCGCTATTCCAGCCGAATTTGACCAATGCGCCTCCTCGCAAGAGGGGGCGTTTTTCTTTGGGAAGCGCCGGGCGGCGTGAGCCGCGCGCGGGAGCGTCGCCTGCCGAAAGGCCTGCACAAATCTGCGACCGGCTCTCTGGAGACTTGACCCGTCGCCGGCTTTCCTGCCTTTCGGGAGGCGGAGGCGACATGGACGATCAAGCAGCACTTTTTTCCATCATCAAGGAACGTTCCTTCCGCCAGGGCGGCGAGTTCACGCTCGTCTCGGGGCGCAAGAGCACGATCTATTTCAACCTGAAACCGACGATGCTCGACCCTGAAGGCGCACGCCTCATCGGTGCGGCCGTCGCGGCAAAAGCGCACGAATTGAAGCTCGCTTATGTCGGCGGGCTCGCCATGGGCGCCGTGCCGCTCGTCTCGGCGACGGCAGCGATGAGCGCGGTTGCCGGCACGCCGGTGAAGGCGATCTTCGTGCGCAAGGAAGCGAAGGGCCACGGCACGCAGAGCCAGATCGAAGGGCTCGCAGAAGGCGAGAGCCTCGCCGGCCAGTCTCTTCTCGTCGTCGAGGACGTCACCACCACCGGCGGATCGGCCATGCAGGCGATTTCGATCTTGCGGGAGGCCGGTGCCCAGGTGGAGCATGTGTTGACGCTCGTCGATCGGCAGGAAGGTGCGGAAGACGCCTTCCGTCAGGCCGGCATCACGCTTCACGCTCTCTTCCGCAAAAGCGATTTCGGCAAGGACCTGGCCTAAGCCCCGGCGCGAGCGAGCCTAGTCCTCCTTCGTCACCCGCCGCAGCGTCAGATTGATCCGCCCGCCCTTCGGCAACAGCGTCGAGGTGCCGGCGATGATCCGGTCGACACCGTGGAAGGCGAGACGCGCCTTCCCGCCGAGCACGAGCGCATCGCCCGATTTCAGGCGCAGCGAGCGGGTCGGATCTTTGCGGCTCTCTCCGCCGATGCGAAACACCGCCTCGTCGCCGAGCGACAGCGACACGACGGGTGCTGCGAGATCTTCCTCGTCGCGGTCCTGATGCAGGCCCATGCGCGTGCCGGATGCATAGAAATTGATGAGACAGGCTTCCGGCGGCTTCGAATAGCCGCCGAGTTGCGTCCAGGCGGCGAGAACAACCTCCGGAATCGGCGGCCATGGGCGGCCGGTCTCCGGATGGGTCGGCTGGTAGCGATAGCCGGCGCGATCGGACACCCAGCCGAGTTTTCCGCAATTCGTCATCCGCACCGAGAAGGGCTTGCCGGAGCGCGGCATGACGGGCGTGTAAAACGGCGCCTCTTGCAGGAGGGCGCGGAGCTCTTCGACGAGCTGCTCCTGCGCGCTCCGGTCCAGGAAACCCGGCGCCAGCTTGAAGCCATCAAGACCGTTCATGTCCATTTTCCAGCTCAAACTTTATGTGTTTTCAGACGCTTGCCCGCAGGCACGAGGAGCTGCGGCGACGGCATCACCAATATCTCGGTCGGGCGCCCGGCTTGCGCAACCTCAGGTCCCTTCTTACTTGCGGCTCCGAAACCCCCTTCTTATATGACCGTCAACGCGCGGCGGAGAGCCAGCGCGAAAGGTTTTTTCGAACGTCAGACCATGGGGGCTGGTGAAGGCGTTTTGCCTTGTGCGGATGCCAGAAGGGGTCCGGCCGGCCTGCCGACAAAGGAGTGATTGAACATGGCGAAAGTCATCGGCATTGACCTCGGCACGACGAATTCGTGCATCGCCGTCATGGACGGCAAGAATCCCAAAGTCATTGAGAATTCCGAGGGCGCGCGCACTACGCCGTCCATGGTGGCTTTCACGGAGGAAGACGAGCGCCTCGTTGGCCAGCCTGCGAAGCGGCAGGCCGTCACCAACCCGCAGCGCACCGTCTTTGCCGTCAAGCGCCTGATCGGCCGGCGTTTCGACGATCCGACGGTTGCCAAGGATCAGAAGCTCGTTCCCTACAAGATCGTGCGCGCCGACAATGGCGATGCATGGGTCGAGGCGAACAGCGAGAAATACTCGCCCTCGCAGATCTCCGCGATGATCCTGCAGAAGATGCGCGAAACGGCGGAAAGCTATCTCGGCGAGAAGGTCGAAAAGGCGGTCATCACCGTTCCGGCCTACTTCAACGACGCGCAGCGCCAGGCGACCAAGGACGCCGGCAAGATCGCGGGTCTGGAAGTTCTGCGCATCATCAACGAGCCGACCGCGGCCGCCCTCGCCTACGGCCTCGACAAGAACGACGGCAAGACCATCGCCGTCTATGACCTCGGCGGCGGCACCTTCGATATCTCGGTGCTGGAAATCGGCGACGGCGTGTTTGAGGTGAAGTCGACGAACGGCGATACCTTCCTCGGCGGCGAGGATTTCGACATGCGCCTCGTCGATTATCTTGCCGACGAGTTCAAGAAAGAGCAGGGCATCGACCTCAGGAACGATCCGCTCGCATTGCAGCGCCTCAAGGAAGCCGCGGAGAAGGCCAAAATCGAGCTGTCCTCCTCGCAGCAGACCGAGGTGAACCTGCCCTACATCACCGCCGATTCGTCGGGCCCGAAGCATCTCACCATGAAACTCTCGCGCGCCAAGTTCGAGAGCCTGGTGGATGACCTCGTGCAGCGCACGGTCGATCCGGTGAAGGCGGCGCTCAAGGATGCCGGCATCGCGGCCGGCGACATCGACGAGGTGGTGCTCGTCGGTGGCATGACGCGCATGCCGAAGGTCCAGGAAGTGGTGAAGAACCTCTTCGGCAAGGAGCCGCACAAGGGCGTCAACCCGGACGAGGTCGTCGCCATGGGTGCGGCCATTCAGGCCGGCGTGCTGCAGGGCGAAGTGAAGGATGTTCTGCTTCTCGACGTGACGCCTCTGTCGCTCGGCATCGAGACGCTGGGCGGCGTGTTCACGCGCCTCATCGACCGCAACACGACGATCCCGACCAAGAAGAGCCAGGTCTTCTCCACGGCCGAAGACAACCAGAACGCCGTGACGATCCGGGTCTTCCAGGGCGAGCGCGAGATGGCGGCCGACAACAAGATCCTCGGCCAGTTCAATCTCGAAGGCATTCCGCCCGCACCACGCGGCATGCCGCAGATCGAGGTCACCTTCGACATCGACGCCAACGGCATCGTCAATGTCTCGGCGCACGACAAGGGCACCGGCAAGGAGCAGAAAATCACCATTCAGGCCTCGGGCGGTCTTTCCGACGAGGACATCGACAAGATGGTGAAGGAAGCGGAAGCCAACGCCGACGCCGACAAGAAGCGGCGTGAGGTGGTGGAGGCCAAGAACCAGGCCGAAGCGCTCATCCACGGCACCGAAAAGTCGCTGTCTGAGCACGGCGACAAGGTTGACGGCGAAACCAAGCAGGCGATCGAAACCGCGCTTGCCGAGTTGAAGGAAGCCGCCAAGGGTGACGACAAGGCCGATATCGAGGCGAAGTCGCAGGCCCTTGCAATGGCCTCGATGAAGCTCGGCGAGGCCGTCTACAAGGCGCAGGAAGAATCCGGTGCCGAAGGCGGTGCGGAAGGCGGTGCGGAAGCCGACGGCGAAGCCTCCGGCAACAAGGACGAGGATGTGGTCGACGCGGATTTCGAGGAAATCCAGGACGACGACCAGAAAAAGTCCGCGTAACGCCAATGATCGAGAGCCCGAGGCATCGCCTCGGGCTCGTCATTTTCGCCCAGTCCATGGCCATTGCTGCAATCCTCGCCGCGACTTCTCCCTTCCGCTGTATCTTTCGTGCGGATGGCGGAGAAAATCGCGCGGGAACGCCGCAGGGAAAGCGTCTTTGCTTTTCGTCGGCTTGGCGGGCATCACGATTTGCAGTGGTAAATAAAAGCAATCGGCGCAACCTGCGCCCGTCTCGCATTGCAGCCGTCCGGCGCGCCCGCTACACGCAGGGAAAGCGCAGCCGCGGCAAATTCGCATTGCGGCCGGTGGGGGTTGTGCCTTTCGCATCAATCAAGAGGAGCGCCTGAGCCGTGGCCAAGCGCGACTATTACGAAGTTCTGGGGGTTGGCCGAGAGGCCGACGAGAAGGCTCTCAAATCAGCCTTTCGCAAAATGGCCATGCAATACCATCCGGATCGCAATCCGGGTGATGAAGAGGCCGAACATCGCTTCAAGGAAATCGGCGAAGCCTACGAGGTGCTGCGCGACCCGCAAAAGCGCGCCGCCTACGATCGTTTCGGCCATCAGGCCTTCGAGAACGGCGGCTTCGGCCGCGGTGGCGGCGCCGGTGCCGGGGCTGCAGGCTTCGGATCCTTCTCCGACATCTTCGACGATATCTTCGGTGAGTTCATGGCCGGCGGACGCCGCTCCGGCGGACGCGAGCGCGGTTCCGATCTCAGATACAATCTCGAAGTCACGCTCGAAGAAGCGTTCAACGGCAAGACGGTGGAGATCGAAGTTCCGACCTCCGTCACCTGCGACGTGTGCTCGGGTTCCGGCGCGAAGCCAGGCTCTTCGCCGACCACCTGCCCCACCTGCCGCGGCGCCGGACGCATCCGCGCCACACAGGGCTTCTTCCAGATTCAGCAGACCTGCCCGACCTGCCATGGCCGCGGCACCGTCATTTCCGACCCTTGCAACAAGTGCTCGGGCTCCGGCCGGCTTTCGGAGCGGCGTACCCTGTCCGTCAACATTCCCGCCGGCATCGAGGACGGCACGCGCATCCGGCTTGCCGGCGAGGGAGAGGCGGGTCTCAGAGGCGGACCGGCGGGGGATCTCTATATTTTCCTGTCGATCAAGCCGCACGAGTTCTTCCAGCGCGACGGCGCCGACATTTTCTGCCGCGTGCCGGTGTCCTTCACCACGGCCGCGCTTGGCGGTCAGTTCGAAGTGCCGACGGTCGAAGGCGGGCGCACGCGCGTGCGGGTGCCGGAGGGGACCCAGACCGGCAAGCAGTTCCGCCTCAAGGGCAAGGGCATGCCGATCCTGCGCTCGCGCAATTTCGGCGACATGTATGTGCAGATCGTCGTCGAAACGCCACAGAACCTGTCGCGGCGCCAACGCGAGATCCTTGAGGAATTCGAAAAGGCGCAGTCGGAAGACAACAATCCCGAATCGACGGGTTTCTTTGCCCGGGTGAAGGATTTTCTGGAATCCCTCGGCGACACATAAGTTTCATGGAAATGCCTGAAATGGGGGAAGCGGCGCATTACTTTATGAGTGCCGTGACAAAAGCATGAAAGGTCGAAAAATGGTCCAAACGGGGACGCCTCTAGCGGAACGGATCGAAGACGAATTCCGCTTCTTCAAGACTTGGGCCCAACGCCCTTTGAAAATGGGGGCGGTTTCGCCGTCCAGTCGAGCCTTCGCCCGCATGATGATCAAGCACGGCCGGCCCGACCCGGAGGGCTGGACATTGGAACTCGGGCCCGGCACCGGCGTCATCACCGAGGAGCTCATCCGCTCCGGCATTCCCCAGGAACGCCTCGTCTGCGTGGAGTTCGAGCAGCATTTCTATGAGCTGCTGAAGAAGCGCTTCCCGAGGGTCAATCTCATCCGCGGCGATGCTTTCGACCTTCAGAACACCCTCGGCGAGTTCGCCGACACCAAGTTTTCCGCCGTCCTCTCCGGCGTTCCCGTGCTCCTCATTCCCGAAGAGAAGCGGCGCCGTTTCATCGAAGACTGCCTGTCGCGCGTGCGCCCCGGCGGAAACCTGACGCAGCTTTCTTACTCCTTCACCTCGCCGCAGAAATCCGTGCCCGGCTCCTTCACGGTGGAGAAGTCGCCGTGGGTCGCCTTCAACCTACCTCCCGGGCGCGTCTGGATCTTCGAAAAAGAGGCTGCCTGATGGCCATTCGGGTGCTGGTGCTGCCGGGCTCGCTCAGCTCCGGTTCACTCAACACCCGGCTTGCCGCAGCCGCCACCAAGACGCTCGCCCTTCGCGGCGCGGAGGTGACGCGGGTATCGCTCGGCGATTACCCTTTGCCGTTCTACGAGGGCGATGTGGACTTGCGGGGTGGCGTCCCGGAGAAAGCCCGCGCCCTTGCCAGGCAATTGCGGGCGCACGATGCCGTCTTGATCGTAAGCCCGGAAGACAATGCGGGCATCCCGGCCGTGTTGAAAAATGCCATCGACTGGATGGGCCGGGAGGACGTGAAGTCCTTCCGCGACCGCGTCTTCGCACTCGCATCGGCGTCGAGCGACCCGTTCGGCGGTCTTTGCGGGCTCCTCGCCCTGCGGCAGGTGCTCGAGGCGAGCGCGCTCGGCGCTCTCGTGATCCCCGAGCATTTTCTTCTGCCGGACGCCGAGAACGCCTTCGACGAGCGCGAGGAGCTGAAGGATCGTACGGCATCGCGGCGCCTCGACGGCGTACTTCAGGCGTTGATGCAGCGTGGCGCCGCTCTCAAGCTCGCCCGTGAAAGCTGAACTGGGGTTCGCCCGATGCAAGGCTCGGCAAGTTTTGCGGGACCTTCGCAGGCGTCGAGACTGCGCCGCGAAAAGCCCGTATCTGCTGCCGTTTTCGTATCGGGGCAGGCTCCGCCAGCTTTTGCGAGACAGCCCCACGCAGGTTCCCTATCGTCAACTGGCGGTCGAGAGGCGGAGCGCCTGCGACTTGCTGGCCTCTGCCCACCATGGTAACCGCGCGCCAAGCAACTGATCTTCCACAATCCGAGAACCGCATGTCCCAGAACGAAGATTTCATCGTCAAAGATCTTTCGCTGGCCGATTGGGGCCGCAAAGAAATCGAAATCGCCGAGACCGAAATGCCGGGCCTCATGGCGCTTCGCGAGGAGTTTGGCGAATCGAAGCCCCTCAAGGGAGCACGCATCGCCGGCTCGCTGCATATGACGATCCAGACGGCGGTCCTCATCGAGACGCTGGTCGCACTCGGCGCCGAAGTGCGCTGGGCCTCGTGCAACATCTACTCGACGCAGGACCACGCAGCCGCCGCCATCGCGGCGGCCGGCATTCCGGTCTATGCGATCAAGGGCGAGACGCTTCCCGAATATTGGGATTACGCCGACCGCATCTTCGAATGGCCGAACGGCGAAACCGCCAACATGATCCTCGACGACGGCGGCGATGCGACGTTGCTCGTCCTCCTCGGCGCCCGCGCCAAGGACGATCCGTCCCTCATCTCCGATCCTCAGAACGAAGAGGAAGAGGCGCTCTATGCCGTGATCAAGCGCCGGCTGGAGAAGGACCCCGAATGGTTCGTGAAGGTGCGGAGCGCCATCCGCGGCGTCTCGGAAGAGACCACGACGGGCGTCATGCGCCTCTACGACCTGCAGCGCAAAGGCCTCCTTCCCTTCCCGGCCTTCAACGTCAACGACAGCGTGACGAAGTCGAAGTTCGACAACAAATACGGTTGCCGTGAATCGCTCGTCGACGGCATCCGTCGCGCCACCGACGTGATGATGGCCGGCAAGGTCGCTCTCGTCTGCGGTTACGGCGATGTCGGCAAGGGCTCGGCCCAGTCCCTCCGTGGCGCCGGCGCCCGGGTGAAGGTCACGGAAGTCGATCCGATCTGCGCCCTGCAGGCGGCTATGGACGGCTTTGAGGTCGTCACGCTCGACGAGGCGGCCCCGGAGGCCGACATCTTCGTCACCGCCACCGGCAACAAGGACGTCATCACGCTCGACCATATGCGCGCCATGAAGGACATGGCGATCGTCGGCAATATCGGTCACTTCGACAACGAAATTCAGGTCAGCGCACTGCGCAACCTGACATGGACCAATATCAAGCCGCAGGTCGACATGATCGAGTTCCCGGACGGCAAGCGGATGATCCTCTTGTCGCAGGGGCGTCTCCTCAATCTCGGCAACGCCACCGGCCATCCGAGCTTCGTCATGTCCGCCTCCTTCACCAATCAGGTGCTGGCGCAAATCGAATTGTGGACGAAGTCGGATAAGTACGAGAACCAGGTCTACGTGCTGCCCAAGCATCTCGACGAAAAGGTTGCTTCTCTGCACCTCAAGAAGCTCAACATCACGCTGACCAAGCTGCGGCCGGATCAGGCGGAATATATCGGCGTGTCGCCGGATGGGCCGTTCAAGGCCGACCATTACCGCTACTGATCCGTTTCAACGAAGCGCTTCATCGGGCCGGTCGCTCCCCAGCGGCCGGCCCGATTGTTTTATTAACTCGCGGTAACCTTTTCGACTTTCGGCGAAGCGGGTAAGGTACGATTCGGGTGTGAATGCCGGGGCGGTCACCCGGTATCAAGCAGACGTGGCGGAGACGATATTGAACCGGCAGGCCCGGCACAGAGCGATTCGAGCTTCGGGCAGGCTCATCCCCGGCGTCGCGACCGCCGCCCTGTTCGCCTTTTCCGCCGATAGTGCGTTCGCCCAACCGCTTTTCGGAGAAGGAACGGGTTTTTCCCAGATTCTCTGGCTCGCCATTACGGCGGGCTTCGCCGGTGCCGCCGCGATTGCGCTATCGCTCCTGTTGCGGCGCGACCGCGACAACGGCCTTGCCGCCGCGCAGCAGCAAATCGCCCGGCTCAAGCAGGCGCTCGATCGCTCCGAAGCGCTTCTTGCCAGCGACGACCAGAAAACCCTGTGCTGGAGCCGGCCCGACGCGGCCGCAGACGTTCATGGCACGTTGCCGGAGCATGTCGGCGCGCCGACCTCCGGAGAGCTCTTCCTCGATTTCTTTTCCTGGCTCGAACCGCGCAGCGCCGAAGAGCTGCAATGGGCTCTCGATCAGCTCTGGAAGACGGGCGAAGCCTTCCATCTCTCGCTGCGCACTCAGACCGACTGCTTTTTGGAGGCGAACGGGCGCACCAGCGGCCCCCGCGTCATTTTGCGCCTGCGCGAGCTGACCGGCGAACGCCGCTCGTTCGCGGAGTTGAAAGAACAGGCGGGCGTCGTCATCGCCGAAATGACGGCGCTGCGCAGCCTCGCCGAAGCGCTGCCTTTCCCGCTGTGGCGCCGCAATCAGCACGGCCGGCTCAGCTGGGCGAATTCCGCCTATGTTCAGGCCGTGGGCGCGTCCGATCTCACCATGGTGACGACGCGTGGCACGGAATTGCTGGAGCCGGCGACGCGCGGCGCCGTGCGCGAGGCGCACCGCGACGGTGCCCATTTCCATTCGGTTGCCCCGGTCGACATTGCCGGGGCCGAAAAGCAGATGGAAATCTTCGACATCAAGGTCGAGAACGGCACGATCGGTCTTGCCATCGACGTGACCGAAGTCGAGACCGCGCGCCAGGAGCTCAAACAGAATATCGAGGTCAACTCCCGGCTCCTCGACCAGCTTTCGACGGCCATCGCGGTGTTCGACGGCGAGGCGCGGCTGCAATTCGCCAATGCCGCCTTCCGGGCTTTGTGGGATCTGCCGGCGCGCTTTCTTGCAACCGGGACCGAAGAGGGCGTCCTCCTCGACCAGATTCGGGCCGAGCGACGCCTGCCGGAACAGGCGAATTATCGCGAATGGCGGCGCCAGCATCTTGAGCATTACGCCGATCCGCAGCCGCGCGAGGAAATGTGGCACCTGCCCGACCGGCGCTCCTTCCGTATGATCGCGACGCCCAACCAGCAGGGCGGCTTCACCTATATCTACGAGAACGTCACCGAGCGCCTGTCCCTGGAAAGCCGGGTCAACGCCCTGTCGCGCATGCAGGGAGAGACGCTCGACCACCTGACCGAGGCCGTCGGCGTCTTCGGCTCGGACGGGAGGCTCAGGCTCTACAATCCCGTGCTCGCCGAGATGTGGCAGCTGTCACCGGACTTCCTTAAGGAAGAGCCGCATATCTCGACCCTCATCGGGCATTGGATGCTGTTCTTCCCCGAGCAGGGCGCCTGGACGAAGATCTCCAACGCCATCACGCGGATGGAGGCGGCCGAGAGCCTCGCGGGGCGGATGGAACGGCGCAACGGCTCCATCATCGAATATTCCACCGTCCCGTTGCCGCAGGGCATGACGCTGCTCACCTTCGCCGACGTGACGGAGAAGGCGGAGGCGCATCGCTTCCTGGAGGAACGCAACAGGCTGCTTGAGGAGACGGACCGGCTGAAATCCGATTTCATCCAGCACGTCTCCTACGAGCTGCGCTCGCCGCTCACATCCATCATCGGCTTCGCGCAGATCCTGGCCGCCGGCGCCGCGGGCGAGCTCAACGCTCAGCAGCGCGAATATATGGACCACATCGCGCAATCCTCAGATTCGCTCCTCGTCCTCATCAACAACATCCTCGATCTCGCCACCGTCGATGCGGGCATCATGGAGCTCGAGATCGACGAGGTGGATATCAGCGAAGTCGTGCACGGTGCCGTCGTCGGCGTGCGCGACCGCATCGAGGAGAAGGACATCGACCTGTTCATCCAGGCCGACGAGACGCTTGGGCATTTCCGCGCCGACGCATCGCGCGTGCGCCAGATCCTCTACAATCTTCTTTCCAACGCCATCAATTTCTCGCCGCCGGGAAGCCGCGTGGAAATCCGCGCGCAGCGCCAGGACGGTTCCGTCGTCTTCGTCGTGCGCGACCAGGGGCCAGGCATTCCGCCGGAGATCCGCGACGACGTCTTCGAACCCTTCGAGGGCACGGCACCTGAAGGCGGCCGGCGCGGCGCCGGCCTCGGCCTGTCGATCGTCAAGCGGCTCGTCGAACTGCATCAAGGCGACATCGCCATCGATTCCGAACCTGGCGAAGGCACTACGAGCTGGGTGCGCCTGCCTGCCGATATCAGCAAGGCTCAAGAAGCCGCCGAATGACTGGCGGGGACGCGAGCGAGCTGACGGGGGCGGCGGCTGGGCCAGACTTCAGGCTGCACCTCCAAGACGAAGCGGCGACGGACCGGCTCGCGGAAGATTTCGCGGCCGCTGCAAGACCCGGCGATCGCATCCTCCTTTCGGGCGATCTCGGCAGCGGCAAGACGAGTTTCGCGCGCGCCTTCATCCGCAGCCTGGCGGGCGATCCCTCCTTCGAAGTGCCGAGCCCGACCTTCCCGCTCCGCATCGATTATCCGTTCGCACGCTTTCCGGTCGTGCATGCCGATCTTTACCGGCTGGGGGCCCCAGACGAGGCGGAGGAGATCGGGCTTTTCGACCTTGCAGACGACACCGTGCTTCTCGCCGAATGGCCTGAGCTCGGCGACCTTGCCTGGCCAGATGCCGCCACTCTCAGTTTTGCACTCGCAACCGAAGGACGCGACGTTGTGATCGCGGCCGGGGGCGACTGGGGCGAGCGGCTGACACGCAGCTTCGCGATCCGCCGATTTCTCGATCGCTCGGGACGAGCCGGCGCCACACGCAATCCGATCCTCGGCGATGCGTCCGGGCGCAGTTACGAGCGTATCGTAAACGGCGCCGAGGCGATCTTGATGAATGCGCCCGCCCGCCCCGAGGGACCGGCGGTGTGGCAGGGCAAGAGTTACGACGCGGTGGCGCATCGGGCGCGCGATCTCTCAGCCTTCCTCAAGGTCGGTTCGCTGCTTGCTGAACGCGGCGTGCGGGTGCCGGAGGTCCTGGCGCAGGATGTGAGCGACGGGCTGCTTCTGGTGGAAGATTTCGGCAGCGAGGCGATCATCACCGCCGAACGGCGCCCGCTCATGGAGCGCTATGAAGCCTCGGTCGACCTTCTCCTGCGCCTGCATCTTTGCGAGAACTCCGCGGACGCTTCGCCATCTCGCAGTGCCGGCGCGCCCGATTTGCCGCCCTACGACACCGACGCGCTTCTCATCGAGACGGCCCTCTTCGCCGAGCATTTCGCCGGGCGCGAGGCGGGGCCGGAGATGAGCGAAGCGGCGCGCGATGAGTTTCTGGCGCTCTGGCGCACGCTCTTCGAAAGTCTTGCGGGCCGCGAGCAGGTGATCGTGCTGCGCGATTATCATTCGCCGAACATCATCTGGCGCAAAGAGGCCGACGGGACCGACCGGGTCGGCGTCATCGATTTCCAGGACGCTCTGTTGGGCGATCCCGCCTATGATGTCGCATCGCTCGCACAGGATGTGCGCGTCGACATCGACGAGGCGGAGGAGGAGCTGCTCGTCGCGCGGTATATCCGAGGCCGCCGCGCCGCAGATCCCGCCTTCGACGAGGCGCCCTTCCGCGATGCCTATGCCATTCTCGGCGCACAACGTGCCACGAAAGTGCTCGGGGCCTTCGCGCGGCTTGCACACGAGGGCAAGCCGGCCTATCGCAGCCATATCCCGCGCATCCGCGCGCGGCTCCGTCGCAGCCTCGACAGGCCGGTTCTGTCGGAGCTTCGCCGGTGCTATGACCCCTATCTCTGATCGTTTCGGAGTTGCCGCACTTGGCCGTTCTCTCCACCGCCATGGTGCTGTCCGCTGGCTACGGCCGGCGTATGCGCCCGCTTTCCACCACCACGCCCAAACCTCTGATCGAGGTCGCGGGCAAGGCTCTCATCGACCATTGCCTTGACGGCCTCGCGGCCGCCGGCATCGAGAAGGCCGTCGTCAACGTCCATTACATGGCGGACCTCGTTGAGGCGCATCTCGGACGCCGGCGCGCGCCCAAGACCGTCGTCTCCGACGAACGCGCAAAGCTTCTCGATACGGGGGGCGGCTGCCTCAAGGCCCTGCCGCTTCTGGGCGAGGGCCCGTTTCTCCTGCGCAATTGCGATTCCTTCTGGCTCGAAGGCGTGCGCCCCAATCTCGATTGGCTGATCAGCGGCTGGAACGACGAGGAGATGGACGGGCTTCTCCTCCTCGCCTCGACCGTCGCCTCGGCCGGCTATTGGGGCACCGGCGATTTCATGCTCGGCAAGGACGGGCGCCTGACGCGCCGGGCCGAGCGGACGGTGGCGCCCTTTGCCTATGCGGGGGCTGCGATCCTGTCGCCCCGGCTCTTCCGCGATCCGCCCGGAGAGGTCTTCTCTCTCAACGCGCTTTTCGATCGCGCCCTGGAAGAAGGCCGGCTTTTCGGCGTGCAGCTCGACGGTCTGTGGATCAACGTGGAAAACCCGGAGGCCGTCAAAGCCGCAGAAATGGCCATTCTGGAGAGCGCCGCCTGAACCGATGACGACAAACGCCGGCAAGCAGGACCGACCACACGTTTACACACTGCCTGCCGGTGTCGCCTTTCTCGATGAGCTGGTGGAGGCGCTCTATGACGGGCGTCTTCCCGGTGCCGGGCGTTTCGACGATCCGCTGGCGCTCGCGGATCTCACGCTTTATCTGCCGACGCGCCGCGCCGCCCGCGCCATCCGCGGCAGCTTTCTCGCCCGCAGCCGCGCCGGCATCATTCTACCGAAGATCCGCACGCTCGGCGATCTTGACGAAGACGAGCCGCTCAGCGCGCTCGATGGGCTCGATGCGGAGGATTTGTCCCGACCGGTGATGGCACCGCTTTCCCGGCAATTGATTCTGACGCGGCTCGTGCTCGGCTGGTCGGGCGCGATCGCGCGGCAGAAGGCGGGTCTCGGCGACGAGCCGTCGCTCATCCCGGCATCGCCCGCCGATGCGGCGCGCCTCGCCGCCTCACTCGCAACCCTTCTCGACGATGTCGGCCTTGCGCCGGAGCGCTGGCAGGCGCTCGGCCAACTCGCGCCCGACGATCTCGCCCGCTACTGGCAGATCACCCAGGAATTCCTGAAGATCATCTCGGAAGCCTGGCCTGCTATCTTGGTCGAGCGCGGCCTCGCCGATCCGGGCGCGCAGCGCGACCTGCTTCTGCGGGCAGAGGCGCACCGTCTCGCCGAGCGGGGATCGAATGGCCCAGTGATTGCAGCCGGCTCCACCGGCTCGGTGCCGGCAACGGCGGAGCTCCTTGCCGTCATCGCCCGCCTGCCGAACGGCGCCGTCGTACTGCCGGGTCTCGATCAGGATCTCGATGCGGCCGGATGGGAGGCGATCGGCGATGCGCGCAACGACCCCGCCGATGCCGGTCATCCGCAATTCGGGCTGAAGAAGCTGCTCAAAAGCCTAGGCTGCGTGCGCGAGGAGGTCATCCCGCTCGCATCCGCCCCCGTTGGCCTCAGCCGGCGTATGCGCTTCGTTTCGGACGCGCTCCGGCCGGCCGCCACCACCGATATCTGGGCAGAGACGGTGCCTGCAGCTGAGGCTCTCGCTGACGCGCTCGACCACGTCGCGCTGATCGAGGCCGCCGAAGAGCGAGAGGAGGCCTTGGCGGCTGCGCTCGTCCTGCGCCGGGCCGTGGAAGAGGGGCAAACCGCCGCCCTCATCACGCCAGACAGGGCACTCGCCCGCCGCGTCTCTGCCATGCTGGAACGCTGGCAGATCCGCGTCGACGATTCCGGCGGCATGCCGCTGTCGCTGACACCGCCCGGCATCCTGGCGCGGCTCATCGCGGAGGTGGCCTGGCGCGGTGCAGCCGCGATCCCGCTTCTCGCACTTCTCAAACACCCGCTCGCTCGCTTCGGCTGGCCGGCAGGGCGCGTGCGACACGCCGCCCGTGTCCTGGAACGTGCCGTGCTGCGCGGCCCCGTCCTTGCCGAAGGTCTGGCGCCGCTTCAGCGCACCTTCCACAAACGCCGTGCCGAGTGGCTGGCGAAGGAGGCACGAAGCGCGGCCCTCAACGGGCTCGAAGAGCGCGATTGGGACGAAGCGGAGGCACTTTTAGGCGAGCTCCTGGCTGCGCTTCAGCCCATGCTGGACGTGCCGAGAGAGGCGCCCTTCTCCACACTCCTCGAGGCGCATGTGGCGGCACTCTCAGCCATCGCACGCGACGAGGAGAGCGGCCCTGGCGAGCTGTGGCAGGACGAGGCGGGCGAGGGCATGGCCGCGCGCCTCGACGCGCTCACGGAGGCGGCGCCCGAGGGTCCGGAGCTTTTCTGCGGCGATTATCCGGCACTTTTCGAGGCGTTGATTGCCGATGTCCGGGTGCGCCGGCGTGGCGGCAACGATCCGCGCGTGCACATCTGGGGTGCGCTCGAAGCCCGTTTGCAAAATGTCGACGTCGCCATTCTCGGGGGGCTCAACGAGGGCGTCTGGCCGCGGCCTTCGCAGAGCGATCCATTTCTCTCTCGGCTGATGGCGGCCTCGATCGGGCTCGATCCGCCGGAGCGTCGGCTCGGCCTTTCCGCCCACGATTTCTATCAAGCGCTCGGGCATCCACAGCTCTATCTCAGTCGCTCGCTGCGGCAGGGTGCCGAACCGATGGTGCCGTCGCGCTGGCTGCAACGGTTGACCGCTCGTGCGGGCGAGGGCGCAACAGACGCATTGCGGGCACGCGGCGACGAGATTTTGGGCATGACCCGTCTTATCGATCGGCCGGAGACGAGTATTTCGCTCGCCGCCCCGGAGCCGCGGCCGCCGCTCACCGCCCGCCCCAAACGGCTTTCCGTCACGCGCATCGAAACGCTCATTCGCGATCCTTATGCGATCTACGCGCAATATGTGCTGGGCCTCTCCGCCTTCGAGGAGATCGCCTCGCCCGCCGGCGCGGCTGAGCGCGGCATGCTGATCCACGACATTTTGGAGAGATTCATCAAAGAGCGCCCCGCCGGCCCTTATGACGAAGCGGCGAAGACGCACCTTGCCGAGGCGGGCAGCGCAGCTTTTGCGGCCTACGAGGATTGGCCGGAAGTGGCGGCACTGTGGTGGCCGCGCTTTCAACGCATCGCCGATTGGTTCCTCGCCCAGGAGCGCGGCCGCATGGAGGTCCAGAAACGGCATGTGGAAGCGACGGGCGACTGGGCCCTCAGCCCGGAATTCCGCCTGACGGGTCGGGCCGACCGCATCGATCTTCTGGACGACGGGCGGCTTGCCATCATCGACTACAAGACCGGCACGCCGCCAAGTGCCAAGGCGGTCCTATCGATCAGCCCGCAATTGCCGCTCGAGGCGCTGATGGCGCGGCGCGGCGCCTTCAAAGACACGCCGTCCGGCGAAACCGCCGAACTCCTCTATTACCATCTCTCCGGCCGTGGCGAAGGCGGGCAGGTGCACGCGCGCGGCTTCCGCAAGCCGACGAAAAGCGAGCCGGGCGTCAGCCTGGAGGAATGCCTGCGCGCGACGGAAGACAAACTCATCGCGCTCATTGCGCATTTTGCGCAGGCCGAGACGCCTTATCTTTCCAACCGCGTGCCGCGCTCGGAGCGAGAATTCGGCAGCGATTACGACCATCTTGCCCGCATCGGGGAATGGTCGCTCGGCGAGGGCGAGGAATGAAGCGTCCGGCGAGCCCCACCGAACGCCAGCAGTGGCAAGCCTCCGATCCCGCCGCCTCGGCCTGGGTCGCCGCCAATGCCGGTTCCGGCAAGACGCATGTCCTCACCCAGCGCGTCGTCCGCCTGCTGCTTGCCGGAGCCGATCCCGCCGCGATCGTCTGCCTTACCTACACCAAGGCCGCGGCGGCGGAGATGTCGGGCCGAGTCTTCAAGATGCTCGGCGAATGGGCGACGCTCCCAGACGCAGAGCTGATGGAGGCGATCTCCAGAAGCCAGGGCGAGACGCCACGGCCTGAAACGCTGACGCGGGCACGCCGGCTCTTTGCGCAGGCGCTGGAGACGCCGGGCGGCCTCAACATCCAGACGATCCACGCGTTTTGCGAGCGGATCCTGCACCAATTCCCTTTCGAGGCGAATGTCCCGGGGCATTTCGAGGTGCTGGACGAGACGGCGGCCGAGGGGCTTCTCCTCGAAGCGCGGCAAGCGGTGCTGCGCGCCGCCAAAGCGGACGGTTCCCGCATAGGTACCGCCTTCACCCGGCTTGCAACCTTGAGATCCGATCAGGACATCGAGGCGGCGCTGGCGGCAGTTGTGACCGAGCGGGACCGGCTGGAGCGATGGATCGCGTGGGCGGCGAGGAAACCCCACGCCCCCTCCGAGGACATCGACGGTGCGATTGCCGATCTCCGGCGCCGACTGGGGCTCAAAGACGATGAGAGCGAAGAGGCGCTGTGCACGGAGATCTGCCGCGCCTCGGGCTGGGCATCGCGAGATTGCCGAAGCTTGTGCGATGCCCTTTCGGCGGAGGCAGCCAACCGCACCGACGAGGGCGCACGAACCGCGCTGGAAGCGATCCTCGCCCATGAGGGCGGACCGCTCGAAGCCGATTTTCGCGCCGCCTTCTTTCTGACCGCAAAGCCGGAGGGCTGGTCCCCCCGCAGCGAGAGCCGGCGGTTTTCCGCTGCCTTCCGCCGCAGCCGGGACGGCCTCGACGACCTCTTTTCGGCCGAGGCCGCGCGCCTTCAGCCCTTGCGCGAACGTCTGTCGCTGGCACGCACGGCGGAAGCCACGGAAGCGCTTCTCCTCATCGCAGGCGCCATCCTGCAGCGTTACCGCATCCTCAAGCAGCGGCGTGGCTTCCTCGATTTCTCCGACCTCATCCTGCGCGCCCGCAATCTCCTGCAGCGGCCGGAGGTGGCGGCATGGGTGCAATACAAGTTGGACGCGGGCATCAGCCATCTGCTCGTCGACGAGGCGCAGGACACCTCTCCCGACGCCTGGGCGATCGTTGAGCGGCTGGCGGAAGAATTCTTCGCCGGCGAGAGCGCCGAACGTCGGCCGCGAACGCTTTTTGCCGTCGGAGACGACAAGCAATCGATCTACGGTTTCCAGGGCGCCGAACCGCGGCTTCTTGCCGAGCTCGGCCGCAAATTCAAAGACCGCGCCGTGGCGGCGGCGCAGGAGTTTCGCGCCGTCTCGCTCGGCGTCTCCTTCCGCTCCACGCAGGCGGTGCTCGACGCGGTCGACACCGTCTTCGACGGGCCACTCTCCGAACGGGTGACGCGTCTCGGCTATCAGCGGCATCAGGCCTATCGGCAGAATGTGCCAGGACGCGTCGAGGTCTGGCCGCGCATCGTCCGGCCGAAAGGCGAAATGCCTGAGGATTGGTGGCAGCCCTTCGACGCGCCGGCGGAATCTGAACGCAAGCTCGCAGAAGAGATCGCCGACGAGGTCGCGGCCCTGCTTCACCCTGAGGCACGGCTTCCCTCCGGCAAGGCGATCTCCGCCGGCGAGATCATGATCCTGACGCGCAAGCGCGGCAGTTTCGCGCGCGCCATGGTGCGGGCACTCAAAGCCCGCAACCTGCCGACGGCCGGCGCCGACCGGATCGCACTCGCCGACCACATCATCGTGCAGGACCTCCTGGCGCTCGCCGATGTCGTTCTCCTGCCGGAAGACGATCTGCAGCTTGCGGCGCTCTTGAAATCACCGCTCTTCGGTTTCGACGACGACGATCTGATGGCACTTGCGATCGGGCGCGGCAGGGAGAGCCTTTTCTCACGGCTTCGTGCAAGCGAAGACCCCCGTCACAGTCAGACGGCGGAACGCTTGCGTCATTTGATGGCAATGGCGGACCAGATGCCCCCCTTCGCCTTCTATACGCGCCTCGTCGAGGCCGAGGGGGCGCGCAAAGCCTTCCGAGCCCGGATGGGCAGCGAGGCCGACGACGTGCTCGACCTTTTCCTCTCGGCCGCGCTCAGCCTGGAGCGTGTCGCGCCGCCCGGCCTGCAGGCTCTGGCGGCGGCACTTCGTGAAGGCGGCGGTGACATCAAGCGCGAGCTTTCGGAGACAACGGACGCCGTGCGCGTGATGACCGTGCATGGGGCGAAGGGGCTCGAAGCCGACATCGTCTTCCTCGCCGATACGGGCGGTCAGATCGCGGCACCCCAGCACCGCGACGCGCTCGCCTTCATCGGCGACGACGAGGATCCCGCTTTCATCTGGCGCCAGAGCAAGGAAGACGCGACCCCGCAGCAACGCGAGGTGGAGGCAAAGGAGGCAGAGGCCGCACGCGACGAATATTTCCGGCTCCTCTATGTGGCGATGACGCGGGCGCGCGACGTTCTCTACGTCACAGGTATCAGGGGCGATCGCACACCCAAGGATGGCTGGTACGCGGCGATCCGGAATGCGCTTGCGGCAGAGAAGGATGGGGACGCCGAAGATCCGTCCGACGATGAGCTCGCCGAGCGCATGCACTTCTTTGGGCTGGAACCGGGCGACGGTCCACCGCCCGCGCTCGAAGAGAGGGTGGAGACACCTTCGGTTGCTCCTCCCGTCCTACCGGAATGGGCAGAGCGTCCGGCCGCGCCCGCACCGCGGCCACCGCAGCCGCTTCGTCCCTCCAGTGCACTCGCCGAAGAGGATCCGCCCGACAGCGCACCGGCACCGGTCATTGCCGGACGGAGCGCGGCGATGCGCGCCGCAGCCGGCCGTGGGCGGGCGATCCACCGGCTTTTGCAGTTCATGCCCGACTGGCCGACCGACGAGCGGCAGCGGCGCGGAGAGCTCCTTCTTGCGCGCGACTGGCCGGAGGCCGCGCCCGCGGATGTTGCGGCCGCGCTTTCGGAGGCTGCAGGCGTCCTCGCGCATCCTGACCTTGCCGGGTTCTTCGCATCGGGGAGCCGGGGTGAAGTCTCCCTCGTCGGCGAGATCGCGACGTCCCACGGGACGTTCGCCGTCGGCGGGCGCGTCGACCGCATGGCTGTCACGGAGAGCGTCGTCCTTCTCGCCGATTACAAGACGAGCCTGTCGCCTCCCGCCTCGCTTGCTGCGGTCGACGAAGGGATGATTCGCCAGCTGGCCCTTTACGCGCGTCTTCTCGGGCCTCTTTATCCCGGGCGGAGGGTCCAGGCGGCTCTCGTTTTCACCGCCGGTCCGCGCATTTTCCCGGTGTCTGCCGAGCGTCTCGCCGAAGCGCTCGCACCTCTCGACATCGTGCATGGCAGTCCGTCTTCCGGCACGCCGCTCGCTTGACCGACCCCGAGCCCCTCCCTACGTTCCTGGTGAAATCTCAGGAGAATCTCAATGACCACCGAAACCGTTAGCGACGGCTCCTTCGAGGCCGACGTGCTCAAGTCCGAGACACCCGTCGTCGTCGATTTCTGGGCGGAATGGTGTGGTCCCTGCAAAATGATCGCGCCGCATCTGGAAGAGATCGCGGGCGAAATGCAGGGCAAGGTGAAGATCGCCAAGCTCAATGTCGACGACAATCAGCAGACTGCGATCAAGTACGGCGTGCGCTCCATCCCAACGCTGATCATGTTCAAGGGCGGGGAGCCCGTCGACATGAAGGTCGGCGCGAGCGCCAAGAGCGATCTGCAGAAGTGGATTGCCGGCGCCGCCTGAGCCGCGGCGTTTTCTTCGGCGCCTCCGTTCGATCGGCGGCGCGATGTTTCGACGGCCCTTTGCCTAAACCGGCAGAGGGCCGTTTTCTTTGAGCACCTGCCCTGCGAGATAAAGCGAACCGCAGATCAGGATGCGCGGCGGCTCCGTCGCCATCTCGCCGATCGCCTGCAAGGCGGTCCGCACATCGGGCGCAGAGCGCGCCGGCAGCCCGACCTCGTTGGCACGCACGGCAAGCTCGCGCGGGTCGAAGCCCGCATGTCCTTCGACCGGCACCGTGAAGACGTATTGGGTGAGGCTGTCGAAGGCGGAGAAGAAGCCGTGCGGATCCTTCGTCGTCAGCATGCCGGTGATGAGGAAGAGCGGCTTCGGCGCACGATCGAAGAGCGAGGCCATTTCCGCTGAAATCACCGAGCCGGCAGACGGATTGTGCCCGCCGTCGAGCCAGACCTCGCTCCCGGGAGGAGACGAGGCGACGAGTGGACCTTCGGAAAGACGCTGAAGCCGCGCCGGCCATTGTGCCTCGCGCAGGCCCTGGCCGATCGCTTCGGCGCTGATGTCGACGCCAATGGCCCGGAGTGCCGCGACAGCCGTCCCCGCATTGTCGATCTGATGCTGACCAAGAAGCCGCGGCAAAGGCAGGTCGAGCAATCCGTCCTCGTCCTGATAGACGAGACGGGCGTTTTCGCCGTGCGCAGCCCATTCTTGATTGTGGCGGAACGGAACGGCATGCGCCGCTTCCGCCTCGAGGCCGAGGAGCGCCATCACATGCTCGTCCTGGCGGCCAATGACGGCGGGTGCGCCAGCCTTCAGAATGCCCGCCTTCTCCATGGCGATCTCGGCGATTTCGGTGCCGAGGAACTCCGCATGGTCGAGGCTGATTGAGGTGACGACGGAAGCGAGCGGCCTGGCGATCACATTGGTCGCGTCAAAGCGACCGCCGAGCCCGACCTCGATCAAGGCGAAATCGGCAGGCCGTTCGGCAAAGAGCTTGAAGGCGATGGCCGTGGTGATCTCGAAGAAGGTGATCGGCTCGCCGGCATTCGCCTCGCGTACGGCCTCGATCGCATCCATGAGCGTCACGTCATCGACCAGCTGGCCGCCCCCCGCCGCGCCCAGCCTGATGCGCTCGTTGAAGCGCACGAGATGCGGCGAGGTGTAGACATGCGCCGTCTTGCCGGACGCCTCCAGCATGGCGCGCAGAAACGTGACGACGGAGCCTTTGCCGTTGGTGCCCGCGACATGGATGACCGGGGGCAGTCGCTCCTGCGGGTTGCCGAGGCGCTCAAGCAGCCGGGCGATGCGCTCAAGCGAGAGATCGATACGCTTCGGGTGCAGCGCCAGAAGCGCTTCAAGTCTCTCTTCGAGTGAGGCCATCTATCAGGCCGGCTGCGGCCCGGATGCCGCAGCCGGCTCTTCCGCCGGCTTCTCGGCCGCCGTTGCCAACTGCGCCTCTTCCGCAAGCGTGTCTTCGTCGATCGTCGGCTCGGGGGGAGGTTCGGGCAGCTTCATCAACAGACGGCAGAGGCGGGCCACCGTCGGGCGCAGATCCTGACGCGCGACGACCATGTCGATCATGCCGTGTTCGAGAAGATAATCGGAGCGCTGGAAACCCTCGGGAAGCTTTTCACGAATCGTCTGTTCGATGACGCGCGGGCCGGCAAAGCCGATAAGGGCGCCAGGTTCGGCGATATGGATATCGCCCAGCATGCCGTAGGAGGCGGTCACGCCACCCGTCGTCGGGTTGGTGAGAATGACAATATAAGGCAGTCCGGCTTCCTTCAGCCGATCAACCGCGACCGTCGTCCGCGGCAATTGCATGAGCGAGAGGATGCCTTCCTGCATACGCGCACCGCCCGATGCGGTGATGAGCACGAAGGGCACGCCACGTTCATACGCCGCCTCGGCGCCGGCAATCAGCGCTTCCGCTGCGGCCATGCCGAGCGAACCGCCCATGAATTCGAAATCCTGTACGGCAACGATGAGGGAGACGCCCTCCACCTTGCCTTCGGCAACCAGGATCGCATCCTTGAGGCCGGTCTTCGCCTTCGCGGCCTTCAGCCTGTCCGAATAGCGCCGTTCGTCGCGGAAGCGCAGGGGATCGGTGACCGGCTCCGGGAACTCGATTTCCTGCCATTGCGCGAAATCGAGAAACAGACGCAGCCTGGTGCGCGCATCGATGCGCTGATGATAGCCGGAGCCCGGGAAGACGAACTGGTTCGCCTCCAGATCCTTGTAGAAGACCATGGTGCCGGTCTCCGGGCATTTGACCCAGAGATTGTCCGGCACTTCGCGTTTGGTCCAAAGACCGCGGATCTTCGGGCGGACGACGTTGGAAATCCAGTTCAACGGTGTCTCCTATTCGGCGGCCATCTGGCGTGCGAATCGCACGCCCTCGGCCAGCTCCTGCACCAGCGCCTCGACGGCGGCAACCGTGCCGTCGGTCGCGTGGCCTTGTTCATCCAAGCTTCCGGCGACCGCCTGCACGATCGCAGAGCCGACGACGACCCCATCGGCGGTGCGGCCGATGGCGGCTGCCTGTTCGCGCGTTCTGACGCCGAAACCAACGGCGACCGGCAGATCGGTATGCGCCTTGATGCGCTCCACCGCGGCCGCCACTTCGCTCGTCTTGGGAGCGGACGAACCGGTGATGCCGTTGATCGAGACGTAATAGACGAAGCCGGAGGTGTTTTGCAAAACTGCCGGAAGGCGTCTGTCATCGGTCGTGGGCGTGGCAAGCCGGATGAAATTGAGCCCGCCCTTCAGGGCCGGGATGCACAATTCGTCATCCTCTTCCGGAGGAAGATCGACGACGATGAGCCCGTCGACCCCGGCCGCGCAGGCATCGGCGACGAACTTCTCCGGCCCGTATTGGTAGACCGGGTTGAAATAACCCATCAACACGATCGGCGTATCGGCATCGGTTTCGCGAAAATCGCGCACGAGGGCGAGCGTCTTCTTCAGCGTCTGCCCGGCGTTGAGGGCGCGAAGGCCCGCCGCCTGGATCGCGGGACCATCGGCCATCGGATCGGAAAAGGGCATGCCGAGCTCGATGATGTCGGCACCGGCCTTGGGCAAAGCGGCGAGAATGCGCGCGCTTGTTTCAAGATCGGGGTCGCCGGCGGTCACGAAGGTGACAAGGGCCGGCCGCAATTCCTGAGCGACGGCCGCAAAGCGGCGCGCGATCCGGCCGCCGGAAGACATCTCAGCTGACATGGTCTCTCACTTCGATGGTCACGGCGAAAGCGAAGAAGCCGTTGCGGTCGATATGCTCGCGCGCGACTTCCGCATCGAAGGCGATGCGCGGATTTTCGTCGTCGGGAATGTTGCGGAGGAAGACGAGGTTTTCGCTGTTGCGAACGCCTTCCGCCTCCTCGCGATGGTCGCCGGCACGGATGGCAACGTAGTGGTCGCGATTTTGCAGCGAACGGTAGATCTCAAAATAGGTCATCGTCCCCCCTCAGATCTCCATATCGAGATGCTCGGCCACAGCGAAGATGTCCTTGTCGCCGCGCCCGCTCATATTCATGACGATGATCTGGTCACGGTCCATCTGCGGCGCAAGCTTCAGCACGTGGGCCAGAGCATGGGCCGGTTCGAGCGCCGGGATGATGCCTTCAAGGCGGGTGCACAGCTGGAAGGCGTCGAGCGCCTCGCGGTCGGTCGCCGAGACATAGGTGACGCGGCCCGTCTCCTTCAGCCAGGCGTGCTCCGGCCCGATTCCCGGATAATCGAGACCGGCGGAGATCGAATGGCCTTCGAGGATCTGGCCGTCCTCGTTCTGGAGAAGATAGGTGCGGTTGCCGTGGAGGACGCCAGGCCAGCCGCCGTTCAGTGAGGCGGCATGACCGTTCTCCACCTCGAGACCATGGCCGCCGGCTTCGACGCCGTAGATCTGAACGGCCGGGTCATCGAGGAAGGGATGGAAAAGCCCGATCGCATTCGAGCCGCCGCCGAGACAGGCCACGAGCGCATCCGGGAGCCGGCCTTCCAGCTCCTGAAGCTGGTCCTTCGTCTCATTGCCGATCACCGCCTGAAAATCCCGCACGAGCTCGGGATAGGGATGCGGGCCCGCGGCCGTGCCGATGATGTAATAGGTGTCCTCGACATTGGTAACCCAGTCGCGAAGCGCCTCGTTCATGGCGTCCTTCAAGGTGCCGGCGCCGGCGGTGACGGGTTTCACCTCGGCGCCGAGAAGGCGCATGCGGAAGACGTTCGGCTTTTGCCGCTCCGTATCGGTCTTGCCCATATAGATCGTGCAGGGAAGGCCGAAGCGCGCCGCCACCGTCGCCGAGGCGACGCCATGCTGGCCGGCGCCGGTTTCGGCGATGATGCGCGTCTTGCCCATGCGGCGGGCAAGCAGGATCTGGCCAAGGCAATTGTTGATCTTGTGCGAGCCCGTATGGTTGAGCTCCTCGCGCTTGAAATAGACCTTGGCGCCGCGGCCGGCGCCAGCCTCCTCGCGCAGATGCTCGGTCAGCCGCTCGGCATAATAAAGCGGGCTCGGTCGGCCGGAATAATGCTTGGCGAGATGCGCAAGCTCGGCCTTGAATTCCGGATCGGCCTTGGCGCTCTCATACGCCTCTTCGAGCTCGAGGATATTCGGCATCAAGGTTTCGGCGACGAACCGGCCGCCGAAAATGCCGAAATGACCGCGCTCGTCCGGGCCGGTGCGGTAGGAATTGGGCTTCATTGCTGGCTCAGCCATCAGGGCAATACCTTCACAGTCAAACGTTGCTCAGGCCGCAGCGACCGGGGCGGCATTCGCCGCAGGCCTTGCATCTTCCGCTCCTTCGCAGCGCGCATCATGGGCGCGCACCGCCGCGACGAAACGAGCGATTTCGGCCGGATCCTTCTCGCCCGGCGCCCGCTCGACACCGGAGGATACATCGACGGCCGGCGCGCTCGTCGCCGCCAAAGCGGCGCCAATATTGTCGCCATTGAGGCCGCCCGACAAAAACCAGGCCATACCGGGCTCAAAGCCCTCCAGGAGCCGCCAGTCGAAGGCCGCGCCATTGCCACCCGGCCTCGTCGCGTCTTTCGGCGGGCGCGCGTCGAGAAGCAGACGCTCGACATGACCGGCGTAAAGCGACGCCTTGTCGAGATCCGCACGCTCGCCGATGCCGAGCGCCTTGACCGTGCGCAGATGGAAGCGTGAGCGGATTTCCGCCGTACGCTCCGGCGTTTCCGAACCGTGCAGCTGAATGAAATCGGGCTTCAGATCGCGCGCAATCTCGTCGATGAGATCGTCTTGCGCATCAACGGTCAGCGCGACGATGCCCACACGACCTCGTGCAGGTGCGGCGAGGTCCACCGCGCGCGCAACCGAGAGCGATCGAGGGCTCTTCGCGAAGAAGACAAAGCCGATCCAATCGGCACCGGCAGCGAGTGCCGCGTCGATGTCTTCAGGCTTCGTCAAACCGCAGATTTTGACCTCTGTCTCCATCGCCTTCCAGTCGCACGAATCCGCACTCTTGTCCAACGTCAGCAGGGGTTTGGGGCCCCTCATCACCCTTTGTCGGAGGCCTGTTCGGCGGCCATCGCCTCCACCGCGGCAACGAGCCGCGCGAGATCCTGGGGCCGCGACAGACGGTGGTCGCCATCGCGCACCAGCGTCAGGATCGCATCGTCATAGCAAAGTCGGTCGAGAAGCGCCTCGGTATGGCGCCAGGGGACATCGGTATCGCGCATCCCCTGCAGAATGTGCACCGGGCACCCGATCTCGATCGGATTATCGCCGAAAAGATGCTTTTCGCCGTCCTCGATCAACTCTCGCGTCAGGATATAGGGCTCGGCAGCATAATCGGAAGGCTGTTCGATGAAGCCCTTCTCGGCCATCTGCGCCCGCTCCGCCTCGCCGAAATGGTCGCTCATCAATGCCTTGGTCATATCCACGGCGGGGGCGATCAGGACCATGCCCTGAAGACGGTCCGTTTCGCCGCGCTCTGCCAGTTCCTTCGCCAGAAGGAGGGCGATCCATCCACCCATCGAGGAGCCGACGACGATCTGTGGCTCTTCGGCGAAGGTTTCGAAAACGGCGAGCGCCTCCTCCAGCCAGCGCGAAATGGTGCCGTCGCGGAAGGCCCCTTCCGATTCGCCATGACCGGAATAATCGAAACGGGTCGCCGCGTGACCACTCTCCGCGGCCCATCTGTCCAGGGCCGCGGCCTTGGAGCCGCGCATGTCGGACTTGAAACCGCCGAGCCAGAAAACTCCGGGCAGGCCTCCGTCGGAGCTGCGGCCATTGCGCCTCAAAACGGCGATGCGGCGCTTTTCTTTCCCCTCCCCGACGGCGAGGCTTTGCAAGTCAGTCTCCGTCATTCTAAGTCTCGCTCCTCGCAGCTCGGCTGTGGACTATGGCGCAGGAGGTGCGCCGAGCCCGTGCCGGCGTCAACCCGTCCACAGCCGCTTTCGTTCATGTCAAAGACCATCCTGCAGGTAATCCCCCAGCTCGAAACCGGCGGCGCAGAGCGCACCGCCGTCGACATGGCCGCGGCCGTCGTCGAAACGGGCGGGCGGGCCCTCGTCGCCAGCGAAGGCGGGCGCATGGAAGAAGAGCTGCAGGCGAAGGGCGGGGAAGTGGTGCGGCTGCCGGTCGCCTCGAAGAACCCTTTCGTGATGGCCGCCAATGCCCGCCGGCTCGCCGCGCTGATCCGCAAGGAAAAGGTCGATCTCGTTCATGCCCGCAGCCGTGCGCCCGCCTGGTCGGCGCTTCTCGCCTGCCGCATGACCGGCGTGCCCTTCATCACCACCTATCATGGCATCTACAATCAGAACGGCGCCGTCAAAGGCCTCTACAATTCAGTGATGGCGCGCGGGACGGAGGTCATCGCCAATTCCGATTTCACCGCCCGCATCATCATGCAGCGCCACGGCACGCCGCGGGAACGCATCCGCACGATTTACCGAGGCACCGACCTTGCCCGCTTCGACCCGGTGGCGGTGCCGGAGGCACGCATCGAGGCGTTGCGCCAGGCGTGGGACCTGCCCGCAGAGCAGCCCGTCATCCTCAATGTCGCACGCATCACACAATGGAAGGGTCAGCCCACCCTGATCGAGGCGGCGGCGCGGTTTGCAGAAAGCAAGGATTTTGTCCTCGTTCTGGCCGGCGACGCACAAGGCCGAGAAGCGTATCTCGCCGGGCTGCGCCGGCAGGTTTCGGAGGCGGGGCTCAGCGAACGCGTGCGCATTCCCGGTCATTGCGACGACGTGCCGGCAGCGCTTGCGCTCGCCTCCGTAGCTGTCGTCGCGTCCGTCGAGGCGGAAGCCTTCGGGCGCTTTGCGGTGGAGGCACAAGCCATGGGCGTCCCGGCCATCGTCACCGATCTCGGCCCTTCGCGGGAGACGGTCCTCGCCCCGCCGGAGGCCGGAGAGGCGGAGAGAACCGGCTGGCGCGTGCCGGCGGGCGACGCCGCGGCACTTGCCGAAGCCCTTGACCACGCCCTTTCCCTTACCCATCTGGAGATCGACGATCTGGCACGACGCGCCAGATCCCACGCGTCGCGTTTTTCCCTCGATGCGATGACCCGGGAGACGCTGGCGCTTTACGAAGAAGTTCTGTCGAGAGGCGAAAATACCTAAGACAGATCCCGGCGGGTTGGCCCTGCGACCTTGTTTCGATGAGGTTTTTCTCGGCCCTGCGTTCCGATTTACGTCTCGAAATGCTATTGTGCCCACCCAGCGTGGCTTGCGAGCCCGCTCCAAGCCTGCAAGACAGCAATTATATAAGGAGAGCTGACCATTCGCAGACCCCATCGTGCGCCACCTCCGGTGAAGGAGGGGCCCCGCGTCAACGACGAGATCCGGCTTCCCGAGATCCAGTTGATCGATCATGAAGGCACTAATCACGGCGTCATTTCCACGGACGAGGCCAAGGCCATCGCCGCGGAAGCGGGGCTCGATCTCGTCGAGATCTCGCCCAATCAGCGACCGCCCGTCTGCAAGATTCTGGACTACGGCAAGTTCAAATACATCTCGCAGAAGAAGGCCTCTGAGGCGCGCAAGAAGCAGAAGACCGTCGACGTCAAAGAAGTGAAGATGCGGCCGAACATCGACACGCACGATTACGAAGTGAAAATGCGCAATGCGCGGCGCTTCGTCGAGGACGGCGACAAGGTCAAAGTGACGATGCGCTTCCGTGGGCGCGAAATGGCGCACCAGGAACTCGGGCTGCAAGTCCTCAATCAGGTTCGTGACGAGTTGGAAGACCTTTCCAGGGTGGAACATGCCCCCAAGATGGAAGGCCGCCAGATGATCATGATCCTGGGTCCTGATCCGCGGAAAATCGCAGCTCTGCAGAAGGCGCAAAAGGAAGCCGAGAAGGCTCGCAAGCGCGAGGAACGCCTCGCGGCGCAGCGGGACGGCAATGCATCGGACGAGGCCGAAGAGCCTGAGATGGAGGCCGAAGATCCCGAGCTCGACGCCGACGAGGCGAACGAGGCGGAATCGGAGGACGATACCGATCGGCAGACGGCTCAGGCGGCAGCCGAGGCATAACCGAAAGACCCGGCCCCACGCCCCCGCAAGGCCATCTCGCCTGCGAGCGGCGGTCGGGCGGCTTCTTTCGAGCGAGAGCCGGAGTTATGGCGGCGTTCGGCATGTCTGTTGCCGGGCCGCCGCATCATCGGCTTGCGGCGGCTGACGGCTCCGCGGAGCCGCAGTGACCATCTCGTGAAAATCGGCAGGGGCGGCGCCCTTGCCTTTGATTTGGCGCTTATCTATAAGCGCGCCTGCCGGATCGCCCGGCTATCTGCCTTCGGGCGGATTGGGCATGCCGTGGCGATCCAGAAAGCTCATACATGAGCCGATCAGGGATGGGCTCCGCATCCGGCGGGGCCTCTGCCTTATGGAAAGGAGAGCAAAATGCCCAAAATGAAAACGAAAGCGGGCGCCAAAAAGCGCTTCAAATTTACCGCCTCCGGCAAGGTCAAAGTGGCAGCCGCCGGCAAGCGCCACGGCATGATCAAGCGCACGACGAAATTCATCCGCAGCGCGCGCGGCACCATGGTGCTCAGCGATCAGGATGCGAAGATCGTCAAAAAATACATGCCCTACCAGCGTTAAGGAGAGCGGATCATGGCACGTGTGAAACGCGGCGTGACGGCTCACGCCAGGCACAAAAAGGTCATCAAGCAGGCGAAGGGCTATTACGGTCGCCGCAAATCGACCTTCCGCGCCGCCAAGCAGGCGGTGGAAAAAGCAAATCAGTACGCCTATCGCGATCGGCGCGCGAAGAAGCGCAATTTCCGCGCTCTGTGGATCCAGCGCATCAATGCCGCTGCGCGCCTCAACGGTCTCACCTATGGCCGTCTGATCGACGGGCTCGGCAAGGCCGGCATCGAGGTCGACCGCAAGGTCCTGTCCGATATCGCCATCCATGAGCCGGAAGCGTTCACGGCGCTCGCCAACAAGGCGAAGGATGCTCTCGCTTATCTCAAGGATCATACGCCGAACGAGTTCGAGGCCGCCGTCCGCTGACGCCGGTCGAAGCATGCGATATCCAAGGGCGGCCACGGGCCGCCCTTTTTCGTTGCGGCGATTTCCGAACGGCAGACGCTTGCGTCAGAAAGGCGAGAGGTCTTTTCTCCGGCGCGCGATGACGCTAGAGCGGTTCCCACCATGACCGAAGACACTGATCTCCTCGCGCTGGAGCGCGACATCCTCGAGCGCATCGACACCGCTGAGAACGAGGCGGCGCTGGAAGACGCGCGCATCGCTTCGCTCGGCAAGAAGGGTGTCGTCTCGGAACGCCTCAAAGGGCTCGGCAAGATGACGCCGGAGGAGCGCCAGGTCGCTGGCCCCGCCCTCAACGGCCTCAAGGCGCGCATCACCGAGAAGATCGAGGCGCGGCGCAGCATCCTCAAAGAGAAGGCGCTGACGGAGCGGCTGAAGAGCGAGACGATCGACGTCACGCTGCCGGCACGTCCCGAACAGCGCGGCACCATCCACCCGACGACTCAGGTCTGGCAGGAAGTGATCGCCATCTTCGCCGATATGGGGTTCTCGGTCGCCGAGGGGCCGCATATCGAGAACGACTGGTACAATTTCGGCGCGCTCAACATTCCCCCGGAGCATCCCGCCCGGCAGGAGATGGACACTTTCTATCTGAAGCCGAAGGAAGACGGCTCGCGCATGGTGCTGCGCACGCACACCTCGCCCGTGCAGATCCGCACGATGGAAAACGAGACGCCGCCAATCCGCATCATTGCGCCGGGACGCACCTTCCGCTCCGATTCCGACCGCACCCACACGCCGATGTTCCACCAGATCGAGGGCCTCGTCATCGACGAGACCACGCATATGGGCCATCTGAAGGGCACGCTGGAGGCCTTCTGCAAGGCGTTCTTCGAGGTGGACGACGTGAAGATGCGTTTCCGTCCGTCGCATTTTCCCTTCACCGAACCGTCCATGGAGGTCGATATCGGCTGCCATTGGGAAGGCGGCGAGCTGAAAATCGGCGAGGGCGACGATTGGCTGGAGATTCTGGGCTCCGGCATGGTCCACCCGAACGTCATCCGTGCCGGCGGTCTCGACCCTGAAAAATATCAGGGCTTCGCCTTCGGCATGGGGCTCGACCGCATCGCCATGCTGAAATACGGCATCCCCGATCTGCGCGCCTTCTTCGAGGCGGATCTGCGCTGGCTCCGGCATTACGGCTTTGCTTCGCTCGACATGCCGAGCGTTGCCGAAGGCTTGAGTTGATGCCTCAGGGAGTGCGGCTTCTCCCGCTCTTCTGTCTGATCCTCGGCCTTGCAGCATGCCAGACTGCACCGGCTCCCTCATCGGCGTCCGAGGACACCGTCACTGTGGGCAATTGGACCGTTCGCACCGGCGCAGCGGTTCGTGTCGACGCCGTCTATTCGAAGTGATCCAATAGAACTCCCCCTCTGGTCGCGCCACAAGCTTCGCACAACCTATCGATGTGCAATTTTCCCGTGCAGTCCGCCCTTCCCCCCGGCGGAGAGCGATGGGAAATGACATTATGGAAACAGAATCCGCGCTGCGGGAGCGGCTCGCCTTTCTCAACATCGGGCAAGCGGAGCGCGATCAGCTGCACGCGATGTGGCCGCTGATCGAAACAGCCCTGCCCGCAATCATCCACCGCTTCTACGACCATGTCGGCAAGGTCCCGCATCTCAAAGCGATGATGGGCAACAAGCAGGAGAGGCTGGTGGGCCTCCAGGCGGGGCATTGGGGGCACCTCTTTTCCGGGGCCTTCGACGACGCCTATTTCGCCTCAATCCGGCGCATCGGCCTCATTCATCACAAAATCGGGCTCGAGCCACGCTGGTATATCGGCGGTTATGCCTTCGTTCTCAATGAGCTCGTCCGCCATATCACGTCGCTGCGCCGCATCGGCCGGCGCACCGGCAATCAATGGCTGACCACGATGAACAAGGCGGTGATGCTCGACATGGACATCGCCATCTCCGTCTATGAAGAGGTTCTCATCGAAGAGCGCCAGCGCCGCGGGGCAGTGCTCGCAGACGCGATTTCGGCCTTCTCCGTCGCCGTGGAAGAAAGCCTCTCCGTATCTCGCCAGGCAAATCTCGACCTGTCAGCGAGTGCCGAGACGCTCGACGGCACGACCGGTTCGGCGAGCGCGCTTGCCACGCAGGTGGTGGCCGCGGCCGAGCAGACGGCCTCCAACATGCAGGCAGGAGCGGCTGCAGCCGAAGAGCTCGCAGCCTCCGTCCGCGAGATCGCCGAACATACCGGACGCTCGGCGAAAATCGTCTCAAGCGCCGTTATCGGCACCAAGACGACGAGACAATCGGTTTCTGGTCTCGCCGGGCATGCGCGCCAGATCGGCGACGTCGTCGATCTCATCAACCAGATCGCATCGCAAACCAATCTCCTGGCTCTCAACGCCACGATCGAGGCAGCACGCGCCGGCGAGGCCGGCAAAGGCTTTGCCGTGGTCGCCCAGGAGGTGAAAGCGCTCGCCGGCCAGACCGCGAGGGCGACGACGGAAATCGTCAGCCTCGTCACCGCCATCCAGGCTGCGACGCAGGAGACGGAAGCTTCCATCGGCGACATCAGCCGCATCATCGAGGAAGTGAGCGAGACGGCAACGGCAATCTCGGCTGCGGTCGAAGAGCAGAACGCGGCGACCGCCGATATCGCCAACAACGTGCATCAGACCGCGGACAACGCACGTTCGGTGGTGGAGAGCATGGAGATCCTCAATTCCTCCACGACGGACGCCGCCAGTGTCGCTCATCGGGTCAAGATGGCGAAGGACACGCTCGACCGGGAGCTCGGCCGGCTGCAGGGCGACATCTCGAAGTTTCTGGAGACGGCGCAGGCCGCCTGAGGCCCAAGGCACAGGGCGGCAGAGTTCGACCGCCTTCGCCGGCGTTTCAGCGCTGGTGCGGAGAGCGGAAACTCGAGCTTATACGCGCACTGAGATTTGTCTCCTGGTCCCACGAACAACGAAAAACCGGCGCCGCCTGCGTGCGGCGCCGGTTTTCATGATGACAGAGAGGCTCTCCCCGGCACGGATCGGGCGTTCCCGAACGCCGACGACCAGCGCTTCTGCGTCGCTCTTCGTTGCTGTCGCGACACCTCGCCTGCCTGCCGACCTTGCTTGGGGCGGCAGAGGCGTCTAGGGATCGGCAACGATCGCGACGAAGACGAACATGAAATTCACTCTCTCCTGGCTCAATTCCTTCCTCGACACCGACGCCTCGGCGGAGGAGATCGCCGACAAGCTCACCATGATCGGTCTCGAGCTTGAAAGCCTCACCAATCCGGCCGATGCGCTGAAGCCCTTCGTCATCGCGAAGGTGCTCGAAGCCAAGCAGCATCCGAACGCCGACAGGCTGCGCGTCTGTCAGGTCGATCCGGGAACGGGCGAGGCCATTCAGGTGGTTTGCGGGGCACCCAATGCCCGCAGCGGAATGATCGGCGTTTTCGCGCCCGTGGGCTCTTACGTTCCAGGCACGGGCATCGAGCTCAAGGCCGGTAATCTGCGCGGCGAGGCCTCGAACGGCATGCTGGTCTCGGAACGCGAATTGATGCTCTCCGACGATCATGAGGGCATCATCGACCTTCCCGACGACGCACCGGTGGGCACGCCCTATGCGACCTGGGCGGGACTGGACGATCCCGTCATCGATATTGGCGTGACCCCGAACCGGCCCGACGCTCTCGGCGTCTACGGCATCGCCCGCGATCTTGCCGCGGCCGGGATGGGCACGCTGAAGCCGCTCGATGCCACACCGGTCGAGGGAGCCTTCAAGAGCCCGATCGGCGTCGAACTCCGTTTCGCGGACGGCGATACGAGCCCGTGCCCGCATTTCGTCGGCCGCTATATCCGCGGCATTAAGAACGGCCCCTCTCCCGCCTGGATGCAAAAGCGGCTGCGGGCCATCGGGCTTCGCCCGATCTCGGCGCTTGTCGACGTCACCAATTACATGACCATCGCCTATGGCCGGCCGCTGCACGTCTTCGATGCCGCGAAAGTCAAAGGCACGATCCATGCGCGCCTGGCAAAGCCCGGCGAAACCATCGAGGCGCTCGACGGGCGCACCTATACGCTCGACGGGACGATGACGGTGATCGCCGACGATTCCGGGCCTGAAGGACTTGCCGGCGTCATGGGCGGCGAGGCGTCCGGCGTCAGCGAAACGACGACGGACGTGTTTCTGGAATCGGCCTATTTCGATCCGATCCGCACCGCCTCCACCGGCCGCAAGCTCAACCTTCTTTCCGATGCGCGCTACCGTTTCGAGCGCGGCATCGACCCGGCCTTCACCGAGCCCGGCGCTGAAATCGCCACCCGGCTCATCCTCGAGATGTGCGGGGGCGAAGCCTCCGAGATCGTGATCGCCGGCGAAGCGCCGCTTCGAAACGCCAATGCGCGTCTGCGCATGAACCGCGTGACGACGCTCGCGGGCGTGGAGATCGCACCCAGGGCCCAGGTCGATATTCTGGAAAGCCTCGGCTTCGCCGTTGCCGGGACCGACGAGGAGATCGTCGCGTCGATCCCCTCCTGGCGTCCGGACGTGAATGGCGAAGCCGATCTCGTGGAAGAGATCGTGCGCATCCACGGGCTTGAGAAAATCGCTCATGTCATGCTGCCGCGCACGGAGGCCGTCACCAAGCCGAAGCTTTCCGTGCAGCAGCGCCGCCGCTTCAAGGCTGCCCGTGCGCTTGCGTCGCGCGGCTTCAACGAGGCCGTCACCTGGTCCTTCCTGCCGTCAGATCAGGCGCGTCTTTTCGGCGGCGGCGAAGACCTTCTCGCCCTCGACAATCCGATCTCGACGGAGCTTTCCGACATGCGGCCGTCGCTGCTTGCGGGACTGATCGCGGCCGTTTCCAGGAACGCCGATCGCGGCACGGAAACACAGGCGCTTTGCGAGGTGGGACAGGTCTATCCGGGCGACAGGCCGGAGGATGAACGCCTCCACGCCTCTGGCATCCGTCTCGGCGTGACCGGGCCGCGCAGCGCGCTTCAGGCCCCGCGCGACGTCGATCTCTTCGACGCCAAGGCGGACGTGCTCGCGGCTCTCGAACTTCTCGGCGCGCCGGTCGACAAGGTGCAGGTGCAGGCAGAGGGCCCGAGCTGGTACCATCCGGGACGTGTCGGCACGGTCACGCTCGGCCCGAAGAACAAGCTCGCGACATTCGGCGAACTTCATCCCCACGTTTTGGAAGCCTTCGACGTCTCGGGGCCGCTCGTCGGCTTCGAGATCGACATCGACGCCATTCCGGTGCCTAAATCGCAGCGTGCCGCACGCGCGGCATTGAAGATTTCGGGCTATCAGACTGTCCGGCGCGACTTCGCCTTCGTCATCGAAGACAGTGTTCCGGCAGAAAAGCTGGTGCGCGCAGCCAAGGGCGCAGAAAAGAGCCTGATTACCCAGGTCAATGTCTTCGACGTTTTCAGGGGCGCGGCGATCGGCGAAGGCTATAAATCGATCGCCATCGAAGTGACGCTGACACCTGAAGACCGGACACTGACGGAAGCGGAGATCGAGGCAGTTTCGAGCCGCGTCGTCCAAGCCGTCGAGAAGGCAACAGGCGGGCAGTTGCGGCGCTGACGCCCAAAGAGACCTTCCACAGCTTGTGGTAAAGCTGTGGAAATCTCACAATTCGAGATAAAGAACGTCCGACGTCTCAAGATGTTGGTGAGTGTTTATGATTTGTTCTTCCCGAGCGGAAGGCTCGCGATCAAAGCAGGAACATCGTCTTCAGACGATCTCGTCCATCACCTCGTCTGAGAGGTTCTCTGGGACGATCGTCACGGGGATCGGAAACGCCAGGCCGCCTTTTTGCGCGATCGAGGAGACGAGCGGGCCCGGCCCCTCCGAGCCACCGGAAGCGGCGAGCACGAGAATGGCGATATCCTCGTCTTCTTCGATGAGCTTGCGGATCTCGTCGGCGCGCTTGCCTTCGCGAATGACGAGCTCGGGCTCGATCTTCGACACATCGGCCATGCGCGAGGCGAAGCGCCCAAGAATGTTCTCCGCCTCTTCCATGGCTTCGGCACGCATCACTTCTTCGACGCCCAGCCAGTGCTGGAAATCACCAGGCTCAATGACGAAGAGCATGGTGACGGCGCCGTTGGTGCGCTCCGCACGCTTTGCGGCATAGCGCATCGCGCGCACGCATTCCGGCGTGTCGTCGATCACCACCAGGAATTTCCGCTTGTGGCCCTCTGCCCGGGCGCGTCTCGGCCGCATCATGCGCTCATGCTGCCATTGGCGGGAGCTGTCAGCAAGCGCGGGATCGCCGTCATGCGGCAGGCCCACTCTTGGCATGCGGCCGCAAGAGGCCGACCACGTCCTTCACCTCGTCCATGATCGGATCGGCAATGGCCCGCGCCCGGTCCGCGCCACGGGCGAGAAGCGCGTCGATCTCGGCCGGATCGGCGAGGAGGCGCCGCATTTCGTCCGCGATCGGGGCGAGCCGGGCGACCGCAAGATCGGCCAGCGCCGGCTTGAAGGCCGCAAATCCCTGGCCGCCATATTCCGCGAGCACGGCTTCCTTGCTGGTGCCGGCGAGCGCGGCATAGATTCCGACGAGGTTTTCGGCGCCGGCGCGCTCCTTGAGCCCCTCGAGCTCGGAGGGAAGCGGCTCCGGATCGGTGCGAGCCTTGCGCACCTTCTGCGCGATCGCATCGGCGTCGTCGGTCATGTTGATGCGCGAATAATCGGAAGGATCCGACTTCGACATTTTCTTGGTGCCGTCACGCAGGCTCATGACGCGCGTCGCGGGCCCCGTGATAAACGGCTCCGGCAGCGGGAAAAACTCCTCCGCAAAGCCGTGGGCGGCGATCGATTCGGCGAAGTCGTTGTTGAACTTCTGCGCGATGTTGCGGGCGAGTTCGAGATGCTGCTTCTGGTCCTCGCCGACCGGCACATGCGTTGCCCGGTAGACGAGAATGTCCGCGGCCATCAGGTTGGGATAGACGAAGAGGCCCGTGGAGACGTTCTCACGGTCCTTGCCCGCCTTCTCCTTGAACTGCGTCATGCGGTTGAGCCAGCCCATGCGGGCGACGCAATTGAAGACCCAGGCGAGTTCGGCGTGAGCCGCCACGGCCGATTGATTGAAGATGATCGAGCGCTCGGGATCGACGCCGCCGGCGATATAGGCGGCGGTCAGTTCGCGAATGTTGGAGCGAAGCTCCTTCGGATCCTGCCACAGGGTGATGGCGTGGAGATCGACGACGCAATAGATGCAATCGTGCGTCTCCTGCATCTTCACCCAGTTCACCATGGCTCCGAGATAATTGCCGAGATGCAGCGAATGGGTCGGTTGCATGCCGGAAAAGACACGGTGTGGATGGCTTGTCATGGGGTATGTCCGAAGGAAACGGTGGGAATTTGGGATGCCGTTATCGCCGCTCGATCACCACCACGCAAGGCCGCTTCACGCAGCCCTGCGCCGCAGGAGACCGGCGAGCGCGCGCAGGTCGGCCGCACCGATCAGATGCGCCACGGCGAAGTAAACCGTGGCCGCGACGGCACATAAGCCAAGCAGCAGACCAAAGCGCACGAGGAAGGGTTCGCCCGGCGCCATCAGAGGCGCCAGCCAGAAGGCGCCGGCGTAGAGCACACCGCCCAGAACGGCCGATGCTGCGACAATGCGCGGCGTCCGGCGCAGGACGACGTTGTCGACGGTCCAATGGCCGCGACGGCGCAGCGTCAGAAGAAGCAGCGTGATGTTGGTCCAGCCGGAAACCGCCTCGGCGGTCGCAATCCCCGCCTCGGCGAAAATCGGAAAGAGCGTCAGAGCGAGCGCGACGTTGATCGCGACGGCAATGGCCGAGAACATCATCGGGGTCTTGGTGTCCTCGCGGGCGAAATAGCCGGGCGTGAACACCTTCACCAGAACGAAGGCGGGGAGGCCGAAACCGAAAATGCGAAGGGCTGCGGCCGTCGCCTCGCGTGTTTCCACGGAGAAGGCTCCGCGCTCGAAGAGGACGCTCACCAGCGTTTCGGGAATGGCGATGAGGGCGGCGGCCGCCGGCAACGTCAGGAAGAAGGCGAATTCGAGCGCACGGTTCTGCACATGCGTCGCCTCGCGAAAATGCTCCGCCTTCAAGGTGCGCGACAGTTCCGGCAGAAGGACGACGCCGATCGCGATGCCCACCACACCCAGCGGCAGCTGATAGAGCCTGTCGGCATATTGCAGGATCGAGATGGCGCCCGCCTTGGTGGAGGCAATGATTTGGCCGATGAAGAGATTGATCTGCGTGATGCCGCCGGCGGCGGCGGCAGGTGCAGCAAGCCAGAGAAGCCGCTTCACACTCGGTGTCAGCCTCGGCCGCTTCAGGCGCATATGGAAACCGATGCGCCGCGCCGCCCAGGCGACCATGGCGAGCTGCAGAACACCCGCCACCAGCACCGACCAGGAGAGGATGCGGCCGACCTCGGGGCCGCTCATGTCCTTTAAGAAGGTGACGGCGAGTGCGGCGATCGTCGTCACGTTGAGAAGGACGGGGGCGAGCGCGGGGATGAAAAAGGTGCGATGGGCGTTCAAGACGCCCGTCACCATCGCCGTCAGCGACATCAAGACGAGATAGGGGAACATCACCCTGAAGAGCTCGATCGTCAGGGTGAACTTGGCCGGATCTTCGCGGAAGCCCGGCGCCAGAATGGTGACGATGAGCGGAGTCGCCACCATCACGAGGGCGGTGAGGGCTAGAAGCACGAACATGAGCGCCGCCAGCACGTCCTCGGCGAACAGGCGGGCCCGATCCTCCCCGTCGCCTTCGAGCGTGCGCGAATAAAGCGGCACGAAAGCCGCGTTGAAGGCGCCTTCTGCAAAAAGCCGGCGAAACAGGTTCGGAAAACGAAACGCCGCGTAGAAGGCGTCCGCCACCGGCCCGGCGCCGAGGGCGGCAGCGATCAGCATCTCGCGGACAAAACCGAGAACCCGGCTGGCGAGCGTTGCGCCGCCGACAGAGACGAATTTTTTGACGAGACTCACGGGCGGCGGCTCATTGTGGAGAAAAGCGCGTGGGAAAGACGAGAGGCAAGAAGGCCGCCCTTCAAGAGGCGGCCAAGGCCGCCGCGTCCGCGGCAGCACCTTCGATAATCGCTACGAGCTCGCGGCGGATGCGCTTCTGGCGCGCCTGCGCCGTGATCTTCTGGCCGAGAAGATCCGTCACATAGAACGTATCGACCGCGCGTTCGCCGAAGGTGGCGATGTGGGCGGAGGCGATGTCGAGACTGAGATCGGCGATCACCCTCGTCAGATCGTAGAGAAGCCCGATGCGATCGAGACAGGCGATCTCAATCACCGTGAACCGATCGGACAGAGAATTGTCGATCTTGACGTCCGGCTCGATGGTGAAGGCATCCTGCTTGGCCGGACCTTCGCGCCGCTTGGCGAGCATGTCGGGAAGATGCACATGCCCGGCCAGCGCTTGTTCGATCAGGGCTGCGACCCGCTCGGCGCGCCGCCTCTCATCCGCATCCGCCTCGAAAGCGCGGGAGACGACGATGGTATCGAGAGCGCGACCGTCCGTGGTGGTGAAGATTTGCGCGTCGACGATGTTCGCGCCCGTCGCCGAGCACGCCCCGGCCATCAAAGCGAGAAGTCGCGGATGGTCGGGCGTCAGGATGGAAATCTCGGTCACGGCCTCGAAATCGCGCACCGTCACTTCGTGGGCGAAAGGCCGGGTGCCGTCACCCGTGCGGCGGATGAACTCGGCGTGCCGGACCTGATCTTCGAGCGCCGTGCGCAGCCAATAGGCCGGATAATGCAGTTCGAGCAGACTTTCGCGCTCTTCTTGCGGCCAATCGGAAAGCCTGGCGGACAGCTCGGCGCGGGCGCGGGCGATGCGCTCGTTGCGGGCAATCTTGGAATGGCCGCCCGTCAGGATCAGCTCGGTCTCGTTGTAGAGCGTGCGCAGGAGCTGACCCTTCCAGCCGTTCCAGACGCCGGGCCCGACGGCGCGGATATCGCAGACGGTGACGATCAGAAGCAGCTTCAGACGTTCCGTCGTCTGCACCACCTTGGCGAAATCCATGATGGTGCGCCGATCGGCAAGGTCGCGAGACTGCGCCGTCATCGACATGGTCAGATGCTGTTCCACGAGCCAGGCGACGGTTTCCGTCTGCTGCGCGGTCAGGCCGAGCCGAGGGCCGACCTTTCGCGCAATGCGCGCGCCGGCGATGGAATGATCCTCCACCCGCCCCTTGGCGATGTCGTGCAGAAGAAGCGCCACATAAAGCACCGTCTTGTCGGGGATCTCCGACATGAAATCGGTGCACAGGGGCAGATCTTCGCTGAGACGCCCGCTTTCCAGTGTAGCCAGCGTTCCGATCGTGCGGATCAGATGCTCGTCCACCGTGAAGTGGTGATACATGTTGAACTGCATCATCGCGACGATGCGCCCAAACTCCGGCAGGAACTTCCCGAGCACGCCGGTTTCGTTCATCTGCCGCAGAACCACCTCCGTATTCTCGCCCGAACAGAGAATTGAGAGGAAGAGCCGGTTCGCCTCCGGGTCCTTCTGCAGATCCGGACCGATCAGTCGGAGCGATTTGGTGATGAGGCGCACCGTGTCGGGATGGAAGGCGTGGCTGCCTTCCGCGGCATACTGAAAAACGCGGATGAGATTGACCGGGTCGCGGGTAAAGACGCCCTCGTCGCGCTCACGCAGCCGGTTGTTCTCGACATAGAAGTCGCCGAGGAAAGCGGCCTCCTGCCGCCGCACCTTGAACGTCCGCAGGAGACGGTTGAGGCGCGCTTCCTTCTTCTGCTGACGCTCTTCGAGAGCCGCACAGACGATGCGCGTCAGGTCGCCCACATCCTTCGCCACAAGAAAATAATGCTTCATGAAGCGTTCGACGGCTTTGAGCCCGGGATGCCGGGTGTAGCCGAGCCTGCGGGCGAGCTCCGGCTGGAGATCGAAAGAGAGGCGTTCTTCCGCCCGGCCGGTGATGAAGTGCAGATGGCAGCGCACGGCCCAGAGGAAGTCGTCGCATTTGCGGAAGAGACGGTTTTCGGCACGGCTCAGGAGGCCCGCCTCGACAAGGGCCTCGCCGCCGGCATGCGTCTGATAGACGTATTTGCCAATCCAATAGAGCGTCTGCAGGTCGCGCTGACCGCCCTTGCCCTCTTTGACATGCGGCTCCACCAGATAGCGTGACGTGCCGATGCGAGCGTGCCGCGAATCGCGCTCTGCGAGCTTGGAGGCGATGAATTCCGGTGCCGTGCCCGCAACCACCTCCTTGTTGAAGCGCTCCTGCAGATCCTTGAACAGACTGTCTTCGCCGCAGAGAAAGCGCGCTTCCAGAAGCGCCGTGCGCACGGTCATGTCCTGCCTGGCCATGCGGATCGATTCCGTCACCGTGCGGGTCCCGTGGCCCACTTTGAGGCCAAGATCCCACAGCATGTAGAGAACGAATTCGGTCACGCTCTCCGACCAGGCCGTGGATTTGTAGGGAAACAGAAAAAGCAGATCGATGTCGGAGCCGGGCGCAAGCGTGCCGCGGCCATAGCCGCCGACGGCGGCAACCGTCAGCCTCTCGGCGGAGGAGGGATTGCTCGCCGGATAAACGAGGCCGCCGAAATCGACGAGCGCCACGATCATGGCATCGAAGAAGGTCGAAAGCCTCTGTGCGGCCCTAACCCCCTTGCCGTCTGCCTCCAGATCTTCGCGCACTTTGGCACGCGCTTCGCCGAGGGCGGCCTTGAGCCCCGTAAGAAGCTGCGTCCGCGCCTCGGGCCTCGCCGGATCGCCTTCGACGATAGGCGCACCAAACACCTCCGCCAGTCGCGCGGGATCGATCGGCAAATCCGCATAACGGGAAAAGTCGAGATCTATTGCAGAACGGAGTTCGGTCTCAGTGACGCTCATGTCTTTGCCGATCGACGCAGGCGTTTCAGTTCAAACAATTGGTCGAGAGCCTGCCTTGGGCTGAGCTCGTCCGGGTCGAGCCCGTCAATATAAGCCAACAGCTTCGTGGTTTCTTCATCGATCTCGACACGCGCCGGCCTTGCGGCGAAGAGTGGCAGGTCGTTCAACAACTCCGCCGGGCTGGACTTGCGGTCGGCCGCCTCCAACCGGTCGAGGATGATGCGCGCACGGGCGATGACCGGCGCGGGCAGACCGGCGAGTTTTGCGACCTGGATGCCGTAGGATCGGTCGGCAGCGCCGGCCACGACCTCGTGCAGGAAGACCACATCGCCCTTCCATTCCTTCACCCGCATCGTGGCGTTGTCGAGGCGGGGAAGCTTGCCGGAGAGCGCGGTGAGCTCGTGATAATGGGTGGCGAAGAGCGTCCGGCAGCGGTTCTGCTCGTGCAGATGTTCGACCGCCGCCCAGGCGATGGAAAGGCCGTCGAACGTTGCCGTGCCGCGCCCGATCTCGTCGAGGATGACGAGGGCGCCGGGGCCCGCCTGATTGAGGATCGCCGCCGTCTCGATCATCTCTACCATGAAGGTGGAGCGGCCGCGGGCGAGATCGTCGGCCGCCCCAACGCGCGAGAACAGGCCGTCGACGACACCGATATGCGCGGATTTCGCCGGGACATAGGCGCCGGTCTGGGCGAGGATCGCAATGAGGGCGTTCTGGCGCAGGAAAGTCGACTTGCCCGCCATGTTCGGGCCGGTGACGAGCCAGATGCGGCCCGTCTCGTCTTCTGCGTTGCCCAGCTGGCAGGAATTGCCGACGAAACTGTCGCCCGAGCGGCGGAGCGCCTGCTCCACCACCGGATGGCGCCCCTCCTCCACAATGAAGGCGCGGCTTGCGTCGATATGCGGGCGAACGCAGTTTTCCGCCGCCGCGAATTCGGCAAAGCCTGCGGCGACATCGAGGGCGGCCAGTGCCTCGGCCGTCCGGCGGATATCGCCGGCAAGCGCTGCCGCCGCCTGCGCGAGATCGGCGAAGATCTGCAGCTCGATCGCAAGCGCCCGATCGGCGGCGGAGGAGATCTCCCGCTCCAGCTCTCCGAGCCGGGGGGTGGTGAAGCGCATCGCGTTGGCAAGTGTCTGCCGGTGGATGAAGCCCGATTCCTCTTTCTGCAGAGGTGCGGCCTGGGCGGCACTCGCCTCGACGAAATAGCCGAGCACGTTGTTGTGGCGGATCTTGAGCCCGCGCACGCCTGTCGCCTCGCTGTACTCCTTCTGCAGCGAGGCAATGATGCGACGGCTCTCATCGCGGAGAAGCCGCAGTTCGTCGAGGTCGGGAGAGAAGCCCGCCCGCACGAAGCCACCGTCCCGCTTGAGGAGCGGCAGGTCCTCGGCAAGAGCTGAGTCGACCGACTGACTGAATTCCCGAGGCGCCTCGGAGAGAACACCGGCGATCTCCTTAAGCTCTGATTCTGCGGGTAAATCGATCTCGGCCAAGAGATCCGACAAAGACAGAGCGACCCGCAGGCCGGAGGAGAGAGCGGCAAGATCGCGAGGACCGCCGCGGTCCAGGGTCAGGCGCGTGAGGGCGCGCAGAAGATCAGGTGCCTCACTGAGAATGCGCCGCATTCTGGTTCTGAGCGCGTCTTCCTCAAGAAGCGTCGCCACGCTGTCGAGGCGAAGATTGACCGCGGCCGGATCGGTCAACGGGCTCGCCAGACGTTGGGCGAGAAGACGGGAGCCCGCGGGCGTCACCGTGCGGTCGATCGCCTCGATCAGCGACCCCTTCTTCTCGCCATGCAGCGTGCGGAAGAGCTCCAGATTGGCCCGGGTGGCCGCATCGATGCGCATCGCCGCGCCATCATGCTCGCGGCGGAGCGGCGCGATCGGCGGACGCGCCGAGATCTGGGTCTTTTCCACATAGGCGAGAATCGCGGCAGCCGCCGCCGTCTCGGCGCGCGAGAAATCGCCAAGGCCATCGAGAGAGGCGACGCCGAAATAGGTCGTGATGCGTGCGCCGGCCGTCCCCGGCTCAAAAAACGAGGCCGGCAGCGGCGACAAAGTGGCCCCGACGAGGGAGACGGCCGCTGAGAGCGCCTGATCGCTCGCCAGCCTGTCGACGACGAGCACTTCGCTCGGCTCGAGCCGGGCAAGACAGCGCTCGAGCCCGCCCGCCGGCACGGTTGTGACGCAGAACTCGCCGGTCGAAATGTCGATCCAGGCGAGCGCATGGGCCGGGGCCTCGCCATCGGAGGCCGGGATCCGGCCGACGGCCGCCAGAAAGTTGTTGCGCCTTGCGTCGAGCAACGTCTCTTCGGTGAGCGTGCCCGGCGTGACGAGCCGCGTCACCTCGCGCCGAACCACGGATTTGGAGCCGCGGCGCCGGGCTTCTGCCGGATCTTCCGTCTGCTCGCAGACGGCAACCCTGAACCCCGAGGCGATCAGCTTCTGCAGGTAATCGTCGGCCGCGTGCACCGGCACGCCGGCCATCGGAATGTCTTCGCCGAGATGCTTGCCGCGCTTCGTCAGCGCAATGCCGAGGCAGCGCGACGCCTTCTCCGCATCGTCGAAAAAGAGCTCGTAGAAATCGCCCATGCGATAGAACAGGAGGCAATCCGGATTGGCCGCCTTGATCTCGATATATTGCTCCATCATCGGCGTCAGCTTCGGCGCTGGCGCCTCCTTGAGGGCAGGCTCGTCAGGGCGGGGCTCCGGAGACGACACCGGAGCGGTTTTTGTGGCGGAAGCGATCGGCATGCGCGAAGCTTAACGACAGCATCGCGCCGATGCCACATCGTCGGGGCGGAAGGCCCCAACATTCCAACGCTGCGACGCTTGCATATTGACGAATATGTAGCGGACAGAAATGCATGGGAGCGCTTGCGGCGGTGTCTGGCTGCTGCTACCTCGCCCGGAAGGGAGTACCGGATGGACACTGAGGATCTTATCGAGCGCCGTCGTTTGCGGCGTCGCGCCAGTTTCTGGCGGGTCGTCGCCTTCGTCGTGGCGATCGTCGCCGTGGCATTTTTCGTGCGGCAATCCGGTGTCGTCGGCGGATCCGGCGACCAGATCGCACGCATCTCGGTGGAAGGCTTCATCCCGACACGTCCCGACGCAGTGGACCTCCTGAAGCAGGCGGCCGACACGGACAGCGTGAAAGCCATCATCCTGCGCATCGATTCACCCGGCGGCGCTGCATCCGGTGGCGAGGCCCTCTATAAGGCCGTGCGCGATGCGGCTCAGAAGAAGCCCGTCGTCGCGACGATCGAGGGTCTCGGGGCCTCTGCCGCCTATATGACGGCCATCGGCGCCGATCATATTCTGGCGCGCGAGACGGCCCTGACAGGCTCGATCGGGGTGATCCTGCAATTCGCGACGGTCCAGGACCTGCTCGAGAAGCTCGGCGTCAATTATGTGGAAGTGAAAAGCAGCCCGCTGAAAGGCGAGCCGACGCCGTTCGAGACGCCGAGCCCGGAAGCGCTCGCCATGGTGCAGTCGGTCATCGACAGCTCGTACGATTGGTTCGTCGGCCTCGTGGCGGAGCGCCGCAACCTTCAGCCCGACGCGGCGCGCCGGCTTTCCGACGGAAGCATCTTCACCGGGCGTCAGGCCGTCGAAAACGGCCTGATCGATGCCGTCGGGGGTGAAGACGAAGCCAAAGCGTGGCTTTCGGCAGAGCGCAACGTCTCTGCCGATCTGCCACTCAATGACTGGGAGAAGGACGAGGGGACCTTCTCCGGCCTCACCTCCGCCGGAGCGGCGGTGGTGATGAAGGCGCTCGGTCTCGAAGACCAGTTTCAGGCGCTTTTGGGTACTCTGCCGCAGCGGCTCGCTGTTGACGGGCTCGTATCCGTTTGGCAGGGTAATTCTTCAATAAGATCAGGTCGCTAGGGGGCCGGCGGTGATCAAGTCAGAACTCGTACAGAAGCTCGCGGACAAAAATCCGCATCTCTATCAACGGGATGTGGAAGCGATCGTGAATGCCATTCTGGAAGAAATCGTCGGGGCTCTGTGCCGTGGCGACCGTGTCGAACTCAGGGGTTTCGGCGCGTTTTCGGTGAAGAACCGGCCGGCTCGCACCGGCCGCAACCCCCGCACGGGGGAAGCCGTTTCCGTCTCGGAGAAATACGTGCCATTCTTCAAGACAGGTAAGGAAATGCGGCTCAGGCTCAACGGCGGAGACGAATAAGGCGATGCAACAGCTCGCTTGGCTCATCAAGTGGATCATCCTTCTTCCGATCCTGGTGGTGATCGCGCTTCTCGCCGTCGCCAACGATCAGACGGTGGCGCTCAGGCTCAACCCGTTCGACGCCGACGATCCCGTTCTCAGGGTCGAGCTGGCCCTGTATCAGGTGGCGTTCGCAGCCTTTGCTGTCGGCGCCATCTGCGGCGGCATCGTCATGTGGAACGGGCAGCGCAAATATCGCCGGCAGGCCCGCGAAAAGCGGCACGAGGCGGCAGCGCTGCAGGCTCGCGCCGACAAAGCGGAACGGCAGGGGCGTGAAAATGCCGGCCTTCTCGCGGGGCCGGCGCCGCGCGCCTGACGGCGGATCTTGTGATGCGCGTCATTCCAGCTGCGGATATCGCGGATGTTCTCACCTTTCCCGAGCTCATCGAGACGCTGAGAAGCGCTTTTCGGCAAGGGGTGGTGACACCGGTCCGCCACCATCATTCGATCCAGTTTCCCGATCAGGCGGAAGCGACGCTGCTTCTCATGCCGTCGTGGAACGACTTCGACCAGCAGGGCCATTCCGAGCGCGGCTATGTCGGCGTCAAGATCGTCACGGTCTTTCCCGACAACGCCAGCCGCGCCAAGGCGGCCGTCGCCGGGGTCTATCTTCTCTTTTCCGGCAAGAGCGGCGAACCGCTCGCCGTCATCGACGGCTCTGCCCTGACGGTGTGGCGCACGGCGGCGGCCTCTGCGCTCGCCGCGTCCTATCTCGCCAGGCCCGATGCCAAGCGTCTCTTGATGGTCGGGGCCGGTGCGCTTGCCCCCTACCTCATCGAAGCGCATGCGGCCGTGCGCCCGATCGAGGAAGTGCTCATCTGGAACAGACGCCCTGAAAAGGCGGAGCGGCTTGCCGAACGACTGCGCCCGCGGCGCTATCGTCCTCACTTCACCGAAGATCTGGAAGGCGCCGTGCGCGGTGCCGACATCGTTTCCTGCGCCACCTTGTCGAACCATCCGATCGTCAAGGGCGAGTGGCTGAAGCCCGGCGCCCATCTCGACCTCGTTGGCGGGTTTCGCCCGGAAATGCGCGAAACCGACGACGACGCGATCCGCCGCGCTCGCGTCTTCGTCGACACGCGGGAAGGCGCGATGAAGGAGGCCGGCGACATCGCACAGCCGCTCGAAAGCGGCGTCTTGACGGCAGACGATATCACCGCCGATCTCTTCGAGCTCACACGCGGCGAAAAGGCCGGCCGCCGCTTCTACGATCAGATCACGCTGTTCAAATCGGTGGGCACGGCGCTCGAAGATCTCGCCGCGGCGATCCTGGTGTTTTCGCGCGCCTGACCCCTCGTCTCGGCGAAGTCTTCTCGGGGCGCTTGAAACGGCGGCGACAAAATCGTATATCGGCGACAACAATTCTCGAATACCGTCGAGAGTGGGTCCTCCGGGTCCCGCTCTTTTTTATTGCCGCCACTTGGCTCAAGCCGTTGCTGCAAGGCGGGTTTCCGCATCTTCGGGAGGAAGATGACCGACACAGACATGCACACTCCGTCGAGCGAGCGATTGATCCTCGAGACCGGACTGGAAGCACGTATCGCGCATATCGCCGAGCCCGTCGTTGCGGGTCTCGGCTACGAACTCGTGCGCGTCAAAGTGTTGGGCCAGAACGGCATGACCGTACAGATCATGGCCGAGCGCCCGGATGGCACGATGGGCGTCGACGATTGCGAAGCCATCAGCCGCGACCTGTCGCCGGCTCTCGATGTCGACGATCCGGTCGGACGGCCTTACAATCTCGAAGTGTCCTCTCCCGGCATCGATCGCCCGTTGACGCGGGTGAAGGACTTCGAATTGTGGGCCGGCCACGAAGCGAAAATCGAAATGGCGGCCTTACAGAACGGCCGTAAGCGCTTCCGCGGCATCCTGCTCGGTGTGCGCGACGGCACCACGGGCATGCGGGTGACCAGCGAAGGCGGCAGCGAGGATGTGTGGCTTCCGCTTAGCGAGGTCGCCGATGGCAAACTCATCTTGACCGACAAGCTGATCGCGGCGACCCAGGCGGACCGCCAAAGCGACTGAACGACGAACGAGGGTCAGGGATTTCGGTCCCGATCACTTCAGGCCCGCAAGGGCAAGGGTAACAGGCCCGGTGGGCCGGGAAACGGAGCTGTCCAATGGCAGTGAGTGCAAACAGGCTCGAACTTCTGCAGATCGCCGACGCGGTGGCGCGGGAGAAGAGCATCGACCGGCAGATCGTCATCTCCGCCATGGAGGACGCGATCCAGAAGGCGGCCAAATCGCGCTATGGCGCGGAAACCGATGTGCGCGCCGAGATCGATCCCAAGACCGGCGACATCCGTCTGCAGCGTCTCCTGGAAGTGGTCGAAACGCCTGAGGATTTCGCCACGCAGATCGCGCTTGAAGATGCCCGCGGCCGCAACCCCGCAGCGCAGGTCGGCGACTTCATCTCCGAACCGCTGCCGCCGCTCGATTATGGCCGCGTCGCCGCGCAATCGGCCAAGCAGGTCATCATGCAGAAGGTGCGCGACGCAGAGCGCGACCGGCAGTACGAAGATTACAAGGACCGCATCGGCGAAATCGTCAACGGCACGGTCAAGCGCGTCGAATACGGCAATGTCGTCGTCGATCTCGGCCGTGGCGAAGCGATCATCCGCCGCGACGAGCTCATCCCGCGCGAGAACTTCCGTTACGGCGACCGCGTGCGCGCCTATGTCTACGATGTGCGGCGCGAGCAGCGCGGGCCGCAGATCTTCCTGTCGCGCACGCATCCGCAGTTCATGGCGAAGCTCTTCACCATGGAAGTGCCGGAAATCTACGACGGCATCATCGAGATCCGCTCGGTGGCACGCGATCCGGGCTCGCGGGCGAAGATCGCCGTCATCTCCAACGATTCATCCATCGATCCGGTCGGCGCCTGCGTCGGCATGCGCGGTTCACGCGTGCAGGCCGTGGTCGGCGAATTGCAGGGCGAGCGCATCGACATCATCCCCTGGTCGCCCGATGCGGCGACCTTCATCGTCAATGCCTTGCAGCCGGCGGAAGTCTCCAAGGTGGTGCTCGACGAAGATGCGGAACGCATCGAGGTCGTGGTGCCGGAAGATCAGCTGTCGCTCGCCATCGGCCGTCGCGGCCAGAATGTGCGCCTCGCCTCGCAGCTCACCGGCTGGGATATTGACATCCTGACGGAAGACGAGGAATCGGAGCGCCGCCAGAAAGAATTCCAGGAGCGTACGGAACTCTTCCAGAACGCGCTCGACGTCGACGAGATGGTGGCACAGCTTCTCGCCTCGGAAGGTTTTGCCGACGTGGAAGAGATCGCCTTCGTGGAGATCGACGAACTCGCCACCATCGAAGGCTTCGACGAGGACACGGCCGAAGAGCTGCAGATGCGCGCCCGCGAGTATCTGGAGGCCCTCGAAGCCGAACAGGACGAAGAGCGCAAGAAGCTCGGCGTCGCTGACGAGCTCAAGGAAATCACCGGTGTGACGACGGCCATGCTCGTCGCCTTCGGTAAGAACGACGTGAAGAGCGTGGAAGATCTCGCCTATTGCGCCGTCGACGATCTCGTCGGCTGGACGGAGCGCAAGGACGGCGAGACGAAGCGCTTCCCGGGCATCCTCGACGACTTCTCTCTGTCGCGCGAAGAGGCGGAAGAAATGGTCATGGGCGCCAGGCTCTATGCCGGCATCATCACCGAAGCCGATCTCGCAAAACCCGAAGAGGAGAGCGACGAGGCTGAGGAGGAGGAGACGGCATCAGCGTGATCGAAGCGGCTCCAGCTCTTGCAGAAAAGCACTCCGGCCCCAAAATAGGGAGGAGGCGAATGTGTGCCGTCTCCCGCCAGGTGCTGCCGGAGGACAGGCTGATACGCTTCGTCACATCTCCCGAAGGCGACGTCGTCGCCGATCTCAAAGCACGCCTCCCCGGGCGCGGCATGTGGCTCGAAGGGCGGCGACCCGTCATCGAGGAAGCCCGACGCAAGAATGTCTTCGACCGTGCTTTGAAGACCAAAGCGAAGGTCGCCGACGATCTCGGCGATCAGGTCGCTGCGCTGCTGAAGAGCCAGCTTCTCGGCCGTCTCGGACTTGCAGCAAGAGCGCGGCAGGTGGTGTGCGGCTTCGCCAAGGTCGAAGCGGCATTGCGATCCGGAGAGGCGATCTGCCTCGTCCATGCCGTCGAGGCGGCGGCTGACGGACGCAACAAGCTGGCCGGTGCCGTGCGGCAAGGTCTGGCCTCGACCGGCACAGACGAGCCCCTTCTCGTCGCCCATTTGACGACCGCCGAATTGGGTTTGGCATTGGGGCGGCCACATGTGATACATGCTGCCGTGCTGGATGGCGCGGCGGGACGAAGTTTTCATGACGCGGCGCTGCGCAATCTCCGCTTCGACAACGAGATCTGTCAGCAGCCGCCAGACCGCGAACACGATATTGACGTCGCCGACCGGCGATGAATGGGAATAGGCATGAGCGAGACGACAAGCAAAGGCGACAAAACGCTTCGCGTAGGGGGCCGTAAAACGCTGTCCTTGAGGCGTGACACAGATACGGTGCGCCAAAGCTTCTCCGGCGGACGATCGAAAGCAGTCGTGGTGGAGAAGAAGCGTCGCCGCCACGGGGGCGGCGATCGTCCCGATGCGCCCGAAACGCCGATCCAAACCACAACGCGCCCGACGCAGGCCGCCAAGGCTCCGCCGCCACCGCCCACGCCGCCCGTGCGCGAGCAGCAGCAGCGTGGCCGCACCGGCCTCGTGCTGAAATCCTTGACCGAGGACGAGCGTGACGCCCGCGCCCAGGCGCTGGCCGATGCCCGCGTCCGCGAAGCGGAAGAACGCCGTCAGGCCGAGATCGAGGCTGCACGCCGGGCCGAGGAAGAAAAGCGCCTCGCCCAGGAGCGCGAAGAAGCCGCACGCCGTCAGGCCGAAGAAGACAAGCGCCGCGCCGCGGAAACGGAAGCGCGCCGTCGCAGCGAAGAGGCCACCGGCAAGCACGCGGCCACACCGGACGCCGGGGAACAAGCCTCAGCGCCGGCTGCCGCGACGTCTGCGCCTGTCGCAACGGCCAAGGCCGCAAAGGCAGCTCCGGCTGCCGCCGGCGGAGCCGCGGGCAATGCCGACGAGGCACCCAAGGAAATCCGCGCGGTGCAGAGGCCGAAGCGTCCCGAGGTCGCCAAGCCGGCCAAGAAGACGACAGGTGGCGGCGATCGCCGCCGTGGCCGCCTCACCGTCACGAACGCCCTTGAAGATGGCGACCGCGAACGTTCGCTCGCTTCGATCCGCCGCAAGCGCGAGAAGGAGAAGCGTCAGCAATCCGGCTTCTCCCCGTCGAACGAGAAGATTACGCGCGACGTCGTCATCCCGGAGGCGATTTCCGTGCAGGATCTCGCCAACCGCATGGCCGAACGCGCCGTCGACGTGATCCGGCTTCTGATGAAGTCAGGTACGATGGTGAAGATCACCGACATTCTGGATGCCGACACCGCGCAAATCGTGGCCGAAGAAATGGGTCACAAAGTGCGCCGCGTGGCCGCGTCCGACGTGGAAGAAGGTTTGTTCGACGAGCCGGATGACACGGAAGATCTGCTGCCGCGGCCGCCGGTCGTCACCATCATGGGCCATGTCGACCACGGCAAGACCTCGCTTCTCGACGCGATCCGCGAGACCAAGGTCGTCGCCGGCGAGGCGGGTGGCATCACCCAGCATATCGGCGCCTATCAGGTTGAGAAGAACGGTCAGAAGATCACCTTCATCGACACCCCGGGCCACGCGGCCTTCACTGCAATGCGTGCCCGCGGCGCCCAGGCGACGGATATCGTCGTTCTTGTCGTGGCGGCCGACGACGGCGTGATGCCGCAGACGGTCGAGGCCATCAATCATGCGCGCGCCGCTGGCGTGCCGATGATCGTGGCGATCAACAAGATCGATAAGCCCGATGCCGATCCGATGCGCGTGAAGACCGATCTTCTGCAGCATTCGGTGGTGACGGAATCGATGTCCGGCGACACGCTCGAGGTCGAGGTTTCGGCCACCAAGCGGATGAATCTCGACGGGCTTCTGGAAGCCATCCTGCTGCAGTCGGAGCTTCTCGACCTCAAGGCCAATCCCAACCGCAGCGCGGAAGGCATCGTCGTCGAGGCGCAGCTCGATCGTGGCCGTGGCCCGGTCGCGACCGTGCTCGTGCAGCGCGGCACGCTGCATTCCGGCGATATCATCGTGGCCGGTTCTGAATGGGGTCGCGTACGCGCCCTCATCGACGACACCGGAGCCCAGGTGAAAGAGGCCGGGCCGTCCAGGGCCGTCGAGGTGCTCGGCTTCCAGGGAACGCCTGAAGCCGGCGACCGCGTCGCGGTCGTGGACAGCGAAGGGCGTGCCCGAGAGATCTCTGAATATCGTCAGCGCGTGCGCCGCGAGAAGGCGGTCGCCCGTCAGACGGGACAGCGGGGATCGCTGGAGCAGATGATGAACCAGCTGCAGGTGGAAGGCACCAAGACCTTCCCGCTGGTGATCAAGGGCGACGTGCAGGGCTCGGTCGAAGCCATCATCGGCGCTCTCGACAAGATCTCTACGGACGAAGTCGCCGCAGACATCGTGCATTCGGGCGTCGGTGGCATCACCGAATCCGACATCACGCTGGCGGCGGCCTCCAATGCGGCGGTCCTCGGCTTCAACGTGCGTGCCAACAAGCAGGCACGTGAGGCAGCGGCCCGCGACGGCGTGGAGATCCGCTACTACAACATCATCTACGACCTCACCGACGACGTGAAGGCAGCGATGTCGGGCATGCTCTCACCGGAGCGGCGCGAAACCTTCATCGGCAATGCAGAGATCCTGGAGGTGTTCAACATCACCAAGGTCGGCAAGGTCGCCGGTTGCCGCGTCACCGAAGGCAAGGTCGAGCGTGGGGCCGGTGTGCGCCTCATCCGCGACAACGTGGTGGTGCACGAAGGCCGGCTTTCGACGCTCAAGCGCTTTAAGGACGAAGTCCGCGAAGTGCCGGGCGGGCAGGAATGCGGCATGGCCTTCGAGAAGTACGAGGATATGCGCGTCGGCGACATCATCGAGTGCTACCGCGTCGAAGAAGTGGCTCGGACGCTTTAAGCGTCGGCCCTTCGCCGGGTTCTCCAGAGCTTCGCCTCCGGCATAGCCGGGGGCGTTGACGCTCACGTGGCTCGGCCCCGGTTCCATCGTTGTCGGGATGCGCGAGCCCCGCTGCCGCCGATCCACTCATCAACGCCGTTGCCTTGAAGACCATGTCCCGTTTCGAAAGTTCTCACTCTGCCGGCCCCTCGCAGCGTCAGCTGCGCGTGGGCGAGCTCGTCCGCCATGCGCTCGCCGAAGTCCTGCAGCGCGGCGAAAGCAACGACCCGGGGCTCGATGGCGTCATCGTCACGATCGCCGAAGTCAGAATGTCAGCGGATCTCAAACATGCGACCGCTCTCATTCATCCCCTCGGAATCGAGGATGGAGACGGCGTCGTTGCGGCGCTCAACCGCAATGCGCGTTTCCTGCGCGGGCGGATCACGCCTGCGCTGCGCCAGATGCGCGCCATGCCGGATCTCAAATTTCGCCTCGACACGCGCTTTGAGGACGACGCGCGTATCGACGAATTGCTGCGCTCGCCGGAAGTGCAAAAAGATCTCAATGACGACGATGAAGAGGAAGGCCGCTAGACATGTCCCGTCGGCGCAACAAAGGCCGCGACGTTGACGGCTGGCTCGTCCTCGACAAACCCGTCGGCATGACCTCCACGGAGGCCGTCGCCAAAGTGAAACGCGCTTTCGACGCGAAAAAGGCAGGCCATGCGGGGACCCTTGATCCGCTGGCCTCCGGCTGTCTGCCGATCGCCCTCGGCGAGGCGACGAAAACCGTCGCCTTCGTCATGGATGGCCGCAAAGTCTACGAATTCACCGTGCGCTGGGGCGAGAAAACGGAAACCGACGATCGCGAAGGACCGGTCGTGGAGCGCTCCGACGTTCGGCCGAGCGAAGACGACATCCGTGCCCTCATTCCCGATTTCACCGGAACGCTGTCGCAAGTGCCGCCGCGCTATTCGGCGGTGAAGATCGCCGGCGAGCGGGCCTATGACCTTGCGCGCGACGGGGAGACGGTCGAGCTCGAGCCGCGCGAGATCGTCGTGCACCGCCTCGATCTCGTTGAATGTCCCGATGCCGATCACGCGATCTTTCACGCCGAATGCGGCAAGGGCACCTATGTCAGGGCATTGGCCCGCGACATGGCTGAGGAGCTCGGCACCGTCGCGCATGTCTCCGCCCTTCGCCGGCTCGTCGTTGGACCTTTCGGTGAAGACGACATGGTGCCCTATGCGGAGCTCGAGGCGAATGCCGAGACGCCGGGCGCCTTGTTGCGCCCCGTCGAGGCGGGGCTCACCGATCTTCCCTCGATCCGGATCGACAATCATGCCGCGATGCGGCTCAGAAACGGTCAGGCCGCGTTCCTCCGCGGTGCGGACGCCCCTGTCGGCGGCAGCGCCTACACGGTTTCGGAAGGCCGCCTCGTCGCGCTCGTCGACATTGCCGGCGGCGAAATGAATCCTCGGCGCGTTTTCAAGCTTTAGCGCGCCGAAGAACGCGCAGAAGCGGCTTAAAGCTGGAAAAATGCCGCATTCTCGCTTATATGGTCGCTGGCGCCGCCTGCCCCTCGGGTCGCTGGGCGGCGTTTCTTATAAGGCCTCGGCTGGACGACATCCCGGCTGATGGCATCACCACGAAAGGATACGAGATGTCGATCACACCCGATCGCAAGCAGGAACTGATCAACGAATACGCCACGAAGTCGGGCGATACCGGCTCGCCGGAAGTGCAGGTCGCGATCCTCTCTGAGCGCATCGCCAACCTGACGGAGCATTTCAAATCGCACGCCAAGGACAACCATTCCCGGCGGGGCCTCTTGAAGCTCGTCTCGCAGAGGCGTCGGCTCCTTGATTACCTGAAGCGCAAAGACGCGGAGCGTTATCAGGCGCTCATTTCCCGTCTCGGGCTGCGCCGCTAGGCGCCTAATACAGGCAGCGGACGGCAAAGGCCGCCGCTGCCTTTTTGATGTTCAAGGCTGGAACGGCCATGGCAGGATCGCTGGATGGTCTCGCTGCCGGGACCGGAGCGAAGACCTTCCCGCCATCTTGCGCATGGTCCTTCTCGCCTCCATACGAAAGGCAGAACACCCATGTTCGATCACCAGACAGTTGAAATCGACTGGGCCGGGCGTCCGCTCCGGCTCGAGACGGGCAAGGTCGCCCGTCAGGCGGATGGCGCCGTCGTCGCCACCTACGGCGAGACCACCGTCCTCGCCACCGTCGTCTCCGAGAAGGAACCGAAGCCGGGCTTCGACTTCTTTCCACTGACGGTCAACTACCAGGAAAAGTACTACGCGGCAGGCCGCATTCCGGGCGGCTTCTTCAAGCGTGAGGGACGTCCGACCGAAAAAGAGACGCTGACCTCGCGCCTCATCGACCGGCCGATCCGTCCGCTTTTCGCACCGGGCTACAAGAACGACACCCAGGTGATTGCGACCGTCCTGTCGCACGACCTTGAAAACGATCCCGATATCGTCGCCATGATCGCGGCTTCCGCGGCCCTCACCCTTTCGGGCGTTCCCTTCATGGGCCCGATCGGCGGTGCGCGCGTCGGCTACATCAACGGCAGCTACGTTCTCAACCCGACCGTGGACGAGGTGAAGGAATCGCGCCTCGATCTCGTCGTTGCCGGTACCGGCGATGCCGTCCTGATGGTGGAATCGGAGGCCGACGAGCTTCCCGAGGACGTCATGCTCGGTGCGGTGATGTTCGGTCATAAGGGCTTCCAGCCCGTCATCGACGCCATCATCAAGCTTGCGGAGCGTTCCGCCAAGGCGCCGCGCGCCCATGAGGTCGAAGACCGCAGCGCCCTTCTCGCCCAGGTCCGCGACATCGTCGCGGACGATCTGAAGTCCGCCTACCTCATCGCCGACAAGGCCGAGCGCAAGGGCGCGGTCGATGCCGCCAAGGCGAAGGCGGTTGAGGCGCTGACCGACGAGACCAATCCGGAAGCCCCGTCGAAGCAGGTTGTCGGCGACATCTTCAAGAAGCTCGAAAGCGAGATCGTCCGCGGCCGCATCCTCGACGAAGGTGCGCGCATCGACGGTCGCGACCTGAAGACGGTCCGCCCGATCGTGGCCGAAGTCGGCATCCTGCCGCGCACGCATGGCTCGGCCCTCTTCACCCGCGGCGAGACGCAGGCCCTCGTGGTCGCGACCCTCGGCACCGGCGAAGACGAGCAGATGATCGACAGCCTCGAAGGCACCTACAAGGAAGCCTTCATGCTGCACTACAACTTCCCGCCGTTCTCGGTCGGCGAAACGGGCCGTATCGGCTCGCCGGGCCGCCGCGAGATTGGCCACGGCAAGCTCGCCTGGCGCGCCATCCACCCGATGCTGCCGCCGGTGCACGAGTTCCCGTACACGTTCCGTGTCGTCTCCGAGATCACGGAATCGAATGGCTCTTCGTCGATGGCGACCGTCTGCGGCACCTCGCTTGCTCTGATGGATGCCGGTGTGCCCCTGAAGAACCCGGTCGCAGGCATCGCCATGGGCCTCATCAAGGAAGACGACAAGTTCGCCGTCCTCACGGACATTCTCGGCGACGAGGATCATCTCGGCGACATGGACTTCAAGGTCGCCGGCACGACCAGCGGCGTCACGTCCTTGCAGATGGACATCAAGATCCAGGGCATCACCGAAGAGATCATGCAGATCGCGCTCGACCAGGCGAAAGACGGCCGCATGCACATCCTCGGCGAGATGTCGAAGGCGCTGACGCAGGCCCGCCCGGAGCTCGGCGAATATGCGCCGCGCATCGAGACCCTGAAGATCCCGGTCGACAAAATCCGCGAAGTCATCGGTTCCGGCGGTAAGGTCATCCGCGAGATCGTCGAGAAGACCGGCGCCAAGGTCGACATTTCCGACGACGGAACGGTTAAGGTGGCCTCGCCGAACGGGGAATCGATCCGCGCGGCGATCAAGTGGATCCGCTCCATCACCGACGATCCGGAAGTGGGTGCGATCTACCGTGGCACCGTGGTGAAAACCGTCGATTTCGGCGCCTTCGTCAACTTCTTCGGCTCCAAGGACGGGCTGGTGCACATTTCCCAGCTCAACAACGGCCGCCCCGCCAAGGTGACCGACGTCGTCAAGGAAGGCGACGAGGTCTATGTGAAGCTCATGGGCTTCGACGAGCGCGGCAAGGTGCGCCTGTCCATGAAGGTCGTGGACCAGGAGACCGGCGAGCCGATCGAGCCGGAAGCCGCCTGAGCGGCCTTGCAGACAGAAACACGAAAGGGCGCCCGCGAGGCGCCCTTTTTTTGGATATTATGCCTCCCGCGGAGGTGCTTTTCGGGCCGTCGTTGCGGAGAGTTCGAAAATCCTCAGCCGTTGGCAACGAGACGGATGTTGCGCTCGCCCCCACGTGTCGGGCCCGGCGCCGGAGTGGCCGAGCCATCGCCGCTAACATCTGCTGCCGTTTTCGCGGCGGAACTGAGCGCGGCGGTCGCCAGCGCCTCTTGTCCAATCACCTCTTCAACGGTGACCGGCTCGCCGTAGAAATAGCCCTGGGCGAGGTTGCAACCGCTCTCGCGCAGGAGATCGCGATGCGCCTCGTTTTCCACGCCCTCGCCGACGACCGCCATGCCAAGCGACTGACCGAGGCGGCACACCGCTGACACGACGGCGCGGGCCTTTTGCGGGTCGGAGATGCGCGACAGGAAGGTTCGGTCGAGCTTGATCTTGTCGAAGGGATAGCGAGACAGAAGGCCGAGGCTCGAGGTTCCGACACCGAAATTGTCGAGGACGACGGAGACGCCGGCTTCGCGCAACCGCTCAAGCCGCGAAAATGCCGCCTCTTCTCCACGTCCGAGAATGCTCTCATTGACCTCGATTTCGATGCGATTGGGCGCAATATCGGAGTTCGCCAAGGCTTCGGCGATGTAGGTCTCCGTGCCATCGCGTTGCAGCTGCGCGGCCGACAGATTGACCGCAACCCGGACACCCCCAGGCAGCGCACGACAATCGCGCGCGACCTGGCGGATCACCCATTCTCCCATCGGAATGATCAGGCCCGTCTCCTCGGCAACCGACAGGAACATCGATGTCGGGACGAGATTCTCATTGGTGAGCTTCCAGCGCAGAAGCGCCTCGTAGCAGACGACCTCGCCGCTCTTCAGATCATATTGCGGCTGATAGAGGAGGGTGAAGAGGTCATTCTGGATGGCATAGCGCAGGCCGTCTTCCAGAGTTTCACGCGAGCGCTGGTCCTCTGCCATCTTCGGATCGAAGAAGCGCCAGGTTTGGCGTCCCCCCGCCTTGGCCCGGTAGAGTGCGAAATCGGCATTTCGGATCAGGGTCTTGGCAGTGTCGCCGTTGTCCGGACCGACGGTGATGCCGATCGAGCAACCGATGGTGATCTCGTGGCCTTCGATACGGAACGGCTGCTCGATCAGCCGGATCATGCGATCGGCAAGCGATGGCAGAGCATGGTTGTCGTGGACGACAGGAACGATAACGGCGAATTCATCGCCCGAAAGACGGCAAAGCAGATCTTCGTCTCGCAGCGAGTTCTTCAAGCGCTCCGCCGTCGCACGCAAGAGATTGTCGCCGACCGGATGGCCGAGCGTATCGTTGATGCTCTTGAAGCCATCCAGATCGAGGATCAGGAGGCCGATCTTGTGGGTCTTTTCGGAGGCTCTGGCGAGCATTTGTCCGAGACTCTGTTCGAACTTTTTCCGGTTGCCGAGGCCGGTCAGCTCGTCGTGCATCGCAAGGTAGACGAGATCCTGCTTCTCGCGCTGCATTTGCTGCGTGCGGTAGGTGTAGCCCGCCATGAAGGAGAAGAACGTCACAACGGCGATGCCGGTCAGATAGACGAGCTGGCGGTTGAACGTCGTCAGGAGCTGGGACGCCTCAAATGTCTGATCGAAGCGGACGGCGACCTGGCGCCCCTCGGGAGTGACCGGAAAAACGACCCACGTCGCAAAATTGGGCGAAAGAAACAGCGATTCATCGACGGCGTGAACCGAACGTTGCGGGTTCCCGGGGTGGCTCGCCCCCGTCTCCAGGATCGGCCGAAGCTCGTTTTCTGAGCGGCCTTCGTCGCCAACCACGGTCACGATGCCCGCCTGCGGATCACCGACGGCCAGGGTATCGATCGCAAAGGAGCGCAGAAGCGGCCCGTTGAGCGCTTCGGAGCGCCCATCGAGAAGACCGTCCAAGCCGCTTCGGCCGTGGCGGGCACTCTCATACCAGGCCGTGGCGACAAGCGCGGCCTCGTTCTTCAGAACCGAGCGGATCTGGTAATGGCCGACAAGAAAAATGCCGACGACGACACTGACGGCGATGAGGACCGCAAGAAGCGGAGAGACGAGCCTCTTGCTGATCAGACGCATCCTCAATCCCCGTCGCTGCGATGGCTGTGCCATCCGATCGTCGGGACGCTAGGTCACCGCGCTTAGAGAAGCGTAAATGGAGGCTGCGAGAAGCTGTGGGAAACGGGGATATCGGCGCGACGAAATGGCAAGCCGACCAAACCTCGACTTACGAAAGCGGCCTATTCGGAGGCCGCTTCCTCGTCGATGATATCTTCTTCGCGCTTCAACATCTCCAACCGCGGCATGGAGACGGTGCTGTAGCCGGAATCGACGAAGTGAATCTCGCCCGTGACCGCCGCCGAAAGATCGCTCAACAAATAAAGGGCGGCACCGCCCACGTCGGAGATCGTCACGGCCCGACGGAGCGGCGAATTCGCCCGCTGATAGTTGAACATGAGCCGCGCATCGGAGACGCCCGAACCGGCGAGTGTGCGCACCGGGCCCGCCGAAATCGCGTTCACGCGAATACCCGCCGTGCCGAAATCGCTCGCCAGATAGCGCACCGAGGCCTCGAGCCCCGCCTTGGCAACGCCCATGACATTGTAATTCGGCATGACGCGGGTCGAGCCCGCATAGGTCAGGGTGAGCGCGGAAGCGCCCGGCGACATCAACGGCGCCGCCCGCCGCATGATGTCAGTGAAGGAGAAACAGGAGATCACCATCGTGCGCACGAAATTGTCGCGCGAGGTATCCACGAAACGGCCCTTTAGCTCGGCGCGATTGGAGAATGCGATGGCGTGGACCAGGAAGTCGAGCTGTCCCCAATCGTCGGCGATCTTCGCGAACAACGAGTCCATCGAGGCGTCATCCTCGACGTCGCAAGGATAGATGTGGGTCGAGCCGACGCTTTCGGCCAGCGGCTTCACGCGTCGCCCAAACTGTTCGCCCTGATAAGTGAAAGCGAGCTCGCCGCCATGGTCCGCAACCGCCTTGGCGATGCCCCAGGCAATCGAATGATCATTGGCGACACCCATGACGAGGCCGCGCTTGCCTTCCATCAGGCCTTTCATTTGAGACATCAGGAACCGAGCCGTTGAAACACCAAAGTGGCATTGGTGCCGCCAAAGCCGAAGGAATTCGACAGGGCTGTGTTGATCTCCACGCCGTCGCGCCGCTCGCGCAGAATTGGCATGTCGGCGAAGGCGGGATCCATCTCCTCGATATGAGCACTCTCGCAGATGAAACCGTTTTGCATCATGAGAAGCGTGTAGATCGCTTCCTGAACACCCGTGGCGCCTTGCGAATGCCCGGTCAGCGATTTCGTCGCCGCGATCGGTGGACATGCATCGCCTGAGCCGAACACCTCCCGGATCGCCTCGATCTCCTTGAGGTCACCGACCGGCGTCGACGTCGCGTGCGGGTTAATGTAGTCGATCTTCTCGCCGACGTTCTGGAGCGCCATGCGCATGCAGCGGACCGCTCCCTCGCCGCTCGGCGCGACCATATCGACCCCATCGGAGCTGGCGCCATAGCCGACGATCTCGGCATAGATCTTGGCGCCCCGCGCCTTGGCGTGCTCCAGCTCTTCGAGGACGAGGACGCCCGCCCCGGCACTGATGACGAAGCCGTCGCGGTTCTTGTCGTAAGCGCGCGAGGCAATGGCCGGACGATCGTTGTACTTCGTGGACAGCGCACCCATGCCGTCAAACAGCACCGACAGGGTCCAATCGAGCTCCTCGCAGCCGCCGGCGAACATCACATCCTGCTTGCCATATTGAATTTGCTCGCAGGCATTGCCGATGCAATGGTTGGACGTCGCGCAGGCGGAGGAGATCGAATAATTGACGCCCTTGATCTTGAACCAGGTCGCAAGCGTCGCCGAAGCCGTCGACGACATGGCTTTCGGCACCGCGAAGGGGCCGACCTTTCGCGAGGAACCTGTCTCACGGGTCTTGTCGGCCGCCTCGATGATGGCGCGTGTCGACGGGCCGCCGGAGCCCATGATGATGCCGGTGCGCTCGTTGGAGATGTCGTCCCTTTCGAGCCCCGAATCCGCGATCGCCTGTTCCATCGCGACGTGGTTCCAGGCCGTGCCGCCGCCGTGGAAACGCATGGCGCGCCGGTCCACGACCGTGCTGGCATCGAGCGTCGGCGCGCCGTGCACCTGACTGCGCAGGCCATGCTCGGCATAAGACGGCGCGAACACGATCCCCGAGCGCGCTTCGCGCAGGCTGGTGAGAACCTCCTGCGTATTGTTGCCGATTGAGGATACGATCCCCATACCGGTGACGACGACCCGTCGCATCACCTTCTCCCTTTGATAGTCCGGTCCTGGCGCGACTTACGCGGTGGCAACAGCCTGATTTGCCGTGAACAGCCCGACCTTCAGATCTTTTGCGCGGTAAATGACTTCGCCGTCGGCCTTCAGCCAGCCATCGGCAATGCCGAGCGTGAGTTTGGAGCGCAGAATGCGCTTCAGCTCTATTCCGTACTCCAGTCGTTTGACGGTCGGAAGAACCATGCCGGTGAATTTTACTTCGCCGACGGAAAGCGCGCGGCCCTTACCCGGCGCGCCGAGCCAGCCGAGGAAAAAGCCGAGAAGCTGCCAAAGGGCATCGAGACCCAGGCAGCCCGGCATCACCGGATCGCCATGGAAATGGCAGGGAAAGAACCAGAGGTCGGGACGTACCTCCATCTCGGCACGGATCCGCCCCTTGCCGTATTCGCCACCTTCGTCAGCAATCTCCGAAATACGGTCGAACATCAGCATCGGCGGCAGCGGCAATTGCGCATTGCCCTCCCCGAAAAGCTCTCCCCGCCCGCAGGCAAGAAGGTCCTCATACTCGAAATGGCTGCGCCGCTCATTCATTGCATTGGTCTTTCTGTGAGGCGGGTCATCTGGGTTCCTTAACGACAACCCGCTACCTAACATACCGCGTCGCGTAGCGAAACCGACGCGCGCGGCAACAGCGACACAGCGTCAGAGTTGTCAGAACGATACAAATTCGCATATAGGGCTAAAGGCAGCGTCCTTTAAACTCTTTGGCTGCCGAGAGCGAGCTGACATGACGGCTATACACAACCACAATTCGCCCGAGCAGCTGACCCGTTGGCTGCGTCGTGCCGGTCTGCGGCCGACGAGACAGCGAGTGGCCCTGGCCGGTCTGCTGTTCAAGAAAGGCGATCGCCATATTTCTGCGGAGCTTCTCCACGAGGAAGCGCAATCCATGCGGGTCCCGGTCTCGCTCGCGACGATCTACAACACCCTGCATCAGTTCACGGAAGCTGGGCTGCTGCGAGAAGTCGCAGTCGATGGGGCGCGGACCTATTTCGACACGAACGTGTCCGACCATCACCATTTCTTCGTGGAAGGTGAAAATTCGCTCATGGACATCGAAGGGCCGGTCAGCCTGACGCAGGTTCCAGAGCCGCCGGAAGGCATGGAAATCACCGCCGTCGAGGTCGTGGTCCGGGTGCGCCGCACGGACGCCTGAGACAGGCGCCTGACGGGGATTTCTCAGTCTTAGCGGCCGAAGAGAGCTTTGCGCCGAACGGGGTTGCAGCCACTCGCCTCATCGCGCGTTTCCCAGACAATTGCTGCAGCGAAGGGCCGCTGGCGCCTTCGCTGCCAAAGCGATCGGTCGTCAAATGGGAGGAGCTTCGATGGCCAATCTCAGGCTGAGAGGTGTCGATAAGGCCTTCGGCAAGGTCAAAGTACTTCAGGACATCAATCTCGACATCGAGGACGGGGAATTCGTCGTTTTCGTCGGCCCGTCCGGCTGCGGCAAATCCACGCTTTTGCGTGTGATCGCCGGGCTTGAGGACATCACCCACGGGACGCTCGAGATCGGCGGGGAAGCCGTCAACGATCGCACTCCGAAGGAGCGCGGCATCGCCATGGTGTTCCAGTCCTACGCGCTCTATCCGCATATGAGCGTGTACGACAACATGGCCTTCGGGCTCCGCCTCGACAAAGGGGCCGGGCGCGATGCGGTGGACAAGCGGGTTCGCGAGGCGGCGCGCATTCTCCAGATCGAGCCCTATCTCGACCGGCTGCCGAAGGAGCTTTCCGGGGGCCAGCGCCAGCGCGTGGCGATTGGGCGCGCGATCACCCGCGATCCGGCGGTCTTTCTCTTCGACGAGCCCTTGTCGAACCTCGATGCGGCGCTGCGCGTGCAGACGCGCATCGAGATCGCCCGTTTGCACGAGAAGATGCCCGACACGACCATGATCTATGTGACCCACGACCAGGTGGAGGCGATGACGCTCGCCGACCGCATCGTCGTGTTGAACAAAGGCCGGGTCGAGCAGGTTGGGACGCCGTTGGAGCTCTACCACCGGCCAGACAATTTGTTCGTGGCGAAGTTCATCGGATCGCCCGCGATGAACGTTCTAGCTGCCACCTTCACCACCGCGCAGGACACGCTGCGGATCGCACCCGACGGCGGCAAGGATCTCACTTTGCCGCGTCCCGAGGGGATTGCCGTCGCACAAGGCCCTGGCCATCTCGGTGTCCGCCCGGAAAGCCTCCGCCTTGCGGAAATGGACGAGGAGGCACTGATCGAAGGCGAGGTCACGCTGGTGGAGCTTCTGGGCGAGGTCACGCTCGTCTACGTCGATATCGGCCGCCAGGACGATCCGGTGGTGGCGAAGCTTGCCGGGGAAGTGGCGATCGAGCGCGGCGAAAGCGTGCGTCTCGCCGCCGATGCCGCGGATTTGCTGCTCTTCGACGAGAGCGGCCGGGCCCTTTCCAGAGATCGCCTGCAGAAAGCGGCCTGACCGCCCGGCTTTGGCGAGAGTAGCTCGACGGGCGAAAGGCCCCGGTTTGGGCGAGACCGCCTGCGGCAGCGCCGCCCTTTCTGAGGATGATCACCGGAGGACGCCCGAACGCAACCTCGGACGCCCCCGTCGGAGGCCCCCTTGGACGCCCCTTGGGGTCCCCCTTTCAAGCGCCCCCTTTACGACGTCACGCGGGCGGAGGGCTCTACGGTTTTTCCGCGGGCACTTTCATCATGCGGCCGCGGCGAGCAGAGAGGCGCTCTGGCGGTAGCTCAAGGCCTCGGCCACATGGATGCGGCGCACCTTTTCCTCCTGATCGAGATCGGCGAGCGTGCGGGCGACTTTGAGAACGCGATGGTAGCCGCGCGCCGACAAGCCCATCGCTTCTGCGGCATCGCGAATGAGACGGGCACCGGCCTCGTCCGGAGCTGCGACATCTTCAACGACGCGGCTGCCGGCGCGCGCATTGATACGCAGGCCCGGCAAGCCGCGGGACATATAGCGCTCCGCCTGCATCGCACGCGCCGCCGCGACACGCTCGCGCACCGCCGCGCTCGGCTCCGCCTCGGCGGGTCCGATCAGATCGATGGCAGAGAGTGCCGGCACTTCGATCCTGAGATCGATGCGGTCGATCAAAGGCCCGGAGAGCCGGGCCTGATAGTCGGCGGCGCAACGGGCGCCGCGCCGGCAGGTGTGCCCGGGCTCACCTGCCATGCCGCAGCGACACGGGTTCATCGCCGCGATCAATTGAAACTCGGCCGGATAGGTGACGCGGTGGTTGGCGCGCGCGATGGCGGCCTCGCCGGTCTCCAGCGGCTGGCGTAGCGAATCGAGCACGGCCGGTGTGAATTCCGGCAATTCATCGAGGAAGAGCACGCCGTGATGGGCAAGCGACACCTCGCCCGGTCGCGCATTGATGCCACCGCCGACCATCGCTGCCATGGAGGCCGAATGATGCGGCGCCCTAAAAGGCCGCTGGCTCGACAGCCGCCCGCCGGCGAGTGTCCCGGCGATCGAGGAGATCATCGACACGTCGAGGAGTTCGCGCGGCGCAAGCGGCGGCAGGATCGACGGCAGTCGGCTTGCCAGCATCGATTTGCCGGCGCCCGGGGGGCCGATCATCAGCATGTTGTGGCCGCCGGCTGCGGCAATCTCCAGCGCCCGTTTGGCGCTCTCCTGGCCGTGGATTTCGGAGAGATCGGGAAGGACCTCGCTTGCGGCACGAAGCGCGGGCTTGGGCTGAGACAGAACCTGACTGCCCGCGATGTGATTGGCGAGCGCTATCAGGCTCTTCGGTGCCAGAATGGCGAGGTCCTCCCCCGCCCAGGCCGCCTCCCCGCCGCAGGCGGCTGGGCAGATGAGCCCCTTCTTCAGAGCATTGGCGCTGATGGCGGCCGGCAGCACCCCCGCCACCGCTTCGATACGGCCGTCGAGGCCGAGTTCCCCAAGCACCACATGATCCCCGACGGCATCGGCCGGAATGGCGCCCATCGCCGCCATCAGGGCAAGCGCGATCGGCAGATCGTAATGGCTGCCTTCCTTGGGAAGATCCGCCGGGGCGAGATTGACGGTGATGCGCTTCGCCGGGAGGGCGAGGCCCGAGGCATGGATCGCCGCCTGCACACGTTCGCGGCTTTCCGCGACCGCCTTGTCGGGCAGGCCGACGATATTGAAGAGCGTGCGTCCCGGCGCGATCAGCACCTGGACATCGACGGGGATCGCTTCGACCCCGCGAAAAGCCACTGTCGTAACGCGAGAAACCATCGTCTCTGCCCCCGTTCTGATTGCAGAATGACTCAGCTTTCACGTGATGACAAGAACGAAAACGGAACGCGATCTGGGAGCGCACCTGTTGCGCAAGAGAAACAATAAGAAACGCATCGGTCACATTTCCGAGCTTCTGACCTCCCAGTCCTTGAAACTGCCATCGCCGAGGACTTTATGACAGATACATAACACTCGCGGCGGGTCGACGCTGCGTATGCGAACAGGCGGCCGGGGCACATGGTCTGCGATTCGATTGAAAAAAGGCGCGCTTCGGCGCGCCTAAGGGCGTTTTTTGCGCCGGTTTGGGCGTTTGTCGCTGGACCGGAAACGATGCATGCGCAGGCGGACCGGCGGTCCCTGGCCGGCACCGTCGATCTCAGCCGGGCGATCCCGTTTGCGCGCGGCGGGCGGCGGCTCTGCTTTGTCGATCCCTCCAGAAAAGACCGCGGGATCAAGGTGCGACGACCGGATTATACGCTTGCCGACCAGCGCCGGTCAAAAGCTGCGTGGAAGCGTCTGCGCCCGCTCGTGCGCTTCGATGACAACCGCCAGGACGAGCACATCCTGCGCCGCCTCGGCCAGGTCCGCGGCGAGGCAGCCTTCGCGCATGTGGCACGGCAGTTCGGCTTCGTGCCGACAAGCCTCGGGATGGGGCTCTCGGTGGAGCTCATTCGCGACGGCGACGGCGAGATCTCACGTACGCTCGAAAGCTATCTGACGATCCACGGCTATTCGCCGGAATGTCAGGCAGCCGTCGAGACGTTTTGCGACCATCTCTTCACCTATCGTGTCCCGACGCGAAAAATCATGTTGTGCAATGTTCTCGTCCAGGAAGATGTCGACGGCCAAATCCGCCGCCTCGTCCTCATCGACGATTTCGGTACGACCAATTATTACCCGTTCTTTCTGCGTACCGACGCCTCGCAACAGCGGAAGGTCTTGCGAAAGGTCGACGATTTCGTCGCCCGCATCCACGGCTTCATCGCCGGCGACGTGATGCCCTCGGCCGTCTCGCTTCTCGACTGACGAAGCTCGCCCGGGCCAATCTTCGCCCGGGCAGATCTTGGCGCGGCAAGGCCTTCGCCGACAGTTGCCCGTCAGCCCTTGCAGCGCTTTTCGATCGCGTCCCACACCATCGCAGCCGCGTCGATATCCGAAAAACGCTGCAGCTCGCGGATGCCTGTGGGCGAGGTGACGTTGATCTCCGTCATCACGTCGCCGATCACGTCGATGCCGACGAGGATGAAGCCGCGCGCCTTGAGTTCCGGGCCGATACGGGCACAGATCTCGCGATCGCGATCGGTGAGTTCGGCGGCAACGGCCTTGCCGCCGACATGCATGTTGGAGCGCGCATCGCCGACTGCCGGGATCCGGTTGATCGCCCCGGCGGGCTCGCCGTCGACGATGATGATGCGTTTGTCGCCCTTACGTATCTCCGGCAGATAGCGCTGCACGACGAAGGGCTCGCGGAAGGTCGTCTCGAAAAGTTCGATCAGCGAGGAGAGGTTTTCGTCCCCCTCGCTGATACGGAAGACCGCCGCGCCGCCATTGCCGTAGAGCGGCTTCAGGATGATGTCGCGATGCTTTTCGCGGAAGGCGCGGATCGCTGCGATGTCCCGGGAAATCAGCGTCTCCGGCATCAGATCTGAGAATTCGGTGACGAAGAGTTTTTCCGGTGCGTTGCGCACATGGGCGGGATCGTTGACGACGAGGGTCTTCGGATGGACCCGCTCCAAGAGATGCGTCGCCGAGATATAGGCCATGTCGAAGGGCGGATCCTGGCGCATCAGGACGACGTCGAAATCTTCGAGCCCGAGCTGCTGTTCCGCCTCGTCGAGATTGTAATGGCGGCCGACCTCGTCGGCGACACTCACCGCCCGCATGCGGGCAAAGACGCGGCCGGCCTCCATCGAAAGGTGCCGCGGCTCGTAATAAAAGAGGCTGTGGCCGCGCTGTTGCGCCTCCAGCATCAGCGCGAAGGTCGTATCGCCGCGAATATCGATCTGAGCGATCGGATCCATCTGCACTGCGACTGAAAGGGCCATTGGTCTCTCCGTTCTTCCGGCTTCTGCGTTAGCCGCGCTTCATTCCCGATGCAATCAAGTGGCCCGATGCAATCAAGTGGGCCGGAGGCAATCAATTGGGAGGGCGAAAGGCGTCCGCAAGATGCCGGGGTAAACGAAAAGGGGAAACGAGAACGAGATCGAAGCGCTGCGTGAACTCCATGGCGGCGGGATGCCGCGAGGTCCAAACGCTTGCGGCGGCGCCGATGCGCCTTTCGCTGCGTGGGGTGAGCGCCCAGTCTGCCGCCTCTCTCTCACCGCGAAGCTTCACCTCGACGAAGGCGACGGTGCGGCCGCGACGGGCAATGAGATCGATCTCGCCAAGTGGCGTCCGGTAGCGGCGTGCGAGGATCCTATACCCCTTCATCATGAGGAAGAGCGCCGCCGCCATCTCGGCCATATGGCCCTGTCGGTAGGCCCGGCGCCGCTTGTCGCTCATTCAGTGCCCCCGCCTCTCACTCCTTGCCGAGCGAAAGCGCGCGCTGATAAAGCGCGCGCCGGGGCAGACCGGTTTCATCGGCCACCTCGCGGGCGGCATCCTTGACCCCCATGGTGCCAAGACGCTCAGCTAGCATGCGGTCGAGATCCTCCTCATCTAAGCCTGCGCCCGCCTCCTTGGGTGCGGGGGGCCCAACCACCACGACAATCTCGCCCTTGTCCTGCTCGCCGGCCGCATCGGCAAGATCGGCGAGCGAACCGCGCAAAAACGTTTCATGAAGCTTCGTCATCTCCCGGCACAGGCAGACGGGCCGGTCGCCGAGGATCTGTGCCGCGTCGCGGGCAAAGGCCCGGAGCCGATGCGGCGCTTCCAGAAGCACGAGAGCGAAGGGGAGATCGGCGAACCGGCGAAGCGCGTCGCGTCGCGCCTTCTCCTTCGCCGGCAGAAAACCCAGAAAAAGCGTCGCCTCAGCCGAAATCCCGGCAACGCTCAGGGCCGCGGTCAGGCTCGATGCTCCCGGAATCGGATGGACGGCAACACCTTCGGCGGCAGCACGTGCGACGAGCCGAGTTCCCGGATCGGAGACGACCGGTGTTCCGGCATCTGTGACGAGGGCCACGGCCTCGCCCTCCGCCATCAGCTTGACGAGGCGCTCGTCGACATCGGGATGGGAGTGTTCGTGATAAGCGGTGAGACGCGTGGTGATGCCGTAGCGCGACAGGAGTTTTCGGGTAACGCGGGTGTCTTCAGCCGCGATCACGTCGGCGGCGGCCAGAACCTCCAGCGCGCGGATGGTGATGTCGCCGAGATGGCCGATCGGCGTCGCCGTGACGTAGAGGCCCGGCTCGAGATGCGGCGCCGTCAATGCATGGCCCCGCATGACGAAAATTCTATCTCTGTCTCCGGCCATTCTCTGCGGCTGCCCTTGAGACGGCGCCACGCGCCGCTTATGACGAATGCCTAGGATCCAAAAGGGGGCCTGGCAACCATTCCGGGCGGGAGAGACGACGTGTTCAGGCGGAATTTTTCGATGCCGAGTGGCCTTTTCGGCTGGTTCGCGGCAACTCTCCTATTCCTGTTTCTGGCGGGATGCACCTCCATGTCGGGGAACGGCGGGGGCAATCTGCCGGTCAATCAGGGGCCTGCCGCTCCAACCGGCGAGGTCATCGGCAGCGGCGCCACTCGCGTCGCCATGCTTCTGCCGCTGACGGCGACGGGCAATGCCGGCAATGCCGCGCAGGCATTTCGCAATTCCGCCGAGACGGCGATGCGCGACTTCCCCAACGTGCCGATCTCGCTCATCGTCTATGACACCGGTGGCACGCCGGCCGGGGCGCAGGCGGCCGCCCAGAAGGCGGTCTCAGAGGGAACCAAGATCGTTCTCGGACCGCTTTTCGCCTCATCGGTGAGCGCTGCCGCACCCGTGGCGCGCCGCGCCAATGCGCCGATGGTGGCCTTCTCGTCCGACACCGCAGTTGCCGGCCCGGGCGTCTATCTCCTCAGCTTCCTGCCGGGCTCGGATGCAGAACGCATCGTCTCCTATGCGGCGAGCGAAGGGCGGGAATCCTTTGCCGCGCTCCTGCCCAACAACGCCTATGGCACCGTCGTCGACGCGGCCTTCCGCCAGGCGGTCGCCAATTCGGGTGGACGGGTCGTCGCGATCGAGCATTACGACCTCACCGACGCCGACATCCGGGCGAAGACGGCCGATATCGCGGCGATTTCCTCACGCATCGATGCGCTTTTCATTCCCGACGCCGGCCAGGCGCCGGCCCTCATCTCGCAGGCGCTCGGCTCCGCCGGCAGCAACATCAAGCTTTTGGGCAGCGGCCAGTGGAACGATCCGGCCGTCCTCAACAACGGCGCGCTCGCCGGCGGCTGGTTCCCGGCACCGACGCGGCGCACTTTCGACGGGTTCGCCGCGCGCTATCGGGCGGCCTATGGCTCTGAGCCGCCGCGCAACGCGACACTTGCCTACGACGCCACGGTTCTGGCGGCCGGGCTCGTACGGCAGAATCCCGACGATGCGTTTTCCGCGAGCCTTCTCACCAATCCGAACGGCTTCAACGGCGTGGACGGCGTTTTCCGCCTCAAATCGGACGGTACCAATCAGCGCCAGCTCGCCGTTTACGAAGTCACCGGCTCCGGCGCCCGCCTGATCGACGAGGCTCCCCGTTCCTTCTCCGGCGCAGGCGGCTTCTGACGCAGCGCCGGTCTTCGCCTTCAAAACGTGCAATTTTAACTGTCTTTTAGAATTCGTCGCGACGTCGCGGAGCAAGCTTCGCATATTAGGGAGAGTTTCTTCCGAAAGAAGGATCGCGCCATGGATGCGGCCGGCACGGCGAACACCCCATTAAGAACGCGTGTCGCATGGGTCGACGTCGCCAAGGGTTTTTGCATCATCATGGTGGTGATGATGCATTCCACGCTGGGGGTGGAGAAGGCGGTCGGCGCCAACGGCTGGATGAATTACGTCGTCGAATTCGCCCGCCCCTTCCGAATGCCCGACTTCTTCATGATCGCGGGGCTTTTCCTGTCGGCCCGGATCACCGCACCTTTGCGCCTCTATGTCGACCGCAAGATCCTGCATTTCGCGTATTTTTACGTGCTCTGGCTCACCATCCAGTTCGTCCTGAAGGCCCCGGAATTCGCCTCGGACTATGGCTGGGGCGGCGCCTTGCTGTTCTATCTGAAGAGCTTCGTGGAACCTTTCGGCACGCTCTGGTTCATCTACCATCTGGCGATCTTTTTCGCCGTGACGCGCCTCGTCCACGGCCGCGTGCCCGCCTGGCTCGTCTGGCTGGTGGCAGCCGGGCTTGAGATCGCGCATATCAACACCGGCTCGATGCTGATCGACGAATTCGCTTCCCGCTTCGTCTATTTCTACACGGGCTTCATCCTGGCGGATGCGATTTTCCGCTTTGCGGACCGTGCCGACCGGCATCTCCTTTTCGGTGTCGGCTATCTGGCGGTCTGGAGTGCCCTCAACGCGGCCTGCGTGTTCGGCGGAATCTCGAAACTGCCCGGCATTTCGCTCGGCCTCGGTTTCGCGGGGGCGGTCGCGGTCTGCACCTTCTCCGTTCTTCTCGCCAAGACGTTCGTCTTGCGCCCCTTGACCTATCTCGGCGCCAATTCGATCGTCGTCTATCTCGCCTTCTTCCTGCCGATGGTGGTGACCCGCAGCATCCTTTTGAAGCTCGGTGTCATCACCGATATCGGCACGATCTCGCTTCTCGTCACGGCGGCGGGCGTCATCGGCCCGGTGATCCTCTACGAGTTTACCCGCCGTACCGGCTGGGGCACCTTCCTCTTCGTGCGCCCCGCCTGGGCCCGGATCGACCAGCCCTGGCGCAGCAAACCCGGACAGAAGGCGGCGATCGCTCCGGCGGAGTAAAACCTCTCTTCGCAGGGGATGCGGCGTGCGCCGGATCGGTTCTGCTTGAAATCGGAAGCGCGGCAGTCAAATCTCCGCGCCATGAGCTCCTCCGAAAAATCTGCCTCCGGCGCCGGCATGACATCCGGCGATCATCTCGTCCTCGTCGACGGCTCCGCCTTCATCTTCCGCGCCTTCCATGCCCTGCCACCTTTGACGCGCAAATCCGACGGCCTGCCCGTCGGTGCGGTCTCCGGCTTCTGCAACATGATCTGGAAGCTCCTGCAGGAGGGACCGACGCCGGAGAAAGGCGACGAGCCCACGCATTTTGCCGTCATCTTCGATTATTCGGCGAAGACGTTCCGCAACGAGATCTACCCCGAGTACAAGGCGCATCGGCCCGAACCGCCGGAGGATCTCGTTCCGCAATTCAGCCTGATCCGCGACGCGACGCGCGCCTTCAACCTCGCCTGCGTCGAACAGCAGGGATGGGAGGCGGACGACCTCATCGCCACCTATGCGAAGCTCGCCTGCGAGGCCGGGGCGCGCACGACCATCATCTCCTCCGACAAGGATCTGATGCAGCTGATCGGGCCCACCGTCATCATGTTCGACACGATGCGCGACCAGCTGATCGATGCCGAATTCGTCATGCAGAAGTTCGGCGTCTTCCCCGACAAGATGATCGATCTGCAAGCGCTGACCGGCGATGCGACCGACAACGTGCCGGGCGTGCCGGGCATCGGTCCGAAAACCGCCGCCCAGCTTCTGCATGAGTACGGAGACCTCGAAACGCTTCTCTCCCGCGCCTCGGAAATCAAGCAGAACAAGCGCCGCGAAAACCTCATCGAATTTGCCGAGCAGGCGCGCATCTCCAAAAAGCTCGTCGAACTCTCCACGAGCGTGCCGATCGAGGTGCCGCTCGGCGATCTCGCCGTGGAAGGCCTCGACGCGGCGAAGGCGATCGGCTTCTGCAAGGCGATGGAGTTCAACACGCTGACCCGCCGCATCGCCGAAAGAATGGAGGCCGACGCGGCGGCAATCTCCGCACCTACACTCGAAATCGCGGGCTGGGGTGCAGGCCCCGCCGCCCACGGCCCGGACCTTGCCGAGACGACGGGGGACGGGACGGGCGAGGTCGCAGCAGCTGGCGATGGGGCTTTCGCCGCCGAGCGCGGCTTTCTGGCGGCCCCCGCCGATCTTGCACGCCAGCGCGCCGAGACGGCGATTGAACCCAAGATCGATCCGAGCTCTTACGCATGCGTGCGCACCGTCGAGGCGCTCGAGGCGTGGATTGGACGTGCCTACGCGGCGGGGCGTCTCGCCTTCGATACGGAGACGACGAGCCTCAATCCCTTGCAGGCGACGCTGTGCGGCGTCTCGCTCGCGATCGCGCCGGGTGAGGCATGCTACGTGCCTCTCGGCCACCGTCGCCCAGATGCCGCCCCCCATTCCGACCTGTTTGGCGGGGGTGCAGAGACTGGAAAAGCCGCAGAAGCCGCGGCGGAAGGCGGTGCTGACTCTTCCTCTTCTTCCGATTCAAGCGATAGTGACTATACACAGATCGGCGAGGCCAGGGCGCTCGAACTCCTAAAGCCGCTCCTGGAAGATCCGACGATCCTCAAGATCGGCCAGAACCTCAAATACGACTGGCTGCTCTTGAAAGCCCGCGGCATCGAGATCGCGAGTTACGACGATACGATGCTGATTTCCTACGCGCTCGACGCCGGTTTCGGCCAGCAGCACGGGATGGACATTCTCTCGGAGCGCCATCTCGGCCACAAGCCGATCGCCTATAAGGACGTCTGCGGCACCGGCCGCGACAAGGTTACCTTCGACTTCGCGCCGATCGATCGCGCCACCTCTTATGCTGCCGAGGATGCCGACGTCACGCTACGGCTCTGGCTGGTCTTGAAGCCGCGCCTTGCTGCCGAAGGGCTCACCAATGTCTACGAGCGGCTGGAACGGCCGCTCCTGCCGGTGCTCGCCCGCATGGAAGAGCGCGGCATCAAGGTCGATCGCGACATCCTCTCGCGGCTTTCCGGCCGCTTCGCGCAGAAGGCCGCCGGGCTCGAAGCGGAGATTTTCGAGATGGCGGGCGAAACGTTCAACATCGGCTCGCCAAAACAGCTTGGGGAGATCCTTTTCGGCAAGCTCGGCCTGCCGGGTGGCCGCAAGACCAAGGGCGGCCAATGGTCGACGGACCTCAAGGTGCTGGAGGATCTGGCGGCCGAGGGCCACCCCCTGCCGATGAAGATCGTCGCCTGGCGCCGGCTCACCAAGCTCAAGGGCACCTATACCGACGCCATCCCCTCCTATCTCGACGCACGCGGGCGGGTGCACACGTCTTATTCCCTCGCCTCAACGACGACGGGCCGGCTCTCCTCCTCAGAGCCGAACCTGCAGAACATTCCCGTTCGCACTGAGGAGGGGCGTGAAATCCGCACCGCCTTCGTGGCGGAGGAAGGCACCCGGCTCCTCTCGGCCGATTATTCGCAGATCGAACTCCGGATTCTCGCCCATATCGCGGAAATCCCCGCGCTTCGCCGCGCCTTCGAGGACGGGCTCGACATTCATGCGATGACGGCCTCGGAGATGTTTTCGACGCCGATCGAAGGCATGGATCCGATGATCCGTCGGCGCGCCAAGGCGATCAATTTCGGCATCATCTACGGCATTTCGGCCTTCGGGCTCGCCGCCCAGCTCGGTATCGGCCGCGAGGAGGCGGGCGACTACATCAAGACCTATTTCAAGCGCTTCCCCGGCATCCGCGATTATATGGAGGAAACGAAGGAGAAGGCGCGCGACAAGGGCTATGTGGAGACGCTCTTCGGGCGCCGGGCACATTTCCCGAACATCAAGCACTCCAACCATTCGATCCGTTCCGGCGCGGAACGCGCAGCGATCAACGCTCCGATCCAGGGATCGGCCGCAGATATCATCCGCCGCGCCATGATCCGCATGGAAGATGCGCTCGCCGAGGCACAGCTTTCCGCGCGCATGCTCTTGCAGGTGCATGACGAACTGATTTTCGAAGTGCCGGAGGAAGAGGTGGAGGCGAGCCTGCCCGTCATCCGCGAGGTGATGGAAAAGGCGGCGGAGCCGGCCGTGGCGCTCAGGGTCCCGCTGCAGGTTGATGCGCGGGCTGCCGACAATTGGGAAGCCGCGCATTAGACAGCCGATCTAGTGCCCGCATCGCCAGCGAACCGGACAGGCGCCGACATGGCGCAGCGTTAGTCTGACATGCGCGCGCCCGGCCTCACCTCATCGGCGAGACCGGGCGCGGTGCAATCCTGCGGCCGGCATGCGTCGACCGCAATCGACAACGTAGCTTCCGTTACGCGGCGGTGCCGCCGGCACCGTTCGCAGGACCGGCCGGGGCCAGATCCAGGACTGCGCCCGACGCCTTCGGCTCGATCGGCTGCAGCTGCTTGCGTTCCTCGTCGGTCCAGGTGGCGATATGGATCACCGCCGCCGGCTCGCCGGGCTGGTTCGGATCGTTCACCGGTTCCAGGACGAGAAGGCCCGTGTTGTCGACGTAAAACGTATGGTCGCCGAAGTTCTGCTTCAGCGGCTCCATAGCCGGGTTGTCTTCCGGAATGGGTTCGGCACCCACGGTCTCACGGACCGCGGCAATCTGGTTGTCGCTGAGTTTCAAGCATAGCCCCCAAAGTTCGGGGTTCGGACCCGACGCCACCGAACGTCTGCGGGTCCATCTGTTGGGCGAAAGGGCGGCGCCATTCCTCGCAGGTAGGAGCCCCGCCTTGCTCCGCAAGGGGCGGAAAGCGCGCCCGGCGCGTTTTTATGCAGCTATTTCGTGTATTTTTGCAGTTTGACGTTGTTCCAGACACTTCACATTGTGGGGAACAGCGAAGGAAGGCTCGGGTTTTGCCAAAGAGCCAATTCCGAGGAGGGTAAGGATGGCCGCATCGAAATCGGCGCGCATCAAGATGCTCCTGGAGCGTCACGGTACCACCTATTGCGACGCGCTCGGCATCCCGATCGCCAAGAACACGCCCTCTCCCCTGTTTCGCTGGCTGACGGCGTCGATCCTGTTTTCCGCCCGCATCAGCGCCGACAATGCCTTTCGTGCCGCGAAGGCCTTGGCGGACGCCGGCTACACGACGCCCGACAAAATGGCGGCGGCGAGCTGGCAAGACCGCGTCGACGTGCTCACCTCGCATGGCTATGCGCGTTACGACGAGAGCACATCACGGATGCTCGGTGAGACCTCGGAGCTTCTTCTCGACAAATATCGCGGCGACCTCAGGAAATTGCGCGACGCGGCCGACGAGGAACCGGCCCAGGAGCGCAAACTCCTGAAGGAGTTCAAGGGCCTTGGCGATGTCGGCGTCGACATTTTCTTCCGCGAGGTGCAGCCGGCCTGGGACGAGCTTTTCCCCTTCGCCGACAAGAAAGCGCTCGCGGCCGCCAAAAAGCTCGATCTCGGCGAGGACGCCGAGGAGCTCGCGAAACTGGTGTCCCACAAGGATTTTCCGCGTCTCGTCGCGGCGCTCGTCCGCGCCGATCTTGCCCACGATCTCAGCGACATCGCCGGTTGATCGTCAGGCGGGGGCGAGCACTCCGCCGGCGGCGCGCTCGGCTTTTTGGATGCGCTTGTGCACATGCACCATGAAGGCGGTGGCAAAAAGGGGCGCCAGAAGATTGACGAGAGGCACGGCGGTGAAGCCCGCGATCACGAGGCCAGCCAGGAAGATGCGACCGGAATGCCGAAGCCGGAGGATCTTCGCCACGCGCCGATCGTGAAACCGCCGCGCTGCGAGATCGAAATATTCCCGGCCGAGAAGATAGCCGTTGGCGACGAAGAAAATGACGACACCGAAGCCGACGAAGAGAACGAGAGGCAAGGCGACGAGATTGACGCCGACGACCACGAGCGTGAACTGCAGGGTGGTGAGAATGCCCTCCATCAAGGGGAGCGCCCTGCCCACCGGCTCGCTCGGATAATGGTTCTTCTCCACCACCTCGGCGATCTCATCGAGGAAAATGCCGGCGAAAAGCGAGGTTGCCGGCGCAGCCAGAAAGGCAAGCCCGACGACGAGGCCGATGCCGGAGACGATCGTCAGACCGGTTTCGAGCCAGGGATAGGGCAGCGCCAGAAAGTGCACGACGAGCCCTTCGAGGACGAGCCACAAGACCAGCAAGAGCCCGAGCGTCAGGCTGACCGACTTCCACAACACGTTGCGGAACGGCGGCGAGAGGATTTCTTCCAGAGAGCGTTGGGCATCGTCGAGCATGGCGGCGAAGAGATAGGAAAAGCGCGACGAGCGGGCAAGCGCCGAGATTTGCAAAGCACCGCACGATCGGCTACCGCGCAAAAACCTTTTGGAGGGGAGTGAATGGCCGAACGGAAATACGATGTCCTGGCGATCGGCAATGCCATCGTCGATGTGCTGGCACAGGCGGACGATGCTTTTCTCGTCAGCGAGAAACTCGTCAAAGGCTCCATGCATCTGATCGAGGCCGATCGCGCCGAGACGCTTTACGACACGATGGGGCCGGGCCAGCTCATCTCCGGTGGCTGCGCCGGCAATACGGCGGCAGGTGTCGCCTCTCTGGGCGGTTCGGCAGCCTTCATCGGCAAGGTCGCGGACGACGAGCTCGGCCATTTCTACCGTCACGACATGCAATCGGTCGGTATCGCCTTCCCGGCGAAGCCGCTGGCGGAAGGAGCGCCGACGGCGCGCTGCCTCATTCTGATCACGCCGGATTCAGAGCGCACCATGAACACTTATCTCGGTGCCTGCCAGGAGCTCACCTCGGCAGACATCGACAAGGCGACGGTGGAAGCTGCGGAAATCACCTATCTCGAAGGCTATCTCTGGGATCCGCCGAAAGCGAAGGAAGCGTTCCGCACCGCCTCCGAGATCGCCCATGGCGCCGGACGCAAGGTGGCGCTCACCTTGTCGGATTCCTTCTGCGTCGATCGCTTCCGGTCGGAATTTCTGGAGCTGATGCGCAGCGGTGTCGTCGACGTCGTCTTCGCCAACAACCATGAAGTTCTGGCTCTCTACGAGACGAGCGACCTTGCGACTGGTATCGAATCGCTCGCGGCGGATGTCGGGCTCGCCGCGGTCACGCTCGGCGCGGAAGGCTCGCTCGTGGTGCGTGGAGGCGAACGCATCAACGTCCCGGCACCCGAGGTCGAGACGATCCTCGACAAGACCGGCGCCGGCGATCTCTTCGCCTCCGGCTTCCTCTTCGGTCTCGCCCGCAACGCACCGCTCGGCCGCTGCGCGGAGCTCGGCTCGCTCGCAGCCGGCGAGATCATTTCCCATCTCGGCGCGAGGCCCCAGGCCTCACTGCAGAGCCTCGCAGAACAGCAGCGGTTGTTAGCTGGCGTCTCTGCCTGACCATCTCAAGCAGATAAACGCTTTTTATTCAGCCAATTATAATATCAGTCGATCGACTGACTAAAAAACGGGGCACGCCTGATGTCGTGCCCCGCTCGTATTGCAACCTGAAGCCTCGTCCGGCCGGCCGGTGCGAAGCTCAGGACAAAAGCCTAGAGAATGAAGCGGCTGAGATCGGCGTTTCGCGCCAGATCGCCGACATGTTCCTCCACATAGGCGGCGTCGATCGTGACCGTCTCGCCATGCCGATCGGGCGCGGTGAACGAGATCTCGTCGAGGATCCGCTCCATCACGGTCTGCAGCCGCCGTGCGCCGATATTCTCCACGCTGGAATTGATCTCCACACCGAGCCGCGCGATCGCGTCGATGGCGTCGTCGGTGAATTCCAGCGTCACACCTTCGGTCGAAAGAAGGGCCACGTATTGCTTCACGAGGCTCGCTTCCGTCTCCGTCAGGATGCGGCGGAAATCCTCCTCCGTCAGCGCCCTGAGCTCCACCCGGATCGGCAGGCGGCCCTGCAGCTCCGGCAGGAGGTCCGACGGCTTCGACACATGGAAGGCGCCCGAGGCCACGAAGAGGATGTGGTCGGTCTTCACCGGCCCGTGCTTGGTCGCAACCGTCGTGCCTTCGACGAGCGGCAACAAATCGCGCTGCACGCCCTCGCGGGAGACATCGCCGCCGGCACGCCCATCGCGAGCGCAGATCTTGTCGATCTCGTCGAGGAAGACGATGCCGTCGTCTTCGACCGCCCGGATGGCTTCCTGGACGATCTGGTCGTCGTCGAGGAGGTTGTCGGATTCCTCGGCAATCAGGAGATCGTAGGAATCCTTGACGAGCGTCTTGCGCGTCTTGGTGCGGCCCTGGCCGAAGGCCTTGCCGAGCATCTCGCCGACATTCATGACGCCGACCGAGGCACCCGGCATGCCCGGCACCTCGAAACCACCCATCGGATTGGAGACGTCGCGAACCTCGATCTCGATCTCCTTGTCGTCGAGCAGGCCCTCGCGCAACTTGTGGCGGAAGCTGTCACGGGTCGTCGGGCTCGCATGCTGGCCGACGAGCGCGTCAAGAACCCGCTCTTCCGCCTGCAGATGCGCCTTCGCCTGCACTTCCTTGCGCTTCATCTCGCGCACCATGGCGATGCCGGCCTCGACGAGATCACGGATGATCTGTTCGACGTCGCGGCCGACATAGCCGACCTCGGTGAATTTCGTCGCCTCGACCTTGATGAAGGGCGCGTTGACGAGCTTGGCGAGGCGGCGGGAAATCTCCGTCTTGCCGACACCGGTCGGGCCGATCATCAGGATGTTTTTCGGCAGGACCTCTTCGCGCAGCGGGCCTTCCAGCTGCTGGCGGCGCCAGCGGTTGCGAAGGGCGATGGCGACGGCGCGCTTCGCCTCCTTCTGGCCGATGATGTAGCGGTCGAGCTCCGAAACGGTCTCGCGGGGGGAAAAAGTGGTCATGAGGCGGTCTCCGCCGTGAGGCTTTCGACGATGATGTTGTGATTGGTGTAGACGCAGATTTCGGCTGCGATCTGCATGGCACGGCGGGCAATATCCTCCGCATCGAGATCGGAATCGCCGAGAGCACGCGCCGCGGCGAGAGCGTAATTGCCGCCAGATCCGATGGCGGCCACGCCTTCCTGCGGCTCCAGCACGTCGCCGGTGCCGGTCAGAACCAGCGTCGTCTGCTTGTCGGCGACGATCATCATCGCCTCCAGGCGCCGCAAATAGCGGTCCGTGCGCCAGTCCTTGGCGAGCTCCACGCAGGCGCGCATGAGTTGGCCCGGATATTGTTCGAGCTTGGCTTCAAGCCGCTCCAGAAGCGTGAAGGCATCCGCGGTCGCACCGGCAAAACCGGCGATCACATCACCTTTGGCGAGCGGGCGGACCTTACGGGCATTGGCCTTCATCACGGTCTGACCCATGGTCACCTGGCCGTCGCCTGCGATCACGACTTTGTCGCCCTTGCGGACGGTCACGATGGTCGTGCCGTGCCAGGGGGCGGCGGGATCGAATTCTGTCACTGATTGCTCCTTGTCAGCGGATGCGGGTGAGCCGTGGAGGCCTCGACCGGCACCCCCTCTTTTCGTGCAGGTTGGCCCCTATTTAGGCATGCGCGGCCGGCCTGCAAACGCGCTGCGGCATGTCGGGTGCGCACAGCGCATTTGCAATGGTGCCGCCCGCTGGTAAGACGGGCGGCGAAGGAGAGCCGTGATGCGCAAGGCCGAGCTGAGCCGCGACACCAGCGAAACCAAGATCAGCCTCGCCATCAATGTCGATGGCGGCGGCCGCTACGATGTCGAAACAGGCATCGGATTCTTCGATCACATGCTGGAGCAGCTCTCGCGCCACTCCCTGATCGACCTGAAGCTGAAGGCCGACGGCGATCTCCACATCGACCAGCACCACACGGTCGAAGACGTCGGCATCGCACTCGGCCAGGCGCTCGACCGCGCGCTCGGCGATCGTCGCGGCATCACCCGCTACGCCTCGCTCGATCTCGCCATGGACGAGACCCTGACGCGTGCCGCGGTCGACGTGTCGGGCCGTCCCTATCTCGTCTGGCGCGTCGGCTTTGTGCGCCACAAGGTGGGCGATTTCGACACGGAGCTGTTCAAGGAGTTCTTCCAGGCGTTTGCCCAGAACGCCCGCATCACGCTCCATATCGAGAACCTTTACGGCGAGAACGCCCACCATGTCGCCGAGACCTGCTTCAAGGCGGTGGCACGCGTGCTGCGACAGGCGCTTGCGCTCGATCCGCGCACGGCCGACGAGATTCCCTCCACCAAGGGCACGCTGACGGCTTGAGCATGTTTTCCAGGACGACCCATTACACGGTGCATCTGCCGCCCGAAAAAGAGGGCGTCGATGAGGCCCTGCGCGCCGTCTTCATCAAGGACGGGATGAACTGGCCGGCGCTTTTCATCCCGTTCCTGTGGCTTCTCTACCGGCGCATGTGGCTGCCGCTCCTGCTCTACCTCGTGGCAAGCGGGGCCGTTGCGGCACTCGGCTTCCGCTTCGGGGAAACGGCGGCGCAATGGTGCGGCCTTCTCTTTGCGATCCTCTTCGCGCTCGAGGCCAACAATCTCCGCCGCTGGTCCCTGTCGCGCCGCGGCTGGCGGGAGGCCGGAGCGGCCTCCGGCCGCTCCGAGGACGAGGCTGCGATACGCTTCTTCGGCCGGCGGGAAGACGAATTCGCCGCGCCGAGGCCGATGGCCTCGCGGTCGGTCGTTCCCGAAGTTGCGCCGGCGCGCCCGCGCGGGCGTCCCTGGTCGGCCGCCGGCGATCGCGACACGCCGGAGGTGATGGGGCTCTTTCCGGAGAGGGGCGGATGAGCGTTGCGATTATCGATTACGGCTCGGGCAATCTGCGCTCGGCCGCCAAGGCGTTTCAGCGGTCAGCGCGCGAAAGCGGCTATGCCGGAGAGGTCGCCGTCACCTCCGATCCGGAGGTCGTGCGGCGCGCCGACCACATCGTTCTGCCGGGCGTCGGCGCTTTTGCCGATTGCCGCCGCGGGCTCGACGGCGTTCCTGGAATGGTGGCCGCGCTTGACGAGACCGTCATGAAGGTCGGCCGCCCTTTTCTCGGCATATGCGTCGGCTGCCAGCTGATGGCGACACGAGGGCTTGAGAAGGAAACAACGGCGGGCTTTGGCTGGATTCCGGGCGACGTGGTCGAGATCAGCCCGAAAGATCCCGAACTCAAGATCCCGCATATGGGCTGGAACGAGCTCGTCGGGCGCCATTCCCATCCGCTTCTCGCCGGCATCGACGAGGCACTCGACGCCTATTTCGTCCATTCCTATCACGTCGTCGCGGCCGTTCCTGAACATGTGCTGGCGACGGCCGATTACGGCGGCCCGGTCACGGCGATGATCGGTCGCGACAACATCGCCGGCACGCAGTTTCACCCCGAAAAGAGCCAGGCGCTCGGCCTGGCGCTGATCGCCAATTTCCTCAACTGGCGCCCGTGAGGCCGCAATGATCCTATTTCCCGCGATCGACCTGAAGAGCGGCGAATGCGTGCGCCTGAAGCGCGGCGAGATGGGCGAGGCGACGACCTACAACGCCGATCCTGCGGCGCAGGCACGCGCCTTCGCCGATATGGGTTTCACCTGGCTGCACATGGTCGATCTCGATGGAGCCTTCGCCGGCGAAAGCCGTAACGGCGCCGCCGTCGAAGCGGTGCTGGCGGCCACCGGCGACCGTCTCAAGGTGGAGCTCGGCGGCGGCATCCGTTCCATGGCGCAGATCGAGGCCTGGCTCGAAAAGGGCGTCACGCGGGTGATTTTGGGCACAGCGGCTCTACGCAATCCAGACTTGGTGAAGGACGCAGCAGGGCGACATCCGGGCCGCATCGCCGTCGGCATCGATGCGCGCGACGGAAAAGTTGCGGTGGAAGGCTGGGCGGAAACCTCTGACATGGAGGCGCAGGACCTCGCCAAGAGCTTCGAAGACGCCGGCGTTGCGGCCATCATCTATACCGACATCGACCGCGACGGCCTTCTCGCCGGGATCAATTGGGAGGCGACGATCGCACTTGCCGAACATGTCTCGATTCCGGTCATCGCCTCCGGCGGTCTCGCTTCGATGGCCGATATCGTGCGCCTCACCATGCCCGATGCGGCGAGCCTTGAAGGCGCCATCACCGGCCGGGCGCTTTACGATGGGCGTATCGACCCTCAGGCAGCACTCCAACTCCTCAGCACAGCCTGAGACGTAGCGTTTCGTTCACCACTCCAGATCAGTAATTTGAGGCGAATACAGCCTGCGCATATGACATTTTTGTCTGCGCAATGTAAGGTTGCCGGGATGTCATCTGGCCGCGGTTTCCTGCCTGGTTCCGTTCTCCTGATCCTGCCCGTCGTGGCGATTGCCGCGGCGATCTGGGTCGGGTCGGATACGATCGAACGCGGCCTGCAGCTCAACGCAGCCACCACGTCGTCGGCCTGGGCGAAGTATATGACCGCCAGCATCGCCGATCTGGAGGAGATTGCGGCGGGGGCCGAGCCGTCTCCGGAAACCCTTGCGACCCTCCAGGAAATGCGAGAGGCGGCCGGGGTCTTTCGCGTCAAGCTTTTCGGGCCGAACGGCAGGCTCCGTATGATCCTCGACGATCACGAGCTTTCGGCAGCCGACAAGGCATCTTTGGCGCAGCACAATCCCGAAGCCGCGGCGGCGGCGGAGGAAGGCGCGATACGGATCGAAGTCGCACATGGCACACCGCCCGAGCGCCCCGCCTATTATTCGGAAGCCTATGTGCCTTTGCGCCAGGACGGCAAAACCATCGCCATCGCTGAAATCTATGTCGACCAGACGGAAGAGTTCGAGGCCATTGAGACCACCGTCGCCCGCAGCGCCATCCTTCTGTCCATCATCATTCTGATCGCCTCGGGTGTTCCGGTCTTCGGCTTCGTCCAGCGCTACAACGCCAAGCGCCGGGCCGACGCGCGGGCGGCGTACGCGGCTGAGCATGACGGCCTGACGGGCCTTCTCAATCGCAGCGGCTTCATCGCCCTCAAGCGTGAGCTTCTCGCCAAGGCAAAGCCCGTCGTGGTCGTCTCGCTCGGGATCGATCGCTTCGGCGCCGTCAACGCCGCTTTCGGACCGGAGCGAAGCGACTACATTCTCCTGGAAGCGGCGGAGAGACTGAAAAGCCTCGCCGAGCCCGAGGCGATCGTCGGCCGCGTCAGCGGTACGGAATTCGCTTTCGCCCTCAACGTCAACGATTTGAAGGAGGGCGCGCGCCTTGCCGAACGCGCCCTGAAGCTCATCCGGCGGGGCTTCGTGGCCGATGGCCATGTGGTCAATCTCACGGGGAGCGCCGGCCTCACGCTCGCCGAGAAGGGCGAGCATCCCGGCAGCCCGTTGTCGCGCGCCAATGTCGCCATGTGCCGATCGCGCGCGAAGGGCGGCGACCGGCTCACGATCTTCGATCGGCGCATGGGTGCGGAGCTCGAAGCGGGACGGGATCTCGAAACCGTGCTGCGGGCCGCCGTGGAGCACGAACGGTTCGAACTCTATTATCAGCCGATCTTCACGGCAAAAGACCATGCGCTCACCGGGTTCGAAGCGCTGCTGCGCATGCCGAACGGGGAGGGCGGTTTCGTCTCGCCGGCGCGGTTCATCCCGCTTGCCGAGCAACTGGGCCTCATCCACCGCATCGGCCGCCTGGCGATCAACAAGGCCTGCGAGGAGGCAAAGACCTGGCCCGAGGGATACAAAGTCGCAGTGAACCTATCGCCGGTGCAGTTCGATGCCCGCAACATCGTGGAGGTCGTGCGTCAGGCTCTCGCCAAGAGCGAACTTCCCCCCGAAAAGCTCGAGCTGGAGATTACCGAAGGCGTTTTGTTGATCGATTCGCTCGACGCCGTTCAACAGCTGAGCCAGCTCCGCGAACTCGGCGTGAAACTGGCGCTCGACGATTTCGGCACGGGTTTCTCCTCGCTCGCTTATCTCTGGAAGCTCCCGGTCGATAAGGTGAAGATCGATCAATCCTTCCTGCGCGCGATGGAATCGGAAGGAGATGGAGCGGCGGCGATCGTCCGCTCGATCGTCGTGCTCGGCCATTCGCTCGGGCTGGTCGTGACGGCGGAAGGCGTCGAAACGTCCGAACAGCTCGATTTCCTCGAGGAGATCGGCTGCGATTTCCTGCAGGGCTACTATCTCGGTCGGCCGGCATCGGCGGAAGCTGCGGCGAGCCTTGCCCGCAAAGATGCGGAGGAGCGCGGCGGCCAAAATCCCGTTCAGCCCCGCGAACGGGGCGCTGCGGTTTCCTAACCGCAGGAGAAGCGATTGGTCAGCAAGTCAGCGAGATGCGAATCTTCGTCTTCTTCAGAAGATCCATCCGCGATGGCTTGTTGTAACGCACTGGATGCCGCCGCTATAAGGGCCGCCGTTGCGCATCCGCGCTGAAGCTGAAAAGCCTTCGGAGCACTCCTTGCTCAAAGCTCGTGTCATCCCGTGTCTCGACGTCAAGGACGGCCGTGTCGTCAAAGGCGTCAATTTCGTAGATCTCATCGATGCCGGAGATCCGGTGGAAGCCGCCAAGGCTTACGACGCGGCCGGCGCCGACGAGCTTTGCTTCCTCGACATCACGGCAAGCCACGAGGAGCGCGACACGCTCCTCGACGTGGTCGCCAAAACGGCGGAGCAATGTTTCATGCCGGTCACCGTGGGCGGGGGCGTGAGAACCGTGGACGATGTCCGCCAGCTTCTCCTCGCCGGCGCCGACAAGGTTTCCGTCAACACCGCAGCCGTCAATGATCCGAGCTTCGTCGGCCGGGCCGCCGACAAGTTCGGGGATCAATGCATCGTCGTCGCCATCGACGCCAAGACGGTGGCTCCAGGCCGCTGGGAGATCTTCACCCATGGCGGCCGCAAGCCGACCGGCATCGACGCCGTCGAATTTGCCCGCGAAGTCGTGTCTCTGGGCGCAGGCGAGATCCTTCTGACCTCCATGGACCGCGACGGCACGAAGACCGGTTTCGATCTCGCTTTGACGCGAGCGGTCGCCGATGCGGTCCGGGTTCCGGTCATCGCCTCCGGCGGTGTCGGCACGCTCGATCACCTGGTGGAAGGCATCCGCGACGGCCATGCAACGGCGGTGCTCGCGGCGTCGATCTTCCATTTCGGCACCTATAGCATCGCAGAAGCCAAGGCCCATATGGCGCGCGCGGGCATTCCCATGCGCACGCTTCCGCAGGAGAAAGCCCGGATGGGCATGTCATGACCGATTTTACGCTGGAAGAGCTCGCCGCCACGATCGGCGAGCGCGCCGCCTCTGGCGACGACAATTCCTATACCGCCAGGCTCGTCGGCAAAGGCGTCGCGAAATGCGCCCAGAAGCTCGGCGAAGAAGCCGTCGAGGCGGCGATCGCCGCCGTCTCAGAAGACAAAGAGGGCCTCACCAAAGAGGCGGCGGACGTTCTCTATCACCTTCTCGTTCTGCTTCACGCAGCCGGTGTCTCCTTCGACGAGGTGAAAGCGGAACTTGCGCAGCGCACCGGCCAAAGCGGCCTTGAGGAAAAGCGCTCCCGCCCGGCCTCCGCCAATTGGAAGAGCTGATGGATCAAGTGTCCCCAAGCTCGCTCTCGCCCTATCGGTATTTCAGCGTCGAGGAATGGTCGAAACTGCGTGCCGACACGCCGATGACATTGTCGGCGGAAGAGGTGCATGCGCTCAAGTCGATGAACGACCCGATCTCGATCAGCGAGGCGGAGGCGATCTATCTGCCCTTGTCGCGGCTTCTGTCCTTCCACGTCGAAGCCAAGGACAAGCTTTATGCCGTGCGCTCGAAATTCCTCGGCGCAAAAGAAGGCAAGATGCCGTTCATCATCGGCATTGCCGGCTCCGTGGCCGTCGGCAAATCGACCACGGCGCGCATCCTGACGGAACTGATGGCGCGCTGGCCGGGCCATCCGCGCGTTTCCCTCGTCACCACCGACGGCTTTCTCTATCCGAACGCGGTTCTGGCGAAGGAAGGCATGATGGAGCGCAAGGGCTTTCCCGAGAGCTACGACGTTGCAACGCTTTTGCGCTTTCTCTCCGACATCAAGGCCGGCAAGCGCAAGGTCAGAGCCCCTGTCTACTCCCACCTCACCTACGATATCGTGCCGGGCGAGACTTTGATCGTCGATCAGCCGGACATTCTGATCTTCGAAGGCCTCAACGTCCTGCAGACGCGGGATCTGCCGCGGGACGGAAAGGAAGTCCCCTTCGTCTCCGACTTCTTCAATTTTTCCATCTATATCGACGCGGAAGATGACGTCATCCGGCGCTGGTATATCGACCGCTTCATGAGCCTCAAGGGAACGCGGTTTACCGATCCGAGGTCGTATTTTCACCGCTACGCCAATATCGAAGACGACGAAGCACGCCGCGTCGCCGAGGGTCTCTGGGAGCGCATCAACCTCGTCAATCTCGACGAGAACATCCGCCCGACACGGCCGCGGGCCGATCTCATCATCGGCAAGGCGGGCGACCATTCGGTGAACGAAGTGGCGCTGAGGAAATTGTGACGATGCTTGAGACCAAGGATTCTGCGGCAAGCCGCGATATTCGCCCGCGCAACGCGCGCGATCGGCTGATCGTCGGCCTCGACCTTCCCGACCTTGCCACCGCCCGCGCCATGGTCGAGACGCTCGGCGATACGGTGACGTTCTACAAGATCGGGATGGAGCTGGTCTTTGCGGGCGGACTCGGCCTCATCGAGCCGCTTCGGGCGGAGGGAAAGCGCGTCTTTCTCGATATGAAGCTTCTCGACATCGACAATACGGTCGCGGGAGGCATCGCCAATCTTGCCCGGCTCGGGGCGACGCTCACCACCGTTCACGCCTATCCGAAGGCGATGCGCGCGGCCGCCGCCGCAAGAGCTGACGCTGATCTCGGGCTTCTCGCCGTCACCGTTCTCACCTCCATGGATGACGCCGATCTCGATGAGGCGGGTTATGCGGAGAATGCAGGCGAACTCGTTCGCCGCCGTGCCGCGCAGGCGCGCGCGAGCGGCATCGACGGCATCGTCTGTTCGCCGCTCGAGGCTGAGGCGATGCGTGCTCTTCTCGGTCCCGACATGCTGATCGTGACCCCCGGCGTGCGCCCGACATCCGCGACGAGCGACGACCAGAAACGCGTGATGACACCGGGCGACGCCCTGCGGGCCGGCGCCGATTACCTCGTCGTTGCCAGACCGGTGGTCAAGGCCGCCGATCCGAAAGCCGCAGCACAGGCGATTGTGGACGAAATCGAAGCGAATTGCTGAAGGAGGGAAGAATGCCGAAGGGCTATTGGATCGCCCGCGTCGATGTGCGCGACCCCGAGCGCTACAAGGAATATGTCGCCGGCGCCGCTCCTGCCTTTGCCCGCTTCAAGGGCAAGTTTCTGGTCCGTGGCGGCCCGATGCATTCGCTGGAAGGAAATTCGCGCGCCCGCAATGTGGTCATCGAATTTGCCTCCGTCGACGATGCGCTCGCCTGCTACCATTCGCCCGAATACCAGGCCGCACGCGAGCACCGGGTGGCCGTGGCGGACGCGGAGCTCGTGATCGTGGAAGGCTATTCGGGTCCGCAGCCTGGTACGTCCTGATCCGATGTCGGAGACGCCCTCTCCCGACGGCGCGCGCCATTCGGCGGAACCGGATCTCAGCGCAGAAGAAATCGAGCGCTACGCCCGCCATATCGTCCTGCCCGAGGTCGGAGGCCCCGGCCAAAAGCGCTTCAAGCGCACGCGCGTTCTCATCGTCGGGGCGGGTGGGCTCGGCTCACCCGTCGCCCTTTATCTTGCGGCCGCTGGCATCGGCCGGCTCGGCCTCGTCGATGACGACGTCGTCTCGCTCTCCAATCTGCAGCGGCAGATCATTCATGCGAGCACCGAGCTCGGCATGGCGAAGGTGGAGAGCGCACAAAGAGCGCTCTCCCGCATCAACCCGCATGTCGCCGTCGACACGCACAGGACGCGTCTGACAGAGGACAACGCCTCCGATCTCGTCGCCGGTTACGACATCGTCGTCGATGGTTCCGACAATTCCGCTACGCGCTTCCTTCTTCCGGACATCTGCGAGGCGGCCAGAAAGCCGCTGGTGTCGGGGGCGGTCGGCCGCTTCGACGGGTCGGTGACAACGCTTTTGCCCTTCAGGGACGACAATCCGCGTTACCGCGATCTCTTTCCGAAGCCGCCGCCTGAAGGGCTCGTGCCGAGCTGCGCGGAAGCGGGAATTCTGGGCGCGCTCACCGGCATCATCGGGTCGATCCAGGCGCTTGAAGTCATGAAACTCGCGGCAGGCTTCGGCGAGCCTCTGATCGGACGGCTTCTCCTCTACGACGCCCTTTCGCAGCGCTTCGAGACGATCGCCTACAAGCGCCGCAAGAGCTGAGCGGCGCCGATCCGGAAAGCCGGCCTGTCGGGCAAACCTAGACCGAGAGCGGCAACACCCTGTCCGGCGGTTTGTGCCCATCCATCCAGGTGCGGATGTTGATGATCACCTTTTCGCCCATCTCGATACGGCCTTCGATCGTGGCCGAGCCCATATGCGGCAGGAGCACCGCCTTGCCCTCCTGGGCGAGCTTGATGAGCTTCGGATCGATTGCGGGCTCACCCTCGAAAACGTCGAGACCGGCGCCGGCAAGAGAGTTCGTCTCCAGGCATTCGATCAACGCCGCCTCGTCGATAACCTCACCGCGCGCGGTGTTCACCAGATAGGCATCCGGGCGCATCAGCTTGAGGCGCCGGCGGGAAAGAAGGTGGAAAGTGGCCGGCGTGTGCGGGCAATTGACGGAGATGATGTCCATGCGCGCCAGCATCTGGTCGAGCGAATCCCAATAGGTCGCTTCCAGCTCTTCCTCGGTCTTCGGATCGACCGGCCGGCGGTTGTGATAGTGGATCGACAGGCCGAAGGCCTGGGCGCGGCGCGCGACCGCCGTGCCGATCCGTCCCATACCGACGATGCCGAGCCGTTTTCCCCAGATGCGGTGACCGAGCATCCAGGTCGGCGACCAGCCGGGCCAGGGCAGGCCGTTCGGTAGAATCTGGGCTCCCTCCGCCAGCCGCCGTGGGACGGCGAGGATGAGCGCCATGGTCATATCGGCGGTGTCACCCGTCAGAACGTTCGGCGTGTTGGTGACGGTGATGCCGCGCTCATAGGCGGCCCCGATATCGATGTTGTCGATGCCGTTGCCGAAATTGGCGATGAGCTTCAAATTCGGTCCGGCTTGGGAAAGCGCTGCGGCGTCCAACCGATCTGTGACCGTCGGCACGAGCACGTCCGCAGTGCGCAACGCCTCCACCAGCTCCGCTTGCGACAGCGGTCGGTCATCCAGATTGAGGTCAGCGCGAAACAGCTCTCGCATGCGCGTCTCCACCGGATCGGGCAGTTTTCGCGTTACGATGACGTGCGGTTTCGCCTTGGTCATGCACCACCTCTCCTTGGCGGCCCCCGCGGGAGCGACCGGCTGCCTTTAACATCTCTCTAGCAAAGGGCTGCTCAAAAACAAGGAACGAAGGGGCGCTTGGCCTCGCGGCGGAATGGCGCTAACACCTCCCGGTGTGATTTTCCGACCGCAGATGATGCGCCCTCTCCTCTTCCTTCGTTCTCGTCTCAGCCTTCTTCTTGTCTTGGCCCTGCTCGCCGTGGCGTGGCCGGGCGAGCCTGGATGGGCGCAGGCCCCGAAAGTGGGGCCAAGCGGCTATCCATTACCACGCTTCGTCAGCTTGAAATCAAATGCCGTCAACGTCCGCAAGGGGCCCGGCAAAAACTACGGCATTGCCTGGCGCTTCGTGCGGGCCGGTCTGCCCGTCGAGATCATCCAGGAATTCGAAACCTGGCGGAAGGTGCGTGATTCGGATGGCGCGGAAGGCTGGATCCACCAGAGCCTCCTGTCCGGGCGGCGCACGGCGATCGTAGCCCCCTGGGCCAAAGGCGAGCGCTTCAATGCGCATGCGGACGCAAGTGAGACGGCACGGGTGACGGCGATTCTCGAATCGGGCGTGGTGACCGACGTGGTGCGCTGCCGCGAGGGCTGGTGCGACGTTCGCGGCGACAAATACGAAGGCTGGATGGAGCAGAATTCGCTCTGGGGCGTCTATCCCAACGAAAACGTCTCCGACGGCTGACCGCGTACCCACATTCCCTCCACGATCCAGCCCCCGACAACCCAGCCACCGCGATCCAGGGCGTCGCTCATCCCTTCACACCTCCGGCCGTCAGGCCCGAGACGATCTTGCGCTGGAAAATCAGCACGAGAACGATGAGCGGCACCGTCACGACAACGGACGCCGCCATAATCGTGCCCCAGGGAATCTCCTGCTCCGAAGCGCCGGATAGAAGCGCGATCGCGACGGGCACGGTGCGCGTATCGTTGCTCGACACGAAAGTGAGCGCGAAAAGGAATTCGTTCCAGGCGGCGATGAAGGCGAGAAGCCCCGTCGTCACCAGCGCCGGCCACATCAAGGGGAGAAACACCTTCATGACGATGGTCATGGGCTTTGCGCCGTCGACGATCGCCGCCTCTTCGATCTCCACCGGCAAATCCCGCATGAAGGTCGTCAGCACCCAGACCGTGAACGGTAGGGTGAAGATCATATAGGCGAGGATCAGCGAAAAGAGCGAATTGTAGAGGCCGAAAAGGCGGACGAGTTCGAAAAGCCCGGCGAGAACCGCGATCTGCGGAAACATCGAAACGGCGAGAATCGTCAAAAGCAGGATGCCGCGGCCGCGAAACTCGATACGCGACAAGGCGTAGGCCGCCGTCACCGCCAGGAAGAGCGAGATCGCCACGACCACGAAGGCGACGATGACGGAATTCAAGATGTTGAGCGGGAAGACGCCGTTGACGAGCACGTCGCGGTAATTGGCGAGCGAGAAATCCGTCGGCAGATAGTCGACGCGAAAGAGCGCCGTGCCCGATTTGAAGCTCGTCAGGATGGCATAATAGAACGGGAAGATCGAGAAGAGCACGATCAGGACGACGAGCGCATAAAAGGCCGTCCGCTTCACGAAGGCCGGCATCTCAGCGCCCTCCCCCGAGATTGAGCCGCGCCGCCTTGATGTAGACGAGCGTGATCGCCGCAATCACCAGGAATAGGAGCGTCGAGGCGGCCGAGCCATAGGCGAACTGATCGAACTGGAAGAGGTTTTCCTGAGCGAACACCGACATCGTCTTGGTTTCGGTGTTGTTGGGGGTCAGCACGTAGATGAGGTCGAAGACGCGCAGGGCGTCGAGCGCCCGGAAGATGACGGCGACCAGGATCGCCGGGCGGATGAGCGGCAGCGTCACCTTGAAGAACACCTTGACCGGATGGACGCCGTCGATTTTCGCCGCTTCGTAGACGTCGGAGGGCACCATCTGCAGCCCGGCGAGGATGAGAAGCGCCATGAACGGCGTCGTCTTCCACACATCGACGATGATGACGGCCCACATCGCCGTCTCCGGCGAGGCGGTCCAGGCGATCGGATGGGAGAGGATGCCGACCGACATCAGCATGTCGTTCAGAATGCCGAACTGGTCGTTCATCATCCACGCCCACATCTTGGCCGAGACGATCGTCGGGATCGCCCAAGGGATGAGAACGGCAGCCCGCACAAAGCCTCGGCCGCGAAACGGGACGTTGAGGACGAGCGCCACGATGAGGCCGAGGACGGTTTCGATCGAGACGGAGACGAGGGTGTAATAGACGGTGTTCCACACCGCGTTCCACCATTGGGCGTCGAAGAAGAGACCGAACCATTCCCCGGTCCCGTCGCCATAATCGACATATTCGAAATAGTTGCGCAGGCCGACGAAGCGGGCGGCATCGAGATCGGCCAAACTCGCATCGGTGAAGGAAAACCAGATCGTCTGCAGGAGCGGCCAGCCGGCGACGAAAGCGAGGACGGCGAGCATCGGCGTGAGAAAGAGCCAGGCGGAGGCGAGCCGCTGCCTTGAAAGCGCCGAACGCGCCGCCGGCTGTTCTTCGGTCCGCATCGCATCGTCGGTCGGCGGGGCGCCGGGAATCGCGTTCGTCATCGCCAGCCATCCCGCTTCAGGCGCCGCAGCCGGTGCTCCAGCGTCTGAAGATTGGTTTCAGCCGATGCCGCACCGGAGAGCGTCTCGTTGACGGCGGTCCAGAACTCCTTCGACACTTCGTTGTACTGACGTTTCGTGGGTGCGGAGGGACGCGGCACAGCCTTTTCGACGACATCTGCCCATTCGGCGATGATCGGCTGGCGTTCGGCGATGTCCGGATCGTCATAGAGCGCCGGGATCGTCGGCAGCCGCGCATAGGTGAGTGCCCGCTCCTTCTGCGCTTTGCGGGACGACAGGAAGCGAACGAGCTCGATCGCTTCTTTCTTGTGCTTGGAATATTTCGACACGGCTAAGTTCCAGCCGCCGAGGCAGGGAGCCGAGCGACTGCCGGGCTCGGCGGGCAGCGTCGTTACCTCAAACTTGCCTTTGACCGGCGAATCCTCACCGTTCGACAGCGCATAGGCGTAAGGCCAGTTGCGCATGAAGACGGCGTTGCCGGTCTGCCAGACGCCGCGGGCCTCCTCTTCCTTGTAGGCGAGCACACCGGCGGGGGCGATGTCCCTCACCCAGCCACGCGCCCGCTCCAGCGCCTGGGCGGCCCTCTCGTTGTTGATGGTGATCTCGCCCTCTGGCGAGACGATCTGCCCGCCGCCGCTAGAGGCGACCCATTCGAGGCCGTTGCAGGTGAGGCCCTCATAAGGGGCACCCTGAAAGACGAAGCCGTAGATCTGACCGCTGCCGGCGGCGCGTTCCTTATCCTGGATCACTTTGGCGGTTTCGGTCAGCTCCTCCCAGGTCGCGGGCGGGTTCCTGCCGTATTTTTCCAGAAGGTCCTTGCGATAGAAGAGCGCCGGGGCATCCGTATACATCGGGAATGCGACGAGCCGCCCCTCGACCGTCTGTGATTCGATCACGGAGGGGAAATGGTCGCCGATGACGTCGGCCATGGCGTCGCGCAAATCGACGAACTGATTCGCAAGCTGAGGCGCCCAGATCACGTCGACACGGTAGATGTCGATGTCATCGGTGCCAGCCGCCAACCACAAGCGATATTGCCCGAACTGGTCGCTCGTCGAGGCCGGCATCTCGACGATGTCGACCTGGTGGCCGGTCTCCGCCTCGAATTCCGCAAGCTGCGTGCGCAATTCCTGAATATCGGCACCGACAGAACCCGAGACGATCGAAAGCTCGGCAGCAGAAACCTCGCTGGAGCCAAGGGTAAATATCGCAGCAACGGCCATCGCCGCGGTGCCAAACCGCATGTTCCCCTCCCATCCGGCCGGTATTTCCCGGCTCTTTCCTGCCTTGCGTTCAGATCTCAACGATCATGCACAGCGCTGGTTGCGGGAAAGTCTAGCCGGTTACGGCGGCATATTGGGAGTCCCCCTGCAGGAGCACGTGGCCGCGACTGTATCGATCGCGCGTTTGCTTCCTCCCGGGGGGAGGCGAAAACTGGCCGCGACCAATCGACCGTGATCGTGCCTCCGATGCTCTCCAGGCCGGCCACGTCACTCCAATGTCATGTTTTTCTTATGGAATATGGCAACTCTGGTCGATGTCGGCGCGATCGTTTAAGGAAAGCGCATGAGATCGAGATTCCCCAGGGGCAGGGAGGCCATGCAGGGACGGCATCATCTCTCTCCACGACGACTGGTGCGGCGTTTTGCGCCCGGTCTCGGGAGGGCTCGGGGCAGCGGTTTCGTACGCCCATTCGCAAAACCGGGTCGCGCCCCTTGGCGGGCAGCCCGCCATGTCGGAACGCTCGGAAGGCTCGGAGATCTCGAGGCGCGGCTTGCCCGTTCGCCCTCTGAGATCCGCCGGTCGCAAGGGCTGCGCTATCATGTCTTCTACGAAGAGATGGCAGCCATTGCCGACGACGAAACCTATCAGCGACGGCGCGACGCCGATCCTTACGACCTCATCTGCGACCATCTTCTGGTGCTTGATCACGCCGTCCCGCGGCGACCGTTCCTGCGCTCGAAGCCCGAGATCGTCGGCACCTACCGGCTGTTGCGGCAGGAAATTGCTGAAATCAACGGCGGCTTCTACTCGGCCGGGGAATACGATGTCGGATCGCTCGTCGCGCGTTATCCGCATCTGCGCTTTCTGGAGCTCGGCCGCTCCTGCGTGCTGAAGCCTTACCGCGACAAACGGACGGTGGAACTCCTGTGGCACGGCATCTGGAGCTACGTCTTGATGCACGGCATGGACGTGATGATCGGTTGTGCCAGCATTCCAGGCACCGATCCCGACAAGCTCGCCCTGCCTTTGAGCTTTCTCCATCACAACGCGCTGGCGCCCGAAGAGTGGCGGGTGCGCGCGGTCGATGAGCGTTACGTCGACATGAACCGCATGGCGGCCGAAGAGATCGACGCCAAGGCGGCGCTTCGCCAGCTTCCGCCGCTGATCAAAGGGTATCTCCGCCTTGGCGGCTATGTCGGTGAAGGGGCCGTCGTCGACTATCAGTTCGGCACGACGGATATCCTGGTCATTCTGCCGGTCAGCGCGCTCAATCCGCGCTATGTGGACCATTTCGGCAATGATGCGAGCCGGTTCGCGGCGCCTGCCCCGCCGTCCGGACGCCGGCTATTTGGGCCGCGGCGGCGCAATCTGACATAAAGCGCCCCGTCGCCTCCGTGATGACGGGAGGCGTGCTCATAAGCGACGACGAGCTCGCGGAACGCGGGCTCCGCGAGCCATCGCGGCACCATCGTTTTCAACACCCCTTCGCCTTCCGAGCGGCCCTTGCCGGTGATGACGAGGACCAGGACATGGCCACGCGCCTGCGCGCCGCCCAGAAAAGCCAGGAGGCGATCATGGGCGCGTTGCTGGGTCATGCCATGCAGGTCGATGCGCGCGTCGGGCTCAAGGCGGCCGCGCAGGAGACGGCGCTTCAGCCGGGGCTCAAGCGCTGCGGCGGCGCGCGGTGCGGTGCGGGGTTTCGGTTGTGGAGAAAAGACAGCGTCGACGGGCAATGGAGCTGGGCTGCGCTTTCCGGCGGTGAGGGCGGAGGCGCTCGTCTGGGGCGACGCATCACCCTGCGGCGTCGCTGCCTGAGCGGCGAGTTCGTCGCGGAGCGAGCGGCTTTTTAAGGGCCGCACGGTGCGTCGCACCTTATCCCAGAGTGCCTTGTCTTCAGGTGACAGCTGTTTGCGGGCCATCTCAGGCGCACGCTTTCGGGAGAAGCGGAAGCAGGACGCCGCGATGCCGGATCTCACCCGCCGCGGCTCCGGCGTCCTCCCCGGAGCCTGCAAATATATCGGCGCGCCCGGCACCCTTGATCGCCGAGCCCACATCCTGCGCGACCATCAGGCGGCGAAACGCGCCGGGCCCGAAACCCGGAAGGGGTGGCGCGGTGACGAACACCGGCAGGTGGAGGGGGGAGAAGGCCGGGTCGACGGCGAGGCTTCGGCCGGCGCTGAGCGGGACACCCGCTGCGCCCAAAGGCCCCGCCTCGGAAGCGAGATCGACGACCTCTTTGAAAAAGATAAAGGATCGGTTTTCGGCCATGAGCCGGCGGCCGGCCTCGCGGTGCGCCTTGAGCCAATGTTCGAGACCGGCTTTGCCGGCCTCCGCTTTTTCCAGATAGCCGCGCTCGACGGCGAGGCGCCCGATGGAAGTGTAAGCGTGGCCCGATTTTCCGGCAAAGCCGATGCGCATATGCCGGCCATCACCGAAAGAAAGGCGCGCCGAGCCTTGGACATGGATGAAGAAGAGATCGACGGGATCGGCCACGTAGGCGAGTTCCAAGCCACGATCCGCCAAGGCACCAGCTTCGATCGCCGCGCGGTTGGGGCAAAGCGGGGGCTGATCGGTGATCTCGGTTTGGACGGCCTCCTCGGGTGGCCCATAGATCGGCACGCTGAACGCCTCGGAAGGCTCGCGCCGGGCTTCGATCACCGGTTCATAATAACCTGTGAGGAGGCCCTCGGAAGTCGCGGGCGCCGGCACGAAATAGGTCTCGAAGAAACGGCAAGCCTCTGCGGATGACGGCTCGACCGGGAGACGCAGCGCCGCGGCAGCGGGCGCTTTCAGATCGGGAAAACTGTCAGGCGAAAGCGTGTCCTCAGCGAGGAGCCTTTCGGCCGATTTGCGGAAGACCCGAAAGGCGGCGCGATGGTCGTCCTCGTGCCAGCCCGGAAGGGATTCGAGAGACAACGACCAACGCTCGTCCGCGTCGGAGACGGACGAGGTCAGAGTTGTGATGGGCGAGGTCGGGGCATCTCCAGCCACCGGCGGTGCTCAGCTGGAGCCGGTTGCGACCAGCTCCCAATTGGGATCGCGGCTCGTCGTGGCACGGGCGAAGGTCCAGACTTCGTCGGGCTTCTGAACGGTGTTGGGATCGCCCTCGATGACGCGGCCCTCATCGTCATAGGTGACGGATACGATCTCGGATTTGAAGCGGACGGAGACACGCGCGACCTTGTCTTCCAGCTCCGCCTCCGTGAGCTTTGCACTCTCGAAGCCGACAAAGCTCGTCTCGAGCCTCTCGCCACGCTGCTCCCGCTCGCTCATGGCGGTCGCGAAGCTCTCGTACACATCGTTGGAGAGGAGGGACCGCAAGGTGGTTCGATCGCCCGCGGCGAAGGCCTGCACGACCATCTCGTAAGCGGATTTGGCGCCTTCCAGGAAGGAATCTGGCTCGAAGGCGGGATCCGCGCGGCTAATCGCCACAAGCCCGTCATAAAGCGGCGTATCGGGCTTGGCATGGCGCTTCAGAGCGCTCCAATCGGGGGCGCTCGGCATTTCCCGCTCGGGCGCCTGACCGGGACGCGGCAGGGTCACGACGTTCTCAGCGCTATGACGGGCCGCGACAGGCGGTTTGCGGCCGTTCTCATAGGGCGAGGGTTCGCTGCCGGTGCGACGGCCCAGGACGCTGCCGAGCCGCATAAAAATGACGACCGCGATCACCAGGAAGATCAGAGAATAAATGTCGAAAAAGCCGCTCATGCCGATATCGTGCACGCTCCCTACGGGCGTTCGCTTTCTTCCCCGGCAATGTAAGCACGATCCCGGCCGAGTCCAGCAGGTCGCAGGAAAGTCTTTAAAAAACCGGCCGAGACACCATATCGCAGGATCAGGATTGAACCCATGCCAATTTTCCTTCTCCTCCTCCTTATCCCGCTGATCGAGGTCGGCACGTTCGTCGTTGTCGGGCAGTATATCGGCCTCGCCCCGACGCTGCTTTTGACGCTGCTGACGGCGATCCTCGGCACGGCGCTTCTGCGCCATCAGGGGCTCAGGACCATTTTGCGCATCCGTAGTGATCTGGAATCCGGGCGCATGCCGGCGCGCAACCTTGCCGACGGGGCTCTGATCGCCGTTGCCGGGGTGATGCTCCTGACGCCTGGCTTCGTCACCGACACGCTCGGATTTCTGCTTTTCGTGCCCGCTGTGCGCGGGCGCATCTGGCAGTTCGTCCTGTCGCGGGTCGATCTCCGCGTGGTCGGCACCCAGAGTTACGGTTCGTCGAGCTATCAGTCGACGCGGCGCGGCCCCGATGGGGAGACCGTCGTCGACCTGGATGAGGGCGAGTTCGAGGTGCACGAGATCGATCCGGATCGGAACCGCCCTCGCTGAAGGACGCGCGAGCTATCTGGTCCGGTCGGCAGAGATCGGACGAGGCGCAGACGAAAAATGCGCAGCAGCCCGGGAAAGTCGCCTCAAGGGTGCAATAGAGGGCGATCGCGGGCGGTGCGCGGTTGTGGCTCACCGCACCGCATGCTAGGCGCGGGCAACTGTTCCCAATGACAGCTTTGGAAAGACGATATGGTCAATAATGCCAGCAATGGCGGCGAGCAGGCCGCCGGCACGGATGCGAAGAGCCAGGCATCGGCGCAAGGGCCGGGAATTCATGTGCTCGGCCAGTACATCAAAGACCTTTCTTTCGAAAATCCCAGTGCGCCGAACTCGTTGAGGCCCGCAAGCGCCAATCCGTCGCTCGACGTCAACGTCAACGTGAACGCGCGTCCGATCGCCGACGGTCAGTTCGAAGTCGAGCTGAAGCTTGATGCGAAAGCAAGCCGCGGAGACGAGACGCTCTTCATCACCGAAGTCGTCTATGCGGGCCTTTTCCAGATCCGCAACGTTCCGCAGGAGCATCTTCATCCGATCATCCTGATCGAATGCCCGCGTCTGCTCTTCCCGTTCGCGCGCCAGATCCTCGCCGACGCGACGCGCCAGGGCGGTTTCCCGCCGTTGATGATCGATCCGGTGGATTTCGCCGCGCTTTATCGCCAGCGGGCCGCGCAGGCTCAGGCGGACGCACCGACCACGGCCTGAGGCTTCAGAGAGACGCGCTCTTCGTCGTCCTTCCAGACGTTCAGCCAGAGCGCGTCCTCACCCATTTCGGCTTCCACGAAGGCGCGGTGTGCCGCGCGCATCTCCTCGCTCAACCGCGACGGCAAGGCGCGTGGCCGCGGTCCGACTTGCCGGAGTGTGCCCGTGTTCGAGGCACCTTCTGAGAAACTGCCAAGCGCGAGCAGCGCCTGACGCCCCCCCTGCAATTCGACATAGACTTCGGCGAGGATCTCCGCATCGAGGAGCGCTCCGTGTTTGGTGCGCTTGGAATTATCGATGCCGTAGCGGGCGCAGAGCGCATCGAGAGAGTTCATCCCGCCCGGATGTCTGCGCCGTGCCAGCATGAGGGTGTCGACGAAGCGCTCGTCCGGAATGACGGAATAGCCGGCCTTCGAAAGCTCCATGTTGATGAAGCCGCGGTCGAAGGACGCGTTGTGCGCGACGAGCGGTGCATCGCCAACGAACTCCAGGAAGTCACCCACGCATTCGAGGAACGCCGGCTTGTCGCGCAAAAATTCCTCGGTCAGGCCGTGCACGGCGACCGCGTCGGGGCTGATCGCGCATCCCGGGTTGATATAGGCGTGATAGAAGCGACCGGTGGCGATCCGATTGATGATCTCCACGCAGCCGATCTCGATCAGCCTGTCACCCTTGAGAGCGTCGAGGCCAGTGGTTTCCGTATCGAAGACGATTTCCCGCATGGCGTGATCATGGATTTCGGTTCGCTCAGATACAACCGATCTGAACGCGAAAAGCGGCTTTTCCCTGACTGATCCCTGACTGATTCCCGCGGGTCCGGCGCGGGCTCAGATCAGTGCGGATGTCGCCCGCAGGATCGTCTCGACGTCGCGCTCGGCCGCCTCAAACCCAAATCCGGTGTCGATGATGAAGTGGGCGTGGCGCCGTTTGTCGGCGTCCGGCACCTGCCGGGCCAGAAGCTTCTCGAAAAGCTCCTCCGTCATGCCACGGCGGGCGAGCACCCGTTCGCGCTGCGTTTCCGGCGAGGTCGTCACGACCACGACGCAATCCATCCATTGCTCGGCGCCGGTTTCAAACAGAAGGGGGATATCGAGGACGACGATCGGAGCACCGTCGCGCGCTGCCTGTTCGCCGAATTCGACCGTTTTCGCGCGCACCAGAGGGTGGACGATCTTCTCCAGACGGGCGAGCTGGTCGATGTCGCCGGCAAGGGCCGCGCCGAGCTTCTTTCGATCGACTTCGCCATCTGCCGTGACCCCCGGAAAGGCCTGTTCGATCGGCTCGACGGCAGCGCCCCGATAGAGGTCGTGCACGGCGCGATCGGAATCGTGCACGGCAATCCCACGGCGTCGGAACATCGCCGCTGTCGTCGACTTCCCCATAGCCATGGAGCCAGTGAGTCCTATTACGAACATGAGTCTCTTTCGATTAGATCGGCGACAACGATGTCCCGCAACGCCGCGTCCACGACGGGGCGGACACCGAACCAGCGCTCAAATCCGGGCACGGCCTGATGCAACAGCATTCCGAGGCCATCGACCGTGGTCAAACCGGCCGAAGCGGCGCCGCGAAGGAACGGTGTTTGAAGCGGCACATAGGTGAGATCGGTGACGATGGCGGAGTCCTTTGCGCCGTCCCACGGAACCGAGAGCTCGGCGCCGGCGAGCCCCGCCGAAGTTGCGTTGATCACTAAATCTGCAGAGGAGAGTCGTGACGCGAGAGCGTCGAGCCCAAAGGCTCGGACCTTGCCAGGAAAGCGCTCCGCAACCTCGCGGGCACGGGCTTCCGTACGGTTCAGGAGTTCGATCCTCTCCACGCCGCCTTGCACGAGGGCATCGATGACGGCCCGGCTCGCGCCGCCCGCGCCGACAATCAGCGCGCATTCGGTCTTTTCAGACCACGCTGGCACTACCTGATCGAGAGAGGCGAGGAAGCCAATCCCATCGGTGTTGTCGGCCACAAGGAGCCCGTCTTCGAGCCAAAGCGTGTTGGCGACACCCAGGCGTTCCGCTGCAGCGCAGCATATCGATGCTGCAGCACAGGCGACCTCTTTGTGCGGCACGGTAACATTTGCGCCGACATATCCGGAAGCAGCGAAGCCGCCATAGAACGATGCGGCCTCCTGCACTGGCACTGCGCGTAAACTATAGTCGCCTTCAATATTATAGCGCTTGAGCCAGAAGCCATGGATCAGGGGCGAACGCGAATGTGAAACGGGCCAACCCGTCACGCAGGCGCGCAGCATATCAGAACGTCCCAAGGCCGTTTTGGCGCAGAAAGCCGAGAAGCGGTAACAGCGGCAGGCCGAGTACGGTGAAATAGTCGCCCTCGACACTTTCAATCAGCCGTATGCCGGGCCCCTCAAACTGATAGAGACCGACGCTGGAGAGAATCTGTGGACCTGCGTCCGCCAGGTAGCGGCCGACTTCATCCGCCACGATCGCGCGCAAGGTGATGGCGGCGCTGTCGTGGGCTTCAAAGAGCGTTTTGCCGGCACGCATGCACGCGACAGCGGAATGGAGATAGTGCGTCTTGCCCGAGAGCTCGAGAAGCTGTTGGCGGGCGGCCTCCATATTCTCGGCCTTGCGGAACATGCGTCCGTCGAGCTCCAAGGTCTGGTCGGCGGCGATGACGAGGGCTTGCGGGTCTGCCTCACTCGCCAGCGTGGCTTTCGCAAGAGCGAGCGTGGAGGCGATATCGCCGGCGCCCGCCCCGGCTCGGAGCAGAGGTTCGGAGGCTGCCAGCTCGTCGAGTTCGGGTGAAACCTGGCGGAAGGCGAGGCCCGTGCCCGCAAGGAGGGCTTTGCGGGCCTTGCTGCCCGAAGCGAGAACAAGCTCTGTCATGCCATTTGCTTTCCGCGCCGTTCTCCCAGAAGCGCCAACACGGCGGCGGCGGTTTCCTCGATCGATCGGCGGCTCACATCGATCAAGGGCCAGCCGTATTTCGCACACAGGCGTCGTGTCTCCAGTACCTCCTGGGAAACGGCCGTGCGGTCGAGATAGGCCGGGTTGTCGTCCTCCGGCGAGAGGCTCAAGACCCGGTTTTGGCGAATTTGGACGATTCGATCCGGGCTCGCGACGAGCCCAACGACCAGGCAGGTCTTGGCACGCGTCACCAAAGCGGGCACCGGAATACCCTTCACGATCGGCAGGTTTGCCGTCTTGATGCCCCGGTTGGCGAGGTAGATCGAGGTCGGCGTCTTCGACGTGCGGCTGACGCCGAGAAGCATCACATCGGCTTCGTCGATATCGCGCGGCAGCTGGCCGTCGTCGTGCATCATGGTGAAATTGAGCGCTTCGATACGCTCGAAATAGCTCGCATCGAGCGCGTGCTGGGCGCCGATCCGGCCTGTGGAACGAGTCCCGAGATAGGCCTGAAAGGCCTGCAAGACCGGATCCAAAACCGAGACGGCCGGGATCGACAATTCGTTGCAGCGTGCTTCCAGGAGCTCCGCCAATTTCTCGTCGACGAGCGTGTAGAGGACAATCCCCGGCGAGTTTTCCAACTCAAGCACAATGCGCTCGATCTGCTTGGCCGTGCGCACCAGAGAGTGGATGTGTTCGACCGCATGAATGCCGGCATACTGGGCCGCAGCGGCACGTCCGACGTTGATCAGGGTCTCGCCCGTCGCATCGGAAATCAGGTGGAGATGGAAGAACCGCGTCGGCGCCAAGGGGATGACCGTGGATAAAGGGGCCGTTTTTTCACGCCGGGAGCGAACACGCCGATTGCGCCCCCACTGTCCCGACGACGATCCACAATTTGGATGGCGCGGAGACGATTGGCAACAGGCTGTGGGAATGAGTCGACAACGCGGCGCGATTCACAGCTGGTGGCCAGAGATGGAAATGCACGGTGTGCAGCCGTAAAGGCTTGTCAGGCGCGGCTTCCGGAGAGTCACTTAAGACCCTATCCCCGGTGTTTTCCCCTGGGGGATCAATAAGGCGGGGCGCCTTTGCCGCGGATTGATGTGTTGTGGGGCGATTTGAATCCGGGTAATCCACCGGCCAATAACAACAGAAGAATCCTTAAAACCTTTAATTTGGGGTTAAGAGCACCTGTGGCTTCGGCAAGATCGCTTCTTCGAGTCCTCGACGGCGAAAGCCTAGAGACACCTCCGCTTTGGATGATGCGTCAGGCAGGGCGCTACCTTCCCGAATACCGGGAAACGCGCAGTCAGGCGAACGGGTTCCTGGACCTGTGCTACACGCCGAAACTCGCAACCGAGGTGACGCTTCAACCGATCCGGCGTTTCGGTTTCGATGCCGCAATCCTGTTTTCCGACATCCTCGTCATTCCCGACGCGCTTGGTCAGAAAGTGGCTTTCGAGGAAGGGCACGGACCGCGGCTGGAGCCGATCGATCCGGCTCGTATCGGAGAGCTGGCGGGCAAGGACGTCACGGCGTTCCTTGCACCGGTGCTGGAGACGGTCGAGCGGGTGCGGACGGAGCTTCCCCAGGAGACGACGCTCCTCGGCTTCTGTGGTGCTCCCTGGACCGTGGCGACCTATATGGTCGCGGGGACCGGGACGGGCGATCAGGGGCCGGCCCGGCGTCTTTCGCTCGGTGAGCCGGAGCGCTTTCAGGCGCTCATGGATATCCTCGTTGATGCGTCGGCGCGGTATCTCGTGGCACAGCTGAAGGCGGGTGCGGATGCAGTTCAGATTTTCGATACATGGGCTGGCGTTCTCGACGAAGAGGGTTTCGAGCGCTGGGCGATCGAGCCGGTGCGCGTCATCATCGAGAAGGTTCGGGCCGAAGTTCCAGGCGCGAGGGTGATCGCATTCCCGAAGGGCGGTGGAGCACGGCTGACGCGTTATGCCGAAGGAACCGGCGCCGATGCGATCGGGCTCGATTGGTCGACGCCTCTTGAGGCTGCGCGGAAGAATGCGGGCGGCAAGCCCTTGCAGGGAAATCTCGACCCGATGCGCCTCATCGTCGGTGGCAAGGCCCTGGAGGACGGTGTGCGCAGCATCCTCGAGGCGATGCGTGGTTATCCCCATATCTTCAATCTCGGACATGGGATCACGCCGGACACGCCGGTGGAGCATGTCGAGACGTTTGTGAAGCTCGTACGGGGCAAGTAAACGATGGATGGCCTTGTCGCGGCAGTCTCGGATTTCTTTTGGTATGTCAATCCGTTATGGATCAAGGCATGGCATGTGATCTCGATCATTGCCTGGATGGCGGGACTTCTCTACCTGCCGCGTCTGATGGTCTATCACACGAAGGTCGCCGCGGGTTCCGAGCAGTCTGAGCTCTTCAAGGTGATGGAGCGGCGCCTGCTCAAGGCGATCATGACGCCCGCGATGGTTGCGAGCTGGATCTTCGGTCTTTGGGCGGCCACCATCACCTATGCCTGGGACCAGGGGTGGTTCCATTTCAAACTGGCTCTTGTCGTGTTGCTGACGATCTCCCATCTGTTCATGGCACGGTGGGTGCGGGAGTTTGCAGAGGACCGCAACACGCGGCCCGAGAAGTTCTACCGAGCGATCAACGAGGTTCCGACGCTCCTGATGATCGGTATTGTGATCCTCGTCATCGTGCGTCCCTTCTGACGCGGATGAATTAGCGCTTGTGATTCCGGTCGGACCGGGTTAAGCGAAAAGAACTGGCGTGAATGGCTAGCCGCGGCGCAAGCTGGGGGCCGGCCGTTAGTTTCCCGCACCGGGGCGGTGCCTCCCTTTTACCCATGCCTCTTCCACCGTGTTTTGCACGGGACTCAATCACATGGCAGAAATCAGACTCCAAGACCTGAAGGCGAAGTCGCCTACCGATCTTCTTGCTGTTGCGGAAGAGTACGACGTTGAAAACGCCAGTACTTTGCGCAAGCAAGAACTTATGTTCGCGATCCTGAAAAAGGTCGCGGAACATGACATTACTATCATTGGACAGGGCGTTATTGAGGTGCTGCAGGACGGCTTCGGCTTTCTGCGGTCTCCTGATGCGAATTATCTGCCCGGGCCCGACGATATCTACGTTTCGCCGTCGCAAATCCGACGTTTTTCATTGCGGACGGGCGATACGATCGAGGGCGAGATCCGTAGCCCGAAAGAGGGTGAGCGCTATTTTGCGCTCCTCAAGGTCAATACGATCAATTTCGAGGAACCGGACAAGGCCAAGCACAAGGTCCATTTCGACAATCTGACGCCGCTTTATCCGGACGAACGCTTCAAGATGGAAGTGGACGATCCGACGGTGAAAGACATGTCGGCGCGGGTCATCGATCTGGTGGCGCCCTTGGGCAAGGGTCAGCGCGGACTGATCGTGGCGCCGCCGCGAACCGGCAAGACGGTTCTGTTGCAGAATATCGCCGGCTCGATCACCTCGAATCACCCAGAATGCTACGTCATCGTGCTTTTGATCGACGAGCGACCGGAAGAAGTCACGGACATGCAGCGCACGGTGCGCGGCGAAGTGATCTCATCGACGTTCGACGAGCCGGCTGTGCGGCACGTGCAGGTGGCCGAGATGGTCATCGAGAAGGCGAAGCGGCTCGTCGAACATGGACGGGACGTCGTCATCCTGCTCGATTCGATCACGCGTCTGGGACGTGCCTACAACACCGTTGTGCCGTCTTCGGGCAAAGTGCTGACCGGTGGTGTCGACGCCAATGCGTTGCAGCGGCCGAAGCGTTTCTTCGGTGCGGCACGCAATATCGAAGAGGGCGGCTCGCTGACGATCATCGCGACGGCGCTCATCGATACGGGCAGCCGGATGGACGAAGTGATCTTCGAAGAGTTCAAGGGCACCGGCAATTCGGAGATCGTGCTCGACCGTAAGGTCGCCGACAAGCGTGTCTTCCCGTCTATGGACATCCTGAAGTCCGGGACGCGAAAAGAAGAGCTTCTCGTGCCGCGTGCGGACCTGCAGAAGATCTTCGTCCTGCGCCGGATCCTCGCTTCGATGGGTGTCGTCGACGCGATCGAGTTCCTTCTCGACAAGCTCCGACATACGAAATCGAATTCCGAGTTCTTCGATTCGATGAACACCTAGACCGGGAAAGGCGTCTGAGAGATCAGGCGCCTTTGCCTTATCTGGCGTGTCCGCCGCGGGTGCGCGATAGAAGGTCAGCGATCTCCTCGGAGCGCGTGACGTCCGGATAGCATCTGTCCATGTCGCAGAGCCTGAGCCTCGTCTCGGTTGCGGAGGACGGAGCTTGATATTCCCTCATGAGGGCGGGGTCCGCTTCGGCGTTGACGACGTCGTGGATTGCTGGGTCGAACTTCGATCTCGATCCGAGGACGATCAGGTGGCGGGCGCGCAGGACCGTGTCCCACGCATTCTGAACACTGGCTGTCGCGATGAGGTTGTGTGCGATCGACGCCGCCTGATGGCGGATGATCGTCGCTGCTCGCTCGAGATAGCGTTGCTCTCCGGTGAGCAGAAAGAGTCGGGCCGACGCTTCTGCGATCACGCCTGTGGCTGCGGGCATAGCTTCATCAGAGTCTGAGTGGAGACGCGCAAAGAGCGCGGTATTGTCCGCGTTCGCTAGATAATAGGCGCCTGAGTCCTCGTCGTAGTGTGACGCTTCCAGGCGCGAAAAGAACTCCTTAGCTGAGTCGATATAGTCCTTTTGACCTGTGGCGGTATGGAGTTCCTGAGCGGCGCGCATCATCTGCGCATAGTCAGTGGCGAGGGCGCCTGCAGTCACCCGGCCATCGCACCAGGCATGGGTCAGGGAGCCGGATTCGCTTTGCAGCTTGGTCAGAAAGGCGAAGGCCTCTGAAGCGGCGCTCAGGAGGTCGGGTCGGGAGAGCGTCGTGGAAGATCGTGCGAGCGCTGCAATCAGCGTGGCGTTCCAATCGGTCAGGACTTTGTCGTCGCGAGCTGGCTGCGGGCGGTTTTTGCGGGCGCTGAGGAGCTGCGCGCGATGGCGGGCGAGGGCAGCCTCATCCTTTGCCCCGCGCCAGTCAAAGGTGCCGGGACGCAGGCGATTGAGGATGTTGTGGCCCTCCCAATTGCCCATGTCGGTGACGTCGTAGACCTCTGCGAAGTGTCGGGCGGCAGGTCCGAGGACATCGTCAACTTCTTCGGCGCGCCAGACATAAGTAGCGCCTTCTTCGTGGTTCGTGTCGGCGTCGAGGCTCGTGGCGAAAGCGCCGCAAGGCAGACGCATCTCGGTCAGAAGCCAATCGGCGGTTTCTTCAAGTCGCGCACGGAAGAGTGGGTCTTGAGTCTTTTCGTAGGCGAGGCAGAGAAGATAGAGAAGCTGTCCGTTGTCGGAGAGCATCTTCTCGAAATGCGGCACCAGCCAGGTGTCGTCGACGGCATAGCGTGCGAAGCCGCCGCCAAGATGGTCGTAAATGCCGCCCTGGCAGATGTTGCGGAGCGTGATCAGCACAGCGTCTGCATAGGCGCTGTTTCCGGTTCGCAGATGTGCGCGCCACATCATCTCAAGCAGCGGTGCCTGGGGGAATTTTGGCGCGCCGGCAAGGCCGCCATGGTCGAGATCGAAGTGAACGAGAATCTGAGCGGCGGATGCGTCTAGGAGCTCGGGGTTGGGAAGATCCCCGGGCGTGGATGCGGGAGAGCTCCCGCGGGTGAGATGGTCCGTGATGGCCTTTGTGTTGGTGCTGACGGTTTCCGGCTTGTGCTGCCATGTCTCGGCGACCGCTTGCAGTACCTGGCGGAAGCTTGGTCGGCCCCAACGCGGCGTCGGCGGGAAGTATGTGCCACCCCAGAAAGGCTCCGTCGCGGGTGTCAGGAACATCGTCAGGGGCCAGCCGCCGGGCTCGCCGAGAGAGTGGAGGGCGGCCATATAGACCTGGTCGATATCGGGGCGTTCCTCGCGGTCGACCTTTATGTTTACGAAATTCTGATTGAGGTAATCTGCTGTTCCGCGATCGGAGAAACTCTCATTCGCCATGACATGGCACCAATGGCAGGCAGCGTAGCCAATGGACAGATGTATGGGGACCTGGCGATCTCGCGCTTCCGCGAGCGCGTCTTCATCCCATGGCTGCCAATGGACGGGATTGTCCGCATGCTGCTTGAGATAGGGACTGGCGGTCTCTGCGAGGCGGTTTCGAGCCATAATGTCTCCGGCAAGCTGTCATAGGGCGACTACAAGAAGACATGGATACGATTTACGCATTGTCGAGCGGGGCGCTGCCGGCCGGGGTCGCAATCGTCCGAATTTCGGGGCCGGAAGCGGCGGTGGCGCTGCGGGAGCTTGCCGGCGGCCTTCCGGAACCGCGGCGGGCCGTGGTGAGGGCCTTGGTGGATCCGGAGAACCGTGACCTTATCGACGAGGGCCTCGTGCTGTGGATGCCGGGACCGGGGACGTTTACCGGCGAGGATACCGTGGAGCTGCAGTGTCACGGGAGCCGGGCTGTCGTCGCGCGTCTGATCGAATCGCTTGCGCAATGGCCGGGATTTCGCATGGCCGAGCCCGGCGAATTTGCGCGCCGGGCATTCCTCAATGGCCGTCTCGACCTGACAGAGGCGGAGGGTCTTGCCGATCTCGTCGCGGCGGAGACCGAAGCGCAGAGGCGGCAGGCTTTGGGGCAGGCTCGAGGAGCGTTGTCTCAACGGCTCCTGTTCTGGCGGGGGACGTTGGTCGACTGTGTTGCGGAGGTCGAAGCCCAACTGGACTTTTCCGATGAGGACGATGTCGGATCCGAGGTCGACGTTGTGACCCGCCTGCGAGCCGTGTTGTCGGAGGTTCGCGAGCTTCTGTCGGGAGCGCGGCTTGCCGAGCGTATCCGCGACGGGTTCGTTGTCGTGCTGGTTGGTGCGCCGAATGCGGGGAAGTCGACCTTGCTCAATGCGTTTGCGCGCCGGGATGTCGCGATCGTGAGCGCAGAGCCTGGCACGACCCGGGACCTTGTCTCCGTTCCGCTCGAGCTTTCTGGTTTTGCGGTCACGCTGGTCGACACTGCGGGATTGCGGGAGACGGAGAGTGCGGTCGAGGCAGAAGGCGTTCGTCGGGCCCGGCTTGCGGCTAAAGATGCAGATCTGGTGCTTGAGCTCGTGCCGGCGGGTGAGGGCGGGCGGCCTTCGAGTGCCGAGGTGAGCCCGGGGGGTGCCGAATGCTGGGTCATCGAGACCAAGGCGGATCTGATTGAGAGTGGGGGCCTCGGTGTTGGTCGGCCGAGGAGGATCTCGGCCGTCACTGGAGAGGGGCTGCGGGAGCTTGAGGGCGCACTGAGCGAGTGGTTGGCGGGGCAGGCCGTCGCCAGCTCCGGCGGCGCCTCAGGTGCGGCGGTTGTGAATGTGCGGCAGAGGGAAGGGCTGATTCGGTTGGCTGAGCGCCTCGAATCGGTTCTGAAACGAGGCGAGCCGGGTAGGGTTGACGAGCTCTTGGGGGAAGAGTTGCGCGCATGTCTGAGGGCGATTGGGAGGCTCACCGGTGAGGTGGATCCGGAGAGCGTGCTTGGGGCCATCTTTGGACGGTTTTGTATCGGAAAGTGACCTCAACCGTCCCCGCACGTGTTTCACGTGAAACGCGCTTCCCGCGACCTGATGCAGTTCCACGTGAAACATAACTTTCCATTCGGGACGGAAGGCACTAGATCGTCAGCATGATCTTAAATTGCGACGTCGTTGTCATCGGTGGCGGGCACGCCGGGTGCGAGGCGGCCTCCGCCTCCGCGCGCGCAGGTGCACGCACGATCCTCGTGACGCATAGGGCCGACACAATTGGAACCATGTCCTGCAATCCGGCGATTGGCGGGTTGGGCAAGGGACACCTCGTGCGTGAGATCGATGCGCTCGATGGTCTCATGGGCCGGGCCGCCGATGCGGCGGGGATCCAGTTCCGCATGCTCAATCGGCGAAAGGGCCCGGCGGTGCAAGGGCCCCGAGCACAATCCGATCGGACCCTTTACCGCGCTGCGATGCGAAGTCTGATCAGCGAGCAGGCGGGGCTTGAGGTTCTTGAGGGCGAGGCTGCCGATATTGTCATCGGGGCAGGGCGGGTCCAGGGCCTGCGTCTTGCCGATGGTCGCGAGATCCGTTGTGGCGCGGTCGTCATTACGACCGGTACGTTCCTTCGTGGCATGGTGCATATTGGCGAACGCTCGTGGCCGGCCGGTCGCGTCGACGAGAAACCGTCGCTTGCCCTCGCCGAGACACTTGACCGTCTAGAGCTTCGCCTCGGGCGTCTAAAGACCGGTACACCGCCGCGGCTTGATGGGCGGACGATCGACTGGGCGTCACTTGAGATGCAGCCGGGCGACGACCCGGCCGAGCCGTTCTCGATGATGACCGAACGGATTACGACGCCACAGATCGAGTGCGGTATCACGCGGACGACGCAGGCGACCCATGACATCATCCGCGGCAATCTCGCCAGGTCGGCCATCCATGTCGGTAACATTTCCGGCCGGGGACCGCGGTATTGTCCGTCGATCGAGGACAAGGTCGTGCGCTTCGCCGATCGAGAGAGCCACCAGATCTTTCTGGAGCCCGAAGGACTCGGAGACGATACGGTGTACCCCAACGGCATCTCCACGTCGCTCCCGGCCGAGCTTCAGGAGGCCTTCGTTCGGACTGTCCCCGGCCTTGAGCAGGTAGAGATCCTGCGGCCGGGTTACGCGATCGAATACGACCATGTCGACCCGCGGGAGCTCGACACGACGCTGGAGCTTCGGCAGGTGAGTGGCCTCTTTCTCGCCGGGCAGATCAACGGCACGACGGGGTATGAAGAGGCGGGGGCCCAGGGTCTGATCGCGGGGGTGAATGCTGCGCGTCGGGCCGGCGGCGGCGAGGGGATCAGCGTCCGTCGATCGGACGCATATCTTGGTGTGATGATCGATGATCTCGTGACGAAGGGCGTCAGCGAGCCTTATCGCATGTTTACGTCGCGGGCCGAATATCGGCTGGCACTGCGGGTCGACAACGCGGATGAGCGGCTGACGCCGTTTGGTGAGGAACTCGGCATCGTCGGGTCTGAGCGGTCGAATCGGTTCCGGAAGAAATCGGAGACTCTCGCACGGTTCCGTGTTCTCCTGAGCGAGGTCAGGATTACACCGAACGAGGCGCGGCGTCGTGGCTTGCCGATCAATCAGGATGGCATCCGCCGGTCCGCGTTCGAGCTTCTGGCTTATCCTGAGATCGAGTGGTCGGCCGTTGCAGCGATATGGCCGGAGCTCGGCGAGGCCGATCCCGCGACACAGAAGCACCTCACGACGGACGCTCGATACGCGGTCTATCTCGATCGACAGAAGGAAGATGTGGCGGCTCTGCGCCGGGACGAGGCAATTGGGATCCCAGATGATTTCTCGTTCGCCGGTCTGTCGGGCCTCTCCAACGAGGTGCGGGAGCGGCTGGAGCTCGTGCGGCCGGCGAGCCTCGCCCAGGCGGGGCGGGTCGAAGGCGTGACGCCGGCAGCGTTGACGCTCATTCTTGCGCATCTGAAGCGTGCCGCGAGGGATCGCCGTGCGGCCTGAACAAGCAGATGCTTCACGTGAAACACTGCTGACGCGTTGCCGTGATTTGGTGACAGCGGAGACGGAGGAACGTCTCGTCGCGTTCGTTGAGCTTCTGAAAACCTGGCAGCGAACGCACAACCTCGTCTCGCCGCGAACTATCGATGAGGTGTGGGAACGGCATGTCGGCGACAGCCTGCAGCTCGTCCCGATCGGGATCGAACAGAAGTCGTCCTCGTGGCTCGACATCGGCAGCGGGGCGGGTTTTCCGGGGCTCATCGTGGCGATCGTCCTGCACGACAGGCTCGAGAGGGTCGGGCTCGTCGAAGCCAATCACAAGAAGGCGGCCTTCCTCCGCCAGGCCGTGCGGGTGTGCGGCCTCGATAACGTCACCGTTCATGCGCGACGAATTGAGGCGCTGCATGATGAATTTCGGGGCTGCTTCGATGTCGTGAGCGCCAGGGCGCTCGCGCCATTGCCGGGTCTCCTTGAGCTTGCGGCACCATTTCTCGCCGAAAATGGCCTTGTCCTTGCGATGAAGGGCAAGGAATATGTGCATGAAGAAGCGGCGGCGTCTGACATCTGGCAATTCGATCGGATATTGTATCCGAGCCTCGCCGAGGGCGACGGCACCATCGCCGCCATCTCCCATCTGAAACGCAGGAAGGCCTAGACCATGCCGCAAGCCTTGGAGCGGCTCCCGAGCGTTCCCCGAATCCTTGTCGTGGCCAACCAGAAGGGCGGCGTCGGCAAGACGACGACGGCGATCAATCTCGGTACCGCGCTGGCAGCGATCGGCGAAGACGTCCTCATCGTGGACCTCGATCCGCAGGGCAATGCATCGACCGGGCTTGGAATCGGCCGCGAGAGCCGGACACGCTCCACCTACGATATTCTCATGGACGGGATGCCCGTCAACGAGGTGGCGCTCGAAACCGTGGTACCGCGTCTCTCCATCGCGCCGTCGACGCTCGACCTCTTGGGTGTCGAGCTCGAGATTGCCGCCTTCCAGGATCGTGCCTACCGGCTGCGACATGCGCTCACTGGGCTCGGAGGGCAGGGGCAATCGCCTTACACCTACGTGCTGATCGATTGTCCGCCGTCGCTCAACCTTCTCACTATCAATGCGATGGCCGCGGCTCATGCCGTGCTCGTGCCGCTGCAGTGCGAATTCTTCGCGCTCGAGGGTCTCAGCCAGATTTTGTCGACGGTGGAGCGGGTGCGCCGCGGGCTCAATCCTGAGCTCTCCGTCCATGGCATCGTGCTCACGATGTTCGATGGGCGCAACAACCTGTCCGGCCAGGTGGTCGACGACGTGCGCTCGCATATGGGCGACAAGGTGTACAATACCGTCATCCCCCGCAATGTCCGGATTTCGGAGGCGCCGTCGCATGGCAAACCGGCGATCCTCTATGACATCAACTGCGCTGGCAGCCAGGCCTATCTGAGGCTCGCCAGTGAGGTTATTCAGCGCGAACGGCTGCTTCGGGCAGCGTAGTGCGCGATCAAGGGAGTGTTGAGTGATGGCTGCTGAACCACCACGGCGCCTCGGACGCGGCCTCGACGCGTTGCTTCAGGATTATGCCGTGCCGGAAATGCAAGAGGCGCCGGTCGCCCCGCAGAAGCCTCAGACCGCGCTCATCGCCACCGTTCACCCCAATCCGCGCAATCCCCGGCGGGAGTTTTCCGGCGAGGAGCTCGAAGATCTTGCGGCGTCAATTCGGGCGCATGGGCTCGTCCAGCCGATTGTCGTGCGGCCGAAGCCCGACACGCCCGACGAATTCGAGATCATTGCCGGTGAGCGGCGCTGGAGGGCAGCGCAACGGGCCGGCATCCATGAAGTTCCGATCACGCTGCTGGAGGTGTCGGACCGCGAGGCGCTCGAACTCGCCATCGTTGAAAACGTGCAGCGGAGCGATCTCAATCCACTCGAAGAGTCACTCGGCTATCAGGCTTTGATCGAGGAATTTGGCTACAGCCAGGGTGATCTTGCCGATGTCATCGGCAAGAGTCGCGTCCATGTCACGAATACGCTGCGGCTCCTGAAGTTGCCGGAGAAGGTTCGTGACCACCTCCGCACCGGCAAGCTGACGGCGGGCCATGCGCGAGCGCTCATCAATACGGTGGACCCGGAGAAGCTTGCGGAGATCGCCATCGCCAAGGGGCTGTCGGTCCGCGATACCGAAAAGCTTGCGCAGAAATCCGACGAGCCGGATGTCAAATCCGGGATGCGGAGCCGAGAGAAGGACCCCGATACGGTCGCGCTGGAGCGCGAGCTCGGAGACCGGTTGGGGCTCCTGATCGACATCCGTCACAAGGCGGACGGGAAGGGCGAGGTGCGCATCAAGTACCGCGACCTGGAGCAGCTCGATATGCTGTGTCAGAAGCTGAAGGTCTAAGCGGGCTTAACGGCGCCCCACGCGGCGCGCGACCTGCGCCAGACGCATGAGTGCTAAAGAGGCGATCGCGTAATCGAGGGCGGGCAGCTTCCGGGTCTCCAGGATCGCCTCATCGATGGAGGCGCGGGCCTTCCGCAGCGCCTCGGGTGACCAGATCTGCAAGGCACGCTTGACGCTGTCTTTCCTGCGGAAATGGAGCGGCGGCCGGGCTCGATCGACCGCGACCGCAAGACCACTCTTGCGGGCCTCTGCCTGGAGCCCAGCCAGCATCAAAAGATGGTTGAGCATCTGCGCAAGGAGCGCTGAAGGGGATGCGCCTTCGGCCTCCAGACGCGAGAGATCCGCGGCTACCTCCTGAATGTCCCCGGTCAACGTCCGATCGATGAGGCGATCGTTGCGCAGCTCGGTGCTTTCTCCCACGACCGTCGTCACCTCGGCAAGGGTGAGCTCGGCGCCATCACCCGCATAGAGGATCAGTTTTTCGATCTCCCGGCGTGCGACGCCCCGGTCGGTGCCGAGATGGACGATGAGGTAATCGAGCGCGTCGGGTTCGACGGTGACCTGGGCTTCGGGCAACATGCTGCGGGTGAGATCGGCGATATCGCCGGCGCTGCTCTCATAGAAGGGGATAGCCGCCGCGTTGGGTGAGTCCTCGAAGAGGCGGCGGAGCGGCGCGCCGGCCCGGAGCTCGTCGGCCTCGACGACGATGATGGCCGCTTCAGGCGGATCTTCAACGAGCGGCCGCAGGGACGGGACGACATTGTGCCGACCGTCGAGTATTTTGAGGCGGATGAGCGGTGCGCCACCGAACAACATGTCGGCGTGGGCTTCGTCGGCGATGCGGCCTGGATTGCCGGAGAGTTCGTCGGAGCCGATCCTGAGGACCGTGGCACCCTGCGGGTCGCGCGCCGACAAGATCGACACGAGAGTCGCCGCACGCTCCGAAACCGCGCCCTGATCCGTGCCGTAAAGCAGGAAGAGTCGCACGTCCGCGGGCGGCTGCGTGGTGAAGGCTGTGGCCTGGGCGGCCTTAACGGCCACCATCGTCAGTTCCGTGCGAGATAGCTTGCAAGCCGCGTCTTCAAGATGCCCGCAAGTGTGTCGGCGACGCGGTCTTCTGCGTCGCGCTCCGCCCTCAGCTTGGCGAACGCCTGGCTGGAGCGATCATAGGAAGCCACCGTGTTGAGGACGGCACCCAGAACCTGCTGACCTGTCGAAATGTCGAAGAGACGATATTGCAGGCGCCCGGAGAGCTGATAGGCGGTCGGAACGCCCGTCACGGCTTCGATGCCGACCGAGCTGGAGTTCAACGCGAGCGTATATTCGAGTCGATATTGCGGGGGGACGGTTTCTCCGTCCTGCAACCCGAACAGGAGTGCGTTCCTGAACACCTGTTCCGGCCGCGTCGTCGGCATTTCGACCTCAATGGCGCGGAGCTCTTCCTGAACCGACCGGCCGGCCGCGTCTGGCGCATAGAGCGGTCGGACGGTGCAGCCGGCCACAAGGCCAGCTGCAAGAAGGATGAGAAATCCGCGCCTAGCCGACCACATTCACGATCCTCCCGGGAACGACGATCACCTTGCGTGCCGGACGGCCTTCCAGAAACCGCTGGACCGTCTCGGAGGCGAGCGCCGCCGCCTCAATCGTCTCTTTCGATGCGTCCCTGGCGACGACGAGATCGTCGCGCTTCTTGCCGTTCACCTGCAAGGGGAGGGTGACCTCGTCCTCACGGAGAAGAGCCGCATCGGCCTCCGGCCAGGCCGTTTCGGCGACGAGCTTGTCGTGGCCGAGGGTCTGCCAGCAGGCTTCCGCCAAATGCGGCATGAAGGGCGCGCTCAAAAGCACGAGGGCCTCCAGTGCCTCTCTGTGGGCCCACAAACCGGAGTCACGATCGCCGCACTCGTGGCCGCCGATTTGGTTCGCCAGATCGTGGACGAAGGCGATGGCGCGGTTGAAGCGCAGGTTCTCGATCGCGTCGGTCACATCTCGGATTGCGGCATGTGTGGCGCGTCTCAGGGCCTCGTCAGCCTCGCTGAAGCCGGATGGCAGAGCCGTCCCGGCTGGGGGCAGGCCTTCTTTTGCCGAGGTTACGAGCCGCCAGACACGCTGCACGAAGCGGTGAGCACCTTCGACGCCCGCTGCCGACCATTGCACGTCGCGCTCGGGTGGCGAGTCCGACAACATGAACCAGCGGGCGGTGTCGGCACCATAATTGCGGCTGATCTCTTCGGGACCGACCGTGTTGCGTTTCGACTTCGACATCTTTTCGATGGGGCCGATCTCGATGGCCGCACCGGTCTTGGCGTGCCGTGCCCGCCGTGTCCCCTCGCTCTCTTCGACAATCACGTCTTCAGGCGGAAGGAATGGGCCGTTCGGTTCGCGATAGGTTTCGTGCACCACCATGCCTTGCGTGAAGAGGCCGGCAAACGGCTCTTTCAGGTCGAGATGGCCGGTCTTCTGCATCGCCCGCACGAAGAAGCGGGAATAGAGGAGATGCAGGATCGCGTGCTCGATACCGCCGATATACTGATCGACGGGCAGCCAGGCGTCGGCGACATCCGGAATGGTCGGCGTGTCGGCCTTCGGTGCGGTAAAGCGGGCGAAATACCACGAGGAATCCACGAAGGTGTCCATCGTGTCGGTCTCGCGCCGTGCGGGCTTGCCGCATTTCGGGCAATCGACGTTCTTCCAGGTCGGATGACGGTCGAGCGGGTTGCCGGGCTTGTCGAAATCGATGTCGTCAGGAAGCTCGACCGGCAGATCGGCAACGGGCACGGGCACCGATCCGCAGCTTTCGCAATGGATCATCGGGATCGGGCATCCCCAATAACGCTGTCTGGAAATGCCCCAGTCGCGCAACCTGAAGTTGACTTCGCGAACTGCCTGCGGCCCGCCCCCGATCGTGCGGGCTTCCAGGCGACGGGCAACCTCGTCCTTGCCTTCCTCGATGGTCATGCCGTCCAGGAAGTCGGAATGGTAGAGGCGGCCAGGCCCGGTATAGGCTTCGTCCGTGACGGCGAAGTTCTCAGGATCGGCGTCTTCCGGCTTCACCACCGGCTTGACCGGAAGGCCGTAGCGGTTGGCGAAATCGAGGTCGCGCTGATCGTGCGCCGGGCAACCGAAGATCGCGCCGGTGCCGTAACCCATCAAAACGAAATTGGCGATGTAGACGGGAAGGACCGCTCCCTCGACGAAGGGATGGCGGACCCTGAGGCCTGTGTCGTAGCCGCTCTTCTCTGCCGTTTCGATCGCTTCCGCGGACGTGCCGCGGCGATGACATTCAGCGATGAAGGCGGCCGCCTTCTCGTCCGTCGCTGCGAGTTTTGCCGCGAGCGGATGGTCGGGCGAGAGCGCCATGAAGGCGGCGCCAAAGAGCGTGTCCGGGCGCGTCGTGAAGACTTCCAGATACTCTTCGCCAGAGACCGTCTCGTCGGCAAACTCGAAGCGGACTTTCAGGCCCTCGGAGCGGCCGATCCACTTCTCCTGCATCACGCGGACTTTTTCCGGCCAGCGGGAAAGGCCCTTCAGCTCTTCGAGGAGATCGTCGGCATAGTCGGAGATGGCGAAGAACCACTGCGTCAGCTCACGCTGCTCGACGACGGCTCCCGAGCGCCAGCCGCGCCCGTCGATCACCTGCTCGTTGGCGAGCACGGTCTGGTCGACGGGATCCCAGTTCACCTTGGCGCTCTTGCGCTTGACGAGGCCGGCCTCACGGAAATCCAGGAAGAGCCGCTGCTGCTGAGCGTAATAGTCCACGTCGCAGGTGGCGAACTCCCGCGACCAGTCGATCGAAAAGCCCATCAGCTTCAGCTGATCGCGCATCGTAGCGATGTTCGCGTAGGTCCACTCCTTGGGATGGACCTTATTCTGCATGGCGGCGTTCTCCGCCGGCATGCCGAACGCGTCCCAGCCCATCGGGTGCAGCACGTTGTAGCCGCGCGCACGCCGATAGCGGGCGACGACATCGCCCATCGTGTAGTTGCGGGTGTGACCGATATGGATGCGTCCCGACGGATACGGGAACATCTCCAGGACATAATATTTGGGCCGTGGATCCTCGTTGGAGCAACGGAAAAGGCCGCGCTCCTCCCAGACGGATTGCCAGTAAGCCTCGACGTTTCGTGGATTATAACGCTCTGTTGACGCAGTCATGAACGGCATGGTTGTTGGGAACGGGCGAGCCGCCTTTTGAGCGGCCGAAGAGCTTCAACACGATTGCCAGAGCCGGTCAACCTCGCCTGGCGGCGATCGGTTGTGCGCACAGTGCGGGCAGGACATGGACAAGGCAAACAAAGAGCACGAGGCATTGGCTGAGATCAGACGCCGGGTGGACGCGGCGGCGCGTGAGGCGGGGCGTGATCCGGAAAGCGTGACGCTCGTCGCCGTCAGCAAAACCTTCGATGCGGCGGAGATCGAGCCCGTCATCGCCGCCGGCCAGCGCGTCTTCGGCGAGAACCGCGTGCAGGAAGCGGCCGGGAAATGGCCCGCTTTGCGCGAGGCGACGCCGGGCATGACACTGCATTTGATCGGGCCATTGCAATCGAACAAGGCGTCCCAGGCCGTGGAGCTGTTCGACGCCATCCATACCGTCGACCGCGACAAGATCGCGGCCGCGATCGCCAAGGAGATCGCAAGCCAGGGCCGGTCGCCGGAGCTCTTCGTTCAGGTCAATACCGGCGAGGAACCACAGAAGGCCGGCATCGCGCCCCGGGAGACGGCAGATTTCGTTCGCCGTTGCCGTGACGAGCACGGGCTTGAGATCTCGGGTCTCATGTGCATCCCGCCGGTCGAGGAGGCGCCAGCTCCGCATTTTGCGCGCCTGGCAAAGCTCGCCGGCGAGCTCGGTCTGAAAAAGCTCTCCATGGGCATGAGCGCCGATTTCGAGACGGCGATCGCACTCGGTGCGACCCATGTGCGGGTCGGCAGCGCGATCTTCGGCTCAAGGCCGCGTCCCTGAGGTGTCGATCGTAGAGGAGTTGGTTCTCACACGCGTTTCGGGCGTCCGGCATCCGCCCGTGCCAGGATCACCATCTGTGTCCTCTTCGACAGAAACGGCAGGATCCGGCGCATGGCCGAGCGCGGTATGGCCACACAGCCCTCCGTCGCCTGAAGACCCGGCCGGGCGAGATGGAAGAAGATGGCACTTCCCATTTGCCGCTGCCGCGGCGCGGTGTTGTGGGACAGGCCGATCACTGCATCATAAAGCCCGTCCGGCCGCCACATCGCCTCGGCCGAGGCGCTGATGGGCAGGCGTACGGCGCGATTGTAGGCGGGTGATGCCGGCTCGTCGCACCAGCCGTCGCTCTGCCGCAGCACAATCGTCTGAATCCCCGGGCGCGGCATCATTGGTCTTCTGTCGGGTCGCAGGGCGCACCATTCGAGCACAAAGCGCCCGACGGGGCTCTTCCCGTCACCTTCGCGCTTCTGCTTTGCGTGGGTCACGCCAGCGCGTCCGATGGCGCAGCGCAGGGTGAGGCCGCGAAACGTCAGTAAGGCGGCGTGCGAGGGGCTCGGCAGCGGCCGCACATAGATACGGTCGCAGTCGCCGGATTGAGGCGCCGTGCGGCGTGACGACGCGGCAGCGCGTTTCGGCTGTTTGTGGCGCGATTGCGGGCGAAAGCGGGGGTCGGGGGGCAACATTGTTCAAGAATGCGTGCTTGATGGGCTGAGGTGCAAGGCTGGCGAGGGCAGGGAACTTAGCCTAAATTGCAAAATTGACGATTCCGGGCGGAGATAAGGCGCGAATGACGGCCAGACGAATTCTCATTGTCGATGATGACAAAGAGCTCTGCGGAGCATTGACCGAGCAGCTCGCGCTTTACGAGGAGTTTGAGCTCGCTTCGGCAACGACCGCTGCGGCCGGCATCAAGAGCGCCAAGGAAAGCCATGTCGATCTCATCATCATGGACGTCGAATTGCCGGACATGGACGGACGCGAGGCGGTCAAACTGCTCCGCAAGAGCGGTGTGAACGTCCCGATCGTGATGCTGACCGGCCACGACACCGATTCCGACACCGTGCTCGGTCTCGAGGCCGGGGCCAATGATTACGTCGTGAAGCCGTTTCGTTTCGCAGTCCTCCTTGCCCGCATCCGGGCGCATCTGCGCCAGCACGAGCAAAGCGAGGATGCGACCTTCGCCATCGGTCCCTACACGTTTCGTCCCGCCGCGAAAGTTCTCCTCGACGCGTCTGGCGGAAAGGTCCGCCTGACGGAAAAAGAGACGGCGATCTTGAAATATCTCTACCGGGCCAGCGAGGCGACGGTGTCACGCGACACGCTTCTCTCGGAAGTGTGGGGATACAATTCCGGGGTCACCACCCATACGCTCGAGACCCATATCTACCGGCTCAGGCAGAAGATCGAGAAGGATCCTTCGAACGCCGAGATCCTCGTCACGGAAGCCGGCGGCTACAAGCTTGCGCGCACCTAGGAGAGCCGAGTGAGCCTCGGATCCGACGTCCAGCTCTTGCACGAGGCGCCCTTCTTCAGGGGCTTCGATGAGGATCATCTGCGCTTGATCGCGTTCTCGGCGGAAAGCCGGCATGTGCGCAAAGACGAGGTCGTCGTAGAAGCGGGGCGCCCGCAGCATTCGGCCTATCTCGTCAGTGACGGTCTGCTCCTTGCGCGCAGCGACCGCCGGGGCGGCGCGGAAGAGGGACGACCGGCGCGGCGCTTCGAGCGAGGCGCCCTCATCGGCGATCTCGCGCTCATCACGGAAATGAAGGCGCACGCGACCATCGTCGCGGCGGAAAATTCCAGCGTGCTGCAGATCCGCCGATCGATGTTCAAGCGGCTTCTGGACGAATATCCCGATATCGCCGAAGCCTTGCGCGATAAGCTGACGGAAGGGCTTGCCGACACGGTCGAGGAGATCAAGCGGGCCGGGCTCCGCCTCGGCGCGGCGGGATCGTAAGCCCTTCGTATTCGGGATGTTTCAGGCTTCGGCGAAGGTCGCGATCACGGGCACGTGATCGGAGGGGCGTTCCCAGCCGCGCGCTTCCTTGATGACCTTGATGCCCTGCGCCCGGGCGGCCATATCGGCTGCCGCCCAGATATGGTCGAGACGTCGTCCTCGGTTCGAGGCTTCCCAATTGGGCGAGCGATAGCTCCACCAGGTGAAGAGCTTCTCTTCCGGCGGTACGAAGCGGCGCATGACGTCGACCCACGGCCCGGCCGCCTGGAAGCGTAGAAGACCCTCCGTCTCGACGGGCGTGTGGCTCACCACTTTCAGGAGCTGGCGGTGCGACCACACATCGGTCTCGAGCGGGGCGATGTTGAGATCCCCGACCAGGATGGAGCCCGGCTGCGCCAGCCTTTCTGCGGCCTGCGTCAATTCCTCGATGAAGGCGAGCTTGTGGGCGAATTTCACGTTCTTGTCCGGATCCGGCTCGTCGCCGCCCGCCGGGACGTAGAAATTGTGCAAGGTCACGCGTTGCTGACCGGATTCGACCTTCGCCTCGATGTGGCGGCAGTCGATGCGGTCGCAGAAATGATTGCGATCGACGCCGAAGAGGGGGCGGCGCGAGACGATGGCGACGCCGTTGTAGCCCTTCTGCCCGGAGAGGGCGAGGTGGGGGTAGCCCGCCTCGCGGAACGCCTTCTCCGGAAAGAGAGCGTCGGGGCATTTGGTTTCCTGCAGGCAGAGCACATCCGGTTGATGCTCGGCAAGAAACTGCAGAATGAGACCGATGCGCAGGCGCACCGAATTGATGTTCCAGGTGGCGATTGAGAGTGACATCTCTTCCGAGTGGCCTGCCGTGACACGGAAATCCAGTCGCTGTGCGCGAGGTCAACAGGAAAGCCCAGAACTTTTCTGAAATAGAAAGGCGCCCAAGCGTGGAGCCTGGGCGCCTTCGCGGGAACGAACCGGATAAAATCCGGCTGATCAGACCCGAGCGAGACGGGGGGCGTTGTATCGGCCGGGTCGATCTCCGCGGCGGAGAGATGGGGCTTCTTGTCGCTGAGACAACCCCAGCTTCCGACACAAAGATTTGTAGCCTGAAAGAAAGGCGAAAAAAATATCTCTCAGAAAGATTTAATCGCCGAGAGATCGCTCGCGGGCGCGGTTGGTGACGCCGCTGTAGTTGATCTTGAAAAGCTCCGGTGAAAGGGGTCGGCCAGTCTCCACATTGTAGAGGGCGACCGTGGTATCGAGCCCCTGTGCGTCACGCACTGTCCACTGGCGAAGCTCGTACGTGGACGGATCGAAAAACAATGTGAGCGTCCCACCGCCGAACTGCGCATCGTCGACCACCACCACTTGGATCAGATCGGATTCGACCTGTACGCCCCGCACCCGGCTCGACTTGGCGAGATTGAGCTGATCGTCGAGGAGGAATTTGAGCGGCGTTTTGGACAGGGGCCACAAATCGTCGGTCTTCATGCTCGCATCGCGCACGAGCACCGATTTGCCGTCCGACTTCACCTTCAGCTTGGAGGGCGGGTCATAGTCGAAGAGGATGCGCCCGGGGCGCTCGATATAGAACTTGCCCTGGCTCTTCTCGCCCGTCGGGCCGAACTGGATGAATTCGCCATGCATCGTCTTGAGATTGGCGAGCTTGGCCGAGATGGACGCCAAGGCCTGCTGCTGGTCTGCGGTGAAGGCAAAGGCGGATCCGGCGGCCAGGCCGAGCGCCACGACGCCGACGGCCATGGTGGCGAGTGTCTTCGATAAAATGCGCATCAGATCCTCCAAGGATCGGAAAGGTCGGGACGGAGAATGTCGGGCATGAAAACGGTAAGACCAGCCAAACGTGGCGGAAATCCGCTCAGGCGGCGTCCTCCCCGACCAGGATCTCACGCTTTCCGGCGTGGTTGGCCGCGCTGATCAGCCCTTCGTTTTCCATGCGTTCGATAATGGAAGCGGCGCGGTTGTAGCCGATCGAAAGCCGCCTCTGGACGTAACTGGTCGAGGCCTTGCGGTCGCGCAAGACGATGGCGACCGCCTTGTCGTAGATGTCGTTGGAATCGTCGGAGCCGGCGAGCGCATCCCAGCCGGATTCGCCTTCCGCTTCCTCGTCGGTGATGGCGTCGCGATAATCCGGCACGCCCTGTCCCTTCAGATGCGCCACCACCTCTTCGACCTCCTCGTCGCTGACGAAGGGGCCGTGCACGCGCTGAATGCGGCCGCCGCCGGCCATGAAGAGCATATCGCCCTGGCCGAGAAGCTGTTCGGCGCCCTGCTCGCCGAGGATGGTGCGCGAATCGATCTTCGAGGTGACCTGGAAGGAGACGCGGGTCGGGAAGTTCGCCTTGATCGTGCCGGTGATGACGTCGACCGAGGGGCGCTGCGTCGCCATGATGACGTGGATGCCGGCGGCACGGGCCATCTGGGCAAGCCGCTGCACGGCGCCTTCGATCTCCTTGCCCGCCACGATCATGAGATCGGCCATCTCGTCGATGATGACGACGATATAGGGCATGGGCTCGAGCTCGAGTTCCTCGGTCTCGAAGATCGCCTCGCCCGAATCGTGGTCGAAGCCGGTCTGCACCGTGCGGCGAATCACTTCGCCCTTCTTCTTTGCCGTGGCAATGCGCTGATTGAAGCCGTCGATGTTTCTGACGCCCACCTTCGACATCTGCTTGTAGCGCTCTTCCATCTCGCGGACGGTCCATTTGAGCGCGACGACCGCCTTCTTCGGATCGGTGACGACGGGGGTGAGGAGGTGCGGGACGCCGTCATAGACGGAGAGTTCGAGCATCTTCGGGTCGATCAGGATGAGGCGGCACTGCTCGGGCGTCAGCCTGTAGAGGATCGAGAGGATCATCGTGTTGATCGACACCGACTTGCCGGATCCCGTGGTGCCGGCGACCAGAAGGTGAGGCATCTTGGCGAGATCGGTGATGACGGGTTCGCCGCCGATCGTCTTGCCGAGTGCCAGCGCCAGGCGCGCCCGGCTTTTCTCAAAGTCGACCGAGCCGAGGATCTCTTTCAGCAACACCATCTCGCGGCGTGCATTCGGCAATTCGATGCCGATGACGTTGCGTCCGGGAACCACTGCGACACGCGCTGCAATGGCGCTCATGGAGCGGGCGATATCGTCGGCGAGACCGATGACGCGCGAAGATTTGATGCCGGGGGCGGGTTCCAGCTCGTAAAGCGTCACCACCGGGCCGGGGCGAACATTGATGATTTCGCCGCGCACGCCGAAATCTTCCAGGACACCTTCGAGAGCGCGGGCGTTCTTTTCGAGGGCGGCGGGGTCGTGGTTGAGGCTGCCCTTGGGGTCCGGATCGGTGAGCATGTGCAGGGGCGGGTGCTCGTAACTGTCCGACGGCAGAAGCGACGGCTGCGATTCGCGTTTGGCGCGACGGCTCGGTTTCAGCTTCGGCGCCGGCGCCGTGACGAGCGAGGAGGCCTGTGGCTCCTCGTAGGTTTCTTCGTTGTCGTAATCTTCTTCCTCATAGGCGTCGAACGGCGTGTCGCTCGCGGCCAGCGAGGGCTCGTGGCGGGTCCCGGCGATGGTGGCCGGGCGCTCGGAACGTTCCAGCGCTGCACGAACGGCGCGGTGTGACCCACGACGCAGACCGCGGCTGACCGCAGACAGCGCTGAAAAGCCGTGATGCATGACAAAGCCCGCGACCACGGAGAGGCCGCCGCGAGGCGCATCCTCATCGGAAAGGTCGATGTCATCCTCGTCCTCGGCCTCATCGAGGGCTGCGGGGGTGTTCATCGGCGCGTAGGCCGTGTCGCCGATCGGACGGGATCTTGCGGCTGCAAAGAGAAGGCCAAGGCCGATGCCGGTCGCCAGAACGCCGATTGCTGCGCGCATGCCGATGACGAGAGGATCGCCAAAAATCCAGGTCGGCAGGCGCAGCATGATGTCGCCGACGGCGCCGCCGATACCGATCGGGAGAGGCCATGATTGCGGCACCGGCAGGCAGGCGAGCGCGAGGGAAGTGACGGCCGTGCCCGCAAGCCAGAAGCCGAGCTGCTGAAAGGGCTGGGCGGGGACACGCATGCGCAGGAGCGCCAGCGCCAGGAGAGCCGGCGGCAGGAGTAGCGCGATGATGCCGAGCCCGAAGAACTGCATGGCGAGGTCGGCGAAGTTCGCCCCCCATGCGCCGAGCAGATTGCCCACAGGCGCATCCGTGATGTTCGAGAGGCTCGGATCTGCGACCTTCCAGGTGGCCAGAGAAAGCACCATCATCGCCAGCAAGAGGAAGAGCACGAAGCCTCCCAGCTGCACGATGCGCCGAACCGCCATACGACGGAGGGCATAGGTGGAATGGAAAAACTCGCTGCTTGCGCCGAAGGCCATGGGAGATCGTTCGTCCCTGCGTTGGTGGACTTCCGCGACAATAGGCGGGGTGGGTTAAACGCTTGTTAACCAGACCGGCCGGGAACGATCCTCAAAAGAAAACGGCCCGGGCGTGACGCCCGGGCCGCATCGCAGAGTGCTTTGAGTGGAACTTAGACGCGCTGCGAGCCGACGCCGAATTCCGGGTAGGCTTCGACGCCGATTTCCACCGCGTCGAGACCCAGCGCCTCTTCTTCCTCGCTGACCCTGAGGCCGACGGTGAATTTGAGGGCGAGCCAGATAACGGTGCTGACGACGACGCAGAAGACGCCGATCGAGGCGATGCCGATCGCCTGGGTGACGTAATTCGTATCGGCATTCGACAGCGGCACGATGATCGTTCCCCAGATGCCGGCGACGAGGTGCACCGGAATGGCGCCCACGACGTCGTCGATCTTCAGCTTGTCGAGAAGCGGCACGACCAGCACCACGATGAGGCCACCGACGGCGCCGACGAAGAGAGCGGTCGGCACGGAGGGGGCGAGCGGTTCGGCGGTGATCGAGACGAGACCGGCGAGGGCGCCGTTGAGGGCCATCGTCACGTCGACCTTCTTGTAAACGACTTGGGTCAGGATCATCGCCACCACGACGCCGGAAGCGGCGGCGAGGTTGGTGTTGACGAAGATGCGCGAGATCGCCGAGGCGTTTTCGAAGCCGTCAAGGGCGAGCTGGGAACCGCCGTTGAAGCCGAACCAGCCGAGCCAGAGGATGAAGGTGCCGAGCGTGGCGAGCGGGATCGAGGAGCCCGGGAAAGGATGCACGGCGCCGTTCGGGCCGAACTTACCGCGACGAGCGCCGAGAATGACCGCGCCGGTCAGGGCACACCAGCCGCCGACGGAGTGGACGAGCGTGGAACCCGCAAAGTCGGAGAAGCCCATCTCCGAAAGCCAGCCACCGCCCCACTGCCAGGAACCGGTGATCGGATAGATGATGCCGGTCAGGATCACCGTGAAGATCATGAACGGCCAGAGCTTGATGCGCTCGGCGAGCGTGCCTGAGACGATGGAGGCCGCGGTGGCGCAGAACACCATCTGGAAGAACCAGTCGGACGCGGCCGCATAATCGCCGCTCGTCTCACTGGCCGGATCCGGGATCGCCTTCGGGATCGGAACGCCGAAATAGCCGCCGTCCACGTTCATGTACATGAGGTTGTAGCCGATCACCCAGAACATCAGGCCCGCGACCGAGTAGAGGCCGATGTTCTTGAGGCACTGCATGGAGACGTTCTTGGACCGTACGAGCCCCGCCTCCAGCATGGCGAAGCCCGCCGCCATCCACATCACGAGGAAGCCCGTGACGAGGAAGGAAAACGTGTTGAAGGTGAAAGCGATAGCCGCCGCGTCGGCGGCCGGAGCAGCCTCGGCCGCAGGCGCTGCAGCGTCCTGTGCCAGGGCCGGCTGCACGGCGGCGATCGCGGCAATGGCCGCAATCGCCGGCACCGCCTTAAGCCAGTGTTTGTTCTTCATGAAGTGTCCCTCTCTCCCGTTCTCCGACGTCATTGTCAGAGAGCCTCCGCGTCGGTTTCCCCGGTGCGGATGCGCACCGCCTGTTCGACGTTGACGACGAAGATCTTGCCGTCGCCGATCTGGCCGCTCTTGGCGGCGGCGGCGATCGCCTCCACCACCCGATCCGCATTGGCGGAATCGACGACGACCTCGATCTTGAGTTTGGGCAGGAAGCTCACCGCGTATTCAGCGCCGCGGTAGATTTCCGTGTGCCCTTTTTGCCGGCCGTAACCCTTGACTTCCGTCACGGTGAGGCCCTGCACCCCAAGCTCCGTGAGGGCTTCACGCACCTCGTCGAGCTTGAAAGGTTTGATGATCGCAATGATCAATTTCATCTCGGTCACAATCTCCCTTTGGCTGGGCCGGCGTGCGGCCGACCATCCGGACGACGCGTCTGGGCCGCCGCCTTACGGGGCTTTCTCTACAAGCCGCGTGCCAGAATCGGGAACAATTTGCTAAGTGCCGTGAGTCACTTACGGATTCCCCACAATCTGGAGCAGTTTGCAGGGCGCGCTGCGAGAAATGCCTATGAAATGTGCAAAATTGCAGTTTTGCCCAAAGCCGCGCCAGCGAATGCGGCAGCGGGGCGGCGTAAAGACGGCGGAAGAGAGTAGAGAGCTATGCCTCTTCGCGGAGGGCAAAATAAAACCCGGCCGCAGCGCGGCCGGGTCGCTCAATAACTCGGATGTGGGTGCTTACTGAACCACTTCACCATGGAGATTGACGTCGAGACCCTCGGTTTCGACTTCCGGCGAGACCCGCGTGCCGACCGTGATATCGATGACTTTCAGGATCACGAACGAGCAGATGGCCGTCCAGGCGATCGTTGCTGCGATACCGTAGACCTGCGTCATCACCTGGCCGGCATTGCCTTCGATGAGGCCCGGCGTGCCGCCGATCGCTTCACGGGCGAAGACGCCGGTCAGAAGTGCTCCGACGATGCCGCCGACGGCGTGCACGCCGAAGGCGTCGAGCGAATCGTCATAGCCGAGCATCGGCTTCAGCCACACCACCGCCCCCAGGCAGACGAGGCCGGCGGCAGCGCCGATGATGAGCGCCCCTGTCGGATCGACGAAGCCCGAGGCCGGCGTGATGGCGACGAGGCCAGCCACGGCGCCGGAAATGATGCCGAGGACGCTTGGCTTGCCGCGCAGCGCCCATTCACCGAACATCCAGGCAAGCGCTGCGGTCGCCGTCGCGATCTGGGTGACGGCCATCGCCATGCCGGCAGTGCCGTTGGCGGCAAGCGCGGAACCCGCGTTGAAGCCGAACCAGCCGACCCACAGCAGCGAAGCGCCGATGATCGACAGGACGAGGTTGTGCGGCGCCATGTTCTCCGAGCCGAAGCCGCGGCGCTTGCCGAGGACGAGGGCTGCCACCAGGCCGGCGACACCGGCATTGACGTGAACGACCGTGCCGCCCGCGAAGTCGAGCACGCCCGCATTGGCGAGGAAGCCGCCGCCCCAGACCCAGTGGGTGACGGGGGCATAAACGATCAGGCTCCACAGGCCGATGAACCACAACATGGCCGAGAACTTCATGCGATCGGCGAAGGCGCCGGTGATGAGAGCCGGCGTGATGATCGCAAAAGTCATCTGGAAGGTCATGAAGACCGTCTCGGGGATGGTGCCGGTCAAGGCGTCGCTGCCGACGCCGGCGAGCAGCACTTTCGACAGGCCGCCGACATATGCGTTGAAGGCGCCCCCGTCGGTGAAGGCCAGAGAATAGCCGCACACCATCCACAGAACCGTCGCCAGGCAGCAGATGGCGAAGCTCTGCATGGCCGTCGCCAGAACGTTCTTCTTGCGCACCATGCCGCCGTAAAACAAGGCGAGCCCGGGTATCGTCATCATCAGCACGAGTGCGGTCGATGTCAGCATCCAGGCGGTGTCGCCGCTGTCGAGGGCCGGCTCGGTCGCGTCCTGTGCCCAACTCGGCTCAGCAGCGAGCAAGGCAAAGGCGCCGATCAGGCCCGCCCCCCATAAAATTCCCCGCTTGTTCATTGACTGTCCTCTCTCCCAAAAGCCTGTTGCCGTCAGACCGCCTCGTTGTCGGTCTCTCCCGTGCGGATGCGGACCGCCTGTTCGACGTTGACGACGAAAATCTTGCCGTCGCCAATTTGACCGCTTTCAGCGGCGGCCGTGATGGCTGCGACCGCGCGGCTCGCGCTCGCAGCCTCGACGACGACTTCGATCTTCAGCTTCGGCAGAAAGCTGACTGCATATTCCGTGCCGCGGTAAACTTCGGTGTGTCCTTTCTGGCGTCCGTAACCCTTCACCTCAGTGACGGTGAGGCCCTGGACGCCGATTTCGGTGAGGGCATCTCGCACTGCATCGAGCCGGAACGGCTTGATGATCGCCATGATCAGTTTCATCGCTTCGATCTCCCCAGCTGCGGCGGCGCGGGCGAGGCTCAGCGCTGCCCTTTCTTTGTGCCGCCGTGGTTGCACCTGCCACTATCGACGCTCCCGCAACGATGCGTGCTGCGGCATAATGCTTGAGCATTCGCCGCGTCGAAGGGCAGGGGTTTCCTGCGTTTTGGAGAGGGGAGAGACGCGATCCGCGCCCTCAGGCGCGTCAATTGCCTAAGAAAGCATCACTCTTTTCGCGGCCGGGGCCGGATGAGACCTTCTTGGGCAACAGAGGCTACGAGCGTCCCGTCACGCGTGTAGATCGCGCCGAGCGAGAGGCCGCGGGCGGAGGAGGCGGACGGGCTCGTCTGGGTGTAGAGAAGCCAGTTGGTGGCGTCGAAGGGGCGATGGAACCACATCGCGTGGTCGAGGCTTGCCACCTGCATGTCGACTGAGAAAACCGAACGGCCATGCGGAAAGAGCGCCGTGTCGAGGAGCGTCATATCCGAAGCGTAAGCGAGGGCGCATTTGTGCAGAGCGTTGATGGCCGGCATCGGGCCGTTGGCGCGGAACCACACGTCCTGGCGTGGCGGCAGGGCGCGCCGCGCCACATAATGATCGAGATCGACGGGACGGAACTCGATCGGGCGCTCGCGGCTCCAATAGGCTTTGACCGCGTCCGGAGCCTGGCTCTTCATCACCAGCTCTTTGAACTCGGCCTCCGACATCAAATCCTCAGGGGCCGGCACGTCCGGCATGGGTCGCTGATGCTCAAAGCCGCCTTCTTCCCTTTGGAACGAGGCCGACATCGTAAAAATCGCCTCGCCATGCTGTACGGCAATGACGTTGCGGGTCAAAAAGCTCGAACCGTCCCGAATGCGGTCGACCTCGTAGATGATCGGCACCGTCGGGTCGCCGGGCCGCAGAAAATAGCCGTGCAGCGAATGGGCGTGGCGGTCGAGAGGCGCGGTGCGCGTGGCCGCAACCAGGGCCTGGCCGATCACCTGCCCCCCGAAGACGCGTTGCCAGCCCACCTGCGGGCTGCGGCCCCTAAAGAGGTTGTGCTCCAGCGTCTCCAGGTCGAGAATGTCGAGCAAGGTTTGAATTCCGTCCGTCATGTTGATGAACCCGGAGCATAATCCTAAGGCGGGATCGGCAGAGCCGAAGCGGGCGCAACCGTTGTCGCGCGGGGCTCGGAAGTCAAGCAGGGCGGAAGCCTGAACAGAGATGGCGGCTTCGTTGCCGCCGATAAATGGAAGAAGAGGGCGAGAATGGCGGACAGCAAGCGTGCGGATGTGGTGATTGCGGGTGGTGGGTCGGCCGGACTTACGGCGGCGCTTGCCATCAAGCGCGGCGCGCCGGACCTCGATGTCATGCTCATCGATGCCGCTGGGGTAAAACCTGCCGGTGCCGATCAAAGGGCCTCGGCGATCGCGGCAGCCGCCAAGCGCATGCTCGAGACCCTCGATGTCTGGGAGCGTGTGGCCGACGAGGCGCAGCCGATCAACGCCATGGAAATCACCGACAGCGCCACCGGTGATGCCGTGCGTCCGATTTTCCTCACCTTCCAGGAACCGCTATCCGATGGCGAACCCTTCGCCCATATGGTGCCGAACGGCGCTTTGACCGCGGCTTTGCAGGACGCGAGTGTGGCGGCGGGCATCGAGATCGTCGCGCCGGAAACGGTGCGCGATCTTACCGTCGATGGAAGCTCGGTCGCGCTCTCTCTCGGTTCGGGCAACCGGGTCGATGCGCGCCTTCTCGTTGCCGCCGACGGCGTGCGTTCGGGGCTGCGCGGCAAGGCCGGCATCGCCACCGTCTCCTGGCGCTACAAGCAGATGGCGATCGTGGTCACGGTCGCGCATGAGCGGCCCCATCACGGTGTCGCACGCGAGCATTTTCTGCCCTCGGGCCCCTTTGCCATCCTGCCGCTCAAGGGCAACCGTTCCTCGCTTGTCTGGACCGAACGCGAGGCCGACGCCAAAAAGCTTCTCGCCGAAGACGAATTCGTTTTTCAGATCGAGCTGGAGCGGCGCTTCGGCCATCATCTCGGCGAGCTCTCGCTCGACGGGCCGCGCCAGGGCTATCCGCTCGGGCTTACGCTGGCACGCGATTTCGTGCGTCCGCATTTCGCGCTTCTCGGCGATGCGGCGCACGGCATTCATCCGGTCGCCGGCCAGGGGCTCAATCTCGGTTTCCGGGATGCGGCGGCGCTTGCGGAGATCGTCGTCGACGCCAATCGCCTCGGCCTCGATATCGGTCATATCGAGACCCTGAAGCGCTATGAACAATGGCGGCGTTTCGACAGCTGGCAGATGGGCGTGACGACCGATGTCCTCAACCGGCTCTTCTCCAAGGAAAACAAGATGCTGCGGGCGGCCCGCTCGGTCGGCCTCGGGATCGTCGACCGTCTGCCCTTCCTGAAGCAGAATTTCATCAAGGAAGCGGCGGGCCTCGGCGGCGAACTGCCCCGGTTGATGCGCGGCGAGGCGCTTTAGCGCAGAGGGATGTGCTAGACGCTTCCGGTTCGTCCCGGCTCGACGGAGAGCGGGGCTCCCGCACTCTCAGCGAGGCGGGTCTGTCGTGCGGCCTCGCCAAAAAGCTCCCGCATATCCTCAAGCGCCCGCCTGAGTGGGGCCTCGTCGCGTCGCGCTTCGGCGAGCGCGATGCCGCCCTGCCAGAGAATTAAGGCTTTGGCCGCAGATGCCTGAGCTTCGGAAGGGCTCGCGCCGATGCGTGAAAGCTCGTTTGTGAGCCAGGCTTCGAGATGGGCGAGGATTGCGGCCGCCCGTGCCGATGCTTCGGGGGCCGGATCGCGGAACTCCGCCGAGGCTCTGCGGATCGGGCAGCCGCGCTCGGTGCGGGTCGCCACCGAATGAGACAGAAGATCGACGAGGGTCGCGAGGCGTGTTTGCGGCGCATCCGCCGCTGCGGCGATCTCTTCGAGCGCCGCCTGCATTTGCTCGGCCATGATCGCGGCAACCGCCTCGGCGAGAGCCGCCTTGGAGCGGAAGTAATAATAGATGTTGCCGAGCGGAACGCCCGCCGCCGCACCGATCTCGGCGAGCGAGGTCGCCGCAAAACCCTTCTGCCAGAAAAGATCTGCAGCGGCGTTGACGAGCCGCTCGCGGCTTTCCGCGCCGCGTTTTTTTGCCACCTGCGCCCCCCTGCTTCGGCCTAATCTTCCAGGCGACGAGCCTCTTCTTCAAGCAGAATCGGGATGCCGTCGCGGATCGGATAGGCGAGCCTGGCGGCGCGGCTGACCAGTTCCTGTCGTTCGCGATCGTATTCGAGCGTCGTGCGGGTCACCGGGCAAACGAGAATTTCCAAGAGCTTCGGATCGACCTGACGCTGGCTTGACGTTTCATCCGGCGGTTGAGCGGTCTCTTCGCGCGTCATCCTGTCCTCCTGCATGTCCTCATCCCTGCCCACTATTGCACGGGCGCCTGATCGTGCGAGCCCGCCAGCGACAGTTCGGCGATGGCGATCAGCGTCTCCGCCCGCTCTTTGAGACTCGGCGCCTCCAGAAGCGCTTGCTTTTCGGCCGGACCCCACGGGCTCATCATGCACAAAGCCGTGAGCAGTCCGACATTCGAAGCGCGTTCCACGCTTTCCCAATCGGCTTCGAGGTCATGGGCCGTGAGATAGCTGCGGAAAGCCGAAAGAAGGGCCGTCCGGTCGATCTCCTCCTCGCCCTGGCGCGGCTCGAAGTCGGACGTGAATTTCTCAAAACACACCTGACAGGCGCGGTAGTCCGCTTCCGTCTCCAGCTCCTGCTGGATCACGAAGCGTGATACGCCGGTCAGGGTCACGAGATAGCGCCCGTCGCCCGTTTCGGCGATCTGGGTCAACCGCCCGGCGCAGCCCACCTGGCAGAGAGGCGCCGTATGGCAATCCTCACTGCACCCGATCACCGGCTGGATCATGCCGATGAGCCGCTCTCCGCGCAACGCGTCGTCGATCATCGCGACGTAGCGAGGCTCGAAAATGTTCAGCGGCAATTGCCCACTCGGCAGCAGCAAAGCGCCGGAGAGTGGGAACACCGGGATCCTGTCGGGAAGGTCGGATGGATCTCTATAACAGCGATTTCCGGCCTGGATGGCCATTCGCAACACCTCGTCGAATGCTTTCTCGTCTAGAACTAGGCGAAAAGCAGAGACGACAAGCGCTGACGGGACTTAGCCGTCGCCGGATCCTTGTTTCCCCAGGCCTCGAAGAACTGCACGAGCTGCTTGCGCGCCGCCTGATCGTTCCATTCCCGGTCGCGGCGGACGATCTCCAAGAGACATTCCGCCGCGCCCATGCGATCGCCGCGCGCATTGAGGATGAGCGCGAGGTCGAAACGGGCCTGATGGTCGGCGGGATCCTGCTCGAGCCGCGCTTTGAGGGCGTTGGGATCGCCAAGGCCTTCCGACTGCTCCGCGAGTTCGAGCGCCGCGCGTGCCTGCACGAGAGCTTCGTTGCTGGCAAGCGCCGGTTCGATCCCGTCGAGCAGCCCTCGTGCCGCGTCGAGATTGTGAAGGCTGATCTCGCAGCGCACGAGGCCAGCCAGGGCTGCCGCGTTTTCCGGCTCCTCATGCAGCGTCTGGGCGTAGAGATTGGCGGCCCCTGCGGGATTGCCGCCTTCCAGTTCGGCATCTGCCGCGGCGAGGGCCGCTTCCGCCGAGCTCGGTCCAACGGGTCCCGCGATCCGCTGCAGGAAATCCATGACCTGGCTCTCGGGAAGGGCGCCCATGAAGCCGTCGAGCGGCTGGCCGTCCTTGAAAGCGATCACGGCTGGGATGGAGCGGATCCCGAGCTGGCCGGCGATCTCCGGGTGATCGTCGATGTTCATCTTGACGAGTTTGACCTTGCCGCGGGCCTTTTTCACCGCCGCTTCGAGGATCGGCGTCAGCTGCTTGCACGGGCCGCACCAGGGGGCCCAGAAATCGACCAGAACCGGAACCTCGCGCGAGGCCTCCATAACGTCGGCGCGAAACTCCTGGGTGGTGGTCTCCTTGATGAGACCGGAGGCGTCGTTTTGGGGCTGCGGGGCGCTCGTCTGGCCGCCGAGGATGAATCCTTCTGCGCTCATTTGCGGCTTCCTTCCATGTGTCGTGGCGATATGTGGCGATCGTAGCCGGGAAAGCAATCGGGTCAGGCGTCGCCTTGACGGGCGATGTCGCCGCGGACGTGCCTGTCGCCAGACCTTTCGTCGCTGACGGTGAGTTCGAGGATGGGGCGTGTCCAGGAGACCGGCCCGGATGCAGGCTCCTGCCCAACGACCCGCGCGCCCATTCTTTCGTAGAAAGCCTGCGCCGGCGGATGCGAGATGATCTTGATGGCACGGATGCCGCGCGCGGCCGCTTCGCGCTTCAAATCGGCGATGAGCGCGGCGCCTACCCCGCTTCCCTGCGCCTCGTTGGCGACGAAGAGGAGGTCGAGTTCGGGCGCCGGCGTCGTCGTCAGGCTGTAATAGCCAAGGATTTTACCGGCCCGTTCCGCGAGGACGAAGATATCCTCTGCGATCTGGGCTTCACTAATCACATAGCCGTCGAGCATCGCCCGGTAGGGCCCGCGATAGGCAGCGGAGGCCTGTGTCAGGGCGTTGAGTGCGGCGCGGTCGTTCTCCCCGGCGCGACGCAGGACGATCCGATCAGACAGCATCGCCGGATGCGGCAAGGATTTGCGGCTCGTGGCCGGTCGCCTTCAGGAAGGTGAAGAGATCGTCGCGGCCAATTTTGGTTGTCGCGGTGTTTTCCAGCGGGTGGAAATTCAAGACGTCGTAGGAGAGGAGAGCCTCGTCCAGGATGACGGTGACCCGCTGCTCCGTGTCGTTGATCACGGAGAACGGCGTGACGGAGCCGGGCCTCACGCCCAAGAGCTCCTCCAGAAGCTCAGGTTTGCCGAAGGACAGGCGCGCCGAGCCGAGCCGCTTATGAAGCGTTTTCATATCGATCTCGGCATCTTCCTTGGCCACGAGCAGAAAGATCTGGTCCTTCTTGTCTTTCAGGAAAAGGTTCTTGGTGTGCGCGCCTTCGATCGTGCCGCGCAGGCGTTTCGATTCCTCCACGGTGAAGAGCGGCGGGTGTTCCATCGTTTCCGTCGAAACGTCGATTTCGTCGAGGAACGCCATCAGTTCGGCGCGACCTTTCGCCATGTCTCTTGCCCCGCAAGCTTCGTAAAGGCGTCGCCATAGCCAAGGCCGGAGACGGGCACAAGGCGAGACGGCCGCGGCAGGCCTCGGCGGGACGTGCGCAGAAGAGAGAAGGGCGGAAAAGGGGCCGATCTCCGTCTCAGAGAATTGTTCTCGCGATCAACGCATTTCAGGTGTTGCAATGGCCAATCGCTTGCGCCATATAGGCGACCGCTCCCGCCGAACGGCGGTGCAGCGATGGATGCGGGTGTAGCTCAGGGGTAGAGCACAACCTTGCCAAGGTTGGGGTCGTGGGTTCGAATCCCATCGCCCGCTCCAGTTTTATCGTGATTTCCTTTTTCTGCAAATCACGCGCGCGCCGCGCAAGCGGCTCAGCCGTGCGGCTGCACTTCGTGCAGCGATATACCGGCGGCGCGGTAATCGTCTCATCCGTTTCATCTCGGGCCATTCGCTTCTTGGCCGACGCTGCCCGCCGCTGCGTGGGTCTTGGCGCCCCGTAGCCGGCGGTCGAAAGCCCTGCGCTCACATCAGGCGACCGCGGGTGAGATAAATATGACACATTGAGTTAGGATTTATCCTGCGGACGGCGCTGTGCCGTCTGCCAATGTTGACTCCACTCGTCAGGTTTTGCACGGCGGCGGCCTGCATTCTGAAGACGAGAGAGTACATGATCCTCCACCGCACCCTTCTGGGCTTCAACGTCGCCACTCTCGGCTCATTCGTCCTGGTGGGCCTGCCAGGAGGCGTTCACGCGCAGGATCTCGACAACCCGATCGCGCTTCAGCCGATCGTCGTCGAGGCGGAAAGCGATCAGATCCTGAAACAGGATGGATATGTCGCCAAACAGGATCGAGCCGGGACAAAGGTCGATACGCCGATTGCGGACATTCCGCAGGCAATCACGGTGGTCACTCAGGATCAGATCGAGGATCAGGAGCCGCGCACGCTCAACGAGACGCTCGGCTATACGGCGAGCGCCAATCCGAACAATTTCGGCTTCGATTCGCGCTTCGACGCGTTCACGCTGCGCGGCTTCAACGCCTATTACAACGGCATCTTTCGCGACGGGCTGCGCCAGTACAATTCGCCGACGGCACTCTTCAAGACGGAGCCTTACGGCGTCGAAGGCATCACCATCCTGAAAGGTCCTGCCTCCTCGCTTTATGGCGTCAGCGGCCCGGGCGGCATCGTCAACATCGTCACCAAGCGCCCGAAGGAAGAGACCTATCGCGAAGTGGAACTCGTCGGCGGAAGCTACGACCGCTATCAGATCGGCGTCGATTTCTCGGGGCCGGCGAACGATTCCGGGACCCTGCTCTACCGCCTGACCGGGCTCGCACGCGATGCCGACGCGGAACTGCCCTCCTATCCCGACAACAAATATTATCTGGCGCCGGCTTTCACGCTGAAGCCCAACGAAGATACGACGCTCACCGTCTTGAGCGAGCTGTCGCGGACGATCACGGGCGGCACCGCCTCCTACTACAACCCGGCCTATGGCGTCGTCTCCGATCTCTACGACGGCGATCCCGACTACAACGACTTCGTTCAGAACCAGGGGCGGATCGGGTACGAGCTGGAGCACCGCTTCAGCGATCTGCTGACGGTTCGCCAGAATCTGCGCTACAGCAAGGTCGACGCCGATCTCCAATATTCGGGTCTTTATGCGAGCGGCGCCGATCTCGCCCGCTACTGGGGCCATTACGAGGAAGAGGCGACTTCCTTCGTCGTGGACAACATGGCGCAGTTCACCTTCGACACGGCGGCGATCTCTCATACGGCGCTTGCCGGGATCGACTACACATGGGCCGAATACGACGCTTCGAGCGCGCTCTCCTATGCCTCGATCGACGACATCGCGAGCGCCCCGCTCGCCTATGATGGCGGTCAGGAGCTGAACGGTATCGGCGCCTATCTGCACGACCAGATGGAATGGAACGGCTTCACCTTGTTCCTGAGCGGCCGCTACGACTGGGTCGAGACCACCTCGATCGATACCGACCGCGTCGAAACCGACTATGACGATGAAGACTTCTCCGGCCGCGTAGGGCTGTCCTATCGCAGCCGATGGGGCGTCATCCCCTACGCCAATTATTCGACCTCCTTCTCGCCGAATATCGGGCGCGTCTACGACGACGTGACGAGCGACGAGAGCCGGGCGGCGGCGCCCACCATCGCCGAGCAGGTCGAAGTGGGTGTGAAATACGAGATCCCGGACACCAACGCGATCGTGAGCGCCGCTTATTTCAACATCGAGCAGACGGACGGCGTCGTCTTCGACACGACGACGGGGATCAACCGGCAACGCCAACTCGATCTCACCTCCGAAGGCGTTGAATTCGAGGCTCAAGCCTCGCTCGACAACGGGCTCAACCTGATCGCCTCCTATACGCATCTCAAGATGACCATCGACAAGGGTGCGACCGGCACGGCCGGCAACGAATTGTCCGGCGTGCCCAACAACATCTTCTCGCTGTGGGGGCTCTATCAGTTCCAGCCGGGCTCTCCCTTTGCCGGTCTCGGGATCGGGGCTGGCGTGCGCTATGTCGGGGAGAGCTACGGCGACGATACCAACACGTTGAAGAACGACGACCGCTACTTCATCGACGCCTCGCTCTCCTATGATTTCGGCGCGCGCGATCCGCGGCTCGCCGGGGCGAAGTTGCAGATCAACGCCAAGAACCTGTTGGATGAGCGCGAGCCCGTCTGCACCTCCGGCTATTGCTATCGCGACGAGGGGCGGACGATCATCGGTAGCCTGCGCTATCGCTTCTGATGGCGGCAGGTGAGGGGGCGGAAACCGCACGCGAGGGCTGGCTGATCTCGCCGGTCGCCACCCTTGCCGCGATCGGCGGGCTTTATGTGGCACAAAGCGTGATCGGCGGGCTGACCTGGATCGGCCTGCCGGCGGTGCTGCGCAATCAGGGGGCTGATCTCGGCGATGTCGGCCTCGTTTCGCTGATCGCGCTTCCCTGGGCGCTCAAATTTCTCTGGGCGCCTTTGGTGGAGCGTTACCGCTTGCCGCGGCGCGGCCGCAATCGTTCGGGCGCCATCGTCCTTGCGGGCACGTCCACCGTCGTCGCCACCTTCTGGCTCGTTGGCGCGCTGTCTGCCGATGTGCTCTGGCCGATCTTTGCGCTTCTCACTCTCGCCGCCTTCGCGACCGCCACCGTCGATATCGCCTGCGATGGCTATGCGGTGGAAAATCTCTCGAAGCGGCAGCAGGGTTGGGGCAACACCGCCCAGGTCGGCGGCGCCTATCTCGGTTCGGCGCTCGGCGGCGGGCTGTTCCTGGTGATCGTCGGCCACAGTGACTGGACTTCCGGCGTGTGGACGATGGCGGTGCTGGTGATGCTGCTTGCGCTGCCCTTTCTCGTCCAATCGCGGGCTGCCAATTTTGTGGCCGAGCGGACGCATCTTCCCTCGCTTCGGGCGGCGCTTGCGCGTCCTGAAATCCGCCGAGGCCTTGTTGTGGCGGCGGTCTATGTCGTTGCCCAGAAGACCGCCTTCAACATGCTGTCGCCCTATCTCGTCGATCGCGAGGTCAGCCTTGCCACGATCGGCCTCCTCAATGGGCTCGGTTCGATTTTTCTCGGCATTTCCGGATCCCTCCTGGGGGGCGCCTGCGTGCGTCTCTTGGGGCCGCGTCCGGTTCTGGTGGCGGCACTGGTTCTGCAGGCGTCGGTTCTCGCGTTTCTTTCCTTCTCCGCAACGGCGCCATGGGTCCCGCTCTGGCTCGTCATCGGCGTGGCACTGGTGGCGACGTCGGGGCTGATGGCCTTCGGCTTCGTGGGGCTCTATTCGCAGTTCATGCGCTGGTCGGATCCGCGTCAGGCGGGCATCGATTTCACGCTCTTTCAGTGCGTCGACGCGCTTCTGTCGCTGAGCGGCGGTGTTGCGGCCGGGTTTCTCGCCGAACGTTTCGGCTATTCGCTCTTCTTCGCTGGTGCGGCCGTTCTTGCGGTTCTGGCCGTGCCGGCAATTGCTGTGATGGCAGGAGGGAAGGCATCAGAGGCCGCCGACGCGCAGCCTTGAATGCCCGCTCCAAATCGCCGATGCTCGCGCAACTTCCCGCTATAACTGCCGAGTGAGACGTGATCGCCCCACCCGAACCGCATGAAGCCACCGCGTCTTTCGTGTGTGAAGCCGCCATGGCCGAGATGTCGCGTCGGGTCGACGATGACGGGAGACCGATCTCCGTGGTAGAGGCGGCGCGCGCGGCGTTTGCTTCGAGACCCGGCCCTAGATCGCTGCCGCAAATTTCGGCCAAGTACCGAGGCGGAAGGTTCTTTTCGGGTTTCAAGGCAGATATCTGCGCAGCCGCGGGCTTCTCCTCCCCTCTGCCCGCCAGCGGATCTTTGTGATGGATTTCTCCGCCCTTCTTTCCGGCCTCGATCCCGTCGCAAGCGGGCTCGTCGTGCTTTGTCTCGTCGCCGTCACCGGCCTTGCTCTCGGCAATGTGCGCATCGGCTCCGTCTCTCTCGGCATTGGCGGCGTCCTCTTCGCCGGCGTCATCTGGGGCCATCTCGGCTTCACCGTCGATCCGGAAGTGGCGCATTTCCTGCGCGAATTCGGCCTCATCCTCTTCGTCTACTCGATCGGCATTCAGGTCGGGCCCGGCTTCTTTTCCGCGCTCAAGCGCTCCGGGCTGGCGCTCAACGGCCTTGCTGCCGGTCTCGTCTTTCTCTCCATTATCGTCGCGGCCACGTTGCATCTCATCGTCGGCGTGCCCCTGCCGGTGATGCTCGGCCTGATGTCGGGGGCGACGACAAATACCCCCTCGCTCGGCGCTGCCACCCAGATGCTGACGAGCGTCGGGGCAGGTCCCGAGGCGCTTGCCGCACCCGCGCTCGGCTATGCCGTCGCCTATCCGTTCGGCATCCTCGGCATCCTTCTGACCATGGGGATCGTGCGCGCCGTGCTGCGCATCCGGCCCGAAGCCGAGCAGGCGGCGTTCGAAGCGGAGCGGGCGGCGAAGCAGCAGGGGCTGCAGACCGTCAACGTCAAGGTCACCAACCGCAACATGCAGGGGCTCACGATCGGCACCCTACCGGGGCTCGAAGAGATGAGCCTCGTTGTTTCCCGTATCATGCGCGACGGTGTCGTGGAGGTCGCGCATCCGGAAACCGAGGTGCGGCTCAACGATGTCCTGCTTCTCGTCGGCCCGGCGGAAAAGCTGCCGGGCATGGTCCGCATCCTCGGCCAGCAGGCGAAGACCGATCTGAAGGCGATCCCGTCCGACGTGAAGTGGAAGCGCTTCGTCGTCACCAATTCCAACGTTTTCGGCGCGTCTCTCGGCAGCCTGGATCTGCTTCATCGCCACGATGTCGTCATCAGCCGGGTCACGCGCTCCGGCATCGAGCTTGCCCCGCATGACGGGCTGCGCCTGCAATTCGGCGACATCTGCACCGTTATCGGCCATCCGGAAAATCTCGACCGCGCGGCCCAGGTTCTTGGCAACCGCAGCCAGGCCCTTGAGCAGGTGCAGATCCTGCCGATCTTTCTCGGCATCGCGTTCGGCGTTCTCTTCGGCTCCATCCCGGTCGCTTTTCCGGGCATGCCGGCGCCGGTGAAGCTCGGGCTCGCTGGCGGGCCGCTCGTCGTCGCCATCATCCTGTCGCGTCTCGGCCATATCGGGCCACTCGTCTGGTTTATGCCCTCGAGCGCCAATCATGCCTTGCGCGAGATCGGCATCGTTCTTTTTCTCGGCATCGTCGGGCTCAAAGCGGGTGAGAGTTTCGTCTCCATCCTCGTGGAGGGCGACGGGCTCATCTGGCTCGTTTATGGCGCCCTCATCACCATCATTCCGCTTCTCATCATCGGCTTCATCGGCCGTCTAGTGCTGCGGCTCAATTATCTGACGCTCTGCGGTCTTCTGGCCGGTAGCATGACCGATCCGCCGGCGCTTGCCTTCGCCAATGCCATCCGCCCGTCCGAGGCGCCGTCACTCGCTTATGCGACCGTCTATCCGCTCGTCATGGTGCTGCGCATCCTGGCGCCGCAGGTCCTCGTCCTGATCTTCTGGTTCTGAGACGCTTACAGCCTCAGAAGAAGAGCTTCACCAAAGTGAGGCTGAAGGTCGAGATGAAGAGGAAGGCGAGGAGGCCCAGAAGCGCTGGGCGCAGGCCTTCCGCCATCAGCTTGCGCACATCCGTCTCGAGCCCCATCGCGGCGAGCGCCATCGACAGAAGAAAGGTCGTGCCAAGCGCGATCTCGCTCTTTGCGCTTTCCGGGATCGCCACGAGGCTGTTGACGCCGACGAGTGCGATGAAGCCGAGCACGAACCATGGGATCGGCGCGCGGGCGGCGGAATTGCCTGAGGCAGCGAGCCGCTCGCGGGCGAGAATGCCGAGGCCGAGCACGACCGGTGCCAGCATCATCACGCGCGAGAGCTTGGCGATGGTGCCGAATTCGCCGGCCTCTGCGCCGTTCTGATAGGCGGCTGCGACCACCTGCGCGATCTCGTGCACCGAGGCTCCGGTCCACAGGCCGAAAGCATGCGGTCCGAGGCCCAGAAGCGGAGCGAGGAAGGGGTAGGCGAACATCGCGATCGAGCCGAAGATGGTGACGCAGGCAACCGCATAGGCGACGTCCTCGTCATGGGCGTTGGTCACGGTGTTCGTGGCAATGACGGCGGAGGCCCCGCAGATCGACGTGCCGGCGGCGATCAATTCGGCGAGCTTGCGTTCCACGCCGAGCCTTTTCCCGCACCAGACTGTGAAGGTGAAGGTCGAAAGAAGCGTTGCGATGATGATGGCGACCCCGGTTCCGCCGACCTCGATCACCTGCGCGGCCGTCAGCTGCAGGCCAAGCAGGATGATGGCAAAGCGCAGGATGCGGCGCATCGAAAAGCCGACGCCGGGTTTGGCGACGGCGGGCGTGCCGATGAGATTGTGAAACAGAATGCCAATGAGGATCGCGATGATCATTGGGCTGAAGGTGCCGAGCCCTGGCAGCTGACGAAGCCCGAAGGCGAGTGCGGCGATCGCTGCGGCGAGACCCACGCCTGGTAGAATGCTGCCGAAAAACGCGGTGCGTGTGTCGGTCGGCGAAGCGGTGTGGGGTTCGCCTCCGTCTGCGTCGACAAAAGCGTCTGCGGTGATGTCAGGTTCGTCGCTCAATGCGGTCAAGATCGGCCTCCGTCCGGGAGACCGATCTTTCGCATTCGGGGCTTCAATCACTCCAACGCATAATTTCGTTTGCAGTGATCAAAGATATCAATGAGTCAGGCGTCTGGGAGGCCCGCCAGAACCTTGTCGAGCGTTGCCGGATAATCGCGCACCCGCACGCCGCAGGCATTGTATATGGCATTGGTGATGGCCGCTCCGACACCCGCAAGCGCGAGTTCGCCCAATCCCTTGCCGGCGAGAAGGCTCGCCGCGGTGTCGCGCTCCTCGAGGAAGACGACCTCGAGCTGGGGCACGTCGGCATTCACCGGCACATGGTATTCGGCAAGGTCGTGATTGACGAGAAGGCCTGTGCGGGGATCGATCACCAGCTCTTCTTCAAGCGCTGAGCCGATTCCCCAGATCTGGCCGCCATAGCATTGCGACGTGGCCGTCTTCTCGTTGAGGATGCGCCCGGCGGCAGCGACGGTCAGAAGCCTCCGGACCCGCGTTTCGCCCGTCACGGCGTTAACGGCAACCTCGCAGAAATGCGCGCCATAACTTGCCTGATTGGTGGTTTCTGCGGTCTTGCCCGGCTCGATCGTGCCGCGACCGGTGAGCGTTTCGCCGCCCAGAATCTCGCCTAAAGGGATTTGCCGGTTGCCCGCGATCGCCTGGCCGTCCTTCAGGGTGAGGTCCGAGGGATCGACGTCGAGGCGCTTTGCGAGCTCCCTCACCAGGTCTTCGCAGGCAAGGTACACCGACGAACCGGCGCTGTTTGCCCCCCAGGAGCCGCCGGAGCCCGAAGACGGCGGCAGCGCCGTATCGCCCAGAAGCACGGTCACGTGCCCGGGAGGAAGCCCCAGCATCTCGGCGGTGATCTGCTGCAGGATCGTGTAGGAACCGGTGCCGATATCGGTCATCGCCGTTCTCACGGTGGCGCGGCCGTCGGGGGCGAGCTCCACCTCGGCTGAGGATTTCATCAGCTGATGGCTGCGCGAAGCCGCAGCCATGCCGGAACCGATCCACCATTCGCCCTCACGCCGACTTGCGGGTTTTTCGGGACGGTTCTGCCAGCCGAAGCGACTTGCACCTTCTTCGTAGCATTGCAGGAGTTTTCGCGAGGAAAAGGGGAGGTCGTCCTGCGGTGCAACCTCCGGTTCGTTCAGCTTGCGAAACTCGATCGGATCGAGGTCGAGCCGGATGGCAAGCTCGTCCATGGCGCTCTCGAGCGACAGCATGCCGACGGCTTCGCCCGGCGCGCGCACCGAGGCCGTCATCAAGACATCGGTCTCAGCGAGCCGATGCGTGATTTTTCGGTTCTCGCCCGCATAGAGAAACACCGTTGAAATCGCGACCGGTTCGAAAAACGAATTGCCGGTCGAGTTGACGACGAAGTTCTCGTGCGCGAGCGCGGTGATGCGGCCTTCCTTCGTCGTGCCGATGCGCACGCGCTGGATTGTTTCGGAACGACGGGAGGTCGTCTGGAAGACGTGCTGGCGGCTGAGCGCGACCTTCACCGGCTTGCCCGCCGCCTTCGCGCCGAGTGCCGCCAGAACGGCGTCCGGCCCAATGCCGAGCTTGGAACCGAAGCCACCGCCGACATAAGGGCTCAGAAGGCGGACGTTCTCGACTGGCACGCCGACACCGTTGGCGATCTGAATGACATTCGTCTCCAGAAGCTGGCAGGACGACCAGACGGTCAGATTGTCGCCGTCCCATTTGGCGACGCTCGCATGCGGCTCCATCGCGGCGGCGCTGTGGCTCGGCGTCGTATAGGTTTCGTCGAACTGAACCTCGGCTTCCGCAAAGACGGCCTCGAACTCCCCGCGGAGATTGTCGGGCTGCATGGCGCCTGGCCCCGGATTGACCGCCTCGTCGAGCTGGTCGCGCAGGCTGTAGCGGCCCTGGCCGGGTTCGTAGAGGGTCTCGACGAGCGTGGCCGCATGCCGAGCCGCCTCGAAGGTTTCGGCAACGACGAGCGCCAGCGGCTGACCGTAATGGAAGACCTCGCCGTCGATCGTCTGCGCGGCCGGTGCCATCGGCAGGGCGGAGGCGCGCAGTACGTCATCTCCCGAGATGACGGTCAGAACGCCTGGTGCCGCCTCCGCTTTGGATGTGTCGACGGACCGGATTTTCGCTCGCCCGATGCCCGCCGTCACCATGAAGCCGTAGGCGACGTCCTCACCGGCGAGATGCTCGTAAGCGTATGGCGCGCGGCCCGAGACTTTGAGGGCACCCTCGTAGCGGTTGAGCGGCTTGCCGAGAACGCCCTGCGTGCCGCGATCGAGGCGCGTTTCGCCGACCGCCTCGTCCATCGCATAGGTGTTTGCGTCGGTGGTCATTGCGCGGCCTCCTTCGTCGCCTCGGAGAGAACGGCGATCAATGTCCGTCGGCCGAGGGGGATCTTGAAATCGTTATGGCCGTGGCCTGCCGCCTCCTTGAGGAGCAGATCCGCGGCCTCTTCAAACAGCGCCTCTGATGGCTCCTGGCCGATGAGAGCTTCCTCGACGGCCCTGTCCCGCCATGGCTTGTGGGCGAGCCCGCCGAAGGCCAGACGGGCCGAGGCGATCTTGCCGTTCTCCACGGCGACGATGGCGGCGACCGAGACGAGCGCAAATGCATAGGAGGCGCGGTCGCGCACCTTGCGATAGATGTGCCGGCCTTTCGGTGGCGGCGGCAGCACGACGGAGGTGATGAGCTCGCCCGGCTGCAGATTGCTTTCCACCTCCGGCGTCTGACCGGGAAGACGGTGAAAATTCTTCAGCGCGATCGTCCGGCTTCCGCCGTCCGGAAGCCGGGTCTCGACGCTCGCGTCGAGCGCCAGCATGGCGACCGCCATGTCGGAAGGATGCGTCGCGATGCATTGATCGCTCGTGCCGAGGATCGCATGGATGCGGTTGAAGCCGTCGAGTGCGGCGCAGCCCGAGCCCGGATTGCGTTTGTTGCAGGGCGCGGACGTCTCGTAGAAATAGTAGCAGCGCGTGCGCTGCAGGAGATTGCCGCCGGTCGTCGCTTTGTTGCGCAATTGCCCCGAGGCGCCGGCCAGCAGCGCCCTCGACAAGACGGGATAATCGCGCCGAACGGTCTGATCGGCGGCGAGATCGGCGTTCGTCACCATGGCGCCGATCCTGAGGCCGCCATCCTCTGTTGGCGAGATTTCGCCGAGCGGCAGCCGCGAGACGTCGACAAGCGCTTTCGGTGTCTCGACCTCGAGCTTCATGAGATCGAGCAGGTTGGTGCCGCCGGCGATGAAGCGGCCCGCCTGTTCCTCGGCGAGACGGCCGGCCTCCTCAAGGTCGCCAGCGCGCGAATAGGCAAATTCCCTCATGTCCGCTCCTCGCTTTCGCCCTTGTCGGCACGTTCGTCGCGGGCGGCGCGGATCGCATGGACGATGTTGGGATAGGCCGAGCAGCGGCAGATATTGCCACTCATGCGCTCGGAGATTTCTTCGTCGGAGAGCTCCGTTCCGCCGTCCAGGCTTTCGCTCACATGGCTCGGCCAGCCGGCGCGGAACTCGTCGAGCATGCCAAGCGCGGAGACGATCTGGCCGGGCGTGCAGTACCCGCATTGGAACCCGTCATGGTCGAGAAAGCTCGCCTGCATCGGGTGCAAGGCTTCGGGCGTGCCGAGGCCTTCGATGGTGGTGACGGCATCGCCTTCATGCATGATGGCAAGCGTCAGGCAGGAATTGATGCGGCGGCCGTTGACGAGGACAGTGCAGGCGCCGCACTGGCCGTGGTCGCAGCCTTTCTTGGTGCCGGTGAGCGCGAGATGATCGCGCAACGCATCGAGGAGCGAGGTGCGCGGATCAAGATCGAGCTCGTGAACGGTATCGTTGACGGTGAGGGTGATCACAGATCGTCCTTTCTTACAGACGGCGCCCTGTCTCGCTGTGCGGCGGACAGGGCCGGGACGAGGAATGGGCGCGCCAGCCAAGCCCGGCCGGCGGGTGGAGGCTCGCCCATTGCGGGCCATTCCCGCGTCGGGTCTCTCTCATGAACACATGAAGGGGAAAGGCGTTGCTTCCGGCCGCCGTGCCAGGATCTGTTTTCGTGAGCCGGCGAAGCGCGTCCGCCTTGCTGCCCGCCTCAGAGAGGATCGGTCAATTGCGCGTCATCGAGCGCGGAGGCGCGCAGCCGCGCCGCGTCTCGGGCGGGAGGGGCCCCGAAAAAGCGGGCATATTCGCGGGAGAATTGAGACGGACTCACATAGCCGACCGCGAAACTCACGCTGCCCGCATCGGCATTTTGCGTGAGCAGCAGGTGGCGGGCCCGCTGCAGTCGAAGCTGCTTCTGGTATTGCAGCGGGCTCATGGCGGTCACCGCCTTGAAATGGCGATGAAAGGACGAGGCGCTCATGCCGGCGATATCTGCCGCATCCTCGATCTTGAGCGGATGATCGAAGCGCTGTTTGATCCACGCAATGGCGCGGCTGATCTGACTGAGGCGGCTGTCGGACAGAGCAATCTGGCGGAGCGTGCCGCCCTGAGGTCCGCGCATCAGCCGGTAGACGATTTCCCGTTCGATGAGCGGTGCGAGGATGCGGATGTCACGGGGTCGGTCCAAGAGGCGGACAAACCTCACAATCGGATCCAGCAGCTCAGGAGTCAGAAGGCTGACTGAGAGACCCGGAGCGAGCGTTGTTTCGGCTTCTCCATCGCCCATTTCCAGAAGCATGGCGGCGAGGAGCTTCGGGTCGAGACGCACCGCGAGGGCGAGATACGGCTCCTCGCGGCTCGCTTTGTAGATCTCCCCGACGACAGGGAGATCCACCGAGACGACGAGGTAGTTGCCTTCGCCATATTCGAAAAGCTTGTCGCCGAGCATGGCGCGCTTGGCACCGCCCGCGATCACGCAAAGAAGCGGCTCGTAAATCGAGGCCGTCGGCAGCGTCATCCCATCTGAGCGCACGAGCGTGAGGCCCGGCACAGGCGTCTGGCACCGGTGGCCGTCACAATGGCGGCGGATCAGTGCGCTGAGAGCATCGAGGCCCGCAAGGGATTCCGGCATGGGCGTTGTCCGCGAGATTGCAGGGCAGAGATAAATGTTTGAGTGCGAGGTTGCCACAAGGAAAGCCCGCGGCTGAGAGGATCAGGCAAAAAGGTGGCAGCATCCGCGTGGCAGCCAGACGGCAGACACGCCATTTCGGTCACGATCCGCCAAGCCGCCGTTCTGACGCCCGGCCCAAAAATCCGGGCACCATCCGCCGGTCGGCAGCCCTTCGAGTGCCGTGTTGCATTCGCGACGCCGGTCGGCCCGAGGTTTCGGCCTCGGCGGATCCTGCATTTGCGGCCTTGCCTCGTGCGAACGGGTCAAGGCCGACCCACGCGAAAGGACGAATCCATGCGTTACAATCCGCTCGGCCAGACCGGCCTTCTTGTCTCGGAACTGTGCTTCGGTACCATGACTTTCGGCGGCAACGAGGGGCTGTGGGGAAAGATCGGCAATCTTGGACAGCAGGATGCCGATGCACTTCTCAGCCGCGCCCTCGATGCCGGCGTCAATTTCATTGACACGGCCAATGTTTATGCCGAAGGCCGCTCGGAGACGATCACCGGGCAGGCGCTCAAGAATCTCGGCGTTGCGCGCGACGAGGTCGTCGTGGCGACCAAGTTTCTGGGCCGTGTCGGTGAAGGACCGAACGCCACCGGCGCCTCGCGCTATCACATTCTCGACCAGGCGAAGAAGAGCCTCACCCGTCTGCAGCTCGACCACATCGATCTCTACCAGATCCACGGATTCGACCCGCTGACGCCGATCGAGGAGACGCTGGAAGCCCTCGATACGCTCGTGCGCCACGGTCATGTCCGCTACGTCGGGGTTTCGAACTGGGCGGCCTGGCAGATCGCCAAGGCTCTCGGGATTTCAGAACGCAAGAACCTCGCACCGTTCCGCTCGCTGCAGGCCTATTACACCATCGCTGGCCGCGATCTGGAGCGCGAGATCGTGCCGCTGCTCACCTCGGAGAAGGTCGGGCTGATGGTGTGGAGCCCGCTCGCTGGCGGTTTCCTCTCTGGGAAATACAGCCGGGACGACGAAAAATCGGGCGACGGACGGCGTGCGACCTTCGATTTTCCGCCGGTCGACAAGGACCGTGGCTATGCCGTTATCGACGAGATGCGCAAGGTTGCCGAGGCGCATTCGGCTTCCGTGGCGCAAATCGCGCTCGCCTGGCTCCTGCATCAGAAGGTGGTGACGAGCGTCATCATCGGCGCCAAGCGCATGGACCAGCTGGACGACAATCTCGCCGCCGTGGAGGTTCGTCTCTCCGACGACGAGCTCAAGACGCTCGATCAGGTGAGCCGTCTTGCCCCCGAATACCCGGGATGGATGTTGGAACGTCAGTCGAGCTACCGGCAGGGCGAGTTCTGAGCCGTTTCGGTTGCGAGTCTGGGGGCGGCTTCGGCCGCCCTCAGACTGCTGACAAAGCCCTGGCGTGAGCCGGGGCTTTTTGATTCAGTGGGCCATGTTGAAGAGCCCGGCCCCTGAGCAGACTGCGATCGAGATGGTGACACTCGATCAATTGGTTCCCAAGGATCACCTGCTTCGCAAGATCGACGCGGTGATCGACTTCTCGTTCATCCATGACCGGGTTGCGGGGCTCTACTGTCCGGATAATGGCCGCCCGGCGCTCGATCCGACCTTGATGTTCAAG